>NZ_FMXR01000004.1 GCF_900104415.1 Eubacterium oxidoreducens | reverse complement strand
AGTGTGCTCATGCAGCCGTAAAATCTGACAAATCTCCTTACTACAAAAAGAAATATGAATCTCTTGTTAAACGCCGTGGCAAGAAAAGAGCCATTATCGCTATTGCCCGTATGATTCTTACCGCCATCTACCAGATGCTGTCTACTGGTGAGCAGTGGAATCCGAGCGATCTTTACAAGATTGATATGCCTGAAGCTCTTGTTGAAAAACAAAAGGCAAAAGCTATCAAGCAAGCCAAGAAACTATTGCAACGAGAGGGGTTACTTCCTCCTGATGAACCATTAGCTTCTTGATCTATTTTCCTAACGCTATAACACTTCAAAAAGTTGCCTGCCTTAGACAGCTTATTTAAGTGCGTCCATTTATGGTTTTCCTCTACTTTCTTTCACACTATCACTCCTATTCGTAAATGTATTATAGCACAAAAAACAGCAGCCGAAATCTTCCTTTCGACTGCTGAGACAAAACGTTCTTATTAGATTGCGAACATAACAGATGTTGCCTTAATTACTGCTACAACTTCTTTTCCAACTGCAAGGCCAAGATCCTTAACAGATGCCATGGAAATGGTTGCGCTGATGGTGTTGCCACCTGCAACTTCAACTTTCACAATTGCGTTTACAGCACCTTCATCGATTGCTGTAATCTTACCTGCGAGTTTGTTTCTTGCGCTAAGTGTCAGATCGCCGATTCCAATCATAACTTCTGTAGCTTTGATAATTGCTGTTGCCTTCTTCCCTTTTTCAAGTCCAAGTTCCTGAACCGCTGACATAGAGATTGTTCCGCTGATGGTTTCGCCGGCAAACTCCAATGCAACGATGGCATTAACTGCACCTTCATTTACATTAACAACAGTACCTTCAATTTGATTTCTTGCACTAAGTTTCATTGTCATAACCTCCTAATATGTTGTTCGTTTTTTGATATTGCTATCATAACACTACCGGTTATCCCTGTAAAATTAGTCTTCTTTATTGCTAGGATAAGGATACTGTTATGGGAAACTATTATAATACAAATGGAAGTACAGGTATTTGTTTTTGCTCCACCCAGATACCGGTCACATAGAGCACGCCGGTCTGATTCTTTCCTGCCAGCTTCACCGTCACACCGGTGTCAATCTTATATTCTTCCATCACCACATTCCCGGCACCGGCCTTAAGAAGCATCCCCTTAAAATCATTTACGATTCCCGGCAGAACCACCGACGCACTTCCTACGCCAAGTTCTCTTTGTAAGATTTCAAGTAGCTGTTTCATGCTAGTCACCCATATTCCCTTTCGTTTTGTTGTAACCTTTGGCATAAGCGTTGTAGCGCGCAATCGTCTCTCGCTCTAGGTCATCAAGATTACGATATCCGCTGCCCTTTAATGAAATCATGCGAATGCGAAAATCATCGCCATAGATATAATCGGCATAGACATCACCGTTACCTTTGCCGGTGAAATGTGAGTTCACTCTGGAAAATACCCGCACAGACTGCCCCACATAATACAGATTACGACTTCTGTTGAAGATTATATAGATGCCTTCGAAGTTCGGCGCATCCACATAGTCCTCTTCGCGAATCGCAAAAAACTCATCCACCGTCAATTCCTTCTTGCCATGAAGGAGCTTTCGCATTCTTCTCTTCTCCCGGTGTCGATAGCGAAATCGTACAATTACAAATACAATATATAAGATGATTACGACTGCCACAAAGGCAATGATGTTGTCCGGTATATTACTTAGCAAGTCTTCGTAACACTTCCTTTGTCAGATTCCAGGTTCTTTCTACGCTCTTCACATCCATGTGTTCCTTTGGCGTGTGAATGTCTAATAGATCCGGTCCGTAAGAGACACAGTCAAGCTGCGGCATCTTTCCAACAAATATACCACATTCTACGCCGGCATGCATTGTCTCAATGATTGGCTTATGACCATACTGCTCTTCAAACACTTCCACCATCAACTCACGAAGCGGCGAATCCATACGGTATTCCCAGCCTGGATAGTCTCCTTCGCACGCAAGAAAACCGCCTATTGTCTCCATCAGATTCTCAAGTCGCATCAGCATCTCACGCTTTTCCGAATCCACGCTGCTTCGAACGGAATATGAATACACAGCTTCATCTCCTGTCATCGTCATAATACCAAGATTCAAGGAAGTCTGCACAAGCCCTTCCACATCCGGATTCATTCTCTGGATACCGCGCGGCGCATTGATAATCGCCGTCACAAAATTGCGTGCTGACTGCTTAGTCAAAACCATCTCCTTGGCACTCTTTCCTTCTACAAGATGGATGCTCACACCCGGATCGGTAACCTTGTATTCACCGGAATATACCGCCTGCACCTTCGCCACTGCTGCCTTAAGAGCGTTTACCTCTTCCTTTGGCACAAGCAGTCCGGCCGTTGCCTTTCTTACGATAGCATTATCTTTTAATCCGCCCTCGGCGCTTACGATCCCAAACGAAACCTCTTTCCCGAGAAGATACAGCGCACGTCCAAGCAGATTGTCGGCATTGCCGCGTCCCTTATCAATCTCCATACCGGAGTGTCCACCTATAAGTCCGTCAATCACCAGCTCGCACAAGATTCCCTGCTCCATCTTACGCTCGAGTGGAAGGTGACAAATCGCCGTCACTCCACCGGCGCAGCCTGTTAAGAAATGTCCTTCCTCCTCAGAGTCAAGGTTTAACATCAGCTCAGCCTTTAAGTCTGATGTATCAAGTGCAGTTGCACCAAGAAGTCCTATCTCCTCATCTACGGTAAGCACCACTTCTAACGGCGGATGCTCTAAGGAGTCATCTTCTAAGATTGCAAGCGCATACGCAACCGCGATTCCATCATCTCCGCCAAGCGTCGTGCCCTTCGCCGAGATGATGCCATCTTCTACCTGAAGGCTCAGCCCCTGCGTCTTAAAATCAATCTCGCAGCCTTCCTCCTTTTCACACACCATATCCATATGTCCTTGTATCATCACCACCGGCTTATCCTCGGCGCCCTTACTTGCTGCCTTTAAAATCACGATATTGCCCGCTTCATCTTGTCTATAGTCTAGTCCATGCGCCCTTGCAAACTCTACGAGGTAATCACTGATTGCCTGCGTCTGTCTTGAGCCATGTGGAATCTTACAGATTTCCTCAAAATAATAAAATACTCTCTTAGGCTCTAGTCCTTCTAATACTGCCATGTATGTTCCTTCTTTCTCTTCTTATCCTTTATACAAATCATCGATACAAAATAATTTACACTCTGATGCATGATCTTTTACGTAATCCGTATATCCATTTAGCGAAAACACACATATCAACGGATTAATCGCAGAAATGTATTTTACCTTATCCATTAATTTTTCATATTCTGTCTTATCAAATGCTGTGTTTTTAAATTTACACTCCCCTATCAGTAATATATTCTTACCATTTTTTCCAAGCAAATCTATTTCAATCTGTTTTTTCTTTTTATCCTCATCTAAAACAATCTCCTGATAATCTGTAATCTCCGTAAGGATTGGCAGATCCTCCTGCCCCGCGTGAAGCAGCAGATATTCTTTTGCCATCTTTTCAAATATCTTCCCCATAAAATCGTGTAAATGTTCTTTTACATATGAATTATAATATACCTCTCCTCGATCGGCATTGACTAAACTCATTGCGCGATTCACATAGCGAAACCAAAATTCAATCATACTGTCATTCAATACATAATAGGGTCTTTTTGCCGTTCTTCTTTCCAACAGCTCCGCATTCGTTAACATCTTTAACGGATATGTTACATCATCCATTCCTACAAAGGAAGCAATCTCACTGTTTTTCGTATGACCGGTTGCAACCGCTGAAATAATAGAATTATAGACAGCTGGGTTTTGTCGCTCACTTGAAATCACCGTCTTAATCTGTTCTTCTGAAAAATATCCTCCAAGAGAATAAAACTGTTCTATGATATTCTCCTCAAGACTCTTGCTGCAATCAAATTGCTCAATGTATTTTGCAACGCCATTTGTAAGACCGTAACAGATTGCCTTCTCCTCATATGTATAACCCTCTAAAAATTCTGCAGTTTCCATATAGTTAAAAGGTCTAAGCTTCAATTCCAGATTACATCTTCCATATAGAGGAGCTGACTGCGCAAGTACTTCATCCTTCATAAAGCTTACAAGCGACCCACAGATAATAAAAAACAGATTCGTGTGTTTCCAATTCGTATCAATAACTTTTTGAAGTACGGATTGAATATATGGGCATTGCTTTGCAAGATACGGATATTCATCTATGAAAAATATAATCTTTTCCTTCTCTGCCTGCTTTCCAATAAATTCAAATAACTTCTCAAAGCTTGAAAAAGTAATTGTCCCTACCAATTCCGCAGCCAGTTCCAAAAGCACTGCTTCTGTCATCATGGTCAACAGCTCCGCTTCGCCTCGCTCCACAGCTGTAAAAGAAATCCCCTTGCAATCATGCTCTTGCATAAATTGGTTTATCAGTTTTGTTTTTCCAATTCTACGCCTACCATATAGTACCGTCATGAAAAAACCATCTTGGCTTAACTTTTGATTTAGTACTTTTAATTCCTTTTTCCTTCCTCTGAATTCTCTTTGCATACGAATCCTCCGTTTTACCGAAATTGATTTCGCCGAAATCGGTTTCGGCGAAATCAATTTCGGTATTTTTATTATATCGACTTTTTTTCAATAAAACAAGGACCATTCTTTCGAACGGTCCCTGACTTTACACACTATATTTAACTCAGTCGGGGTACAAGCTCCGACTGAGTTAAAATACGTCTTTTTCCTCTGCATAAACCTTTGGAAGAATTGCTGCTAGATTTGTAAATTCCTTGATGTTATGAGCATATAATCCCTTTGGTGCGATATCCGGTACGCGGGCGCCTTCCGGTAAAGCACGCTCAACCTTACGATCCTCTGTCAGACGATATCCAATCCAGAATCTTGAACAGAACATGACGCCATCCTTATATGGATACCACTTATGTGTCATAGCAGCTGCCAATGAACTAAGTCCGACTGCACATACCATCGATTCACATTTGTCTGTTCCAATAATGGATGTATCATATCCAAAGTCTGCCGGATTCATAAACTGAAGCATCAAAAATTCCGGTCCTGGTCCGACATCTTCCATAATATAATGTGTTACGCCCCAAGTCTTCTGGTTCATTGGCACATTCGGGTCCACTACGTAATCTGCCTTATCGGCTCTTGCAAAATAATGATCTTCCGGATCCCAAATCTTATAACGAAGATCGGAACCAACAGAATGCCATGCAAACCACCAATCCAGCATCTCACCTGTTACGCCCGGCATGTAGGTTTCATTTGCAACAAAACCAATCCCGTCATCCATAACACCATAACCGATATGCAGATAATCATCGTCCTTACCTGCCAGGAATAAATCTTTCTTTTCAATCGGTACGCAGGTTCCCTGTGGCTGATTCTCTAAAAGAGCCAGTTTCTCCGGTGGTATCGGAGCCAGGTCCTGTTCAAAATACTTGTAATAGGAAAGATTCTTCTCTTCTTGTGATACACCTACTTTTTTCATTTCAAATACCTCCTAGCCATCAATACCATTATTATAATATGTTTTTGCCAACTTTACTATTTTACAAATATGCCGATTTCTTTTATGACTAATTACTATATTTAATCAATCGTAGCAATCACTTCAATCTCCACAAGTGCATCTTTTGGAAGTCGCGCAACCTGCACGCAGGATCTTGCCGGATAATCCTTGGTAAAATACGTACCGTAGATTTCATTTACCTTACCAAAATCGTTCATATCGGCAATGTAAATCGTTGTCTTTACTACGTGGTCCAGATCAGAGCCTGCCCCTTCTAAGATGTGCTTTACGTTGTCGAGCGATTGCTTTGTCTGCGCCTCAATCCCTTCCGGGAGAGTTCCCTCCTGCGGATTTAATCCAAGCTGTCCGGATAAAAACAGTAAATTTCCTGTCTGCACGGCATGCACGTATGGTCCGAGCGCAGCCGGTGCACCTTCTACTTCATATGTTTTTTTCATGATATATATTCCTCCTAATATGCTTTTATCTTATCATACTTCTTCACATGATTGATAAAGAAGATTCCTGTGCTTACAAAGACGAGTGCGACCAGCGTCATAACGCCAAGTCCGCTATCTGCCCCAAGTACCACGGCCGACAATATCGTTCCAATCACCGGAATCAAAAATGAAAATGCGCTGATTCTTGATACGTTGTTGTATTTGATTAACACGCTCCAGACCGTATAAGCTACCGACGAAATCAGCGCCATGTAAATCAGCAAGAGTATACCGCCTACGGATGGCCTTGCAAGGTGTCCTCCAAACACCACGCCTACCATCATCATCACAAATCCGCCAAAGGCAAACTGATAACCGCTTAGCATAATCGGATCTTCCTTACCCGAAAATACTTTAACCAATATTGAGGAAGTCGCACTAGATACTGCGGAGATCATCATCCATGTATCTCCGACAAGATGCAGCCCCGCACCCGCCATCAGACCACTTAGATTCACAACGACAAGTCCTGCCACTGCCAGCACGCATCCAAGTGCCTTTGAGGCGGTCATCTTCTCATAGCGAAAGATCAGGCAGGCTCCGATTATGACAAACAGTCCTGTACATCCCGAGATGATAGAACCATTTACCGCACTGGTTCTGGCCAGTCCCACATAAAAGAAGATGTATTGTCCTATCGTCTGTGCCAGGGCGAGCGCCCCAATCTTCGGAAGCGATGCCTTCGTCGGGATTAACAACCTTTTGCTAATCAGGCTTCCAAAGATGACGGTCAATATCCCCGCCAAAAAGAAGCGAATGCCCGCAAATAAAATCTGCGATGCGCTGTCTCCTGCCCCGACTTCGAATATCTGATATCCTACCTTAATACATGGAAACGCGCTTCCCCATAAGATAGTTGAAATCATCGCTCCGATCACGACTACTTTTCTTTTTTGAAATAATTGCTTTTTTTGTTCTCTTTCCATAACGCTACAAGGTTACTCTTTTCTATGCGTTATGTCAATTCAATAATCCGTCCTCTATTCGATATGTTGTATTGCAGCAATTTGCCACACTTTCATCATGAGTTACAAATCGCAAATATATATAGTTTAACACATATAAACTGATAATCGCCATTCTCTAGCCTAGTATATAATTATAGAAGGCTTGCCGTCATAGCGACAAGCCTTCTATGAGCTTATTGTTATTCTATTGTTTCATACTAATTTAACTCCATCCAAAACATCAAAAACATATTTCATGAAAACTCTCCCTTTTTTGCTAGGTCGATCTATTAGTTTCGAAACTAGGCACATTACCAAATATCCTGCGACTGTTCCCCCCAAATTAAATATAACATCATTCACATCAACGATTTTCACAGAAAACCCATCCGTAAAGAGAATCTCCAATAATTGCAAAATTTCTACCAAACATCCTAACATAAAACCTTTAATAGACACACTTTTTATGGTTTTACTCTTTGTAACGAACGGAAGTATCATTCCAAAAGGTAGCGTCATAAGAAAATTCAATACATCCGTTCTTCCAAAGCCATTATGAAATGGAATCAAATTAATACTTTCTGTTATATTCGATGGCAGTCCAATCATAACTAATGGAAATATCGTTATTTTTATTACTGCCATTATATATATAAACATTATTGTGCTAAAAATATAATATACCCTCGAAGGTTTATATTTACATCTTATAAACAAACAAATTCCCGAATAAATAGCTAACCCTATTATTATTGTTACTATATCAAAGTCGATTAACATGTACTCCACGCCTTCCTATCATATATAGAATAATTGATTTATGCCATACATAACTTATCGATTTTTTAATCTGCCGGACCCCTTAATATTATGACCGTCATCTTCCACTTTATATATTTGTAAATAATACTTAGATGATGTTTTATCACCAATTCCAATAATACCTGATGGACTATCCTTAATCGAACAGATTATCTTACCGCAATAATAATCTGCTCCAGCACGCTTGCGATATAATGCATAATATATATTATTATACGTTTTAAGCGCACCTTTATCAGTAGAATACTCATGATGACTTCCAGATATATATATTCTTCCACCATTAAGTGTGTAATATTGTTTATTCTTACTTCCGTCTACGAGTCTATAATTCATTGTATAACTATATGAAGAAGATGCTGCTGCATATGTGACCATTCCAACAGATGCCATCATTATAGAAGTAGCTAATAGCATAGCAATTATATTTTTATATTTTTTCATTTCAATCTCTCTCCTAGTATTAATATATGGTTTTTTGACAAAATTATTATATCAGCATAAATAATATATTAGCGGATGACACATATTCGTCAACAGCACAATCCTTAAACGGTCGTTTTTCCCCCTGAACGGTCAACATATTTCAATATTTCTAAAAAATAAAGCAAAAAGGACAAACTCATCACCAAAAATGAATTTGCCCTTTTCATACTATTTCACCGTTAATGTTATTGTCTTATATACACCATTTTGAGCATATACCCAAATCTTACACTTTCCTTTTTTCTTCGCCTTAATCTTACCGGATTTTGTCACAGTCGCAACTTTGGTGTTGCTTACCTCATAACTAATCTTCCGATGTTTTTGAATTCGTTTTGATTTCACTTGGCGTACTTCTACAGCCTTAATCTTAGCTGTCTTACCTTTCTATATTCTTCAAATCTCGAATATATATAGTTTAACACATATAAAATGAGAACGTAATCGCCATTCTCTGGCCCAGTATATAATTATAGAAGGCTTGCCGTCATAGCGACAAGCCTTCTATGAGCTTATTGTTATTCTATTGTTTCATACTAATTTTACTCTGTCCCGATATAGTTAATTTGTAACACTACAAATGACAATATAATAATGGTGACTCCCATCGCCATTATTACCATAAGCATCCCCAGCTGCGACCACCTTATTTCACTTTTCAGATAAAATGATTACGTGATGCTATGATACCCTTTTCATCAAACTCCAGCGCTCCACAATAACATCCTTTTCCATAACCGTATACCGTCTTCCCGTTAATGCAATAAGTGAGTTTAGATCGGATATACTTAACCGGAGCATCAGATTCCATCAACTCGATTTTTCCGGAAAAGGTTTGCTCATCATCCGCGGTTAATTCTACCGATGTCTGTGTGCCAACCGTCAAATCACACGATGTCACAGACGCATCTTGAGCCGTGTAGCTAAATGCAAACTCCTCTGAATTCGAAGATACTGCTGGAGACTCCCATGTCCAGATTTTCCCGTCATCCGCATCTCCTATATCAAGGGTCCAATCTCCTATACTATACGTGACAGGTAATCCATCTGCTAAATTCATGCTTAACTGATTCATAGTAGACTTTCCTGTCGATGTAAATTGTAACGTTAACACGATACTGTAGAATTCATAGTCTTCATATTGTTGATCCATCTTTTCCACATTAAAATTAGTAATTTCTACATTTTCATTGTCCGGCACTCCCATGCTTACTACTTTTGTATCCAGCGACGGATCATTCGATAAAAATGTAAATGCGACATCTACCTGCTCATCTTGTGCCGCTGCAAGGTAACCATCTTGCCATATAAAAAAACTATTTTGGGATGAATCAGACCAGATATTTCTTACTACGAAGATACCCACAATAATCACCACCAATACCAATAAAACTGCAATTACAATTGTTTTTTTCAATCTCATATTTATATACTCCCCCTATTTGTAATAAACTATAAGATACAAATTAACTTTCGGTGTTTTTAAAGTTGTATTTTTTTTGGCTCAATCACAAATTCTATGTGATGGCTGATTCCTGACATACTCCTTCCGGCTCATATCCATGATCTTCAAGAAGAAGTATTCATCATCGGGATAGCCGTATCCTGAAAGCATGAGTTACAGTGTTTTCAACAGGTTGGCGGGTGTGTACCCGGTCAACCTGTGTAAGTTAGCTGCCATATGGAGCTATTTACAGACTTTATTTCACACACTCGACTGTTAATGGTTAATAGCTTGCTCTCTATCTAAAACGGTCTGCCGGTTTCGTTAAGAGGCTGCCACATTTTATTACAAATGCGACAGCTCCCTGAATTGCTCTTACCCCGGATATTGCAAAAGCGTCATTTTTGTTTGACCCCAGATAAAGTTAAAGAGCCTTAATACCAGTATATCTATAGTTCTGAAAATAATTTATCTATGTTCTCTGTTAATTCATAAATACCCTCATATGGTTTTTCTATGTAACTCTTTTCATCTTCATAGTAATAATACAAAATTTCTTCATCTTCATTTATTGCGATTCTGCCAAGAGGAGCTTTGTCAGGTGCATCCTGTACACTTTCGTATTTCGTAAGCTTGGCTTTTTTTATAACGTCTACAACCTTACCTACATCACCACCATCAAATACCTTTTCGGAATGATCAAATAGTTCGATTGAAATCCTTTCGACTTTATCTAAATCGACTATCCTATTGTCATTATCTGAGGCACCGCATCCTGTTGCAAGTACAAATATAGCGACAACTATGCTAACAGCAATAGTTGTTCTAATTTGCTTTATTACTGTTTTCTGCATTATTTCTCACCTTTCTCCGACGACTTCACAAGCTTGTTTTTGGTTATTATCCTGCACTCGCCGGCACGTACTTTTGCTCTTGAGTTTTTCTTAAATGTGGAGTGCCTGACCGTGTTGGGGTAGGATTTAGCAAGCGCTCTTCCCACTTTGTTGTTAAATAAATCCATATCCTTTTCAAGTTTTGGCTGTTTGCTTGCCCCGTTTTCATGTGCGTCAGCCCATTTTTTTGCAAAACTCTGTCCAACATCTATTGCCATTCCGTAATTCCATATAGTGTGCCTGAAAGCATCTCCATTCCCGTTATGCAATACTGTGCTTTTATACAATTCCTCAGAATATTTTAATGCAAGTTTTCCGTTAGCAAGGCAGAGCAGTGCTTTTACCTTATTCTCTTTGAATAACTTCTTTTCTATGCTGTTTAAGTGAGCATAGTCGTAGAACTTATCCGACGGGTCCAAACCTTTTGCCTTCCTGATACCTTTAGGAGCTCCTCCACCATTAATTATTTTTGTGTCCGAGTCAATAAACTCATTTATTTCATCAAAGTATACAAACCTTGTATAATCATTATGATACGAATCAATTGTAACAAAATACAAATTTTTAATCAAAGCGTTTTGTCGTGAACGGTCACATTTCACCCTGAACGGTCAACATATTTCAATATTCTAAAAAACAAAGCAAAAAGGACAAACTCATCACTAACAATCGTCTGTGTCAGGGCGAGCGCCCCAATCTTCAGAAGCGATGCCTTCGTCGGGATTAACAACCTTTTGCTAATCAGGCTTCCAAAGATGACGGTCAATATCCCCGCTAAAAAGAAGCGAATGCCGCAAATAGAATCTGCGATGCGCTGTCTCCTGCCCCGACTTCGAATATCTGATATCCTACCTTAATACATGGAAACGCGCTTCCCCATAAGATAGTTGAAATCATAGCTCCCATCACGACTACTTTTCTTTTTTGAAATAATTGCTTTTTTTGTTCTCTTTCCATATCGCTACAAGGGTACTCTTTTTCCTATTTGTTGTCAATTTCATTTACTTTCAAATCAAAGATTGATAAAATTTTTGGTATGGAAAAAAGAAAAATCTTATCAAATAAATTTTACTTATACTTAACGGAATTCTTCGCCGGCATGTCCGTCATGGCCGTGGAACTTGGGGCGAGTCGCCTTCTGGCTCCGTACTTTTCTTCTTCGCAGATTGTGTGGACGATTATCATCGGAACCATCATGATTGCCATGGCGCTCGGCAACATCTATGGCGGTCGGCGCGCCGATGCAGATCCAAATCCGGACAAACTATATGGCCGCATCATCATTGCCGCTATCTGGATTGCACTGATTCCGGTTGTCGGAAAGTACATCATCATCGGAATCTCTGCCGTCATGATCTTCTCTGTCAGCTCCGGCTTCTTAATCTGGGCAGCGTTTATCTCCTGTCTGATTGTATTTGTCTTTCCGCTGTTCTTACTCGGTACGGTTACTCCGTCCCTGGTAAAATACACGGTAGACTCGCTGGATGACAGCGGCAAGATCGTCGGTAAATTAAATGCCGCCAACACCATCGGTAGCATTATCGGCACCTTTATCCCGACCTTTGTTACGATTCCGACGGTCGGTACGTCTTTATCCTTTTTGATTTTCGCCGCCATCTTACTGGCTCTTTGTATCTTGTATTTTGCGTGCGGAAGGACGAAATCGCCCCGCATCATTGTCGGCGTTATCGTGTTGGTTTTGAGCTTTTTCTTTGGACACTCCGACAGCTTCGCCTTTTGGGAAGACAATCTGACCTTCGAAGGAGAATCCGTCTACAATTATCTGCAGGTCAAAGATGATGCGAATATGACTGCGCTATCAACCAATGTACTGTTTGGTGTGCAATCAGTCTATGTAAAGGACGAATCCCTGACAGGTCTGTATTACGATTATGCCATGGCAGCTCCCATGATGGCCGATGTCAATAAAAACGATGGTCTTGATGTACTAATTCTTGGTATGGGAACCGGCACCTATGCGACGCAATGCGAGCGTTACTTTGGAAACCTTAATCTGGAAGGTGTGGAAATTGATTCCGACATCACGAAGCTTGCGCATGAATACTTTCACCTGTCCGAAGACATTCTCGTCTATCCCTACGACGGCCGTGCCTATCTTAGCTGCGTCGATCAGACCTATGATGTGATTATGGTAGATGCTTATCAAGATATAACGATTCCTTTTCAGATGTCTTCCGTGGAATTCTTCAGGCAGGTGCAAAGCCATCTAAATGAAGGCGGCGTAATGGTCGTCAATATGAATATGCGAGGCACGGACGAAGATTCCGCCATTACCAACTATCTGTCGGATACGATTGCGTCCGTATTTGCCAATGTCTATACAGCCGATGTCACCGGTTCCACAAACCGCGAGCTATTTGCCTCTGACAACGACGATATGCTGACCAACCTTACTTCTAATCTCTCTCTTGAGGACGACAACGACCTGAAAGATATGATGATGCTGGTATCCTCTAAGCTGGAACGTTATGAAGGCGGAAGCCATATCATGACCGATGACAAAGCGCCCGTGGAGCTTCTTGGTATGCAGGTGATTGACAGCATGATTGGAGAAGAGGTCAGTTACTATAAACAGCTCTATCAGGAAGAAGGATTATCCGGTCTGATAGAAGCATTGCAATAAAAATAAAATGTGGAGAAACGAATCCGTCTCTCCACATTTTTTTATTTGACCGTCAATTTAATGGTCTTATATACACCTGTATAAAAGCAAAAAAGCCCCATATTTAAATAACCAAAAGCGTTATCTGAATACGGGGCTATAATTTGCACATTCGTATTATTTGATAAAAAATCCTACAATTAGCTTGATAATTAATCGCTGTGCTTTTCGGGTAAAATAAAGATACATTCGAATGTTTTGATATGTTTCGTTGACTACTCTTACAAGCCAATCATTCCAACAGGACAATAATACGCATTTCTATTAAGCGGAAAGACCTTATCGGATGTATCAATTATCAGGCCTGTTTCAATCGGCATCTTGTACTGCTCGAGTATTTTAAAATTCTTGTCTGCTTTGTCTTTACCTATGCCTTTTTTTATCTCTATCGGATACAGCGTCTGATCTTTCACATAAATAAGATCCACCTCTTTTCGATCTCTGTCTCGATAGTAAAACAACGTATGTTCTATTCTTTTTCCTTCGTTACGGATACTTTTTACTATCTCACTGACAACATATGTTTCAAAAAACGCACCAGCCATAGGCGAGTCTTCTAATATGTTCGGATCCGACCATCCACATAAAAATGCGCAAAGCCCGGTATCCATAAAATACATCTTCGGTGTTTTTATAATTCTTTTTGACAAATTGTTCGCATACGGCTGCAAAATCATTATGATTCCGGATGCTTCTAAAATGGATATCCATTTTTTCGTAGTTCTGGCATCAATCCCAACAGCGTTTCCTACTTCCGTATAGTCGAGTTGTTGCGATGTACGCAAAGCTACAATTCTCATAAACTTTCTAAAATCATCCAGTCTACCAACATTTATCATACGGCTGACATCTTTTTCCAAATATGTAGCAATATAACTTTCAAAAAATGTATCTCTATCTATCCTTTTTATCCAGTATTCCGGCATTCCTCCTAAATATATTTCCTCAAAAATCCTATGCCTGTTCTTTGGTTCTAAGTCCTTTTGTTTTGATTGAAGACTTTTGATGTCCGGAATAAACTCACCACCTTCTATTTTCCTTTTTTCACACTCAGAAAAAGAATTGACTTCAACCAAGGCAGTTCTTCCGGCCAATGTTTCAGAGGCGTTCTCCCTTATTTCATGCGTATTGGAACCGGTAAGAATATACATAAGTGGTGTGGTTGTTACCTCACTTAAGCTTTTCAATTTTGCCTCATCAATTCTTATTTTTATAGCTTCCATCAGTTCAGGAACTTTTTGAATCTCGTCAATAATAAGTGGTATCCCATGCGAATCCAAAAAGAGTTCCGGATCATCCGTCGCAAGAATTCTCTCATTGCTTTTATCCAAAGTAACATATTCAAAATCCGGAAACAGATTTCGAATCATCGTGGATTTACCAGTCTGTCTCGCCCCATACAAAGTAATGCAAGCATATTCACTTGCGGTTTGTTTTATTTTCTTTTCCAGTTGTCTGTGGTAATACATCGCGAACCTCCCATTTCATCCTTTTTCTTTATTATAATCCATGTTTCGGCAAAATCAACATCCGATTGTCGTTTTCGCCGACGCCTTTGGCGTGATATCGTTCGGTACACGGCGGTTCAATCAACTTAACAAGTAACACACCTTTCGGTGTAGTAATCTAACATTGAGACTAATCCAAATGAGGTTAGTCTCTTTGTACTTATAACCTTTTGTACCCATCCATTGTGAGCGAGTCTTGCATATCTGTCTCCACAATAGGCGATGTTATACGCTGCCCATCTTGGTACGTCCAGCTTCATCAAATTCTTAGCTCTATTCTGCGGAGTTTTCCAATGCTTCCAAATACACATACGAAGTCTGAATCTGATGTTTCCATCAAGTTCTTTGTGTCCATGCGTTCTTTCCTTTCTGCCTCGCGGCGGACACCCTTGCCTTCGGCTATATCCTTCCCACTACCGGGTGGATTCGGGACTTGAACCCGTTAGAAACGTGCGCCGCTAGGCGCACAACCAAAAAAAATGGTTCTCACTATCATCGAATGTGAGAACCATTTTTATTATTTGACCGTCAATTTAATGGTCTTATATACACCATTTTGAGCATAAACCCAGATCTTACAAGTGCCTTTCTTCTTCGCCTTAATCTTACCCGACTTCGTCACTTTCGCAACCTTTTTGTTACTAACCTCATAACTGATTACTCTATGTTTTTGAATTCGTTTTGATTTAATCTGGCGAACTTCTTTTGCACGAATCTTTGCTGTCTTGCCCTTCTTCAGTGTAATCTTGGTTGATTTTTTCTTACCGACTTTTGTGATCTTGACACTCTTAGCTACGCCATACTTGCCACCGGTAGTTGTTGAATGAATCGTGCAACTTGATGCAAGCGTAACCTTTTTACCATTAACCACTTTGTACGCGCGAACAACAAACTTATAATAACGTCCTGTCTTCAGCTTCTTAAGCTTCAAGGAAGTCGTGTTCTTGCTTACCGTCTTAATCAACTTCTTTTTGTAGATCTTACCACCCTTATTACAGTAGTTACCATAGATTTGATATCCATCAGCACCGGATTGTTTTACCCACTTAATGACCATACTCTTCTTCTTACACTTAATCGCTCTTGCTTTTAGTCTTGAGAAGGTGCTTCCTTTAAGGTCGCTGTCATTTTTCTGATTCATCAATGCTTCTTCTGTAATCTTGATGGTATCCAAAGAAACATCATATTTGTCCATGATATCCAAAATCTTAGAGGCTGTCTCAGGATCTACTCCAAGCGCGTCTACAACATCCTGTCCGGATACGCCACTACGGTTGGTTTTTTCCAGATATTCTTTATCCTTGTTCTTGCTACTTGATCCACTTCCTGAATCAGACGATTCCTCCGTCTTATCCGTGTAAACAATCGCATATGTAGAGAACTGATTCGTTGTGAACGTAATGGAATCATTCGTGGTTTCGTTGTCCAGCACCGTTGCTATTCCACCATGAACACGTACTACATCATAGGAATCGTGTCCCTGCAAAGTCTCCGGAATGGCAAGCGTAATCGTCACATCATTAGACTGGGTATCTACCAGTTTGCTTTCGACACCATTTCTCGTCAGATACAATGAAATGTCTACATATGCACCGATTTTCTCGCTTTGCGCAGAGTTATTCACATAGCTTTCCACCTTATTCTTGTCAGACTGATAAGAAGTATCTTCTTCATCTACATCCTGAATACGAAGACTTAGTGTGGCTTCATCCGACTCACTCAGGAAAATTTCCTCATTGTCCAAGGTTATTACGGCACTTTCAAGGCCAAAGTCTTTTGCCACTTCAAATGTCGTATCTTCCTCTTCCTCGTTTTGTTTTGTCTTTTGCACAACTGCATTAGATGACGCTTCCTCAATATCGACCTGCGTCTTGAGCCATCCAGCGCCTGACTCATTTGTCGAAGTACCATCTTCTTGCGTCTGTGTTGTTTGCGGATTATAAAGAGTTTCGTTCGTCAAATTCTCCTCATGTATATCCAAACCGTTGGTTGATAGGTAACTAGCATTACCCGCATTATCCACAAGTTTTGCATAGACTACATAGTATGCTCCAAATGCAAGTTCTACAGGCTCTGTATAGTTGCTCCAAAAATCATCTCCCTTGTCCTTCAAGTCATTTGCTGTATATGTCGTCACATCCGTACTAGATGCGGCAGATTCTACATGATAGTAAATCTCTTTCATGCCACTGTTTACAACATTCGTCTGAATGGTTTCATTTTCTTGTGTAACCATAAATCCATCATCTGCAGCTGTAATGGTTGCAGTCTTCGATGTTGCATAACGAAGTCCAAATGTAATATTATCGAGTACCGTATTCCAGATATCGTAACTGTTTACTATGATTGTTCCATTCGGTGCAACCGTTTCCCGCCATTTTGCATAGACCGTTATATTCTGTGTCACCATCATGTCATCTATCGGCTCATCTTCTTGTGTGTACCATCCAAGGAACTCGTAATTCTCACGTGTTGGCTCCGGCTTCGTAACTTCATTCAGGTTACTGTTATAGTCGACGTAGATTGAAGTTGTATCCATGTTCGCCTCCACCAAATCGTCATCATTGACATCGAAGGTTACGCATGGCCTGATCTCAAATTCTTCCCACTCTGACTCTCCGGCAGCATAATTAGTATCTGCACTCACGCGGGCTTTCACCCAGTAACTACCCGGCTGGGTCGGTGCCGTTTCTAATTGTTCATACGGCTGGCCATCCTCATCCAGATCACATCCGTAGTAAAGGAAAGTAACCTCACCATCTCCGCTCTTGTCCACTTGCAATCTGTCTGAATCAGAGTCATATGGATTTCCATCATAATTCACAGATGGCTCTACCGTCAATGTGACAGAGTTAGCTGCCTTTTGTACCGTCAATGTACCCGGCATAAAGGTAATCTCATAGTTGTCAGAGGTTTGTCCACTTGGTGTGATCGCATATTCTCCGGCATTATCACCTGCGGTATAAGAGTACGCATAGCTAAGCGTTCCTCCTAAGTCTGCCTCGGTCTCATTATTTACAAATCCTTCATAGGATACGCCTGCATTTGCCGGCTCATCGCCATAAACAATTGCGTTATCGTTCGCCCGAATCACCAGATTCGCTTTGGAAATGGTAAATGTCTTAACCTCTGAAATTGCTTCATAACAGTTATCGTCTCCGGCAACAGTGGCTACAACCCGATACGTACCCGGTGCTGTCGGTGCACCATCTATCGGGGTATAGGTATCTTCCCCTGTCTTTTGTGAATACTGATACGTCACATCTCCTGTACTAAGTGCTGACTGAGTTAGTGTTGCATCATTATAAGCAGCTCCATCATATGTTGCATCCGGTGCGACAAGTGTTAAGTCATTTTGTGCTTTATTCACTGTCATTACCGCAGGTACATAAGTAATCTCATAGTTATCTGACATGTAGCCATATGGCGTTACTACATAATGATTTCCTACAGGATCGCCAATCTCATACGTCTGTATTTCGTTATTTCCATCTACATAGGTAAATGTATAGGCTACACTTCCACTTAAGATTTCTTGCGTCTCTCCATTAACAAATCCGCTAAATGTTACGCCACTTCCTTCGGCACCCTGATAATAATCTATCTCTACTGCATTGGCTGTAATGGTAAGCGGTGCCTTTGTAATTGCAAATGCAGCCAGCTCGCTTTGCGTTTCGTTATAATTGCCCGAAGCCGCAACCTGAGCCACTACGCCATAACTTCCTGCATTTGTCGGAGCGGTATCTAACCTCTGATAATACTTTGTCTCCTGTGCTGATGTAACCGTCTTTATTTCCTGTTTGGCCGTCTCGTCAAGCGCTTCATATTCCTCTTGTGATTGTTCTTCATAATAAGTATAGGTTGCTGCGCCGTCTCCATTTTTCGTAAGCACCAAACGCGTCGACATATCGTCCGCTGTATCATAGGCTGTGCCATCGTAAATGACATCCTCAGCTTGTAACGTCAGCGTATCATCAATTGTTTCTACTGTCAGCGTACCGGTCTCATAATGTATATCATAATTTGGCGAGCTGTAACCGCTTGGTGTAATCACATATTCTCCGGCATCATCACCAACCACATAAGAGTACGCATAGCTAAGCGTTCCTCCTAAGTCTGCCTCGGTCTCACCATTTACAAAGCCTTCATAGGACACGCCTGCATTTGCCGGCTCATCTCCATAACCAATCTGGGCATCTTCTGCTTTCACATTCAGCACGGCCTTTGTAATCGCAAATGTTACCGGACTTGACGTTGTCTCTAAATACTGTTCATACGCTTCGGTCGTTACGGTAAGCGCGTAGGATCCAACCGATACAGGTGCCTCATCAAGAAGTTCATAGTAAGCCGTAGTCTGCATCTCATCTGCAGTAGTCGTAATAGACAGCCGATTAGAATCCTCTAGCGCATTGTACTCGTTCTCACTAACTTCCCTGTAATACTGATAAGTCGCCGTGCCATTACCTCGATAACTTAGCGCAATATTCGTTTCCTCATCATATGCAGCGCCTGTATATACGGCATCTTCTGCACTCAGATCAATTGTATTAGCAGCTTCTCCAACTGTTAAGATTCCTTGCTGATAGGTAATCTCATAATTAGCTGCGGAATATCCGGACACGTTGATCTCATAATCACCCCTTGGATCACCGGCTTCGTAAGTATAGCTATAAACCAAGGTACCTTCTAGTACTTCTTCACCTTCACCACCAACGAATCCATCATACGTGACGCCTTCATTCGCCGGTTGTGAATCAAACGCAATAACACAATCAACTGCCGTAATTGTAAGAGGTGCTTTTGCAATCGTAAATGGTGTAAGGCCAGAAACCATCTGCACATAATTTGCATCCTCTTGTATCGTTGCCGTTACGGCATAATTTCCGGCATTTGTCGGTGCCTCCTCTAGCATTCGATAATAGGTTGTACCCTGCTCAGAATCTACTATTACTACAGCTTCCCCTGCCTCTTCATCAAGTGCGTCATATTCTTCTTGAGCTATTACTTCATAGTAGGTATAGGATACTTCACCGGTACTGTTTGTAATCAATTCTAACTGCGTTGTCGCATCATACGCTTGTGCCGTATAGGTCATATTCGCAGCTGTAAATGTATACGCATCGGTAATCTTTTCAACCGTCATAGTACCGGCTACATATTCGATATTATAGTTCGCCGCCGTATATCCACTCGGTGTAATCACATACGTACCAGCCTTACCGGTCTGTGTATTGCCGGCTTCATAGGCAACCTGATTCTCATCCGTATAGGTATAAGACAATTCACCTTCTAGAACATCTGCCGTTTCACCATTTACCAATCCGACATATTCCACTCCGGCATTTGCCGGTGCATCTTCAAAGTGAATGGTCGTATCATTCGCTGTGATCACCAATGTCGCCTTGTTAATGGTAAATTCCGCAAGATTTGTTTGTGTAGCAAAATAATGTCCGTCTGAAGCAATCCTTGCCTTTACGGCATATTGTCCAATACCAGTCGGTGCTTGCGTCAATGGTTGGTAATAGGTATCGTCAAGCAGCTCAACCGTTTCTTTTTGTGTCTCTTCAAGTGCTTCATATTCTTGCGCGGTTATCTTTTCATAATAGTCATACGATACCACACCGCTATTGTTCTGCGCAGTTGTCAGTTCAAGACGCGTTGTCATATCATCTGCCATATCATAGGCCTTACCATCATACGTAATGCTGTGGGCGGTAAGCGCAACCGACGTATCGCTCTCACCGGTAACCGTCAGTGTTCCGGTATTATAGGTGATGGTATAATTGTCCGATGAATAGCCTCCGATAACAATCGTATAAATACCATAAGGGGTTTGCGTTGTATAGTAAGTCGGTGTCTGGGCATCCACTACATAACGATAATCCATGCCCGTAAGCCCTTCATCTAAAGTAAGGTTCGATTCATCCTCACCCTCGGCAAATCCATCTACTGTATAACCTGCCTCATCAACATATTTTTCACCTTGTGTAAGTTCAGTACCTTGTACCACAGAAAAATCAACCGGTGTAAAGGTCAATGCGCGTTTTGCAATTGTAAATGTAACAAACTCTGTCTGCGCCGCATTATAATTACCATCAAAAGCAACCTCTCCTACTACACCGTAGCTGCCGGCATTTGTCGGAGCTGTCTCCAATGGACGGTAATATTGCGTACCTTGTTCTAAAGTCACACTTCGTACTTCTTGCTTTGCAGTCTCATCAAGTGCTTCATATTCCTGCTGCGTGATTTCTTCATAGTAGGTGTAAGAGACTGCACCGTCTCCATTCTTTGTCAGCACCAGACGATCGTCTGCCTCGTCATATGCAGCGCCATCATAAATCATATCCGCAGCCTGGAAAGTTAACGTATTGTCAATCGGCTGTACGGTCAAGGTGCCGGTCACATAGTGAATATCATAATTTGATGAACTATAGCCATACGGCGTAATCGTATACGTTCCGGCCGAAGAACCTGCAACATAATCCTCATAAGAGTAAGTAATACCGCTAAGATTCTCTGCCAAGGTAAGATTCGCTACCGTTTCATTATTCACAAATCCATCTGCATCATTCAGCGCATCTCCATAAGTCACCCATGAATCCGCATTTTCGCTGTCAACTTCCGCATCTTGTCCATAATCTATTACACGGTCTGCAGCCTTAATTGTAAGTGTCTGCTTTGTAACCGTTAATGTACCATTTGTCGTTGTTACGATATAGTTTGTCGTCACCTGCGATGCATCCTGTGGATTCAATGTCAACGTATCTTCCTGACCATCCGCTTTTGTAATGCTCACCTGTGCAATCGCATTCGTTGCTGTTCCGACATTGGTAATTGTCGAATCTTCTGTAAATGTATATGCGATTGTGTCATTCTCATTTGCCAGTCCTGTCTCGGAAGTAATTGTCGCCTCCGGATATGTCAGTGCAGTTCCCTGGTACGTTCTCGATGCATCACTTGCCGTTACCTCGATTTGTCTTGGATGTATCGTAATCAGCTTACGCGTTGTGTAAAGCTGGACACCATCTTGTTTCGTTGCAACGCAGTGATAATAACCACTTTCATTTACGTCTGTAACACACCATTCTTCACCGGTGCCTACCAAAGTATCATCCAGATACCACTGATAGGTTGCATTATCACTTTCTGTAATATTGCTTCCAAAGTCTGCGCTCAGATTGATTGCAACCTCATCATAGGTCTTTTCTACTTCTGTTGCATCCACTACACCGCCATTAACCAGGACTTCTCCATCCACATGCACGATGATGGAATCGCTTTCCTCGGAATCAAGTGCATCCGCCTTATTCGAACTCACTGCCTTAACGGTTATCTTATAAGCACCATTTTCCGTCATATACTCTGCAAGATTACAGCTCGTTCCTTCAATCGATGCAAATTGTTCCGCTTGCTCGCTCGTCATAACATCTTCCCAGGTACTACTGCTGTCGTCATGATACTGAAGCGTAATTGCATAGGTCACCGTCACCTCAGATGCCGAATTTACTCCCGCATTTTCCAAAACGCCGCTAACCGGTGACCATATCACATCCCCGAACTTGTAGATCTCATTGCCATTTTCACTGCCCGGTGTCGGTGCTTCAAGATCCTCCGGCACGCTAAGCTGTGTCGGTAAGATTGTAAATTCCGTAAAGTCTGTTGTAAACTCTGCATAATTTTCAGAATTCGGAATATAAGACTGTACATACCAGGTTCCGCCCTCTGTCGGCTGACCTTCTAATTGCAAATAGTAATCCGATGATACTAGTACACAACTTTCCTGTTCCTGCTGCGTAAGCGCCTCGTACTCATCTGCCGTCAGCTTCTGATAGTACGTATAGGTAATTCCTGCCGGAAGAGACACATCCTCTCCCGGATAAGTCGTCATCTCCGTGTTTGTTGTATCTGCAATCTCTGTCAAATAAGGAGTATTTCTGGTCTCACCATATGTCCAGCCATTCAATACCGCTCTTGCACTGAAATCTCCACGATTAACCTTTACCTTAAGCGGTCCAACAGATTTGCCATTGGCATTCTTTAAATCTTTTGTTGAAAATACAGCTGCTGTGCGACCGTTATCCTTACGCGTAGCAGTGATTTCACAATAAATCTGATAATTCGCAGAATACGACTGATTCATTGGGAATTGAATCGTATTAATCGTATCCGTTGTACCTTCTGTTACATCTCCCATCGTTACATAGGAACTCGTACTACTCTTTCTGTACTTCCATTCATAGGTAAATGTATAGTCATCTGTTGTAATCGTATCCCCATCAACCGTTGCAACCTGCGTTGTAAAGTACGGACTGTCTGCATAAGAATAACCATACTGTATCTCCGCAGATGTGCTATAAGGTGTTACCCCAAGATTGCTTTGTCTGCCAACCAGATGCACTGCTGTAATATCGTATACTACAGCTTTAAGCTTTACATGAATCGTGATATCTGCACCTGACGTAAGAGCTGTTGTCAGTCCAAATGAGCCTGCATAATCGCGATTAGCCGGTATTACCTGATCTTGCTCATCTGTCGTTTTCATTGTATACGCATTGGTCGGATTGTCTGCAACCGCAACTGCTGCTTCCTCAGAGCTTACCGATAAAACATCATAACCGGATGCAATCTTATCCGTCAGATTCATCGTAAACGGTATAGCACTCTCTCCTTCTATGACATTCATAGAAAGTGTTGAAACCGTATCTGAAGTCGTTACCTCCTGTGCCGATCCATTTAAAGAAAGACTCATCGTACCGTCCGGCGAATCTTTTTGCGCCTGCGCAATTGCTGCTAAGGTATCATTTGTATTGGATTCACTTTCTGCTGAACAATCAAATGTCAATGTCACATTTGCTACGTAAATCACATCCGATAAGCCAACCTGTGAATACTGTTTTACATTAATATAATTCACATTATTCTCTGTTCCGGCTTCTGCTGTAACGTCAACATAATATGCACCCGGACCATTCTGTCTCATAATTTCCTTAAGGTCCTTCGTATAAGATTCACTCTCATCTGCCGTAATGACATATGCATCCGTCTCATCTTCGTCGCTTCCGGAGATGTCAATCGTCTCATAGTCCTGTGCATCATTTGCTTTGTAATAAAGATTCATAGAATAACTCGTTACCGATACATCCCCGATATCTTCTAGCGCTTCAAATGTAACCGTACCCGGCTCTGCCTCACTAAAGTTCGGCTGTGGTGCTGCAAATGTTGCCTGACACACCTCAAAGGTTGTTGATTCATAGGATACATTGTAATTTCGATTGGCTCCTTCTACAAATCCGGATGGAGTCAGCGTATATGACGTAACTCCACCAAAGGAATTGTCAGAATCTGCTGTATATTCGCAGTTCCAGATTTCACCATAACTACCCTGTACGCTATTTGCCTCAAGCGTATCTGTCTCTGTCTCTAATATATGATTTGTTGCAATACTTTCACCGGATACAAATCCTGTATAAGTATTGCTATATGTCGGAATATCATCTCCGTAGAAAATCTCTTCCGGCGTAGCTACTGCGCGGATGGTTAGATCTTTTCTTGTGATTTTTGAATATGCAAGCTGCTGAGAATCATTCAATACGATCTCATACTTTTGATCCAAATAATCAATCAGACTATAGGAAAGTGTAACTTGAATATCTGCAATCTCTCCATTATTTACCAATACATCCTTTTGCGCATAGAATGTTGAGGCCGTAGAAAGATCGAACGTGATACCCGTTATTTCATTGTCCCTAAGGTAATCGATGTCTGCATCTAATAACACCGAATCCCCTGCGCTATCCGTAAAGAAACCATAGGTAGCATCATAACTTAACGGCTCTCCCGGATCTTCTCCATTCTCGATTTTCGCAAGCTGCGCATTGGTATAATACTTAATCTGATCTAGGCTTACCGCCTTCGTTCCGTCGTATACTTTATCGTCTACAACCAGATTGCCATTTGCGCCAATTGTAATACTCTTTTTACCAACAATCAGATATTTTCTGTCCGCTGATGCACTGCTCACACGAAAGCTGTAATTTAACGCACTCCAATTATCATTGCTTGGAGTTACCGAATACCTTCCTGCATGATCCGGTGAAGTATGTGTCTTGGTATCTCCGGATGGTGTCAATGTTACATTTACAGGATTTCCACTCGTATCTGTATAAGTAAAACTATAATTGATAGTATCTGCTGAGCTGATTACACTTTCGGTATCATCAAACACAAATCCACTGTATGTGACATCAAAGAAATCATGATCTACTGTCTCTCCATAAATCATGTCTACATCTTGCAGCATCTTGACGGTAATGACCGCCTGCTCCACTGTCAGTGTTCCTGTATGATAAGTAATCTCATAATTGTTATACTGCGCAGAATTTTCCTCAATCGCAATCGTGTACGTACCCACGTTTGGATAAGTTCCCTGCGCCGATGCATCACTTCCGGTTCCATTGACATAAGTGGTTGAATAGGTCACTTCACTATTTAAGGCAGTCTCTAATGTCTCACCGGACAATAAACCTTCCTGTGTCACAGAACAATTTGATGTATCATAACCCGGCACGGTCTCATCTCCTGAAGTTACGGTTGTACCATAAGTCGTTGACTTATCATCTGCCGTTAACGTCAGTGCTATTGGATTAATCTTAGCCGTCAATTCTATCGATTCTGTTGTCAGCTCATAATTCGCATTATTAAGTGTGATACTTGTCAGTGTGATTGGATTTTCCGATGAACCCACAGCGTTCTTTTCGGTATTCACATTTTTGCTGCTATATGTCGCGGTAAACGGACTTGTCTGTGCAAATCCAAATGTATTGTAATCTTGCGCGATAACACCGGAAGCTTCCTGCGCATCCACCTTAGTAAACTTCACATATTGATTTCCATAAACACTATCCGTAAGCGTTGACTGCCTGGCAAGTAGCATTTCTTGTTCACTTGTAATGTCGGTTGTGCCATCATAATCTTTCTCAAGTTGTACCGCATTCACCGCTTCTATTGCCACCGGACGTTTCGCTATGGTCAGCAGCTTCGAAGCCATCACTTGCACCTCTTCATTTAACACATAACTGACAACATCATAATCTGAAACGGTAAGATTAGAGGTATCCAAAGTGATGTTATATTCACCTGCCGGCAGCGCAAGGTTCGCATAGGATACCGCATCTAGCTCGGCAAGTGTGCTCAATGTAGCATTCTCATCTAATTCATAATTGTACTGGTAAACAGCGCCATCACTTGTTGATGTCGCAATAAACTTAAGACTTCCGGATACTCCAACCTGCTGCTCAGTATCATTTCCAAGAAGACCGGACGAAACTGCAATCTGCGCACCTAACTGCACGCTTTCGCCGTAGGTTGTATCCACCGCAGTTGGTGCAATTATCAGCATTGCTTTTGCAATATCTGCCTGCGTGGTTGTAACCTGCGTATCACCATCTGTCAGATGCAGAACATAATTATCCTTATCGCTTCCCGTAAGTGCTCCGTTTTGAATGACAATGGTAACTTCTTTGTCCGTTCCAACACTTGCACTATCAAATGTTCCGGTTATCAGGTCTGTATTAATCGATAACTCATCTGTGCTCACCTGTCCACTAAAGGTCACCTGTGAACAATCCAGCGTCGCATCTTGTGTATTGTCATAGACTTTATCATTCGCTGTAATTCCTTCTACGATAATCTCAGCCGGAGCAATCGTCAAAGTGTCTTGCCCATAAGAAACGATAAAGTTGTCGGTTACTACTTTTCCTTCGCTATCCTTAAACTGCGCCAATGTCGCCTTAAGCTCATAGGTTCCGGCATCGACATAGCGACCGTCTGTTGCATCTGTCCCAATTGTTTCTGCCGTAAATGTATAAGTCTTACCTGCAATTGTTACCGTATTGGAATAGCTGACTGCCTCAGCTTCATCATGCGTTGGATTTCCATCCTCATCGATTCCATTCATCAAGTAATCCAGCTCACTGCTTTCATTTGCCATATATAAACCATACGTGGTGAGGGTATGTTCTTCTCCATCATAGGTTACCGTCTGCGTCATCGGCTTTATGAATACTTCCACAAAAGAAATCGTATATGCGCAAGTCGCCTGGCTCAGCTCAAAATCGCCAATATCCAGATCTTCATCCGTACTTGACAAAGAAGCCGTTGCCGTATAGGAACCGGCTGCAATCTGACCACCATTTACTGTAAGTGTCAACAGATCTTGCAATTCCTGGTCTAGATTGGTAAATACTGCCTGCGGCATATGACGGGTACCCGTATAATCATAAGATGCAGTTTGTACGCCTTCACTATCGCTTGACATAGTTCCGTTCGCGTCATCATCAGCAATCTGCCAGGTCACTTCAATTGTTCTTTTTGCAATCGTTGCTGTAAGATTGAGAATCGAACCACTTTGCACGACATAATTGTAGTTACGTTCGCCGGCATGAGCGCCGTCCTTATATATTGCTATGATATCTGTTATCGATATACTTCCCGCTTTCGATACATGCGCAGAATTGTACTGGGCGGTAAAATCCACTTCATAATCTTGTGATTCATCCACCTGTTCATCCTGATACCATCCGGACACAGTGTAATATCCGCCATGTGACAGCTGATACTTATCTGTACCTTCTGTTAATACATCACCGGCAACTACGGTACTTCCTGTATAACTCATCTCAAATACTTCGTCGGTCGGTGTCAAGGTAAGCTCTCTTGGATTAATCGCAATCGTAGAACTTCCTGCTACGGCATTATAATTATTACTCAGCGATTCATCTAATGGCTTCACATAATAATAAATGGTATATGCGCTGCCTGCTTCATCGCGCACGTTGGTTTTTTTGATCTCCTCTACATTCGTTGTGCCGGCCGTCTCATAGTTCGTACTGTTAAGTTCGGTAGCATCTGAATAATAGATTGCATATCCACCATTTTCATTTGTTAGGTTCTCATACTGCTCCGGAAGTGTTACATCTACTGTTATTCCATGTGCCGAAGCGTCATACAATCCCTGATAAGCGGTGGCTTCAACCTCTAAATCAATCTTATTGACCGTTATTGTTAGCGGCGCAGTTGCTGTATAGGTTACTTCTCTTCCATTATCACTTCTCGCAATCGTGACATCACAATTATAGGTATACGTTCCCGCATCCTTTCCTGTTTCAAATGGATAAGCAGCAGATGTTGCCCCTTCAATCGGTGTCCTTTCTTCGCCATCTACCTGATACCACTGATAAGCCTTAATATATGTGGTCGCGGATGCATCTGTCATTGCAACATTGGCCTTCAGATTCTTTACATCCTGTGATGTATATCCATAATCATAGGATGTCACATCACTTGTAATCGTAATGGTTGCTTGTGCAACTCCATCTGCGGATACTACCGCAACCAGATTACTGCTCTTTTCTTCAATCGGATAGCTAAGCGTGCTTTCCGTTGTTACCGGTTCTACACCTGATAAGTCCTCTATCAGACTCTTTTGTGTAATATCATCTCCGACAGTGTAATCTGCCAGAACATCTTCCGCTTCATACCAACCGACAAAGGTATATCCGGTTGCTACAATTGCTCCAACACTTACATCCTGTCCGTAGGTATAACCATTCCCTGCACCTGCAAGAGTTGCCGATGCCTCTCCTGCGTCTAAGGACTTAACTGCAAGATTTAACGAATACGCAGTATCCCTGGTATAGTAATAATCCAGTTTTGTATCAATCGCAGCTGTAAATGTCTGCGTCTCATCCGTTGTGCTAACGATTTCTTTTCCATAACGATACAC
This sequence comes from Eubacterium oxidoreducens, assembly GCF_900104415.1. Lineage (GTDB taxonomy): Bacteria > Bacillota > Clostridia > Lachnospirales > Lachnospiraceae > Eubacterium_C > Eubacterium_C oxidoreducens. The sequence goes on along the minus strand of NZ_FMXR01000004.1, from coordinate 340,528 downwards.
AGCATTGGCAAATGCATACTTATCCTCTACCGCTCTGCTATATGCGCCATATTCATAGCTGGTTTCGGATTCTAATTCCTGCACCGATACAACGGCAAACAATCTTGATTGCGTTGTATTATATATGGTTCCAGCATCATTTACAGACTTTGACAGGTAATATTGTGTCACATTTTCCTCTGTCACAACCAGTCCAAGTACCGTCTCTTCACTCGTTACCACATATCCGCTTACAAGCTCTCCGTCGATATTGATCCACTTGCTCATAGCTTCTAGTTCTTCTTGCGTCGAAGCACTCATAATCTCCTGAATGCTTGCAAGTCTCGCAGATTCATAAGAAAAGTCTGTTGTCTGATAATAGTGTGTAATGGTCTGGTCATACGGCCCTGGTACCCAGTTCGCCTGCACAGAAATATTCTGCGTCGGCATCTGAATTGCAATTCCATCTTCCACTTGCGTTGCTAACGCATTCATGTCTTCAGACAAATCATCCCCAAGCGTAATGGTACCATTGCTGGCTGTTGTATAAGTTCTCCATGTCCATCCATTAAAGTTGTATCCGTCTTTTGTCGGCTGCGTTAAAGTTACCGTCTCTCCAACCTTATAGGTATACTGCTTCCATACGGACGAACTTGTATTATTGGTATTTACAAGCACATTGTAAGTATCTCTTGCATAATATGCGCTCAAATCAAAGATGGAAGTCTCACAATATCCATTTAACACATTGCTGGTATTGGTATCTTCAAAATGATAATTTGACTTACCATAATCCGCATAGGAAAGGCTGATCGCACTATAGGTGTACGAATAATGATTTTCGTCAATCAGCACCAGTTCGTCTTTGTAATAATACTTATAAACTACCGGTGTATAGGTATACGAGCCACCAAGGCCATCCGAAATCGTTACTTCATCTCCGGCCGTTTGTTCTCTGGTAAATGTATAAGAATTTCCACTCGTATCTTCTAATACAAATTCATTTTCTGACGCTTGCGTCATCTCTTCTAGCTGCGTAGCGGTAATATAATTAAGACTCTGTGAATCATAGGTAAGATTATCCGAAAGCTCATAATGAATATATTTATGGTAAAGTTTCTTATCCTTCACGCTCTTACCATATAATGAGTGATTGGTGCTCATATTATAGGAGTCGGATAAAGCTTTTGTAAATCCTGCATCCTCATACCACTCAATCGTATATCCATCTTTAACAAGTCCTTTTGCTTCGGCAAATGATGTACCTTCTGTTACAACCGCATCCTTTGTGCGCGTTCCTGTATAATAACTGCTGCTGGCTCCTATATATTGACCATCCAGATAGTAATACATATAATGCGCATCTTTTACCTTAAGCGTGTACGTAAGTGTCGTATCTGCATAAAATACGCCGCTTTGCGAATAATTATTCCACTCATACATGCCATTATACTCTTCATTCAGCGCAGCTTTCAGGCTATTAGCCTTTACATGGGCAATGGAATTCGCATCTGATGACATGCTATAACCAATTCTCGAACCTTTAATAAAGTTCTCACCAGCGTCTTGTGATGGTACCATGCACAGATAATCATCTGTTCCATCTCCATCACTATCCCATAAATAATATTCACAGGAGGAAGCTGTACCATTTTCTGCTTCTAATGCGCGAATCTCAGACGTTACATTCGTATAATTTTCATTTACAGAAGTGTCGTCATATATATATTCATTTTGATAGATACTTCCACCCGGATACAATACATCCGAGCTTCCCTCATCGATTGTATATGGTACGGCCAGTCGTTTATTAATAAGACGCACCGGATAGTCATTCCCCTCATAGGTAACCGTAAGCGCATCCGTTGAATTCGTAATCGGATCTTTATACTTTACATCCAGACTTAATGGTTCTCCTGCCTTTGTATAATAAACGTTGATGTAGCGTGATCTTTCTGTAGAACCATATTTGTACACACTATAATAACCGGCGCGTGATTCTTTCGTAGCACTGGTCAAATAATAATCAGATGACGTTGGATCCACCCACTGCGATGAAGATGTAAACTTATAATTTGGATAATAATGATTTCCATTTCTTAGTGCATAACCTGAATAGGACACAACATATTCCTGATCTCTAAAGTTTTGATTCCCATCTGCTGCTATCAGATTGTAATTCTCATCTATATAATAATCCGTAAAATACATCATCGGTTCCGGATCATAATAATTCCCCCAGATACCGGATTTCGTTTCTGTTTTTAGCAAATGATCTCCGGACTCATCTTTTACATAATAGTTAATAGTCGCCGTAACCGTCTTACGCTTAAAATAGATCTTTAAAATATTGTCCGTAGCTGTGCTCGTCAAAACAAAGGCATCCTGCCCATTCGTCGTATCTGCATCATATTCATAATTGTCCAGCAAATTGCTATCGATAATCGTAGCCAGACTCGAATAGAGAACATCTGCATCCTCTTGGCCTATGGTAATTTGCTCGCCTACATTTCCATAGTATGTGATTTTCGTAGGATCTGCATTGTATGTATTATCTTTATTTGCCTGGTATACATATACCTGATAAGCTACTTTATTCGCCTGAATATAATCTCTTGTAACACTTACATTACCAGCCGGCATTGTCGTAGGTGCAGTACCGGTACTCCAATCGGTATAATCTGCCAACGTATAAGATTCAAGATTAATATTCTCTGCATCAAATTCGGTTACTACCGTTGGCGACGTAATGGTTGCCTGTGAAGATCCATATACATGATTTGTAAAATAATCCGCCATGGCTGTCGTATTTGGATGATCCGCATCTTCTCCTACAAGATCTTCTCCATATTGGAATGTCCAATATGCCTTATAAATCCGATTCGAAGCTGTATTATGATCTCCGCGCCATATGTTCAAGGTCAGTGTATAACTATTCCTTGAATAATAGTAATTTACTTGAAGTGTACCATCTGTTCCTGTAAACGCTTCTTCATTACCCTCTTGTGGCTGAATTGCGCTGACTGTTCCGCTTACGCCGTCGCTAGACGCACCGGTATCATCCGCTGTTCCGGCTGCGCCATAAGTCACTTTTACCTTCTGCGCTGTATATCCTGCGATTGCCTTCGCTTCTTCTACGGTAAAATCCAAAACCTCATCATGACTGCTGACATTCGTATCGGTCGCTTCTGTAAGCAGGGTATATGCCGTTCCCTCAAGATTCATAACATAATAGTTGACCTTATAATAAGCGGATTGCGCTACAAAAGAACCTGTTGCAGCCAGATTCTGATTCGGCATGGTCTCCGGCTTATCTCCCGTTGATCCATATACCCAACCCACAAAATCATATCCATCTGCAGTAGGTTTTGTTTCCTCTGTATCTATGGTCTGTCCATAATAATACTGATATTCGCCAAGTGCAATTGTCGTATCACTCGTTCCTGCCTGTACATAACTATAGCTTAATGTATATTGTGCACGCTTATAATAAATATTATAGGTCTGACCATTACCATTTATCGTTACGCAACTAAGCGTTGCATCCGTATCCAGGGACATACCTGTCATATTCTTTGCAAGCTGCACATCTGTCGCACGGATTGTGCTTGCGTAGGTTGCGCTTATAGTCGTCGTCTCATCAGGACTTTGCGCATATTCGCCCTGCGTATCCATATAATAATAATTCACATTGAGCTCATAGGTTTCATCTGACCACTGCGCATACAAGGTATCATTCGTATTATCATCATAGGTTCCCTGATTGGTATACGTTCCATTCGTTCCTAACCATTTGGCAAAACCTTTTCCTTCATAAGTATAAGTATTTGCCGGAAGCGTGATATCTTGATCTTGCGCTTTTAAGACAGATTCCATCTGCTCGCCGCTACCACCATTTGCATCAAATGCAATGCTGTAAATCTTAATCGTATCGGTCATCCAGGTAAGATTATCATCATCATCTTTGACCGCTATATAATAGGTGCCTGCTTCGTCAAATGTTATCGTCTTTGTATAGGTAACAAAGCTTCCATTATCTACAGCTTCTCCGCTTTGCGGCGTTATCCATCCTTGTGCATCTACGGTTAAGTTCTCGTCCATTTCCGTAGCAAGATAATAACCACCAATACCTTTTTCGTCCGTAATGGTTAACGTATATTCAACGCTTTGTCCATTCTCCCCGTAGGAAGAAAATGCAATCGTTCCCTGTGCTCCGGTTGAATCAGATCCGGCTGTGATTTGCAGATCGTCATTTGCAGCATCAAGGTCTCCAAGCGTAACCGTTGTTGTCTGTGCAGTCGCATCCGCGATTGTCAAAGCATCTTCACTTCCTGCTGCCACTGACCAAATTGTATCCACAGCCGTATAGCCTCTTGCGTATGTCACATCCAGCTCGGCCTTTTCTCCCTCGATCAGGTATGCATATGCCGTATGTCCGGTTGCCTCTCGAATCGAAACCGTATCCACACCGCCATCTCCGGTTACTGTAACTTTCGCCGTATAGATATAAGTGGAAACACCACTTAATCCAGTCAAATAGTTCGCTACATTCTCTCCACCGATTGGCTCTACTTCCACCGTATAATAATATCCTGCTGCCTGTGCATCCTCATGGATTACGTCTGCGAAGTCATAATACGTGCTGGTGGTAGAATATACATCTCCAATCTGTACATCCACATCTCCACCTTCACGATACAGTCTTAAATTGTATTGAACCTGAAGTCCTGTTCTGGTAACCGCATTCCAGGATGCCATCGCCGGACTTGTCGTACTCCAGCCCGCATAATCCGGCGCACTTAATACCGCCTGCGTCACTTCTAATGTTCCCGGAAGCAAGACAACTTCATAATTATCCGGATTTGTTGTGGATGTAAATTCATAGGAAATCGTATTTTCCACTACACCTACTGATTGAATCGAACCGGTTGCGCTATAAGTCTTAAAATCATCTTCCGTAGCAAGTCCATCTGCTAATACTTCTTCCTGATTGTCATTCGTATAAGAGTCCTCTATGGTTACCTCCGGAAGCGTTCTTGTTGCCCCTGTATAGATCCAGCTTCCTGACTGAGATGACAATACCAGCAGTCTTTTTTCGATTGTAAAATCTACCGCCTCGGATATTACGGTTTCGTAATTCGCTGTTGCCGGCACAATGGCTCTTACCTGATAATCTCCGGCATCGGTTGGTCTTTTTGTCGTCCATGCTGTGTCATCATCTGCCTGCGCTGCCATACGATACTGATAGGTAACATCCGTCAATGTATTTTCCCCAAGCTGATTAACCGTCGGCCCGCATTCCTCTGTATAATCTCCGTACTTCCAATTCTGGATAGATACCTGTGTCGTAAATGTATTTTTTGCAATCTCAAAAGTCTTTGTAATCGTTCCGGCATAATTGTTTTGAAAGGTAATCGTTACCGTTGCTTCTCCGGCCTTGTTGTTGTTGCTATAAGAAACCTCATAATCAGCGCCGGCATCCAAAGTCACCTCGTCATCTGAAATCGAATTATCCGTTACGGTCACCTCCGGCTCATAGGATACCGGCACGCCACCATCTAACGCATAGGTATAGCCATCTTCCGGAATTGTAAGCGCTGCAATAACACCCGCACCGTCATCTTCCACCTGCTTTGGATTGACAGTCAGGGTGCTTCCTACATAAGTCAACGCATAATTATCTGCTACAAATCCGCTATTATCATCAATTGTGATGTCATAGCTTCCTGCATCAAATCCTTTTTCATAATCACAAGATGCTTCTCCGACAGTAAGCACCTCTTGTGCTGTTTCATCCTGCACAAATCCTTCATACGAATACGTAAATTCCGGTGTTTCTTCCCCATAAGTGATGCTCTTTGCATCTGCTGTTATCGTAAGCGGAGCCTTATTTATGGTTACCATTACCGGCGATTGACTTGTCCCGCTTTGTTCTTCTTCGCCTGCGATGGAAATGCTTACCTGCACAATATACGAACCGGACTGTGATACGTCTGTTACTGCATATTCAGATTCCGTTGCACCTTCAATCGCCTCATATTCTCCCGTAGTTTTACGATACCACTGATACGAAATGCTGTCTGCTTCTAATGTACCGGCTTCTAACTGTGCAATATTTGCAGATAATGTGATAGGCTCTCCATCATACGTTTTTTCTGTTTCCTGCGCATCGGATTCCACCGTCACATCGATCGTTTGCTCTGTCCATTCTGCATATAGATTGACACAGCTACCAAGATCCTCTACTTCAACCGTTGTCACATCATCACCGGTTAGCTGCTCATTGTCTTTCCATCCACTAAGGACATAACCTTTTCGCACACCTCCCTGCAACTGTGTGATTGCGCTATTAGTAATAACTAGCTGTGTCTCATCCGCTGCTTCTCCGTTCGTATAAATCGCATTATGATACACCAGCTTCGTTACAGCCATGCTTTCATCACTGCGCGCGATATTACCAGCCTGATCTTTTACATAAAAATAGTATTGCCCTTCTTCTTCCGGCATATATTCTATTTCTTCTGTCACATTTGCTTCCACTGCATCTGTAACCTGTGTCCAATCTTCTTGTGTAAGATTCGATGCATCGCTCTTTGTTGTAAATGCATATGCATATATTCCGGTATGCTCATCAAGCGCTGTTCCGATCATCTTCGTTCCATCATCCGAAACCGCTATTCCCTGTACAATCGGATCGGTTGTATCATGATAATCGTATGCTTCTTGTGATGAAGCCACCTCAGAATTTTGATAATAATCTGCATAGATACTATTTACCTGTGCATATACCGTAAAGGTATACTCCCCATATCCGTTATCATCAATGGTATTGGTAAATTCATAATCAAATGTATTATTTCCACAACTGATGGTATTTCCAACCTGTTCGCCATCGCAGTAAAGCGTTAACATATATCCGGAAATAGCATTTTGTGCAAGTTCTCCTCCGGATGAAGTTGTTACCGGTTTCGACCAGGTTGCAAGCGTTGGCGTAGCGCTGTCCCAGGCAACATTAAGTGGCTGTCCAATCGTTCCCTTTTCAACCGTTACCGTATATGTATCATCAAGAATGGTTTCCCCTTCTGATTCATACCCCAGATAATAGGTTCCCGGATTTAATGTGACATAATTACCCCAATTTTCCCAATCTTCATTTTCAAGATTGTCATTTCCTACGTCCGTCGATATGTATGCAAATCCCGGTTCGTCATTTCCTGTGTAATCTTGTAATTCCCATGACACGGCATCGCCATAATAAATCGTAATTGCATGATCTTCGACAACCTCACCATCCCACATCAGTGCAAATTGAGTTGTCGCGGCATCTGCTTTTGTCGTCACCAGGCTTCCCGGAAATCCTCCAAAAACCGTAGTCACCACGACAAGAATTGCCAATATGCTACTCAAACTTCTTCTTGCAAAAACTTTCTTCATTCTTTCTGCCCTTCTTTTTATTTTGTCCTCTACCCTGCCCTAATCGTTCTCCCAAAGCAGGAATCATTTCCCATAAATTATTTCTATTATATGTCCCAAAGAGACACAAAAATGGCTCAAATTAAGCCTTTTTGCCTAAAAGACTCGTCCTACTCTTTGCTTAGAGAAGTAGAACTTTTCTGGCTTTAATAAACAGTCTCAATGTAATTTATTTCGGAATTATTTCGCTTTAATTTACCCCTCTTATTCATTTTTTGAAAATTATTTAGCAAAAAAATAGAGGCGATTTTAATTGAAATCACCTCTAAGTCTCATCTTACGGGCAGCAGATTCTATTTATTTCGATAACAGTGCCTTATCGGATACAAATTCGCTTCCGGATACTTCTTCAAATTTATGAAGCAACTGCTCAATCGTCAGTTTCTTTTTCTCTTCTCCTTTGATATCCAAAATCACCTGACCTTCATTCATCATAATCAAGCGATTACCATGTTCGATAGCATCACGCATATTATGTGTTACCATCAGCGCCGTAAGCTTATTTTCCTGAATAATACGATCGGAAATCTCAAGTACCTTTGATGCTGTCTTCGGATCAAGCGCTGCCGTATGTTCATCTAGTAAAAGTAATTTCGGCTGCTGCAGCGTTGCCATAAGTAGAGTCAAAGCCTGACGTTGTCCGCCGGAGAGCAATCCAACCTTCGCTGTCAGTCGATCTTCCAGCCCAAGATCCAGAATCTTTAAGCGCTCCCGATAACTATCCTTTTCTTTCTTCGTTATGCCCCAACGAAGTCCTCTTCCCTTGCCGCGTCTTGCTGCAAGTGCCATATTTTCCTGAATCTCCATTGTCGCAGCTGTTCCTGTCATCGGATCTTGGAAAACCCTTCCAAGAAATGCTGCTCTTTGGTGTTCTTTCATTCCTGTCACATTAATTCCATCAATCGAAATAGATCCGGCATCGATTGGCCATACGCCTGCAACAGCGTTGAGCATGGTTGACTTACCTGCTCCATTACCGCCGATAATCGTACAAAAATCTCCCAGTTCTAAGTGAAGTGCCACGCCGTTAAGCGCATGCTTTTCGTTAATCGTACCCGGATTGAAGGTCTTATATACATTCTCAATCTGTAACATGCTAGTTGCCTCCCTTCCGTGAAATAGCCTTTAATGCTTTTTTGTAGGAACTTCTTGCCTGTCCTCTAAGATAAGGAACTGCCAGGAAGACAGCTACAATAATGGCTGTAAATAACTTCAAATCATTTGTCGGCATCTTCAGCCACAGTACAATACCAACTACGATGTAATAAATAATTCCACCAATTACTACAAATACCAATCGAAGTACAAAGTTCAATCTTTTTCCTACAAATGCTTCGCCCAATACTTCTCCGATAATTACCGCTGCAAGTCCGATTACAATTGCTCCACGTCCCATATTGATATCGGAAAATCCCTGATACTGTGCAAGCAATCCACCTGCAAGCGCAACGATTCCATTTGACAGTGCAAGTGCAATGACTTTCATTGACTTAATATTGATTCCCTGGGCACTTGCCATCTGCGCATTACATCCGGTTGCTCGAATTGCGCTTCCTTGTTCGGTTCCAAAATACCAATATAACAAAATAATAATTACGACCGCAAAGATTGCTGCTATGCTAATCGCCTGTGGTATATAGCGAAGCGAAATAATCAAATCATATTTATCTACAGAGAGTGCCTGATTAGCGCCTCCCATTATATTCAAGTTTATAGAATACAGTGCAATCTGTGTTAAGATTCCTGCCAAAATCGGCGGAATACCAAGTAACGTATGTAAAAATCCGGTTACAATTCCCGCAATCACTCCAATAATCGTTGCAACAATCAGTGCGACGATAATATTATGACCGTTGATTACCATCATAACCGTTACCGCTCCTCCTGTTGCCAATGTTCCATCCACACTCAAATCTGCAAAGTCAAGCAGACGAAACGTAATATAGACACCAAGTGCCATGATGCCCCAGATAATCCCCTGCGCAACATCTCCCGGCAATGCGGAAAACAATGCTGCTGCCGTCAGGCCACTAAACATAATGAATTCCTCCTGAACCTACTTATAAGGTCATTCTTTCTTATTTTATCGCTTTCAAGTAAAAATGCGACATTTCTATCGTAAAAGGTGACCGCCCTTTTGTCAAGAATTCTGACTAAAAAAGCGGTCACCTACATCATCTTTATCCAATGGTCAAGACTCGCAGGACGAATCTTGAAGATTAGTATTATTCTTCTGTTTCAATTGCCTCATATCCATCCGGAATTGTAATGCCAAGTTCTTCGCAAATAGTTGGATTGTATTTCTTGGTTACATCTGCTGCTGTTTCGACAGCCATTGTTGAAATGTCTGCACCATTTACAAGAATTTCATATGCCTGAAGTCCTGTCTGGTATCCAAGATCATAATAATCAATGGAAAGTGCTGCCACACCACAACCTGCTACAATTCCTTCTTCACCTGCTACGATTGGTGTCTTTGCCGGAAGTGCTACATTTGCAATTGCTTCTGTACAAGATGCTGCTGTGTTATCTGTTGGAATGTAGATCACATCACTTTGTGCACATGCTGTAGTTGTAACAGATGAAACATCATTCGTATCTGCAAATGTGTAAGAAGCCACTGTATATCCAAGTTCTTCTAAGTATTCCGTCATATGTTCTGCCTGATATACCGAATTCGGTTCAGCTGAGCAGTAAAGGATACCAACTGTAGTTGCATCCGGGAATAACTCTTTTACAAGATCAGCCTGCTGATCGAGTGGTGCAAGGTCGCTTGTTCCGGAAATATTTCCGCCAACCGTTCCTGTCCAATCTGAAATCTCAAGTGCTGTTGCATAGTCTGTTACAGAAGTTCCGAGAATCGGAATAGAATCTGTTGCAGATGCTGCTGCCTGCAGTGAAGCTGTTGCATTTGCCATAATCAAATCATCACCATCTGCAACGAACTGATTCGTAATTGTTGCACATGTTGCAGAATCTCCGGAAGCGTTCTGTACGTCAAATGTCACGCTATCTCCAAGCTTTTCTGTTAATGCATCCTGGAATCCTTGTGTTGCGGCATCCAATGCATCATGCTGTACCAACTGACAGATACCAATCTTATAAGTCTCGCCGTTTGCGGCTTCTGATGATGAACCTTCCGCACCGGAAGTTGCTGCATCATTTGAAGCTGAGCTTCCACATGCTGCAAGACTTGCTGCCATTGCTCCTACTACGAGAGCTGCCAAAATTTTCTTTTTCATCTTCGTAATGTCCTCCTCTTTTTGTTTTTATGTGAATCCCCCACATAAACTAAACACTTAATCACTATAACACTTTAAAGCGTTAAATTCAACCCCCGCTTTTCCAAGTAGCATGTGGAATTTCTTAATGTAGCATAAGGATTAATCCATCAACCGATCCTTGGCATATTCATAATTGAAGACCGGTCCATCTAAGCAGACGTAGGTATCATTGATCTTGCAATGACCGCATTTCCCAACACCGCAGCACATTTTACGTTCAAAAGAAACCCAGATTTTGGATTCTTCGGCGCCACATTTGACACATTCTTGTGCGGCAAAGTGCATCATAACCGGCGGTCCTACGATAACGATACGATAATCGTCAAAGGTATCAAACGGAATCTTATTAATGTGGGCCGTTACCATGCCCCCTTCAAATCCGTCCTCCTCGCCACTGTCAAGTGTCGCAATCATATTAAATCGCTCCTTGAACTTTCTTATTTCTTCTCGAAACAGCACTGCTTTTGCATTTTTGAATCCGGAAATGATATTCACAGACTTACAGACCTCAGGATGATCGTAAAAATGGTTAATCATCGTCATTACCGGCGCCATTCCCGTACCGCCGCAGATAATCAAGAGATCTTTGTTTTCAAATTCCTTTACCGGAAATGAATTGCCATACGGGCCACGAAGGAAAATAGAATTCCCCGGTTCTAATTCGAAAATGGCCTGCGTTAAGAGTCCCACATTACGAATCGTAAACTCTACGTATCCCGGACCCTTTCCACTTGCGGAGATCGGCGCTTCTCCAACTTTCGGAAGAGAAAGCATGAAAAACTGTCCGTAGTCCGGTTCGTTATCACAAGCAACCCGAAATGTACACTCTGTATTGGTATGCTTTAACATACTTAAAATTCTGTGTGGATATGGAACTAATACATTTTGTTGCATCTTACTTTCCTCCTTCCTTTGCCTTTAACTTGTCCACTTCATCGGCAAGTTTGTTGATTGTTTCCGAAAAATCAATATCCTCCGGACATCGCATTATGCATCGGCCACAGCCCACGCACATATGCTCATTTCCGCCAAATCTGGCATTATAATCATAAATCTTATGTAGGGTTTTAAAGCGCATCATCTGCTCCGGGAACTTGCGGGCAATATTACCACCTGCAGTCTTAGAATAATCCGGAAGCATGCAAGAAGACCAAACGCGACGTCTTGAACCTTTTCTGGAGTTTTCCTGGTTAAGATCGTCAATCGTATCAAAGCAGCTGCAGGAAGGGCATACCGTATTACAACCACCGCAAGAAATACAGGTTTCATTGTACTCCTTCCAAAATTCCAATTCATAAATCGGACGCAGCTTCTCACCTTTTTTGATATTGGGAATCCTGACTTTTCTTGTATTTTCCTCTATAAATGAAGGTTCATAGTCACATGCGCCGGCCCATTCAAATTCATCTAAGAATTCCGCGTCTTTAATCTTGAGCTGAATCATATCCTCGTCAAATCGAAGCGCCACCGAATAGTTGTCGGTTTTGTTCGTTCCCATGGAAACGCAAAAACAAGTATCCCAGCTTTCTTTACATTCAATCATAAAGATTTTCACTTTATCTCGCATTCGCTTGTAATAAACATCGCTCATTCCGCCATTTGCCAAAAACATATTGTCAAGACGGCGAAGCCCATTGATATCACATGGTCTGGCAAATATGATGATTCCTTTTGGATCCGTAGATATCGTCTCTGTTGCACTATTTTCATCAAAGGAAAAGATGGTCTGTGACACCGGATAGATAACCTCCTTTAACGAAAAGTCTGACTGTCCATCTAGCATCAGCTCTTCCAATGAGAAGATTTCCTGATATCGAATCATACCATTATTCTCTCGCATGCCTCGCTCCGGAAGATGCTTAGGTCCATAAATATGATACTCCTTGCTTAGTTTATGCAGTACCTCATCCAAATAACTGCGCGTTACTTTGACCGATTTAGAAATCACTTTTCGTGCTTTTCGCTCCGCAATCATCTGATCCAAAATAAAGCTGTCAAGTTGTAAAAATCCGGTAGTCAGCTGACCGATCATACGATAAAATTCCGTATCGGCGTGCTCTTTAATATCCAGACAAAATTCCGGTATCCAATTTAGCAGATGACGGTTTAAAAACTCCCTTTGCTCCTCAAGACCGGCAAGTGTCTCGGTAAGCTGACTGGTTTCATCGCATAAAAATGCCATAAAATCCAGTTCCATCGCGATATGATCTTCCTGCAAATCCTTGCATTCATCACGTTTGGCAAGCCCCTTTACCTCATACAGTTCGCACATCTTGTTCCATGCATCCTGCATCATCACACGCTTCGGGCTGGTGTATACCGATTCATATGGGAAAGCTGCATTTCCCTGTGCACTACCTGCTCCCAAAAATGTCTTCGCATAATCTACCGCAAGATCTTCAATCGACTCGCCTGCGTCATATTCAAAATATTCATTCAGACGAAGAAGTGCATCCTGAAATTCTGTCAGCGCAGTTTCCTTTCGATTCACCGGGAACTGAATATGACGAAGTTTCTCAAGAAACGCTGCATCCATTTCTTTTTGGAAAAATCTTGAGAATAAATGATAGAGGTTGCTTCGATTCATCATAAGCTGTCTGTATGTATCTCTTTTATTGCTCATACTCATAATAGACCTTTCCTTCCTTTCCAAATGATACAACATCAAGTTCTTGTGGCAATATATCCAGCCACTGTGCATTCTTTAATATATAACGCGTGGATGGTCCATTTCCAAAATCACGAAGCGAATAGACATGTTCCTCTCCTGCTTCTTTGATTAATTTGGACACTTCACTGTTTGGGTCTTCAATATCCCCAAAATGAAGGGCTTTCCCTGAACAGTTTCTTACGCATGCCGGCTTTTCTCCGACCTCTCTGGCTTCTAGGCAAATGGTACATTTATCCATGGTGCGTCTCATTTCACTAAAGGTATTGACATGATACGGACATTCCTGGTTACAACTCTTGCAGCCAATACATTTGGCGGTTTCAATTCGCACAATTCCATCTGAAAAATTCTTATATACCGCTCCGGATGGACAGACACGTACACAGGCCGGATCTGCACACTGCTGACACATCGTCGGCAGGAAATACATCTGAAGATTCGGGTAAATACCGGTCGGTCCTATCTGTCGTACCTTGATACGGTCAGAACCAAGTGCTGTTCCATTTTCCATTTTACATGCTACCTGACATCCTTTACAACCGATACACCGGTCTAGCTCAATTACAAATGCTAATTGGCTCATGCCGTCACCTCCTCTTTTATTTTTTCTTGTGGTTTGGCATCATTTTCCAATACCTGAACATTCTTAGATGGATCCGTTGGCCGCGCAAGCCATTGTGAAAAGTCCTGCGGATTCATCCAGATTCCTTCCGGCGGCTGCTCTGCCGGATATACTTTTACCTGGAATCCACGAAGTGTATAGGTTCCGACTACGTCATTAAACGGTGCGTCTGCCTTCGTCAGCATGTTAACGTTCATCTCTGTCCAGCCGTGCGTCTTGGTCTCAAGCGTCTCCGGATTCCAGAACCGCTCCATGTAGACAACGCCCGGTTTGATTCCCTGCGTGTAAGATACCACGGTTCGAATCTTACCGCGCTTAGATTCTACCCATGCCCACTGGCCGTCCTCAAGTCCATACTTCTTCGCATCATTTGGATACATCCAAAGTTCCGGAATCGGGTAGATTTCACGAAGCCAAGGAACATTTCTAAGTGTGTTGTGGTGGAAGTATGGCACTCGTCCTCCCGTCATTACGAGCGGGAATTCCTTAGCCAGTTCCTTATCGTTCGGGCTCTCGGCAGGTTCCATATAATATGGAAGCGGCTGATACTCTACAGATGCCGGCGGCAATTCGCATTTTGCAAATGGCTTTCCGGTACGACCTAGCGTAATCATGCTTTCCAGATAGATTTCACACTTCTTTGAAGGCGTCGCAAACCCTTTTGGTTTATGTGTCTTTTCATCTTCTTCTAGATAGACATAATACGATTTCCACTCTTCCTTGGACATGTAGGTATACGGGGTGTTTTTCTTGAGCTGTTCAAAATTCAGCCCAATTCTGCCAAGGAAGTGATCCCACAGATCCGTCACTTTCTCCCAATAAGGGAGATCCTTGCCCATGTACTCAGCATCGAATGCCTTCTGGCAGTCCTCGTCACCAAGCTGTGCACAGCGCTTTGCAATCTTCGCCCAAATCAGTGTTTCATCCATGGTCTCCCATACATGTGTCACCTGCTGGCGGGCACATAATGTGTTACAGGTCTCGACAATCATATCTGTCTCTAGCCACTCTTGTGTCGGAAGCAGAATATCTGCATATGCAGAAAATGAAGTTGGATACATATACATATGAACGATGAAATCTAATTCGTCGATTACCTTCTTTACCTTCTGCGCGTCCGCAAGTGCAGCCAGCTTATTACCGGAGCGGTCAATCCAGACTCTTGGTTTATATGGTTTTCCGGTTAGCACTGCATCTAAAACACTTGTAATATGTCCTGCATACCAGATGTGCAACCCCTTATGTTCAATTCCACCAAGTCGCTTCTTCAGTTGTTCATCCGGCAATTTATCTGCCGCAATCGGTACCGGGTAATTTGGCATATCAAAGACACCGCTGGTACGGAATCTTTGCATCAATGCTCCCGGTCTTTCCACATTTCCCAGTAACAAATCCAGCGTGCAAGCAGCCATTGCCGCCTGTGTCGAATTCGGACTTTGATCCGTTGCAACGCCAAGACACAAACCGGATGGCGTATTCTCTGCAAATAGCCGAATTGCTTTTTCTATCATCTTTGGCTCAAGCGCGCAGATCTTACCCGCATGCTCTAGGGTATATTCTTCACACTGTTCTTTCAGCATCTCAAATCCGGTCTTGTAGGTTTTTCCTTCATATGTAAAAGTACCTTCAAGTGCCGGTGATAAACTTTCGTCATATGGATATTCCATTGCGACCGGCTTGTTTTGTTTTTCATCCCATACCATAAAGGTGTCCGGTTCATTCTCGTCATTTGACACCTCAGCTCTTATCAGCATCTTGGTTTTCACATCCACAAGATATGGAAGATTGGTCCATTTCAAGATAAATTCTTTATCATATAACTGCTCTGCTAAGATATAGCGAATCCACGACAGCATCAGTGCCACGTCTGTTCCCGGTCTGATTGGGAGCCATACTTGAGCCTTCGCCGCATCCGGTGTCATACGAGGGTCTATCACCACTGTCTGAACCCCTTTCGCGCGAAGATCTGCTACAGCTCCGCCGCCACTTGCCGGACAGGAGTAAGAAGGTGCAGTTCCCCACAACACCAGCGTTTTAATTTCCGTATTTTCCGTATCATATAACTCTAGTGCATTTGAATCTGCGATGCTGCAATCCACTCCGCCATACATCATCGTATAGGCAAGCACTCGTGGAAGATAGCACTGCGCGCATCCCGGTTCAAACCAGTTCGGTGTCCCAAAGATATTGCAAAATCTTGCGATACTCCAAATCTCCGGATTACCGCCTCCGCCGGTAGAGCAAAATACCGTCTCTGCTCCATATTTTTGCTTTGTTTCTACCAACTTATGCGCAATGATATCAATTGCCTTTTCCCAGGATATTCGGCGCCACTTATTGGCGCCCCTTTTGCCGACTCTCATCATAGGATACTTGTTTCTGTTCGGATGATAAAGCGCCTGTATCCCGGATAACCCTTTTGCGCACATGCGTCCCTTACTCATTCGATCTTCCGGATTGCCTTCGAGCTTTACTACACGGCCATTTTTTACTGTCGCAATCACACCGCAATTAGCAATGCAAGCTCTACAACAAGTCTTAACCTTTACAACTTCATCCTTCTTTTCCTCACGAACTACACGATCGGATTTCTTAAGATATTTCAGATCACCAACTGCCTCATCAAGTCCGATTACCGTTGTTGCAGCCAGAAAATCCATATTGGAAAATGTCGTATTGTCGCTCATATATTTTCCCCTTTCAAAGAATTTACCTTCTTCTTATCATTGTTTTCCAGTGGTATACCACTTGGTATACATTATAATACACGCATACAAAATGTCAATAAAAAAGAGGACTCTTTCCTCAAAAAAGAATCCTCTTGCTGTTCTGTTTAAGCGCAAACTTCCCCCATAAATGACTATTTTTTTATTTCCTTTGTTCGTTATCTTGTAAACTTGTACATTCTTCTTGAAAAATTTTTCCAAATCCTTCCGTTTCTTTCTTTGGACTCTTCCACTGCGATGCACCTTCCTCGCCCTTTCTTCCTTGAGGTCGCTCGGTAGGTTGAATATAGTAGGTTGCAAATGAAAGTGACATTGGTGTCATATCCATCATACCATCACACTCCTTCCATAGATGTGTGAAAATAGTAATGCGGCTTCTACTTCATACTATATATCGGCATGTTATTTCATTTTCAACACCATATCTTGTAATTTTTTCATTTTTTTCTTTTATAAATACTATGCATGATTTTTATTAGTTTCTGACATGACTCATGATATAATTATTTCAAAAAAACGGTTGGAGGAAGGTATATGACAAACAAAGAAATTGTATTGGAATTTTACGACAAGGTATTTAATGGCTGGGATACTTCCCTCATTGACAAATTCATTAAGGAAGATTACATTCAGCACAACCCGAACGCCCCAACGGGACGCGAAGGCTTTAAAGAATTTTGTTCTCACTTTTTGGCGCTAAAACCGCATATGGAGATTGTAAAGATTGCCGAAGACGGCGACACGGTCTATGTCTTTTTCAAGTGTACACTGGAAAATGGCTCCGTTAACAAGGTTGTCGACATCTACCGTTTAGAAGACGGGATGCTCGCCGAGCACTGGGACGTGGTTGAGCACAACGTCGATCAGTATAAACCGGTTCATGATAACGGTCTTTTCTAAAAAAACTCCGAGCTTTACCGCTCGGAGTCTTTCTTTTCAGTTATGATCTGTTCTACCAATAATACAGCTTCCTCGATCATGCCGTCACAATGTGCTTTCTTATCTCCTCCGGCCTCTTTGTTCAGCCGAAGCAAATCTTTACAGTCTAAATATCCCTGATGGTTTTCCAAAAATGCATCATAATACTTTTTTATACTCTTTCCATCCGTGATTTCGTTAAGACCAAGTGCCATCAGGCCGCCTGCAATCGCTCCGCATATACCACCGCGTTTCATGCCTGCGCCATAATTCTCACACAGTGCAATCACGGCATCTATATCCAGCCCTTTTTCTTTTGCAAATGGAAGAACTGTCGCCTGCGCACAGTTATAGTGCCGGTCTGCCTTCTCCCCTCGAAGTTTCCTCGTGTAGTCTAAATAGTCGCTCATATTTTTACCTCTTTATTTCTTATGGAAGAATTCTTTCATCGGATCGACATCGGTTGCCATCTTCTTTAGATTTGCCAGCTCTCGCTTCATGTATTCTTCTAAAAGCTTTACTTCACCTTCATCGAATCCGTTATTTCTAGTGATCTTACAATTGGGGATACGTCCTTCGGCTTCCCTTTCGCCATCCCGAAATGTAACAAATGCGTACTTTTTTCCATTCTTCTTAAATGCCTGTGATACAGACATGTTAAGTGAATCTGACATCTTATCATCCTCTCCGTCCCAAACCGCGATGCTTTCACGCTACTAGCCTTATTATATAAATAATACTTCGCATTTTCAATTTGTAATGTGATTTTCGTTTTGCTACTATTATGTATGGAAAGAAGGTTTATATTTATGAAAGATAAAGTTATCAGACGATATCTGATTATGATGATTGCCTTTGGCATTATCATCGTTTTTTTATTGGCATGTGCCATCTACATGGGAAACTATTATCATGCTGAGGATGCTGCATTTGACGCAATCTCATCTCCTGTTCAGACGGTTTCGGTAACCGAAGATGAGAAAACGTCGATTACATTCACTCCTAATAAACCTACCACAACCGGCATGATCTTCTATCCCGGCGGCAAGGTGGAATATGAATCCTATGCCCCGCTTATGGAGAAACTTGCTTCCAAAGGAATCTTATGTGTACTTGTTCATATGCCCGGAAATCTTGCCATCTTAGATGTGGATGCTGCAGACGATATCTTCGAGCAATATCCAGATATTCAAAACTGGTATATTGCCGGTCATTCTCTCGGTGGTTATGCAGCCGCCTCTTACGCTGCGGACCATGATGATCGTCTCAGCGGGCTAATTATGCTTGCCGCTTACTCTGGCAAGGACTTATCTTCTACCTCGCTAACCACTTTATCTATCTATGGTAGTGAGGATGGCGTCTTAAACTTGAAAAAATATAAGGAAAATAAATCACTCCTTCCGGCCGCATCAAAAGAAATCATCATAAGCGGCGCAAATCACGCTTACTTTGGCTGTTATGGGGAGCAAAAGGGCGATGGCGCGGCTTCGATATCCAATGAAGAACAGATGAATCTGACGGCCGAATACATTTCTGATTTTATTTTGTCAAGACTCGCTCGCGAGTCTTGCGCGCCGGATTCGGGTCTGCTTCAGCAGACAAATTCCTGTCCGAATCCGTGCTCATCCTCGCGGAGCGTTTAACTCAGTCGGAGCTTGTACTCCGACTGAGTTAAAAATCAATGCAACAAAATCGAGGGAATCTGACACTACTTAATCAGAAGGGGCAACCTTTTATTGATCAGTAGAGGGGAATCGCATTATGAAAGATATGAAATGGCTTGTAAAAGCTGCCCGGCGGGGTGATACGCATGCATTTGCTACTTTATACGAAACTGTATACGAGGATATGTACCGCTACGCTCTTTACTTACTCAAACGACCGGAAGATGCGGCGGATGCTGTCTCGGATGCAGTAACGGATGCATTTGCACAAATGAAGCAACTAAAAAACCCGGATGCATTTAAGAGCTGGATTTTTAAGATTCTGAATCATAAATGCAAACAAAAAATGCGCGACTATGTGTCAGAGCCTGTCG
Organism: Eubacterium oxidoreducens; assembly: GCF_900104415.1. Classification (GTDB taxonomy): domain Bacteria; phylum Bacillota; class Clostridia; order Lachnospirales; family Lachnospiraceae; genus Eubacterium_C; species Eubacterium_C oxidoreducens. Next base: position 320,817 of record NZ_FMXR01000004.1, on the reverse strand, counting down.
AACTCACCGATGAGGGCCTCGAGCGAACCACTCTTGTTGAAACTCCAATCGATCAGCTTGATCAGTTATATGTGCGTGAACTCTTTGATTCTCTGCCTGCTCTCGATCGTGAAATTATTGGACTTCACATCTTCGCCGGTTATACAGCCCGAGAGATTGCACAGTTATACGGCATGAATGAGAATACTGTTCGCAGCCGTGAAAGCAGGGCTCTAAAAAAACTTAGGGCGCAGCTCAATATGTAGAGGAGTGGTGTTATGAAAGATGATAAATTATTAGATGAACTGAAAAAAAATTTGACTGAAGAACCGATTCCGGAGCGAATTAAACCAGGCCGGATAGAAGAGATGTTAAATCACACGAGCAGGAAAAAATCTTTTTCTCCTCGCGTTAAGCGCTCGATTGGCGGTCTCGTCGCTGCCTGTGCCTGCTTTGCAATCGGCCTTGGTGCCTACCACCATTCGCAGCTTACACCGGTCACCTCCACGGAGGCTGTTACTCCTTCTGATGATGATACGAACAGTGAAGTTAACCCGATTAGCTCCATGTTCACGGTTGCTTCCGGCTATGAAGATATCTACAATCTGCTACAAGAATCGCAGGAAAATGGCAATTCTGCCCAAATATTTGAAAGTACGACCGATAGCACCGAAGATGTTGCGAAAGATTCGGCAGAAGAATCTTCCGCCGATAGCTCCTATTCTGAGACCAATGTCATGACGGACGGTGTTGACGAAGGTGATATCGTAAAGACCGATGGCAATTACATATACAAAGTTGAGGAATCCAAAATCTTAATCTACGATATCTCCGGCGATCAGCCTGAACTTGTCAGCCAGATTACGCCAAAACATATGACCTCGGCTTCTAATCTTAAGGAAATGTATGTGGATGACGATAAACTCTGCATCATCAGCCAAAATTATGAGCAAAATATGATTCTCTATGATGAGTATTCTACGCAGTCAACTTCAGATATCTACGCCTTTTCCAATGACTCTATGGTCTATGCCGAAACGTATGATATCTCAGACCGCAAGAATCCTGCGCTTGTTTCCACCGGTTCCCAAAGTGGCAACTTTTCCACTTCTCGTAAGGTGGATGACATCCTGTATCTGTTCACAACCGTGGATATGACCCTGCCGAGCGGTAATATTGACAGCGTTGTTACAGATGACCAGCTTTCCTCTTGGATTCCATCGGTTAATGGCTCTGTGATCTCTTCGGATCACTTCTACCTTCCGGACGCGGGCTCAAGAGCCAGTGTTATTGGCTCAGTGAAATTCTCCGATCCGTCTTCGACCATTGACAGCACGGGGATTATTACCAATTACTCACAGGTGTATGTATCTACCGACGCCATATATATATACAGCAGTGACTATTCCGGCGGCGATACCTTCACAACGCTTGCCAAGTTCACTTATCAAGAGGGCAAAATAAGCGCGTGTGCTTGTGGCAATCTAAACGGCGAAATCAACGACAGCTTTGCTATCCACCAGCAAGATGAGTATCTACAAGTGTTAACCACAACCGATACCAATAACTGCATCTATGTCCTCGATGATAACCTTGAGATGGTCGGCTCTGTAACCGGCATTGCCCCGGGCGAACAAATCTACAGTGCCCGTTTTATCGGTGACCTTGGATATTTTGTGACTTATGAAAATACGGACCCCCTTTGGAGCGTTGATTTTTCTGACATGGAAAATCCTACCCTCATCGGTTCTTTGGACATTACAGGTTTTTCTGATTATCTGCACCTGTGGGGCGATGACAAACTCCTTGGTATCGGCTATGAGACTGACCCGGATACCGGCGATATGATTGGGGTGAAACTGACCATGTTCGATATCTCCAATCCGGCCAAAGTTAAGACGCTCGATAGTATTGTGTTAAAGAATGCCTACTACTCTCCGGCATGCGAACAATATAAATGCGTTCTGGCTGATTATGATAAAAATCTGATTGGATTTGCCTATGAAATTCAAGATAAAGAATCTTACAATTCAACTTATTTATACAGTGTCTATTCGTTTAAGAATAAGAAATTTACAAAGAAACTTGAGAAAGTAATGGGCTCAGATGATTCTATCGATATCGATTCTGATAATTATCGAGGATTGTATGCAGATGACAAGTTCTATATCAGTACTCTGCAGTCTTTGTATACTTATGAATTAGATGGATTTGAACTGATTGATGAGCAGTAGATGAGGCTAGGCTGCTAAGCACGGTGGCCGACGGACAAATTTGTAACTTTTAGTACCCTATAGGATACTAAAAGTTACAAAACAAATCACTTTACAACACGGGCACAGAGAAATTGTAACCAAAACTACAGAATCGACACCTGAAAGTTACAAAATGGCTTGTCCCTATCACTTCACCATCATGATTTTGTAACTAATTAAGCATTATATGTGATAAAAGTTACAAAATGACTCTTTTTATAGTATTGGCACAAAAAATTTATAACAAAATCCCCATTATCAGCCACCTAAAGTTACAAACTCCGACCAACTACGTCCCGGCTGAAACGCGCTCCGCCTCCTTCATAATCCTGCACTCTCTCACCACAAACACAATTGTAAGCACTGCTGCCGCCGCATCCGAAATCGGTCCGGAATAAACAACTCCTTCAATCCCCAAATAGATTGGAAAGATAATCGCAAGCGGAATCAGGAAGATTACCTGTCTGGTAAGCGACACAATCATACCAAGTTTTGCCTTACCAATCGACGAGAAAAATCCGGATGACATCGGTTGAATACCGTTAATAAACGTAAGCAGCATAAAAATCCGAAAATACAGTTCTGCAAAATGATAATACTCTTCACTTCCTCCTCCAAACCAGGAGATAATCACCCTCGGGAAGATCTGGAAACATGCAAAGAAGATAATACCGACAATAATGGCAGCTTTGGCAGCCGTCCGATAAGTCTCGCGCACACGGCTGTATAGTTTCGCGCCATAGTTAAATCCAAAGATTGGCTGGCAGCCTTGCGTAAGCCCAATGGCAATTGCGAAAAAGACCATGTTGACCTTCGCTACAATTCCCACAACGGCAAGCGGAATATCCGCACCATAGACAGACTCTGCACCATATTTTCGAAGCACATTGTTCATAACAATCTGAACCAATGCCAGCGCAATCTGGTTGATTCCGGATGCCATACCCAATCCGATGATCATTTTTATGTTCTTAGCCGCAATCCTAAAATGCTTCTTTTTTAATTTCATTCTGGAAAATCCGGCAAAATAGACAACAACCATAAAGCAGGCCGCCATTTGACCGATTACCGTTGCCCATGCAGCCCCCTTAATTCCCCAGCCGCATTTGAAAATGAAGATTGGGTCCAATATGATGTTAATAATTGCACCAACCAACATACAAAGCATGGAATACTTCGGGCTTCTGTCCGCACGCACCATGTGATTACCACCAATCTGCAGCGACCAAAACGGAAGTCCGATTGCCGTAATTCCCGCATATTGTCTGGATAATTCCATGGCTTCTTGTGTAGAGCCAAATAGATGTAAGAGCGGATCTAAAAAAAGTTCAATTACGACCAGTAATATTGCTCCGACAAGCACCAGTGCCGCCATCGAATTTCCCGCAAAATACTTTGCTTCCTCCGAGCGTCCCTCGCCGGCGCGCAAGTTGTAATTAGACGCACCACCAATTCCAAGTGTTAAGAAAAAAGCAGCGCCGATAGTCGTAATCGGAAAGGCAATGTTCGTCGCTTCATTTCCAAGAAGGCCGACGCCCTGTCCGATAAAAATCTGATCCACAATGTTGTACAGCGAACTGACCACCATACTAATAATGGCCGGTATCGTAAACCTTGTAACCAGCTTGCTAATTTTCTCCGATGCTAACGGATTTCTCATTACATCATCCATTATATAATCCCTCTAATCCTCATTTGTTACTCTTGTCCGTTTTGAAAACGGCACATCATTTCATTTGTCAGACTAAAATTGTCCGGCTGTAGTTCAATCTCCTCGCGCTTGACCCATTGCGCATAGCGCAGCTCCGAGGTGTCCATCTGAATCGTATCGTCGCCATCCACTTCGCAGTAATATCCAAGCAAAAGATTTTGTGCAAAGCCCCAAGGCTGCGACTTATAATAGCGGATGTTCTTGACCTTGATTCCGGTCTCTTCCATCACTTCACGTCTGACGCACTCTTCTGCCGTCTCTCCAATTTCCGTAAATCCGGCAACCAGTGCGTTGTATTTATAGCCTTCCCGGTATCTGGTTAAAAGCAGGCTATCCTGATTGATGACGCCCACAATCACGGCCGGCATAATCTGTGGATAAAACACATGCGCACAGCTAGGACAGACCATTGCACGCTCTGTCTTCGAGTGCTCCATCTTATGTCCGCATCTTCCGCAAAAATGATTCCCCTCATACCATTTAGCCAGATGCTTTGCCGTAAAAGCTCCATAAACCAAATGCTTTTTTTCCAAATCTTTTCTTCTAAGATGTCTTAAATCGCTGTATGAAAATCCGGCAATTTCAACCGGCTTTGTACTCTCTAACAAATAGCAGGGAGTCTCGTCGATGTGGAACAAAAACTGAAGCGTTTCATCCCCAACCAAATCGGTTTTTACCGGAAAATGCAGTCCTTCCCGATCACCCACCAGCACATTCATCCCGTGAAAATGATAGATGATGGCATCCTCAGGAATTACCTCAGGCGGCTCGTATTCATTTTTCAGTCTATGTGGATAGATATCCTGTATCATTCCTTACTCCTTACTGCAATACCGGCGTAAAATCGTCGGTATCTCCACAGATTCTTCCGCCAAGTCCTTGTAAAATTTCTTTCATAACCGGCTCGCATCTGTCGTATTCTTCCGGTCTGAAAGAAATATAAAAGACCGAATGAATCTTATGTTCTTCCAGATACCGGTTGCTGTATTCATCCCGAAGATCTGTTTCCAACTCTTCAATATCAATGGAAAGCTTATCTGCCACACCAACTTCGAGCACACAGGCTTCATGCCAGATTTCAATATCATAGCGTTCCTCATCGAGGACATCTTTAATCTCCTGCACGGTCAGTTTCTGTTCATTCATAAAGTACCAGCCTCGCGGCCCGGACACCTTAGGTCCCTTTTTCTTTTTCTTTGCCATGTTATGCTTCTTCCTTTGTTAAGTACTCTTTTAATTTATCCATATTATCTTCTGTGTCGCGTTTTCCCAGCATATATAGGTCACCAAGTTTCTCAATATCTTTCTCAAGTCTCGATACCGTCACTTCCTCAGACGGCGCAATCACGAAGATACGACCTTCTTGTTCTAGCTGATCGATCTTATCGCACAAGATGTTATAGCGGTATGGCGCTCTGCTCCACACTCTGTAAAAGTCCGGATAACGACGCTTATAAAACAATTTCTGTAAGAATGCCTCAAATCCTTTGACCGGGCTCTTTCGATACGAACGGTCTCTGGTCCTGACTACAACAATCTTGTCATAGCCTTCCTTGAGCGCCCACTCAAGTCCCATTGCCACAGCACAGCCACCATCTAGATATGGCTTTTTGTCGATTTCTACCGGTTTCGATAAGATTGGCATAGATGCAGATGCCCGGATTGCCTGGAAAATATCGCTGCATGATCCCTTTTCCATATATTCCGCATTGCCGGTATCACAATTTGTCACAACTGCCACAAAGCGCCTGTTTGGATCGTCAAATACTTCTTTATTAAATGGTTCCATGTCATTTTTATCATCATCAAAAACAATGTCAAATCCTATGACACCCTTATTGTTCTTCTTAGCTCCACGTCCGACATATGCTTTGTTAAAGCGATATCGCAGATTAAACCGACTCGCTCTTCCAATCTGGCCGGAAGTATAATTAAAGCCGTTCATTGATCCGGCCGAAACGCCGATGGTGCAAGAAAGGTTAATTTCATGCTGCATCAAAGTATCTAATACGCCGCCGGTATACAGTCCTCGAAAGGAGCCGCCTTCTAAAACGATGCACCCTTCGGTCAGCGGACCGGTTGCCTGCGCGCATGGTAATTCGTTGATTCTAGAATAGGTCTCGTTCATCTTTTCCCTCACTCTCATTTAAGGTACATTATACACAACACCATTATAAAATGGAATATTCTTGGTCGTTTCAAATGGCTCTCTTGCATTGGATTCTTAATCAGCAGGCGCAAAAAGAAAGAATCACGCCCATAATAAAGGGGTGATTCCTTACTTCCTTTTACTCTCTAGATAGACTCTAAAGCCAGCAATATATGCTCATGACTTTGCACGGCTTCTTTAACATCAATTGCATTGGCTCCTTCTTTCGTTGAAAGCACCAGTTCCACACCAACATTCCCATGGATTGCCGTACGAGGTGCTGTCACATCCAATTCATCAATCTCATAGTGATCTTGTAACCAATCAAATACCTCATTTACATAGATAACATCATCGATTTCCAAATACATCTGAAATTCCTTTCGCCGCATTTCAAGCTGACGCTCAATTCGGGCAACTAAAAAGATGGTAACAAAGGTAATAATGGTAACGAGCGCAGATAAAATATAACAGCCTGCTCCAAAGCCCAAACCAATTGCTGCCGTTGTCCACAAACCGGCAGCGGTTGTCAGGCCTTTCACCTCACTTCGTCCGCGAATTAAGATGGTACCCACTCCCAGAAAACCGATACCTGACACAACCTGTGCCCCGATTCGAAGTGGATCGATTGCCCCTCCCATCATCTCATAGGCATAGATTCCAATCAGTACCGTCAAAGCACTGCCTACACAGACTATAATATGTGTCCGAAGACCTGCGGCGCGGCCGCGCATCATACGCTCTGCTCCAATTAATGCTCCGGCTCCGGCAGATAATAAGATCCGGATAATGGCCTCTACCATTTCATAATCAAATACTATCTCGTGTCCCATTTACTCCCTCCAATATCGATTCGCAATTTTCGTGCTTAACTGCAATGAGCTTGTCCGCTTGATAAGTCAATTTTAAGGTAAAAAAGTCTTCATTTGCAAATAAAAGCTTAAAAAATTCCCGGTCTCCATCCCACAGATTGAGATCCATGATTTGTGATTTCGGAATCCACCTAAGTTCGCCCTCATTACATTCTTTTAACTGGCCGGAGTATTCACTGACCGTAAACAGGTGCATATATTCCGTCTCATAAAGATCGGAAACAAAAGTGACCAATCCGCGAAACCGATATTTCTTTACTGTAAGTCCCGTCTCTTCTAGAACTTCACGCATCATACATTCTACCGGGCTCTCATTTTCCTCAAACTTTCCCCCAACGCCAAGCCACTTGCCATGACTTTGATCATGCTCCTTTTTGTTCCGATATAACATCAGATAACAATCCTCTTGTTCAATATATACTAATGTCGTATTACGCATATTTTATGCCTTTCTATAACTCAATCGCATGAATCTGAAATGTAAAGTCCTCATATTCAAGTTCCTGCATCACGTAGGGATGCTCTTCATAAAACATAATCTTGCGACCATCTTTTTCCAGTAGCGGATAATCCCCCCGGTATCCTAGTGTCCTATAACGATACAGGCAGTCCTGGCGCATCTGCTCCATCTGTTCTTGCTCTTGTTTCTCATAAACGCGCTGCTCATAAGGGGAGGACGCTAACACTATAGCTTTCTCAAGGTACGTTAAGATATCCCTTCTTTTTACGAGATTCATGGCATGCCTTTTTATTAATCTTGGACTTAATTTTTCTTGTCTGAATTGTCCCTCATAGGCTTTCAGCTGCTTTATATAATCATCCGCGCCTATGTGCAAAGCAATTTTATGCATTTGTTCAATGCCTTCCATCGTATTGTCATAAAACTCGGAAAGACTTTCCCGAATCGGACTAAAGAAACGAAACGGCGCATATCCCATCAATGGAATCAGAGCCATTTCCTGCTCGTTACACGCCTCTTCCCCCATAAAGTTGTACTTATCATGAAGCGTTCCTATTAAATAAACCAGGCGTCTCCATCTTTCGTAACCTTCTACCCAAAAATGCCCAATCCGATGATATTGATATAAGTGCTTATGCTCGGTGCATGCGCCATACCAGATGGTGTAAACGTTGCCGGGACAGCGGAAGATAATCCCTTTTCTTTTCTTCCCTTCCACAAGAGAAATGCTGTTTACTTCATTATTATCATTATCCCATTCCCCCTGCGTCATCACATCCTCAAAGGAAAAATAACACTCCACTGCATCATTCATCATATATGGAATCAGTAACTTTGTTCCGCTTGCATATATTTCTAATGCGTCACAGTCAATCAGGTTATAAATTGCAGTTTCAAGGTCTCTCATCTTACTTCACCCCATATACTGCAATATACTGCTTTGGTCCACGTCTTACTGTTACTTTACGCATTCCTGCATTCTCCATATATGTCTTTAATTCCTCCGGACGGTAGACGCGAAAATGTACATCCGCCGGTCTGCTCCATCCATGATTCTCCGGATCTGAGGCCTCACAAAATACTGCAAAGGTTGCTCCCGTCTTCATAACACGATAAGTTTCGGCAAATGCCCTTTCTATATCCGGCCAGAAATAAATCGTCTCCACGGCTGTAACAAGATCAAAAGTTTCTCCCTCATATGGAAGATTTGCCACATCTCCCTGGCAGATCTTACAACGCGTACCAATGTATTGTTGATTAAAAAATTCACTTTCTTTTACGCTTGTCTCCATATAATCGATACCTTCTACAATACTTTCATCCGAATAGTGCAGCATATCGGCAATCGTTGCACCTCCGCCGCAGCCTTCATCTAGTATATGCATCTTGTCCTTCCAGACAATCGGTTCAAATCCCCAATCTCGAAGCGGTGCATGCGATTCATTCATGCGTTTTAGCATCTTTTGACCGTTCTCTCCTTCCGGCTTTCCGGGGTTGCCATTTTCCGGTGTAATAAGCTGATTATTTTCTTCCATGTTGACCCTCCTACCTATCTTTCTTAATTGCTATCCTTAGCTCCTTTTCCCATGTGCCAATCAGCCTCTCCAAAGACCAGGCTGCGTTTGCAGGGCTTGTTGACGGCAGTTTCACTGCCTCTATGCCGGTTACCGGCAATGTGTATTTTCGATATAAGTCATATGCCTTTGCTCCATTCGCATAAATATGACTTCCCACTTTACTATGCTTTAGAATGCCGGATAAATCCGTCACGGTCACATCCCGAATCGAACTATCACTGGATCCTATGATTGAACAACTTTCTATCACATCATAAACTGCAATATGATTCACAATCAAAAACGCCTTTTTCTCTTCTATGCTTACCGGAAGAGGCGCCTTCAAGACAGCTGCCATCACTTTCCAAAATCGGTTCTGCGGATGACCATAGTAAAAGCTTTGTTCCCGGGATTTCACAGATGGGAAACTCCCCAATATCAACACCTTCGAATCTTCATCAAAGACAGGACCAAATCCATGTGAAACCATCTGTTTGCTGTTCATAGCGACCCTCCTTACGGACTTTTTTCTATTTTACCAAAGAGTTAGGCATAACTCAACGCTATCGTCACTCGTAGCCCATCTTGCCTGACACGCACGAATGCTGTATCATTCTAAATAATAAGTGTATTGTGTATTATACATAAGGGGTTTTTATGCATAAGATTTTAGTTGTCGATGATGAAAAATATATTCGAGAATCCATTCGAGAATTTGCTGAGTTCTCCGGCTACGAAGTACAAGAAGCAGCCAATGGAATGGACGCCATTAACATCTGCAAAAATCAAGATTTCGATGTGATTATCATGGATATTATGATGCCGACGATTGATGGTTATCTCACTTACAAAGAAATAAAAAAAATGAAAGATATTCCCGTCCTTATGCTTTCAGCAAAAGGGGAAGAATATGACAAATTATACGGATTTGAACTGGGTGTGGATGACTATGTCACAAAACCATTTTCCTTAAAGGAGCTCATGGCCCGCGTTGCCGTCATCATTCGCCGGAACGCACCTTGCGAATTATCTTGCGATTCCTTAGGTTGCATCGAAGAAGATGGGCTAACCATGCACCTTGCGTCAAGAGAAGTCTGTCTTAATGGCGAGCCGCTGTTTTTACGTCCGAAGGAATATGATTTGTTACTTTTTTTCCTGCAAAATAAAAATATCGTATTCTCACGCGATGAGCTTCTTAACAAAGTCTGGGGCTATGACTACGGCGGCGATGATCGAACGGTAGATTCGCAGGTTAAAATGCTACGCCGTGCGCTTGGTGATTACCGTTCGCATATCATAACCATCCGGGGCGTTGGATATAAATTCGTTTAGGCGGGTATCAGCATGTTCAATAACAATTCTTTTAAACTTCACAAACACCGATTAAAAATGCGTATGAGCCTTTGGATTGGCTTTATTTTGTTCGGGGTATTAATTACCATTATTTTCTTTTTGATGCTCTTTACTTATATTCAGGTACATTTTGTTCAGCAAAGTAACAATGCTATGCAAGATGCTGCCTGGGATATTGTATCCGAATATGGCAATGATGACTTTGAAGAAACCATTGCCATCCTGGCCCGTAACAACGGCTATTTAATCCAAATTATTTCGGAAGAAACCGGACTGCCGGTTCTAAGCTATAACCGTAACGGCAAGATCTCCCAGCCACAGGTGTCTATCGAGATCAAAGACCTGTTCACCCGCATGGATGACAGTCATGGTTACTGCTTTTATACCATTGAAGACCCTTCCTACCAAAGCAACCGGAGCGCCCAAGCGATTGTCTTATCGGTCGAAAATGGCTACCGGCAAGTACTGGTTGTCAGCCAGTCTATGCTGGAAATGGAAAGTCTAAATCGTATCTTAATCCACCGCGTCGGAATCGTTTTCGGACTCACCATTGCGCTTGCTTTTCTGATTGGCCTTATCCTTGCCAGTTACTTTACCCGTCCATTTCGGCATATCATTCAGACTGCAGCCACGATGGAAAAAGGCGATTACTCTGCACATTTCTCTGAAGATTCCGGCCCTTATGAGGCGGTATCCCTGGCGCAGACACTCAATAAAGTCAGCGCTGAATTTAATGCAACGGAACAGATGCGCCGTGACTTTGTTGCCAATATCAGTCACGATATGAAAACACCATTAACGGTGATTAAAGCCTACGCTGAAATGCTGGATGCATTTTCCGCAGATATCCCCCAAAAGCGTGCAGAACATCTGGCCCGGATCATTTCAGAAACAGATAACATGACCGAACTGATTAACGAACTACTAGAACTATCTCGGCTACAATCCCATAGTTTCTCGCTTCATCTGTCTGTATTTTCCTTAAATAACATGGTGCGTATGGTTTTTGACCGGATTAAAATCATGAGTTTTGCCGAACATGCCACCTTGCACCTAGAAGCCGACCGGGATTATAGCGTCCGCGCCGATCTGACATTATTGCATCGCGCTGTCTACAATCTGGTTTCAAATGCCTTAAAATATTCTGCAGACAGTAAGGATGTAGTGGTAAGAATTGACTCCACGGTTACCGGACAAACACGTCTTAGCGTCATCGATCACGGTATTGGAATCTCACAAGAAGACCTTACGCAGATTTGGAACCGTTTTTATCGTTCCCCGAATCATGGAAATGAAATACGCGGAAACGGCATTGGTCTTAATATTGTAAAAGAAATCTTTGAGGCTCACCACTGCGAGTATGGCGCTGTGAGTACATTAGGGGAGGGAAGTACATTTTGGTTTACTCTAGAAAAAAACGATTGACACAAAGCATGATCATCGTTTGTCTTTTATTCCTTTTAGGAATCGCGGCGCTTCATTCAAGTCGACTTTCTACAAACTTTGCAAATGAAATCCTTGAAGATGCAAATGGCTATGTTCCCATTGTATTTTTATGCCCACAAAGCGGTTATTATTCCTATGTTGGAAATGACGCTGCCTGGGCTGCACAGTATGCGGTCGATAAACTGAATGAACAAGGCGGCATAAACGGCAACCAAATTCGACTGATTATCAAAGATACCGAATCCGATCCAACCTTGGTTCTTCGCTATTTTCAAGGCGCGTCCTCTGTAACACCGGTTGTCCTAGGTCCGGTTGATGCCCCGGAAAGCGCGATTATCGCAGACTATCTTGGCACCGTAAAAACCACCTCCATAGCCTCCTATTCCTACTCAGAGATTCGCAGTCTCACAAGTTCTTACGGAATCTCCTTTATGAGTGATTCCGAAAACGGCGAGCTTGCTTCTGTCACAAATTGGATTGAGGATCATCCCGACATAAAACGCGTTGTCATCTTTTCAAACAAAGGAGATGATTCAAAATCAGAAACCGTCACAAAACTCCAAAAACTCCTTCCGGAGCTTGACGTCTCAGCTGTAGATGTCATTGACATTTCCGGAGAACGAACAAATCGCCTGTACCAAAAAACGGCTATTCGTGCATTAAATGCAGGGGTTGACGGCTATATCTCGTTACTTAGCGATTACGATTATAGCAATATATTAAAAGAACTTCGCCTTCGCGGCGTTACGGATGGCGGCACCATTTGTGCATCATTTTCTTCTTTTTCCGCAGCATTGCTAGAAGATGCCGGTACGTCTTTGGATGGCACTTATATTTGGAGCAAATACGATTACTCCTATAGCGGCGAGAACTGGCAAAAGCTTGTAGCCACCTATCAACAAGAACATAACGGCGAATTGCCTCTTCGTAATGTCATCAGCGATGTCTATGACTCTGTTTTAGCAATTGCAACCTGCTATCGCGACCTGCAAATTGATGGCACTTTAGCGGATGCTTCTACACGAAAAGCGGTAAAGGAATGGTTTTATAATTCCGATGTCATTCACGGAATTCAGGGGGACTTTTATTGGTCTCAAGGGGAAAAAATTGCGGATTACCATTACTTCATTTTTGACGGTGCTACTCCTACTACCATCCCATAATTTCACATTCCACATTCTTTCCACATTCTTTCCACTCGTGTTTCATTCCTATGCTTTATAGTTTTCTCGTAGGGAATTCATACAATTTCTTTAAGGAGGAGAAAAACTATGACAGCTTTAGGTATTATCGGCATTATTGTCGGTGTAGCAATCCTAATCTATGGTGCATACAAAGGAATATCCACAATTATTCTTGCACCACTATGCGGACTTTTAATCGCATTATTTAATGGCATGAATCTGCTTGAAACCTTTACAGATACCATGCTTCCAAGTACATGTAATTATGTAACAGCAATGCTTGGCCCTGTTATGTGCGGCTGTGTAATTGCCGCTCTTTATAACAAGAGTGGAGCAGCACTTTCCATCGCCAATGCACTGTATAGTCTCTTTACCATTCGTGCCCGTAAAAAGTCATCGGATGGTGAGCCGGTAATTATGCGACCGATTCTCGCGATTATTACCATTTATGTAATCGGAACTACACTTGCATATAGTGGTATGAATCCGGTTGTATTAATGTTCATTTTGTTCCCAATTGCCATGGACTTATTCGAGAAATCCCTGATTCCAAGAGCTATGGGACCTGGTGTTGTCCTCGGTGCTCTTGCGACCGCAGCTTGTTCCATGCCTGGAACCACATCGGATCAGAACGTAATCGCTGTACAGATGCTTGGAACTTCACCTATGGCAGCTGCCATTCCGGGATTCATTGGTGGCGGTGTTGTTCTTGCATTAAATATCGTTATGATGAATATCATTTCCAAAAAACAAATCGCCGCCGGTATTGTATATACTCCGCCAAAGCAGCTTGAAGGTCGTCCAACCGATGTGAAAACACCGCATTGGATTTTGGCAGTTATTCCAATTGCCGTTACCTTGATTTGCTTTAACGGCCTTGGCCTGGATATTTTACCATCTATGATGCTCAACATCATTTTATCTTTGATCTTCTTTTTCCCGTATTATGGAAAATTTGCGGGACTGAAAGAATTATTGGTACCGGTTGGAAGTCAGACAACCATGCTGGTACTGCAAGTTGGTCTTCTTGGTGCAATTGGTGGTGTTGTTGCTGCATCTCCGGCATTTCCGGTTCTTACCAATGCCTTACTATCTATGCATGGACCAGCTCTTTTCAAAGTCTTGCTTGCAATCGCCCTTTTAACCGGTGCTTCCGGATCGGGCCCTGCCGGGTTATCTGCAACCCTGCCTTATTTGTCCGAAACCTTTACAAACATGGGTGTCAGCTTAAATGCTATACATCGTGTTTCTGTATTTGCGTCGCAGACCTTAGATACCTTACCTACCAATCCGGGTTATATCATTGCAACCGGCATTGCCGAGGTAGAAATCAAAGATTCCTACAAATATGTATTTATTACAACTGTTTTAAATACCACCATAACCGCAATTGTGGTTGCTTTGATTCTTACAATATTCCCTTGTTAAAAGTCAAAGGTGGAGCCCCCTTAAATGGTCTCCACCTTTTTTAACTCATCAAATCCAATACCAGTTTCACACCGCCATAGATTCCGGCATCATTTCCAAGTTTCGCCAATGCAAACTTTGTATCTCTCGCCGCATGAAAAGAATATTCCATAAACTGCTTTTTTAGCATGTTTGTCACAATCTCCCCGGCCTTTGCAACGCCGCCTCCTATGACAAATACTTGTGGGTTAATTACTGTTGCCACCTCTGCAAGCACCTTGCCAAGTGTCCTTGCAAATTGCTCTACCATCTTAAGAGCCAGCGCATCGCCCTCTTTAGCCGCATCCAATATATTCTTAGCCGTAAGCTGCTTATATGCTCTAAGAACGGATGGCTCTTTACTTTTCTGCAAATACGCCTGGCAAACACTAACAATCCCATTTGCTGAAGCATACTGCTCTAAGCACCCGTACTTTCCGCACGCACACTCACGCGTCTCATCCTCACATACCGTAATATGCCCAATCTCTCCGGCCGCGCCATTTGCCCCCGATACTATGTGGCCATCTATGATGACACCCGCGCCAACACCGGTTCCCACTGTCACCATGACGAGACTGCTAAATCCTTGTGCGCCTCCCATCCACATTTCACCAAGAGCGGCAACATTGGCATCGTTACCAACCTTCACATCAAGGCCGCAGCGGTTTTTCATTTCCCTTTCAACATTGATTACATCCCAGCCGAGATTAATGCATTTATAGACTGTTCCATCCCAGCCAACCGGTCCTGGAATACCCATTCCAATCCCCGCAATATCCTCTGCCAAAATCCTATAATGTTGCATCATACGCCTGATTTCATCTGCAATATCATCGAGCAATGTAAGATTTGCATCATTTTTTTTGGATGGAATCTCCCATTTTTCCAGAATCTTGCCATCTGTATAGAACAATCCCATCTTCACTGTGGTTCCTCCAATATCCACCCCAAATGCGTATTTTTTCATCTGAATTTCTCCTCACCGTTTATTACGCACATTATAGCATATCTGCAATGGCTATAACATTGTCCTCACAGTATTCGATTTCCTGCGAATAGAGCTTGTAATTACAGATGCGCTCCCATTTCGTAAGGCGTCCTTTTTGGGATACTATATACGCATCTTGCGCTTCCATCATCCTGATACTGTAAAGCGCCAAGCGAAGCTTCCCTACCAAATCATCATCATATCTTGCCTGCATAAAATATCGATAGACGAAGTAATAGAGCAAATGCCTGTACCCGCTTTGCACGTTTTCGTTTTTCTCGTATAGGATATCGCGGAAAAGTTTTGGGTCTTCCTCCATTTCCTCTAATAACTTCCTCCATTTTGGCTGATTAATTTCTAGTTCTTTATATCTTTTTATTAATTCCTTATAGGAACGTAATAGGATGCTTGCTTTAGCCGGTCCTTCATATGCAAGTTCATGCTTTTCACACCAGCTTTTATACGCAATCTGCATCTTCGAAACTTCCTGCACCAACTTTTGCTCAAGTTCTTTATAATCCGTTGCTTTAGAAATCCTCTCTAGAATCTCATCACGCACAGCAAGCAGATACCGCTCACGAAGCAGCTCTTGTTTGCTTCCTTCTTTCTCTTCCTCCCCTTCGCTCTCAAGCGCCATCGGCGAATCCAAGATCAGTCGCGCAGCTTCCTCGCATGCGAGTCCTATTCCCTCTTCCATGCGGCTTGCCATCCAATCATAATAACGCGGATGATCTGTGCAGATTTGGCAAATGTGATCTTCGCCCAATTCTAAGATGATTTCACATAAATTTTGCGCATTCAAAAAAGGACAACGCTCCTTTTTGGTCAATTTAAAATATGCGCTGTCCTTTTGTTTTTCAATATTTTCCCGAAGCTTATTCCCGATTGCTCCGGACATTGATTCGTAATATGCCAATGTCTCCTCATCAATATCGATTTCCCAACCAATGCAGCAGCTGTCTGTGCACCGATCTGCAAGGCATCGAAACGAAGACATATAGCCCGGTCTTACTCTCATCATCTTATCGATTGTCCACTCTCTCCGGATTCATATCATGATGGGTCAGTCTTTCCCATGCAACCTGCTCCCATTTTGTTCCCGGTTTTCCATAGTTGCAATAAGGATCAATCGAAAGACCTCCCCTTGGCAGAAACTTTCCCCATACCTCAATGTATTTAGGATCCATCAATTTAATCAAATCTTTCATAATGATATTCATGCAATCTTCATGAAAATCTCCATGATTTCGAAAGGAAAAAAGATACAATTTTAAAGATTTACTCTCCACCATTTTCTCTGACGGCACATAAGAAATATAGACCGTTCCAAAATCCGGCTGTCCCGTGATCGGGCATAACGAGGTAAATTCCGGACAATTAAATTTTACAAAATAATCATTTCCCGGATGTTTATTCTCAAAGCATTCAAGCACGTCCGGATCATAGTCCATAGAATATTTTGTCTTACTTCCAAGTTTGGTTAAATGTTCATTTTCTCTCATAATTTATCCTTTCAACGCTGGGTCTTTTACATGATTGGCTGCAAATGCGGCCGCTCTATCAATGCATGTCCCGCATTTTCCGCAAGGCACATCACCGCCTTCATAGCAAGACCAGGTCAGTTCATACGGAACCTTAAGTTCTAATCCTTTCTTCACGACCTGCGCTTTCGACGCATTTACAAACGGCGCCTCAATCTTAACCTGATGCCCGCTTCCCTCCCAGATTGCTTCTTTCATTGCATTGTTAAATACGTCGGAACAATCCGGATATGCAAATCCCGCTGCATCATCTGCATGTACACCATAATAAATCACACCGCACTCTTTGCTTAAGGCTATACTTGCGGCAGTTGATAAAAACAAGCCATTTCGAAACGGAACATATGTACTTACCGGTTGATTTCCATTCGTTTCTTCTATCTGCTCGTCATAACTTTCCTTTGGAACCTCCTGCGTGGAATGCTTAAGAAGCGAGCAATCTGAATACTGAAAAATCTTAGATAAATCTAAAAATAAATGTTCGACTCCATAGTGATTCGCTACCGCAATAGAACTTTGAATCTCTTTATCATGTTTTTGCCCATAAGACATTGACAGCGCAATTACGTTGTCTGCGCCATATTTGTCTACTGCCATTCCAAGTGCCGTGGTCGAATCCACTCCGCCACTGAATAATACCATTGCTTTCATACAGCTTGCCTTTCTACTACTTTAAATATAGTTGCAAAGAAGAATCGTTTTTGAATGCTCCGCGAAGTTCTGCTGTAAATGTCTTCGCATTATTTTTCTTAATTCCACGAGCCGAAACACAACTGTGACACCCTTCAATACATACCGCAACATCTTCGCTGCCGGTCGCTTCTGTCATAATATCCGCAATATCTCGACCGATTCTTTCCTGCAACTGCAGTCTTCGTCCTACCATGTCACAGATTCTTGCAATCTTGGACAAACCAATCACCTTACCCTTTGGAATATAAGCAACGGTCGCTTTCATGTCATACATAAGCGCCATATGATGTTCACAGTATGAGAAAAGATCAATATCCTTCATGACCACAACGCGACTATCCTCTGTCTCAAAATCGTCTTCAAATGTCTTATCAAACATCTTAGCAATCTCATGATTGGTATAATTCATTCCCGCAAAGACTTCCTCATACATCTTTGCAACACGCTGTGGTGTCTCCCTAAGACCCTCGCGATTCGGATCTTCTCCTAGTGCAATTAATATTCCTTTAATATGTTCTTCGATTGCCTTCGTATCAATCACGTTACACACCTCTTTCATTCGGATCCCAAATCACTTTATGCATCTGAATCTGCATTCTTACATCATTCATATGATGCGCAATCATAAATTGAACAATCAAAGCCGGCTCTATCTTTCCAAAGACCGGACTTAAATAGACTTTACACTTTGTTGTTAAGTGGTATTGCTCAATTATTCTGCGCGCCTTGTCCAAATCTTCCCGGCTGCCGACAACAAATTTTACCGTATCTTCTAGCTGCAACATCTGAAAGTTCGATAACAGCATCTTACTTTCACAACCGCTTGATGGTAATTTGTAATCCATAGTAAAGGATGGTCGATTCGCACCGCTAAAAGCGGACAAATCAATCGAACCATTCGTCTCAACCTCCACACGGATATTCTCATTTTCAGACAAAAGTGCCAACAACTGCGGCATTTCCTTTTGAAGCAGCGGTTCTCCACCTGTTAAAGTGACATTCCTCACCCCAGAATCTATAATTTCTTTATATAGCTCTGCAGGCGACTTGTCTGTATACGGGCACCCATCTTCGTTTGCCCACATCGTATCACAATAACTACAGCTCAAATTGCACCCTTTAAATCGGACAAACATCGCCAATTCACCGGCTCGTTGTCCTTCTCCATTAATACTGGTAAATCTCTCTACAACCTTCATGATTCTTCATAGGCCGCACAATTGTTGACCGTCTCATATACTTCTATGCGATGCGGCGCATATCCTCTTTCTTTCATCTTGTCAAAAAAGTATTTCGCAAAACATTCTGCCGTCGGACGAAAATCAACTTCCACCATTCGAAAATCTTCTTCTCGAAGTGCTACTACCGTTTTTTCCTTCAAAGAACCCTTTTCATAAATAAAACTATGATCAAAATCATCACACAGTTTTTTAAGTTCTGATTTAAGTTCTCCAAAATCCACCAGCATTCCGCGTGTCTGCGTGTCATCATTAAGACATTCTCCTGAGATTTGCGCTACTACTCTCCATCGATGACCGTGCAGATTCTTGCACTTTCCATCATATCCACTTAAAAAATGTGCCGCATCAAAGCTTTGCTCTGTTTTTAAAAAGTACATCGTTATCCTTCCTCATACAGCTTACGCGATTCGTAATAACAAAAAAAGTCTTGTGGCATAGTACCACAAGACCTATTATGAATATCCTGATTCATTGATAGTCCTGGTTTTATTTAACGACAGGATGGTACAAACGAACTGTCGATGCCACTTGGCACATTGGTATTATAGCATCTGACCTTTTAATGTCAAGCCTTTGGCAAGGCATTAATCATACTTGTAAACAAGGCCTGCTTATCAATTGGTTTAATTGCGAATCCATTCATCCCCATTTTCTGAGCGGTCAGATTTTCTTCGCCAAATACATTGGCCGTAACTGCCACAATCGGAATCTGAGCACGAACTTTATTACGCAACATACGAATTCGCTGCGTTGTCTTGTATCCATCCATATTCGGCATCTGAATATCCATCAAAATCATATCATAATAACCCGGCGGTTGTTTTTCGAGGCGTGCTAGACATTCTACGCCATCTTCCACAGCATCAACTTTCATGCCCGCATCTTTTAAGATTTCTGCTACAATCTCTCGATTCAGTTCATTATCTTCTGCCACCAGAATCTGTTTGCCCTGCAAGATGGTCGGATTAATCGCCTCTTTTTTGGTTTCCTGCATCTTTATAATCTCTTCCGGCTCAACTCTTCGAAGCGGTAGAATTACCTCTACTCTTGTGCCTTTACCTTCGTCACTTTCCACATAAACAGTTCCGTTCATCAGTTCCACCAGCTTCTTTGTAATTCCAATTCCAAGTCCCGTCCCCGGAATTCCATTATCGTGAACGCTGCATTCTCTCGTAAATGTATCAAACAATCTAGACTGGAAATCTTTAGACATTCCAATCCCATTGTCCCGAAACACCGTCTTGTAGTAGCTGTATCCCGGTTTTTCGCAGTTCCACTCATTCACGCTAAGCATGATGGTTCCACCATTTTGCGTGTATTTGATTGCATTACTTAGGATATTTAATATAATTTGCTCAATCTTACTTACATCCATATATACATTTGGATGTACCGGTTTGATATCGCGTACGATTCTCAGATTTTTCTTTTTATATTCCTGGGCAAATATAATGCCAATTCGTTTTCCAACCTCAAGAATATTGGCCGGTTCCTCATAAAGATGGATATGACCGGTTTCAATCTTCGCCATCTGAAGCACATTATCAATCAGCTTAAGCAGGGTATTGCCCGATTCCTGAATATTATCAATATACCTTTTTTGGAGCGCCGCATCAGCCTTATGGCTCTCTAGAAGATTCGCATATCCGATAATTGCATTAATCGGTGTGCGAATATCATGTGACATATTTAGCAAAAACGTAGTCTTTGCGTTACTTGCGGCCTCCGCCTTACTATATGCAAGTTTTAACTGCTTAGATGTTTCGAAGTCTTTTTCCTTTTCTTCATTAATCGTTTTCATCGTCCAGATCACATGTGTCAGATTCTGATTTTCATCACGTTTGCCTTCAATAAAATATCCTCTGAGCCATCCTGCACATATGCCTTCAAAATCATGTGTTATAAATACATGATTTTTCATTCGTTCCTCAAGTGTGTCAAGATTCGTAAATTCCAGCATTTCCTCCCGATATTTTGACAATATATTTGTCTCACAGGAAAGACGCAGCGCTGCACTGGCCTTATCACACTTGCTTATCACTTCTCCAACCGGATTATTATGAGCAGCTAATTCAATAAAGGTATCTTCCTGTAAATTCACATAATAGGATACATAAAAAAGTTTCGTAAGAGTCCTAATCACATCACTTTGCAGCTTGACTTCCTTCTTACATGCCATTTGACATTCTGTAACATCATGAATCACCACCGCCAAAACTTTGCCATGTTTCTCATCTAGCATCAGCCTATTATTAGCCATAACACTTCGAATCTGACCGTCTTTTCGTACAATTCGATATTCTAGATTCTCTCGAAACTCCTCATCCGCATCTACTTGCTTTTCAATCTGCCCTTTGATTGTCTTATAGTCCTGCGGATGCACAATATTTTGAAAAGAATATTCTATATATTCCATAAAATCTTGTGGATTGTCACAGCCAAAGATCTGCGCCATCCTTTTATTACAATAGATAAGCTTTTCATCTTCCGACATGCTGAATATAAAAAATCCACCCGGTATTAACTCCCCGCTATCTTCCAGGGAAAACTGCTTGAAATCGGTTTTTTCTATCATACTCTCTTCCCCCCAAGCTATTTTGCCGTCATAATTACATTTTTCATGATCTCGAACAGCCTTTTTACATCCAGTGGTTTTTCTACAAATCCGTTCATTCCGGCTAGTAACGCTTTTTCACGATCTTCGTTCATAACGCTTGCTGTCATTGCAATAATTGGTATCTTGCTTCTATCTTGATCTTCCAGATTTCGAATGATTTTCGTTGCGGATATACCATCTAGATTCGGCATCATCAGGTCCATCAAAATACAATCATAATACCCGGCTTTTTCCGTCTCTAATTTCGCCACACATACAATCCCGTCCTGAACGCAATCCACCTCGCAGCCCGCTTCTTTTAGTATCTCCACAGCATATAACCGGTTCAATTCATTATCTTCCGCAAGCAATATCCGCTTGCCATTTAGACCGAATTCCACCTTTTCTTGCAAATCCTCTTTTGCAAATTCCGACAAGTCTGCCACCCTATGGCTTAGCATAACCTTTACATTTGTTCCAAAATCAATATAACTTTCGATTTCAAAGTTCCCGCCAAGGTAATCGGTCAATCCTTTTGCCAGCACAAGACCGATTCCGCTATTACTTCCCTGAATCTGAACTTCATCACTATCACTGGACACGTAATGGTAAATCTTATCCAAAAACTCTTCTGTCATACCTTGTCCTTGATCACTTATGGAATACTCCACTCTGCATCGTCCATTGCGCGTTCTTTTTTGCTCTGTTGCGGTAATCTTAACAACGCCGCCTTTTTCTGAATATTTGACTGCATTGTTAAGGAGGTTCCCCAAAATACATTCGATTTTATCTAAATCACTTCGCAAAAATTCATGTCGTACATTGATAACCTTGATGATTTTGACACCTTTTTGGGAAGCTTCAAACGACTCTTGTTCCATCAGATTTTGAAGCATCGCTTCTACGCTAAAAAGCTCCTCAGATTCATGTAAAGCCCCATTGTAAAGGCGTGTCAGTTCCACAGTATTTTTAAGTACTCTCAAAATACTCTTTTCTGAATTCTTGATATTTTGTCGATACTCTGCAATTCGTTCTTCTTCTCCTTGATGTGCAATAATCATATCGGTATATCCGCAGATGGCATTAAGATCCGTTCGAATATCATGAGAAATCCTTGATATAAACGGTAACTCCTGAAGCGTACGGTATTTTCCAATCTTTTTTAGCGGCTTTCGCTGATCTCCCTGCGCCATTCTCTTATCAATCGGTCGCTTTACATCCGCAGGAATTGCCCAAAGATTCCCTACTTTCTTTGCTCCCGGTAGCTTTCCCGATGTACAAAGCATCTGCACACGACGTACCGTAAGATCCCATTCCTGTGCGATTTCTTTTATTGATTTATATTCCTTTTCCATATGCTCTCATCCTCTGCTAAAATCGTGACCATTTACGAATTTTCGCGTTTTTTTCGCTTATTCTTATCATACACGCCTAAAGTACTATTTGTCAATTCGTTATACCAACTTTAGTACCACTTTAAACTTTCTCTTTATCATTTTTACATTTTAAATATAATAGTAATAGACTATATAAATCGTGAGGAATTGTTATGAAAGATACTTTTTTTACAAAAGATTGCTCCTTTTATAAAACATTATTTTCCATGTTGATTGTTGTTGCCTTGCAAAATCTGGTTATGTACAGCGTCAATATGGTAGACAACGTGATGCTTGGGCGTTATTCACAGGAAGCATTATCCGGTGCTGCTACTGTGAATCAGCTGTTTTTTATGGTTGAACAGTTTGCTTTAGCAATTAGTAATACTTTAGTTGCCATCAGCGCACAATACTGGGGGCAGAATCGTACAAGACCAATTCGTTTCCTTTCCGGTATTGCAATGCGCCTTGGTATCATAATCAGTATCATTATTCTGCTGCTTTGTATGTTTATGCCAATCCCGCTGCTTCATATTTTTACCGATTCTCCGGATATCATAAACCAGGCAAGCGAATATCTGTCCATTATCCAATGGACTTTTGTCCTGTTTATTATTTCCAATATCTTGATGGCAGTACTTCGCAGTGTTGGAACCGTAAAAATATCCTTTTACGTCTCCCTCGTTTCACTAGGTATTAACATCGTCCTAAACTATGCCTTAATCTATGGACATTTTGGTTTTTCTCCAATGGGAATTCGTGGAGCGGCCATCTCTACTTTGATTGCGAGAATCGTGGAACTGGCCATTGTGTTTTTTTATGTTCTAAAGATCGACAAGAAAATATCCGTTATTTCCAAGGAATTCTTTACTGTCGATAAAGAATTAAAGCATGATTTTACTAAGACTTTTATCCCTATGATGTTCTCACAGGTTCTCTGGGGCGTATCGGTTCCTATGCAAACTGCCATACTTGGACATTTATCTGCCGATGCAATAGCCGCCAATTCAGTTGCCACAACGTTCTACCAATACCTGAAGGTGATTGTAATTGCCATGTCTTCTACCTCAGCGGTAATGATTGGCAATTCCATTGGACGAGGCCATCTGCAACGTGTCAAATCCGATGCACGTACCTTATCGGTTATTGATGTATCCATCGGTATCCTTTTGGCTATTGTCTTAGTTCTCCTTCGCAATCCGCTGATGTCCTTATACAACCTGGATAATTCTGCGACTAACATGGCGCTTCATCTCATTATCATTATGGCCTTTGTGATGGTTGGTATGAGTTATCAAATGCCGGTCAGTTTTGGTATTATACAGGGCGCCGGAGATGCCAAGTTCACCATGAAAATGAATCTTATCAGTACCTGGTGTATTGTTATGCCGCTTTCTATCCTGGCAGCTTTTTGGTGGAAACTTCCGGTTGAATGGGTCGTCATCTGTATTCAATCGGATCAGATCTTTAAAGGACTTCCTACTTTTATTAAATTCCGACGGTATCACTGGATTCGAAAGCTTACGCGCGAAGAAGCATGATTCTAATATCCCAAAATGGCTGTTACACATTTTCATGAGTAACAGCCATTTCTTAGGCACTTTTCTTCAAATACTTCGTAAATTCCTCTATCACAACCGGCTTCTCGTAGAGATACCCTTGCTGTTTTGGAATACCATAATGATCTAGATATTTTTTTATCTCCGTTGTTTCCACCCCTTCTGCACAAATACTTAAATGCATCTTCTGCGCACAAAATGCAATGGTTTCCACAATCGTTTGCTGACTGACATTAGATATTATATCCTTGATAAAACTTCGATCAATCTTAAGTTCATCCACGGAAAGTTCCAAAAGAAGATTCAAAGAACTGATTCCGGTTCCAAAATCGTCTAATGCCACCTTGATTCCCATGTTCTTAAAGAATTCCAATTCCTGTCTTAAATAGTCTATGTTCAAGGACAAAACCCGTTCCGTGAGCTCCATGCATAAATTCTCCGCCGGAAATTGTACTTCCTTTAGAATTTCACACACCGTATCTCGAAATCCCGATCTTGAAATCTGCTGCGACGATACATTGACATTGACTCTAAAGAACGGAATGTGTTCAATGATTTTCTTCGCATCCATCAAAGCCTGTCTAAGCACCCACGCTCCCAGCTGATAAAAACAAGGGTCACTCTCTAGCCATGGAATGAAAACTCCCGGTGAAACCATTCCGTATTTTGGATGCTCCCATCGAAGCAAAGCCTCCATACCGCACACCGCTCCGCTTGCAGACTCTATAATCGGTTGATAACACAGATAAAATCCTCTCATATCGTGAAATACACAGTTTCGAATTTCCGATAAAATCTCCAGATTCTTCTTGGTATTACCAAACAGCTCATTATTAAAATAAACAAGCTCTCCAAGATGTTTCTCCTTTGACACCTCCCAGACATAGCTTAGCGATGCCTGAATTGCTTCGATCGTCACCTCACTGTCCTTTTCCACATAGACAACGCCTCCCGATATGGAAAACGATACATGAATTCCATCAATATCATAGCCTCGATATGCAAAATTACTGATAAGTTCATACATCACTTCCGGCGCTGAACATTGATGTCCTTCCATAACCAGACAGAACTTAATTCCATCCATTCTGTACAAAAGTGCACCTTCACACTCCAGACTCCGAAGTTCCTCCGTAAACCGTTTCAGCACCTGGTTGCCAAATTCGAATCCATAATTTTTATTAATATCACTAAAATAATTGATTCCGAAAATGAGATACACTTTTTCCTTATGTCGCTCCGGAAACATCTGCGCATCCTTCATAAAACCATAAATATTATAAAGACCGGTTATCGGATCGATAACTTCCGATGTTTGATGATTTTCAATGGATCCTGCAAAGACCTTGCTTTTCCCGTCTGCCCCCGTCGTAATAATCCCTCTACAGGTTACCGTTACATAAACACCATCTTTATTTTTTACGCGATAATCAACATTGTGCCGCGCTTTCTTTCCACTAAATACGGCCTGGATATCTTTTTCGTATTTATTTCGATCCTCAGGATGTATCCTTCCCAACCAAACAGTTGCCATATTCTCGACATATTCTCCCGGCAAATCAAAATACTCAACTGCAGCTTTTGACCATCTTGATAGATCTTTATTCATATCACATACATAGACATACCGCTTTTCATCTTCTAACCCTTCAAAAGGGACACTTTTAAGGTTTATATTGTCGATCATATCTCATCTCACCTTCGTACTATAGTTCTCTTATTATAGCACTTTCTTCCCATCTTCGCAAACAATTGTGCTAGCGGAAAGTTAAACCCTGTTTAAATTACCAGACTCAAACCCTGTAAGATCAACCGTTACATACTTAAATCCAATATCTTTTAGTTCTTCTTTTACGCGCTCGCGTATCTCCTTTTCCCAGAATTTCTCCATCTGTCCCGGTTCCAATTCAATCCTGGCTATGTTCGTATGCATCCTCACTCGAACTTGTCGAAAGCCCAGCTTATGTAGGCAGCTTTCTGCTTTTTCTATCATTTGCAGTTTCGTAATCGTAATCGTTTCACCATATGGAATTCGACTCGACAAACAAGCATAGGCCGGTTTATCCCAAGTTGCCAAGCCTAAATGCTTAGACAACTTTCGAATCTCTTCCTTAGTAAATCCATATTCCAAAAGCGGACTTTTAATCTTCAGCTCCCGTATTGCAATCATCCCGGGTCGCTCATCACACCTGTCATCTGCATTAGACCCCTCTAGTAATTCATAAGCTCCCTGCTCATCTGCAAGTGCTTTCATCTTACGAAAGATTTCCCGTTTGCATAGATAACACCGGTTCTTAGGATTCTTAGAAAATCCGGCAATCTCCAATTCATTCATCTTCACAATTATATGCTTTATGGACTGCTCGTCGCAAAACCAGACCGCTTCATCCATTTCTTTTTGCGGAACCGAATATAAAGAAGCGGTATAAGCCGTCACATCATCTTGTAAAGCTTCCTTAGCCGCATAAAGTAAAAATGTCGAATCCACCCCTGCAGAATATGCAACAGCTACGTTCTTCATCTGCTTTATGTACTCTTTCATACAATGGTATCTTTCTAGTAATTCCTTCATAATCATTCCCTTTCTAGATCAAATCGAACGATATCTTCATATGGACGAACTCTTGATAGTCCAATCTGTGTGATACATCCTTCCATCGGTGCAAAATAATTCTGCATCGCCTCAAACGCCTTTAGCATCTGCACCGTGTCCAGTTTCTTTGCCAATGTTATGTGAGGCATCCAGCTGTATGGTTGATAATATCGACTCACCTTTATATCTTCCATCTCCTTTACGGCATCATATACCCGGTTCGAAAGATCCATCAGATACTCATTAAGTACTGGGGCTGCGTAAAATACATATGGCAAGAGCTGTCCTAGACAAACAATCTGAATTGTGCCCCATTTAAGTGTATCTTGCAAAGCTTCAAATGACGGCCGGATTGCTTCTATGCTTCTAGATTCTATCGCTGATATTGTCATATGAGGCCTGATTTGATGCTCTATCATAAAATTGTTACCACTCATTCGTGCTATTCTCTCTATATATCGCTGCAAAGTCTTTTCTGTTGCAGAATCGAAATAAACGGAAATCAGGTACATCTATCTATTCCTTTCCCTCTTATTTTCTTTTATTTTATTTCCTATTTTCGGCAAGGTCAATCTACAAATAGACTTACGCCTAACGAAGTGATACACTATTAAATAACAAAAAAAGCAACATAACATTACTATCAGGAGGTCCTTATGTATTTAGCGCATATAGATTTTGATGCTCTTATTCGAGAAGATGTTCCTTATTTTGATCTGACCGGATATGAACTTGGCTTAGACCACGAACCGGCTCGCATTGCAGCTTTCACTCGTGAAGACTGCATCGTCTGTGGAACAGAAGAGGCCCGCGAAATCTTTCGCCGGCTTGGCATTGAAACATTAGATTATAAATATTCCGGCACCAAGGCTCTTGCCGGCGAAGAATTGATTGTTGGAAAAGGGGAAGCTACGCAGGTTCTTACCGCCTGGAAAGTCATCCAAAATCTGATTGATCATACCAGCGGGATTGCAACAAAAACAAGACATTTTGTAGACGCCGTGCACGCTGTTAATCCAAATATACCGGTATTGACCACACGAAAGATGTTCTCCGGCACCAAGGCTCTTGCTGTCAAAGCAATTATGGCAGGAGGCGCTTTACCTCATCGCCTGGGATTGTCAGAAACCATCTTGATTTTTGATCAGCATATCCATCTTCTTGGCGGTTTTGATAACCTGCTCCAAAAGCTTCCACAGTTAAAAAATAATTGCTGCGAGAAAAAGATTCTCATAGAAGCTTCCGATTCTGCCAAAGCGCTCGCTGCCCTTCGCGCCGGCGCGGATGGAATTCAGCTCGAAAAATTAAGTCCAGATGAAATAAATAAGATTTCTTCTGTCATTCGTGAACAATTCCCGAATGCCATATTACTTGCTGCCGGCGGAATCCGCCCTGATAACATTTCCCAATATGCTACTTTGGATATTGACGGTATCGTAACCACCAGCCTTTATTCGGCCGCCCCTATTGATGTTGGGGTTAAGATTACCGCTCTACCATCTCTTTAATCAAAAGAAGTGCCCGGCTTTAACGCCTGACACTTCTTTTCTTATCTGCATTAGAAATTCACTACATGCTCTCCTATCAGATTTTCATTCTCTAATAAAACAACCTGCCCATTTTGATATGCATAAATCTTATAAATAATCACTTTCATTGCTTCTCCTATTGCAATGGAACGTCTTTCCAAAGACCTGTGCGTCTTTAGCTCCATTCCCTTAACATCAAGCGTCACTTCCAGATAATCCCCTCTAAACTGAACATTGCTTACCGTTCCGTCTTCTGCATAATCAATCACATTTTTAAATTGCAAATTGTCCTTCTTAAAGGCTTCTACAAATTCCGGACGAATCGCTGCTCCATCATATCCTTGTGCGACAAATCCGTTTAACATCGAAAACTCCTCAACCGGCTGTGTATCTCCCACAAATTCCGTAACAAATTGTGTCTGTGGCTGCCTGCAGATTTCTACCGGCGAACCGATCTGCTCTACTTGTCCACAATTCGTCACAATAATTTGATCAGATACTTCAAGCGCTTCCTCTTGATCATGCGTGACAAAGATAGAAGTAATCCCCACTTTTTTAATCATATCTTTCAGCCAGCTTCTTAGTTCTTGTCTGACCTTTGCATCAATTGCTGCAAATGGCTCATCTAAAAGAAGCACATCCGGTTGCGGAGCAAGTGCTCTTGCAAATGCAACCCTTTGCCTTTGACCTCCGGACAATTGATTTGGATATCTTTTTTCCATTCCGGAAAGACCGGTCAGCTCAAGAAGCTCTTTCACACGTTCTTTGATTTGTTTTTTTGGTACTTTGCGAAGTTCCAATCCAAACGCAATATTTTCATATACGGTCATATAACGAAACAATGCATAATTTTGAAATACAAATCCAATACCGCGCTTTGCTGCTGGAACATTATTTACCAGCTTCCCATCAATATAAATCTCTCCACTGTCAGGATGTTCAAGTCCGGCAAGCATCCTTAAGATCGTTGTTTTTCCCGACCCACTCGGTCCAAGAAGTGCCACCAAAGATCCTTTTTCAATACCAAAGCTTACATCCTTAGAAGCCTGAAAGTCTCCAAAACTTTTATTTATATTTTTTAACTCAACAAACATTTATGAACCTCCTATGCAAGAGCTGCCTTTTTTTTGGCTCGATATTCCAATATATTTCTAAAAATCAAGATCACTACCGCAATGATCACCAAGATAGAAGAAACTGCAAATGCTGCCGTAATCGAATCTGCCGATCCGGACATATACAAAGCATCAATCTCAAGAGGCAATGTAAAAGTCTCTCCTCTGGTCTTTGATAATGCATTCACTGCTCCGAATTCTCCAAGTGCTCTTGCCGCGCATAAAATCACGCCATACAAAAGTGCCCATTTCATATGTGGAAATGTGATTTTTCGAAAGATTTTAAATCCCTTTGCTCCCATAAGTGCCGCAGCTTCTTCTTCATCTTTCCCCTGTGCATTCAATACCGGAATCAGCTCTCTTGACACAAACGGAAATGTAACAAAAATCGTTGCAAGGAATACTCCCGGCATTGCAAAAACAATCTGAATATCTGTTCCTAGCGCATCATTTATCCTCTCTACAATTCCGTACCCCCATCCAAGTCTTCCAAATGTCATAACAAATGCAAGTCCTGCAATAACCGGAGAGATGGAAAATGGAATATCGATTAAGGTTGCCAGTACCTGTTTTCCTCGAAACGTAAATTTAGTCAAAGCAAGTGCTGCCATCACACCAAAAAATGTATTCACAATAACCGCTATAATCGTTGCTGCTATCGTATTGCCAAGCGCGGAAACCACCGTCTCGGTTTGAATGCTTTCAAGATAAAAAGCTACTCCTTTACTTAAAGAGTTAATCACAACTGCAATCAGCGGAAAAATCAGCATTATAACAACAAATATCACCGCAATCGCAATCAGGATATACTTTGTCTTTGATGATTGTTCTTTAGACATTATTAACCCTCCTTGATTGTCTGATTTGAATGATATTGATAAAGAACAACAATGCAAATGAAATAATCAGCATAATCAACGCAATCGCCGTTGCACTGCTATAATCAAGATAATTCAGTTTCTGCATAATAACATAGGAAACCACCTGTGTATGATCCTTTGCACTGTTTCCTGAAATATAAATGACGCTTCCGTATTCTCCGATTCCCCTTGCAAATGCAAGTCCAAATCCTGTCAGAATTGCCGGTCTAAGTTCCGGCAATACCACCTTTCGAAACGTCTGTGTCCTTGATGCGCCCAGCATATAGGAAGCTTCTTCATATTGTGGATCAAGTTTTTCAAGAACCGGCTGCACCGCTCTTACCACAAACGGTATTCCGATAAATACCAGCGCAAGTGTTAATCCAAGATGTGTATAAGAAACTTCAATTCCAAAATTTCCAAAGAACTTTCCCATAAGACCGCTTGTCGAATACATTTTTGACAATGTAATACCGGCCACTGCTGTCGGCAATGCAAAAGGAAGCTCAATAATTCCATCCAACAATCGCTTGAATGGGAAATCATATCGCACCAATACCCATGCAATGATGGTTCCAAATACAACATTTATGATTGCCGCCAAAAATGCACATCCGATACTTGTTCGAAATGCATATAATACATTTTCACTTAGAATGACTTCCCAAAATTCAGCCGGCGTAAGACGCAATGCATAAACCAGCACGGAAGCTAGCGGAATCAATATAAGAAGAGAAAGCATTGCAATAGAGATGCCCAGGGTTAAATGAAACCCTGGGATTACTCTTACTTTTTTTGCTTTCTTGGTTTTTGTTTTTTCTAGTTGTTCATTTCTGATTACTGCATCCATTATGCTCTCCTGATTATCTTTTTTTACTGCTCGTAAATCTCATCAAAGATTGCACCGTCATTAAAGAACGTTTCATATGCTGCATCCCATCCACCAAAGTCTTCGATGGTGCATAACTGCATATCTAAATCAAATTTGTCTGAGTACTCAGCCAGAATCTCTTCGTTCGATGGACGATATCCGTTCTCTCCGATGATTTTTTGTGCCTCGTCAGAATACAGATAGGACAGATATTCTTGTGCTACTTCTGTAACACCATCATCTTCTGCATTGGCATCCACAACAGCCACGCTTGGCTGCGCAAGAATTGAAATACTTGGAGATACAATTTCATATTCATCCGGATACTCCGCAACGGTTGCAATTGCTTCATTTTCCCATGCAATCAGCACATCGCCCTGTCCATTTTCAACAAATGTTGTAGTTGCACCTCTTGCGCCAGAATCCATTACCGTTACATTCGCATACAAATCATGCATGAAATTTTTCACCTGGGTTTCATCATCATTGTATTGGTTACTAGCATACTCCCATGCTGCAAGGAAATTCCAGCAAGCTCCTCCGGAACTCTTAGGATCCGGTGTGATTACTTCAACGCCGTCTTTTACAAGATCATCCCAATCTTGAATGTCCTTTTCATTTCCCTTTCTTACCAAAAATACAATCGTTGAGGTATATGGTGAAGACGACTCATCAAATTCATCAAGCCATCCTGAATCAATTAAACCAGCTTCTTCGATTAAGGTAATATCATGTTCTAATGCAAGCGTTACAACATCTGCATCTGCACCTTCTACTACGGATCTTGCCTGACTTCCAGAACCACCATGCGATTGTACAACATCTACCGTTGTGCCTGTCTTTTCTTTATAATATGATTCAAACAGTTCGTTGTAAGCCGCATACAATTCTCTCGTCGGATCATATGAAACATTTGTTAATGTCACGGTATCTTCTGATGTGTTATCTGTGTTATCTGATGTACTTTCAGAAGAAGAACTTCCACAAGCACCCAATCCTACTACCATCGCACCTGCAACTGCTATTGCCGTAATTTTCTTTATATTTCTTAATTTCATAAATGAACTCCTCTTTTCTTATTTTCTTAAGATCTATAGGAACTGCCGGCCTTATGTCCCTCACATGGTGCCATTATAGAAGTATTGAATCTCTTCGAAAAGAAATCATTTTGAAATCGTTTTCATTATATAAGCATTTTTGATTCGGATTTGTTCTATTCATCGCTATTTTTTTCCTTTTTTCTTGTTTTTTTGAAAACGTTGTCAGCACTGAAAACACTAGATTTATTTGCTTTTTTATGACCGTTTATGATATAGTTTTCAAAAAGAAAGGGGATTTCGTATGGCATCCATTAAAGAAATTGCAAAAAAAGCCGGTGTTTCACCTTCTACCGTCTCAAGAGTTTTAAACCAACCAGACTATCAATGCCGCGATCATACCGCACGCGATCGCATATGGGAAGCTGCCATTGAATTGCATTATGCGCCGAATCAGGCAGCGCGCAACCTTAGAAAGAGCAGCTCCCAAGATACGCATAAAACCTTTTACCTTAATGTTCTTATGACTCGTTCTGAAGCCAAACAGCCGGATCCTTTCTTTACGGAATTACTCCGTATTATTGAAAGCCAGATTCATAACCATGGTCATATTCTTACCAATATCTGGCATATGCCGGACTTTTCCGATGACCGTAAATGTAACCGCCTTAATCTGGCTCAGCTGGTTGATGAACTGTATGCTGAAACCGACCAACATAATAACGGCCTGATTATCATCGGAAGATGTAACCAGACCGTTATAAAATTACTACAAAAAAAATTTAAAAATCTCATCTCGATCAATCGTAATTCTACTAATTACGCAATTGACGAGGTGCTTTGTGACGGCGAAAAGGTTGCCTGTATCGCCACCGAATATCTGATTAGTCTCGGCCATTCCAGCATCGGCTACGTTGGCGCCTGCTATGGCGAAGCTCGTTATCGTGGTTTCCAAAAGACCATGGCCAAGCACCAGTTATATCTAGACCCTGCCTTCGTCTGTGAAACCCATCAAACAGAACGAGAAGGCTATCAGGCCATGGAACATTTTCTCAAGATGCAAGAGCGACCAAGTGCTATATATTGCGCCAATGATATTACGGCGATTGGGTTGTTAAAGTGTATGAACCGATATCGCGCTCTGCCTTATCGCCCTGCCATCATTGCCAGCGATAATATCGATCAGGCACAAAACATCCATCCTATGCTTACCACCATTGCGCTTCCGAAAGAAGAGATGGGCAAGTTTGCCATCCAACTCTTACTTGACCGCATTCAAGGCGGACATGAAAGCATTATCCGAATGGAATTAGAAGGCCGCCTGCTCGTTCGAAATTCCTGCTCAAAATTAAAATAGTGGTAAGCTTACACGCTTACCACTCAGACCGTAAAAGATACGGCTTCCATCATCTCTTCCTTTATTAAATCTGCATCAGATATCTTTTGACATCAACTCTTCTGCCAATGCAACTGTCTTTGCAGCTTCTTCATGCCCTCTCTTGGCGGCATATCTGCCCCACTTGAGGGCTTTTTCATAGTTCTTCTTGCCAAAATCGCCTTCTACATATCCTTTTGCAATGGCTGCTGCCGCATCAAGATCTCCAAGCGACGCTGCATCTACCAGCTTAATCAGTTTATCACTTGCCATATCTGTCTCCTATCTGCTATAGCGGATTACACGGTCTGCGATCTTACTTGCAACCACGAATAATCCTATATTCACCAGATATTCTACCAGCAGTCCCGGGAACTGCGCAAGCCCCGTAAAGAACGAACCGCTAATCACGCATCCTGTCAATGTATATCCAAATAACGGAATCAGTGTCGATACCGCCATCGCCACAATTCGCATCTTCTTATGATCATGCAGATGTTTTCCCATCATCTTGTAAAACACAAGCGCCATAAGTGCTTTAATTACAAGTGTCGGAAGTGTATAGATTGGATACGAAGTCAGGTCTGCAAGGCCTGCTCCAATTGCGCCTACCGCAATTCCATAAGGGTTCGGCAACATCACACAACTGATTAGTATGATAACATTTCCCACATTGAAGTATCCCATCGGAATCGGAATCTGGAAAAATCTCGTTATAATAAATGTAAAAGCAATTAATATTGCTGCCTGACTCATATACTTTGTTTTCATGTTTCCCTCCTTATATGTCTCCTCATATTTTTTTCTGTCTATTATAGTAACCTCCTTATCAAATTGCAATAAAAAAAGACGTCTTCCGTCCTTTTTTTGGAAAACGCCTTACATCTTTTATTCAATTGTAATATTTTCGACAGCTGTTCGAATCTCATCATCATCCATTTCCTGCATATCCGGAATAATAATTGTTCCGCCACATTGCGCCGCTTCGAGGATACGATTATAAATATGCAAGGATAAATCATGTGGAAGCTGAATCCCAATTGTCCGAACCTCTCCACTGGCTGTTACAACATCAATTTGATCCATTTTCTTAGGTGTTAGAATACAGCCTGTACAACCTGTAAAGAATTGCAATGGTTTATTACAGTCTCTAATAGAAAAAGTCTTCATAAATAATTACCTCCTAAGATTTGTCATATTCATAAGTTCTTTTTCTATCATAGCACAAATTTCCTATTTTTCCTATATAATTTCCATGGCTGCCGTCCAGGCTTCACGCACGGCATCTCCAATCTGTCTTGCCTTCACGCTGTCTCCGATGTTCCAGCATGGAATATCCATCTTCTTCACAGCCTCCACAAGTTCTGTCACGTCATGCGCGCGTCGTCCCATGGCATTGACAACCGTATCAGCTTTCAGCGTAATTTCCTGTCCATTTTGCTCTGCAACCACAAAGTCTTTTCCAACCTTCACAACCTTGGCATTCACTTCGTACTTCGCCCCGGTTTTATCCAGAGTATCATGAACCGCCGTACGATACAGTCCCGTAATCTCCGGCATCAGGCACTCCTGCATCTCCACAATCGTTGTCTTCACCCCGTGATCGATATAATCACAGGCTGCTTCGCATCCAACAAGGCCTCCGCCCAGAACAATTGTCGAAGTTCCAAGTCCGGCAAAGTCCTGCTCGTAGACCTCCATAGCCGTCATTGCCTTATCAATGCCTTCAATCGGCAGAATCAAATCATCGGAACCTGCCGCTACAATAACGGCATCCGGCCCTATCTCCTTAATCATCTGCGGCGTCACTTCACAGTTAAGTCTTACTTCCACAGGGCGCTTATTCACCTCGCGAACAAGCAAATCCTTGAAGTTTCGAATATCAATCTTGTGGTCGGTATGGTCGGTAAAATTAATCAGACCGCCCAGTTTCTCGCCCTTTTCACATAAAATCACCTGATGCCCTCTGTCTGCCGCCGTGATTGCGCCTTGCATACCACCGCAGCCACCACCAATAATCAGCACCTTGCGAGATGCCTCAGGCTTTGGCATCAGCTCCGGCATAATCTTGTGATGAGACGCCGGCCAAACGGTGTCCGGATTAATCGTGCAAGAGTCAAGCGGCGGGAACTTAATCGTCCACTTCTCCGTCTCATGTTCTCCGGATGGTCCCGGATAACAGCGCCCGCACCTTAAGCAGCGTCGAATCTCGTCGGCTCTTCCTTCTTTAGCCTTATTCGGAAATGCCGGATCGGAGAAGAACTGCCGTCCCATTGAAATCATATCCACCTTGCCGGACGCAATGGCTTCTTCTGCCTGCTCCGGTGAATTGATACCGCCGATTACCACAACCGGAACGGATACATTTTGCTTAATGATTGCTGCATTTTCAATATTTGCTCCATGCGGTGCATAAGTTGTCGTAAATTCCCAGCTTCTCGATGAACTTAAATAATGACCACATGAAACATGAATCAAATCAATATAAGGCTCACATAACTTGCAATATGCCACAGCATCCTCAAGCGTAAGCCCCTTCGCCAAATGCTCATCACTGCTGACACGTATCTCGATCAAGAAATCATCACCCATCGCTTTTCGAATTCCAGACAAAAGCTCTGTTGTGAATCTTGCTCTATTTTCAAACGATCCACCATACTCATCTTCCCGCTTGTTATAATAAGGCGACAGGAACTGCGCCGGCAACCAGCCATGACCACAATGAACCATGACCCCTTCCCAGCCTGCGTCGCGAAACCATTTACAGGCGGTTATATAATCCTGAATTAATTCTTGGATTTCTTCCTTTGTAAATGGCTCTACATGAGTCACTCCATCTTCTAGATCCTTCGGCGAAGGTCCTTTGGGATTGATGCCATTTCCATAATTTGTCTTTATTTCACCTGTGGAAATGAGTTCTCCAAGTGGAAGTGCCCCATAACTCTTAATCATCTGTGCCGTCTTTTTCATAATCTCAAAGATTTCATCATCTCGAGATGTGTAATCAATATCCGGTTCAAATGGAAACCTCTTATCATAAGTGTGATTAGGACTAAGCTCCCCAAGTACAACCGAGCCGGCTCCACCTTGTGCCTTTGCTTTTAACATGCGAAAAGCCCGTTCCGGTCCTGGACCGACATAATGAAACGCATCCCCCTCGATAAAATGAAGAAATGCAAACAACGCCGGAGCTGCTTCAATTCTGTTTTTGATTGTTTTCGTTCCAACCTTGATTGGACTAAATAAATGTGGAAAATACTTATTTGCCTCTGCCATAATAATATCCTTTCTCTTACTCTAAAATCATTCATCTCCTGTTATTTTCATCATATCTTGTCAAATATCTTGCCGCAATCATTAACTCATGTTCAAAATGTTGCTTATTCAACATTTCGCAGCAATTTGTTGATTATTTTTTTTGATATTTCATTTCTTTTTTATTACATATGTACTATAATTATTCCATACTATAGTTATAGGGGATTTAAGAAAGTGAGTGAAAAGAAACATCCAACATTATTAGCACATATTACCGGTTTAGATGGACTTCGTGCAATAGCCATTGTTGCAGTTACGCTGTTCCATTTGTTTCCTAATCAGATAAAAGGAGGATACCTTGGGGTCTCCTTATTTTTTATGCTTTCCGGGTTTTTGATGACCTATAGTTCGGAACGCAAATGTTACTTTGTGGACATGTCTGCCCGAAAGTTCTATCTCAAACGAATCAAGCGAATCTATCCATCCCTAATCATCGTTACTCTTGTTACAATCGGTGTTTTGTATCTTCTTGCACCGGATAGTCTTGGCGGTATGCGCCGAGAAGTTCTTAGTATGATTGGCGGTTACAACAACTGGTGGCAGATTGCGCAAAATTCCGATTATTTCACCAGAATATCCGGCATTTCGCCATTTACACATATCTGGTCTTTGGCCATTGAACTTCAATACTACTTAATTTGGCCTATTTTATACTTTATCTACTTGTTTCTTCGTATTAAAAAAAGCGAAAAAGCCAGCCTGGCATTTTTAAGCACCTTAACAATCATTGCCTTTGCCTGGATGCCGATTCGCTATTTTATGGGCACTGACATCACACCGCTTTACTATGGAACCGACACTCGAATTCACGCACTTTTACTTGGTTCCTTAATTGGATTTGAATACGTCCACCCATCTATTCACAAGAAAAAACCAAAGTTTAGATTTGCAAAGCCAATTTACATCTTATGTATGATTGCCTTTGTGCTTGCTGCCATCTTCATGGACGGCCAATATAAATTCACTTATATTGCCGGACTTCCTGGAATGGCTATCATTTTCGCTATTATCGTTCGACTAACTGCGGAAAAATCACTTCCATTTACTGTTAAAATGGAAGCCAAACCACTCAAATGGCTGGGCGACAGAAGCTACGAACTCTACCTGTGGCAGTATCCGGTTTTATTTTTATTTATAGAGATGGGTTGGAATGAAATTCCCGGATATCAACTAATCATAATCGGCATCATCCTTGTCTTATCCGTCTGGCTTCACAGTTTTACTTCTTTTTTATTTAATGAAAAACAACCTTATCGTTTTAGAGAATTTATCTCTCTTAAGAACAAGAAAATCAGCATACACGTTCATCGCGTAGCCTGCGTATGTATCGTCATCTTTTTAATTGTCGGTATCGGCGGGCTTGCAAAAGCTCCTGCGCTCAAACTTTCTGATGAGGCAGAGCTAAAAGCTGCACTTGATGCAAATGCAAAAGTTATCGATGATTCTACTGATAGTTCCGATCGCAAAGATATCGCAAATGCACAAACGCTCACGGAGATTGACCCTCTTTCTGTCGACTACAGCGCAACATCGAATTCTGCGTATGTCTCGAAAGAGAACATGGTTATGGTTGGCGATTCCGTTATGCTTGCCTGCGTTTTATCTCTTCAGGATTATTTCCCGGATGCGAACATCAATGCTGAGGAATCACGTTCTGTCCCGGATGGCGTCACAAAAGTTAAGAAGATGATGAAAAACGGAAAGATTACACATACGCTTGTCATAGGTTTTGGTACTAACGGCATTATTTCACAGGCAAAAGCCGAAGAATTATTTGATGCTGTTGGCGATGATATCAGTGTTTTTTGGATTAACATCCATGGCAATAAACTCACCTGGACCAAGCAAAACAACAAAATGCTCCAAAAGCTTACCAAACAGCATTCGAATCTGACAGTTGTGGATTGGAACAGTGAGGTTTCGGGTCATAAGAATTGGCTATATTCGGATCATGTGCATCCTAATTTGAAAGGTGCTAACCGTTATGCCGATCTTTTGGATG
Source organism: Eubacterium oxidoreducens (assembly GCF_900104415.1). GTDB lineage: Bacteria > Bacillota > Clostridia > Lachnospirales > Lachnospiraceae > Eubacterium_C > Eubacterium_C oxidoreducens. The sequence goes on along the minus strand of NZ_FMXR01000004.1, from coordinate 281,709 downwards.
AGACCTTAGATCGTGTGATTGCCGAGCAGGAGGCTGTGCGGCAAAGCGCCGCTGGTGAAAATTAATGGGTTGTCGCCGAAAGCTGGTTGATTAGCCGGCACAGATAGATATGTCGGAGCTTTAGTTTTGTAACTGTTCATGCATTTCTCCTTCAAAAAGTTACAATTCCAAGCCAAAACCTCCATCACCGTGGCAAAAGGAACGTCCCCGGTGGATGCTAGGGAATAAAAAACAGAAGATTGCAGGCTTGCTTGCATAATCTTCTACTTTTTTAGAACCGCAGGATGTGTCGAAGACGCATTCCTCGCATATGTACGCTCTCTTTATCCATCCTAGCAGAACACGGTCGACGGCGAGCGAAACAAAGATGCGTAGAAAAGAACCGAATAGCGGCGGGTCGGTGTAGGCGAAAATCGTATATCTTGGAGGAAGCGTCCCCAGCCACACCAAAAAGGAGCAATGAAAGTGATACCGCCTTCACTGCTCCTTACTTATATCTCTTCATTATCTCATCCCATTGGAACTACACGCTTTCAACAGAGCTAATCTCCGTTCTTTCCACCGTCGTGATTCCATTTTCAGTAGTTGTAGTTTCCAGATAAGTAACTCCGTCAATCGTTACAATCTGTGTTTCCACCTCTGCTTCAGAACTTGAACTATCTGACGTAGCAGACTGACCTTCCGATGCCGTCTTACCGGCTCCGGATGCTGCTAAATCCACACCGGAAATGACTTCCATTAGGGAATCCACCGTTCCTTCTAGATCTTCAATCTGAGGCAGACCAAGATTGACAGCGCCTTCATTCATGGCTGCTGCAAGTGCTGACATGTTCTCCTCTTTCGCAAGATCTTCCACCGTAAGACCGAGGCTATCCATCGTCATTTGGATGCTATCCTCATTTGCTCGAAATGCCTGTGACAAAGCATCCATAAATTCACTGGATGTATTCGTCTTAGAATCTGTATTTGTCGCTTCTATCGGCGGCAAATCCGGCAATTCTCCTACCATCATTCCAGTGGCATTATAAGTGCCCGTAGGAATTGGCATATCATCCGGTCTTTGGGTCGGGATATAGCTGTCCATGTCCGGTACATCCACATCCGCATTAACCTGCTGCTTCGGAGTTTCAAGTTGCGATTGTGTTATGGCCGCAAGATACGGGTCATAACTGGTTGCATTAATCTTCATGCTGCTAACCCTTTCTGAGTGTTCCATTTATGATATTTGGCCCTCCGTGGTCATCACTCCTTGAAGCATTCGACACTTCATCATATATATCGGTATGCGAACACCCACTGTTTACATTCTTTTATAAATTTCTTTGGAAAATATCAGATGTCTGTTATAATCAAGTAAGTTTATATATGATATGGAGGACATTTCTATGAGTTCTAATTTCAGTACAGAAGAAAAATTATTCCGCACCAGATTATTTCTTGAAACAGATATTAAAGTTTTATCTGCTGCAGAAGAGCCAAATACACAAGATATCGAAAAAGACCAGACACAGCTGACTGCAATTCTACCGCTTATTGATGATTCGCAGTATGAAGCCTGGAAAGAAAACTATATTGCACAAACTTACGAACAGATTAAGGATCACACATTTTATGTATGTCCTTACATGATTGCCAGCATGGGAATGATGGAGACCTACGAGATGACCATTCCGGATTCGCGCATGGAAGCCTTCAAAGAATGGATTAACCAAAATCCATCTGCCTTTATGGGCCAGCCACGAGACGCATCAAAGGAAGATATCTACGATTATATCGGCCTGCATGCATTGCCAAAAGAAGAAGCTTAACCATTTGCAAATAAAAGAAGGAGGTGCTCCCTCCTTCTATTTTATTCTACAATCTCTCCTGCAATCGCAGCCTTAGCCGCCATCACCGGAGACGCCAGATAAATCTTCACTTTGCTCGATCCCATACGACCTAGGAAATTACGATTATTTGTCGCAACCACAACCTCATCATCCGCAAGGATTCCACCTCCGCGACCACAGCATAAACCGCAGCCCGGCGTTGTAATTACAGCGCCTGCATTTGACAGAATCTCCAAGGTTCCGTCATCAAGCGCCTCCTTGTAAATCTTTCGACTGGCCGGTGTAATAATCAGTCGCAGATACGGCGCCTTTTTCTTACCCTTTAGTACCTCAGCCGCAGCATGCAGATCTTCTAATCGACCATTGGTACAAGAGCCGATAAAGACCTGATCAACCTTTGTCCCCTTAATATCTCGAACCGGCTTAATGTTATCCACAAGTGACGGACAGGCCATTACCGGCACAAAATCCTCCGCATTATAATGAAGCTCCTTCGCATAGGTCGCACCCTCATCTGCGCGAAGTGCTTTTAACCTCTCATCATAAGGCACGTTGCAGTACGCAGCCGTCTTTTCATCCGGGGCGAAGATTCCACATTTTGCACCGGCTTCCACCGCCATATTTGACATTGTCATACGAGCCGCAACGCTCATCTCATCAATTGTGCTACCGGAAAATTCCAGTGACTGATAGGTTGCTCCGGATGCCGTCAAGTCCCCGATAATGCGCAAAATCACATCTTTTGAAGTCACACCCTTAGGAAGTGTTCCATCAATCACGACCTTTACGGATTCCGGCACCTTCACCCACAGCTTACCGGTTCCAAGAATTCCGGCCATCTCCGTATAACCAATTCCGGTTGAAAAAGCGCCCACACAGCCATAAGTAACCGTATGCGAATCCGTTCCAAATGCAATATCACCAGGCTTTACATAGCCGGCTTCCGTCATCAGCTGATGACAGATTCCCTCTGTACGATGCACATTCTTCAATCCAAAGCGCTCTGCGAATTCATCTGCCAAATGAAAATGTCTTGTATCATCCACCTGTGTAGCCGGAAGAAAATGGTCATAAATCAAGACCACCTTGTCCGGATCCCAGACTTTCGTAAATCCCATTTCCTCAAACTTTTGAATACAAAACGGTGCCATGATATCATCAATCATACACCAGTCTACATCCACAGTGATGATATCTCCCGGCTTTACCTCTTTGCCGACTTTATTTCCAAATACTTTTTCAATTAATGTATGTTTCATGTTCTATCTCCTGCTTCTTAGTCGAGTCCGTTTCGTTTGCGCATTGCCTTCACAAGACCACCCGCATTTAAAATCTCCATCAGATTGTCCGGCAGGGAAGCAATCTCATAAGACTTACCGTTATAAACAATCTGCTTACCCGGTGTTACTTTTGCCTCGTCGCCTTCCGTTACCGCATCATACAAATCGTTATTTTCAATCAAAAGCAGCCCATTGTTAATGGCATTTCGAAAGAAAATACGGGCAAATGATTTCGCCACGATGCAGGATACGCCCAGTGCCTTTACCACTTCCGGCGCCTGCTCTCTCGAAGAGCCGCAGCCAAAATTCTTACCTGCAACAATCATGTCTCCCGGCTTAATAAGTCCGGCAAGTTCCGGACGAAGCGGAGAAAATGCATAGGGTTTCATCTCTTCTACAGTTTCAAATGCAAGATACTCCGTCGGCAGGATAATATCCGTGTCAATATCGTCTCCTAGCACCCAAATCTTAGCGTTAAATGTATCACTCATAATTTCTACTCCTTACACGCGATCTGCCGTCGTAATCTCTCCTGCAATCGCAGAAGCCGTAACCGTCTCAGCCGATCCCAGATAAACAAACGATTCCTTATGTCCACAGCGACCCTTGAAGTTTCTCGTTCCGGTCGAAATCAGCACTTCGCCTTCGCCGATGACACCCTGACAGGCTCCCCAGCAGACCGAACAGTTCGGGTTCATCACCATTGCCCCGGCCTCTACAAAAATATCAAGCAATCCTTCCTTAAGTGCCTGGTTATAGACCGCGCGGCTTGCCGGCACGACTAAGAATCGTACCTTGTCCGCTACCTTCTTACCCTTAATAACCTTGGCACCAGCGCGAAGGTCTTCGATACGTCCGTTGTTGCAGGAACCAAGAAATGCTTCGTTGATCTTAATGCCGTAGCACTCTGATGCCGGCACAACATTGTCCACAAAATGCGGCTTTGCCACAATCGGCTCAATCGATGCCAAATCAATGTCATACGTTTCACAGTATACGGCATCTTCATCCGCCTTAACGATTGCCTTCGGCTCACGGCCATGCTCCTTAAGATAGTCCATTGCCACATCGTCCACTTCCATGAGCGCCGTCTTGGCTCCGGCTTCCACGCATAAGTTGCAGATGGAGATACGGTCCGCAATGCTCAGTGTGTGAAGACCTTCACCGCAAAATTCCATCGCCCTGTAGTTCGCGCCATTTGCACTAATCTTCCCGATAATCGTAAGAATCAAATCACGCGCCGTAACGCCTTCCTTAAGCTTGCCGGTCAGATTGAATTTCATACTTTCCGGCACAAGCAGCCAGGATGTTCCGGTCACCATCGCATATAAGTAATCGGTACAACCAACACCGGTACCAAATGCCCCAAGTGCGCCATACGCGCAGGTATGCGAATCCGCACCAAAGATTAATTCACCCGGGCGCACGTGATTCTCCATCATCACCTGATGACAGACTCCCTCTCCTTCATAGAACGTAATACCGTGCTCCTTGGCAAAACTGCGCATCTTCTGATGAGATGCAGCTGTCTTTGTGCTGTCAGCCGGAATATTGTGGTCAATAATCCAGACTAATTTATCAACATCTGCAATCTTAGGATGCTTTAGATTGTTGTACATATCAATTGTCAGATGCGTCGTTCCGTCATTACTCATAAGACGGTCGAGTGTAACGGTTTCAATATCGCCTGCTTTGGTGGATTCAACACCGGCTGCCAATGCGATAATCTTTTCTGCCATTGTCATTCCCATGATTATTTAATCCTCCTTATTCAGCGATGCAATCAGACCGCCCTGATCTAAGATTTCCTGCATCTTGGCCGGAAGCTTTGTACAAGAATACTCCTTGCCATTTGCATGAATTATGCCTTGTTCAAGATGAAGTTCCATCTCGTCGCCTTCTTTTACCTCATCATGCAACTCTTTGCTGACGATAACCGGCATTCCGATATTGATGGCATTTCGATAGAAGATGCGGGCAAATGATTTCGCAACCACTGCCTTCACCCCAAGTGCCTTTAACACACTCGCTGCCTGCTCTCTAGAAGAACCACAGCCAAAGTTCTCATCCGCAACAACAAAGTCCCCCGGCTGCACCTTCGATGCAAATTTACCATTAAGCGACTCAAATGTATGCGTCTTCATCTCATCTATAGTAGGAAATAAAAGGTACTGCGATGCGATAATCTGATCGGTATCGACATCTTTATCAAATCGAAAAATCTTTCCCATGATTTTCATATCCTCCTTCATTGTTCAAATCTTTCGCACCCTATAGTATAACCTATTTTTTTTCGAATTTATAGAGTCCGTTTATCACGCAAAAAAGAACCTTCTCCATAAGAGAAGATTCTTTTGAAATATCTTAATTATGATACAATTTATTTCTTTCATACTTCGGCTCGCAGGTCAGATGAATACCGAGCTGCTTAAAGACTGCCACGTCTACAGAGGAAAGAATCACGGAAGAATGCGCCTCTAATCCATTTAACATCGGGAGCGCGGCATATGCCTTCTTCGCATTATCATTATGCATCGCCTCTAAGGAAAGCACAATCAAAAGTTCATTCAGATGAAGAAGCGGATTGTTATCCCCAAGCGTGTTCACCTTAAGGTTCATGATTGGTGTCAATACCTGCGGCGAAACAAGATCAATTTCATCCGGCACGCCCGCGATATGCTTAAGTGCATTTAACAGCATAGCAGATGAGGCACCTAAGATAGAAGATGTCTTGCCGGTAATAATCGTTCCATCAACAAGTTCAATCGCTGCTGCCGGTCCGCCGGTCTGTTCACCCTTTACATTCGCCGCTCCGATAACCGGTCTATCCGTCACGGAAATCCCGGCTGTTTCCATCAAAAGTTCCAATTTCTCAACGGCAGAATCTGCACCTTCTCCCTTGCGCTTAGCCACAAGTGCCTCATAATAACGACGGATAATCTCCTGCTTCGAAGCCATGCAGCATGCCTCATCATCGATAATTCCGTATCCTGCCATATTAACACCCATATCGGTCGGTGATTTATATGGTGATTCTCCCTGAATCTTTTCAAACATCGCCTTTAAGACAGGGAATACTTCCACATCACGATTATAATTAACCGTTGTTTCATGATAAGCTTCTAAGTGGAACGGATCTATCATATTCACATCGTCAAGATCTGCCGTCGCAGCCTCATATGCAATATTAACCGGATGTTTTAAAGGAAGATTCCAAATTGGGAACGTCTCATACTTTGCATATCCGGCCTGAACGCCGCGCTTTCCTTCATGATAAAGCTGTGATAAACACACTGCCATCTTACCGCTTCCAGGTCCCGGTGCAGTTACAACAACCAGTGGACGTGTTGTTTCGATATAATCATTCTTTCCAAATCCCTCATCACTAACAATGTAAGGAACATTGTGTGGATATCCTTCGATAATATAATGTCTATATACTTTCAGGCCAAGTGCATGTAATTTCTTTTCATAAGCAATGGCAGCCGGTTGCTCGGCAAATTGTGTAAGAACAACGCTTCCAACAAACAACCCGTAATTGGTAAATGCATCAATCAAACGAAGCAAATCTGCATCGTAAGTAATTCCAAGATCTCCGCGGACTTTATTTTTTTCAATATCACCGGCTTTAATTGCGATGACAATCTCTGTCTTATCTGCAAGAGATTTTAGCATCGAAATCTTAGAATCCGGCTTAAATCCCGGAAGGACTCTGGATGCGTGAAAGTCATCAAACAGCTTTCCGCCAAATTCCATATAAAGCTTTCCGCCAAACTGATCGATTCGATCTCGAATCTTTTTGGACTGAAGCTCGGTGTACTTTTCATTGCTAAAACCAATGCGAATATTATTGTTTTGTACCATGATTCTTTCCTTCCTGAAATGTATTCTTAAATGATCAACAACTTCCTATTTTACTTCATCTTTCTGGTTTGTCAACAACGCATTTTTTGCTTCTTCATATTTCCCGGCGCGAATAAGTCCCTTGACCTTCATCTCCTTGTCAATGCGAAGTCGTTCTGTCTCAAATATATCACTTGCGAAATATTTTTTGTAAATCGATTTTCGATATGCACGACCACTCATTTCTCTAATCGTATTATCCTCAATCAAAAAGATTCGATCCGCGCATCCTGTAACAGCAAACAAATCATGCGATACCATCAGCACTGTTCCCGGATATTCGCGAATCGCCTTTTCAAGCGCAATCTGTGCATAGATATCAAGATGGCTGGTTGGTTCATCCAAAAGCAGCGCCTCATGCGGATGCTCTATAAGGGTATCAATCTGTTTTAGATTCCGCTCCCCGCCCGACAAACCAAGCGTATGATCCGACTCGACAATCTGTTTGAAATAGCCAATCGCCGTGGGATATTCTTTCTCCATCTTCTCATATACATCGCGAAGAAGAGAAGACTTTCCGGTTCCATTTACCCCAACCAGTGCCACTTTCTCTCCCGGCTCGATTGTAAAAGAAACATCTTTTAGAATCTGTTTCTTGCCATAGGATAAACCATAATCCGTCATTGTGATGGCAATCGGCTCCTTATCCTTGTCAAATGCCAAATGAAATTCGTGCTCCGGACGCTCGATATACGGGTCTTCTCCTCGCATCTTCTTAAGACGCGCGATGTAACTGGCTCTTGCTTTTAATTGCCTACCGGCCTTTGGCATCGCGGTCTGCTCCGCCGCTGTCTGAATTCGTTTCACCACTTCTTCCTGCCGCTCTAAGAACTCATCAAAGCTTTTCGCATGCATGAACATCTCAATCTTCGTCTCTAGCATCCAGCTGTTATATTCTGCAAATGTTCCGGGAAATTCCCGAATCGATTTATTTTCAATATCCAAAATTTTATCAAAACACTGCGTAAGCAAGAGGCGATTATGCGTAATAATCAGAAGCGTTTGCTCATAACTGTTAATCAGTTTGATCAGCGCTAGCAGATTTTCAAAATCCAAAAAGACATCCGGCTCATCCATAATAAGGAGCTGTGGTCTTAAAAGCATCTCCCGCATCACAAACAATAACTTATATTCTCCGCCGCTAAGTTCACTGACCTTTTGCTGTGCAAGTTCACACAATCCAGCTACTCCAAGTTGTCTTCTTATATTAGCTTCATAGTTATAGCCGTCCACTGCTTCAATCTCATCTTGCACCTTCTGGAAGGCCTCATAGGCCGCATCCATGTCCTCGGCTTTTGCCATCTGAATCCCAAGCTCATCGCTTTGCTTTAGCAATTGCACAAATGGCGCCGCCAAAAACTCAAACACATCCGCATCCTTTGTCTCATGCTCCACAAACTGACTGATATAGCCGATTCGATACTCGCCATCTCTTCGAATCAATCCCTCGTAGGTATACTTTTCCTCATGCATAATTAGATCGATTAGCGTGCTTTTTCCCGATCCATTGCTTCCAATGAGTGCAATATGCTCTCCTGTATTGATTTCAAAATTAATCTCTTCATATAACTCCTTCGTCGGATATCCGAAGGAAACATTGTCACATCTTATCACGTATCTCTTCTCCTGCCATTTTTTTCTATACTACAAGAATCCTCAATTTTTGACAACAAAAAAGAACCCGCAGGTCGCGAGTTCTTTTCATTATTTTAATGAATTGCACGATAATATTTTACGCCGCCCGGATAGACCTTGGTTTTTGTGATTCCATGTTGCGCCAATATCCTTGATGCATTGTAAGCGCGTACACCGATTCCGCACATCACGATATATTCTTTTCCCCGGTCTAATTCTCCAATTCTGTCTCTTAATTGTCCAAGCGGAATATGAATGGCACCATCAAATGCGAACGTTTGTAGTTCCGGTTTTTCCCTGACATCTAATACTACAGCATCCTGATTCGTCTCTAGTTCATTCCATTCAGCCAATCTTACATAACCATTGATTACATTTTCTGCTACATAACCGGCCATGTTTACCGGATCTTTTGCGGATGAATATGGAGGTGCATATGCAAGCTCTAAATTGGCAAGATCCTTCACAGATGCGCCAAACTGCATTGCCGCTGCGATAGTGTCGATACGCTTATCTGCGCCTTCCTGTCCCACTACCTGTGCGCCGTAAATCTTCTTACCGTCCATCGAGAAAATGAGTTTTACATAAAGTGGCTTCGCACCCGGATAATAGCCCGCATGCGAGTTTTGCGTGATGAAAACTGTCTCATAATCCTTGCCTTTTACATAGCCTTTCGCAATAAGGGTCTTTTCATTTACTCCTGTGGAAGATGCCGTAAAATCAAAGACCTGAATCACAAACGATCCCTGCGTTCCTTTGTACGATGAAGCAATCCCTGCGATATTATCCGCCACAATTCTTCCCTGTTTATTCGCCGGCCCTGCTAACGGCACCATCGTTCTGCCTCCTAAGACATAGTCTTTTACTTCTACTACGTCTCCTGCTGCATAGACACAAGGTGCACTTGTACGCATTCTGTCATCAACGACAATGCCGCCATCTTCATTCACCGCAATTTTAGCCTCTTTGGCAATATCACTGTTCGCTCGCACCCCAATGGAAAGCACCGCAAAGTCTGCATTAAGCTCTGTTTTGCTTCGAAGCGTAATGGTAAGATGGTCACCACAATCGCTGAATCCTGCAACGCCGTCTTCTAAAATCAGCTTCACACCGTGCTTTTCAATATTACGGTGTAGAATCTTTGCCATCTCAAAGTCAAGCTGCTTCATCACCTGCTTCGGCGACTGCACAATCGTCACTTCAAGTCCAAGCTGATGGAGATTTTCTGCCATCTCAAGCCCGATAAATCCACCGCCGATTACCACAACACTTTTGGCGCCGTGATTTTTGATGTACCCCTTAATCTCGTCGGTATCCGATACCGTCCACAAACTCTTAACCTTGTCGGAATCGATTCCTTCCACATTCGGACGATACGGCGACGAACCGGTCGCAATCAGCAAGTTATCATAAGATTCTTGGTACTCATTACCGGATGCTTCGCGAATCGTCACTTGTTTTTTAGCTGTATCGATTCCGATTGCTTCGCTTTTGTCCCGAACATCAATCTTAAACCGATTCACCATCACCTGCTTTTTCATAACCAGCAGATTGTCGCGCTCTTCAATGACCTCTCCTACATGATACGGTAGTCCGCAATTGGCATATGAAATATATTCCCCACGCTCAAGCAATACAATTTCTTCCTCTTCTTTTAATCTTCGAAGTCTCGCTGCACAACTTGCGCCTGCTGCCACGCCTCCGATTATCACCGTCTTACCCATTTTGTACCTCCTGTTTTTTAAGCCTGTTTTGGACCTGACAGATTCCCTGTGTCATCGTCCCCATCGGGCAGAATGTGCACCAGGTTCTTTCTTTAAATAATACCATGACAATCAGACCAATCAGGGTTGAAGTTACCATTAGCCCATAGAAGCCATAACCAAACTGAGCGACCCAGTCCGGAAAGATGCTTCCCTCATAAGTCCATTTCCACGGAATCTTAAATGTCCAAAATAATTTGATTACTTTTCTAAGTGAACCTTGTCCTGCAAAGACAAGATACGTCTGAAACAACATAGTTGCGAACATCGTCATAAAAAATATCAAAAATCCATAGCGAAACCATTTCGTCACCATCCATCTTGGCGCACTCTTTTTTCTAGAACATTTCAGTTTATGACCAAGCAGCCAAAACAGCTGACCTCTGCCACACATATGATTGCAGAACCACTTGTTTCCTCCAAATACCGCAAAGATCAGTGGCAGGATAAAATCAATCATCCCAAGCCATGCAAATAAGATATTGTAAAATCCAAGTGCAAAAAATACAATCGACCAAATCCATAGATATTCATACCAATGATGTGTTTTTTTAACCGACGCCATATGCCACCTCCTCATGAATCAAAAGGGCATCCGCCGGACAGGCCTTTGCACAAATCCCACACCCCACACAAGTTCCTTCATCTACAACTGCATAGCATCCTTGTTCAATCCGAATCGCTTCCCGCGGGCATTGTAATGCACACACACCACAAGCCACACAGATTTGCTTATTCGCTCTCGCCTTTTTTCTTGCCATCTTCTAATTCCTTTTCTTAAGTTTTATTTGCATTTATCAGCCGATACGTTTATTATATGTGGTAAGAAAAATATATCAAGTACGCAATAATTATTAACCTGGTAAGGAAAAACTGAGTATGAATAAGAAAAAAGAACCTTTATGTGATGAAATCGCCGGCGAAGGATGTGCCCTAAAGAAGGTCATGAATATCCTTGGCGGCAAATGGAAAATTATGATTTTATGTGTCATCGACAACAACGACATTGTCCGATATGGTGATCTTCGCCGCTCTGTCTATGGCATTACCAACACGATGCTGGCACAATCGTTAAAAGAACTTGAGGCCGATGAATTTGTCATTCGTACCCAATATGACGAAATGCCAGTCCGAGTCGAATATTCTTTGACAGACAAAGCCAAATCCCTGATTCCAATCTTACTGGAACTAAAAAAATGGGGAGAGAAGAACTTATAGGCTCTTTCTCTCCCCATTTTAAAGAGCGCCTGTAACCAAACTTTGGCGCTCTATGAATCTTGCGATTCAAGTTTTTTACAGCCTTCCATTCCAAATCATCCAATGAAAACTGTCAAGACTCGCTCGCGAGTCTTGCGCGCCGGATTCGGGTCTGCTTCAGCAGACAAATTCCTGTCCGAATCCGTGCGCATCCTCGCGGAGCGTTTAACTCAGTCGGAGCTTGTACTCCGACTGAGTTAAACCTTAAGAAATAACGGAATCATCAATAACAATGTCATCCATCACGCTTTACACTAACCGCGACTTTATTTCACCATCAAATATTTTTGAACTGCGTTCTTACGATAATCGAACTCGGGAATAATCGGCTCCTCGCCAACGGCCGCAACATACGTTGCGGATACTTCCTCCTTGTTGAGGAAATATTCTTTGTCTTCTCTTAACTGTCTTAATAACTTGTTCGCATATGCGGATGTCATTTTTTTCATTCGTCATAACCTCCCTAACGAATCGTGTTTTGCTAAGTTAGATCAATCATAACACCCCTATAACAATTGCAAAATGAACCGCAAGTTTAGATATTTCCTCCCGTCAGTTCTTTTTTGCAGCCAGTCCTCTGCTCCTATCTGCGTAGTCCTTTAGTATTTCATTTTTTGATTTTAGTGTTATAATATAGATATTAAAAAGTTATGTGCTATAACATAATACACAAAGAAGGAGAGCATATGAAAAAATTATCAACCAAAATTACAGCTATGATTGTAATTGTCGTTGTTATTGGTATGGCCGTTTTATGCTTTTTAACCAATAGCAAAGTTACTAATCTAGCACAGAAAAACGCAGAAGAATCTTTATCAGAGGCCGTAAAATCCCGAGTGGAATTAATTAATGAATATAACAATTCTCTTCGAGAATCGGTTGTTGCATACGGTCAATCCGGCATCTACTGGCAATATATTGAAGCTTTAAAAGGAAATCAAGAATCCGGAAATACTGCTGACGAATTATATGTACTTGCGGAAAAGTATGTACAAGAATATAAAGAAAACGTCTATCCGGATCGTTTTGAAGGATTATTTGTTGCGGATGGTGACACGAAACAGATCTGCCATTCAAATCCTGAGAATATCGGCAACTATCTTCGTGAAGATGAAGACGAACGAGAAGCTTTAATGGAAAACCTTGAAAACGTCTCATCCAATTCCACTTACTTTGCAGGAATGAAAGCAACTGCCAATGGAGACGGCACTATGGTACTTGTAAATTATTATCCGGTTAAAAATCCAAAAACCGGCGAACTTATAGGTGTCGTTGGAGGTGGTGCTTACACGCAGCCATTGATCGATATTTTAAATGAACAGCCTGTAGATGGCTTTGAAAACAGCACATACTACCTACTAGATGTTAATAACGGCACATACCTTTTTAACAGCGAAGATAATTCCTTGCAAGGAACCGAAGTAGAAAGTGATATGAAAAATGCCATTGAAACTGCCAAGGAACTCCAATCTGAAGAAGTGGTAACTGCACTATTTGAACATAACGGAGTCGGTTATATCAGCGCTGAACTTTATATGCCGGAACAAGGCTGGTTGTTTATTATGAAAGACTCTCAGGCAGAAGTATTTAGTGAATCAACGAATATCTCACATATCCTGATTCTACTTTGCATCATAGTAGCGGTTGCCATTGCCGTCATAACAGCAATCGTAACGCGCATCATGATGAAGCCGCTGCCTCTCATTGCCGAATCCATTGCCCGATTTGGAACGTTAAACCTCCGTCTGACAGATGATATTAAACCACTTTCCAAACGCAAGGATGAAATCGGCAATATGGCAAATGCACTCCGCGAAATGGCTCACGGAATACGACATGCGGTTCACCAGCTTGAAGATTGTCGTAATGATATCAGCGGAACTGCACATACCATGGGAGATGCCATGCAAAACCTGTCAGATTCCGTCACAAATAATGCTACGGTTACAGAAGAACTCTACGCAAGCATTGCAAATACGAACAGTTCCGTATCCAATGTAAATGACGCTGTATCCAATGTCTTTAACTCGGTAGATGAGATAACGGAAAAGGTTGACAAATCCGATGAAATCACCGACAAACTGTTAGCCAAATCCGAGGAGATTAAAAACGGTGCCAAAAACGCGCTTAACGTTGGTCGTGTCAAGATTGAAGAACAAAAAGAAAAAATTGATATTGCTGTGGATGGACTTCACGCAATCGAGAACATCAATTCCATGGTTGATGATATCTTGGGCATTGCCGGTCAGACCAATCTGCTTGCGCTTAACGCCAGCATTGAAGCCGCACGTGCCGGAGAAGCCGGACGTGGTTTTGCTGTTGTTGCGGAAGAAATCAGCTCCTTAGCGGATCAATCCAAAGAAACTGCAGAACATATTCAGGCGATTGTACAAGACTCTAACCAATCTGTTGAAAATGTCCGCAGTTGCTTCCAGGAAATCATCAATTATATGGAAAAAGATATCTTAGTAAACTTTGAAAAATTTGCAGAGGCTTCTGACGAATACGGAGAACAATCAAACCAAATCAGCGAAGCGATTGAGGCGATTACAGACTCTATGCATCAGCTCAAAGCTTATATGCAAGAAATCGTCGATTCTGCTGACGCGGTTGCAGAAGCTGCCGATCAAAACGAACACGCGGTTACCGAAATTGTAGAAAAGAATGAAGTTATGCAATCCATTTCCGAACAGATGGGTGACATTACAGACACCAACAGTAAAAACTCTAACCAGATTAATGAAATCGTAGAAAAATTTGAGTTATAAGTAAAGAAAATGGAGTTGTACTCGAATCTGTACAACTCCATTTTTTTATGTTGTCTGTCGTTTCCAAAGACCGGCATACTCGCCATTTTCCTCAAGGAGCTTTTCATGCGTCCCGTCTTCTGCTATCACTCCATCTTTCAAAACCACAATACGATCCAGTTTTGCAACCGTCGATAATCTATGGGCAACAACAATGGATGTTCTGTTTCTCATCAGATTTTCAAGAGCTTCTTGAATAAGCTGCTCACTTTCCGAATCGAGTGCACTTGTTGCTTCATCCAAAACCAAAATCGGTGCATCCGTAAGTATCGCTCTTGCTATGGCAATTCTCTGCCTTTGACCTCCGGATAGTTTCACACCTCTTTCTCCCGTAATGGTATCAAATCCGTCCGGCAGCTGCTCAATAAATTCAAGCGCATTGGCATCATGCGCAGCCTGTCGAATCTCCTCCATCGTCGCCGCCGGCCTTCCGTATGCGATATTTTCCGCAATCGTACGATGAAACAGCAATGGCTCTTGCGGTACATAAGCAATCTGTCTTCGAAGACTTGTCTGCGTCACCTTAGAAATGTCTTGCCCATCAACATAGATTGCACCTTCTTGAATATCCGCCAGCCTAAGCAAAAGCCTCGTAATCGTCGTTTTTCCGGAGCCTGACTTTCCAACCAGTCCAACCCGTTGCCCTGCCGGTATCTGCAAATTAAAATGCTCAAATACCGTAGTTGGCACTTTCCCGTCTATATAGCGAAAGCTAAGATCTGAAAATGATATCTGTCCACCATCAACCTGAAGATCCTTTGCATGATCCACATCAGAAACCAGACGTGGCTCATCCAATATAGCTGTCATATCATGCGCATCTCCAAATGCACGATTTATATTTTGCATCACAGACGTTAGCATATTGAAGCGAAGAGTTAAGGTATTCGTATACGTGAACATCATAATCAGTGTTCCTGCACTGATGCCAAACCAAGGCTGTCCACCGGTAATAAAGATGGTCATGACCACCATAATCACGACAATCATGGCAGAAGCTACCGAACCGGACCACATCGAACCTCGCATTCTCTTAGAATCCGTATCATAGACTTCTTTGTTCACTTTTTTAAACAAATCCCTCTCATACTGCTCTCTTCCGGATGTCTTTACCGCCAGTATATTCGTGATACTGTCGGACAATTCCCCGGACAGACGATTTTGCGCACCTGCCGTCTTGGCATTTAACTTGAGCAATCTTCTGAACATGAGATACACAATCAGGATATATACCGCAAGAAATATGACAACCGCCAAGGTATATAAAGGCACCAACGGAAGCAAAATCCAGATGATAAATACCACCGTTGCAACTGCCGGTATGATTGAATATGTTATCGTATTCATCAGCTGGTTATATGCACTTGCAAATTTACTGGTCTGACTGACCAAAGATCCTCCAAATCGATTATTGTGAAACGTCATAGACTGATTGGACAATGTATCAAAACACATTGTAGATAAATCATAATAAACCTTGATTTGAAGTTTCCACAAACTGTAATCTTGCAGCTTACTCGATACCTGTCCCAATACATTGCACAACACAAGTAGGATAATATAAGGACCAAACACCTCAAATACTTCATTTGATGCAATCTTTCGTACGCTTATAATATCTACAATTTTGCCGATTATGAGTGGATTTCCAAATGTCAAAAAATAAGCATATCCAACACCGGACAATATATCCAGTAAAAAAAACGGCCAATGACGAAAAGTTGCCTTTGTGTAATAATAAATCGTTCTTCTAGTAGTAGATGGCTTCTTTTTCATATCAATTCCTCTAACTATCATTCTCTAATCTCTTCTGCGATCATGATGTTCCTGATAATATTTTGCTTTACAACGATACATATCCTCGTCAGCCCTTGCAAATACCGATGCAAATTCCATATCCGTATCCGGCTGATAAGTTGCTACCCCTTTTGATATTGCCAATTCCTCTTCATATCTGTCATTTTCAGCATTAAAGGCTCTAAGATGTTCATCAAAACGTGCAAGAGCTCGCATTACATCTTCTCTCGAACAATTCTTTATAATAGCAACAAACTCATCTCCACCGATTCGATAGATTTGCTCCCCGCCAAATACAGCTCTTATATTGATTGCCGCATCTTTTATCAGCATATCTCCGTATTCATGACCTTTTGTATCATTCATCTTCTTTAAGCCGTTGATATCAAATAAAAATACCGTAAACTGTGCCATCTTCTCTTGAATCAGACGATCCAGCCTTGCTTCCTGCGCAAGATATGCTGCTTTATTGAAGACTCCGGTCATCACATCAATATACGATTGCTTATGCATATAATCCACGTATTCTTTTTGCTCTACGCTAATCTTTCGAATACTTTCCGCTAGCGAGCCAATCTCATCATCGGATTGATAGGAAATCTCCTGATCTAACTCCCCTCGTGCAATTCGTGAGGAAATCGAAATGAGCTCCCGGATCGGTGCCACAATTTTTCTTGTTACATGCATAAACGCAAGCAATCCGCAGATAAGTACCAGTATAAAGATTAACCCCAATTGTGCCATCATCTTTTTCCTGAGCGCATACAAACTAGAATCCGGAGTCGTAATCGCCAGCATCATATTGTTTCTTAATTTGCTGATTTTAAGACGGTATGTCTTTGATCCGACCCGATAAGAATAACTCTCCCCCGTATCACAATATTCCTCACTAAAATAAGTACTTGCCCCTTGTAACTCTTCCGGAAAGTTTTCTTTGGTTAATCCTTTAGAATAATCTTTGTGATAGAGCAGATTCCCCTCCTGACTAACCAGCATTCCCTCGCTGTTTTGATAATCAATAAGATTAATCACCTGATGAATCGTGGTCATCTCTATATCCATTCCTATAACTCCAAGCAGGTCGCTTCCCTCATACACAGGAACCACATAAGAAATCAGATAGGAATTAATATTTTCATTGGAATACGGTTCCATCCATAATGCTTCTCCATTATTGATTGCCTGATAATACCAGCCAACATGCTCCGTGTCATCTTCTTCATACTGCAAAATATCGGTAGGCGTTATGCTTTTATAGGTACCATCTTTTGTTTCATTAAGGAAAAATCCGGATGTAGAGCCATATTTATAAGGCTCAGGTCGAAAATAAACATCCTGCACATTTTCCATGATATTAACCGTTGCAAATGCTCTTTCTTCAATCTGGCTATAGATTTCTTCACGATACTCTTCACCCGCTTGAAACTTCTCATAATCTATTATATTAATCAGATAATCCTCTAAAAGTGTTACCGAGCGCTCAACCTCGGAAAAATACATATTTAACTCGATTGTATTTTCCTCAATCAGCAAGTCCGTCGACTTTGCAGAATGAAGTTCAATTGCCGAAACCAGATAATAAACACCAATAATAGCAAGAACAAAAAACATGACTATGACCAGTCCCATAAAGGAGACTATTAACTTTGTTCGAATAGACTTCATTATCCTATCCCCTCTTTACGTTGTTTCCGCCAAATTCCTTGACCAGATACAGATTCTTGGCTGCACGATAATAATTCTTCTTTAATGTTTCGTTCAGCTTTATCTGTGTAAGTCCCACAGATACCGTTACTTCTCCAATATCCTCTATGAGCTTGCAGTACTGTCTGCACATGATTTCTGCCTCATCTACCGGATTTTTCAAAAGTACCACAAATGAACTCCGGTTCCATCTGGTGATATTCCCATCCTGCCCAAATATTTCCCTGGCCATATGAACCACGGATAAAATGATTCTCTCTTGTTCATACTCTTTTTCGACACTTTCAAAATCATCAATACTAAATTCGACCAGTGTTTGATATTGGCGCGTATTAAGCGTTCCTCTCTCTCCATAGATTCGCATAAAATAATCACGGTTTGGAAGACCGGTAAGATCATCCACATTCCAATCGTTCCCTCTAATCACGGTAGACGAAACCCTCGTATGCTTTGATACGACAATCAAAACAATCACCGCAAGAATTAAGATAACCCATTCCGCAAAAAAGAAACGATAATTATATCCGTTTAGACCAAATGCCGTATCACTTCTTGCTACCAGATACCATCCAATCTCCGGTACATATCGTATAACCGCAAACCCTCCGATACCATAGGATTGATAATGATAATCCGTATCTGCCAGACCTGGCATCGTAACATCCGACACATACGATACTTTCACTGATTTCGACTGGCTACTCATCTGTACCAAGCCATCCTGCGTAATATAGTCAAATCTTACTCCATATTGTGACTCATACTCTGTCAAAATCTCCCCGATCTTATCCATCTCAATTCCGACTCCGACTACACCAAGTAGATTCCCTTCATCGTCTTCTACTCTTCCATCAATAAATATCGTATTTTTTTCATTGTTGGCCTCGTCGACGGAAGATTCAAATTCATAATTCTTCCCACTGGAAATAAAATTCACATACCAGGCATCCGAATTGTCACCATCGGTATCGATTACCTTATGAAGGCCTTCATAGGTATAATATCTTTTGGTATTTTCCGAAACCGCATACACTGAATCGAACTCAAACTCCCTTTGAATCGAATCAAGATAGTTCTTCATCTTCTCCGTGATTTCCTTTTTTGAATCCTCTGATTCTTCTACAAAAAGAGTCTTAAGAACCTCATCTTGATTCATAATTTTCACAGTTGTTATCGCACTCTCTAACTCATTAGATATGGACTTGTCTACCATCTGTGCAATTAGTGTACGCTCATTTTGTACGTTATCATTATCAATACCCCATAATAAATACGCCAGCATCGACAATCCGCCAGCCACCAACACGACTACTATGGCCAGCCTCTTAAATGGATTTTTTCTCATATCATCTCTCCGTTACTTTTCCACATAGATAATGCCAAACGTTCCCACTCCGCAGTTAATCGCAATTGCCGCAGAAGCGCGTCTTGAAATCACATTATCAAAATCTCCTTCTGTAATCAGTTGTTCCCTTAATCCACCTAATTCTCTCCAGCTGATTCCCACAGAACCAATAAACACATTTCGATGATCAATTCGACGTTTTTTCTTAATAATACGCCGAATATAATTTTCCTTTGCTCTTGTCATACTTCCAACTCGAATCCCACCTATCTCCATTGCATCATGCTTCATCTTTATAATCGGATGCACCATGAATGTACGCACCAATACGCTTATATATTTACTTACTTTGCCAAGATACGCAAGGTGATCTAGATTCTCAATCAAAAAGGTAGTCTTTACCTTAGAACGCAGTTCATACAAATATCTTTCAACTTCCTCAGGACTTTTTCCGCCTCTGGCATAAGAATCAGCCATCATTGCCATAAGTGCAACGCCTCCCGATACCTGACCGGAATTGACGACACTTACCCGGGGCATATTTTCTGCAACCCTAACCGCCCTATCATAGGAAACTGAGACCTTCTTTGCTGTACTCACATAAATAATGTGCTTTGCAAACTGCAGGTTATATTCAAAAAATTCCCGCAGCTCATCTTCTTCCGGCGCCATCGTATAGATTCCTTTATGCTCTTTGAGATAATTAATCGCACATTCCTGAGAGACCTCTAAGCCATCCAAAAAACTTGCATTCTCCGTAAAGATTCGAAATGGTATCACCGGTATTCCTCTGCGTTTCGAAATCTCCGGCGGAAGATCCGACATCGAATCTGTCACAATCATAACACTTCGAATTCCTTTCTTTCGAAATGCTCTTTTCGTCAGCGTCTCTATCGATAACTGTGAAATATCTATCTGGCTTGAGCTTGCCTCGTTTCTTCGTCGATCAGCAGTCTTATTTGCTTCTTCAATCGTATAAAGTATCTCCGATGTTCCAACCGGTTTTTTCAGGATATGGACATTGCTTCCTAGTTGATCTTGATTGCATACATCCGTCAATACCGTAAGATAGACATCTTTTAGCTCATCATAATACTCGCGTCTTACTATATATTGATCATAATCCACGATCAGGCAGACCTTCCGATAACCGGCAATCAGTTCCTTAAGTTCTCCATCGTTTGCAATCGCATAAGCCGGAATCCCAAGTTTTTGTGATAAATCAAAAAAAAATTCCTCATAGAATTCATTTAATCTGTCGTGCTCATAATCGAGTTGCTCATATACGAGGCAAACCCCGCATTTTTTATCGTATGACATACTTGGTGCTGCATCTATTACGCGTTGCGGGATACTGACACATACCTGTGTTCCTTCTCCTAATTTACTTTCCATACGGAAAAAGCCGCCCATGCTTTTCACATAGCCACTAACCAAATACAGCCCCAGTCCAAGACCTCCCGGTCTATATCCCGGAGTCTTTTCATCATTAATTGCCTCTAGCAATCGCTCCATCTCAACTTGTGCAATTCCAATTCCGGTATCATTTACTTCTATACACAGGTTATACTCATTGTCATATTGATGTGTATATATCTTAAGTTGAACCCCGCCCCTTTTCGTATAAAGGAAACCATTTTCTACCAGATTTTGAATAATCTTTAAGATTTTTTGGGGATCTCCATACATAACTTTTGGGATCATAGGATCTATCTGAACAATAAGATCCGGATAATGGTTTACATTATGATTCTGCCGCTGCATCTTACAAAGCGATAAGATTGATACCGCATTGTAAGCCTCCTGAAGCAGCGTCATCCTGCCTCTTAAAAGATGCGAAAAGTCATTAAGATCATCTAATTTTTTTTCTAAAACAGTTCCGAATAATGCAAGATTATTCATCTGTTCATCATAATTATCACCATTTTGAAGTGCATCCCTAAGCAGCAAACGTTCCCCATTATTGTTGTGTGCCATTAAGCCTAGTTCTTTCGCTACAATTCGAATCTGTTCTTTCGCCTGTTCTTCCTGTCGTTCCCACTTTTTCTTTTCTTCAAGATGATAACGATATTGCCGAATTCGCTCGGTTATAAAAAGATGTGCCACGATGGCTACCAATATCACCAAAAAGAACTGAAACAGCAGTTGCCAGATGGAGATATCGTAAACTTTTTGCCAATGCAGCTCTTCTCTTGCCAAATTATATAATACGGTGAAAAAATAAGAAAATGCGGACATCCATATAAGTGTACGAAGCCGGGCAATAAAAAGCACCACCATTATACAGACAATGGAAAGTGCCAAATTGCTAAGTGTAGTCTGATGAATGCCGTAAATGAAAAAATAATACATCAAAAAAGCGACATACAAATGTATCCTTTGTATATCATTATATTTTTGTGCAAAACTTATATACCAAGAATAAATCAACATACAGACAATAATTGGAATATTCCCCCGCTCCCAATCAAGTAACAAAACCTCAACAAATAAGATTAAAGCTGCTACGGTAGATGCGATCAGTATGATCAAATTTGCACCCTTATATAATTTTTCTTCCGTATAATCTGTATTCATCCCATCTTCACCATCTCTATCCAATATATAGTACTATTGTAACAAAAGGCTTTTATTTCTACAACCCAAAACACAGCCAGATTCCTATCCTTCCATCCATATTCCATTTATCCGTATCACTATTTCATGGTTTTTGTTATACTTAATTTAAAAGGAGGGCTTTTATGAAAAATCATTATTTATCCCGTTTCATTGTTTTCACGATAAGCGCCGCTTTCGTATTTGGCTTAACTGCCTGCGGCAATGCAACAGATAGTCGCAATTCTGATAGCTCCACGGAAGCTTCTTTCACTGCTATATCCAGCGAAAACTCTGCCGGGCTTTCAAGCGATGACAGCCTAACCGCACCATCCGATACAGATACGGATACTTCCTCGGATGTTTCTGAAAATACAACAGCCGATATCAACAATGCTCTAAGCGGAATATTAGCTGCCATTAACTCACAGGTTCAACCGGAAACGGCCGGTAGCACTATAAATGCCCAGGCCTGTGCACAAGAACTTATGGACTGGGGGTATGAAACTGGTTCCGACAGTGCCGAAATCGAAAATACCATCGTCACTTTTATGAGCACACTTTCTGCTGACGACGCTAACAACTTTAAAGAGCGCCTAGAGCTTGTGGATCAGCAATATCAGTCCATGATTAAGGACTCCGATTCCATCGAAGCTGTCGAGACGGTTATGGAACAAGCCGGTCTTCGCTAATCTCAATCCTCATCATATCCGGCGAATTCGATGCTTTCCCCATGTCAAGACTCGCACCGCAATGCACACCAAAAAAAGAATGCCGCACTGCGACATTCTTTTTTCTTATCTTGGATTATGATGATATCTTGTTTCTGACAACCCGATACAACTTCGATACCTACGAATAGATTTTAGAAGCCTTTACGCCTTTCGAATCCTCGCTCCATACGCTCACACAGGCGCCGGCAATATGATCTGTCATTACGCTTTTATGACCGGTATCCGAATCCCAGACAAGAAGACTCCAATTGTTTTTGGCATCCTTTACCGCATAGCTTGTATCTTCCTTCGAAACCGTTGTCTTACTCGGAGTAAGATACAGGTAATAGGAATTATAATTCATTACCGTAAAT
The DNA here is from genome assembly GCF_900104415.1 of Eubacterium oxidoreducens. Taxonomy (GTDB): domain Bacteria; phylum Bacillota; class Clostridia; order Lachnospirales; family Lachnospiraceae; genus Eubacterium_C; species Eubacterium_C oxidoreducens. Next base: position 258,707 of record NZ_FMXR01000004.1, on the reverse strand, counting down.
CCCGCCTTTTGCAAAGCCGGGAACGTCGCACGTATCTTACGACGTTTTTTTCTCTCCGCCTTCGAAGACGCGTCTCCATCGTAGCTCCAATAGGTCACGACAGTCTTCTTATTAATCTTACTAATATTCGATTTTGTGAATAAATCATTCCAGGCCCACACACAAAATCCTTTTTTCTCCAGATAATGACTGATCTTATTGATATAGGATGCATTGACCTTTGCGCTTTGTGACCAGAATTCATCGCAACCTATGTGAAAATAGGTACATCCCTTAAACAATTTCGCGTATTCTTTATAAATCTTCTTGGCAAATGTAATCGCCGCCTTGTGATTAATTGCCAATTCTCCTTCATACTCTTTGTTAAAGATTTTGTAATTGGTTTTTTTATTTTGATTGATATATAGCTTCTCGAATCCGCCTACATGCCCCGGCATATCAATCTCCGGCACAATCTGTACATCCTTTTTCTTCGCATATGCCAGAATTGACTTTACCTGCTTCTTACTCAAAAAAGACTGCCCGGTTGACGGATTATAATACGCTCCATTCTCTCGTCTATACTTTTCTTTTGCGACTTGCCCAAGATAGCTACATTCAATTCCGACATTTTGATCTCCGGTCAAATGAAGCTGTAGATACCCATTCTCACTTTTTGATGCCAGATTGATATACTTTTTTATCTGGTTTACCGAATAATAACGATTACTGACATCCAATGTAATACCACAAAGCAACCCCTCTGTTGCCGTCTGCTGCACAACACTTGCACTGCCTGGCTGCACAGACGATAGTAATAATATACTGATTATCATTCCTATAATCAGTTTTCTTATCTTCATAACTCTATCCCTTCATTTCCTATGAGCGATTTTGCCTCTTACTTCATTTCTTTTTCTTTAAAGTAGTTTTTTATAGTCTGCAAGATTTCTTCTGCCGGCATCGTTTTTAAAATATATTTCTCCGGCTTTAACATTGCTGCGGTAAGAACACTTTCCTTATCGCCCTTTGCTGTCAAAAACATCACCGGAATATGCATCAACTTTGGATCGCGCTTCATTCTCTCAAGCACTTCCGGTCCGGACATTTCCGGCATTGCGAAATCAAGCAATACCAAATCCACCTTGATATTTTGCAGAAAGGTCAACGCATCTTCACCATTGTTGACAATATGCGGCAAATAATCATCCGCCAGCAAAGAACGCATAGCTCGCAGCATAGTCGTATCATCGTCTACAATTAATATCTTTCTAAGACGCTCCTGCTCAGACTCTTGTTCAAGCATGGCAACCAGTTCATCTACATTAATGGGTCTTACCAATACATGCGAAAAACTCTCCTTCGGTATCGTAAGATACAATTGTTCTAAATCATGACTACTACCAATCAAATACAGTTCAAAGACCCATCTTTGCTTTTCCTGCAATAGATGATTCAGAACTCGAATGATATTGTCATTCAATTCCTTGATACATACGATGCATAAATGTGGATATTCCTTAACCTTCTCAACTTCGCCCGGTAAAAAACTGCAAGTTGTAATATCATAAGCCGCGTCTTCTAATCCTGTTAATATAGCCTTTGCCATGAAGCTATTATTATCTCCGACAAAGAGCATCTGACGGTTCCTTGTTATTTCCATAATAGTTTCCTTTCATCTCTATATGACAGTGCTATAATAGCCCAATCAGCCCTGTGCGGTCAACCTTTCTAACCAAAGTTTGAATCTTCTCAAATCTTTCCACTTCCTCTTGTGGTAATTGGTATCCTTCGATCATACTCAAGATTTCTTCCGCACTACGAAAATCAAACGCTTCTACCATCTCTTTCAAATCCGTATATGCCTCTTTTAACATCTGCAATTCCATCACCGGTTTTTCGGCTTTTCCCTTATCCTTTCCGTCAAGAGAACCGAGTCGCTCTCGATAGCTTAAAAGTTGCGCTAACAGTGTTGGTGTCTTTTCTTTGATAAAATCAATCGCGTTTTGATTTCCTGCATTTTCCAGTTCTGCAGCATTTGCAGATAGTTTCGCAGCTCCAATCAAACGGGCAGAACTTTTTAAGGCATGCACTTTAATTGTGTACTGCTCAATATTTTCCTGCTCCAAAAATTTGCCTATATGTTCGATCAGCTCCGGAATCTGTGCATAGAAATTCTTCGCCGTTTCCTCCCAGATTTCAGCTGTCCGGCAATATGCTTTTGCCATCTCAAAGTCAATCCCTTTAACCTGCGGATATAAATTGGCAAAGCTCGTTTGCGTATGATGTCCTTGCGCCTGACTGCGATTTTGAATCTTCTCTTTCGGAAGATGATGCATTACCATGGTTTCGAGCAATTTACTATTGATTGGCTTGGCAAGGTAATCATAAAATCCTTCCTGCATATAATATTCCTTCGCCCCACTTATGGCATTTGCTGTAAGTGCCACAACCGGTGTGTCGGCATTGATACAAGATGGCAACTCTCTCATCCGATGGAGCGTCTCAATACCATCCATACCGGGCATCATATGATCTAGAAAGATAAGATCATATGACTTATTCGTAACCATTGCTAGCATCTCTTCTCCCGATGTAGCCGTATCAATCTGCATTCCGGTTTCTTTTAATAAGCCCTTAAATACCAATAAATTCGGTTCCGTATCATCTACTGCAAGAATTGCCGCCTCAGGTGCCCAAAACAAAGCCTCGTACTCACCAAAATTTTCCACGGAAAAACGGCTTAGAAGATTTCCAATCACCTCATCACCGCGCTTCGTCTGACGCACCTTAAAAGAGAACGTACTTCCTTTTCCATACGTGCTTTCCACTTCTAGTTTCGAGTCCATAAGATGCAATAACTCATCTACGATACTAAGTCCAAGCCCCGTTCCGGTAATTGTCCGGCTCTTCTTCTCTTCGATTCTGTCAAACGGTGACAGTAATCGCTTTATATCTTCCGGTGCAATCCCTCTTCCGGTATCTTCCACGGAAACACACAGCAACATATGCGGTGGTTCTAATTCCTCATATCCAAACCGCAATATAACACTTCCTGTTTCCGTATATTTAATCGCATTGCTAAGCAAATTATTTATGATTTGCTCCATCGAAATGTAATCGCCATACAATAGGCTTGGCATCTGCGGATCAACATCAAGGACAAATGACAGACCTTTTTCTCTTGCCGATTTATTTGCTATATTGTAGCAATCATCCACCAAGGAATTCAATTCATAGTTTTCCTCAAGAATCTCTCTTTTCCCGGCCTCAATCTTCGCAAAATCCAATATGTCATTTATAATTCCCAAAAGCGTTCTTCCACTGGATTGAATCTGCCTTGCATATTCTGCCACCGAAGGTTCCTTGGTCTCTCGAATAATGATTTCATCCAAACCCAATACCGAATTGATAGGGGTTCGAATTTCGTGAGACATCTGCGATAGGAACTTACTCTTAGCATTGCTGGCAGCCTTTGCCTCTTCTTTTGCCACCTCCAATTTTTCCAAGGTCTCAAGAAGATTTTGATAATCCGGTGATTCTAGGGTAAAGAACAGGATATGTAACGCAATTGATAATCCAAAATATGTAATTTCCAGCTTTTCATCCAAAATACTTTGACTGATAAAACTCGAAACCAAAAAGAAAAAGCAAAAGATCACTACGACTACATACCGACGATTAATATTGCTGCGACTCGCAAGCAACTCACCGCCTACATAAATGGTCAGATATGCCGGTATCAAAAATCCACAGATCAGACGAATCCACGAATAGTTCCTATGCATGTCTTCCCCGTTGTGGACCCAGCACCAAATCATCTGCAGCAGTAAAAACGTAAGCACAATATAAATGAGCACTTTGTTAAATATATGCAGCTTGGCGTCCTGTGCGCGTTCGTGGATACTACTTTCTACATACATGGAAACAATGTGATACACAACCAGCACCAGACTTATCTTTAATGCAAACAAAAAAACAGTTACTCCGGACGAAATCGTACTAATATTTCCTCTTAACAGAACATAGAAAATATCATAAAAAATTCCGATTAGAATATAAATAACAATTCCGCGAAACCTTCTACTGCTTTCCCCTCGATTGACAAAACGTATCGAAAGATAGGTATATAACACTATATCAAATAAAGCAGCAGCTACTTCAAAACATATCTTATAAGCTATATCAAATGAAACATCTACCATCCTAATATTTTCCTTTACAGCGAATCCGAAATCACAAGTGCATTTGTATAGTACCATAGTACCGTACTTTTTACCACCCTTTATCATAAAAAAAAACACCCGCTACCGCACGATAGCTCCGCTTCGCCTACGCAATGAAAAAAAGAGTCGTGGGTAATATCGCATAGCGATACTCGTCTTAGAACGGGTGTTTTTAACAATATAATACGTCAAGACTCGCTCGCGAGTCTTGCGCGCCGGATTCGGGTCTGCTTCAGCAGACAAATTCCTGTCCGAATCCGTGTGCATCCTCGCGGAGCGTTTAACTCAGTCGGAGCTTGTACCCCGACTGAGTATAGTTTGTCATAACCCCCACCTACGCTAACGCTTAGAGGTGGGGGATTTCTCCGACTGAGTTATAGGCTCTTCGCCCAATTCTCAAGTTCGGATGCGCTCTTCACAAGCTTAGCATCCACGGCTAATGCACCTTCCACATAAGGCGTCAACTTCGCAGCTGTCTTTCCAATTCCACTAGCTGCGGATGTTGCAAATGCATACACCTTCTTACCAGCCCAATCATATCCTTTACAAAACGTATTAATCACTCTTGGCTGGGCACCATACCATATCGGAAATCCTATATATATAGTATCGTATTGCTCAAAATTATCTATCTTTCCTGCAACCGGAACCTCTTTTTTTCCAATTTGCTCCCGGTTACATCGAGCCATCGGATTCATCCATTTGATTTCTGCCGATGTATATGGCTTCTCCGGAATAATCTCGAAGATATCCGCTCCAATCTTCGAGGCAAATTCCTTTGCCACTTTTGCTGTTTTTCCCTCTGCACTAAAAAATGCTACTAATACACTCATGTTCGCTTGTCCTCCTATCTGTTTCTCACTGTGATTTTCTGTCTGTCATTCGCCTTTGACTTCACCTTCTACCATTTTGCTAAGGTGTATCTAGAATTCCAGAACAACATACCATATATTCACTATCATTTCATCAATTATAGCTCTTTACAATAAAAATTTATACGTTCAAACAAATAACAAACCCACCAGATCGTGTCAAACCCTAGCAAAACTTCACTGCTTTTGACACGTCCCGATGGGTTCGTTTATAGGTAGCCAAGCTCACTTAAGATAAAGTGAGCTTTCGCCATATTTTATCGTATTTATTCTTCGATTATTTTACCATCTCCAAGTTTTATAATCCGATCGCATCGTTTAGCCAGTTCCTCATTGTGCGTAACAATAACTACACTTTTCCCTTCTTTCTTATATGATAAAAGAAGCTGAAAAACATCTTCTCCTGTCTGCGCATCCAGAGCTCCGGTTGGTTCATCCGCCAAAATCACTTTCGCATCATTAATTAAAGCACGGGCAATTGCCACTCGTTGCTTTTGTCCTCCGGAAAGATTTTCTACTTTTGACTGAAGTTTATCTTCTATTCCCAACTCTTTTGCATAACGGCTAATCTTTTCTTTGCTTCGTTTAGACTTTTTGGCATACTTAAGTGGCATTTCAATATTCTTTTGCACGCTCATATCACCTATCAGTGCGTAGTCTTGCATAACATATCCGAAAAATTCGTTTCTGATTTTAGCAAGTTCACGATCCTTTAGTGTTTCTATATTGGTTTCACCTAGCATATATTGGCCACTGTCCAAACGATCCATACATCCGATAATATTCAAAAGCGTAGACTTACCGGATCCGGATTTCCCGACAATTGCAACCACTTCATTTTCCTGCACTTTAAGGGAAACCTCCCGCAGTGCCTTTACCTGCGCATTCTTCTTCCCAAAGGTCTTACTGATATTATTTAATTCTATTACCGTATTCATCTATTCTTTCCTCCGCACAAGTTCTGCTGCGGGTATTTTCACCCATTTATATATCGGGATACCTGCCACTAGTATCCCACTTACCAAAACGAATAAAATTGCTCCGACAATTATAGGAAGATTCTTCGGATAAAAAGCAAGACAAATCCCCGTTTCGGCAACAAGAATCACGAAAATCGGAGCTATCATTCCTTTCATTATCCTGAATTTGGTAGCGCCGCAAAGCATCATGATTCCAAACTCTTTTCTTCTTGTCTGTATCAAATTAAGTAGTACACAGATTTGACTTACGATGCAAAGCACCATAAGTATGATGACCATCTCTGCATTTTCGTACAACGCCTGATGAATATCACTTTTTATTGTAGCAACCTGAGTGCTTGTCTTTGTGTACGACATTTCTGTAAGACCAAAGATGGTTGCTTTTTCTTGAATTGCCGCTATCTGTTCGTTTGTGGCATTTAGCAGATTAAGCTGATTGATTAACATTCCGCCCCAAGTTTGATATCCGTATTTCATGGGAATCACGACCATCTCTTTTACATCATAAGCCGTTCCATCCCATCTGGGATTCAAATAAAAGGAAGCCTCATCTAAAATTCCCTGTACATAATAGATCCCATCAATCACATCTCCGGCACTATAAACGCCTTCAAAGTCTGCGCCAAGCAGCACCGGTATATAATCATTTTCCGCTCCGCTCATCTGATCTGCTGTGAATAAACTTCCTTGTGTACATGTCCATTCATAAATCTCCGGAACCAAGTCCGTTACATAGAAGGCAATATATTGTTTGTCATAATTTTCCACTACATCATAAGGCGCACCATCTTGGATTTCTACAGAAGATTCCAAAAAGGAAAAATAGTTTCCATCCGTTAGTTCATCTACATAGTCTTCAAATTCCAGAGCCGTCTCTTCATCCGAATCCGGATATTCTGCGTCAACAGTCGCTGTAAGAAAACCTGCATCTTGCAAGGAATCATATACGCTTTCATATGATTTTATAAAATCCGCATAACCTTCAAAGGTATAAATCGCAAGAAGCAACACCCATACTGCAAAAAACATTTGTCCGGCAAACAGACAATATCGCAAAACCAAAACAAGCCTTCTTCGCATTGCCCTTTTATTACAGATATTATCCATAATAATGCCAAAAAAGACCTGAATAATTCCAAAACAAAAGCTTACCAAAACAGCAATCGTAAAAACCCAGGGAATATCTTTTATTATATAAAGGGAAAATAGTCTTGATGCGAAAACAGCTATTACAGATGCCGCTCCCCAAACCAAAAGCAAGGATAACATAAGATAACGGCGCAATGTCATCTGATTTGCGCCGCAAAGTTTCCTAACTCTTAATTCATTTTTCTGTTTGTTTAGCCAATATTCCATCAGATAAAAAAGATTAGCCATCACCAAAAGAAGAATGATTACAAAAATTCCCTTTAAAAAGCCCAATCCATCACTGACTTGTGCCCCATCTTCCATCAGCCCTGTGTCTCCTGCAAGCCTTGAATAGGAAAAAGAAATCAACTCTATCACTGCAAAGGTAATAAACACATCAAAAAATAACAATAATTTTGATTTTGTAAATATTCGAATCATTTTTCGCTCCTATTTATTGTATCTGTGATATCTCTTAAGTGTATAAATAGGATTTTTTATTTTTGTCAATGTAACATCCCTACCAGTCTTCCAGCCGGAATTATATGAACCTTCTACGATTTTTATACTTGCTGATGAATACTTAGAACTTGCTGAAGCCCATGCGCGAATTCCATGGGTAAAAGTATTCTCAATATTATAATATCCATAAGTCGTCATTCCAAACGCTACACATCCTATGAAAATCGCTAAAACAATAGCAATTACCCCTGTTCCCCGCCTTATCTTTCTCATATTTTCTTCCTCCTCGAAATTAAATATTTTATATATTTGAATATTATCATTAATCCGTCCCCCTCGTCAACATCATGCACCATAACTGACTCTGTATTGAAGTTTTCTTAAATCCCTTATGTCGATACGCCTTCTTATCTCACTTCTCCATAAGATACGCATCATATTTTTCCAAGAATTTTCTTGTAAAGTTTTGTCCCCATTCGCAAATCATTTGAAATTTTTTTAAGCTCAAACTCCTTGAAAGTAATTCCTTCTTCGACTAACATAGTATTCCTTTGTATTTTTGTCGCAATTAAATACTAAAGTTTTTCTGTATGATTGGGAAGAGGAGAAATCCTCTTCCCATATTTTTTGCCCACTAAAATTTTACTTAATGTCTTATAAAATGTGTCGGTTGCCACTCTTCTTTTTGAGGCAAGCCAAATTGTTCTTTTCCCAAAGAAATACTCTTCATAAGAAATGTCATATTTCTTGCAAGAACACGCATTGTCTGCAATCCCTCTGCATCCTGCTTTGCCTCTCCCTTTTCTCGTCCATGAATGCTATTCCAATACTGGCTTGCTGCCACTGGCATGCCGCTAATTGTGAAATACTTATTAAGTTCATCAAAGGTTGCCGATAGTCCTCCTCGCCTTGCACATACTACACTTGCACCCACTTTCATCGTCTTATCAAAATGTGTACTGTAGAATAATCTGTCAAGACAGGCTATAAGTGTTGCATTTGCAGAAGCATAATATACCGGCGAAGCAACCACAAGGCCATCTGCCTCTTCGAATTTCAAAGCCAACTCATTTACCAGATCATCTATGACACATTTACCTTTTTCAAAACAGGCACCACAAGCAATGCATCCTCGAATATCCTTGTTCCCAATCTGAACTACCGTAGCGTCTACTCCTTCTGCTTCAAATACCTTTACCATTTCATTTAGGGCAATAGATGTATTTCCGTCTTTTCTTGGACTTCCATTCAATAATAACACTTTCATCTTCCATATCCTCCTATACCGTTTTTGATTGCTGTGAATGTTTTCACCAGACGGTGTGCGATTTTTCAGCTTCTGATTTCATTCCCCGCACATTCGCCTTGAACTTTTTTTCTTATTCTAGTATTCTTTTACACGTATGTACAGTTTAATGGAGGTAATGAAAAAATGTCAGAAACAAATTATGTAAAACATGCGAACGCAGGCCCTTTGGGTCTTCTCGGTTTTGGAATGACCACTCTACTTTTAAATCTTCATAATGTAGGTGTCTTTGAGCTTTCCATTGTGATTATCGCAATGGGCATTATGCTTGGAGGCCTGGCGCAATTTATCGCCGGAATCATGGAATTTCGTGCCGGAAACACCTTTGGCGCTACGGCTTTCACATCCTATGGATTGTTTTGGTGGTCACTTATCTTAATCTGGTTATTACCATATGAAAAGCTTGGCATCGAAGCTGCCGATTCGCTTTCTCTTGGTTTTTATTTCCTGCTTTGGTGCATTTATACCTTCTTTATGTTTATTGGTACCATCAAAGGAAATAACGCAACACGCATTGTTTTTGGAACACTTATGCTCTTGTTTTTATTCCTGGCTTTGGAGAATTTTGCCGGAAGTCACACACTCGGAATCGTTGCCGGTGTGATTGGAATCATCAGCGGTGCATCTGCCATCTATACTGCTGTTGCCAGTGTTGTCGATGAAGAATTCGGCAAAAATCTGATGCCTATGTAATATCTTTCAGTCGGAGTTTGTACTCCGACTGAATCAATGGAGAATCTTTCTCCATATTTGATGTCGAATCTCTGATTTCTTCCCCTTATATATTGGTCTAAATACCATCGCGTAGTCGCGGTTCGAAATTATGATTTCTACTAATTTAGGTGTTATTCTTTTTAAGTTAACCTCCACTTCCTTTTCAAAGAAGTTAGACGGTAACTTATCGGCAAGGTCATCCATAAAGCCTATGCACAACTCTTCCATAAGATATTGGCTATTTAACTCAGTCGGGGTACAAGCTCCGACTGAGTTAAACGCTCCGCGAGGATGCGCACGGATTCGGACAGGAATTTGTCTGCTGAAGCAGACCCGAATCCGGCGCGCAAGACTCGCGAGCGAGTCTTGACTTTTTGTTCTTTGTATTGTATGAGCATATTTTGCTCTGTCATTTTAGACCGGCAAATGGCCTTGTTGAAATAGCTTGCTGCTATCATGTAAAATGCATACTCAAATGCTGTTTGTTTGTTCGTGAAATTCATCTTTTCCATATCGTGTTTCTCCTTTTAAAAAAATATACTTTAACGCACAAAAACCGGGTAACTTAGATTGAAAGAACCAAACTTTTTGAAAAAAAGCAGAGTACTCCTATGGTTCTTCCTAATATCCTTCGTTATCCCGGTTTTATTTACCCGATATTTCAATTGTGCAATCACTGTAACATCTTTTTTCTGTCAGCACCATAAACCAGCAGTTTATGGTGCTTCATTTCTTATACGCTCCCTTCAATTATTAAGCACCCACTTTTCAAAAAAATGAGTGCTTTGTTATTCTTTTCCAATAGGGTCTTAATCTTCTAGAATCTGCTTCAAAGAATTCTCTACACTTAACGTAACATCTGTCGTTCCGCCCTATGCACATACAAATGCTGAAAAATCAATCAAGCTACCTATGGTAGTGCCAATTTCAGTCGGTTCCATATACTCTTTAATCTTCCGTAGGGTCTTATTGAACCGCTCTTCATCCCTGATAATCTGAAGAAGCTCTGCCGTATTTCTTGCATCGTCCAATGCATCATGCTCTCTACCCAAGAAATCTACACCGGCCATTTCAAGAGCCATCTTCAAAGACACCTGACGTTCAAATCCAAGGTATGAATCAAATTCCTGCTGAAAGTCAAACCAGTCATTTCCTAATAGTTCAGTTTCTGCACCAGAAATCTCATAGCTTTTCAAAACCATTTCCTTTGCAATTTGGCTATAATCAGATTCGCTCCAGGCATATACTATGACTTCATCACCGGTCGCAAGGCACCAATTTGCAAACATGTGAAGTGCTTCATTGAACTTTGGAGCATTTGCCACCATGTCATCTGTGATACCTGTAAGTCTACTGATATTTCTTGCGATACCATCGCAATGCTCAGGCTTTACATAGGTACGAAAAGAAGAAATTTCCTGCAGGTTATCATTGAGCATAACTGCACCAATCTCTATTGTCTCTAAACCACATATTCTACGTGCATCATCCTTCTTACGGATCGTATTCATTTCTAAATCAACAACAATATGCTTCATGCGGTATTTCCTCCAAACATTTCTTGAATCCATTGCTTGATTGTTACATACCAATCCTAACAAATTTTTCATCCCAAAAATCGTACTCAAAAAGACGCATAGACCATCCGATCTACACGCCTTTCCGTACACGCCTTCGTAATGTGAATTTCAAAATTCTACTTTTTGGGGTCCATATCCAGTACAAGTAGAAGTTACTCTTGCACCGCGCTTCTTGAGTTTATATTCTATACAAGGATAGAAGCTCTTCCCTCGTCATCAGAATTAAGAACAAATCTGTAAACAACAGCCTTGTCCACGACATCTTCGTAAGAGGTACCTATTCCGTGCTGATGGTTATCGTAACATCTCCTTGCGAAAGAAGATCTGCCATCTCTGCCTCATCCTTATCAGATATATGACCAAGTCTTGTGTATGACCAGCTGTTGGAGCCATAGAACACTACCATCTGATTGCCCGAATAAAGTACAATGTCACCTGAACTCGTTGTTGAATGTTTATCATCTCGTGGCAAGCTCTGTCCTATGGAACCCACCTGTTCAAAACCGCCATACATTGACATCTGAATGGTAATATCACCATCTTTAGCCATATCCCGCAGTCTTTCTACAGCCTGGTTGTCTTCCCACTCCACATTAACTTTTGTATCATCAATCATCATTATCATAGTATTATCCCCAATAGCTTCATCATCTGCTGATTCATCTTTTTCTGCCGGCTGATACATAGCAGTTCCCTCCGACATGACATTCTCTTCTGAGCTTTCTGTTTCAACATTTTCTGATGTTGATATTTCAGTTACTGCATTCTGATTATCACCAGAGTTTATTGTATTTCCAGAACAGGCGCTCATACAAAACATGATCGTCATACAGAATGTTATCAAAATCATTTTCGTTTTCATCTTAAACATCCTTTATTTCTTTTCTATTGGCACGACATTTTCTATCTTCTTAATCAGTTTTGCGGGAACGCCTCCCACAATTGTGTTTTCCTCTACATCTTTAGTTACAACAGCTCCAGCTGCAATTACAGCACCGTCACCGATTGTAACTCCTCTGGTTATAATTGCTCCTGCTCCAATCCAAACCCTGTTTCCAATATGTATAGGAGCACACAGAAGGTGCCTGTCATAAGGATTCAAATCATGATCCAGAGTAGCAAGGACGACCCTGTGCCCAATCAGGGTGTTATCACCAATGTATATGCCGCCCTGATCCTGGAAGCTGCATCCGGAATTGATGAATACATTTTTCCCGATGTGAATGTTTCTTCCAAAATCCGTATAAAAAGGTGGGAACAATCTCAAGCTTTCATCCACTTCCTCACCGGTCAGTTCAGTCATGATACTGACGATTTCCTCTGGCGTATGGTACTTGGTATTTAATTCCATGGTCTGCTTTATGGCAGCCTGGCTCTGCCTCATGAAACATTCATGCATCTCTTCTGTCATATCTTCTACTCTGTCCAAATTAAGATATTCCAGTATTTCTTCAACCGTTATCATTACTTTAAACTCTCCTTAAAGAAGCTCTCCAGCTTGTCATAAGGAATATAATCCTTATCTCCGCCATCATATAGATCTGTATGCACCGCATCAGGAATTATCATAAGTTCTTTATTATCAGCATACTTGCTGTCTCCTACCATATCTGCATATGCATCCTTTGAAAAATAACATGAATGTGCTTTTTCTCCGTGAACCAGCAAAACTGCACTTCTAATTTCATTGCTGTACTTAAGTATTGGCTGATTAACGAAGGACTCACAGCCAATTACATTCCAGCCTCCATTGGAATTAAGGCTTCTCTTATGATAGCCTCTGTCTGTCTTGTAATAGTCATAGTAGTCTTTTACAAAGAAAGGTGCATCCTCCGGAAGTGGATCTACTACACCGCCGCCAAGCTTATACTCACCTGCCTTAAGGTCTTCAAGTCTCTGAGCGCACATGGCAGCCCTCTTCTGATACCTTGCTTCCTCGCTGTCCTCGGAGTCAAAATATCCCTTGGCATTTACTCTTGTCATGTCATACATTGTCATTGCAGCTGTAGCTTTGATCCTTGTATCAAGAGCTGCTGTATTTACAGCCATGCCGCCCCATCCACAGATACCGATGATTCCAATCCTGTCAGAATCTACTTTTTCATTAAGTGAAAGGAAATCAACTGCAGCCATGAAATCTTCTGTGTTGATATCAGGAGATGCCATATATCTTACGTTCCCACCGGACTCTCCTGTAAATGATGGGTCAAATGCTATTGTTAAGAATCCTCTCTCTGCCATTGTCTGAGCATAAAGACCTGAGCACTGCTCTTTAACTGCACCGAATGGCCCGCATACAGCAATTGCAGGGAGCTTACCATCTGCATTCTTTGGAACATACATATCCGCTGCAAGCGTGATTCCATATCTGTTTACAAATGTGACTTTGCTGTGGTCTACTTTATCACTTTTCTTAAAGGTTTTATCCCATTCCGTTACAAGGTTCAGTTCTTCTTTTCTGTTCATTTTACATTCCTCCGTTTTAATTACTTTTCTTTTTGGATCTGTCTTATCAAAAAATCCATGTTATCTACTTTTTTCTGACTGTCATGAAGTTCGTCCATCAGATGGCACCGGCATTTTCTAAGATCTCGAAGAAGCGTATCTGTATCCCCTTCTTCATACATCTTTTTCATAAAGCTTATTTCTTTCTCATCACAGCCCATGCCTGAAAGGTTTTCAAGTATTTTTTCTGTATCCATCTCTGACTCCTTTCAATTTCCATACTAAAGCCTTGACCGGTTTTTCGCTAATGAATAAAATAAATATCATGATATTACTTTTTGGAATATCATCCAAATCATTTAACTTTAGGAGGTTTTCATGGAAATAAAAAATCTCAAATACTTTCTTGCAGTTGCGAGGGAAGAAAATATGTCGAAAGCCGCTGAGCAGCTTCATGTCTCTCAGCCAACTCTTTCAAAGACATTAAAAGCATTAGAGGAAGAGCTTGGAAAAAAGCTGTTTGTAAGGCACAGCTTCAGTATTTCACTTACAGATGAGGGTATGCTACTGCGTGACCGCGCCCAGGATTTAGTAGCAATGTCAGATAAGATCGAACAGGAATTTAATTCTCTGGATGATATAACCGGTGGCGATATACATTTTGGACTGGCAGAAAGCTATCAGATAAGATACCTTGCCAGGGAGATCTATAAGTTAAAAGAAAAATATCCAGGACTTTCTTATCACATAACCAGCGGTGATACCGAACAGGTTACAGAAAAGCTTGATAAGGGTATTCTAGACTTTGCTGTGCTTTGCGAAACACCTGACAGCAATAAATATGAATATGTAAAGTTTCCCGAGGCGGATGTATGGGGTTCCATTATGTCAGTATCTCATCCCCTTGCAAAGAAAAAATCCATCCGTGTATCCGACCTTGTGGGCGAGCCTCTATTTGTCTCCGAGCAGAGTTGGAACAACGAGATTAAAGCATGGGCAAAAAACCGATTTTCAGAGCTTAAGCTTGAAGGGTCTTTCAGACTATCCTATAACGGCTCTGTGTTTGCAAGAGAAAAACTCGGAATCCTCCTTACATTTAAGGACCTGATAAACACCGAAGGAACCGATATGGTGTTTCGGCCACTTTCACCTGCGCTCAGATCGGAATTATACCTGATATGGAATAAGTATCAGACCTTTACTCCTATTGCAGAAAAATTTCTGCAGCAAATCAGGAAAGCCTTTCAATCGCAAACGTAAAGTCTGATTCCAAGCCCACTTACGAATAAGTGGGCTTTTATCAACACCTTGCGATTATTTTTCTATTATCTTTCCTCTATTTTTGCATCCCTTAATCGTAGTATTGACTGCATAACTACAGATTCCAGGTTTCTCTTCGCCACCTCTGATATAAATTTTCCCAGTGTTTGTGCAGGATTTAATGACATTCTTTCCTTTTTTCACCTGCCAATTTCCGGAAGAATCTACAATTCCTGAAGATTTGCCGTCGCCAGAAATTGTTCCGGAATTGCTGCATTTGGAGACAGTACTATGATATTTGTTCGTCTGACCAATGTGATTTACGATACCTGCAGCACTAGAGGCGTGATAACGTTTATTGACAGCCGTCACTTTGGCTTTATTTTTGCAATCGCGGATTGTTACATTTCTATATTTAGAATCAACATAGTTCACGATACCTGCTGCATTGCTATCACCATCATAGTGAATCACGCTGGCAGAATTTTTAATTGCTCTGGAATTCGTGCAGCTTTTCACATTCTTATAAGCCCAATTAACGATTCCTGACACTCGTTTTGTATCCACACCTGTAATCTTTCCGGAATTACTGCATTTCGTAATTGTTCCGTTTGCGGTATTCGTGATTCCTGCTATGCCTTCTGAGAAAGGAGCGGTAATGTTTCCGGAGTTAGAACAACTTTGAATATCTCCATCCGTAAAACCTGCGGTAATTCCTGCAACATTTACAAATAATCTTTCTTTATTTTTCCATTTGGTGGTTACCTTAATCGCTCCCTGGTTTTTACATTTATAATATCTGCAGCCGGTTTTTTTACCTTCTAATGGATAGCTTCCGCTTCCGGAGATACCAGCAATACTGCAACCTACTTTTTTATTTGGTAATGAAACAGTAATTTTTGCATTATTAACAGAATTCTTAACCGTTCCTTCGATATTACCGAACATACCTCCGATGCAGCTTACCGCTTGATTCTTTTTCACATAAAGTATTGCTGCCTTGAGTGTTCCTGCCGTCTTGATGCCTGTTGCATTTCCTCTGAAATTTCCATAAAGCATGCCATAGACACCGGTACCCTTGATCGTCATGTTAATATTTACATTTACTTTTTCTGTTTTCGTACCATAAACCCAGTTTACAAGCCCACCGTAGTGTAACTTGCTTCCAAAATTGGACTCATCGCTAAAATCTTTTTTATTCTGGTTATTAAAACTTACCTTACTGTTTGAAAAAGTAATATTTGATAATTTACCATCAAAAATATCTTTCGCCAGGAGCGGTGTATTCTTAAGATTGCAATTTTTAAATTTAATATTTGTAATCTCAGTTTCATTTACACGGTTGAACAAAGATTTTCCGTTGGATGTTATACCACTGACTGTGTGACCTTTTCCATCAATCTTACATTTGGTCAATCCTAGTTGCGGCGCACTAATCTGTTTGGAACTGTCATACGCGATATCCTTTGTTAAGACAAAATATGTATCATAAAAATCCGTATGATCGTATCCATCATCTACATTTAAATTTCCCCTTAAAATCTCGAATTCCTCTACTGTTGCTATCTGGTAAGGATTATCTTTCGTTCCACTTCCTCCATGAAAGCCGTCTATTACCTCGGCTGCTTTTACAGTATTTGGATGATACAGTGCGATAATCGCAAGTAGTATTACCAAAAATAATGTTGTTACCCTAATTTTTTTCTCCATTTTCCACACCTCTTTTTACTTTGATTATATTTTGTTAAGACGCAAATGGTTTCATTTTTATGCCTCATACTTATAAGACGATAAAAATCCCTAAAGAGGGTTTAACAAAATCTAACTTTTTGTCAAGACTCGCTCGCGAGTCTTGCGCGCCGGATTCGGGTCTGCTTCAGCAGACAAATTCCTGTCCGAATCCGTGCGCATCCTCGCGGAGCGTTTAACTCAGTCGGAGCTTGTACCCCGACTGAGTTAAAAAATTTATCTAGTGACTTCTTCCGACCAGATTTTTTGTTCTCCATTCATGCGATAGGATTTTATCGAAACAGAAAGCAGCTTCCATCCATAGCAAGGATCCACAAACTGTAAGCGGTCAGTATATGGCACTTCCATCGAAATCTGATAGGTAATCAGATCGTAAGCATCTTTGTACACGCCATCTGCAGCTTTATATGTCCCATTTCCTGTCTTTTCAATTTCATAAACATGCGGATTCTACGCGCCCTCTTCATTTGCCCAGACAGTGGTCAATTCAAAACCATCGGCATTGGTCACATCCGGCCATGAAATCAGAATTGCATCGCAAGAAGCTCTCCTGTACAATGTCCTCACACTCTTCATGTTGATTGATAATCTGACGCGCTGCAGCATAAGCATGTCTGTAATATGCCTCATACAAATCTTTGTATTCACGCTGCTTCGCATCGTCCATCTGTTTTTTTATTTCACCCATTTTCATTAACCTTTTCTTTTATTACACTTTTGCGTATGCCCATCTATTTCGCAAATTTGAACTTTTATTATTTTTGCGAATCAGAAAGCCATCTGGCGATATCGATAATCCTTATTCCTTCATGTTGGCTTTCATCATGTTTTGTCCTGGCTATCAGTAACTTTGGATAAGCATCCTTAATCCCTAAAAGCGATGAAACTTCTCGCTTAAAAGTATCCTCTCTGGATATATCATCAGATACCTGAATGTAGACCTTTTCGCCTTCTTTGATTGCGACAAAATCCACTTCTTTTTTATATAATTTTCCCACGTATACTTCGTATCCGCGTCTGAGAAGTTCTATTGCCACTATATTTTCATAGAGATGTCCATAATCAGTATTTTTTGTTCCTATCTCAGAAAAGCGGAAAGCCAAATCAGACAGGTAGTACTTCTTATCTGATTCTAAATATCTTTTCCCCTTTATGTCATAACGCTGGATTGGATAAAAAAGGAATGATCGGCAAAAGTAATTCATATATGCCCCTACTGTCTTATCATTAGTTCTGTAGGTGCCAGATGTTAGTTTGGATGCCACATTTCTTATCGAAGTCTGGTTACCAACGTTATCCATAAGGTAGTTCCCAATCATTATCAAAAGATCTTCGTTTTCTATCTTGAATTTTCTAACGATATCCTTTGTAATAGTGGTTCTATAGATACCATTAACATATTGTCTGGCATCTTCCTCCGTTTTATAAAGATATGAACCAGCCATTCCACCTTTCTTTACATAAGAATCAAAGGCTTCCTCTATATCATTTGATGGATAATACATAAGATACTCTTTAAATGAAAATGGATATAAACTTATCTCATAAACTCTTCCCCCAAACAACGTAGCCAAATCACTTGATAAAAGGAATGCATTTGACCCGGTAAGGTAAATATCATAGATTTCTTCTTCGTAAATGCTATTGATCACACGTTCAAAACCTTCACATAGCTGTATTTCATCAATGAAAAGATAATTCGTTTTGTCGTTTGCATACTGTTGCTCTATGTAGTCATAAAGCTTGTCCGCATCCAACAGTTTCTCGAACTTCTTTAAGTTCAGCTTGATCCGGACGATATTAGCCTTATCATCAGCAGATATCATATCTATGAAAGCATCCATCAATTTAGATTTACCGCTTCTTCTTACCCCGGTTATTACTTTTATGTCCGGAACATCCTTTACCGATAAAAGTTTATTTAGATAATAGTCTCTTTTTATAAGTTTCATCGTAATTTCACCGCCTTTATTTAATTGTATTTCATTTCGCAATTTTAATCAATTTTAAAATTTGCGAAATGAAAAGCTTCCGAATCACAAACTATATAATTCTGCAAAAAAAGATCGGCATCAAATCCATTTCTGAATTCTTTGCCGATTTTCCATATCCGTGATATACTCTATCTCCGCATCGATCCCTTTTTTCGCAACTGCTTCTTTTACAGATGCAAGGAGAGCCTCACAGCTTTTGCATCCTCCGCCTAATACCTTGATATTCATGACCATATCCTCCTTTTGTATTCGGTTATCCCTGTTACCATTTGTTTTAGCAACTATAGTATACAGGTAAATCCACGTTGCTACAAAATGGAGGTCATTACATATTGTCTAATTTCTCGCGATAACAATCTCTTATAGCTGCTGTTTATTTTGCTTCTAATATTCATCCAGAAAATGATGTCGTTTTCCATCTTTTTTATAGGCAATCACTGTGCTGAGATTCACATTTTCAACGCTCTTAAAAATATTGCCCTCTACATATGGATTGCTTTCCTTCAACTTTGCAATCAATCTTTTCGTTTCCAGTCTCTTCGAAGAAGTCGTTCCATCCACATGACAGGTGCTACAGGTCTCTGTAAAATGACATGCGCATTGCAGGAAACGCAATTCGTTGTAATCTCTCCATTTACAAATCTGCTCTTCTCTTACCAGATAAAGGGGACGTATTAATTCCATGCCTTCAAAGTTTGTACTGTGAAGCTTCGGCATCATTGTCTGTACCTGCGCTCCGTAGAGCATTCCCATAAGGATTGTCTCGATGACATCATCATAATGATGTCCAAGCGCAATTTTATTGCAACCGAGTTCTTTTGCTTTGCTATATAAATGACCTCGACGCATTCTCGCACACAGATAACACGGATTCTTTTTTGCTGTATCTACCACATCGAATATTGTACTGTCAAATATCGTAATCGGGATGCCTAATTTTTTTGCATTGTGCTCGATTAAGGCTCGATTCTCTTTGTTGTAGCCCGGATCCATCACTAGAAAGGTCAGTTCGAAATTGACCTTTCTATGCTTTTGCAACTCCTGAAAGAGTTTTGCCATGAGCATAGAATCTTTTCCCCCTGAAATACAAACAGCAATGTGGTCTCCCTCCTGTATCAAATCATAGGTTTTGCATGCCTTTGCAAACGGGGTAAATATCTGTTTATGAAAACGATCCCTGATACTCTTTTCCGCTTTTATCTGAGCCTCTTCACTGCTTTCATTTAACATCGTATCCATCAGAAAAGCATTGTATCCTCCCGACAGATTATAAGCATCCAGATTTCGCTCCTCTAATTGCTCCGCAATCTCTCTCGATTGCTCTCCACGCTGACAATATAATACGATTTTTCGATTCTTATCCAATTTCTCTATACATTGATCTATTTCACTGTCAAATGACGCTGCCGGAATACAAACCGCATCCGGTATCATCCCATATAGAATGCTTCCCTCATCTCGTATATCGATTAGCTGATAGTCCCCTTTAGGCAACTGCTTTAATTGATGAATCGTGATTTCCTTCATTACGAATCTCTCCATTTCTTTTTTGTTTCTTACTTCCTAAAAAACAAAAGAGCATAGCCCGCTCCGGTAAGATGAACTTACTCGTTTTTGCTACGCTCTTGTTGCATATGCTAACACTCGTTTACAATAATCGTCAAGCGTTATTTCAAAATGGATCTTTATAACAATGACTGAATGCATGCTTCTACCTTTGCCATGTCTGCAGTTGGCTCAAATCTTGCAACCATTCCCTTCGCGGTCTCTTTGAATCTTTAAATTAAGTGTTCTTTACACTTCCATAGTTTTGGCATTTTATTTATATTTTCATATTATTCTTTTTCAACCAACATAATGAACTCTTGCCTCATCGTATCTATTCTGTTGCTCTCTACTTTCTGCAGGGTAGCCAAAAGGAACAAGTGCAAATGGAACAAGTGTGGATGGTATATTCAAGACCTTTGTAACATTCTCAACCCTGTCTTGTATTGGAGCTACTGCAAGCCAAACACCCCCCAGACCAAGAGAGGTAATCTCCAAAAGCGCATTCTCTGTTGCAATAGAAAGATCTATCTTATCAAATTCAGGGAACATAAGCCCTTCTGTCCTGTAGCAAGGTACAAGAACAGAAGGCGCTCCAGCTGCACATCCAGAATATGGACTACATTCAGAAAGCTTTTTAATAGTCTCTTTGTCAGTAACAACATAAAACTCCCATGGTTGCTGATTACCTGCCGATGGAGCTGCCATTGCTGCTCTTAGTATCATTTCAATCTTATCTTTTTCAACAGGCCTGTCTTCATATTTTCTTACACTAATTCTTTTAAAAATTTCTTCCATATCTTTATCCTTTCCTATAGGTAGTTGACATCGTTCTAAAAACATTATAAATCATCCCAAAATTCATTTCATATGTTTTTCTCACGTCACTTTTTTGTTACATATCTATAAGCGCTCTTATCTGGTACGCGGCGAAATTTCCATGGTTGCACCGAACAGGGCTGCTGCCATGGCCCAGGCTACCAGGCTAATGAGTCAATCAGCCGCTGAGCGCGCTCACAATGCCCAGGTTGTACGCGAAGCAGGTAACAGATGGATCTGTCTTCTTATGGGATTACCATATAGGGAAGAAATGCAAGTGTATGATACGATGAAAGCCATTTATTATCAGGCATATCGTGAAGCCAGAAAAGAATATACCGGCGCCGTAAAACAAACCACTGGAAATTTTGATGCAAAAGCATAACTCTTGCTTTATACTACACTATGAGGTGAGAGATTTGGTCATTAGAATTATAGTAATTTTACTAGGATTTATTTGCGAAGTTTTATATACACCGCCGTTATTTTTATACGGAATTCTCAATATTGGTAACGCTACCGGAATTGCGATTGGAGTAATCTTGATTTTGTATGGGATATTTGCATTTGCAATTAATCCGCTTGTAAAAAGAATTTGGAAAGTCACAGTTGGACGCGTGATTGTAAGCGTCATTGCAGTCATCATTATTCTTTGCATCGTTGCTGCCGTAATCTTGTCGGCGCTCATTATCCACGAGGCAACCGGTTCCGGTGGCGGCGATGAAACGCTGGTTGTGCTAGGCTGTCAGGTGCGCGGTTCGAGCCCAAGCCTGATGCTACGTGAGCGACTTACTGCTGCGCAAACTTATCTGGACGAGCACGAAGACGCGGTGTGTATCTTGTCCGGCGGGCAAGGCTCCGATGAAGACATCAGTGAGGCGCAGTGTATGTACACTTATCTGACCGAGCACGGCGTTGATCCTGGCCGGTTAATCATGGAAGATAAGTCCACTTCCACGCGTGAGAATCTTCGTTTCTCGCTTGATATTATTCAGGAAAAAGGGCTGAATACCAATCTTGCGATTGTCACAAATGAATTTCACGAATATCGCGCATCTGTCATTGCGGATAAACTGGGTATTAACACAACCGCGGTTTCTGCGCACACTCATTGGTGGATGTTTGCTACGTATTTTACAAGAGAATGGTATGGAATTGTCTATGAATGGATTTCATAAACTACGGGGGACGTTCCTAATGCCACGCACATGGTTCCTTTGGCTTCAAATCCGGAACTGATATACAGCTCCGGAACATCATTATCATCCAAATAAATCAATTCAAATGTACTTTCGCCATCTTCGGAAAATGATATGCCATCCGTCCCCCTTTCCAAATAGGCAGAGTAAGCTTCCTGCCACGTTGTGTCTTCATTTTCTTGAACAGAATCAGAAACCATCATCTCCTCCTTCATCTTTAATCCCACTCATCATATGCAGCATCCATTCCGGCATTCGCATAGCCACATGCAATGTCCACTATGGCTTTAGTTTTCTTTACAATCTTCCATCCCTTTTTGGTTTTCTTGATTTTCAAAGTTATCGTTGTGGTATCTGTCTTCTTGGATTTTTTGGCAAATTTCTTTAGATACTTAACCAGATTCGCATTGTACTTTTGAAAAAGTGCGCTTTTACTTGGCTCACTATAGAATAAGGACATTCCCAGATACCAGGTCAGTGTGTCATCTACTGCTTTGTAAAAATTGTTATACATATCCGGTCTTGTGACTTTCATTTTCACCTTATAAATTTTACCGTCTTTTTTGACATCCACAAATTTCCATTTCAAGTATTTTTTATTGTATTTTTTTAAATATCCATCGACTACTGATGTCGGATATCCGGTAGAACATTTCTTATTGGCGAATAGCGAATTCATCTTATTTACATCATAAGCCTTAGCCGCTTTCATGTAATCATTTGCAACTTTCTTTGCCTTCTTCATGGATGCAGTCATCTTCTTTTTGGCAATTTTCTTTTTCTGAGTTGCATCACAATACTTACATTCTCGAACCTTCTTGCCAGCTTGCATAGTCGTTGCCTTTTTCTTCGTCTTCCATTTACCCCAGTTATGACCGGTTACCGCTACGGTTCGCGTTTGCTCTGCATCGCAATTTTCACACCAGCGATATTCCGAGCCGGCCTCCGTACAGGTTGGATCTTCGTCGACGTCCCATTCGCCCCAGGTATGACCGGTTGCCGCAATGGTCTGCGTCTGCTCTGCGCCGCATTGGCTACAGGTGCGAGTCTGCGTTCCCGTCGTAGTGCAAGTTGCTTCTTCTTCCACTACCCAGTCGCTCCAATCGTGTGTACAAGTCTGCGCCTGCGCCGTCATCAACGGCAGACAGGTTGTTCCTAAGAGCGCGATAATCAGTGATAAAGTGACAAACATTTTCTTCATAGTTTAGTTCCCCCTTCATATGTTCTTGATATTGATATCTATGTTTTACCACCAATTAAGTCCAATTTTTCGGAAAAAACTAACGGGGGACGTTCCTAATGCCACGCACATGGTTCCTTTGGCTCGACCTTTTTATATTTCTTTAATTTCCCTTGTGCCTTATGAATCATCTTTTCTGAAAAATCTGTAGCTGTCTGTGTTTTACATTTCGGAGCAATTATTCTTGTCATAATCCCGGTTCCACACGCGCATTCAAGTACATTATCTTCATTTGTAATATATTCAGCGCATATAGAAGCCGCATGATCATTAGCCTTCCGATTTATAATCTGATACAAGTCATAAATTCCTGCAACATTATCCCAAAACAAACTATTTCACTCTTTCTATTTTAAATACTTTTTGTACGTTCCCACCCATCGCCTACATCTATGGTATACCTGAAATCAGAATCCCTGCTCTTAGCTTTCTGTTTTCTTTTTACTTTTTTTCCTTGTTTCAAAACAATGAACATATCCATGCTGCCAAAGCAGAAGCCGCAGGGAATATAATCAACAGTTTTATCAGCTGACTCTTTATGTTGTATCCGTACTTCCTACCTTGTGTCACGCTCTCTATTTCCGGAAAATAGAATTGGAAGAAGTGATACTTCATAAGCAGGAAATAATCAAAGCAGATCATATCGTAAAGTTTATAAAACGTGAGTATCAGTATGAATCGTGTAAAGAACTGCCAAAAGGAATACTCACTCCTGAGTCCGTCCCAGATAGAGATTACTCCCACACCTAGGATTAGAAGGAAGCTGAATACAATGAATGTCCAGCCTATCACTTTTGCTCCATAAAATATTTCCTTATCCCGTGTCACTATTACTTCCTGAAACTCCTTTGGAGCTGATGAAAACAACTTCTTGTCCTGAATAAATGCAACTGCAGCAAACATCATAATCGTTATCGCTACACATAATACAATTGCCAAAAATATCGTTAGTAGCATAATAATCTCACTCCTTTAGCCTATCCATTTATCCTTTTCTTCTTATATCCACTGTCATCATAGGGAAGATATTCCATGTTCCACGAATAGGGATTTCTGTCACCAGCTTTTAGAGCAGCAGTCTTTTTCATTCCTTCAATATCACTTTCTGAAATCATCTACCCCGATACCCTTTATCAGCATTATAAATCTTTTTTTAGACATAGCTAACTACATACTAAAAAAGGATCACTTCTGTATCCTTTGTAAGACTTGTTCATCTGAAGAAGCTGACCATTTACCACCTTATGTTTACTCATTCACAGCCTCTTTAAACTTCTCAGCATCCAATGTCTTGATCACTCTTGCCGGACTGCCTACTACAACTTCATAGTCTCCAACATCATGTGTTACTACAGATGCAGCTCCGACAATTGCAAACTTACCAATTGTTACTCCCGATAGTATGGTTGCCCCTGCGCCAATCCAAGCTCCATCCTTGATAACGATAGGCTTACAGGTCAGGATCTGTCTGTCATAAGGATCATGATTGTTGGATAAGAGCTGCACATTTCCTGCAATCTGCACATTATCTCCGATCGTAATGCCTCCTCTTGACATTGCCAGAAGATTACTGTTGATAAAACAATGCTTACCTATAACAAGCTTCTCCATGGCAGCTCCACCAAGAGGTGCTGCAACATATGAGCCTTCTCCAATCCTGTCTTCAAATAACTCTTTAAGCACACCCATATATTCCTCTGTACGTGGCATAGTACGATTCAGCTTAAACATCAGCTGTGCCTGCCTGTCATATATTGCCTGTTCCTCAGGTGTGAGTTCTCTCATATCTACTCTTAATTCTTCCATCATTATTACCCCCTGTTCTCTATAGTATTTTCTCAAAAGCAATGTCCCCGCGCTCATATTCATAGTCAGCGAGTTTTACTTCTGTAAAACCGTACTTTTCATATTCTTTATAAACCGTTCCTTATACTTTAATACTCCAAGCTGTTTTCATTCAGCAAAAAAAACTTCATGCCCATAATTACATAACCATCTTCATTTCGCCATGGCTTGGATGATCCGTTAACCAGAATAATTTTCTTAAAGGAATCAGGTATTTTTCGGAGTACGTTAAACTCCTGTTTTTGCTTTTCCTCAGTTGAAAGATCATAGGCCACCTGAATGTAATACCGTTGGTTTCCCATATTGGTAACAAAATCGACCTCAAGTTGCTTTCTTATGCTTTTCCCTTCGGCATTTTTCTGGTTGACCTCTACTATTCCCACATCCACCAGGTACCCCCTTGCCAACAGCTCATTGTAAACAATATTTTCCATTAGATCTGTTGGCTCTTGTTGTCTGAAATTAAGCCTGGCATTTCTTAATCCTACGTCAGTAAAATAGTATTTCCGATTAGCAGCTATATACTTTCTCCCCTTTATATCATACCTGTTAACCTTTGATATAAGATAAGCTTCTTCCAAACAATCTATATGGGCAGAGATTGTTTTATTTGTATAACTGCTATGCCTTTCTGTTGCAAATGTATTAGCTATTTTGGTTGGATTCGTAGGCGAGCCAATCGCCGATGCAAGGATATCTACCAATGTATTGATTTCGTCTCTGTTTTTTATTTTATTTCGGTCAATGACATCCTTCATATATACATTATCAAATATATTCTTTAGATAATCCATTTTCTGCTTGGAATTATTCATATCAAGAAGGGCGGGCAAGCCGCCATAATTTAAATATTCATCCCACGCATCGTCATATTCTTCACCAAAAGCTGAATAAAACTCAGCAAAAGTTAATGGATAAATATGCACTTCATCTCCTCTGCCTCTAAATTCAGTAATTATATCTTTTGACAGAAATTTAGAATTACTACCGGTTACATACACATCCACATTCTCAATTCTTAGAAGCGAGTTCAGTACTTCTTCAAACCTCTCAAGAAACTGCACTTCATCTAATAAAACATAGTATTTTTTATTGTCTACTATTCTTTCCTTTATGTAGTTATAACAAGTCTTAGGATCTCGTAAATCCTCTGATTCTATTCCATCCAACGCAATTTCTATTATGTGATCCGAATTAATCCCGCTGGTTATTAGATATTCCTTATATAACCTGAACAAAAGAAAGGACTTCCCACAACGTCTTATTCCGGTTATAACCTTAACCATTCCATTATTTTGACGTTCGATTATCCGATTTAAATATATATCTCTTTTTACTATCATTCAATTACCTCTTTTTGCGCTGCGCCGCATTTTCTAGTAATAGAATATGCTAAAAATCTATGATTGTCAATTTCATACATTTCCAATAAACTGTAATTTTCTTCATTACTTTATTGCTACACCCGGTGGTCTTTACTTTCAAGTTCCTCTTCCCCGGTTCATCTCTACCACTTCATCAGCGATTTGCAGGGTAGAGCGTCTGTGGGATACCAAAAGAATGGTTTTATCCAGACAGTGTTCCTTCAGACTTTTTAATATAATTCCCTCATTTAAAGCATCCAGATTGGAAGTTGGCTCATCCAGAAGCAAAAAGTCCCGATCACTTAAAAAAGCCCTGGCAATTCCGATTCGCTGACGTTCTCCACCGGAAAGGGTGTCGCCATTTTCTCCCACCATGGTATCGTATCCCTCCGGGAAAGACACAATGGCATCATGAAGGGAAGCCGCCCTGGCAGCCTCAATAATTTCCTCACGGGTTGCCCCCAATTTACCAATTCCGATATTATTGGCAATGGTATCGTGAAACAAAAAAGTTTCCTGGGTAACATAACTTTCCATTCCCCGAAGGCTCTTAGACGGAAGATGACGAATCGAATCTTTTCCCATAAAAATCCGTCCCCGATCCACATCCCAAAACCGCATTAAAAGTTTCAGAATCGTAGACTTTCCACAGCCGCTGGGACCGTGAATTCCTACAATGCTTCCCCCATTGATCTGCATGGAAAAATTCTTTAAGATCTCCTCCTCTTCGTAGGAAAATGTAACATTCTCAACTTTTGCATCGGAAAATTGCACCTTCTTTTCCCCGGGCACTTCTTCTACCAGAGGTTCTTCCTTCAAAAGATCCAAAATCCGCTGTCCACATGCCAGCGTCTGATTCAAATTATTGGAAAGATTGGACAGAGCAATCACCGGACCAAAGGAGCCCATAAGGGCTATGGTCGCCATAAACACCATGGAAGCCTCTGCTGTCCCTGCCCGATATTGTCCGGTCATAAGCAAAAGCATTGCCACGGAACAGACTAAAACCAAAAGATTGGTCAGACCTTTTTGCAAACTTTCCATGTGATTTAAATGTTTTTGCTTTTCTCCAAGGGATTGGGATCTGCTTATAATTTCCCGGGTTCTTTTGACGCCTCCTTCATATTGAATGGTTTCATCCAGGCCATACAAACAATCCAAAACAAAACTGTTCAGGCTGCCGAATTCTTTCCGGTACTCCACCCCAGGGGAAGCCCCTGTCTTTCCCAAAGCAATGGGAAGAACCAGGCCGATGAGCAGATAGGAAACAAGAGCCACCCATCCGGCCGCAAGACAGATGTGTCCCAAAAACACCACCATAACCAGGCTTACGATAATTGCAATGGCAATGGGGGAGATGGTATGAGCATAAAACACCTCCAGCAATTCCACATCAGAAGTTATCAGGGAAATCAGGTTCCCTTTTTCCCTGCCCTCCAACTTTGCAGGGCACAGTTTTCGCAAAGTTTCAAAGACCTGGTGCCGGATTTTTGCCAGCAGTTTAAAGGCAATGAAATGATTGCAATACTGTTCTCCATAATGAAAAATCCCCCTTGCAATTGCCATAATAATCAAAAGGACTGCTCCGCTTTTTAAGGAAAACCAAAAGCCTCCGGTTGCGATAACGCCTGCTTTTGCCAACAGCAAAATAACCTCTCCGGAAGAGATTACCGTCAGGAAGATTGCGCACAAATACCCCAAAACTCCCAGTACAACCGCCAAAATCATAATTCCGATTAACGGTTTTACCAGACCAATCAGCTGCAGCATAATGAAAAAACCATTTTGCCTTTTTTTATTTTGATTCACGCAAATTTCCTCCCTCCCGGAGCCCATATTCCTCCAGAGCTTTTTGTTCCATGAATAATTTTGCATACGCTTTTCCCTGCCCCATTAATTCCTCATGGGTTCCACATTCTGATACCCTGCCGTCTTTTAGCATATAAATGCAGTCGGAGCCGGTAACATTTGCCAGCCGGTGAGAAATCATGAATACGGTTTTTGTCTTTGCCAGAGAATAAATCACTTTCATAATTAAAGCTTCACTTTCCATATCGATATTAGAAGTAGCCTCATCAAAAATGTATACCGGCGAATCATGAAGCAAAGCCCGGGCCAAAGACAGACGCTGGCGCTGTCCGCCGGAAAGATTGGACCCGCTTTCCAAAAGAATGGTATCCAGCCCCTTTTGTTCCTGGACAAATCCCAAAAGATTTACCTGCCACAGCACCCTTTCCATCTCTTTTTCCGTAGCCTTTGGATTCCCCAGCAATAGATTCTCCCGAATCGTGCCGCCAAACAAATAACTGTCGTGTTTTACCAAAGTCACCTGCTCCATCAGACTTTCTTCTTCAATTTCTTTAAGGGAAATATCTCCAAAATGAATCTTTCCCTTAAAGCCTCTGTTTCTTCCCATTAATATCCCGGCAATAGTACTTTTACCGGAACCGGAAAGTCCTACCACCGATACAAAAGAGCCGGAAGGAATCTCCATGGACACATCCTGCAAAATAAGGCGTTCCTCCTGATAGCCAAAGGAGACCTGCTCCAAAGAAATATCAAAGGCTCTTTTGGGAAGTCTTTTGCCTCCCTGTTTTGGCTCCGGAAGATCCAAAAAATCAAAAATTTTGTCGGAAGCCGCCATTCCGTTCATGGCAATATGAAAAAAGGAGCCCAGCAGGCGAAGTGGAATAAAAAACTCCGACGCCAGCAGGATAATCATAATCACTCCTTTCAAATCCACTCCGCCTCCGGCGAACTGAAACAGTGCAACGATCATCCCCAAAGCCGCACCGCCATAAGCTACAATATCCATAACACTGATGGAATTAAGCTGCATGGTCAAAACTTTCATGGTAATTCGGCGAAACCTCTCGGACTCTTCATCCATCGCCCTGGATTTTTCTCCGTCTGCCTCATAAATTTTAAGGGTAGTAAGTCCCTGAAGATTCTCCAAAAAAGAATCCCCCAGCTGCGTATAAATCCCCCAATATTTACTTAAAAGCCGTTTAGCAATCTTTTGCACCGCAACAATCGCCGCCGGAATCAAAGGAACGCAAACCAAAAGCACAAGGGAAGCAGGAGCATTAACCGGAAACAAAATCACAAACAAGGTTATGGGGGCAATCATGGAGTAAATAAACTGGGATAAATATTTCCCGAAATAAATTTCCAGCTGCTCTACGCCTTCCACTGACATTTGTACCAATTCTGCCGAAGAAATCTTCTCCCGGTAGGATGCTCCCAGGCGAAGAAGCTTTTCGTGGATCTTCACCCGCAAAATCTGCTTCACATCTGCAGAGGCTCCAAAGGAAGCCTTCCCGGACAAATAGTCACAGACAAACCTTGCCGCCACAGCAGCCAGAATAATAATTGCCGCTCCCCGAGTCCCCGGGATATCTAAATTTTTTTCAAAAAGATCTTTTATGATTCCCGCAATTTTTGCAACAATAAGCACCTGGCAAAGCAAAGCCAGCCACTGAAAAAGAACCTGGTACACAATATATTTTTTTGCATGGGATAAGAGTTTGATCAGTCGTTTTTTAATCATAATTCACAGATTCTCCTATGTCGTTTTTCCCGTCAATTTTCTTAAGCCGCTCTTCCTCTTCCCGGGAAATCGTTTTGATCACAAACAAAAATATGATCAAATGCATTACCCAGACGCAGGCCAGAATAATCCGGCCTATGGGAACGGAATGCATCATAATAAAACCAAAAGCCATAACCGCAGTTACACTGATCATAATCGCAGCCTTGGTTTTCACTGTCATTGCCCGATGCTTTACAAAATTTTCCAGATGCTTATGATACAGCTTTGTATCGGTGAACCATTGGTATAAGCGGTCGGAACTTTTGGCAAAGCAAAAAATAGTCACCAGGTAAAAAGGTACAGTAGGAAGTATGGGAAGAACCACGCCAACCGTTCCCAAAGTCAGACACACACATCCCAAAGCTGCCCAAAGAGCTCTGACAACTTTACTTCGGGATTTCTTTCTTTTGTTCTTTGGACTTTTTTTCTTTTCTTCCTCTGCTTCTTTTTTCTGTCCGAAAGCCCGGGGCCTTGCAATCACTTCTTTGTTCCTAGGAGTCTCCCCGTCCCGCCGAGAAACCACTACAACCTTTTCTCCTCCCTCTTCCGTTACCGAAAGGGAAATTCCATATAAAGATTTTAAGTTTTCTTTTGTAATAACGTCCTTTGGCAAACCGCAGACCTGAACTTTTCCGTTCTTTAACCCAATGATGCAATGGGAAAATGCAATGGCCTGGTTAATATCATGAAGCACCATAATAATGGTAATGCCGTAATTCCGATTCAGTTTTTGCACCAATTCCAGAATTTCAATCTGATAACGAATATCCAGATAGGTGGTTGGCTCATCCAAAAATAAAATTTTGGTATCCTGAGCCAGCGCCATGGCAATCCATACTCTTTGGCGCTGTCCCCCGGAAAGTCTTGCCATTTCCCGATCCTTAAGTTCATCCACTCCGGTAACCTTCATGGCCCAGTCCACATAATCTTCGTCCATGTTTTCCTCCGGCATTTTGCAATGCTTATGTCCGTGGAAAATCTCTTTATAAGGGGTTCGCCCCAAACGAATCAGCTCCCGCACTGTCATATCCCCGGGCGCGGTGTTGTGCTGGTGCACAATAGCTACCTGCCTTGCATATTCTTTTTGTCCCAGATTCCATATGTTTTTCCCCCGGAGAAAAACCTGTCCTCCCATAGGCACAAGATTTTTTGTCATCACATTAAAAAGGGTGGATTTGCCGCAACCGTTAGCCCCCATAATGGTTGTAATCTTTCCTTTTTCAACTTGAAGGTTAATCCCTTTTAAAACACGGTTTTTTCCGTAAGCAAAACACAAATCCCGAACTTCCATTTCCGGCCGGTGAATTCTTTTATTTTCCATAACTGTTTGACCTCCTTAACATAAATACAAAGAAGGGGCCGCCCACAATGCACATAATAACGGATGCACTGATTTCATAGGGATAGGCAATGCTTCGCCCAATGGTATCCGCTCCCAAAAAAATAAAAGCGCCCAGCATCATGGAAAAAGGAATCAGTTTGCCGTGTTCGGACCCTACCAAAAGCCTTCCAAGGTGAGGCACGATCAGTCCCAAAAAGCTGATGGATCCCACCACTGCCGTAGAAATACTTGCCAGGATTACTGCAATAAAGGAAATAATCAGCCGCTGGCGATAAACATTCATCCCCAATCCTCTAGCCGTTTTATCTTCCAGAGCCAGTAAGTTACAGCGCCCCGATACAATACTTGCCGAAATCAGCCCGATAATAACATAAGGTGCCAAGGTCTTTGCATCATCCCAGCTCATTTGAGTAATATTCCCTTCCACAATGGATGCTACGGAAGAAGAAGAACCGCTGATATCATCTACTGCATTTACCAGTCCGGTAAAAAATGCGTCAATTGCAATTCCCACCAGAATAATCCGCAAAGGGCTTAAGCCGCCCTTCCAGGACAAGGCATAAACCAGCGCAAAAGCAACCACGCCTCCCAGGCAGGCAAACAAAGGAGAAAAGGCATACATTCCCGGCGCCACACATAAAAGCAATATGGAAAAACAGCCGGCTCCTCCGGAAATCCCAATAATTCCCGGATCTGCCAGAGGATTTTTCAAAACCGCCTGAAACAAAACGCCGGCCACGGAAAATGCCGCACCTGCCAGCAATGAAATCGCAATGCGTGGAAAACGAAGGTCAAATATGGTATAGACATCTGCGTCATATTCTAAAAAAAGGCCTCGAAACATTTGGCCGACCCCGACCCTAAGGCTTCCGATATTTGCCGACGCAAAAACAAGAGCTACCAGCATCAGTGCCAACAGCGCAAAAGCAAGAGCGGATCTTGCAGCTTTTTTCCTTTGTGTTTCATAGTCCTTTCTCTCAATCCTTACGGAATTTCCTTCCATTTGCCTTTTCCTTCCTTTATTCCTCATTAGAGTACAGATATCCTTGCAGTTCTTCTAACGCATTTTGATATTCAAAATTCGCACTCATGCCAAAATAATCATAGGTCAATTCATAAACCTGATTATTTTGCACCGCCTCAAAATGCTGCCATATATCATTGGTGGCAAATTCCTCTTCAAACATTTCGCTCACCTCATCGGGAAGAGCATGAGCCGCCAGCAAAATCACATCCGGCTCTTTTGTTTTCATATCTTCGGTATTTACGCTGATAAAGGCATCTTCTTCCCCTTCATAAACATTCTCGCCCCCGGCGATCTCTACCAGATTTCCTACATAAGACTCCGGGGTTGCAATTACATAAGAGCCTGGAAGCCCCATTAAAATCAACACTTTTGGACTTTCCTCGTCATCGTTTTTCGCCTGATAGGATTCCAGAAAATCCTCATAATCTTTTACCAGAGCCTCTGCTTCTTTTTCCCGGTCGAAAATATATCCCAGCTCCAAAATTGAGGTATACATGCCCTGAAGACTGTTTACGTTAACAAAAGCCCAATCCGTATCCAGTTCCTCATACTTTGGCTCCAAATCGCTTTGCAAAGAAAGGGGACTTAAAATCCAATCCGGGTTCAAAGAACCAATTATTTCCATATCCGGACTCATGGAAGTTCCCACGGTTGTTACATCCTCATAAACTTCCGGGATTTCATAGAGAGAGGACTCCGCCACTCCCACAAGAGAAAGATTTAATTTCTCGCAAATTTCCGTAACCGCCGGAGAAGTGGAAATGATATTTACCTCGCCGTCTTTTTCCTCCACTTTTTCTTTGGCCAGCTTAACCCCTTCGGAGTAGTCTCCGGATTCCTCTGCCGTTGTTATCGAAATTTCTTCTGCGGTGGAAACCTTTTGCCCGGACTTTCCGGAGCAAGCCGTAAGGAAAACCATTCCCAGCACAAGTCCTGCCACTTTTATGTTTCCTTTACTCATGGTCTTTGTCCTCATCTTCCCAATCCGGATCGTCAAAGGCATCATAAAACCATTCTTTCCTTTTTTTCAAAAACAAATAAACAATGCCGGCGGCTGCAAAAAGCAAAATGAGCCCCACAACTACACCGGAAATAATATTCAGCGCCAATTGCTCTGCAAAACTTCTGTTTCCTCCCCCTGCATCGTCCTCTTCGGTATCGGAAACTTCCCTCTCCGTTGAAAGGGTTAAGCCCTGATTTTCGGAGGTATCTCCGGCAGATTCCGTAAGTTCTTCCTCTGAGGTATCTCCGGCAGTTTCTGTAAGTTCTTCCTCTGAGGTATCCTCTTTCTCCTCGTCCTCAGCATCACTTTTGGAAGCTGTTGTCACCAAGGTTGCAGGCAAACCGGTAGAATTTCCTTCCGTTAAATTTTCGGCATAAAAATAAAAAACAACTTCCCGGCCCATTTGCTCTACGTACATGGAACAACGGACGATTCCATCTTTGGAAGGAAGTTTAATGCATACATAATCCGTCGTCCCATTGGAGTCGCTTCCGGTTCCGGTAATTCCCAGTTCCGGATTACTCCAGGAAGTGTCTCCTTGTTTCTGCACCTGAAATTTCTGGTCTGAGGTTTCATCAATCAGACTAAGTTCCACTGTAATGTAATAAGATCCGGAATCTGTAATTTCCATAATACCGGTGGATTTTACAACGCCCTCAACCATGCCCTGACCGGTGGCTGCGCCGGATTCTCCTCCGGCATCTTCGATTTCACCGGTTACGGGATGAGAATAGCTTCTTACCACATCTACGGTATAAACCGTTCCTGCAGCTGCCAAAGCCGGCAGCGGACGCAGCAAAAACATTCCCACCATACAAAGACCGACGGCCCATATAAGAATTGTCTTTTGATTTATCTTGCCAAACAATAGTTTTCTCCTACTCTTTTTCTTTATTGTAAGCGCCTCATACGTGCACGATACCGGAAAATACCATGCCCTGCCAAAAACGCAATCACTATAATCCCCGGAATTCCGTATTTTCTAAGAGGTGGCTCTAACTCTTTGGTCTCGGCGGATACGGCTGTTGTACTTACTGCACTTTCCCCGCTGTCTTCCCGGCTCTTAGAAAATTCTGTTACGGAAAGAATTTCTTCTTTGCCTTCCTCCTCATCACCGTCTTCCTCCACCGTCAAAGTCCCTGCCTCGGCAAGGGAGCTTCCCTGGGACGATCCGGAACCGGTAGTTGTGTCCGCAGCCTCACTGTTTTCACTTGCGGAAGATGAAGTGGTATCTACCGAAGATTTTTTCTTGGCTAATGTAGAATAATCCAGTTTTAAATAAACATTTTGGGTTCCGCTTCCGGCGGAAATTGCTTCCATCACCGGCACATAAACCTGTAAAGGCACATACCCGCCATTTTTGATTGCTTTTTTTATCAGGGGGAAGGTTACCTGTTTGG
This sequence comes from Eubacterium oxidoreducens, assembly GCF_900104415.1. Lineage (GTDB taxonomy): Bacteria > Bacillota > Clostridia > Lachnospirales > Lachnospiraceae > Eubacterium_C > Eubacterium_C oxidoreducens. The sequence goes on along the minus strand of NZ_FMXR01000004.1, from coordinate 223,636 downwards.
GATAATCGGTTCCATAACTGTCGGAAACCTTGGTTCCATCGGAATTCTTCTGGTAGGATTTTACCGTTGCCTCATGGGTCGTTCCTGTAATTTGAGTGGACGAGGCCTTATAAGCATTGGTATAATATTTGATCTTTCCCAGATATCCGCTGCCACTTCCTACGCTCATGCCCTTAAAATTTACGGTTACGGTGTATTTTCCTTTTTTTACCGTAAGCTTGATAATCGGATTAATGGCGGAATTCGCCATGGACGTAGTGCTTTTATCCACCTTCAGCATTTCTCCGGACAGGTAATAGGTTCCATCCTCCAATGTGGCAATATCCAGATCGGAAGTTTTGCTTTTTCCGGTTTTTCCGCTGCTGTCCGTTTTTGAAGAAGATGCATTGCTGCCTAAGGTCGAGCCGGCCTTATCGGAAGTTTCTTCCGAAGATGTCTCATTCGTTCCTTCCGCTGCTTTTACTTCCTGCAGGCTTACCTCTTCCATGGTGGAATAATCCAATACCAGGCGTACTGTCTGGGTGCCGGATCCGGCGCTGATTCCTTCCATTAAAGGAACATAGACCTGCATCCAATACCTGCTTTGATTCTTATCAACAGGTATTTTGACCACCTTGGGATAACTCTTGCCTTTCATCTGAGAATCGCTTCCCGAAGAGGCATTGTTATAACTGTCAAAAACGCTGTACTTAGAAAGGACATCGGCTGCAGTTAAGGCAGCCGATGCAGAGGGGGCGGTATCGGTATCATAATCTTCATAATATTTCAGCCATCCCAAATATCCGCTCATCCCCATGGCCTCCACCGGCTGTAAGGTGATTCGAAGATACATGGCGCCATCCGAAGCTTCTTCGATATAAAGTTGTTTTATGGCACTGTTTGCCATGGATTCTGCATTAGAAGATGCCTGATACAATGTGCCGGATACTGCATAATAAACGGAGGTCTCTTCCGTCGCTGCGCTAAAACCTGTTACATTCGCCTGCCCTGACAAAAAAAGGCACAGGTTAAGACAAATAATTCCCAGAATCCATTTTTTAAGGTTTTTCATACCCTTCACCTTATACAACGCTCCCTTCCCTCTTTTATTTTAGTGTCACTATTTTTTGATCTTAACTTTTGCGCTTGCCGATTTGCTTCCCTTTACCTTGATTTTGTTTACGGTTTTGTAAGCAACAATCTTGTAATAATACGTTTTCTTTGAAAGCTTTTTGTCTGTATATTTTACAGCGGAAGTTACCGTTGCCACTTTCTTATATCCGCTGCTCTTCTTCGTAGAACGATATACATAATATCCCGTTGCTCCACTTACCTTTTTCCACCGAACCGTTGCTTTTTTTGCTGCGGTATTCTTAGCCGTCACTTTGGTAACCTTCTTCGTCTCAAGGGCCTTCAGCGCGTTGTTCAATGTCGTCTTGGAGGAAGCAAGATCTGTTGCGGAAGCTCTGTTATCAATATTTGTTTGCGCTTTTGATACTGCACTTTTTACCTTCTTCCAGCTGGATGAGGTAAAGGTCGAAGAACTAAGAGCGTTTGCTGTTTTTACAAGGGACTTTAAAGAACTTGCATCCCCTGCTTTTACCAACGCCTTTACTGCTGCATTTAAGGCATCCACTGCTGCCGTAACTTCATCTTCGGTAGAAACCGTCGAAAGAGCGCTCTTTGCCGTAGCAATAGCCGCAGTTAATTTCTTATAACTGGCCACCGTATAATCTGTTTCTTTTAAGGCCGAAGCCGCCGTGATCGCAGCCGATAAAGAAGAAGTACCAAGATTTGTCGCATCCAAATCTTCGGTTGACGAAGTTGCTATAGCGGCATTTTCCCAATCAATCGCAAGATAAACATTATTCGTACGGCTCATGGCGGTCATACTGACATAAACCCCATCCGCAGTAATATCCGGCACAGAAAATGTGATGGAATTTACATTTCCGTCTTCATCTACGGTGTACTGCGCATCTGTCGTCTCTGTTGAGGTATCTCCGGCGTAAATTTTCCAATCGGAAGAATATGCGGTAATTCCCATATAAGTCAATCCCTGAATCGGAATGGTCAGCGTTGCGCTGTTGTCGTAACCGATCGTCAGACTTGCATCTCCGCCGATTACTCCATTCGACATGGACGTTGCGCTTGTATCATCTGCTTTCATCAGGGATACCGGCACCGTATAATTTCCCGGATTGAGCTGCGTGGCATTTGTTCCGTAGGTAACGCTCTGGGCATTTGCCCAATCAAATGCAAGCAATACCGTGCTCGCTCTGCCGCTGGAAACCGAATAAGCATAAACACCATTATGAGATGCCATATCCTCTGTTAAGGTGAAGCTGACAACCGTCGGATATTCCGTTACCGTTTCTGTCTCATTCCCATCCTCGTCGGTTGACTGACTGGTATATTCCTTCGTTTCTTCTACTGTACACTCTTCCACGTTTGTGGCTTCAGTGGCAGAAACATTTGTAAAATCTTTATTTACAGACATGGAATCTGTAAAAAGCCCGGATATGCTAACGTTATATGCCGTATTGGTGTAAGTATAACTTTGGTTTAAAAATACATAAACCTTTGCCGTTCCGTCTTCATCAACAACAACGGTTGCCGTATCTAATATGCTGTCAGAAATTCCGGACAGATAGTCATCATTGGTAAAATAATCTGCTTCTGTTCCATCTGTTTTACTTGCATTTAAAAACCGCGTAGAAACCTGATAGCTTCCCGGTGCAAGCTGCGTATTCTCCGTTCCGAAGGAATAGGTTTCGGCCGTCTCTTGGGAGTCCACTACTGCTGCAGTTTCTCCGCCTAAAACAGTAACCGCCTGTCCTCCGGTTCCAACAACTGTAACTGACATAAGTGCCATTAAGGCTAAATATTTTAATCTCCTCATTTTTTCCACACTCTCTTTCCTGTTTCATGAAGTTAATAACAAGTAGTCTTATCTACCGAGATTGAGAGTAACATAATTTAAAGAACTTACATAGGATTATATTGTTGCAATCTCGCAACAATTCCTTGCCGACATCTTGTTTTCAGCCTATAATTCCGCTTTTTTACTCATGACTTTCCCTTTTTCCCATAGTTGCACACATGCAACTAATATTTGCTTTTTTATGAAAAAAGCCCCGGTTTCCCTCCGGAGCTTTTTCTATAGAACCAGAGTCAAAATTGCTTTCGACTCCGGCATATGAACTTTTCCAACGGAAGCCTGAAATTTCAGCATCAAACTTCCGTAAATCACCTGATTGTTCCCTTTCCCGTTAGAATAGAAGGAAAATGCCTCCAAAGGGATCACTACAACATCCGATCCAAACTCCGCCTGATGGAACATGCCATCCTGAAAATACTTTACGTTCTTTGCCTTTCCTTCCAGCAAGGAATTGGACAATGGCGAAAAGGCGCGGATGGGAACCGAATGAAGCTGCACGGTTCCTACCCCATCTACCACTGCCATAACGCAAGGATGCTCAAAGGCTTTATTGCTCATGGAAACCGTCCTTCCGGCCTTGCCGTACTCCCGGTTAATAATAAACTGCAACTGCCAGATTCCTGATTGAATCTCTTTTGCCAATTCCGCACCGCTGAATTTCTCCCGGTCACGAAAATACGTCTTCACCCGGCATTTCTCATCCATGGCACGAATGACCTGCATGGTCTCGTCCGAATTGTACAAAGCCCAATAATAGGCATCGGTTCTGGCATGCTCTAAATCCACACCCTCATAAACCAGATGAGAAACCGTAAGATCCATGCGCTCTTTGTAATATTCACCCTTCGCCTTCCCCTCCGGGGTCAGATATGGGTGCCTTGGATCCTCACGGTTCACCAGCCCCTCCTTCTCCAGTTGCTGCATCATACGGGAAATCTGATACTTCTCCCGGTTCAACCCTTTGGATAAGGCTGTTACATTGCACTCTTCCGGAGGCGAATTCAAAAACCATAATAAAATTCTAAGTTGCAATACATCATATTCCGCTGACATAATTCTCTTTATATTCTCCTCAACCGAAAGGTTAGCACGCATAGAGTTAGTTTGTCAAGACGGAAGTTAGTACTGTATGCTTTCCTTATAGGTTTTTATAGGAAGCTTTGGCAGGCGCTCCTGCTTTTTTTATCATCTTTTTATATTTTTTCAAAGATTTGGACGGCACTTTAAATATCACCTTTTTGTTTACGCCCTTGAAGGCCTTTTTCCCAATAGAGGTAAGAGAATTTCCCTTAATGGTTACACTCTTTAATTTTGAAGCGCCTTTAAACGTCTGCTTACCGATGGATGAAATATTCTTTCCAATGGTAATGCTCTTTATTTTCTTATTCCCCACAAATACCTTGTCGGAAATTTTTGTTACTTTATACGTCTTGCCTCCAATGGTTACCGTATCTGCAATTGTCACGGAAGACTGAGAGCTGGAAACTTTCGTTACAACAGCCGACGAACCGGAAATCTTATAGGTGACTCCCTTTACAACCTTGGATGTTTCCTTTTTTGTCTTAGTATCCGTTCCAACATTCGGCGTAGTTGTGGTTGTCTGGTCTTCTTTAGTATTTTGGGATTCCTGCAGTTCCTTCAAAGCTTCTTGTGCTTCTTTTAGTTTTTCCTCAGCCTCTTTTAGCTCCTCTTGTGCCGCCTCAGCTTTTTCTTCAGCTTCTTTTGCTACCTTCTCTGCTTCTTCTTGTGCCTCCCGGGCCATTTCCGCCTGTTCTTGTGCTTCTTTTTGCGCAAGCTCTGCTGCCTCAGCTTTTTTCTGGGCCGCTTTGGCCAGTTCTTCAGCCGTTTCCTTCGCTGCCTCAGCTTCTTCTTGTGCCGCTTCGGCTGCTTTCTTGGTCGTCTTCGCTTCATACAGCGCCTGCTTTGCATTTGCCTCATTTAACTCCGCTGTTCTTTGAGCCACTACCGCATCTGCAATCTCTTTTTCCGTAGTTGCTGTCTCTACAGCTTTCGTTGCGTCATCCACTGATTCCTTGGCGGTAGCAATTGCTTCTTCCGTTGCATCTTCTTCCAGAGCATCATAAGCTGTCTGGGCTTTCTCCAGGGCACTTTGTGCCTGACTCAAAGTTTCCTCTTTCGCCTCGGCATCGGCTGTTGCTTCCGAAAGATTATAGGTTGCCTGCTGAACCAAAAGCAGGTAGTAGCCCGTAATATAGGTTTTTTCCCCATCTGTCAAAGAAGCATATTCTGCGGCGGCTTTATTCATGTAATAGGTGTTAATGTCACACGCATTACCGTTGTAGGCATGTGTAATTCGATATACATCATAATCAAAGATCAAAGCAACCGTCTTGCGGTATGCATCCAAAAGCTCTGCCGCAGCTTCATCTGCTTCCTCCTGACTGAGGGATTCTTTTTCCAAAACCTCGTCGGCCGCCGATATGGCATTTGCCAAATCCTGGCTGTAAGTCGTATCCTGGGATTCTTTATAGGCCATATGATAATAATCAAGAAACCAAAGATCTCCCCAACGATTATTGTCATAGTAGGTCTGGGCCGCTGATATGGTCTCTTCCAGCTCCGTGGTATCCGCCGGGGTCACTGCAAAAGCAACTGCCATACTGGATGTATCGAATAATGCATAGCCGTCAAGATTATAGGCCTCTCCATTCACGGTTGTATTCATGGAAACAACAAGCCCCTGCTCTGTCGGAAGTTCGTAGGGGTAAGTTACGGTAAATCCCCGAACTTTTGCCAATTCATTTTCATAAGAAATCTCAGCGGTCTTCATTTCTTCATCTACTCCGTTATCGTAGGTAACTTTGCTGACAGAAAATCCGTTTGCGGCAGCTTCATTCAGTTCTTCCATGGTTAAAGCAATGGTTCCTGAAACAACATAATAGGTTACGTCGTAATAGGTGTTTCCCACTTCGTCTTCTCTTACCACAACTTTTGCCGTATCCCGAAGGATGGAAGCCGCCTTAGAATCATCTCCTGTAGTATCTGCCCCGCTGTTTACGGAAACCTTCATAAGATAGGTGCCAAGTTCTTGTACACTGGTTCTCTTAGTATAGGTTACCTGAGATACTTCACTGGAGGAATCTCCTGAAATGGCAATTGCTTTTACCGTAGATGTTTCTGTAATTTCAAAAGCTCCGGTATATAAATTGCTCTCTTTTGTAGGAATGCTCCCATCCGTAGTGTAATAAATATCTGCTTCTTCATCCCGGCAGGTGATTTCTACTTCTTTACTTCCGGAAAATTTTCCGACGCCATAGGTAAACTCCGGTGCGTCTAATTCGTTCAAGTCTTCATAGGCTGAAACCAGATTCTCCGTAGCTTCATCAATTTCTTCCTGGGTTGCTTCATAATTCCGGTCCGTCGTCTTTGCTTCTTTTAAAGCTTTGGTAAATGCATCAACCGTACTCTGGGTATATTTTGTAGTATCAATCTCTTCTGCGCCCTGAATGGTCGCTTCCAATTCGGAAGCATCCGGATCATCACTCTTTACCACAAGAGTATCTGCATCAATGGCAATCCGCGGCGTAGGATGTTCAAAAATATCGGAAAATCCCGTAACGATTTCCATCATCAGCCCATCCGGCAGGGATCCTTCAAATACAAACTTGAATTTTCGAATTCCCGCAAGCTTATTATCGTAAACAATCTCCGCTGTTTTTTCCACATACACGTCAGATTTATAGCGGTATTTCCACTCTGAGATATCCTGTCCGCACCATTGGCCGTTTTCTCCATATTCCGACCAATTGGTAAAAGAGCCATCTGACACCGTTCCTTTTCCTACCGTGAGAATCACTTCATAATTATAAGTTCCGTCTCCATTATCCACTACGGTGACATCCGCCGTGTCTTTCACTAAATCCGACAAAACGGAATCATCTGCTGTAGCAAAAATACCGTCAGACAAAATAGCCGTCGCTGTATAATTGCCTTCTCGCTCACTCAAAGGCCGTAACGTATAGGTCGCTGTCTGAACAAAACTGATATCCTCTCCCACAACCGCAATGGCCTTTACCGTTGTGATATCCGAAACCGTAAAGGATCCGGTGTATTTTTTGCTGTCAACCGTAGGCGTGCTTCCATCCGTTGTGTAATAAATTTCCGCACCCTCGGTTTTGGTTTCAATCGTAACTTCCTGCGTGGAATCAAATTTTTGGCTTTCCGGGGAAATGGTTGGTCGGGCAACCACCTCCTCATAAGCGCCCTCCTGCTGGGATACAAAAGAATATTCTCCGTTGGCACGATTTACGATAATCGTAGTATCCTCATAGCCGTCGGCGCTGATTACAATTACATTGTTCCCATCCTCCATGGAGTCTACCGGAACCGCAAAGCCAGCTGCCGCAGACCGGTTGCACTGAAATTGGGTGTATGACACTCCGTTAATCACAACTTTTGTGATTTTCAGCACATAAGCCTGCCAATAATCTTTCAGTTCTTCAAACTGAACCCCGCTGACAGCCCAAGCCGAACCGGAATCATAATAACACGCTTTTGTTATGGTGGGGGGCGAGGCCAGCTCTTCGCCGGTCTCCTCCTCCATTATCTCTACCTGCTCTGAAGCAGTGTCCGCAAATGCAGCCATCCCCCCGCCGGATAATGCCATGGATGCTGCCATAATCGCACACAGTACTCTTCCCACTACTCTTTTTCTTTTCATACATTTCTCCTCTCACAAAATGGTGTACATAAGATCACGCAATGTTCTTTACTGCTTCCCTAAGAATGTACTTTTGCTTTTTTACTAAGACCGGCTTTTCTTAAATATTTTCTGTACGCCTTTACTTTTGAAGAAGGCACTTTTACCTTCATCTTCTTGGATGTTTTGGCAAATGCTTTTTTCCCGATACTCTTGCTTGTTAAGCTTGCAGAAGCTATGGTCAGGGATTTAAGCTTTTTATCTTTGTAGAATGCCTTTTCTCCAATGGTTGTTAAATACTTTCCGGACAATTTTACCCGGGTAAGATTTTTGTAATTCATAAATGCTTTAGAAGCAATTCCGGTAACTTTATAGCTTTTACTTCCGATTTTAACGGTTGCCGGTATGGAGACGCTCTTAACTTTTTTCGAGGATGCTCCAAGAACCTGTACCCGATTGGAAGAAATCACCTGGTATTTAATACCGTTTATGGTTTTCTTGTAACCTTTTGCAATTTTTGACGTTCCGGAGGAGGTATTGGTCTTTGCCTCACCGGAAGTAGTGCTGCCACTGTTTTCCTCGGATGCAGGCTTGTCCTTATCCTCTGGCGTTTTATTCTCGTCACTTCCATTTTCTTCCGATTCGGAAGATTCTGAGTCCTCTGTAACCGTAACTTTGGTAACCGCCTGATATTTGCCGTCTTTCGTGATTACAGTAATATTTGCCGTGCCTTTGGAAAGAGCCGTTACAACACCCTGGGATGTTACCGTGGCTACTTCTTCATTATCACTGGCATAAGTGAATTTTTGCTCCGTTGCATTTGCAGGCGTTGTTACCGGCACTACTGTGCCTTCACTGCCCTTGCTTAAAGCGAGCTCAGATTCTTTCATCTGAAGTCCTTCCACCGCTACATAGTCGGCAGCGGCTGCCTTTACGGCTTGTGTGAAGGCGTTGGAAGAATAGGTTGCCCCACTTACGGTATCCACATCAGCCTGTGCTGCTTCCGATACATCCATTCCCACATAGGTGCTCTTCAGCTTGGAAAAAGCCGTTGACATATAGCCCTTATTTTCACTGGTTGTAGTTCCGGTATACTCTAAGTCAATGTCGGCAATTTCTCCGTTAAATACTTTCAGGGTTACGCAAATTTCATATCCGTAATAATCAACGCTAACAGTCTTAGACAGCAGTGATGTATCACTGAGGCAAATATATTCTGCCGAAATCTCACGGCTGCTTTCCATTCCGTCTGCCACGGCAATGGCTCTTACGATTGCCGATTCTTTCAAGGTAAAGGCCTTGGTGTATATCTGGCTATCGGTTGTAGGCTCCGTTCCGTCCAACGTATAATAAATGGTTGCATTCTTTGTTGCGGTAGTGATTCGGATTTCTTTTGATCCGTCAAACACCTTATTGGACGCTCCGTCCAAGCTGGAAATTTTTGGTGTGTTTGCGCAGGAAACCAACTGTTCAATGGCTTTTTGCAGTTTGCTTAATGCCGTCTTCACTTCGGTTTCCGTAATCTTATCGTCATCCAGCGCCGCCTCTACTGCATCAATTTCTTCCTGCAATGCATCATAGGATTCCTGAGTATAATCATCCTCCGCATATTCTACTGCCTCATTTAACAGCGCATCTAGTTCATCGGTGTCGACAGCCTCTTCCCCTTCATAACGCACCACTTTCATGGCGGAAGTATCATCAAAGGAGAGATAAACCGTATTGTCCAGACTGTAAGTCGAGGTGGAATTGGTATAGTGATAATGCAGGTTCATAATAAAGGTTTCCAAAGAGGAAATATTCATCTCAAATACCCGAATTCCTCTGGCACTTGCATCTTTTACCATATCGGCATATACCTGGGTGTTTGTTGTGTCAATATATTCCACACCATCCACGTTTTGACCGTTTACGGAATATCCGTAAATCTCACCCGGGGCAAAATAAATATCCAAAGTCCAGGTGTGATCTTCATTGTAGGTTACCAGTGCTTTTTCCCGAAGCATGGAGTTTGCCATACTGGTATTGCTGCCGGCCGCATCCGTCACCAACGTTACGTTGGTAGAATACGTCCTACCCTCTACCAGCTCGATTTCCAAAGCTTCATAAGCTTCCAACAAATCATCGTAAGCTTCGTTTACTTCCGTCTGGTTAGCCAGAATGTCATTATAAACTTTCTGTGCAGCCTTTCGCGCAGTGTAGAACGGTCGATAGGTTGCCGTTGTATAATCATCGGAAACACAATCATTTGCCGTATCAAGAAGTTCTTCCAATTCGGATTTGTCCGCTGCAATTGCAATGGTAGTGGTATCAACGGTAAGCATTGCTTTCACCGTATCATTGTCCTCGGTGGTAACCGTAATCAAAATTCCTTCCGTCAGGGACGTAGCCGGAATAATGAAGTAACCGTTTTTGTCGGTTGCGACCCTCTTTCCGTCAACAACTACCTTGGAAACATTTTCCAGAGGCAGATAAATTTTGCTCTCTTTTTCTCCTACGGTAAATGCTACCGCACCATCATAAGAATCTGTGAGCACATTTGTCTGTGCATCTTCCGAATCCGTTAAGGATGCGGATGCCACATAGTCTCCTGTTTCCATTACATCCCCAAGGGAAATGCGAAGATCTTCATAAAGATCACAGTAAGTAGTATCCCTTGCATAGGCGCGAATGGTGGTTCCTGCTTCATCAACAGAAGCGGTATAAGTATTTTCTCCGGAATAATCCTGTAGCAGCGTCTCATTTCCATCTTCATCCACAGATACAAACCGGTATTCTTTTGTTCCGATTCCTCCGACGGCTTTTGCCGTCACCTTTGTGGTACTAGAAGCCGTAGGCTGAGAAATCTTAACCGTAAGGCTCATAGGCGTATACGTCTTAATTTCTGCCGAACCCTTTTTGGTTTTGATGGCAGATACCTGTTCCTCTGCCAGAGCATAGGCATCGGAATCTTCCTGAGCATAGAAGGTCACGCTGGTTGCATTCGTAAATGCACTGTCATCGATATTTTTCACCGTATCGCTTAACACAACCTTCTTTAAGGAGCTGGTTGCAATGGAGCCGGTAATGGATTTTACTCCGTCCCCAAAGTACATGGTTTTGGCGCTGTTATAATAAGTGTTGCCCACAACCGTATCATTACCGCTCTTAATCACAAGATGCTCTAAACTCGTCATAAAGCTGAGTGCATTATCCTCAATGGTTGCGATGTCTCCTTCCAGCGTAAGGGACGTGATGGCGGTACTCATAAAGGCAAAGGCTCCGATGGTAGTCAATTCCTTCGGGAACTCTACTTCTGCCAGGCTGCTGCATCCGTTAAAGGCACTGATATTAATTGTTGTCAGTCCTTCCCCGAATATTGCTTTTTTCATCTTGGTTGCATTTCTAAAAGCAAACGGATCAATGGTTGTAACTCCTTCCGGTGCCGTATAGGTTGCGGTTGTTTTTGCCGGTGCATACAAAAGCAGTCTGGAATTGTCTGCACTGTAAAGCACATTATCTGCCGCTCTAAAATATTTGTTATCTTCATCCACGGTAATGGTGGAAATATAATTATTTCCCGTAAATACATTTACTCCGATTTCTTTTACCTTAGATCCCAAAGAAACATTGGTAATGCTCTGGAGATTAATAAATGCTGCATCTCCTATGGTTTCTACCGTATCCGGCAATGTTACGTCCGTCATGGCTTTTTGATAATAAGACGTGTCCGATGCAAAGGCATACTCGCCGATTTCTTTTAAGAAATCCCCAAAGTCCGGCTGCACCAGAATATTTGAAAACGCATATTTGCCAAGAGTTTCGGTATGATTTAAATCAACCTTTGTTACCGAGAAGCAGTTGGCAAAGGTGTGATTTCCTATTTTCTTAACAGAATCCGGAAGTACCACTTCCACAAGGCCGGACAAATAAAATGCCTGAGATTTAATGGTCGTCAAACTGCAGTCGTTCTCATACAATACATGCTGCAGATTTGTCATATTGTAGAAAGCCTGTGCTTCTATAGTGGTTACCGAACTTAACAGGGTAAAGGAGTTGTTTTCTACTATCTCCGCCTGCAAATAAGGAACACCAATCAAGCGAGTATAATCTGCGCTGTACAAAACACCGTCTTCTCCCACCGTAAGATTCTGATTGTCCTCAGATACCGTAATGGTCTTCAAGGAATAATCCGCTGCAAAGGGAGTTTCCAGATCCTCCAAATTCGCCCCGATGTGTACACTCTCCAGAGAAGAAGAGGATACAACAAGGCTTGGTCCTACGTAAGTTACGCTGTCAGGAATGGTAAGACTCACCAGGCCGGTAGAGCTAAAGGCTGCCTCTCCAATGGACGTCAGTCCTTCATTTAACCGGATTGTCTCCAAAGAAGTGTCCTCCATAAAGGCCCCGGCTCCAATTGTCCTAAGGGAATCCGGGCAGGTAAAGCTCCGTAGTGAGCTTCCCCCGAATCCATGGTCTCCAATGCTTTTTACATTTTCCGGAATGGTAATTTCCTCCACCCCGCAGGCTGCAAATGCGTAACTTCCAATGGTCTTTAAGGAATCCGGCAGCTGAATATCTTTCAGTGCCCCCGTATTGTAAAACGCATAATCCGGTATGGACGTTACCCCTTCCGGAATGGTAATGGAAGTAATCGGGTCATAATAAAACATTAAAGAACTCAATTCCCGAACCGAGGAGGGAATGTCAATACTGCTAAGACAAATGCAATAGTTAAAAGCTCCTTCCCCAATGGTGTACAGTTTACTGTTTTCCGAAAATGTTACGCTGGTCAGCTTCTGACAATTATCAAAAGCATGATATCCGATTGTAACAACACTGGAAGGAATGTTCACGGAAATAACCGGCCTTGCATAAAAAGCATATTCTCCGATTTCCGTTACACCTTCCGGAATCTCTACATCCGTTTCCCATCCGTCATAACTAGTAAGCACGCCATTCTCATCAATGGTAAAGTCATCATAATTTTCCGGCCGAACAATTACTGCGCAGGAATCGGAATAGGTTTTTCCGCTTTTCGTTACCGAAGCCGTCACCGTCACTTCTCCGGTGGAAACTGCCGTTACCACTCCATTTTCATCCACGGTGGCTAAGGTTTCATCGCTGCTTTCCCAGCTGATGGTTGAGCCTTCCAAAGAGGGCGATAAGATTGCGTGAAGTTCCACGGTTTCTCCCATCAGTACTTCTACGCTGTCCCGGCTAAGTAAAAGGCCTTGGCTTTCTGACACTTCCGTTACCGTAACTTCGCAGGTAGCTACTACGCCATCTGCCTCCGTTTGCGCCGTAATGGTGGCTGTTCCGCTGGACACTGCCGTAACCAGTCCGTCTTCCGATACAGTGGCAACACTTTCATCACTGCTGGTCCATGTGATACCGTCCTTTGTCACTTCTTCCGGAGAAAGAGTGGCAGTAAGCTGTTTTTCCTGACCTTTGGTCAAGGTAAGATCTGTTTCGTTTAGCTCCACCGATTCCGGATAAGTATCCTGGATTACAACTTTGCTTTCCGAATAATTCACGGCATAATCATATACATCTACGTAAATAACATCCGTGCGGGCTCCGTCAACGCCCTCCAAATCTTCTAACAGCTCATCGTAGTCAAAATAATAATCATATTCATTAGCATCCGCTGTTTCATTGGAAGGACTTTCAAAATAAATCGTTTTCAATAAGCTTCCGTTGGATGTGGTTAACTGTGCTGCCGTCAAATAGTGATTATCGGAAAAAGTAATATGCAGCTGCTTTTTCCCACTGTCCGTTTCTGTGATCTCCACATTTTTTACAACAGGATCCTGCGTGTCATATTCAAAGTCAAAGGTCCAGGTATCGGTTTTTGGATCTTCATCATCATCGTCGCCGCATCCCGTTGCCGTAATGGTCATAGTATAAGTGCCATCGGCAACTTTATTTCCGTCGTTGTCTTTTCCTTCAAATACCGGGGTCTCATCCATAAAGGCCTCTGCATAAAGCATGGTTGCATAGGTCGTAGAATAATAAGACTTTCTGATATCTTCATATTCTTTATTCCATACCACATTTCCGTCAGCATCCGTAACTTCATAAGTCATTTTTGCCGCACTTCTTAAAAGTCCCGTTACGGTAGTCAGACTGGTAAAAATCTGTGCCAAAGAATCTTTGGAAATCGCATAACGATCCGCATTATAAGATCCGGTAAAGATATTTTGTCCTAAATAATAGTAGGAATTAGATCCGCTGTATACCGCAGACTGTTTGTAATAATAAGTAGTATCCTCATCTCCGAGAGAATTTTCAATAATATCTTCCGAAGACCAGTCTCCGTAAAAGCCAAGATACGGGAAGGACAAATCCGAGCCACTCTCGTCTTGTGCCTTTAACTGAACAAAACCTTCAATAAAAGTTCCGTTAACGGCTTCCTTAACTGCTTCTTTAAAGGAATCTTCCGCTTTAATGGTAACTTGTACCTCTGCGCTCTTGCCTCCTGCCACTTTCAGGGTCGTGCCGTCTTCTTCCAGTCCGCTGTAGGAGATATCAATTCCGTTTCCTGCATAATCAATATCCGACTGGGTGAAGTGCTCATTTTCAATGGCCTCAGATAATGCCGATGTGTCTAATGTATAGGACAGATTCTCATCAGTCAGGTTATGTACCGTAAAACGGATGGTATATTCTCCGTTTTCATCATCCCCAAGTTCTGCCTTCGGCTTAGCATCATCTGCTCCATCCACGGTAATATACGCTTTTGCGTTTTCCACATTTTGAATGTTGGCTTTTCCCGCTCCTTGTTGTCTTGGGGAATAATAAGTTCCGCCGGAACTTTGCGTAAGCGGTGTGGCAGTACACATCAAAAGGTTACTGATAAGATTATTTTTTTCCGTATCCGAATACCCTTCAAAAGTATCCGACGTTTCCACATACTGTCTTACCAGTGCCGTTAATCCGGTAACCTGAGGGGTCGCCATGGATGTACCGCTCATAGTAGAGTAGGAATCTCCCGGTACCGATGAATAAATAGATCCGCCCGGCGCCGTAATTTCCGGCTTCAGTTTCAAATCCGGAGTCACACCCCAAGACGAGAAATCTGACATCGTAATATTTTGCTGATACGTATAATCCGCACTTGCCGTAAAGGTCTTATCCTCTGCCTTTAATAATGCCTCGCCATCTTCTTTTGAAATAAATACGCTGACAAAGGTCTGGGTAATTCCACCCATATCCACCAAACTGTCGGATTCTACATTATTGTAAACAATAATTCCTTCGGCTCCCGCAGCCGCTGCGTTATTCGCTTTTGCCTCAAAGGTCAGATTGTTCCCGTCTTCATCGGTTCCTCCTCTTTGGATTAACGCATATTTCCCGGTTAAATCGCCGGCCTTCTCAATATCACTTTCGGAGCCTTGTCCGCAATCCACATATTCCTGGGTGTCATTCACCGTTTTCAAATATGTTTTTGTCCCATCACTGATGGTTGCTTCCCGATATTTAATCTGCTGATCTCCTGCCGCAAGGAAATAATAACCGCATCCCACATTGTTGGAACTTGCCACAGAAAGCGCTGTGCTTTCCGTAGAAGGCGTAGCCACCATACCGTTATCCGGATTGTTTACGCTTGCAAGACCGGTGCCGTCCTGGGCTCCGTAATAACTTTGGCTGTAAGCATTTCCGGCTGCAACATTTAAGGAAATTCCTGCATTTCCCACATTCTCATAGATTCTTTCATAGGTCTCTTCGCTGTACGTAGAAAATCCCACATCAGCCCCCAAAGACATATTTATGGAATCCACTCCTAAAACATAGGCATCTTCCACCGCAGCAATAATCACGGAATCATATCCCGCACCGGTAGAATCCGTAAAAGCCTTCATAACCACAATCTGGGCATCCGGCGCAACGCCGACGATTTCATCTCCTCCATTGGCTGCCGCAATTCCGGCAACATGGGTTCCGTGACTTAAATCTACCGTAGTGCCTGGTATGGCATCGGCATCATTGTCTGCATAATCAAAGGTGTAAGGAAATTTCTCATTATGATAAACATCATCTGCCTTGATGCTATCCAAACTTTCCTTTGCATTCAGATTATCCAATACCTCGGAGACATCTTCCTCTGTCATGGACGCATTGGATATTTCTCCGGAAAAAGCTTCGTGATTAATATCCACGCCGCTGTCAATAATGGCAATCACCTGTCCTTCTCCGGTAAGATCCGTACTATCGGCTCCCACCATTTCCAGAGAACTTTCATTTTGATAGGTAGTATCGGAAGATGTGGTATCTTCCAGATAATGCACATCTTCAACAAATGCATTTTTCACTCCGCTTAAAGCCCGAATATCATCTACATACTGATATTCCACTTCTACGGCAAAACCGTTCATAACATGGAAATAATCATATCTCACGTCAAAAACAACTTCGTCGGATTCTTCCTGGGAATCATCATATAATTCCGCATCCGATTCTTCCGTATCTTCTGATACCAGTTTCTCGATCTTGTTTTTCACCCGTTTATGTTCATAGTTCTTAACAAGAGATTGGAAAAACGTCATGTCTGTACTTTCCACAGCATCCCCGTTAAGTTCAACAATTACGGTAACCTGATCCGTTGGCTCATAGCCATCCTCCTCATCTACAAGATCTGCCGTAAGAAGATCCGCATTCCCTTCCAATATTTCGGCAATATTGGTAGAAGCCCGGGCCTCTCCTTCTTCTGTCACATCCTGCACGGTCAGGCCCTCGTCAGAAGTACTGGTTTCTTCTTCCGACGCCTCCGCTTCCGATGTTTCTGTATCGGAAGTTCCCGCTTCAGAAGCCTTGACAGTCTCCAAATTTCCCGAACCAATCACCAATGCAGCCATAAAAATGGCAATACACTTCTTTTTCATTATAGTCTCCTCTTCCCAATTAATATCTTTGTTTCACAAAACAGGCCGCAGCCTTACTTGAATTAGCCTATCACAACTCAAACGAAATACACAGAAAAAAGTTGTAGCATTAGTGCTACAACTTTCGTTAATTTACAAACAATCCGAGGAGGTTTCCTTCTATAATACTATTGTTTTCTCATATTTCCCATTTGTTGCAAAACGCTACATTTTTTCAAAATCCGATCCAAAACCTTCAAAAACAATGACTTGACAAAAGGGTTTGCCCTGAGAAATTTTAAGCCTGTAATACAAAGCATACGAAAAATCGAATGAAGCGGATTTTTGAAAAAGGTCCGGTGGACCAGAAGTTATCAATAGTTATACCGATTTATATCGCACCAACTACGTTTTGACTAAATCTACTCTACAAGAAACCATTCTGCGTGAACTGCACTTCCGCGAACATCGACGATTTCTTCTTTTTTCATTTTCTGAAGAAGATTAGAAAGCTTCTTATACTGTTTTTCTTCCGTTAGAACATCAGGAAATGCATGTTTTACCGCTTCATAAATATCGGCTTTCTTTAAAGATCCGTTCTTCAATGCAGAAATATCTGGAAACTATCACATGAAGAAAGCTCGTCTTCAATAGACGTTAATATCTGCCATTAATTTTTCTATTCTAAAGCTCCTACCTATACACCATCTTATTTCTACCAGCCTCTTTTGCCTCGTAGAGCGCATCATCGACACGCTTGAAAGCAGTGTCAATGGTATCATCTGGGCGGAGGAGCGTTACGCCACCGCTGATGGTGATATGGCCGACCACATCGAACTCTGTTTTTTCAACATAGGAACGGATGGATTCTGCGACCATGAGAGCTTTTTCGCGATTGCTGTACGGCGAAAGTATTAGGAACTCCTCGCCGCCCCAGCGACCGATGATGTCCTTCTGTGTGACAAAGGATTTCAGCCGGTCCACGCCTTCCTTTAGAATCATATCTCCGACGTCATGTCCATACGTGTCGTTTACATGCTTAAAATGATCTATATCAACCAGGAGCAACATGATTTCACCCTCAGAACCGAAATCGTCGATGTACTTCTGCATGAAATGATTCAATGCTCGACGATTGTAAATCTGGGTCAGCTCATCGAGGCTAGCCACCTTAAACAGCTGATCTACCGCAAAACGCAGATCCGAAGTCGTAGCTTCCAGGAAGCGTACCAACCTGCTCGACAGAGGTTTGAATCCGATGAAATAATCCTTTGGTATGTCGATATCTTTGAACTTGCGAGCCTGCTCCTCTGCCGTAATTTCGCCTTCACGAATTCCCACTGCAACGAGCGACGCGTTCAAAAAACCACGAAGTCCATTTGCGTGCAGGATCTCGCCGTATCCATGAGCCCAGGTCGCGCACGGATTTACATTTTCGTAGAAATCCAATTCAAGCTCAGCCGAATCATCTCCGACCAGCATACGTCTGCTCATGCAAACATATATCAACAATGCTTCCGGATGGAATCCAAACATTCTCTTTGCATTAAGGTATGATTCATCCAGCAAATACTGCTCCGTCGCATATCCCAAACTAACCGTGCTACCTTCTGGAATTTGAACTGCAAACTCGAGCGCACCGTCTTTTTTCCGATAATCCAACGCAACTCTGGCGAGATAATGTCCATGCTGTCGCAGCATAAACGGGAATGAACTCGTATTTTCAAAGAAATACTCATTCATTTCCACACCGAGATGCTCTTTATAAACATCAAATGCCGGTTTGTTGTCGATTTCGTATACGACGCCCTTGTCATCAGACTTCGTTACGACGAGCTCTTTACCGAGGGACTTAAAGCCGAGATTGTAATCGTACGCAAAATGCAATTCCGTTCCGCAAAAAGCAACCGCCACAATCGCTCTGTCATATATGCAATTTCCGACAAAGATGAGAGGTCTGTCGTCCCCCATACGCTTCGTTCCGGCAAGCGCACCGAACACCACGAGCTCGCAATCCAGCTCGTTTATACAATCGATAAAAGGTTCTGGACAAAGGCTGAAATCCGAAGACATCATGAGAATCGCCTTCGTCGACTCATATCCGCGAAGCACGCATTTGTATTCTTTGCCGGCCTCTCGCGGCGTCTGCAAATGACAATCAAACACGTCGATTTCGAATGAGCTTCGCTCAAAAAACAGCACCGTACACACTGTATAAGGAATCGAGTGCGTCTCCTTACTCAGCGCGCCGTGACTCGTCATGCCGATGATCTGTAGCTTACCAAGCTCACTCACCAGCTTATCTAAATCTTCCTGTATCGGTCCGACCACGCAGTCCTGTTCGACGATCTGCAGAAATCCCTTCAAGCCATCATGATACTCCGAAAGGCCCTGAATTTCTGCAATCATCTCATCTAAAGTCAGATCTTCATTTAAGATATACCGATATTGTTTCATAGCGTACCCCCTTTGAAAAAACGACCTATATAATGTAAGTATGCCACTAAATCATCTATTCTATTAGAATCTATATGGATAAAGTCCATCCTTGAGCTTTGCTTTTTCTAGACATATTACACCCCATTTTTATAAGAAAAACAGTTTAATTAGGCCACAACTGATATCCCTGTCTACGAGCACTGTCATAAACGGGTTCCATATTTTTTCTCAGCATATTATAAAACTCTTCCTTCGACTTTCCTTTATGGTATAAATCGCTTCCCCATATCGAATGAAGATTATCTCTATAACAAGATTCAAATAATCTGTGAACACGCATAGTATGGAACGTTCTTCGTAAGCTGATCTTTGTATTTCTTTAATTCTTTGTCGAAATCATAATCCACTAGAGCTGCCTTAATCTCATCCGCATCTGCATCAGAGCGTAATCCTGACAACTCCTTTAGTCGAAGAATCCATTTTCCTTTATATTTGTTGGCATATAATGCCCCTCCAATCCTTTAGAACCCTCCAGTCTGATAAGCTCTTGCAATAACGTATGATGGCTCATAAAATGCGCTGCAATTGTAATTATCAATCACATCACAAATCTCATTATTGTATACGCGAAGAATTCCATCAGCATAATCTTCCTTGGAATTCATCGTATCTACAATCAACCTCTGATATACGTTCCCCATCTCAAGAGCAGTAGGTATTTTTTCTGCTAACTCCTTATCAACATTTGTAATATCAAAATCACTAGTTTCAAGGTTGTATTCTTTAATCCAATCATCTTCTACTTTCAAAGGATTTTCGGCGTGCAATACGTTAGCAACACTCAATAAATGGGATAAGCCTTCCTTCCCAATTGCATTTACCACATAGCGATTTCTTTGATGAAGATGTCGAGCCACGCGTTCTATCATGTAGCAAACAAAATAAAGATCATTCTTTTCTATATCTTCTTCCGGGAAATATTTATTTTTCATAACGTATCACTCCCTTCGAATGTAAGTGTCTTTAATGCGGCTTCTGTACAATAAACAATCTGATGTGTCGGATGATTAAATTTAACAATCTCCCAAAATGCTTCTCTGGTAATACGACCTTCAATATATTCTTCTACGAAGTTCCAAATCTGATCGTCTGCCATAGGCCCTTCCACAATATCATAGTCATGGAGTGTTCCCCGCCTGCACTCAGCTACAAAATCAAGCCATTCATCCGTCATCTTAGAAAATGTTTTAATCTTTAATCCTGTATTTTCAGTATAACTATATCTGTTAACAACAGATTCACCTTTTCGGGTTAATGCCCATCGTTTTGTCTGTTTGTCATATTGGGAGCAATAGAATCCATATCCGAAATCCTTGTAAAAACCATTTTGGAGAAGACGAGGTTCTGCTACTTCTACATTACTACCATGATATACAATAATCTTCTCCATTATTTCACCCTCCTGCCTTTTTTCATTATAATAAACACTTTATAAAAAACATATCAAGCCACTCATTTCTATAAAACATTTCCGTAGCAGACTTATTATCTACCTTAATTTCCGTTATCATTTCATAAGGATTATATGTAATATGTTTTTTCATGATATGAATCCACGCACACAGATTCGATATAATCCCCCCTGGCTTCGCAACCACATTTCAATTCCCTTCCCAAACACCTCCGCGCAAATAGTATACACGCCGTTTTCTTCGTGAAGTATTTTTGCAGTTGGAATTCGATCCAATACAGCATCCACATCTAATCCCGAGTACTTGAACTTAATCCGTTGAAGTTTTCCTCCATACATAAATTGAATACGTTTCCGAAATTCTCCTTCTTCAAAACGACTACTATATGGAATATGAAATCTATCCTCAGTTACCAACAATCCTTTTATCCGATCAATACGATAAATCGTTATTACCCCTAATAGTATACGGGACTCTCTACAAAATGTTTTCGTATATAAGTTTTATCATTATTATAGCCACAATCACGATAATAATTATAGCCTTCAGCACAATATCCTGGCACACTCTTGCCTCTGCAAACAATTCGCTGTATCCGTCTTTCAAATACTCGGATACCATTATTTCAAAAGCAATCATCAGTATACCTCCGTTCGCAGAGTTCTAATCACTTTATCACTTTTCGGTACAGCTTCTGCGTAATTTCGTATCTTTTCTGTATTTAACTGCGGTAAGATTCTGCGGTAGTTTCCCAGAATCTCTTTATAATAATTAAATGGTAATTTGCTCTTATATCTGACCAATTCGATAAGCATACGTTCTCTGTCAAAAATCTGCAGATCATAACCCTTATACTCCATTGTTGTCCTTCCCTGACCAAGGAGTTCCTTCGGCATGAATATCTGTTTCACTCGCTTATCCGATATGGGTGCGGCTTCTCTTTTTGTCTCCATAGTACACACGTCCGGGACTTCATCCGTAAATCCATACAGATAAAAAGCCGTATCCATCGTGATAATTGCATTTGGATACTTGTATGAAAGCAGCGCCAGTTCAGGGACATATTCTTTTTCTGAAAAAATACCCTTATCCACCCGGAAAAGCTTTCCTTCCGCAACCATCTGATTGATAAAATAATCCGATCCGTATTCTTTTAGACATTCAGTCCGTGTCTTCATCAAAATCACCGCCTTTATACAAACATCTGCATTTTTGTTTGTTTTGCATAGGATTATCAGAGTCTTGCTTATTAAATATCAATCGAGTTGTTCACCTTAAAAGGTGTAAACGGGGTGTAATCTTTGTCTTCAACCCAATGGTACATAGTTTCTCCTTTCGATTCCCTACCCGTCAAAATAGCATTGTCCTGCTAAATCGCTTAAATATATCACAACGTCTGTTATGCTGCAGTACAAAAATACCAAACTAAAATCATTTTATTCATAATCATGCTCGAGAATATCTGTCAACGATAAATGCTTATACAAAGTATCTCCGCTCATAACATCAATTGACGCTCAACTGCCGGGATAATGATCTATGATTTCCATAGCATAGTAGAAAGTTCGGATGACGCTCTATAAATTCTTCAACTGCATCAAAGGTCTCACCATACAATCCCAAATTCTTTTCCTGATCCCAGTCATCAACAAGATCTCCAAGACAAACTATTTTGTTATATTCATTTTGAGAAAGAAGTTCCTCTGCCTTATCAAATATCCAAGGCTTCAGATGAACATCCGGAATTACAAAGACCTTACTCATTACGCTTCATCTTCCTTTCCACCGCACGATCTATTGTCACGCGATGAATACTTTCAATATCTGACAGGATACCATCCTTTATGATCTTTCCAAGATTGGTGGGCGTATAACCACATACATTGGCAGCAAGGTTGATATGCTTGCAACCATCTTTGTACGCTTCCATATTATTATGATCGTGCCCATGGATGTTCAAACACCAGGAAAGCCCGTACACAGGCTCATGTGAAAGAAGGATCTTGTCCGAAATAAACAACGGTCCAGCATATACTTCGCTGAACAGATCTTTATATGCTCCACGCGCATCATGATTTCCCAAGAGCAAAATCTTTTTACGCGCTTTAATCATAGGTACATACTTCGGATCACCAACATCGCCTAGGCAAACAAAGGTATCTCCTTTGCCTACCATTCCATTGATTATATCAAGTTGTTCCTCCGGCGTGATCCAATTTGGATCCATCAATTTGCAATCACTGTCTGAGAAATGCAGATCCGAAAGAATATATACACTACCGCCTTCAGACCAATGACGGAATGGTTCATATAATGTTGTGATCATCTACATTCACCTGCTCTCCAAAGAAATCTATTATCTGCTTTACCGAAACCGGAAAGAAGTTATTAGCATCTACTCCGACATCATATCGCCTGATCCCCTCTGCACGATTTGCTTCATTATATTCCATACGAGCATGTATATGACCGTGCAATTGGTATCCTCCGCTACTTTTCTTTGGCCATGACAACATCGGATAATGCATCAATGCAAAGTTACGACCGTCTACAGAAACTTTCATAAAATCCTGTATATCCACAAAAAGCCTCGGATCGTATTTCTTATCATGGTTTCCGATTATCAGATATTTTTTTCCATTCATCTTTCTGATGAGATCATCCGCGTCCTCAACTTTCATATGATGGCAGATATCTCCCAGAACATAAACCGTATCATTCTTATGAACTACGGAATTAAAATTTTGTAGCAGTACACGATCCATCTCTTCTACTGATTCAAACGGACGCTTCTGCATATTGATTATGGCTCTATGGCCAAAATGCATATCAGCTGTAAAATATACCATTTCTATACCCTCATCGAAGTTTCCAATGCCCACCTCGTAAAGAACAGAACAAAAGCAACCGGTAACAACAAAAGCTTCAGGAGTTTTCGTAATATGAACATATTAACCGATCCTCCCTTCACGCAGCTCGTTCATCACCTTATAGGCAATCAAACGTAAAACATACTCCGGCATCGCTCTCCGGCCAAGTTCCCATTCCTGCATAGTACGATAAGGCACCCCCAACCACAAAGAAAAATCCGTCCTACTCATACCGGACTTTTCCCTGATCATCTTGAAACAATAAGCAATACGGCGGCGATTAGCCTCCTTATCAGCCTTATCATACTTTTCAACTTCAATCTCGATACCTTCGAGGTTATATATCTCTTTCTTCATAAGCACCTCCTTGGTGTAGTCAATGCATATACTTCTGCCTATATTATATTGTAGTCATTGACTACATGTCAAAGCAAAAATAAGCTATCTACGAAGACAGACTCTAGACGTAGATAGCTATTTTTTTGATGTTAAAAGTTTCATTTAGATACAGAAAAGAATTTGATTACCATGGATAAAGCTGCCATTCCTGATGAACAGGCAACTGAAGCCAACCCATTTTCCAGCTTTGTAATGCGATTCTCAAAGGCACTAATTGTTGGATTTGCCACTCTAGTGTAACAATAGCCCATCTTCGTATTGCCAAAGATTCCTGCTAAATCCCCTGCCACCCTTCATCCTCAAGCTGAGAACTGATATTATTAAATTCGAACTTCCTCAGGCCTTCAAATAGTGTTTGGTTCAGTTCTACCTCTCCCATCATATAGCTTCTATGTAAAGAGGTATATTTGCCTTCTCCAAGTCGATGATATTTAAGCAATTCATACCTTACGTTGCTATATCCTCTGATAAAATCTGCTATGTCTGATATTGCCTTTTCACTATCGTTTACACCTGGTATTACCGGTGTCCGTACGTGGATAGGAAGCTCAGGATAAGCCTCTTTTATTAGCTTGAAATTATTAAGAATCACTTCATTGCTAACACCTGTCACACTTTTGTGTACATCATCATCTAAAGTCTTTATATCCATCAATAAATAATCCAACTTACCTGCTATTTTAATAAAGTCGGCAGCGTCAGCGAATCCTGTTGTTTCGATTGCCGTATTAATCCCGTTGTCCTTTGCTGCATTAAGCAGCTGATAAGTAAATTGAGGCTGCATTAACGGCTCTCCTCCACTAATGGTAAGGCCACCCTCTTCATCTCCATAGAAAATTTCATCCCTGTCAATCTGCTTTAAAACTTGGTCCACAGTTGTCTCGTAACCTATTACATGCAAAGCCTTTGAAGGACAGGCACGGTCAATTGCATCTCTTTCAGCGTCATCATAATTTTCCCAGAATAGTTCATCATAGGAAAAATAAGGCTTTAATTTAAGATTGGAATTTACACAGCTGCTGCAGCCAATACATTTACTTTTTGTCCAAGCTACCTGAGGTGATTGTATTTGTGATTCAGGGTTAGCGCACCATTTACATCTGAGAGGACATCCCTTTTCAAAAACGACAGTCCTGATACCAGGACCGTCGTGTACAGAAAATCTTTGTATATTGAAAATAATTCCCTTTGTATTATCCATAATTATGCAATCTCATCATGAGCTGTTCGATTTAGCACATCATCCTGAAGATTTGGCGAAAGTTCCACAAAATATGCACTATAGCCTGCCACTCTAACAAGTAAACTTCTATATTTCTCAGGATGAGCTTTTGCATCAAGAAGCGTTTCTCTATTGATGATGTTAAATTGTAGATGCCAAAGCTTTAAATCTCTCCAGCTTTTAATAAACTGCACCAGTTTTTTTGTTCCTATATCTCCTGCTACGCTTGATGGTGTCAGCTTTATGTTTAAAAGTCTGGCAGCTCGGTTGTTATAGTTAGTATTTTTTGTTTTGTAATTAGATAAAAGCACTGCTGTAGGACCATGCTCATCAGCTCCCTGAGAAGCAGATGAACCATCTGAAAGAGCAGTTTCTGCAAACCTACCATTTGGCGTAGCACCAACCACTGTGCCAAACGGAACATTAACTGACTGAGAAACATATCTTAGATCCATATAAATACCAATATTTTTAGCATACTGACTAACAAACTTTACAGCCTCCCTATCAATACGCTTTGCTATGGCATCAACATACTCATCATCGTTACCATATTTAGGTGCATTGACAAGTCGTTGTCTGATAGTCTCCGCTCCTTCAAAATTATTTTTAAGAGACTCTATCAGCTCATCCCATGTGATTGTCTTATCTTCATAAACGCACTTTTTAATTGCAGCTAGCGAATCAGCAACAGTTCCAAAACCTATGAAATCAAAAAATCCTGCATCAAATCCTCCTGGAATTTTTTCACTATGTAAATCCTTTCCTTCTTTCATGCAAAGAGCGTGAAGTGATGAACCCAGCGGAGAAGCAAAATGCTTTGGCCTTGTTCTATTTGCAACAAACTGTTGTCTTAAAGCCTGCTTGAGAAGATACTGCTCCTGTGCCACGAAGGCGTTTTCTAAATCCTGATAGGTTTCAAAGACTGTTGCATCACCGGTTTCAATAGTAAGAAGCTCATCACCATATTTAAGCATTCTACCATTATAAAGAGTCAGCTCTAAAATAGCTGCAAGATTTATAAATGGACATGGTGTTGTAAAAGTATCTAAATTAGGCATTCTAACCTCTGTACAGCCTGAAACTGCATAATCATTTGCCGATGCAAAATCCGCCCCCTTTGAAACAAGAATTGGTATGATTTCTTCATCATTAATAAGCTTAGGAAATCCGGAACCATCTTTGATTGTAATTGCAATCTCCCTCAAAAATCTCTCTGGAGAACCTGCATGTACTCTGGCTGCCAGGTCAGGATAATTAAGTGGAAACTCCCTTTTGTCCTCCAACAACAAATATGACAAATCATTTGTTGCGTCATATCCATCTTCGTCCACTCCGCCAATGGTAACAGCCTCCCAGTGGGCATAGCCCTCATGGAACTTGACACCAGCAGGGCTTACAAACAAATCCTGATACTGCGCCATTGCAAGCCACACACATCTAAACAATTCCTTGGCCTTTTCAGGAGTAATCCTGCCCTCTTTTAAATCCTTTTCATAATATGGATAAAGATACTGATCCATACGTCCGTTTGAAATAGTTGCTCCTGTCTTTTGTTCAAGTCTGGAGAACATCTGTATAAACCACTGAGCCTGCAACGCTTCGTGGAATGTCTCTGCCGGCTTTGCTGGAACCTTGTAGCAGATTCTTGCGATTTCAAGCAATTCATCCCTTCTGTTGCTGTCTGTTTCAATCTCAGCAAGCCTTTTTGCCTCATCACCATGACGTTTAGCCCAAAGAATAATTGCATCACTAACAATAATTATGCTCTCGTAAAATTCAGCCTTATCAACTGTATCATGAGGGTCAAACTCATCCAAGGAATCAAGTGCTTTCTGAGCTTCTGCTTTAATTGCCTCAAATCCAAAATCAATTCCCTTTTTATAATCATGAACCCATTGCAATGCAGAGCGCATAGATGAGGACTCATTTAAAATAAATCTCGATGAAAACAAATCCTTTGGGTCATAGGTAATTTTTAGCACATCCTTTGGCATTGCATGAGCAAAATCCTCATAATAGGTTTTTCCCTGCCAATATGGCGCAATTTCTTCTTCAATAATCTTTATGTCCTCTGGAGCTATTTCGAATGGTGACTCAATTCTGCTGCTAGCCTGCTTTACAAACTGATGCAGAAAACATCCATCCAATTCCGGATAAATTATTCCGTATTTTCCTTGCTTGCCACCTCTTCCAACTATAAGCTGGGAATCGTCAATGACAACATCAATTTTTTTCGCAATGTTATACAACGCCTTCGCCCATCTTAGTGACAAGGCCTGACCTTCAGTTTCTTTAAAAGACTCTGTAAAATACTTAGCCCTTTGAACATCCACGACAGATTTTGAATTCTGAAAGCTGTCGTAGATTTTTTGTTCTCTTCCCTTTAGCTCAACTCTACCCTTATTTTTCTCTATTCTCTCTTCCTGCGGAGACAGTAAAACACTAGCCATTTATACATCCCTTTTTCCTATTTTTTATACTGACTGTAATCTACCTGTGAAATTAAATCCGTATTTACGTAGTCCTCTATTGAGTATTCCTCTGTAAGCGTACCTATTGTTACAAGGAAGCTAATTGTATCCTGTAAACTGTCGATATCATCCTGAGTAATATCAACTGTATAATCCCAGTTAGAAGCCACAGTAAGAACCTGGTCTTCATCAAGCGATAAATACTCTGCTACAGCTGAAAGTGTTTCATCGGAAATATTTTCAATCTCAGCGACCCCTCTTGCATACTGCTCGATGATAACCTTGATAACCTCAGGATTTTCCTCCACAAATTTACTATCTGCTACAAGTGGATTAACTCCTAAAAGTCCCACATCGCCACCATATGTAAGCACCTTAGCAGTACCGTTTTCCACAAGTCTTGTCACATTTGGCTCCCAAATTGCAACAGCATCTGCCTCACCTGTTGATAACACAGTGCCGGCATCACCGGCGGAAATGTTTATAAGGTTCACATTATCAAAGGTAAGTCCCTCTGTTTCCAACGCCTTTTCAAACAGATTATGTCCTGTAGAACCAAGAGTAGTAGCTATTGTTTTTCCTTCTAAATCTGCTATTGAAGCTATATCTGAATCAGCAGCTGTCAATATTGCATAGGCTTTCTCTCCTTCAGCAGCAATTGAAATAACCTGATTGTCCTGTCCTGCTGCAATAGCTGAAACTGTAGGTACATCTCCTAATGTTCCGATATCTGACAAGTCAGCAGCCATTGATTCATTGATAGGTGGGCCAGACTCGAAATCATTCCATACTACTTCTACACCATAATCTGCAAGAGCTTCCTCTAGCCAGCCCTCTTCCCTTGCAATAATAAGTGGAATAAAGGCTCCTGATGGTTGAATGGCGATATTCACCGTAGAGGCACCCTCTGCAGTTGCATCCTCATCTGACTCAGCTTCTTCCGTAGAAGCCGTAGACGTCTCACCATCGTTTGAAGCTGTTGTGCTACCGCATCCAACAACAAGTCCTGTAAGCATTCCTGTCACTAATAATAAACTAAGCAGTTTCTTTTTCATCTTTTTATCCTCCTAAATTATATAATCTAAATCTATTTGTTGCTCAGCAAAGAATTCATTAAATATCAATTTTCTAATTGCTAAAAATTCAGTATTATTTCTGTTTCTTGGCTCAGCTAACTCTACATTAACAATTCGTTTTATCGTCCCCGGTCTCGATGACATTACAACGATTCTATCTGCCAAATATACGGCTTCATCTATATCATGGGTGACCAGAATCATCGTTGTTTTTTGTGTTTTATGAATCCTTTTTACCTCCTGCTGCATCTGTATTTTTGTGAATGCATCCAAGGCTCCAAATGGTTCATCTAATAGCAGTATCTCCGGCTGATTAACTAATGCTCTGGCTATACCAGCCCTTTGAGCCATACCTCCTGAAAGCTGCTTTGGATAGGACTTCTCAAAGCCTTTCAATCCTACCAGCTCGATGTGTTCTGCCACCTTTTTCTTCTTTTCTTCCTTGGTTCCTTCGTTCAAAACATAGCTAATATTGTCTTCTATATTTAACCAAGGAAATAAGCGATGCTCCTGAAAAACCATTCCTCTAGTTTTCTCTGGTCTCGTAACTCTTTCTCCATCTACTATTATCTCCCCTTCATGTTCTACATCTAATCCAGCGATTGATCTAAGTAATGTACTTTTGCCACATCCACTGGCTCCTACAATACAAATAAATTCTCCCTCTTTTACTGTTAGATTTATATCCCTTAGAACTTGAAATTTCTCACCATCTTTTTCAAAAAACTTGTTTACTCCAGTTATCTTAAGATACTCATTATTTATACCCATTTAATCACCCTGCTCTCAATAAGTTTTAGTAATGAATCCATTAGCTTGCCAATAAGACCGATGATTAACATTCCAACTATTACCACATCCGTCTGTCCAAACTGTCTGGCATTCATAATCATATAACCAAGACCAGTGTTACTAGAAACCAATTCTGCTGCAACAACACACATCCAACACGAGCTAAGGCCTACTCGAAAGCCTGTAAATATATTAGGTGCCGCTCCTGGAATAATCACTTTAACTACATGCTTGGCAAATGGCGTCTCTGCAACCTCTGATACCTCAAGAAGCTTTACATCCGCTTGTCTTATTCCATCTACAACATTCACCAGCATTGTGAAAAATCCACCTAGAAAAATTAAAAAAATCTTTCCTGATTCTCCAATTCCAAACCACAATATAACAAGTGGAATCCATGCGATCGGTGGAATAGGCTTTATAATCTGTACCAGTAAATCTGTAATTCGACGTACGTGTTCAAAAAGTCCAATAAAAATACCAAGTATAAGCCCTAGTCCCATTGCAAGGAAATATCCTTTTAGAACTCTTACTATACTTATCAATAAATTCGATAATAAGGTTCCCTGTTTAACTAACGATTCAAAGGTACCAAGCACCTTTGCCGGGGCTGGAAGCACAACCGGATTAAGTCTCCCACTAACGTTCATCAGCTGCCAGAACACGATAATGGCTAATAACAGAGCAACGTATTCGACTCCGTAAAAAAACTTTTTTTGCATAAATATACTTCCCTCTATTCACTATTTTCCTACTAGGCTGATAGGATAATAACAAATATATTGGAGGAGTTCAATATGTTTGGTTGCTGAATAAAATTATAGCTGGCTATAGATTAAATCTATAGCCAGCTATAATCTGGAAAATTTTATAAAGTCATGCTGATTGCTCCTAAAAGTTCTCCTACCTCTTCGTCTGTAGGTATGCCCTACTATAGGAATTAAAATAAACAATTTACTTTATAATCAAAATCATCGGATAATCCTCTATATAAACAAAGGAGTCCGATGATTTTTTATTATAAAAATTATTTTATGAAACTTTTTCGAGCAGGTATTTTTTTTCGAATGTCCTCTAAACGATTTAGTGCTTCAAATAATGTTTCATCCTTTTTCGCAAAATGAAGTCTGATCAAATGATTAACCGGTTCCCTGAAAAAGCTTGAACCCGGAACAGCACCAACCCCAACATCACGGGCAAGTGTTTCACAGAATTCCAAATCAGATTCAAATCCAAATTCAGATATATCCAACAAAATATAATATGCACCTTGAGGTGTTGTGTGTGCAATGCCGATATCATCAAGCCCCTTTAAGAAAAGTTCTCTTTTATGAGTGTACTTATCCAGCAACCACTTATAGTAATCATCTCCAAATTTCAGACCTGTAATTGCTGCTTCCTGTAATGGCGCAGCGGCACCTACTGTAAGGAAATCATGTACTTTTTTGGCAACATCTATTATATTTGGTGGTGCAATAATATATCCAAGTCTCCAACCTGTTATTGAATATGTTTTTGATAGTGAAGAACATGTTATTGTTCTTTCCCACATACCCGGTAATGATGCAAAATATATATGCTTGTTTGGCTCATATACAATATGTTCATAAACCTCATCTGTAATTACAAATGTATCATATTTTTGAGCTAAATCAGCTATTATTTTTAATTCATCATATGTAAACACCTTTCCACATGGATTAGATGGATTACAAAGAATCAATGCTTTTGGATTCTGCTTAAAAGCAGCCTCCAGCTCATCAGCATCAAAATTAAATTCAGGTGGATAAAGAGGAACATATATTGGCTCTGCACCTGTAAGAATCGTATCTGCACCATAGTTTTCATAAAATGGTGAGAACACAATCACTTTATCTCCGGGATTTGCAACTGTCATCATCGCCGCCATCATTGCTTCAGTGCTTCCACATGTTACCACGATTTCACAGTTTGGGTCGACTGTTCTCCCCATAAGGCGCGATTGCTTTTGTGCCAATGCTTCCCTAAAATTTTGTGCTCCCCATGTAATTGAATACTGATGGAAATCTTCTTTTGAAACTTGTGCAAGTCGGTCAAGAATCTCTTTTGGTGGTTCAAAATCAGGAAAACCCTGAGACAAATTTACCGCACCATACTTTTTCGACACTCGAGTCATACGACGTATCACCGAATCTGTAAATGTTTCTGTTCTTTTTGAAAGTTCAGGCATACAGTTTGCCTCCTACTAAATAATATAATCTAACTTACGTTCATCAATGATACGTTTTGATTTATGTTCACTACGTGTATCAAGTCCTCCATCAGGATGAACTACTACCTTGTATGGTTTAACACCAATACGTCCCTTAAGAGCTGCAGAAACAAGTTCTGAAACTTCCTTATCACTTGCAGGGTTATCAGCATTCTTCTCAATTTCAACTGAATACTTGCATGTGAAATCTTTTTCAAATACACGAATTAAATATTCACCTGTAATACCTGAAATTTCACGGATAACCGCTTCAATATCACTAGGGAAAACATTAACTGCAGAAACAATAAACATATCATCCTTACGACCGTTGATATGAATTCTTCCGTGAGTTCTTCCGCATGAGCAAGGAGTATTATCAATCCATCCGATATCACCTGTACGGAAACGAATTAATGGACGGGCATGCTTTCTAAGTGTAGTAAATACAAGTTCACCAACTTCACCCGGCTTTAATACTTCTCCTGTATGAAGATCAACTGTCTCAACGAGAATATGATTTTCCGCAATGTGAAGACCATCTTTTGCTTCACACATAGCAGCACAAGCACCAAAAATGTCTGAAAGTCCATAGAAATCGTATACTTCTGCTCCCCAAAGATCTTCAATAGATTTTCTTGTTGCATCAATTGAACCACCAAGTTCACCGGCAACAATAATCTTCTTAATATTAAGATCCTTCTTAGGATCAATTCCGCTCTTAAGAGCCTTTTCACCGAGCTGCCAAGCGTATGATGGACTAGTCCAGATTACTGTTGGCTGGTATGTTTTCAATACAAAGAGCAATCTTTCACTTGGAAGTGTTCCACCCCAAATACTAAGTGCTCCAAGATTTTGTGCACCGATTACGTCAGGTCCACCAACATACAATGAGAAGTTAAGCGCATGAACATAACGATCATTAGGACGCATACCTACCTGCCAGAACCAACGACTCTCTGTATCCTGGAACTCATCAAAATCCTTCTTAGTAAACGGACTCATAGTTGGTACTCCGGTTGATCCTGAAGAAGTAGATATAAATACAACATCTTCTTCCGGTACAGCTGCAAGTTCTCCAAGGAATGAGCCTACACCCTGTGTATCTCTCTGTGTCTTCTTATCGATAAATGGAAATTTCTGAATATCTTCCAATGTCTGAATATCTTCCGGTTTCACATCTGCTTCATCAAATGAACGCTTATAATATGGTGCGTTTTCATATGCGAATTTTACAATTTCCTTAAGATCTTCAAGCTGTCTTTTTTCCAACTCCTCACGAGGGAGTGTTTCAAGTTCTTCATCCCAATACTTGTTGTTTACATCTCTGCTCATTTTAAAGCCTCCTAAATATTAAAATTTTTATTAATGAAATCCCATTTTGAATCGCGGGATTGTATTATTGTTTCTACGTCATCATCATTAAGATGACGAAATCTGCTTTGCTTTTTTAAATACTCTGCCACATCAGTAAATTCCTTTGGCTTATGGTTTAATTTAAACTCTCCGTTTTCATATTCAGCGAGATACCATAATCCACAATCTACGCCTTCTTTGGCTATACTTACTGTTTCATCTGTGGCCGTGCCCCATCCTGTAGGACATGGTGCTATAATATGAATATATTTGGTTCCCTTAATTTTTGAAGCTTTCTCAACCTTTTTCATAAAGTCATCCAAATATCCTATGCTCGCGGTTGCAGCATATGGTATTCCATGTGCAGCAACAATCTCAAACATATTTTTTTTAGGTCTTAAATTACCACGAATATTCTTTCCTGCCGGAGTTGTAGTCGTTTTTGCACCAAATGGTGTGAGCGAACTCTTCTGTATGCCTGTATTCATATACGCCTCATTGTCGTAGCAAATGTAAAGAATATCATCATTTCTATCTATCGCTCCTGACAAAGACTGTATTCCTATATCTGCTGTACCTCCGTCACCTGCAAACCCAACAGCCTGAAAGTTGTCAATACCCTGCGCTCTAAGTCCGGCTTCTATTCCGGTAAGCATTGAAGCTGTACCAGCAAATGTAGAAATAATTGCATTGTTGCCAAAACACAGTTGTGGAAAATTAAATCCTACTGCTGACATACAACCTGCCGGAAGAACTGCAACTGAGCGTTCACCAAGAACCTTTAATGCTATTCTTACAGCAAGACTTCCACCACAACCGGCACATGCCTTATGACCATAGAAAAATTCATCTTCATTCAACGTTCTTGCATTAATGCTCATCTGCATCACCTCCGATTCCGATAAACTGTACTTTTGTCTGCTCTTTTTCAAGTTCCTCAAATATTGTCTCTATCTCATCGGCTGGAATGTCTCTGCCACCTAGTCCTCCAATATAATTTGAAGCCGGAATGGAAATATTTGCCTTATGCAGTGCTGAATTAACATTTGTATATACCGTACCCTCATTACCAAAGGAAATATCCTTCTCAAGTACTGCAACTGCCCTTGCATTTTTTACTGCATTTGCAATTTCTTCGTTAGGGAACGGACGAATATATCTAAGTTTTAATAAACCTACCTTTTTTCCTTGATCCCTTAACTTATCTACTGTCTCTTTTACAAGTCCTGCGATACTACCAAGAGTTATCAAAATATAATCTGCATCCTCTGTTCGATATTCCTCCACAAGTCCTGTGTACTGTCTGCCAAATATTTCAGCAAATTTCTGTTCTGCCTCATCTATTACTTTTTTCGCATTTAGCATTCCGATATGCTCTTTATACTTGAATTCTGTATTCAGAGCAGGTCCGGCAGTAAATGCGAGATTTTTTGGAGCATCAAAATCTAATTTATTATCTGTCTCATATTTTGGAAGAAAAGCATCTGCCTGTTCATTTGTTGGCACATCAACCACTTCGTAAGTATGGGTTAGCACAAACCCATCGAGATTTGCCATAAACGGTGTAGCCACATCCTTATGTTCAGCAATGTAGTAACTCATAAGAGCCATATCCAATGCCTCCTGCGCATTTTCTGCATAGGCCTGAATCCATCCTGAATCCAACTGTGAAATAGAATCTCTTTGATCGCCGTATATATTCCAAGGCAACGCCGTTGAACGACAGGCATTCATCATAACGATTGGGAAACGTCCTCCTGATGTATACAGAAGACACTCAGCCATATAAAGCAGTCCCTGCGATGATGTTGCGGTAAAAGCTCTTGCTCCAACCGATGAAGCACCCATTGCACATGACAACGCTGAATGTTCAGACTCCACATGTATAAATTCCGCATTTAAGCTTCCATCTTCTACCATTTCAGATAGTTTTTCAACCACAATTGTCTGTGGAGTAATAGGATATGCTGAAATGACCTGAGGTTTTGCTAAGCGGATACCGTATGCAAAAGCTTCATTGCCTGATAAAAACTGCTTTGCCATTACTTTTCTACCTCCATTTCAATTGCTCCAAACTTACATATCTTTTTACAAATTCCACATCCCTTGCAGAAATCGTAGTCAATGTCAACTTTTCCGTCTTTTTTATAAATAACTCCGTCGGGACAATGCAAATAGCATTGTAAACATCCGACACATTTTTCCGAATCTATAACCGGACAAACATTACGCCAACCGGCATTTTTTGTTACCAGATATCCTGCTTCATAGGCGGTTGAATCCGGAATATCTTTCAGAGTACTTGGTACTTTTTCTCTTAGATATGGTTTCATTCGCCCACCTCCTCAGCTACTGAATCAGCTGCAGCCTCTGCTGCCGCAATATTCTTTTCTCTAAGCTTAGCAGGCATATACTGCCTGATTGACTCTGCTATATTCTCAAGCGATATTCCTTCAAATACAGCCGCAAAAGCCCCCAACATAATTGTGTTGGTAATTGGTAATTTTAATATTTCTGTGGCTATTGCATCGCCATCTATTGTAATTACACGTTCATCATCTATACTACTTTTTGTATTTAACAATATTTTGCCACCATCTTTAATTTCTTCAAAAGCCTCATCAGAAAATAACGTGTCATCAAGAAAAATACTATAATCTGCTTTTGTAACTTCGCTCCGATTTCCAATCGGTTTATTTTCAAGCTTAGTAAAAGCTCTAATCGGAGCACCTCGTCTCTCAGGACCGAAGGATGGAAATGCAAGCGCATAGTTTTCTCCCTCTTTTAACGCATATGCGGCACCAAGTAGCTTTGCTGCTGTAAATGCACCCTGGCCACCTCTGCCATGCCATAATATTTCTGTCATACTTTCCTCCTATCGCTTCCAACGTAATAAATATCTTTGTAACCTATTAAACAGGAACGAAATTACTACAACCACAACACCGATTACCAAAAGTCCGACAATCGTACGCGTATAGTCTCCGAAATCCGAATACTGCTTAACATAGTAACCAAGTCCATCTTGTGCACCTATCATTTCTGCTGAAGTCAGCAATATAAACGAAACACTCAGGCCCTGATTGCATCCTATAAATATCTGTGGAAGAGAGGCCGGTAAAATTACCGAAAAGAGCATTGTGAATTTATTTACATTCAGTACTTTGGCTGAATCAATAACTTTCTGTTCAACATTCAAAACTCCACTCATAGTTCCAGCAAAAACCGGCCAAAAGGTTGCAAGAAATATTACAAATACTGATACCGAACGGAATGTTGGTAATAAAGCAATTCCATAAGGTATGTAAACTATTGGTGGGATTGAGCCTAAAAATTTGGAAATATATGTTGCGGCATTTCCAAGTCTGGTGCTCCATCCAAGAAATAATCCGAGTATGATTGCAATTACTGCTGCAAATATATAACCCTGGATAACAATCCCCACCGAACTTTTTATGTTAATAACTATTTTGTCAATATCTTCTATAAACTGCGCAAACACACTCCCCGGAGGTGGAAACAAAGACTGTTTCAGTAAATCCAATTTTGCCGTTGCAAGTGTCCATAATATCAGGAAGACAAACAGAAAACCGATAATATCTAAAAATAAATTAAGACCTTCCTGTTTTTTTATAAGTGCTGATACTATGAGTACTATTGCTTCCACAACAATTGCAAATGTAATCACATATGAAATCTGAGAATCTTTTTCGATTTTGTCCGGAAGAAACTGAATCGCAATTAATATTAGGAACAAGAGATTTGCAACTCTCAAATATCTCGTTTTAAGTGTCATTACAATACCACCTCGTTTCCACCAATTTTATTTACAATATCACTGTAGAACATTGCGAGCAGCTCATTTCTGAATGCACCGTATTCCTTTGTCTGCACTAGCTTTGCGCGATTTCTCGGACGTTCGAACGGAACCTTTATTTCCTTATATACACGTCCCGGGTTGGTAGACATCATAACAATACGATCAGATAAAAGTATAGCCTCATCAATATCGTGGGTAACAAATACAACTGTCTTTTTCTCCTGCTTTCCATCACCCTCCCAAAGCTTAAGTAATAACTCTTGCAGAATAGTGCGGTTTTTTGCATCAATTGCGCCAAACGGTTCATCCATAAGAAGAATCTCCGTATTCATTGCAAGCGCTCTGGCAATCGCAACTCGTTGCTGCATACCTCCTGAGAGTTGTCCCGGATATTTGTTTTTAAAATTTTCAAGACCTACCTTATTAAGAAACTCGTCAGCGATTTTTAATCTTTCCTCTTTGGTTGAGTTCTTTTTTACCTGTTTAACTCCGAATGCAACGTTTTTTCTCGCTGTCATCCATGGAAAGAGAGAATAATGTTGAAATACAACTCCACGATCAGTGCCTGTTCCGCGAACTTGTTCACCATCAATCGAAATAGTTCCGGATGTTGGGAATTTGATACCTTCTAACATACTAAGAAGAGTACTTTTTCCACAACCGCTTGAACCAATCAAACTGACAAATTCACCTGAATCTACTGAGAAAGACACATCTTTAAGTGCTGTAAAGTGACTATTCTTTTCCTTGTAATCCACTGTTAAGTTTTGTATCTCTATCTTGCTCACAATAGTTCACCTCTATCAAATAATAATAAGTAAATTATTCGTACTGATTAAAATGATCCTGTAATTCCTTATATACTGCATCATCCGGATTTTCAGAAATCAAGCTATCTAATGCATTTTTGTAAATATCTGTGTTGTAAAGCTTATCTATATCATAATCTTCTGTATATCCAAGCTCTACGATAGTATCCTTTAACGTAACTGTTGCCTGTTTGTCAGGATCCGGACTTGAAACTGAATAACCACCATAAACCTCTGTCTTTATATAATCTTCTTCAATGTCAATATACTTTTTAACGTCAGCAATAGTTCCTTCCTGATTTTCCTGAGAGAATTTGTATGCCTTAATAAGCGCTCTTTCAAATGCATTATATGAGTTTGGATTTTCGCTTAAAGCTGAAGTTGTAGCAACCTGACGGCAGCAAGGCTGGTTCTTAAGTGCTTCTTCCTCTGAGCAGTAATATACAACCTCATATCCCTGTCCTTTTGCAAGAGAAGCATATGGTGAATATACTGAAGCAGCATCAATAGTATCATTCTGTAAAGCTGCATAAGCATCTTTTTGACTCTCAAAATAAATTATATTTACTTTGTCATCTCCTTCACCGATTTCTATGTTTGCATCTTTAAGTAAAATCTGAAGTTCTGCATCCTGAACGCTATTTTTAACAGATGCAACATTTCTTCCTTTAAGAATTGTAATATCCCAATCCGATAAACCTTCTGTATATTCAGATTTAATTACATATCCGTGTCCATTTGTCATCGCACCACCAAATATGGTAAGATCATGTCCCTGACTCTGGAATGTAAGCGCCGGAACTGAT
This sequence comes from Eubacterium oxidoreducens, assembly GCF_900104415.1. Lineage (GTDB taxonomy): Bacteria > Bacillota > Clostridia > Lachnospirales > Lachnospiraceae > Eubacterium_C > Eubacterium_C oxidoreducens. The sequence continues at coordinate 185,448 of NZ_FMXR01000004.1, read as the reverse complement.
CCGATGAATGCCACATCCAATTTTCCTGATTCCAAACCGGATGAAAGCTCTGTAGCATTTGAGAACTGTGTAAGTGTTACGTTAATTCCTTCTTCCTCAAAGTAACCTTCCTCTTTAGCTACAAACGCCAAAAGATGTGCTGTTGAGTTAAGATATCCAAGATTAAATTCAGTTTTTTCAAGATTTGAATTTGCTTCTTGGGCTTCATTGTTTGAATTATTCTGCTCATCATTAGAGCATGCTGTAAATGTAAGTAATAAAGTTACGGCAAGAATGCCGGCAATTATTTTTTTTCTCATTTTATTTTACCTTGTGATGTATTATCACAATTCCTTTCTTAATTTTAGACAAAAAAACAGAAGCCATACATACAGGCTCCCGAAGACTGTTGTTCATTAAACTTATTGCTAGTCATGATTTTAAAAATCACATTCGGGACATAATGCAACATCGTATGGTACAACAGTTCTTGGGACGCATCATACACATACACGTACACATATTTTCTTTTCTGATATTGATATTGATATTTGTCATGGTAAGCACCCCCCTTTCTGTATTTTCTAAATGCATTTTACATTATAATTTCGTTTTTGCCTAATATCCTATATGTATACTGGGTAATAAGTTAAGCCTATTACACTTATCTAATATCCAATATTTGTGGATTATATTAAAAAAAGTCTTATCATGCGTTACCACGATTAGACTTTTGCCTTGTTCATGTGCTTCATTATTGCTCATTCTTGAAAACCTGCTCTCTATGTGTTATTATAGCGATACTAAAATGAGGTGATTAAATTGCTGATTTCCACTAAAGGACGTTATGCTCTACGTATGCTGATTGATTTGGCCGAACATCAAAACTGCGGTTTTGTTGCATTAAAGGATATTGCAAAGCGTCAAAATATTTCAAAAAAATATTTAGAGCAGATAATTCCTGTTTTCAATAAATCTAATATGCTCAAAACAACCCGTGGTTCACAAGGCGGATATATGCTTGCAAAATCCCCTAGCCAATACACTGTCGGTGATATTCTTCGCCTTACGGAAGGAGCCCTTGTTCCGGTTGATTGTCTCAACCACGAACCAAATGGATGTGAGCTGAGCGCTGAATGTGCAACACTTCCAATCTGGCAAGGACTTAACGACGTTATTAACGAATATCTTGACGGAATTACATTACAGGATATTCTTGATCGCCAGAACGAACAAAATATATATAATTATATAATTTAACTCAGTCGGAGCTTGTACCCCGACTGAGTTAAACGCTCCGCGAGGATGCACACGGATTCGGACAGGAATTTGTCTGCTGAAGCAGACCCGAATCCGGCGCGCAAGACTCGCGAGCGAGTCTTGACTTTTAAAAAGCAGGCTTAGCGTTCCTGCTTTTTTTGCATGTTACGGACACTTTATCATTGATATAAATTTTTACTGAAATAACGCTCTCCGCGATCAGGAAGAATAATTACAATATTGCCTCTTACTCCTGAATCAATTAATTTTTTTGCTGCAGCAAATGCTGCACCTGACGATGAACCGGCAAAAATACCTTCTTTTACAGCCAACTCTCTGGCACCCGAAAATGCATCATCATCATTAATTTTTACCACATCATCCACAAGTGACATATCCATTGTATCAGCAATAAAGTCATTTCCAATTCCTTCAATATTATAATCACCATGTTCGCCGCCACCCATTGTAGAGCCAATCGGATCGGCAAGAATGCCTTTAATATTCGGATTTTGTTCCTTAAGATAACGAGCAACTCCCGTGTATGTACCACCGCTACCGGCACCTGCTACAAAGTAATCAATTTTGCCTTCTAAATCTCTATAAATTTCAGGACCTGTTGTCTCATAGTGTGCAAGAGGATTTGATTGATTTTTAAATTGTTCTAAACTAACCGCACCCGGAATTGATTCTCTTAGTTCCTCAGCCTTTTTCGTTGCTCCAAGCATTCCTTCTTCACATGGTGTATTTATGATTTCTGCCCCTAACGCACGCATAAGAGTCTGCTTTTCTTCCGAAAATTTAGTTGGGACAACAAATATTACTCTATATCCTTTATTGAGTGCAGCAAACGCAATTCCAAGTCCTGTGTTTCCTGCAGTACCTTCCACAATAGTGCCACCCTGCTTTAAAGTTCCCTTTTTTTCTGCATCGGCTATCATATATTTTCCAATACGATCCTTTACACTTCCTGCCGGATTATACAATTCAAGTTTGGCATAAATTGCCGTTCCATCAGGTATACCTACATGATTAAGTTTTACAAGAGGGGTTTCTCCAATCAGCTCCTGCATTGATTCATAATAACCCATTATCTTTCCTCGCTTTCTCCTATTGCCTGTTCGAGATCTTCAATAAGATCATCTATATTTTCAATACCTATTGATAAACGAATCAGTCCATCTGTTATTCCAACCTTTTGTCTTACCTCATATGGAATTGAAGCATGTGTCATGCTTGCAGGATGACATGCAAGACTCTCAACACCACCAAGACTTTCTGCAAGTGCTATAAGATTCAGTGCTGAGAAAAACTTTGCAATGTCGTAATTCTCATAAAGTTCAAAAGAAATCATTGCTCCACCGTTTTTTGCCTGCTTTTTATTAATCTCATATCCCTGTGCATCAGGAAGTCCCGGATAATACACATTTTTTACTGCCTTATGATTCTTCAAATATGCTGCAACTTTTTCTGCATTTTCTACATGACGATCAAGACGAACACCTAATGTTTTAATACCTCGAATTAAAAGGAACGAATCAAAAGGACCAAGCACACCACCTGTAGAATTTTGAATAAATGCCAATCTGTCAGCAAGTTCATCATCATTAACTACCACTAAACCTGATACTACATCACTATGTCCTCCAAGATATTTTGTTGCACTGTGAATAACAATATCCACACCCAGTTCAATCGGGCGCTGCAAATATGGTGTCATAAAAGTATTATCCACAATTGAAAGAATGCCTTTTTTCTTTGCTATATCTGCAATTGCAGCTATATCAGTAACTGTAAGAAGAGGATTTGCAGGGCTTTCTATAAGAATTGCTTTTACATCCGATGTTATTTTGCTCTCTAAGGCTTCAGGATTAGTTGTATCTTCAATTGAATAACTAATGTTAAAATTATTGAATATCTTATCTAACACACGGAAGGTTCCTCCGTAGACATTGCTTGAAATGATTATCTTGTCGCCCGCTTTGAACAAACTCAATACTGCAGTAATTGCGGCCATCCCTGAACCAAAAGCAAATCCTGCTTTTCCACTTTCAAGTTCTGCAATAAGTGCCTCAAGTGCTGCTCTTGTAGGATTGCCTGTACGTGAATATTCCCATCCTGTATTTTCGCCAAGTCCTCTCTGCTCATAAGTTGAAGTCTGATATATTGGTACATTTACTGCACCTGTTTGTTTGTCTCCGTAAATTCCTCCATGAATAAGTGCTGATTCTATTTTTTTATATTTTGACATTTTAAATTCCTCCTAAACTATTAATTTATTCATATGACAGTTTGTTTTTTGTCCAAACTTTAAGAATATCCAGCATATCTTTTGCTGTTTTTTTTGCGCCTTCAAGATCATGTTCAAGATATTGTTTTCAACTGTAATTCTCCTTTACATACGATTTCAATTTGCCTCCTATATCTGTCTTTTCCCAAGGAAGATCAACATCTAATCTACCAAAATGTCCATAAGAAGCAGTCTGCGCATAAATAGGGTTTCTAAGTTTGAGGTTTCGTATTATAGCACCCGGTCTTAGATCAACATTTTTAATAACCGCATCCTGTAATATTTCATCAGAAACAATTCCCGTCCCAAATGAATTAACATTAACAGAAACCGGCGAAGCAACTCCAATAGCATAGGCAAGCTGGATTTCAACTTTTCTCGCAAGACCTGCAGACACAATATTTTTTGCAACGTATCTGGCTGCGTAAGCAGCACTTCTATCAACTTTTGTAGGATCTTTTCCTGAAAAAGCACCTCCTCCGTGACGTGCAGTTCCTCCATACGTATCTACAATAATCTTTCTTCCGGTAAGTCCACTATCTCCAACCGGACCTCCTATAACAAATCTTCCTGTAGGGTTAACAAGAATATTAATATCATCGTTAATCCATTCTTTAGGTATTACAGGATTTATTACCTCTCTGATAATATCTTCTCTGATTTGTTCCTGAGAAACATCCGGATCATGCTGCGTTGAAACAACAATTGTTTCAATTCCTACAGGAATTTCTTTTTCATATTTTACAGATACCTGTGTTTTTCCATCCGGACGAAGATATGAAAGAATTCCCTGTTCACGAACATCAGTAAGCCTTTTTGCAAGTCTGTGTGAAAGTGATGCTGCAAGTGGCATATATTCCTCTGTTTCATCGGTAGCATAACCAAACATCATTCCCTGATCTCCTGCTCCCAACTGGTTTTCTTCCTCTGTATCTCTTGTTTCCAATGCACTATTAACACCCTGTGCAATATCAGGCGATTGGCGGTCAAGTCGGAGTATGATTTCAGCAGTATCCGCATCAAATCCAAGCTCACTTCGGTCATATCCTATTTTCCTTATTGCATCTCTTACTACTTTTTCTGTGTCAATCTCTGCAGAGGATGATACTTCTCCTACAAGAATTACTGTGTTGTTTTTTGTGACTGTCTCAACTGCCACACGTGATGTTGGATCCTTTGAAAGATACGCGTCTAAAATTGAATCTGAAATAATATCGCTTACTTTATCAGGATGCCCTTTTGTTACTGATTCTGATGTAAAAATAACTGGTTTCATTTTTTCTTTCTCCTTTTTAACTGCTAATATAAAATGAATATTTTCAAAAGCCTTTTGTTCATCGGCTCTGTCTTCAAAAAAGTGTTGTTGTATTTTTCGTGGTGTTTGATGTGAGTCTGTCACAAATCCCTGTCTTCTAAGCGCCTGAATAACTTCCTGTACAGAGTATCCATGCTGCATCGGTTCTCCAAGCTTTGCCGTTATCTCAGAGAGCCTTCGAACACGTTCCACACCATCCTCACTAAAAGTCGTATCATCCGGAAAATCAAAAACTATTTTGCTTCCCTCGCATGACATCCGGCTGATTTTTTCAATAGTCTGCTCGAACACAGGAAGTGATAAATAATATGTAACACCGAGTATTGAAAAGAAAGACGGAACCTCAGGATTAAACCCTGACTTTTTAAGAACCTCTATCATGTCGTCCTTTGAAAAATCAATTGGAACATACTTCACATTTTTAGGGATATTCCATTCCAGCTGTCTGATGCGTTCTAGCTTGTATCTTCGCGTATCCGGATGATCCAATTCAAAAACATGAATATCTGAATTCTCATTTCTAAATGCAAATGTGTCCATACCTGCACCGCAAATTACATACTGACATTTTCCATATTGCTTGGAAAATCTTATTAGTTCCTGTTCCGCAAAAGCTATACGTGAAATTGGAATTGGAGATATATATTTGTTTAATTCAGGATAAACCATTTTTCTTGTAAAATTCTCCCTAGGGTCTATTTTCTTCACTTCATAATCATGTTCAATAAGTTGCCCTATTTCTTCGTACTCTTCCCTACCCATCATGTCATAAGCTAAATAGTCATCAAATATTTTTTGTCTTCCGTAATTGGAATGGTAAGCACGTGCAAAGGAACAAAGCTTTGCAGTTATACTTTCCTGTGTTTCTATCATATTAACCACCTCTCTAATGCACATCACCGAAACCACTACGCTTGTTTCGGAATTGTATCACGGTCGTCAAATGCACGAAAGCAAGCTTTCCGCATTTTCCTCGTCGTGTAAACAAAAAGACCCCACCTGCATCTCGAAATTTTCTTTAAAAATCCGATATCAGGTGGAGTCTTAACTCTCTTTTACTTCTGTTTTATGCGCAGAACAATTAGCCACCTGTATCGTTACAACAACACAGACAGCAACAGCATTTGTTTACATTATTCATTTTTACGTTAAATGTATTAATTGCCTTCACTGTTCCTTCTCATTTTTCTTTCATTTTTCTTTATTATATTATGCGGAAAACATCGGTGTTGAAAGATAACGCTCTCCTGTATCAGGCAAAAGCGCTACAATCACTTTACCTTTGTTCTCATTACGCTTAGCAAGCTCTGTCGCAGCATATACTGCAGCTCCTGAAGAAATTCCTACAAGCAATCCCTCATTTCTCGCTAAAGCTCTTCCTGTTTCAAATGCATCTTCATTTTCTACTGCAATTACTTCATCATATATCTCTGTATCCAATGTATCAGGTACAAATCCCGCGCCGATTCCCTGAATCTTATGAGGTCCCGGTGTTCCTTGTGAAAGTACAGGGGACCCTGCAGGTTCTACTGCTACAATCTTAATATTTGGATTCTTACTCTTTAAATATTCCCCGACACCTGAAACAGTACCACCTGTACCAACTCCGGCAACAAATATATCTACTTTACCATCAGTGTCTTCCCAAATCTCAGGTCCTGTTGTGTCACGATGTATCGCAGGATTAGCAGCATTTGTAAACTGACTTGGAATAAAACTATCCGGTGTTTCTGCAGCAAGTTCCTGTGCCTTTGCAATTGCACCTTTCATTCCTTTGGCACCCTCAGTTAAAACAAGCTCTGCTCCGTAAGCCTTTAACAAGTTACGACGCTCAACGCTCATTGTTTCAGGCATGGTAATGATAATTTTATATCCACGAGCAGCAGCCACCGCTGCAAGACCAATACCTGTGTTACCACTAGTTGGCTCAATTATAACAGAATCAGGTTTTAATACCCCCTTCGCCTCAGCATCATCAATCATTGCCTTTGCTATTCTGTCTTTAACACTTCCTGCCGGATTAAAATATTCCAGCTTACCATAAACGGTTGCCCCTAACTCATTCAGCTTGTTGTAATTAGTAAGCTTTAATAACGGGGTTCCACCGATTAAATCAGTAATTCTGTCATAAGTTTTCATGAATTTATTGCTCCTATCTAAAATATTTCAATCTATTAATAAGTATGACTAAACCTATTAAACTTATAGGTATTATAGGCTTTCATTTTCTTTTTGTCAATTCATCTTTCTTAAATTTTTGAATATTCATTAATTACATCCTCTATTTTGCTTCCGTTTTCAAGTAACTTAAGCATTTTTCTTCCGGGATTTGATCTGTTTCTAATTCTCTCATACAAAGGTTCCAAATACTTTTCTTCTCCAAACCCTCTCTCAATCAGTCCCTTCTTGGATAAATCAACAATTTCTTCTGCCAATTCATAGACCTTATCCTCATCTACAAAATATGGCAACTCCTTTTTAACAAGCAGCTTTCTTAATTCCGAAGCGTTATATCCATGGTGATAAATAGAATTATCATTATCCAATAATTCATTTAATTTATCCGCCTGCTTCATTAGTCCCAAATGAAAAGCCGCAACTAGCATACTATCATGAATTGGTTGACAACAAACACTTCGAAACTCAATCGTGCCCCTAAAGGTTAAATCCTCAAACTTAAAAGTTCTCAGATAATTGATATCTTCCAGTCTTGGTATAATTTTAATTTCTTTATATTTTTCTCCGTCAAAATACTCACCGATTACATATTCCTGAGCGAAATATTCAATAATATTAATTGGCTTGAAATTAATATATTTTTTATCTCTTTCTACACAATAAATACTTGTAGATTCAATATAAGCCTGCAAATCTTCAATACCTTTTAATTCACAGTCAAACATTCCTATATTATGCGGATTAATACCATGCATACTATTTTCCCAAAAGTAATCTCTGCAACACAGCAAATCCTCATTTTCACCCAAGAATACAGAATTTGAAAAAAGTAATGCATTGATAGGCTCTAATTTTGAAAACGCATTGATTGTTGTTATCAGATTATCATAATCTACATCAAGCTGCACTTGAGATGCACTTGAAAAGAGACCATAATTGGGATAATCATGAAAATGCATTGGCAAATCCAAATATTTTTTAAACGAATTTAGGTGATTAAATAGCATCCTATATCTTCCATTAGGGATAGGCTTATTTTGATTATAAATGCGATACGGATTTACTCCCATACCGCTTAATGTATAATTAAATTTTGAGAATTCATCCTGAATGTATTTATAGTATTTTTCAAATCTTGCATAAATTGTGTCTTTATCTTTTTCTCTTCCAAAAGACAATTCCAAATTATTGTAAGAACAATCATAAGATAAAATGTCTTTTGTAATTGGACTGATTGCAGAAATAATATTTCCTTCATCATCCAGTTCTTCAATCTCAAATCCAAAGTCGTCAATGAACTCTTTTGTAAATTTATGAATTATATCAAAATCAACTGCTTGTTTCTTAAGATTAATTATTGGCATCTCTATTTCAACTCCAATATAATCTTCTCTTTTTCTTTTAGTCGGTTCGATATACTTTTCATATAATTTCTGTTTTACCAATTCCTTTTGTATCATAATTACTCCATCCTGCGCTAATATGCATCCTTTGTTTCTAAAGTTCTGAGAATATCTGATAAATGAATTTCATGTTTTCTTCGCTGTCCAAATATTCATTATTATGATTTTGTCCTTCATAAACCAACTTTCCATCTTTATAAATCAATAGTCTTGTAAATGGAACCGGTTGCCATTCCTCATTAGTAAACGGATAAGTTGCAAAAAAGATTTCTCCCTGCTTTTGCAGATAATAAAGAGAATCTCTGTAATTCGTATGGATATACGTATACTCACCATCATATAAAACTAAATTTAATTTATTTCCTTTTGCCATGTTTCCAATAAGACAATCAATAATAGTAAAACGTTCTTTTGAATTAAGTGTTTTATCTCCTGTTTCTGTCTGATTTATTTTGTCTATAAGATATAATAAAATTCTTTCACTATCCGTATCACCCTTTTGCAACTTAACATACTTATGCAGGGGAGGATAGTCAAAAATTGTTCCATTATGAATTAAAGTCCATCTTCTTCCTCTGTTGTCCTTCTTACTAAAAGGATGACAATTACGAAACTCAATATTACCGATTGTTGCATATCTTATATGAGCAAAAACATTCTTTTCCGCAATAGGCTGAGACAATCTCTCTTTTAAGTAATTGCTCTTTGTTGCCTGCATTGGTTCTTTTTCAATTACTGCCTCATTACCATTCAATACAGCAAATCCCCAACCATGCGGATTTGTATTACTACGACCATAAAATTCTTTTAAATAATTATTTATAACTGTACTGCTGTTTTCTGAGCTATAAGCAAATAATTCACACATACTTCCTACCTCGTTTTAGCATATTTTTCTGCCAAATCACATCCATTTTTCACATACTCATTTTTAAATAAATCTCTAACTTTGACAGCATATCTTTCTTGAACATTAATAACTTTATTCTTTTGATATCTGATAATTTCTACTGCCTTTTCATTCCCAACTTCCAAATAAAACTTTTCAATTTCATTTAGGATCTTTAATGATATGTCCCTAACATTTTCTGATTTGTTCCATCCTGTTTCAATTAAAATTTTGCTATCATCATATAACGCTGCCTTTTGTACATTTTTTATTGCCTTCACCTGCTCAGAGTCCTCAAATTTCATATCCTCCAATATCGATAGATATACAAGCAGATAATGCAAGAATAATGCATCTTCTTTTTTGAAACCAATGTCAGATAGCGGATTTAGATCAATGGTTCTAAGTTCAATATGATTGATACCATTTTCTTCAAGAGCTTCAAGTGTATTTTTTCCTTTAGGCTTAAGTCTCACCGGATAATACAATTCCGCAGACGTTTTTAATTGACCTGATTCTATATATTCCTTAATGCTATTAACATATTCATGAAGATTTTCGTAATTTAAAATCGGAACAAAATCATTCCAATATCCTATTTCACTGCATCTTGCAGAAGCATATTTACTATATATATCCTTTCCCAAATCTTCTTCTTTGATAAATGAGCCGTCAAATAGCGGACTTGCAGCTGTAAGATGTACAATAAGCCAGCTGTATCTCACCGCATTTTTTGCCAGATTCAGGTAAAATTTATCCTTAAATGTCCGGTAAGATTCATCGTCACTTTCTTTATATAACAGTTCTAAATATTCGTCCGCAAAAGAAAAATTAAAATGAATCCCGGAAAACAGCATTTTCATTTTTCCATATTTAGATGCAAGATATTCTCTATATAATTCTTTACCTTTAAGTTTTCCGTCAAACTTTGCAATTGGGACATCCTGCTCTCCTCTTACATATGGAGGATTTGAAAAATTCCATATATACTCCTTGCCTGATTTAAGACTATACAAACGCTTAACTGCAATATTGTGAAATTGAGAAAGCTGCTCATATGCTTCATCAACACTGCCAAAGGCATCTGTAATAATCTCAATCTGATTTTCACAAAAATCTCTATCAATATTCAAAATATCAGTAAATGGGTGCTCTGTATGAGAAAGAAAGCCCTTCTCATTAACTCTTAGACTTTCTTTTTCAATTCCAAAACGCCCTAGAAATAAATACTCGTTTATTTTATTCTTTTGAGTCATTTTCAATTCTTTTTCTCCCAATAAATATTTATTTCAATTCAAGTAATTTTTGGAGCTTGAATTGTTTCTCTAAGGTGAAAAAAAGAAGCATCAATATTGACACTTCTCTCATACCTAATACTTATTTTCTTAAAGTTTAATCATTTATTATTGGCATACATAATTAACCTATATCTGAGAAGCTCTTTATGAAATTTGCGATAATGGCAAACAGCCATGAAACAACAAATGCTCATAGCATAATGCATGTATTCACACATTCTGTTAACATTTTTTGTAAAAACCATCATGACCTCACTTCTCCTGTTTTCCTGTTTTTCCTATCGGGTTAATAGGTATTATATGTAAAAATTTTTTATTTATCAAGACTTTATTCCAAAAAAATGCAGGGTAGTTAAAATCTTATGAATTTTTAAAGAACGCGCAAAAGTTTTTGCATCTTCTGGCTTATTTGCAGTATCCGGTATCAGCCACATTCGGCTTTTCTTTATAGCTCCTTCTATTCTTCCTTCTTTACAAAGAACAACTACTCTTCTAGCGATTATTCCCGATTTCTCTGCTACTTCAGATATGGTTAAATATTCCATGCATAATCCTCCGTTAAACTTGCATAATATAACAATTATTTTTTATTTTCTCAAAGGAATAATAGCAAGAAAAACTCAAAAAATAACAAACCCTCCACAAGTCATGTCAAAATGCTGATTGTTTTCACTACCTTTGACATTCCCAGGAGGGTTTGTTTTATAATAGCCAAGCACACTTAAGCATAAGCGTGCTTTCGCTACTTTATATTCTTTTTTAACTGAGTGTATTCTCTAAGTTTATAAATAATGGTCGCAATTTCCGACCACTCAGGTCGATTTTCATTCAAAAACAGGTCATCGTGAATCTGTGTGGTCAGGCGAATGCCGTCCACTTTCTGACTATACATCCGCAATATATTATTATTTGCGGATATTTGGTAAACTACAATTGCTTTAAAAAATCCGCGATCTCTACGAGCTTTCTCCCGTCGTGCAGATGACTGTAGGTGATCTTGAATTCCGCCAAGGGAAGTGCTTTGAGGCTTGTATCAAAGACCTCGTATTCCCTGCGCATCATATGGATCGTCAGGATGTCCCGCTTATGCTTCTCGGAATCATCGGACTCCTTCAAGATGTTCCCGGAGAAATTGCACTCCTCGATGGCATCGCGGATCATGATATGCTCAATCGCTTTTGCAGCTGTCGGACCGCTGCGATGACTGGTCTGGATCCTCACGCCTAGGTCGTCATCATTTTTCTTCCGTCTGTTGTATTCAACCTCGAAGAGGATCCGGTTGAACAGTCCGGTTTCGTAGCAGTCCACTAACTGTGGAAAGATACTATAGTTCTTGTAGCTCAGTCGGAAGCGTTTACGGGGAGTTGCTTTCCCGTAGCTTTCCACCAACTTGTCTTCTGTAATGCACATGTTCGCACCTCCATTTTCTTTCTTGGAGGTCAGGCTTGCCGGCCCCTGTCACCTCTTGCTTACACATGCAATTCTACGGAACTCTATGTAAAAAGTCGTTCCCCAAACAGATAACCGAAAGTTAACCGAGAGACAACTATCGATATAAATGTATTAAAAAAGGACCTCCGAAGAGATCCTTAAAACATATGTTTTTATTCAGTTCTTATCTTTACTTTTTTTCCTGAGAATGCTATCCCAAATTTAATGATATCCGCTACACCCTCCTCACGCATTTCTGTGTCATACCCTTTTTTATTGATCTGATCAAGAGCTTCTGCAGATAAGGCATCCAGTTCCTCATCGTTCAGATCTTTATCCCATTTTAATTCCATGATCATTCCCGGATATTTATTTTCCCTGGGGAACAGGCTGATATCATATCGTCCGTCGCCGGACTCTCTGTTTGACCTGATCCGATACTGATTATCCATCAAAGCGATAAGCCCAAGAACCAGCCCATGATAAAACCCCTCCGCTCCGGCATCATAGAAGCTGATACTCTTCTTTAAGTATTCTCCGATTCCGTCCTGCAGTTTCTTTGTATCCTGTGCATAAAGACTCTCAGCGATCTTATTGGCTGTAGCTCTTCCCATTGCACCGATCTGCATCAGATGCGACAGGATCTCACTCTTATATACTGCCGCTATCTCACGGTTCGGTATCGAAACCTCGCAGAGCCACGCTCCATCACCTTGCAATTCTTTCTTCGGAGTTTTCAGATATCCGGCCACCAGAAGCAGACTGTAGATATTTGCAGGATCTTCCGCAAGTGATCTGTACACCACGTTCTGATCGATCCTCGCAATGACACGATCTCCTTGAAGAAGAGAATACAGTTTCTCAGTGATATCATCCGTTGCTGTATTCAGTACATCTTCCAGTACCTCGTTTTTTCCGGTGTTCACCCAGTATGCCTGCGGCAAGCATCCTCTTGACAAGTAATTGATCACTGACCACGGGTTATAAATTTCCTTGTTCCCGAAGAAATATCCATCATACCAGCTCCGAAGTTCCTCCTCCTTATCAGATGCTCCGTAATAAGCAAGCATTTCAGCCACTTCGGATTCAGTGAAGCCAAAGAAACCATCGTACTCCTCGTCCATCACTGAATTAACAGTAAGATTATTTAAACCGCTGAAAATGCTCTCCTGCGCTATCCGAAGTATTCCGGTCAGGAATCCATATGACAGGTTGCTGTTATCCTTGAACGCCCCGGAAAAAAAGTTCCTCATGAATCCGATGATCTCATCATAGAACTCTTTCGAATACCCTTCCTGGATCGGAGTATCGTACTCATCAATGATGATGATCGGAGCTTTTTTGTAATGAATTGCAAGCATTTTGGAAAGCTTTTGAAGAGAAGCCGAAAGCTCTACTTCATTCGCCTGTCCGTTTAATACTTTCTCAAAATAGTTTTTCTCATACTTTTCGAGTTTATCACTGTTTTGTAGTTCAGAATGTCTTCCGAATTCTTCCTGTAGCAACCCGGAGATCTTTGCAAAGGTTGCTTCCCAGGAATCATATTTTACATCTTTAAATGTCAGAAATATCACAGGATACTTCCCCTGATGCTTTCTGTATTCATCCCCGCACTTCCAGATTGCTTTGTCCGTAAAATACCTGCTTGTATCTTCATCGGATATTTCAAAGAAAACCCGAAGCATATCCATATTCAGGGTCTTTCCAAAACGTCTTGGTCTTGTAAATAATGAGACAAAAGCTTTACGATCAAGAAACTCTTTGATCAGAAGAGTTTTGTCCACATAATAGTATTCTAACTGTGCACGGATATAATCCGATATTCCTACCGGAAGTGGTTTTTTTTCATTCTCTACTCCCGACTTGATATATCGTCCTGTAACGATACGCTTATCAGCCGGTCGCTTTGCATCATCCGGTATCTGCCATCTCTTACCTACCTTAACAGCTCCGGGAATCATACCTTCCTTGCAGAATCCCGTCACTCTACGCTCCGATATTCCCCATACCATAGCCATTTGCTTGCAGGATTTCATATGGACATACCCCCTTTTATCATCTCCTACAGTATAAACATTATTCGGAAGGATGTCAATTTGCATTTGATATCCTTCCGAATATATTTCCGAACAAAGTCATCTTTACGATAAACGCCCAAATCGAAAGATTGTGCGGTTATACAAGAACCTTCATCTGCTTCAGAAGCATCTCTCTTACAGTATCATCCTTTATTCCCTGTAATATACACAGTGCTTCCTTTTCAAACGGATCCTTTTCTTCTTCAAAGCCAAGCAGATAATCCGGCGTCGTGTAAAGAGCCCTGGCAATCTCAGCAACAACTCCCGGAAGATTACCTGCGATTATTACATTGATGATAAAGCCGTTTTACCGGCAATGGTAAACGCCTAGAGCTCACCAATGAAGGTGAGCTCCTTATATTTTTACTTCTCTCGGAATCTTCTGCATTGTTTTGCAATCCCTGCACTCATGCCAGGTATATCCATTTTCCTCTCGCCATTTCTTAACATCCTCCGGTGAACAACCTTTCTGTTTTGCCAGTGCTTCATCAGCTTGCGCAAAGTTGGATGTTCGATCATCGGTGAAATCATCTATTTCAACTTCTCCCTTTGAAACAGGCGAGAAATCCGGATCGCCATCTTTATATTCGATCCCTTCTATTCCATATTTATCAAGAATTTCTCCCCAAGTGAGACCATCGGGGTTATATCTCGTAGGGATTGCTTCTCTATTCGGTCTCCACATAGAGTTACCTCTAGATCCATCCCAGCTTCCATTATGCCCCTCTATCGGACATCCTGAAACACCGCTTTCATACGCCTCAGCTTTTACAATCAGATCATCATCTTCCTCGTCCTCTATGATATCACTATTTCCGGTATATCTATGATGCTCAATATGCCCAGCATAAGGTTTATTTTTGATACAATTCTTTGGGTTTGCAGTGTGAAAAATCCTCGATCTGGTGCATAAAAAAGAGCTACCGCCGTGCAGTAACCCTTGGAACTATTGTTTTTGATTTAAAACCGTGCACTTAGTTTAAATACTAACGATTATCTTTAAATTTCAAAAAAGGGTGCACTCATACCTTTCGATTGATAGACATGTATATGCACCCATAGTTTTAGTAGTTCTGTTTATTATTGCTAGCTTTACTTACAATAAAAATCTATATTTTCCTTTACCCATTCCTTCTACAGGAACAATAATCTTCAGTTCATCCTCCATTCTTTTCAAATATGCGGTAGCTGTTACCTCCGAACAACCAAGGACTTCTACTACACGAGAATTCCAAAAACCTCTGTTCCAATTTCCTCATACAGCTTCAAAATGTTTTGTTTTATTTTTTTTGTATATCCCGAATCCAAGATTTTTTGCTTAAAATCTTTGGTTTCGTTCTCAATCCAAACTTTTTTCTTTGGTTTGGTTCCATTTTTAATTTCGAAATATTCTTCATTTACAGGAATGACTACAGAGGTTACATTGTCATTTATGTCAAAAGTCTTATAAAAAAGATCCGGAGAACCATTTTCTCGCATTGATCTTTTTGCTTCCCCGATACCTGTTCCGAAGGACTCTATAATACCTAATGCTTTAAACATATCCCGGATTTCAGGATTTTCTGTATCGCGCTCATTAAAGAATGTTCTCTCATTCAAATCACTAATACGGATGGGCGGTAACGGTTTATTATAATTCACAATATTTATTTGTTTTTCTGATATATATATTTGGATAGGCTTACCATTTTCATAATTATTATGGACAATTGCATTTGCCAGCAATTCTTTTTTGTGTTCTATATAACAAAAAAGGAAGCCACCGAGTGACTTCCCCAGTGCAGTCCAAAAACGTACACCTCTTTCGCTTACGATATTCTACCACATGCCAACATGAAAAATCAATAATTTTTACGAATTTAAATAGGTTTCTAACGCAGTTATTTTTACTGAAACGTTGTTAGGAATAATCATACTATAAATATTTGGACTAACTGAACCCTTTAACTTTGCATTCTCATTTTTGAATGTTTTTACTAATTGTTTTGTCCTTGTTCCGCCAAAATCTATTCTCTTTAACAAGCAACATAAAACAATAATATAATCTATCAAAGAATACAATGTAATATTCTGTATACCAGTCTCCTTTTCAGTCCACTTTTTTAATACGGAACCAATATTTCTATCTTTAAATCTGGTATCAAAAATCACGTTATTATGAGCCACCGCATTTCTCAATGCTTTAATTGTATAAAGCATATTTGAAAGTAAATTTCGATTTGTGTCAATAGCAACATCTAACATACCAAGCTGCTTAAGGATTGATTCTCGAGATGACAAGTTCAAGCACTCAAAAAAAGACGCTAAGTCGCTTAAATATAGTATCTCAAAAACAACCCAAAGAGGAATATCTTCACCCCTATTATAAAAGTGCCGAATCATCTGGTTGTCTTTTTTCTCTTCATCATGATAACGAGCTGACAACTTGGAATACACCGCATTCCTAAGTTTTAAACGTTTTGATTGCAATTTTGCATTCGATGAGTAATCATTCATACGCTCTTTAAAAACATGATCAAAAGTCCCAAATCTAAGGCCTTGCACAGATTCATTACATACTATATTCTTTATGGCAGTTTCTATAAACATCAAATTTGAATAGAGTGCTTCCTTCATGTTGTTATCATATTCAATAACTGCCACCACCTCTGAAAAATCCGTATATGGCAACTGATTACTGTTATTCTTATAGAATCTGTAACCCTTATATCCATGATAGTAGCCATAGCTAATCAATTGTTGTTTTTGCCTACTACCAGAAATATTTACATTACACTCATTTCTTAAATGTCGCATTAATCCATTTATTGTTTGCGGTGACTTCATCTTTCCCCCCATAATCTAAATAATTTAAAATTATATCACCCACAAGCGAATAACTCAATAATTCGCCAAAATTGAAATTTTAAATTCCACCTCCCGATTACCAAATCAAGAAAAAATAGACCAGGAACAAGCCTCGCTTACTAAAATACCGGATTCTTTTAAAAAAATAATAATAACAGGAGGAAATACGCCGGTGTGGAGAAACGATCAAGGCATAACTGTTATGGGATTATTTGACTTTTTATTAAATGAAAATAGTTTGGATTATTAGTGTAAGAAAAGATGATACATTTTTGAAAAAAACAAGGGTACAACGGTAAAGAAAAAGAGGTTGTATATATAGATCATCCGACGGATGCGGGCGGTGTGATATTTGTAAAATAATTTTGGCGGATGTAAAAGTGGGGTAAGTACCATTGACGAAAATTTTTCCGGCTGATAGAATCAAATAGAACGAAGGTACTATCAACTGGATTGAAAGGAGAGAATATGAAAAAAAACAAGATGATGAAACTTGCTTCTATGGCTTTAACGGGAATCATGGCTTTATCTCTTACGTTTGCCACATCCCTGGTGTCACTTTCCGCCGATGAAACGAATATATTAAGCGGAATTTATACCAGCCTAACCGCCAATTCGGATTATCAGAATTTGATTAGCAGTTACGAAGGATATGCCACGATTAAGACTGCTTATTCGGAGAGTGATGGGTGTATTGCAATAACGATTACTCCGGCAAGCGGTTATGAAGATGAGATTGACAGCGGGACAGCAGCCTTTTATTTAGATGACAATTCCTGGATTTATACGGATGTCGCAAGTGATAATGACATCTGGACCTATATAATTTTCGGTTATATTGCGGAAGCCCTTGCTGATTATTATAAAATGGATTCAAATTTAGTAACGGGATATATTACGGCAGTGGATTCCACTTCTGAAGATACCGATAATGCAAGCGGTACCTATTACACCAGAGTACCGAATACAGAGACGGCCACACCCCGGTTGTCATTGTATGCCGGCGAAGCCTGGAATGAAGATACCATAAATGAGGTACTGGATGCTGCGTATTTTAACGGCACTGTAATTTCCAATTTGGGGATTACAAAATTAACCAATGAAAGCATCTCTTCCCTCTATAATATGGGAAAATACTGCGTATATATGGAAGGTGATAAAAACACCTTTACCATGACTTTGGCGGAGTATAACGGATACGATGCAAATGGAGCGACATCTGTTGTAAATCTTATTAAAACACTTAAACCCGCCGGCTATAAAACTTTTGATTATAGCAGCGGCACAAACAAAAGCAAAGGTGTGTGGAGCGTGTCCACACCGACAGGAGATGCGATTCCTGAGGCTTTGTCAGACATTGGGTCCGGCTATACGCTTGTCCAGGTGAGTTTTGCAACGCCTTATTTTTACAACGGAAGTTCGGTTTCTTTAAAAGCCGGAGGTACCGAATATCTTACCGTAATGAACGGAACCGTAAAGAAGTGGTCCTCTTCCAATAAGAAAGTGGCAAAAGTATCGAACAGCGGAGTTGTGACCGGTCTGAAAAAGGGAACTGCAATCATAACGGCAACCTTAAAAAGCGGAACAAAGATTACCTGTAAGGTTAATGTGAAAAGCAGCCCAACACTAAAAGTGAATGGAAAGAAATACGTAAAAAGCAAAACTTACAAAATCAAAAAAGGCAAATACCTGAAGGTGAAGATTACGGGAAAAGCGGATTCCGTAAAGAATGTATATAAAAGCTCGAAAACCAAGATTGCAAAGGTTAAGTCAAGAAAGAATGCCACCACCGTAAAAATAATAGGTCTGAAAAAAGGAAAATCCGTGATTACCATTAAGGTAAACGGTGTAACCTACAAGATAAAAGTAAAAGTTTCTTAAAAACCCAAAACGCTGCCGGAAAAAACGGCAGCGTTTTGTTTGTCCTGCGATTGGAAGATTCTAATGTGGATAAGAAAGAAGTGCAAAAAAAAATAAATTTATTTTGTTGAAAATTCTTGTCACAAATCGTGGTTCCCATTCGTCAAATGAATCCGGAGATAATAATAACGGCGCCGGAAACACAGAGGGGAATTACGAAACCATAACGGAATTGCAAAAGAACAGTGGTGGAGAGACAATTTCTGCTCAAGTTTTGCAGAAAAAAGATCAGGCAGATGATATCAAAGTTCTCTAAGCTGTTCCTTATAAACTTCTTCGAAAACAATTCTGTCAATCAATTGTGCTTTTCTAATTTCAAAAAATGCATTAGCAGCTCTAGCCATCTTTCTACACTGTGTTTCTGAGAGATCATATTTCTCACACATTGTTTCTTCAGTCACAAATCTTGGTACCGAATATTCTTTGAGATAATCAATCTCAGGAGCTTTTATCTTTTTCTTTCCCACGGCTTTTCTCCTTTCATAAAATTTGTAAGGTTCGAGAAAACATAAAAGACATCCCGATTAGTATTTCTACTAATTGAAATGTCTTTAATGATTCTCATACAAGTTGTTCCTTGTTTGAGATAGTTATTAAATTGAAATTATTTGACACAAAGGACAACAAACTGTTTTGCATATTGCTTCACATGTGTCCCTTATGTTTTGCATATTTGTAATAATGCGTGTCGTACTAATATGGAACTTTCCGATTCCCTGTCATATCAATGCATATTGCGTCAAAAATTCGTAGTCAAAAAAATATCACTGACGTAAATTTCTTTCGCACAATGCATCCGTATGCAGAGCAAAGATAAGAGTCTTTTTACAGATGCCGTCAAAAACATCCTCGTAGCCCCATTTGAACTACAATGTTATTCTAACACGTTCTCCTGTGCGTATAAAGTGAAATATAGGCGCATAGTAGTACAAATCAAGTCTTTTTTGTGTTCTATACAACAAAAAAGGAAGCCACCGAGTGACTTCCCCAGTGCAGTCCGAAAACGTACACCTCTTTCGCTTACGTTAAGCTACCACATGCCAACATGAAAAATCAATAATTTTTACGAATTTAAATAGGCATTTTCTATCACTTTAAGATTAGTTCTCATCAAATATCAAAAACATATTTACATAATCATATCCTAATTGTATAATTAACAGGAACTAGATTACATAACGTTTTTGCTTTCGGTGTCTATTTATAGATGCTTAATTCAAAAGCGTTGATGACGGAATTACAAGGGCTTCACGAGCGGTGTTTGTTTACAAATGCTTTAGTCGTGAAGTTCTTTTTATTTCCGCCACTTTAAATAGTCATATACCAATATCAATCTTCTAATATGGCTTCTTGTTCCATCTGGAGCAGTTTCTAATACATTAGCATCATTAGAAAAAATTTCTTGTAATATTTTTTCTAATTCAGATACATCTATCTTGTCTTCAGGCAGATGTGAAATCAATCTTGTCGCTCTTTCTAACGATAATTTCTCTTGATTCCATATTTGTGTCACTGATGTATATTGACCTAAACATCTCCTATTTCGCTTTATTGTATTAGATATGATGTGTTCAAAGTCCAATGCCGCAGCAACTTTTTCACATTCCTCGAATTTCTTAGTAGCCTCATTTAAGTATTTATTTATTGGTAATCGGCCTGAGTTCTGCTTTATCAACGAAGGAAATGCATATTCCAAAAGATCATCAGCTGTAAAATCAAGATCGTTTAATATGATATTTCTATACCACTCATTTGGTCTTATTCCTCTAAGTCCCTTGAGTCCGTAATCCGACATTCTTCCAATTGATAAAACTAATTCCTCATCTCCTACCCTTTTATCGTCCAATGCTGCCACTCTCAAATGTCCCGTTGGTACACTTGTGATAGTATAGTCATAAATCTCCTGTTTAAATCTTCGCAAAATCTTAACAGGCAATTTAGCTCTTTTGTTCTCTAAAGCCTTATATAATAGCATAAAATCTGACAATATCACTCTTTTCATTGAAAGAGGTTTATCTCCTTCCATAATCACATAAGGCGTGATTTCAGTTCCAACAAAATTTTCCCTATACTCTACAAATATAAATCTGTCTTCCAACATTTTAAGCTGCTCATCATTTAAGCATTCAACTATAGCTTTTATGATGTTGATGATATTAGAATCACTTATAGAATAGCCCATAAATATTATTGGATATTCCATAAAAATCGTAAGAAGCTTTGCTGCAAGATATGCGCTTTTAGATTCAAACTCAACATAGTCATCCTCATTGATCACTATACTGTCAGGCTTATCTATGTCCCCATGTATTTTATATATTTCAGCCACACCTTGTAATGCAGAAAAAATAAGCTCATTTTGTCCTACATAAGTCGAATATCCACCAAAAATTTGTTCAAGAAGTTTATCATAATTTGTAGTAATAACCCCTGATATACTCCTTTCAGACAGTTGCCTGAGTTCATCTAACTCCTCTTTATAACTATCTTGTCTCAGACAATTGTTTCTTATATACTCTGCGATTTCGACCTTAAATGGAGATACCCCTCTATGTATTGCTTCTAATGCGTGTTCATCAGCTGTTCTAATAGCTGGTTCTGCAAACCATTTTGCATCGTAATCCTTTTGAATTAACTCAGCAATCTTTGGCATAATTCCAGCCTTGCATTCATCAGATTTTGCTTTATTTTCAAAAGCATTATATGCAAATTCATCCTTTCCTAGCTGATTAACAAAATGCTTTAAAAGTCCTTTCCAATCTGGAAGATTTAGATATCTTCTAGACATTCCGGAACCCACAAATAAAAAGGGGGTTGTATTAAAATTCTCCACCAATTCTTCCATTGTCATACTCTCTTCCCTCCAACCATATTAAATAGCTTCATAAACTCAATTTCACTATCTTTTATCTTAATTTCAAAATCCTGGTAATTGATTGTGTTTCGTGGTATTTTCAAGCCATGCTTTATAAGGCTAACATCATCTCTGGCTACAACATTATCTTCAAAAGTAGAACCTCTATTCAACCTCAGCTCTTTATCTTCCTGATCTGCAGCTTCAGGATAAAAATAAAAGGCTTTCTTAGCATCAAACCTAAACATATACGCTAAAAGCTGCAGGTAATCATGATTAGCAATATTGCTTATAGGCTTGTACTTTGCATCCGCTATTATTCGATTATCTGCATCTTTTCCTATAAAATCAGGATAGATAAGACCTGTTTTACCGCTAAAAAGCCACTGCTTATCCTTCCCTGCTTTATTCATTGGATGATAAAAATAATCATCAACAAGAGTATTTATATACTCTTCCCATAGCCATGCTCCATCAAACAGGATTCCATATAAACACTTTATAAAAAACATATCAAGCCACGCATTTCTATAAGACATTTCCGTAGCAGACTTATTATCCACCTTAATTTCCGTTATCATTTCATAAGGATTATATTTAATATGTTTTTTTCATAATATCGAATCCACGCACACAGATTCGATATAATCCCCCTGGCTTCGCAACCACATTTCAATTTCCTTCCCAAACACCTCCGCGCAAATAGTATACTCGCCGTTTTCTTCCAACGAATCTTCCTCCCACACATACTATGTGTATAAAAAATCACATATCTTTAAGACATAAATCGTTATTACCTCTAATAGTATACGGTACTCTCTACAAAATGTTTTCGTATATAAGTTTTATCATTATTATAGCCACAATCACGATAATAATTATAGTCCAAATTGTATGCGCAATTCAAGACATTGGCGCAATATTGTCAAACATAATCATTGACTCTCTTCATCACAACCTTACGCATTTTTTGAGACTTAACTCATATGTTCTCACACTTTTCGATCATACCATACAAAAGCATGTAATCAATACAATGTGATTCTGGCCAAAGATATTTGCATTTTTCGCAAGCCGATACAGCCTCCGGAGTGATCCTCGCTTTTTCTATATATTTCTCCCATTTCCATTTTTCATTGACAGCTTTTCCTTTTCTCACAAAATCAGCGATTTCATAAGACAGCGTCAATTCATTGTCGTTTTTATAAAGAAATCTAAAAAGCTCTTCCCTTGAAGAGAACCGCCGTCCTTCATTTGATTCATAAGTACTGTGTGCTCTGCACATTCCTATAACCGCATCATAAAAAGATAGCGGCTCAGATACTTGCCGGCCAATTGTCTCTCCTTCAATCCGGATCCACACATTTTTTACCAATCTCCAGTCAAGGTCTTTCCAGACTGTAGCCGACAACTCTGCAAGATTAAACTCCTTCTTTTGTAATAATCCCACTAAATAATCTGCCGATTTTAAAGAATAAAACAAAATACGTATCATCTGCAGCATATTCTGATTTTATTCGTAGACATGAGAATCTTCATGTTCCTTTCTCTATAGTTTCCTGATAACCATTAGGCATATCATCATATAAGTTTTTCATAAATGGCCTTATCCTCATCTTTGAAAACATTAAATATCACCCTTTCTACCTTACCGGGATTATCACGGAGCCATTCTGATACAGTCTTAACCGCAATCTCAGCTGCTTTTTTATTTGGAAAACGAAATACCCCTGTTGAAATACAGCAAAAAGCAACGCTCTTCAGGCCATTTTCAGCACACATATCCAAAGTGTTTCTATAGCAGTTCTCCAAATCCTTTTCCAATTCCGGAGTAAGTTTGTATTGTACGATTGGGCCTACTATATGAATCACTTTCTTTGCCGGAAGATTATACGCTTCAGTGAGCATTGGAACGGCGGTCGGCTGTTCATAGTCTCGTCCATATCTGATCCGGAGTTCATTCATCTGCCTGTTGCACTCAGCTCTTAATTGCACTCCTGCAAAAGTATGGATACAGTTATCTATGCAAGTATGCATCGGGACAAAACAACCGAGCATCTGCGAATTAGCCGCATTCACAATAGCATCCACCGAAAGTCTTGTGATATCTCCTTGCCAGATAGAAAGTCCATCCCTGATAACTGGGATGTCTGATAGGTTCACCACACCCTTTTCAGTCGCTCTTTCTGTCAGATATTCATCCTGTACTTTCATTACTTCAGAGGACAATTCTTTTGGCATACGGATGTTCATAAGCGACCTTAAGATTCGTCTTTTATCTTCCGTACTAGTTGGAGTCTGTAATTCCTTATATTCAGCAGAATCTGCCTTGAACTCTTCTACAAGATAATCAAGACGTTCTTCCTGTTTTGTATTCTTTGACATAGCTTTCATCTCCTCTAATAACGACAGTTTATTATCTGACTCAGTCCGCACGGACCCGATCCCGTAACTCGGCAAAATACGCCTCGAACGGTATCTGGCTCCTAATTATCGCCCCTGTGGGACAGGCGCTCATACAATTACCACAGTGCAGACAATGTTCCTGCTCTATGACATACGGAATCCTGGTAGTAATGATACAGCTCTGGGGACAAACAGATAAGCAGCTTCCGCATCCGGTACAATTATCTGTGACAAAATATCCTTCCCGCTTAATTTCTACTTTTCCAAAGTGAAAGGATGCCCTTTCTATAGGCTTCTTGGAGAGATCGAACCACTCACCAGTTCCCTCATATATCTGAAATACTGTTAGTGCCTTCATGGATTCTTCCGTCGGATATATCTGATGCATGTATGGATTTTTCTTAAATAGCTCCGGTATCTTGTCATGTCCAAGGTCTCTTACTTTACCACGGATGGATACTGCAACACTTGACATGGTATCCTCACCCTTCATTGCCGTAAGCGAAAGAAACTGTCTTTTTATCAGCCTGTCATAAAATCCTTTTCCTTTCGCTGTAAGGAAATATAAACTGTCATTATCATAATCCATCATATCTATAGCAGCTGTGACAGGAAGACCTTCATCATCTACCGTTGCCACAATAGTTGTATGGATTTCTTCCACTATGTATTTCAGATATTCCTTAGTTTCCATATTCCACATCCTTCTAAAAAAAGACTCTGAAGTAAACACCTCAGAGTCTCATCCTTAAGCTTCTTTTGCCAATGCAAGAAATCCTCTCTTTTTCAGACGACCATAAAAACCTTTACACTTTGCCGTAAGGAAATACAGACCATTTTCATCGCTGTCCATCATATCAATGGTGGCAGTCACAGGCCGCCCATCGTCATCAACCGTAGTAACAATGGTCGTGTGAATGATATTCGAAATGTATAAAGGTACTCTTTTGGCTCCATAATGATCCACCATCCAAAAAGATCTCCGTAGATTGTTCTACGGAGACCTCATTTTCCACCCAATTGT
Source organism: Eubacterium oxidoreducens (assembly GCF_900104415.1). GTDB lineage: Bacteria > Bacillota > Clostridia > Lachnospirales > Lachnospiraceae > Eubacterium_C > Eubacterium_C oxidoreducens. Next base: position 160,276 of record NZ_FMXR01000004.1, on the reverse strand, counting down.
TCCTTTAAGTCCCCTCGCTTAAAATTTCTTTGCGAGTGTCCTCTACAACATCTGCAAGGGTAATCCGCTTCAATTCATCTTCCATAGCCTGTTGAACTTTCAAAAGTTTACCGTCAATGGACTTGTGAATATTCCTGCCCACAGGACATTCTATGTTCGGATTTTCATGAAAGTGGAACAGTCCTTCGTCATTTACACAATCAACAGCCTTATAGACATCAAAAAATGTTGTCTCGGACAATTCTTTTGCAAGTGTGATTCCGCTCTTTCCCTGGCTGATATCAATAATACCAGCCTCCTTGAGACTTCCCATAACATTCCGAACAATGACAGGATTGGCTCCGACACTACCTGCAAGGAAATTACTCGTCACCGTCTCTGTCTCACTAAAGTAGTCAATAGCAGTGATAACATGAACCGCTATCGTAAATTTACTTGTAATCTGCATTAATCCAACCTCCTGCATGTAATATATGTCATTACATGTCGTCTGTCAATACAGATATTGCCAGCTGTCTTTAATTATTCCCTCACAACACTGATTCTCTGCTGGATGTGGTTACCCTTTTCAATTTCGTCAACCATAGCAATGGCATAGTCCGCATAGCTGATAATGCTCTCGCCCTTGCTATTAAGTGTCAGTTCCTCTCCTGCAAGAATATACTTTCCGCTTCGCTCGCCGTCGGCCTGGAAATCTCCTGCCGGACTGATAAACGTCCAATTAACGTCATTCCTGTCACGCAGTTTCGCCAGTTCCTCCCCCTGAGCCTTAGCAAGAGGCATGAACTCGCTCGGGAAATCAGGTCCATCACACACAACTACTGTATGCTCCGGATTAACATAAAGACTTCCTGCTCCACCTACAATAAGAAGGCGTGTACCTGTACCCGAAAGAATATCGCAAAGGTGCTGCGAAGTCTTTACGTGCATAGGTTGCTCCTCGTCCTTCCATGCTCCGAATCCATCTACTACAGCTTCGAAGCCTGCCAAATCTTCCTTTGTAAGATCCATGATATCCTTCTTGATGTATGTTGCTGCACCAGATTTGTTTTCATCCTCACGCGCAAAGGCAGTCACATCAAATCCTCTCTCCTGTGCTTCCTTGACTACTTTCTGTGCTACACGGCCATTTGCTGCTACTACTGCAATCTTCATATTGAAATCCTCCTTGTTGTTCATGTAATACTTTGTGTTACAAGTGGATATTAACACGCTTTCATCAACTTGTCAACTATTTTATTACATGTATAACAAAAAAAATACATCTAGCGTTTTTTCTCTTTCCAAAAGTATAATTAAATGATTCTTCCACTCCTTTCTGCAGATCCATAAACGCCTCTGCTATTTCCGATAAGCCGCCATGCCGATCACGATACCGCATGATCTGCAGTCCTTCTTCATCCTGCTTTACTTCCTCTGGCGTATTCCCATGCACCATATTCCAGTACCTGGATGTTGCAATCGGCTTATTTCCGATCCAGAAATAATCTGTTACGATTCCTAGTTTCAACATAAATACTTCCAAAAAGAATAACAAACCCTCCACAGGTCATGACAAAATGCTGATTGTTTTCACTACTTTTGACATTCCCGGGAGGGTTTGATTTGTAATAGTCAAGCCCACTTAAGAATAAGTGGGCTCGTCTACGATTCACATATTTAATTGTAACCCATATCGTTAGATTTCATTCGCATGATTTACAGCAATCCGTCAGTTGAGCGTATATTTCTTCATATCAACTTACGAATTTGTTGTAGTAAGCGTTGTAGTTGTATACAACTCATCCTCTGAAACCCTTGATTTTACGGCATTTTATTTGTCTAACTGTTTCAATGTTGGGAACAAAATTCTTTGCTCTTACATATCGTTCCAAGCAATGTACGAATCAATCCGTACTACTATATATGGGTTTTTCATATCAATCCGTATTTGTCCGTATCATCAAAAAACTTTACGGTCAAATATGTGTCAATCTGTACTTTTCCCATGCACTAACGCTGTTCAAATATGTCCAAATAACTTCTCATTAAAGACATATCTATCTATTTAATTATAACTCTTCCTTCAAGATTATTCAACACTTCCTGCTTCTGCTCTGCAGTACAATCAGCATAGATATTCATAGTTGTAGAAATATCCGAGTGCCCCATTATACTCTGGATTACTTTTAGATTAGTTTCACTCTCACATAGTCTTGTGCAGAATGTATGCCTCAATATATGGCAGCTAAAGTCTGGTAGTAATATAGGACTTCTTTTTTCTTTCCTTGCCAACTGAGTTTCTTCCTTATTATATGCTTCACAAATTCTCTTAATTGCATTATTCACAGATTCAGGCGTATAGACATTCCCTTTTGCAGAAGAAAACACAAATCCAGAATAATCATCTACAACTGACTGGCAAAAACCTGTGCACTTCTGTATTTCATATTCCATCAAAAATGCCTCTCTTACTTCCGGCAACATTGGTATAGTTCTTATACCAGCCTCTGTTTTAGGTGTCTGAATAGAATGAACTACTTTTCCTTCTGCATTCGGTCTATAAATAAGGTTATGATTCACACTGATGTAGTTTTCATCAAAATTCAAATCATCCCATCTAAGCCCTAAGCATTCAGAAATACGCATCCCTGTTCCGAGTAACACCGTAATAACTGGATACCATCCGCTATATGTATCACTTTCCTCCACATAGTTTAGCAAAGCTTTTTGCTGCGGAACAGTTAGCGCTGTCTTCTTTTTAGGAGCCCAAGATTTATTCTTCTTAATTTCAGCCATTACACCTTCTGTCGGATTCACTCTTATAAGCTGATCTCTAATTGCCATCTGAAAAACAGGATGAAGCAAACACTGAACACTATCTACTGTATTCGCTTTAAGTCCTTTTTTGAGTATCAAGTCATAGTAAAAGTCTTTTACGTCAGAGTATTTCACTCTCGACAACTTCAGTTTACCAAAACCATTTCTAACCCAGCGATCATAACAGTAAATGTAATTATTCCTAGTTGTATCTTTTAGGTCATACTTCTGCTTTATATACTTATCCCACAGCTGATTTACAGTCACAACATTGGCTGCTAAAGGATCTATTCCATCTTCTAAGTCATAGATAAGCTGCTTCTCACGCTTACGCAAAGCCTGCAGATTGGTTGAATAAATTGTTTTTCTCTCACCTCTTGGATTTGTCCAAGAATAGCTATATCTACCATCCTTTCTATAACATTCACCATTTTTTAACGTATGTCCTTGCGGATCTTTCCTCATTCTATAAGCCATTTTATTACCTCCAATTCACTTATAAAATAGGAACAACTACGCTTTTACCCTACATAATCATTATAAATCGACTATGTAAATCTCGCAAAAACGTAGCTGCTCCAAATTAGTCCATATTAGTACTTTTTTATGAATACATATCTTCTATGTACTGATTTAATACTTCTAGATTCACGAGACACACGCCTTTTATCTTTCTTACCGCTCCAGCCTCTTTAGCAAGGTCCATGAAACCATGGACCCCCATTGAGTAAAGTTCTGCACCTTCGTTGTATCTAACATATTTCTTTTGCCCTGTTCGAACATCAAATTCTAAACTCTCTACTGGTTTTCTCTTATATGCCATATCTATATCCTCCATTAACGCAATCCAAACTGTGTCGAAAGTTCATCCCAAGTTTCACCCAAAATCTGTGTAAGACTCGACATTACATCATACTCATCAAGTCCCTTTTCCTTCACAAATTCTACAATTAAATCCCTGCAGCGAACTCTCTGATGAGTGATAAAGTTCACATCGATATGTTCTACATTGCATAATACGATTGGACCGCCCTGAATAACTGAACCATTCTTTCGTGGAGCATCAATCTTAACATCGCTAGTAACTAAATGTTTCTTGCCAATGACATCTTCCTTCACAATCTTAAGGAAGTCAGCGTCACACGCTAACTGTGCTAATGTGATATCATCATACTTTTCTGAGCAAAATCCAAAATTCTGGCAGAAGATAAATCTCTGCATTGGACGTAGCTTATTAACGAAAGCATGAAATGTATCTGTTACATTCTGTGATGCAATGTAAAGTTCTTCCATCTCTGTTGCATAATCACAGTTGTTCTCAATATCTTCCATTCCTGCTCTACTCATCATTAACGATATTGTCTTTGCAATATCTTTGACCGAAAGCTGTGTCGCGGACACTTCTTTCATGTTTGCGAAGATGTCCTCAGCTGTAATATCATCAGCATCAATATCAAAATTACTTGTGATGTAACGCTGAGTCTTCTTAATGATGCTTTTTTTGTATCCCGCTCTCTTAGAAACACCATTTTCATTGTTTGTAACAGTTCTTGCTGGGTCCTTAGTATAAATCTTTACAAAGGTTCTAAATGAGCAGGTACCTTCGGTCTCTTTATAAGAAGGGTTGTTGAATTTGTGGAAGTTCTTCCATACTTCCAAATAAAGCTGATTGAGATAATCATCTGCAATTGCCTTCATGCCATTCTTGCGAATGTAATAACATCCCTCTTCTTTAATAGTAGGCATCATAATACCAAAGACATAATCAGCTACTTCTCTCTTCTCTTCTTCTGATAAGAGCTCTCTAAGGCTAAATCCAAATTCAGGTAATTCAACTCCATTACGGATTGAATCAATCACCTTTGCCATTCTTGTGAGGTAGTCTGCCTTGCACTCCTCTACTGGATTAAAATAAAAGCTGTTAATCATATTAAATTTCCTCCTTGTTTTCGCTTTCAAAATTCATGTGGACAACGGTCCAAATGAATCTGCAGAAATTTGCGGAGAAAATTTTTAATTGTGTTTTCATATTTCTCCTCCGCGTTTCTGCTAGTTACTTGTGTCTCCAGAAACGTCTGTGGGAGGAGAACGACTCCGATAAGTTGCGAGCATAAAAAAAGCCCCTTTCCACTGAGCTCACTGAACTCACGAAAAGGGGCAAAGGATTGGCTAATGACCTGGGACCTATGCTTCTCTGATCCCTAAAATTGGCATGAAGAAGCAAGGCTATCTCAAAGCAATCCCACCAATTCCGGTGCTTACTAATTGCTTTGATATATCCCTTACCCCTTATAGCGCTAACTTCAGGGTTCAGTATTTTGTTGTTTATATTACTAATATGGTTGTTTTTCTCCGGTTCCCAAAAAAAAAGGAGCCAGGACAAACGAATTTCATCGTTTGTTCCGACTCCAATTAGCCTTTACAGTTTACCTTTTTAAACTGCAACTGTTTTCTTTTTTACTTCGAACACTTTAATTGTGCCATCTTTTGTGCCTTTTATTTCTACGTTATTACCTCGTTTAATAATGGCATAAATTTTTTCAATAACAGCTTTATCACTATTACTCATCTCGATAACCTCCTTTATATTGGTCTCGTTACTTCTGAACGTGATGAATCGATCAGAAAAGTGGTAAACCCACCAAACATACAAACACTTGTTCGTATGTTTATAATATATCATAAGACACAACTAAATTCAAGCTACTAAGATTCGAAGTCGGAAAAACGATATTCATTTGTTGATTTTATTATCGTTCATCCGAATTAGTAATAGAAGATATCAAGTTTTAGCATTACTATTCTAGTTTTGTAATGTCTTTTCACTTGTAAAGTTATGTATTTAGAGTTATTATATAATCATTACATTACTTTTATCATTACTATTTTGTTTTGTTAGTTAATATAGTGTTATATCAGAAATTATATAATGACCATGAAAGGAATCCATATATGCCAAAAATAATAGAAAATTTTTATGAAAATAATATATTTACATTTGATTCTTATTCAGTAGATTGTGTAACAGACACTATTCATGAAAATCCCAATCAGCCACCCAAAAGCGTTTATAAACTAATGTCAAATACTACTAATCAGCTTCATTTTGCATATGCCGCCCAAAAAGGTCTAGTAAAACTAAATTCTAATGGAACAATATCAGACAGTAATATTCTTGGTAGTTTCATTGCTTTAAAAAACAACGACTCCGAATATGCTGCGTTTTTTAAGAAATATGGTTTCATTTTTCCTATAAGTAATGAAACTTTTGAAGAAATACACCCTAAAGACATAGAAACTATTATCAACCGGTTAAAGTATACTGTTGAGTTAATGTCTGGAATAAGCAGCATTAGAAAAAATTATAATAAATTTGCAGCGTTAATTATTCTTCTGCTTTTTTCAGAAGGCACCTCTATTAAAACCAGCTTAATAAACAAGCCTTATAACACTTGTACTCATAAAGAAGCAAGCCTTATTGAAGACCCATCAGAAATCCCAACTCGAAATGACATACAAATTATACGTCCTAGTAACACTGATTATTATGTTTACGATAGTATATTAGAAAAAAGTGTTAGTTTTGATATTAGTTTTTATAATAGCACAATAGGCGGATATGAATCAGACACCACCAAAGCGAATTTATTATATCTATATGTCAACTATTATAATGATACTAATTTAAATTCTAGAAAATGTATTGAGTTGTTATACCATCTCCTTTATGATTTTGGAGAGATAAATGACATCACTGAAAAGGGGATTATATATCAAGATGATTCCGTTCAATTTAGTCCGGAGATTCAAAGCGCTATTATAGATGTTGCAAAATATGTTATAGGAAACGAGATTAATGCGAACCTGTCAGGAATATATCCTGTATATAATACTGATACAATGTCCCCTTCTTGGAAAGTTGATTCATTATTAAGCGCCTTATATTTCTCACTGTTTTATATAAAACCAGATATGGAACTTTACAGACAATGCGCAAACCCACGATGCGGTAAATATTTTTTGGTTAAGACAACATCCACTCGAACAAAATACTGCAGTTCTGCCTGTTGTAACCGTGTAACACAAGACACTTATCGTAGAACAAAACGTACTAAGAAAGAACAAAAAAAAGACATCTAACCGATGTCTTTTTTCTTTACGGTGCCGGAACTTTATCCCTATTTAAAACAAGCTCTATACACTCTGATAAATTCACTTTATCCTTTACATTATTGCCCAAATAATGGTACATCAAATATCTAGTATCTAAAACAATACCTTGAATTCTTTCATAATTCTTCATTGGATCTTTATATTTCCAATCACCTACAGCTTCACCTATATTGCCCATATGCGAAGTAATTGCAAAACGATTATTCGCGCTATTAAAAGGCATCACAAATGCGTTAAATAAAGAATCGTTATTTATACCTTTACTTGTCTCCAAATATTCTCCATATGTAATCTGCTTATTTATATCTGAACCATTGGGTAAATCGTCTGCCTCTGCAGTTCTGCCATATTTATAACATTTAGCATCTAGCACATAATATTTATTGTTATAAATCATTATTGAATCCGGTATTAACGGTCTCTTTATTTTATTTTCGCCATAATCAAGCAACCATCTTGTTCTAGGAAAATATTGTTCCTTGTTTTCTACTCCAAATGCTGCATCAATTAACTTTTCCCAAACATGATCAAAATCATCCGTTCCAAAGTAGAATTGCCTTTCTGTAGTCTTTTCATCAACATATTCTAACATGCTCTTCATTGATTTAAACAAAGTTTTCTTTTTATCGTCATTCGTAGATTGTAACTTCGTATTCACAATGCTAATAGATGTTTTGATATCTGGATGTTCTCCTGGGACCTCTGGCATATAAGGCACATATAACCATCCTAATTTTTCAAATGCCTCATATACACAGTACCTATTAATTTGAGTTATTTGTTTATTATAGTTTGGCAAAGAACTACGCACTGTAAAATCTGTAAAAATAAATGAACTGATTCCATTTTTAGTCTGTACTAATGGGGTTTGCTCTTTTACAGTTTTCGTCCAATCCTGCGTTCCTTTAGCACTTGTTTTAAACACAGGATCCGTTTCCACATAATAATTTGAATTATTATCCAAAAAATACTCTATTACATTTCGATATGCATTTATTGGAAAATCAACTGTTTGTGGCGCTGCAAATTTATTAACTGCAAGTAAACGATCTTCTTTGGATGTAAATTCCGATAATATCTGTATCAAATTCTTGATATCTTTCCTAATTTGGATATCGTTATCCGGCAAATCATATCCTATAGGGAAATATACCATAACTTCATCAGAATCAGCCTTTATTCCAACAAATCTGTCTCCATCTTCATTCGTATTGACTTTACAATGCTTTTTTATATCGTCATCCTTCTTTTCTGGACCTAGTATATCTTCTAATGTCATAGATACACCACCTTACTGATTCTTCGCCTTAAAAGAATCTGAAACATTTTCTTTAAATACATTATACCTATCAATACCTTTGGCATTTGTAAAATACTTAATGATGCTTTCCAATGACGAATATTTCCCTGTTTCAAACACTACTTCGCGATTGTATTTAAACGCATCATCCCATAAATATTTAAGTACTTTTTCTGGAAATTTTCTATTTTGCTTTCTAGCTGCCCTTATTTGTCTAAGTCTTTCAGCATCTTCATCTGACAGTTTTTCATAACGTTCTCTTCTCTTTAAATCCTCAAATTCCCTTTCATACTTTTCTTCTTCTCTATCGTCATACTGTAAATCTCTAAGATGAATAAAATACGCTCCCAATCTTTTATCTTCAGATGATGTCATTCTTGCATTATTGCCAATAATAATTTTATTTATCTCAACACAGAAGTCCTGCCATCTAACCGCTGTATCAAGAATTGTTGCATTCGCAAAATTGTCATCAATCTCATCAAAACTATTTTCAATTAAACGCATATCCCATCTACGCTGAAATGCTGTATCCAATGTAAATACATTTTGATCAGAAGTATTCATTGTTCCAATAATAGATAAATTTGATGGTATTCTAACCTTGTGGTCTGGATCTCCATAAATTATTTTAGCCATATTTGCATTTGTTATTCCATATTCACTAGTTCCAATTGGAAAGCCATCATCTTCTTTATCTAAAATTTCCGCTTTTCTATCCAACAATTGGAAAACCTCGCCAAATATTGCTGGAGCGTTTCCTCGATTAATTTCCTCGATTACTAAAACATACTCTGTCCTTGGATTGTTATATGCTTCTTTTAGAATATTTGTAAAAGGACCCGCAGTAAACGCATAGCTTACCTGGCCATCCTCTGATACATTTGGCAGAATTTGTCCAATAAAATCAGAATAGGTATAATCCGGATGGAAAACCAATCTATCAACCTTAGTTTCCTTTGTACAATACTCATGCTCTATAGTCCAACTCTTTCCTGAACCAGGAACTCCATATAAAAGTACATTACTACCATTTGTTAATCTTACGCTTTCTAAATCATCATCTGCTTCATAAAGATCATCATCAACATTAATAACCAAATGACGTTCAAGATCCATCATAGAAAGAAAGGTACTATGTCTAGAATCCGAAGCAGAAATAACCTCGATAGTATAATTACTTTTCCCTTTTACAAAAAGTAAGATGTCATCTTCCTGCATTCCTCCCTCTGCATTTATTATCTGCTTAATATCTCCACCAAACCTAGGATCGGTAGCTAATAAAAATACTACATTGCCAGAAAATCCTGACTTTTTTCCTTTCATAATCGCAGATTCTTTGTCATTATAAATTCCAAAAAACCCATTTAGCACTTCATTCGTAACACTAATCTGATGAGTTATGTCGTGCTTAAGAATTTTTCTCAAATAAATATTCATTATTGTTTATCCCCCTCTTCAAGCTGTTCTACAACATATTTACTCCATTGCTCAGCAATTGCTTTAGCAAATCCTGGAAAAGTTTTACTTCTCCACGTTCTTCTCTCTGCTGCATTCTTCGTTTTAGTCAATCCATCTGAATACCACTTGGGTAGTCTTTTTCCACTTCCAAACTCAATATACTCTCCTGGATCAACGACGTTTGTATGTTCTAATGGTGGTAAGTTTTTTAACCATAAGCATGTTTTTTTAGATGCACTATCACCAAAATGAAATGGTTGAACTATTTGATCCGGCTTTCTCCATCTGGTATTCATTATTCCCACAGGGTTTTCTATTGCTATATATTTAATATCTGCATTTGCAAGAGCCATAAAGAATGCTGCACCATCTTCTCTATCCTGAGCTCTATGTGGGAACTTCGGATGAGGACGTCTTTGATCTATAGGCAAATCCTTATCATCAGGATGATAATACCATTTTGCTCCGCTAACTGCTAAGTATGTACAAGGTGGATGTGCTATCATCAAATCCCAAGACCCTTCAATATAATAGTCTTTTCCGTTTTGAAGTCGTCCACCTCCATTTTTTATTACTTCTAATACATCCTGATTAAAATGCCATTCAGGATGACCACCTGAACACTCTAGTATATCGCAACTATATGCATTATGACCCAAACGTCTAAACTCTGTGCACACTCTTTGACTTTCTTCGCATGCAACAAGTACATTTAATTTTTTCATTACTTATCATTCTCCAATATCTTATTTATTGATAATGCTATATTTTTAGCAAACAATACTGGAACTGCATTACCTATCATTTTAAAACAATAAGCATCTGACCCTATAAATTCAAAATCCATAGGAAAAGATTGGAGTAAAGCTGCTTCTCGTATTGTAATAGAACGTAACTGTTTAACGTCGGGATGAATAAACATAAGTCCATCTTTATAAAGATGTGACACTATTGTCGGAGAAGGTTTATCCCATTCTAAGCTTCTATATTTATTATGATTCGATGTCTTTCCAGTAACTTTATGATAAAACTCAAGTTTTTCTTGTGTGGAAGCGTTATTCATAGATTTCTCAATCCACACCTTAAATACGTTTATGTCCCTCAAATTATTATATCTAGCTTTATGAAGAGGAATAATCTCATTCCCTATTTGTTTATGAGAAATATTTCTATTACCTTCTTTATAGGGTTTATCTAACGGTTTAAATTTTGGCATATTACCAATTGCATCTCTGACCGTGCGTTTAGGTTCATTTGATTTCATAGAATCTAAACTTTGATAAAATTCCTCTACGCTATGATTACTCTTTTTCTCTACACCAATAATAATCACTCTACGTCTTTCTTGAGGAACCATAAAATCTGCTGCTGAATATATTGATTTTTTCATATCATTAGGCTTTCTTATTTCATATCCAACCTTTTCAAAAGCCTCATATATTCTTTCAATAACAAGTCGATCTCCTGGTGCCGCACTTAATATTCCAGGCACATTTTCAAAAACAAACATTTTAGGACGATAATGGTCTACAACCTTTACAAAACTTTCAAATAAATAATTCCGATAATCATCCTTCATAGAATTTGGATCTTGTGCCCTACCTGCAATCGAATATGCTTGGCATGGCGGTCCACCAATAATTATGTCAACCTTTTTGTTCCCTAATAACCCATCAATACCTTCTTTTATTACTTTTTCTGCATTGTCGGAACCGTATGATGAAATGGTCTCATCTGTCCATGAACCCTTCATTAATTCATCAGTTTTTTGTATATCGAAACGAATCACTCTCTCTTTAGCTTCTTCTTCCGAATACCCCCATCTCTTCACTAAATTATTTCTTAATGTATCAACCATTGGTTTTTCCCATTCAACGTGAGCTAAAAACTCAAAGCATCCCGATTGCAAAAAACCTTCTGACAAGCCTCCTGCTCCGGCAAATAAGTCAATACAAGTATATTTTGGCATAAATTCTATTGCTCCTTTCGGCTCTTTATATATTCTCTTATCCAAACACCTATTTCGATAGACGCTTTTTTCCCTTCTTGCCGAAGTATTTCCATAAATTCATCCTTAATTTCAGGTTCAATGGATATTTCAATTTTTGCAGTCTTTACCCTGCCTGATGGTCTTCCACTATTTTTTTCATTCATAAAAGTTTTAAACCTCGCCTCTGTAAATTGTGTTTTTCATTATCAAACCTGGTTTTTATCAGGGTCTGACCCTGGCACAACCCTGGCATTACCAGTATATCATACTGCTCAAAATATTACAATGTCTCTTTAAGAAATTTATTAGTTTTCTATCTTTCTTTACTTTTCATGCTATCCATGTTAAGATTTCCTCGAAATAAAATTCATTTTCTAATTATTCAAGGGAATCTCTTCCCATTATTCCAACATTTATTACTTAAGCTTATTTGTAACCGTTTTATTTTTGTACTCAAAAGGAGGTTTATTATTGTTTACAAAAAAAGATATTAGGAGCATTGATCGAAAGTATTTCAATGTTCTACAGGAAGGCTGTTACGCTATTACAATACAGTCCAAAAACACAAAGCATTATTGGCACATCGTTCATCAAGAATATTCTCACTTCTCTTCCTGCATAATAGAACATAAGCATCATTACTCCGATTCCTATCACCGTCACAGGAACGAAAAAAATCTAAAAGCTGCTATGGCAGCTATCAAATCCCACGACGATTTCCAAATTAACGTAAGAGATAAGCAAAAGAAAAGAGCCCATAAAGCTCGCGCTTTACAGACTCCATCTCTTACATAAACGGAAGTTCTTCATCAATATCATCTGGAATTGACACAAAATCCTCTGGTGCTGAAGGTGGATAAGAAGTATTAGCATTCTTGCTCTCACAGAACTCATGCTCATCTACAACAACATCCGTTGTATATACCTTCTGACCATCCTTGTTTGTATAACTGCCAGTCTGGATTCTTCCAACGACTGCAATTTTAATTCCCTTATGTAGGTAGGACTCGACAAAATCAGCACTCTTTCCAAATGCTACACAACTAATGAAATCGGCTGTGCTCTCCTCCCCATCTTTTCTTCATCTGCGATCCACCGCCAAGGTATATCTCGCAACCTTGGTTCCATTCTCTCCTGATGAAATTTTGATATCCGGTTCTCTCGTAAGTCTACCGGTCAACTCTACCTTATTCATGTGTCACCTACTTTCCTGCTAAATACAACTGAATACCTTCATAGCTAATTGCTGTATTCATCTGATCCACCTCATCTGGTGCTACCTTTACAGAGAACACAACTGCTGTTGCTGTACCATTTTCAGCTTCATAACTCTTAGTAAGTTCATTACCCGAATTATCATATGCAGCTTCTACATAAACGTTTTCAACCATAAGCACAAGCTGATTTGTGGACGGATCTTTCGCATATACATTTACAATATCTCCATGTCTGATAGTTCCACTTACAGAGTTATCAAAGTCATTTACCTTAATAGAAGTCATCTGAGTCTCTGCAGTGTACTTATCCATAACAGAATCCTTCTCAGCAATATCGTCCTTATTGACCATCTGTCTTGCAGATAGATCAGACTCAACATAGAAACCACCATCAGGTAATTCCTTGATGTCTGAGTAAATGCAGTCAGGCAAGATTGCTTTTTCTACATCCTTGATTTCAAAGTAATCGTCCACCTTATCTTCAGCGATAAAGGTATTTGCTTCGATATCCTTTGTTGCACATACCACATGTGCTTTCACCACTTCATTCTTTGTAATGTTTGTCATCACAAGATAAATTAGGCAAGCTACGATAGCAGCAAGGATAAATGGAATAATCAGTGATTTCACTGTAAATCCAATGTTTCGCTTACCCTTCTCAGGAGCCTTGTCCTTTGCCTTCTTATCTACTTCTGTATTCTTTTTCTTATACATAAACTTAAATCCTCCTAATAATTAATCTTCAGGGCACAATAGATATCCCTGGTTTTTCTGATATAGCTATCATCTAAAATACTCTTTAGATCGAATGTCACCTTTGCATATGCTGATGTCTTTCTTACAACCTCACCTGCTGGTGTTTTCACGCTTCCAACTCGACCATAGCTTGTGGATCTAGCCCCACCATTTCCTGAATATGTTGTAATCCGAACCTGTGAATCTTCCACCTCATATTCAATGAATGTCGTGTATTCAAAGTTGTAATAAAACCCTTCCGTGTTAGAAATAGCATCTCTCATGCAAGCCATATAGTTGTTATATGACTCATCTCTGTTTCTAAATCTGACAACTGGATAGCCATAGCTTTCCGCTGTTTCAAAATAATAAACATCATCAGCAACAAGCGATGCTAGAACCGAGTCTGACAATGCATCATCTATGGTATGCTGCTCTGACATCAGCTTACTCGCCATAGCAATGTACATCGTTGTAATTACCAAGATGAGTGCCAATCCAAACAAGATGCAATAGCCAACAGCTCCTGTAGCTTCCTTTTTCTTACATACAATTCCTTCCATCGCCACCTCCTACTGCTTTGCAGTACTTGTTCTATTGATAGTGATGGTTGTCGGATGGGATGCTACTTTTGATATTCCACCCGCAAAGGCAAGAATATTATCATCATAGGTTCCTGTTATCTTTAAATAGATTCGATCTCCATAGTTTACTTCTCTTGTAGTCGTACCGGAAATCGAAATATTATAAAGGCCCTCGCTCTCTAAATCCGCAATCAAGGCACTCTGATCCGCTGGTTTCAGATAACCTTCTGTTTCCATAATCAAAAGGTATTCTCTCGCAGTCTGTCTCATCGCCCACTTATCGCTAATACCAGAGAAGGCTCCAAAGATGATTACTAAGAACGCTGTTCCCATTACAATACCGATAAGTGCAACCAACATATTTTCAACTACGCCACTTGCTTCTTTTTTCTTCTTCATAAACCCTCCCTTCTAGAATGCGATCTGCATTTCCAAGAGTTTCATAATGATGCAGTAAAGAATTACGCCTAAGATATCAAAGGCAATCATCATGACATACATCATTGTTTTATTCTCTAGAATTACACATCGTCTCTTATTTACACCAATCTGCTCACGCTCGATGTTATTCTCAAGCGTTTTTAATGACTCATCTACCTGACCTGTTGACTGTAATGACTTGATCACTGTACAGAATGCTGAAATTTCACCATTATCAAAACTAAGCTCCATTTCATCCAGACATTCATCTAGTGACATGCCACCATCTAAGTTATTCTTCAGACGGATAAGCGACATCTTTAGTCTCTTATTCTCTACTACCATAACTGCATCTCTTAAGGCATCCGCAATATACTGACCACCTCTTTTGCCATAGAGAACAGATCTACTCATCTCACAGATATCAGCCATCATTTCTTCATTGCTACTCTTGTTCATAAGCTTTAGATATACATCCAAAAAGCTCCAACCAATTACAGCTGCAAGTACTGTAAATATAGGTGCATTTGTGCTATGCATCACTCCTTTTGAAACAAGGAATGTAATGATTGAAGCAAGGCCAGCAAATACCGTCTTATATAAATACCAATGTCCTACTGTGATTCCATCACTCAAAAAGACATCTGCTCCCATCTTCTTAAGCCCAATCTGCTTCTGGTATACAAACTCCTGAAATCCTTTTGCTTCCTTTACCTTCTTTAACTGCTTTCTTGCTTCTTCCTGCGGAGTAGTATGAAGCGCAAGCATTGCAATTGTCTGAAAGAAGATAAACACTGCAGCAAAGAATACTACCATTAAAATTCCTACTACCATTTTTCCTCCTTACTTATCTGTGCTAAACAGTTTCACTACTACGAACAGGTACAAGATTCCTGTAATAAGAAGTATCGCCTGTCCCACCATGTTGCTTGTTAATATGTGCTTTACATCAATGCCAATACCATTTCCGATGAATAAAACAATGAAAACGGATGCGATTGATATAACAACCAGTGTCAGTTTCATAGAAAAGAGAATGTTCTTACGCTCTTCTCTCGCTGACAAACTAGCTGCAATCTGCCCCATCATCTGCTCTAGTACTTCCTCATAATTTGCCTGAAAGTGCATACAGTTCTTCAGGTTTACTAGAATCGTCTGAAGCTGTCTGTTATCCGTTGATTCCTTCATATAATCAAATGCTAAATCCACATTACCGGTCTGCTCACAATCTAATAAAAACTTAGATATCAGCTCTTTAATTGGACCTTTCATTGATGGCAATGTATTCTGCATAATGGTTACAATATCTGAGCTTCCCTTTGAATGGTTAGAAAGAATCGACACAAACAAGGATGTTGTATCTTCAATCTCGTTATAGGTCTTTCCTGCTAATGCAATAACAATTACATACAATGCAACAAACTGCACAGCACCGATAAACAAGGCAATGAATACATTATGTGTAAATGCAATCCCTTCTATGATTCCACCCATAAATGAAAGTATTAATAGCATTAGATACTTCTCTCCATTGAGTCATGGAAGAAATCTCTTTAATCCACTTGTTAGAATCAATCGATCCATCTTATAAAGGAGCGACTTATTCTCGATAGAACCAAATTTAGATACAAAGCTTGCCTCCAAATTCAGTTTCTTTCCTATGCTGTCCTGATGCTGTTTCACTAAGTTATCCCAGACGTTATGCTCTTTGAACTTCTTATGAATCATGTAAAACAGTGCCACGAGCAAAAGTCCTAACACAGCCCAAGCAACAATCTCATACCTACTCACTTGCTTCTCCCTCCTTTACTTCTGTTACATCACTATCGCCTTCAGGTTCCATCTCTGTCTCTTCCTGCTTTTCTTTAAAATCAGGATCACTTGGATCAGATATAACAGAACCGTTTTCATCATAGATAATAATTGGATCATTCCAATCCACGTTTTCATCGTATGCTTCACCGTTGTATGTATCTAAATCTTCATCCGCTACATATCTGAATAATCCGACTCCGTTTACAAAGTAATAACCTGTTTTAAAATAATCAGGAATGGTAATAGCAATGCAATTGCTATGTAAAAAATCGAAATCATAACTTACAAACCTCTCTAATGAACCAAAACTGTGGATATTAGCTTTAAGTTTAAAATCCTGGTAATACGTACCTGTATAGAATTCACAAGCATATGACTTACCTTTCTGCAATCCCAAAACAGTACCACCATCCGATACGGTTTTCTTTGAAAGCTTTGTATCACCAACCTTATCCAAATACAGTTTTGTAATTGACTGCAATTTTGATAAGGCACCTGCATCTGACTTCAAATCAATGTAATACTTGTAATCATCTTCACTACTCTGCGCAAATGGAATGTAATAATGATCACCACCATCTGCTATAAAATTTGATACACCAATGGTATATCCATAATCTGCGAAGCGCTCAAAGACAATGGAATCTGGCACCTCTGTATCCGAGACATATAACAACTTATCTTTGCTTGTTACTGTTGGAATTTTTTCATCTGCTTCATCACTTACCCAAATGCTTCTCGGATTCTCTGTAACCTCATCCAACTCTTTCCCTGTAAAGTTGATATCTCCAGTAATACAAGTTTGGAAGGTATTAGAACCAGATGCTTTATTCACATCTGATTCATTTGCATTCTTCCACACATATGCTTTTCCGCTTTCCAATTCGTCTACTGTTGAAAAGCTTGTAGGCTTACCACTTGCGTTACCACTTAAGGTCTCAAAAATACCGCATCCAGTAAGTGAGATTACAGAACACCCCGCTAATAGAATTGCAGCTATTCTCTTTACACACTTACTTTTCATCCACAACCTCCTCGAATGGATATACAGGCTTTAAAATAATAGAGTCCGTATTCTTATCCCATCCATCAATCTTCTTAATCTCGTCAATACGGAAATTTCTTAAATGAATTACATATTCGAATCCACATAACTGCTTCAAAGATTCTTTCGTCTTGTATCCTGTAGCCTGGCTAATGTAGTCAGCCATTTTGTCTACCGCCATCTCACAGCTTTCACCATGCACGGATGTCCAACACTTATGTCCAGTCATAGAAGCCTTTGATAATCCAGCTGCTTCACTACCTTCCTTAACCTCACCTACAATCACTCGGTCTAGATCCACAAGAAGTGCTGCTCTAGTTAAATCACCAAGGTTATACGACACCTTTGAATCACCACCACTAATCATTACATGAGCAGCCAATAGATCCGGATGATCCTCATCAAACAGCTCCGCATTCTCCTGACAGATCATCACTGATTCATCCCAAGGAATCTCTTTTAACATTGCATTCATAAGCGTTGTCTTTCCACTTGCTCCCTTACCGGTGAACAAGATGCCCTTTGAAGCGATCATTTTCTGAAATAGTGCATCAAACTGCTCATTTACTTCTGACAAAAACTTAAGCTCTACAATTCCATCGATACATGTTCTTCCCTCATCCGGCTGAAGATGATTAAACATTCCTGCCTGTTCCAAAGCTCTAAGAGTATATTTCTCCTTTGGAATCTTTCGAATTGCAATGCAAGTGTTCCCACTATCTGTGAGAAGTCCACTGATTGCTGTTATACGCAAAATGAAGTCATCCTGGGTCGCATCTGTAAAAGTCTGAATTGCATTTGCGGTTCCAAGGTTGACTTTGTTTCTTTCAAGCAATCTTGTTACAAAGTTCTTATAGTCTGCTCGATTAGCGAACCTCACTCCTGAATCCATACGCTTGCCATATCTTTTTACTCGAATCTGCTTGTCGTTATAGATTTTGATATCTGAAATCTCCTTATCATGGATTAATCCATCAATAATTCCATAACCCCAAAGCTCTTTTCTTACCAGCTCTAAAACTTCATCTTTCTGCTCTTCTGTCATTTCATTACCATCGACATCCTCATACTGAGACATTTCATCTCGAATCTGACTTAAAATCTTCTCTCTTGAAACTGACAGTTCATCATAATTACGCTTACTTAAGCTATTTAGGACTCCTGCATTCTGTTTCTTATAAAACTCATCTACGAGTGTCCTCGATAGTTCAATAAGCTCTAATTCTTTTGTTTTCAATCTCTACTCCTCCGTTTCCTCTATGGTGTGATGTACCATCATACCTTTTTTATGATTGGAATAAATGAAGGTTGAAGCTACTACGATTACCATAACAAGCACAAAAGCAATAACCTTAATCAGAAGTGCTCTCTGTGCCTTTGGATCTGCTGCTTTCTGTCTTGCTAGTTTCATCTCTTCTTCCTTCTTAATTTCTTCTGCCTTCTTCTTCATTCGCTCTACATCCTCTGTAGATTCATACAATAGATGTTTCGATGGCTTAAAGAAGAAGTAATATAGATATTTTCCATACGTCATGTCTTCGGTATAGTTACAGCCAAATGCGATTCCTACCATCAAAAGTCCAAGAAATATTGCTATACAAGCAAGTCTTGGAGTCTCTAGAAAGATAGGCATACACACATTGGCTGCTACTCCTAAAAGGACACATCCGAAGAATACTACCTTCTGTATGAATGTCTGATTCTTGAATGCATCGATTCCAAATAATGCATCTGAATCTATTTCCTCTAAATTTACATTTCGATTCATCTGAGGCATGTTCCTTTTCCTCCTACATCATTCTCTGAACCATACTATCTGTTCCCTTTACAAGTCCTGCGATTACAATAGGTGTAATAGCTGACTGCACTGTGATTAACACGCACTTATAAATGTTTGATGCTCCTGAGAGATCAAAGTTAACTAGCGAAGTACACAGCGTTACACCTGTCTTTACGCAAATAACCATGAGCGCTCCCGATATGCAAAATCCAAAAAACGTCTTTAGATACTGCACAAGCGATCTTGAAATCTCGTGTCCCCCCGCACCCATCGCAATAGCAATTCCTGCAAAAGGCAAGATAACTAATGGCTTCAGTATTCTCTGAAATCCTGCACTAATAATTGAGATGCAAGACGCCACCATAATGAACACCATCACGATTCCAGCAATCAGGAATAACAAACTACATCCGATTGTTGTCCATACCCCAGAGAACCATTCTCCTGAAAGCTCAAAGTCCGGTAGTTTTAGCGTGGAATCTATAATTGATTCCAAGTCACTATTCATGGTCAACTTGTATCCTGATGTTGTTCCCATCTTCGCTGTGATTCCATCTGCAAAGTCCATTACATAGCCCATGATTTTCCACATGTTGGCAGCTACAAATAGAATGATGCAGTATCGAAGTGCATCCATTAGAAATCTCTGTGCCTGCTGTTCTGGTGGTGCACTTACTACTGTCTTATATAGCGCTATTAAAAAGAAAACAGTCGCTATAGGAACCGTTGCATCACTTATTGCATTAAAAAGAGTATGCACTGTCGAATATGGAGTGCCCCCAGCTGCAGTCTTTGGACTTGTAGTAAAAAGCGTCATCGCTATTTTCATAAGCGTATTCCAGATAGTAAAAGAACAATTATAAAGTGCCTTTACTACATCAATCATTCTCTTTGCTCCTCCAAAAAATAAGTTCCGACCGGCTCCCGTTGCCAGCCGGAACTTCGGTTAATACGTTACTTATGTCAATGCATTTACCAATGCACTGAGACCGATAAGCACGCCGCCAGCAACAACGGAATATACAGCCTGATGTTCTCCCTGCTGATCCATCTGGCGGAATGCCATCGCAAACTTAATGCCACCGTACACAAGCATTACTGCTCCAATTGCTGAACCGATAGAGATCAGTACGCCCTTTAAGCTTGTAATTGCCTTTGTGTAACTAGCAGCTGCCAAAATTGCTGTTCCAGTCATATTCGCTTCCTCCTTATCCTTTAAATTCAAGCTTGTATAAACTCTTCTACTTGCTTGTTACATAAGGCATATAGGAGTGCCTGTTCCTAAATCTGCATTTTTATTTGCAAATTTTTTCAACAAATTTTTCAATCGTATCTTCTGAGTGGTCATTACTAAAGAATGCCTCTATCTCATCGAATCCATATCCATCCTTAATAAGAGGAACCAGATTCATGATCTGCCCATCGCTATAACCCGCATTCTTCAATTTCTGAGCCAACATTACCCTATCCTTATAGAGTTTCACAGACTCATCTGTAACTTCATCCTCATCAAAGACACTGTAGTCAAAGCCATTATCCTGACTATGTGCCTTCAAATACCTCTCATAGTTTTCTTCTAGCATTGCTTTATCTTTTGCCATAATTGGCAGTGATGACACTGTCTCCCCAATGGTAAATGCTTTTATTAAATCATCTGCATCCTCCATGGTTAATCTAACAATGACCTCTCCACTCTCTCGAATCTTCTTTGCCTCTTCCTTCGCATCATCGCCAGACAAGAAAAATCCCTTATTCTCTAATCTTGCCAGCTTTCTCTCTCGATTGCGCTTTGCAGGATCATACGGATTATGCTTTCGACACAAGAGCTTTACAAATGGTGTATTCTCCATCTGACACTTCTTCTGAAACAGTGGATCTGCACCCTTGATTACAATGGCGCATTCCCCATCCTTCTTCATCGCGAATATATCCTCTGCAGATAGCAGGCTCTTCTCCATAACATCCTCAGATCTTGAACTAGAACCCTTATAATCCTTCGCATCGGAATCGGATGCCTTATGGATGGTCTGAGTACCAAAATGCTTACTCAGGTACTCACAGGAATCCATATCAGGTGCACCGAGAATATCTATAATGGCACAGTTACCAATCAAATCCTTGTCCATGTCATACTTAGGGAATTTTCTCTTAAGCTGAATAAGGTTCTGAATGATAATGACCGCTGACATATTTCTTGATCTCATGGTCGAAAGCTTCTCCACAAATGAATCAGGAAGTGTAACATTCGCAAATTCATCCATTAGAAATGTTAGATGCTGTGGAAGACTTTCATGCAAGCTTGGATCAATTGCAGTCAAATGATAGAGCTCGTCAAAGAACAATGAATAAACCATACTAGGAATCCAATCGTAATAACGCTTATCTTCACTAGTTACAATAAATAGAATTCTCTTGCCTGACTTACTCTCTGGCGAAGGTTTTGAATATCCAAAACTCTTTCCAATATGAATCTCATCCTCCGATAAAAGATCCACAACACATTTCAACTTCATGTATCTACAATGTGCATCCAAAGAAGCAACAATAGAACTTGTTGTTTCCGCTGCTCCGTTATAAAACTTCTCCACTGCAACATAGCCAGGGAAATCTGTATCATGATCTTTATGCCATTCCTTCTGGGCTTTTTTCATGATGTCCATAATTCCATCCGGTCTGTTATCAATAGATCCATCCGCTTTTGTAAATACTGTTGTAGCATCTAAAAGCTTTACAAAAGTCTTCCAATTCTGCATGTCCTTCTTGTAGTAATAGTGAATTAAGTAAATCAGCGATGTCAGAAGTACTTCTGCAGACTGCTCGAAGAACTGGTCATTTCCTCCTCCTGCATCATCCTGTGGTGTGGTGGACTTCATTAGAATTCCTGCAATGCTCATGATGTCTGATTCGTTTCTAATATATTCGAAGGGATTGAAGTGAATACTCATAGGCATTCCTTCTTCTGACTCCACATTCATAACCATCACTTCATACCCATTGTCCTCGAAGTACTGACCTGTCTGTTTGTACAGCTCTCCCTTCGGATCTGTAACGAGAAAGTTCCCACATAACTGACTTAGCATTGGACGTGCTAATCTAAATGACTTACCCGATCCAGGAGGTCCTACTACTAGCATATTTAAATTTGATGTCTTCTCATTATTGATGGAAAGATATACATCTTCTGCCAACCAATAATTCGCTGTATTTACCTTAATCGACTCACCTATATGCTCATCTCCGGTATTTACAATGACTTCATTCTTTTCATCATGGTTTGCAAACATCTTTGTAAATTCCTTGGCATTACCCCACTTTGCAACACCATATTCCTGACCGGCAAATGGATGTTCAAAGCGTGTCATAATCATAATGAATGCCATTGAAAACGCCGCCCAAAATGTTCCAACAAACTTAATTGTTGCTGGTGTTACGCCTACAATATAATGATGCTGCTCAATAATGAACTTCTGAAAATTATTCATAAATTCATTGAAATCATTACCAGGCATCCAAACTGCTCCACATAAAAAACCGGCATAGACACATAGAATCGTGCCTATGCCGTAGATTAATACAGTCTGTTCTACTGTCCTGGTATGTTTCTTTATTGAGGAGCCCTGATACTGAAAGCTTTTAAAAAACTCCTTAATAAATTCCATACTCTCCTACTTTCTGGCTGTGTGATGCATAGCCTTTGACTCATTCTTACTCTTTGTACTTGTAAGCTCAGCAATAATGTCTTTTCCCTTAATACTAGATACTTCTCCATCTGGCTTCTTCATTTCAAAGATGTCATCTGAATTAATTTTTAGTGTTGCCATTTTTTTATTTGCGCTTGTAACTGGCGCACCACTTACAAGACCTCCTGCAAGTTCAAGAGACATTTTTCCTTCTCCATCTGACATTACTGCCGCTGCAGGCACAGTAATAGTGGTATAAAGCGATTCATCATATCGATCTGCCTGTTCCTTATCTCGCCTAATACCTTCAACAAATTCCTTGGCTTCTTTTGAGCTATACTGTTTTTCTTCAGACCCCTCATCCTGGGTTTTAGAAAAATTTGAATCGAGTCCTTTGATATAAGCTTTTAACCTATCCTCCGTAACAAGGGCTGTCGTCGGCTGATCAGCGAGCATTCCTGCGTACTTAAGCATCTCCGGGAGCTTCTTCATCCACGCTTCTCTTGTCATTCCTCTATCAGAAAACGTCTTCACATTAGAAGGGTCTTTAGCATCCGTTACCGAATAAACAGAGAAGAATACACCATTTTCATCAGGCTCAAAAGTTCTCTTAATAGTGAAAAGCTCATTATCCTGTGTTTTCTGGCTGTAAAACAACTCTTTACTATCTGGCACCAAGCCTTCATCTCGAATTGGAACCATACACTCGATAGGCAAAAACTCCCTTACAATTCCGACATCAGGCTCTATTGCAAGCGCCTTTTCCGGGTCCTTTTCAAAGTTTGTTCCCTTGCCCTGACGGAGATACTCTTCAAAAGTAAGGGTGTTGTCTCGACTCATCTTATCCTTAGTCTCTTCAAGTTTATCCTTGTTTTCTTCCTTCGCCTGAACAAGTTCCTCAAGTTCCCCTTCTAGTCTTTCTTTCTCTTCAGGTGTTTTTGCATTTGCAATTTCTTCTCGCTTAGCCTGAATTTTTGCATCATAATCCTTATCCTTATTTTCTTCAGTTTCCTGACGAATGCTCATCCAAGACTTCATCTGCTTCTGATGAATTGCAAGATCCTGTGAAGGTACTCCTATTGGAATGTAATCATCATCAGGATTTAGATCTGGCATGATGCAATATCTCAAGTTATTCTCCTGACAGTAATATTCAAACGGAGAGATATATTCATCTCCAAACCTCTTTGGATTCTTAACCGTCTTTTCAAACATTTCCTTAGGGAGTTCAATTACTGGTGCTGTCCCCTCTGATACTTCCTGTATCTTCTGCCAAGTGCTACTTCCTGGGCTTTTCAAATTCTTTTCATGAGCCCAATTTGATAATGCTCGAATTGCTCGAATTATAGTTGTGATAGCCTCATGGCTACCCTTTAATAGGTAATAGACACCTTTGTATTCCATCTCTACTACCTGTGCTACTTCATCTGCCATAGTTTATTCCTCCTACTTCTTATTTGGTCTACAAACCATTACTATGTCATCTGTGTCCATTGACTGATAAATAACACCATACTTTGTGCTATATGCTTCTGCAGTCTTTCCATCCCCCACATATATTGCTACGTGGTGAATTCCTAAATACCGATTATTATTTGATCCACCATAATAGATAAGATCTCCCGGCTTAAGGTTCTCCAATTCAGTACCACTTAAAGACTTTCCATCCGATTCTAGTGTCTTTGCTCCACTTGCTGCAGTTGGCGGATAATTCGCTCCGTAACTGATATCTACCCCAGCTGCTTTTCATGCATAATATGCAAGGGAACTACAGTCATAATAATTTCCACTCGTTCTGTAATCCTGACTATATGGATAGCCAACCTTAGACAGTGCAAACCGCAACACCTTTTCCTGCGTTTCATCACAATTTGCTTTCTCGATAATTTCATTGATCTTATCCACACTTAGCGATGTATTTACGAAGGTATTATCATCCGTAAAGTTAGATATGAACTTCTCGATAGCATCATGCACTGCAATTGCCGGTGATAATGCATCAAACAGCAAAGCTATAATCATGACAAGCACAATCGCAATCGTTGCAAAAATCAGCACGTATGGTGCTAACAAGCTTCCAAGATAAGCCAACAACTTCTTCAAGTAATAAAAAGGATTGATGTACTGAAGGAATGTTCCAACAAGCCCACTCTTACCATCTTCAAAAGCATCCCCGGTCACTCCACCGATACCACCAACTTCATTGGAAATCCCCTTCTTTGCCTTAAGCATATTGGCTACATTCAATTTAGCTGACTGCTTTTTTCGTTCCTTATTCTCTTTTTTCTTGATGTCCTTCTTCTCAGCCCTTTTCTCATTTAGCTTCAGTTCTTTGGTCTCTATACTGCTTGCTTTATCGTTTAAGAATCGCTCCTGCTCCTTAATCTTCGCCTTCTCCTCCTTGAATTCCTTGGCGGCGCCCTGGCTCTTCATCTTGGCTTCAAGCATATCCTTCTTATCCTGAAGCTCCTGCTTCGCTTTCACATACTCAGCTTTTTCCTCCTTCAGAGACTTTTCCTGAGTTTTAATCTGACTAGCTATGTCTTTTCTCTGAGCTTTGATATCCTTATGCTTTGACTTTGTCTTCTCATAAGAAACTCTTACTGCCTTCTCTGCCATATCATCAACAGTACCAGCAGCTGTCTCATTATTAGAAAAGCTAGCTACTTCGTCTCCCACAAAACGAGACATCTCATTTGTAAAATGGGACTGACTTCTAAAGTCAGCCCCTTCATTCTTAAACGCCATATCCACCTCCGTCTGTATTTACAATCTTGTAAATCTCCGACTCCTTACTCATTCTCATGTCAAACGGAACAGTAACATTTCCCATCTTTAAAAGTCCGGTTCCTGAATCAGCATTATCAACGAAGTTAAACATCGCTGGACTGATCTGTGGCAAGAACTTCATAAGTTTCTCTTTATCAAGAGTTGACTGTGATAGTAGTGCAAAATACTCCGTATTAGAAAGAATAGCGGATAACTTTCCTCCATTATCATTGTTAAGAAGGTCAGTCATATTCTGAGTGATGCCATTTAAGATACCGCTCATCTTACGGATTTCCTTCCAAAGCTTCAGGATAAATTCCGCTACCTGGGGAACTCCCAATAGTTCGTGGAATTCATCTACGTAAAGATGTGTCCACCTGCCTTCTTTCGCGTTATCCTTCACCTTGTTTCGGACTGTCTCCATCATTACAAGCATTGCTGTAAGTCGGATATTATCCTTAAGACCACTGATATCAAAAACAATGAATCTGTTATCTAGCATGACATTGGTTCTGTGATTAAAGAGGTTCAAAGATCCGTTAACAAAGATCTCCATTGCTGCAGCCAAATGAGCTGCCAGGCTGCTTCCTTCATCTAAAAGCCCCTGATAAATATCCTGAAGTGTTGGTGAATAAGCCCTTATCTGCTCTTCAACACTTAGATTCTGCTCTACATCAAACATCACTGATTCCGTTCGCATGTAGCTTGGCACCTCATAATCACTTGCTTTCTCAGCTTCGCCATTTAACTTCTTTCTCAGTGAATAATTCTCTGAGTAAACCTTTTCAATGACGCTATCTATGATTCCCTGCTCCTCTGGCAAGATATCTCGTTTCATACAGCTTGATAACAATGACAGAATAAAGTCTGCCTTGTCTGAGATAATCTCTCTAAGCTTCACGTAATCCACATCCGTATAATCTACATCCATCGGATTAAGATAGAATTCCTTCGATGAATCAAAGCTGATAATCGTACCATCTGTAATCCCTGACAGATTTCCATACTCTGACTGTGGATCGATTATAAGAATCTGATCTGTAGGGTTATTTACAAATGTGCTTATGATCTCAGACTTCGCAAACACCGATTTACCGGAACCTGACTGACCAAGAATCAGTCCATTATGGTTCTTCAACAACTTCTTATTTGCAAAGATTGCATTCTGACTCAGCTGGTTTACTCCATAATAGGTTCCACCCTCATCATTAAGCTCCTGTGTCTTATATGGCATGAACATTGCAAGACATGTTGAACTTAAATTACATACTCTCTTAAACTCCTGTATTCCAAGTGGAAGGCAAGAATTAAAGCCTTCTCTCTGCTTGCCAAAACAACTGTGCAGCTTAATAGATTTCAAAGAAGCAATGTTCTTTAACTTCTCTTCAATCTGTGTCAATTCCTCTTCGCTACTTGCCAATACCATAACCAGCATTGTGGTGTTAAAGTAATGCTCATCCAAGGTGTCAATCTCCTTGGAAAACTCATCTAACTTCTCTTTCTCATTCAGAAGCTTCTGACTTGCATCAGCCAAGTAATCATTATTATTTCTGTTACGCTGTTTCTCATTTTCAATCTTCATTCCGACAGCCATATACTTACGACCGACTTCCTGCTTGAATCCAGCGATATCAAGAAGTTCACTATTAACCGTCACATAGCTTGTACAGTTCAACTTGCTTAAACTTGAGATGATGTCTGACTCCAATGACTTCGGATATTCCTCGATATACATCACTTTTCCAAATCTGCTATTCAACATGAACATCTCATTTTCAAATCTTACAGATGCCGGAGCCAAGGTATTTAACCAATCATGACAAGATTCATACTCCTTCTCAAAGTCGAACTTATAATTGTTCTCGATTCCAACATGTGTCACGTTATAAATCTTCTGCATTCTCTCATTGATGCCGACTGGTCTCATTACCGATCCCTGCATTCCATTCGCACCAATTCCAATAAATGCACTTCTAATTGCTGTATCCGTAGACATAAACATCTGCTTCGCATCATGCATATCTTCTGCCTTGATAGTAAGTGTCAGATAGATTGTCTGATACAATCCCTGCCTAGCATCAGAAACCTTATCTCTAATAACCTGGTTATAACTTCTTCTTAAAAAATCGTATTTATCGCCCCTTAACGCATACAGTATCTTTTCATGAAACAGCTTCTCATCTACATATTCGTTTGCGACCGTGTATGAAAATCTGCATGGAATTGTCTTCAGGACTTTGCCAAAATTGATAATGATTTCTTTCTGCTCTACATCTGTTACACCCGCAAAGTTGATGTCACTTAAAACATACAGTTTCGAAAACATCTTGTTGTTCAACTCAAAGATTCCACCTTCATCGATACTCTTCACTGATAAGATATCCTGTACAGAGGTCATCTCCTTTACAAGCGGAACATCGCATGTCTTTGTCTGCTCATATTTGGTTTTAATTGCTTCCATCTTCCCGACCTCCTAATACATTTATCTGATCTAAAACATCTACTGTTACATTTCTCATGTAAGTTAACTGCAATAGACCTAAGCTACTAATCGATTCAGCAGCAATCTTTTGGGCTCCAATACTTTGAGCGATAACGAAGCCTTCGGCTGATAGGATTGATATGATTGTTTTTTCTACAATGGCTCTCGCATCATCTGAATCACAAAGAAACATAATCTGAAATGAGCTATTCAGAAATTCCAAGTCACTCTTTCCTCGCCTATTAAACTTCTGCTCAAGGGTTCTGCCAAAATCAATCTGATCTGCTGTAGAGATGCTATCTAAGTCATAAGCGATCTCAATTTCACATCCCATCTTTCTTAATTTCTCAACGACATCGCCCTTAAGCGTTTCTGGATACTGCATCACAAATAGTGTTTCACCAAAGTCGGCTTCCATTCGGAAACTGCTTACATCCTCAACCACCTCTGCAATGCATTCCTTCTTCCAATCTTTCTTTCCACGCACCATAGAAGCATATGAGAAGTTTTCCTTATTCCTATTTACTGCCTTCATCGTTTCATCAATACTGCACAGCGAGATTTCCATATGCTTGGCAACCTTCTCTTCATCTTCTGAGAAGTAGGTCCTTACCTCGTCATAGGTTTCTCCGTTTTCAGTGAGCGTCATATAGGTGTTTTCTTCTCCTTCACTACCAATTACGGTAGTTATCCTCACACTGGCCTTTAGCTCTTTGGCAAAAGATCCAGCTCCAATCCCACTTGCATTTCTGACCTTATAAACTCTTTTCCAACAGTCCCTCTCAAATCTGAAGGTTCCTGCCGGATCAAAGCTTAGTAATTTCATCGATGCTACTGTTATCTTTGGAACTGGAATGAGCATCCTATTTGCTTCACGGATACGCTTTTCTTTTTCTTTCTTTAGTCGCTTCTCTTCACGACTAATGGCTTTACTGCCAGCTCCTCTTCTCATGGCTACACCTCCTAATTAGTTGTGATCGAACCAACCATTAATGAGTGTTGTAATCTTGTTCTGGAAGTTTGGAAGTAATGTCTTTGTACCGAAAATGTACAGAAGACCTGCAATACCAGCAGCAACAGCAATAATGATGAACATAATGATGATCTGGTCAGAACCTTCCACCTTCTGTGCCATAAAATTCTTTGCTCTGATAATTGCTCCATCCATCTTTCTTACCAACTTATTCATTAACCTATCCTCCTTGTGATATTAAAAATTTGTAGTTTGTAAGTGGACCTCGCCTTACAAAATGCATATAGACCTCAGACGAATTACATCTGCAGTTTTTCTGAAGATTTATTTTTCATCATTAATCTATTTGCTTGTTACAAATCTCATATAGGCAACGCTTCCAGCCAATCTGCAAAAATACAACAAAAAAAGATCTACGGAAAATATCCGCAGACCTTCATCATTATTTATATTTGTTTTGTGTACCATTCCGATCCCCGTGCTCCCTGTCCGACTCCTAAGGGGACTAATAAGCTTTAGACTACAACTTTTTATATCTATTCGCTCCTTTACGGTCCTTATCAAGAACTTCTATGCCCAATTCCACCTGATTATTATAAAGTTTAACACCTAAATTTGCCGGTGGATTATCTACCAATTGCCCTAGTGTAAACACAGCATCCTTTTCTTTTGTTGCAATTTGTTTCTTTACTTTTTCCCAAAGTTCTGCATATGTACGAAGTCTAAGTACCTCATCTTTACAATATGAACTGATATCAGGATAACCAGCTTCTTTCGCATAACTCTCTAGTCTCTTTAACTCTTCATCATTAACTGAAAATTGTACTCTCATAGTGTATCCTCCTGTTATATATCATTATTTGCAGAGGTTTGTTCAACCCTCTGCACTGATATAATAACACCTTGCCGGTGTTTGTGCAACCCCATGCATGAAAATAAGGACCTCATTCGAGATCCTTATCTTCCTCTTCTACCATTTCTAATATTTTTTCTGATGTTTCAAGCGCTGTTCTAATATAACCCTCAAGCTCTTTGATTTTCTTTGGATTTTTCCTTTTTGCATCAAGTAGCATATCTGCTTTCTTTGCTGCTACACGAGTAGACTCAATCAATGCTTCATAGGTTGCATACCGTTTTGTGTTCTTGTTCGAAATTACATTCTTCATCAAGTCCTCATCGGGTTTTACGCTCTCATACCATTTGATTTTTCTTAGTGCTGGTGAATCTCCAACATACTTTCTTGCAGAACCAACATAGCTCCTGATATCTTCATGAATCGTATTAACTGCAACATTATATTTCTTCGCTAGTTGTCCTTCACTTATGCCTTTCATATATGAACGCAGCACATACTTCTGACGAGATGTCACGCCCACTTTGCTCATATATTTCATTAGTCCTTCGTCTTCAATAATCTGACGATACCTTGGGACTGTCTTTTTCTTCTCCTCCATATTCACCCTCCATTATTACATTACCCCATATAGAAATATTATCACAATACAGAAAAAAGGACATTGCTAATGCAACGCCCTTTAAGCTCTATTTATTATAAGTGCTTCTATCAATACTTGTATGGAATGTGGTAAGCAAGTATCGCTGTGTTGTCAACTTCTTTTCTGTTATATTTCCAGCATGATCTGAAACCGCAATCACATAATACTCTGGTAAATCACTAGCTACATTATCATCATAATAGATATTAAAGTATGAGTGCGTGTCTGAACTTGCCCAACTTCCATTCGTTGTACTTGAATAAATAGGATATCTATGACCGTCTACAACCTTATAAAGCATTACACTTCTAAGACCAGATGTCACATTAGGATTATTTATGCTTCTTCTTGCTTCATCATCCGTGTGCTGATTTATAACATTATCCTGACAATATCCAGACACCGTCATTCCCTGAATTACTTTTGTAATCTCAGTTCCATCAATACCAGGCTTCGTAATATCATACTTTGTTGTAACATAAGCTGTCGATGCATGATCAACATTATCCGTTGCAACAATCTTCCAGGTGTGAATCCCTTCATACCTAGATGTGAGCGTATAGGATACGCTACCACTTCCTCTTGCGACTTCTCGTCCTACATCATCATAAATAACCATAGACGACATTCCAGAACCAGTATAACTGGTCCCTGTAAGATAATCTGTTCCGCTTACACTAATGACCGGAGCTCTATTTGTCCAATCCGTATTCGTTGTTTCAAGTCCATGAATCGCGGGATTACTATGATCCAAGTATATATATGCAGATGTTGCCGACCAAGAATTCCCCTTTTTGTCTGTTACCGTCATTCGGTATTTAAAAACACCTTCATTTGTTTCTGTGTATGTCTTGGTCTGTAGATTAGTTGTTCCATTATATGTCCAAGTCTTAACTGTAGTTCATGTTCCCGTCACCCTTGAATAACGCTCTAATACAATACTACTAAGACCAGAGCCCTCATCCTGTGCAGTTACAGTTACAGTTCCATTCCCTGCACTCCACGAATTAGGTCTTGCAACAATCCAACCTGTAGGCTTTGTCTCATCTTCCCAATGTGCCTTCATTGTAACCTTTCCACCATCCTGGTCATGCGTATATGAACCACTAGGATAGTAATGACCACCAATTGATGCCACCCAATACTTAAAGGTCCAGCCCCTTCGTGTAGGCTTCCCACTTCTTAGTGTTAATGTCTGCCCCTCTTTCTTTGTCTGACTTGCCGGAGCACCTGTTCCTCCATTTGCATTATATTCTACAGTATGCTCAATTTTTCTTATCTTCACAGCTGATACATATGTTAAATAGCCACCACTATATTTCCAAACACCATTTCCCTTATCATAATAACCCATAGCTGCAAGCTGCTGTTTTGCTTCAGCTACCGTCATATTATAATTTCCATGGCTAATTAAATCGGCTAATGCATCATCTAAAGATCTTCCTAAAACTGGATTCTGTGTATTTAATACTATTCCATCATCAGGGCTACTATATGTATGACTAGTTGTATTTCCAAAACTCTTAATCGGATTCTTTGTTACAACAGTCAATTCAATTGCATTATCTGTGGCACTGTAATAATAATAAAATGTATAAGTATTGCTTCCACCTATGTTTCCCTGTCCAGTACCTCCTGTATCTCCGATATTATCTGCATATGCTGTAATAGGACTTGCAATAAAAAGACAAAACATTAACATCACGACGCCAACTAGCTTCTGCTTAATATTCATACTACTCCTCCTCTCCACTATAAATTGTTATCTCAATATACACCGTCTTTTTGTAAGTAACGTCCCCTATTCGATACTCTACTACTGCGGTTACATTCTCTGGGATCTCCACGCCAGCTTCTGTCTTCATAGTCTGATAGTAGACTTTAGATGACTTAAGTTCATCGTACTTCGTGTCTTTAAGCAACGACTTAAGAACACTCGATTCACCATTTAATACATATAGTTTTCTTCCATTTGCATCATACGTTTCATCATCAAAAGTTACATCCTTAAGGTTTGTATCCATCCCATTAGATTCCATTAGTTCATTGAATATCCCATCTGCAGACCTCCCCTTATAATCAAATCCAAAGACTTCCTTAAAACTTAACTCCTTAATCTTATCTTCTATTAATTCACCACTTGCTAAAGCTTCTGTTGAATCAAAGGTAGAATCTGTCTTATCTTTCAGGTTAATATCCGAAGTAACATACTTCTCGTAGGTCATACTGCTATTACCATCTAAATCATTTGTCTCGGTTCTTTTCACAACGCTCACTGAGATATGATTAGCTTTTGCAAAGTAGTTTTCACACTCTGTAGTGATTGGATTGTCTTCACTGACTTTGATTGCTTCTTTACTCTCCTTCTTTCCGCAACCAGAAATGGTCCCAAGAAGCGTGATTGCAGCCAATGCTACAATTAAACATTTTCTCCTCATTACTTATCCTCCCCTGTTAAATGAATCATCGTTCTCAAAATACTCTTCTCATAACCTCGTAACACTTCTCCTTCATCCTCAGGATTAAGCAATGCTACAGGCACCAAACCATTCCTTGCTATGAATAAGTATTCTTCTTTACCATCAATGATTACCCCTAACTTCTTAATATATGCCGACTGTTTCATATATCCTGACACCGCTGATAACAGATTCGTACCAGTGAAAGTTGCCTCGTCTTCAATGGCTCCATCCTCACCTACAATCTGAATCTTAATAGGAACATCAATCGTCTCATTCCAAGTATCTTCTGTACCCACCTGAGGTTCTTCTTCCTTAATGAATCCATTAATCTCAATAATAAGGTTATGAATATCATCAATCGAATCCATTGATATTACATGATTCTCACGAATTAGATCCAAGTCTCTAATATATCTATGACCATTCTTATCAATAAGATTCTCTACAATCTGTTCTCGATCGTCCGGAATTTCCAAATCATATCCAGACATATAATCCATATAGCGATCCGCCAACATTAATGCCTGATAGTACTTTGCTTTAAATCCAGCTTCAAGGTGAAACATCTCCATTAGAATTCGATTGTAGTACTCCTTAAACTTCAAATACTCCTGAATGCTAAGTGTTTTCCCAATGTATTCACCAAAGCAAACTGACACAAAATCAAAGTACATAGCCAATGAAGCCTTATCAATTTCTCTATAAGGTAAGAGACAATATTCCCCAGACAGGAGGTCTTCTGTCATATACTGGCAAAAATCTTCTGTAGCTTTTGTAAGCTCCAAAAGACTGTGATCACTGTTGTTATATGATTTTGCTGAAATATTTCTCGTTAAGCCAAAAAAGATATCATTCTTTCTCTTCATCAAAGAGTATTCCGGCATATCCTTGCATGGGTGACACTCATTAAAATATAAAGTCTTGTCATAGAACGGAATCTCAACACACTTTGTCTTTGAACTCTTTGCCTCAACCATTCGAAGCTCTTCGCCAATATCCTTCTGATTCTTTTTCTTCTCCACCACCGACTTCATGTGATCTACAAGAGATGTTCTTTTCACTTCCGGTTTTGCTACGTTCTTTACTTCTTTTTTCTCTGGCTTTTCTTCTTCCTCAACCTGTGGCATTCTCTCGATCTGCTTTTCCAAGTCAACAATTTCCTTTTCAAAGCGATCAAGAAATGCTTCATTCTTAGCTGCTGTGATCTCGATTGCCTCTTTCTCATAATCGGCTGCACTCATTGCGTTGATTTTTGAAAGCTTAATGATATTAATAACCCTAGAAATCTGAGCTTTATACTCTTTTATTAACTGTCTAGTTAATCTAGCATTAAAGTTCTCTGTCTCAGCTTCTACGAGCGTTCTTACCTTAACCATCGCAACTGCACTCTTTGCAATATCATCAATCTCAGCACCTTCATTTTTCATAAAGACCTGATTATATTCACCAAGCGCATTCTTCAGATCCGAAGCCTCCATGCGTCTCTGTAAAATAACTAGAGTATCCCCATCTGTGATAGTGAATCTCTCTCCTGGTGTTGCATTTATGATGTCCTCCATCGAGTTCATCATTCTTCTAATCAAAACTAATTCATCGTTCATTACATAAACCTCCCAATGACATAAATTGCCATGACAACTATCAAAACTATTGAAAATCCTGGTATCACTGCCATATCTCCTGACAATGCAAACTTCCTTTTCCTACATCGATACTCAATAGCACCGATACCGATTGATATTGCTATTGAAGCTATCAGTAATAAGCACTCTGTAATAGCAAGTGCTATGATATTTGAGGCTGGAACACATACTAGACATATATTTGCAAAAAGAAGGAACATATCACTATCTCCATCTCCCCATACCTTAAATACCTTCATTAAAATGAATAAAACGGAATGTACTACAAGAAAGCAGATAACCTCTGCTTTCCTGTAACTAACAACATTCCACAAAACTATTGCCCAAGCATCAATTAGGACTAAACAGGGAAAGGAAAAGACTGTTCTTTCCTTGATATCCTGGACAAAGGAAACTATCAAAAATATTGCTGTAACAACTGCCATAACAAGCATTAACCAATTCATTACGCTTCGTCCTCCTTCTTAAATACAGACCGAAAGTTCAGTCTGGATCTCTTCTCATCCCAGCCATCTACTTCTAAAATTTCATCGATTGAGAAGTGGCTCATATGGATTAATACAAAGGGCATACATGTAAGCATCTCTTCCAATGTCTCCATTGAATAATCAGATACATATCTTGCGCACTGAGCTAGTCTTGTTACCGAACTAGCTGCATCGTTTGAATGAATCGTTCCAAAGAACCTTGCTCCGGTACTCATCGCTGTGGTGAATACATATAATGCCTCACCACCCTTGATTTCACCGATGATGAAATTATCAATATCCTGCAAAAGACCAAGTCTAAGCTCATCTTCCAATGAAAAATCCGTTACCACATCATGCTTTCTTACTGTCATTGTGTGCTCAAACTGGATCTGAGGATGAACATTGGAATACAGCTCATCTGACTCCTGTGAGACTAAAACAGACTGATTAAATGGGATTAAATCTATCATGTTATTAAGCAATGTAGATTTACCCGAACCACCACGACCCGAAATTAAGAATCCATATCCAGCAGATATCCTGTCCTTTAAGTACTCAATCATCTCGTCATCAAGCATGTTGTTTTCCTTTAAGTAATCCCAAGACAGCTTTGTCTTAGGCATCTTTCGAATATGGATATTGTTCTTTTCTGTTGATGTCACATAAGAAAGCTGCACATCAATTCTCAAATAGAACTTCTCTACGCCTTTTCGATCAGTACAATGACCAAGTGCAAATTCTTCAGCCCTGCCTAATCGATGGATTCTAAGGATTCTTTCAAACCAATTCTTATAGTCATTCTCATCAAAGAAACTGATATCCGTAAGATATCGTTCTCCATTTGCTTTTACGACTATGTGGTTATAATTCAGCACCTTAATATCTGATACATCCTTAGCCTCTATCAACGGAGTAAGAATGTAATATCCAAAGACACACTGTCTGAACATCTCTAACAGCTTTTGAACATCCTCATCAGTGATATCTCCAAAGTTACAAACAACATAGTCTTTCGCTCTATCCATAAGCATGATGAAATCCTGTTCTGTTCCAGTGATACACTTTTTAACGAGTGCCTGATTCAGATCACATACATTCGCTTTTAACTGCAAGAATCTTTTATTTAGCTCTTCATCCTGATACAAAGACTCTGTATGATAAATATCTGACTCAAGTTTCAATGGGACTTTGGATTCTTTTGTATAAAATAAATTGCCCATAACGACCTCCTTTACAATGCATATAGGAATCGCTATGGGCATATCTGCAGAAATTATCTAACTTTCTTCTTACTTTCTTTATTCAATTCATTTTTAGCTGCATTTTCATTATCATTCACAATACAGCTTCTCACTCCGTAGTCTCTACGAATGTCTTTTATTCTCTGGTTAAATTCCTTTGCAGTCATCTCTTCTGACGAAAATTCCTCAATCTCAACTCCCTCTTTACTCATCACGGTTACTGTTGTTGATACAGAATTTCGTCCATTGATTACTGCCGGCAAGGTTAAAACCCTGATATAA
This sequence comes from Eubacterium oxidoreducens, assembly GCF_900104415.1. Taxonomy (GTDB): domain Bacteria; phylum Bacillota; class Clostridia; order Lachnospirales; family Lachnospiraceae; genus Eubacterium_C; species Eubacterium_C oxidoreducens. Next base: position 123,459 of record NZ_FMXR01000004.1, on the reverse strand, counting down.
CACTCCTTATTATCTTTTGATGTAAGATATACCTGTCGTGTCTTAAGAAGGTTATACAAAAAAGCTTCATTCTTTGCTTCTGAATGTCCGATTGCTGTAAATAAATTTATTTCATCATTTCGCTCTACTTCATTTCCTCTACCCTGAAATGAGAGAATCGCTTTATACTGATTTGATAATTCCTTTACCTGAGCCTGAGCGTAAATAAGCTGGTTATTTAAGTCTTCTGCATACTCGGCAACTTCCGCTATCGTTTTACCATATCCGTCCTCTAAGCGTTTTTCTAATTCCTGATAACGCTCATATTCCAACTGATATTCCTTCAAATCTGCAAATTCATATAGATACGCTTTTTTCGTAATCAACTGCATTTCTTTATAAATTGCAATCTGTGGCTTATACTTCGAAAGTAATTTCTTTACGGATTTAATCTCTGTTCCAAGTTCCTTCTTTCGTTCTACGATTTCTCTTTTTGCAGCTTCTGGGTTATTTGTTGTTGAATAGGTAGTTACAATCTCATGCACCAAAGACAGTCTTGCCATCTCCTCTGAAGCCTGCCTCATTGCAAAATTTCCATGAATCTTAGTTAACCAAGGATTTCTCCCTAGCTTCAACATATGTATAGCTTCTCTCTTCTCCTTTTCAGTCATATCTTTATATTTTTTTATGACATTCGGAGTATAGCTCACTACATCTCTTCCAGTAATTGTTGATACATGATTTTTAACTTCAGCCAATTCAAATGGCTCAAGTCTGTTAGAGATACGTTCTTTTATTGCATCTAGGGTATAATTATTTCCCAAATTATATGACCTCATTGCCTTTGACATTTCAGCTGTTCTAAGCGACATATACTGACCTATATTTACAACACATCCGCTTTCCCTTAAATAATGAACACACATATCCAAATCTGTACTATTTTCTATTGCATGATCAATTAAGTTCCTGAGCTTAATTTTCCTCTCTACGATTGATAGCTTTTCAGCTTCTAACTCCCTTTCCCACTCTATATTAGGAGTAAATCCATACCGCCTTGCCAACTTGTTAACTGCGGGATGTAATTTCAATGTAAGGTAGTCATTATCCATATGTATTTTTCTTCCATCTAATCCAACTGTATTAACCAACACATGAATATGCAGATTATCTGTATTCGTGTGAACTGCATATACAGCCTGATTCTCTGGAAGCAATTCATTCATAAGATCATCTGCTAAGTTCATTAAATTGCCTGCATTCTCTATACCAGATTCTTCTTCATTCAGAGAAATAATTAAATGAAGCGCCACACGCCCTCCGGTCTTTCCATAAAATTCCTTCACCTGCATCATTTCTTCAACAGCAAACTTGATATCAGAGATCTGCCGACAACCTATGTATAAGCCTTCGACAGTTTTTATATCATTCAAAACGTAATTGACCTCTCTAACCACCTGTCCCTCAGTAATATTACTCAGTTTCATATCACATTTTTCTTTATTCATAATGTATGCAAGGGATGTAGACATGTTCTTCACACCACTACGATTCATACTTCCATCTTTTATATGTTTAATCTTTGCGATAATTCCACTTCCCATATTCCCTCCATACCAAGAAAAGCTGCCCTCAGGCAGCCTTTACATGGGTAACAATTTGTAACAATCCGTAACTCTATTTACTAGTTTCTATAACTCCTCAAATTTAGAAATCACTTTCATGTGAATATCTTCTCGAAGAGTCTGTGTCATAGGATAACAAATATCCTTATAATCTCCCTGCTGATTTCTTCTAGAAGGATAGCTAACATATAGATTGCCCTCTTTTGATCTCATCACTTTGATTCCATTAATAACAAAATCTCCATCAAGTGTGATGCTTCCGTAGGCTTCTAATCTATCTTCTCCAGCCTTCTTTGTCAGCCTAACATCTGTAATCTCCATATTTATTCACCGGCTAGGCTTTCGCCTAGCCAGCTACTCAACCTCCTTCCTACTTGCTTCTGCCTCTCTTCTTAGAAGCTTCCTGTGCTGCAGCCTGTTCCTGCTCAACTGCCTGGTCTTCTGACTGCTCCTGCTTTTCTTCCTTTACCTTCTGATATTCCGCAACAATGGCATCATCAATCTTGTGGTAAAGCTCCTTACTAAGAGGAAAAGCAATGTCCTCATAGGAACCATCACTCTTCATTCTAGACGGGAATGCAACGAAGTTCTTTCCGTTTTTATCCTCCATCACTCGAATTCCTCTGACTGCAAACGCTCCATCTAACGAGAAACTACCAAATGCCTTGGTTCCCCCTTCTCGATTAGATAAGCTGAGTCTAATGTCTGTTACTTCCATAACTAAATCCCTCCTTAGCGATGACGTCTAGGTCTACTTGCTTCCTGAACTTCAGTGTCCTTCTGATTCTTCTTAAGCTCCTCGATTGTTGTATCAGCTAATGTGATGTCCTTAGACTTCGCATCATACTTATACACATGATCTGAAAGCTGCTCTTCAGGTGACACTTCATTTCCGTTTACTTCCTGTACCATATTGGCAAGCATCTCAGGAGTTCCCATATCCTGACTTATAGCGATTACCTCATGCACTGACGATGGTAAGATATATAAGTCCTTTCCACCAAGCTTCTTTGATAATTCATCTAATACATCACTATAGAAAATAGCTGTTGCGCCATTTACACTATTAGAATTTGAAATGACGTACATCTGATTTTCCGGCGGCATACTATCCATCATAGAATCAATTACCTCCTCTGGAACACCGTCTCTACCAAGCATATCTCTCATGATTTCGTTCATTGTCTGAAGCTTGGCAGGAAGCTTTTCCTGACTGTTCTTTACTGCATACTGGTGAAGATCTTCCACCGTAGCATCCCAATACTTCATATGCTCGTCTTTAATTGTGATGGTAGCCATTCCGTCTTCCTCAGGATCTCCAACAAGTACCTTATAAATAAAGGAAAGGTCTTCCTTTTCAGTATGTGGAGTATGCTCAAGCATCTCACGGTTCTTCTCTGTATTAACTACAGTCATAATTACACGATCTTTAATGAACTCAAAGTTCATAAAGCCAGCTGCAATATTCTCAGCAAACTCCGGTCCTTCCATATGATCGCTAGTTACCTTTGCGATGTTGCCAACCACTTCATCAAGGTCAGCGCCTCCCTGGTACTTCTCATAGAAGCCTTCAAGATAAATGTTTGGTGTTACCACCTTACCTTCCGGTCTTACTGATAAAGCCTGAAGCTTCATACCATTGTTCTTTGTTACTGTGTTAATTACTACGTCTGCGTTTGCGTACTGCTCTGGCAAATGATTCTTAATTTCCTCAGTAACCTGTTCCTGAAATTCAGTAAAACTAAGCATTTTTCTTTTCCTCCTTCTCGTTTTCATTCTTTGCTAAGACGATGCGATCCGCATACACCTTAAGAATGTTTGTACTGTCTTTGCTCTTCTCTGTAACAACAAGAGCATTTTCTAAAATGTAATCCATAATTCTTTTCCTCCTTGTTTTGTGCTGGACTACTTGCTACATCTTTCCTATAGACATATCCCAAAAGTAATCTGCAGAAATATTTCACTTTTTATCTACTTTTTCCTCTGTGCGGTCTGTCAGCTATCTGCTGATCTATTTCTACGCGTTTATTCAATTCTGCTCTACAGTCTTTAATTGCTTTCTGCACTAGCGGATTCTGTCGATAATACTCAATCATGTTGATCAAGTCTTCATGCATATGACCACCCGACATTAATTCATATTTACCCTCATAGTCAGAACCATCCTGTAATTCAAACCCAATACCACCATGCTGATAACTATCAAATAATTTGAAAGCTTCCTCCAAGGTCAAACCATCTTTGCTGTAACCCAATGTTTCAAACTCCATATTCTCTGCGTAGTAATATGAAATCTTTGCTTCCGGATTAAGCTTCGTCACGATAGGTTCCTCACTTAAAAAGTCTGGTGCCTCATGGAATCCAAATGAATCCACATACCACGCTTCATCCTTCTCATCCTTATGAAGCACTACAATGTCACTTACACTTAATGAGTGACCCTTAAAATCATCAGGGTGATTGATATTGAATGTTTCATAAATGGAATCCAATGTATCTGATTCTTTGAGTGGGGCTGAATAAATTAAGTCATAATTAGATGGATCGACTCTCACACCAAGCTTTTCCAACACAGAATATGAACTGAAGGATAACTCTCTGTTTGCCTTCTCATTCAGCTGATAAATCTCAAAAGTTGGCTCCTGCTTCTTCTCCTGGCGTTTTGTTAACTCTGCCTCTATCGCACTTGAAATCTCATCAGCTGTCTTCTTAATAATTTCTAAGTTATCCTTCAGCTCTGACACCTTCTTGTCCTTACTCCATCCACTGATATAACCAAAGGAATAATCCGAAGTATCTAACCCAATCATCTGAGATACCCAATATGCAACTGACTCAGCCTGTACCTCTTTTGTTTCTCTATCCCATTTGTCTTCTTTGCCACCATGTCCAAGAGATGCATGTCCAATCTCATGGATCATAGTTTTAATTGTCTGGAGCTCCGGCAAGCCTTCCTTCACAACAATTCTCATTTCACTTGGGCTAAAGTATCCATTTGCTGCAGACTGAATTTCTTCAAATGTAATCGGAACAGGACTTACTTTAATCAGCACCTCTTTTAATGTCTCAAATGAATCCACATTCTCATCTAGCATTGTTGCCAGTGTTGGAAGTGGCTTTCCATCTGTGTCTGAATAATCAAATACATATGCCGGTCTGAATGTCTGGTATTCACGAACAACCTCCTCTGTAAGTGGCTTTCCATCTTCGCCCTTTACTGGATGATTCTGCTCATCAAACACCTGCTCCTTCACATTTGTCTTAAATCTCATTGGCGCAATAATCATGATCCCATGACTACCCTTTTTTACTGCACGCCCAAATTCATTTCATTTTTTAAACCCGCAAACATAAGTCGCATCTGGTCTCTGACTTGCAATTAAGATGCAATTGTTAATGCTATAGGACTTAAACTTCGACATCGTCTGGATATACTCCTTATACTTGTCAGAAGAGAAAATATCTCTAACTCCATTCTCAAGCTTTTCCTGTATATCCTTCATCTTCTCGCTTCTATCCATTTATTAACCTCCTAATACATGAGATAATCCATAGCCTCGCAGTATTCGATTACAGCATTTGGAACCGCCTGATATACTGCTCTAAATCGTGGCATACCATTTGGTATGTTCCACTCTGCCCCCTGCTCTCTTTTAACAAATGTATGAACATAAATCGCTTCTTCTGTTTTATGCACAGATAAAACCACTTTATGCCCTTTATACAGATGCATTGCATCTAGCACTCCAAAGTTAAATTCAGCAATTGGACAAGTATCCTCCCATTCATATGCTGTAATGGTATATAGATAATCTGCATCCTTAACCATTCCATCAGCCGGCATCATTTCCTTAACTAACTGAGCCATTGGTAATCTCTTTACCTTATTGTTTTCTATAAAAGCAACCAGCTTTCCTTTTTCATCACAAGCTGTTTCCTCGTCTTCAATCGCAAATTCGATTAATTCCTTCAAACACTGCTTACATGTAATCTGGTTACTATAAACTGCTACTAATTCGTTCATTTACTTCTCCTTTTCAACTTGTGGTCACGATGACCACAAGTGACCTAACTTACTATTTTCTTTTTCAAATCATCCAGCTTTGCCAACAAAATCAACTTTTCTTCATCTGTGACACTCGGCTTCATTGCAATGATTTTGATATCTCTTTCAACATCAGCCATTCACTTTATGATTTCTCTGTCTCGTATTGCCGGTGGTTTGAATTCTTTGTTCACTGCCATTAAATGCTTGATATACTGCGCACGTTCCAGCCCTAACTTTCCTCTTGTAGATTCAAAAGCCTCGTAGTCTTCTGGGGATAATGACAGCGTTAACCTTTTACTATTTCCCATTACGACTCCTCTTCTTCATTACCATCTGGGTTCATTTCATATGTAGGTACAAAACTTCCTTTTTTAAGAGGTTCCAATTCCTTCTTGTCAGCTTTGGCGCCACACTCTTTTTTCTGTTTACCCGTTATCACGAAACTCGTATTACTTCTCTCAATACCGAGATCTGACTGAATTAAACGAATATCATCAATAGGAACTAACTGGAACTTTGTGGGTTCCCCATTATATACAGCTGTGATATACCAATCCCCAGATATCAACTCCTCTGCTAAACGCTGTTTCATTTTCCATTCACTTGCCTTTGCGCACTGTCTTATGAGGTTCTTTACATTCTCATAATTATTTCCAATGTCTGGGGATTCTAACAATGCAATCAGCCAATTAGCATCTGGACACTCATCGCCTACATAATTAAGCAATCGTTCCAAATCTGTATTTCTATATGGTGAATTGAATGCATATAAAGCAAGCTTTTCCTGATTAGTTAAGCTATTATCATTCAGAATTTCCTGTACCGAAATTGCTCTGCCCTCTAAATAACTTATCTGCTTACTTGCTTCTTCCTCTGAAACATGAAGACTTGAACTAATCTTGTCTTTCACGGAAAGCTCTTTCTTTGGATTTACATTTTTCAGATTCTTCAGCTCCTGAAACCGCCTAACAAACCATTTGGGTGAAAACACTGTTTTTAAAGTCTTACGCTGATAGTTTCTTTGATTTAACTCCTTTTCATCTGGGAGTTCCTTATAAAAAGCTTCTCTTAAAACACCATACTTATTCAGGTAGGAATCCTGATCCACCTTTGCAGGAACAGATTTCATAAAAATACCATCTCTGATTTCTTCTACCTTTTCTGCCTGAACAGTGTCTATTAATAAAACCTGAGGCTTTACTTTCTTACTAGATTTGTTTTTAGCTGCCGCCTTTTTCTTAGCATCCACTAACGCCTTTTTAAGCTCTTCGTTTTCACTTCTAAGTTTTTCAAGCTCTGTGTATTCTTCAGCTTTGATATGTGTTAGCGGTGAAAAAAGGTCATTCATCTCTGATACTATTTCTCTAGCCTTTGCAGAATCCACAGTTAAGAATTCTCCATTCATTCGAAACATGCCCGGATTGGTGTTTGTTACAGCTCCAATCTGTGATGTAATCGTTTGCTTTTTAACGCCTAGTGATGCTAGATGATTTCTTATCTCTTCTGGCGTATGACTTTCCTTCACCACAAACCGATAGATTTCTTCATAATCACCAATATGCTTTAGTAACTTGCTATCCATTTTTCCTCCTTTCTAGACTTGTGGTCACAGTGACCACAAGAACTTTATTGATTGCTTTCAAAAGTCATATAGAAAAACTTAGTCTCAAATCTGCAGAAATTTATTCAAAAAAATAAGCCAGGCTTTCACCTGACTTAAACATTAAGTACGAATGCATCGTACACACCCCAAACCATTGATTTTACTGGGGTTTATGCCATTCTTCACTATATACATGACCACTTCGTACCATTTTTTATATTTTTACACTACAACGATTTTGGTATTAGCAGGATTCGCCTTCATGCACACTTTATTTTCTTCGAAAACAAAGAAAGTCACCTGTGGTCATCGTGACCACAAGTGACTTGCATCGGCATACCATCTGCCCAGGGCATCTGCGTAAGGGAGATCCCTATGACCCCATTGTATTATCACTAACACTTATTAAATCGTGTGATATTCTAAATTTGAAAGGAGGATACTCACAATGAATGCAGCCAATAATAACAATGATAATTTAACTTTAGCTAATTGGAAGCTTGATGGTTTACGAACGATTTGCTCCGCCCTACAAACTTCAGAACAATTTGAAGAGGAACAACAAAATCTATTTTTTGTTATCTCCGAAGAATTGAATAACATATCACAGCTATTAAAGAAAACAGAGTGATAATCGAAAAAAGTCACTTGTGGTCATCGTGACCACAAGTGACTAAATCCCACCTTTCAATAAAAAAACATTTTCATGTATTATCTAAACTAGTATTTACATGCTCTGAAGCTATACTTAAAAGATAATCATGCATTCTGCTAAAGATTGATTTAGCAGAAACTAGTGTTTTATACAAGGCAATTAAATCATACTCCGCATTCAACTTTAGTTCACTTAATTCTTCATGAGCATCCTGCATTGCTATTTCAACATATCGGTCTAAATTCTCATCCCACGCTTCTGAGGCATATTCATTCTGAAGAATTTCGTTTGCCCTTTCTACATCATCGAAAACAATGAGATTATAAATATTTCCATCTTCTAAAAGAGAATCTTGAACATCAGATAAATCTAGTTCTTTTAATTCGTTAATAAACGAATATAAGTCATTATATTCATCTTCGTTTTCCTCATCATATAAGTCATCCACTACATTCTCAATATCCTGTATAATATCAAAGTCATTATATAAATCAACCAAAGTCTCTGTACTTAAGTTAGTCCCATCTGTTACAAAAACTCCTTCTTCACCTACATGTATAGTTCCTTCTTCTAGCAGCTTTATATAAACTTTATACTTTACTTCAAATCCAACAATAAATAGTCTTAATGCATTATAAGGATCATCGAAGTATGGCTCAGATGCAATCTTTGTAGTTTCAAATATTTCTTTATATACTTTCTCAATAAAATCCTTGTCGGTAGTTATAAATCCCATCTCTTCATTTCTGGCACTTTCGTCAGAATAATTAGCAGAACCTATATATAATATATTATCTGTTCCGATTAATTTTGCGTGGTTATCAAATTTAAATCCCACAAAATTATTTGCATTGTACAGTTCTGGATTTAATTTTCCCAAGTATAATTCTAGCGAGTCACGATACTTCTGTGCAGCCCCCTTGAAATATGTATCCCAATGATTCGGAATATTGGTTATGATCTGTATATCAGTTCCTTCAGGTAAGTCCATAAGCCTTTTTAAATTTGATCCATCATTAGTCTTTTTAGAAATATTATATGTTACAATTCTTACTTTTTTTGCATTTTCAAAATCATCAAGTACCTCTTGATAGTTCAAACCATCACCGTAACTACAAATCAATTTCAAATTATCATCATATTTTATTTCTGTCATTTTTTAACATCCCATCATCTATTTTGTTTAGTCTTTCTAGCCATCTGTTAATAGCTTCAATCTTTGGAATAGCCATCGCTTATTCCCCTTTACATTTTTCTTCAATAATCCTTGAATAATTTCACTTGTCACTATGTCCCATTTTACGGACTCTTCTCGGATCGTCCGGCTTTTCTGTATTCTTGGGAATCATCCACATTCTTCCAATAAGTACAGCGCCCTCAATACGTCCTTCTTTACAATATATTGCTACTCGTCTCTGTGATATATGCCATTTTTCGGCAAACTCTGCAGTTGTCATGTAATCCATCATTTATCCTCCATTTAGACACAATGTACCTATTTTTAATTATATTCGTTGTTGCGAATACTTTCAATCAAAAAAAGAGCCTCTAGCACTACTAGAGACTCCCTATTCTGGCATTCCTAAGTAATAACCCTGGAAAAAATCTGCACCAAGCTCTTTCATAGTGTTAAACTCAGCCTCAGTTTCTATTCCTTCTGCTACTACATTCATTTTCTTCGCATGGAATGTATCAATCATTTCTTTAATACGAATCTGTCTGAACTTATCCTTATCGATATCAGTAAGTAATGTTCTATCAATCTTTACAATATCTGGATTAGCAGCGTTAACTACATCCATAGTATTAAGTCCAGTTCCAAAATCATCAATAGCAATCTGGTTATCATTAATATCCGCTATTTTTCTTTTTGCTTTAGCAATATCAATCGACAAATATGGATACTCTAACGTTTCCAAAATCATTGCATTCTTATCATCACCAAAGTATTCAATATAAGCATTTACTTCTTCCTCTGTAAATATCTCACACGGAAATGTATTTATCGAAAGAATTTCCTTATAGCCTCTCATAAAATATGCCTGAGTTGCTCCAAATAAAGTTGCCACCTCAAGTATATGAAGCTTATCCTGTTCCTGATACTCGGCAATCAGCTCCGTAACATCCTTATCGTGTGGACGCATCAATGCTTCGTACGCATATATTGTCTTTCCATCTGGATAAAATATTGGCTGGAATACATATTCAATTTTCAATTCTGATAATGCTGCCAAAATGTCTTCTGATAATGGCAAACTGTCAAAATATATCATGTTACTAATTCCCTAGATAAAATTGCGTATGAAAATAACGCAAAGTTCTACTCTTATATTATATCAAAACTTTATTCTTAGTCTATAAGATAAATAAGGCACATCAGATTTCTCCAACGCGCCTTACAGCTTTTCATATTCTTTTATTCAAGCTTTGCACCAGCTGGAATTGCATCATTAAGCATAACGAGATTTAATTTCTCTTCTCCGTTTTCTTCATGAATTGCTGACATAAGCATTCCACAAGAATCAATTCCCATCATGCTTCTAGGTGGAAGATTTACAATAGCAAGTAATGTCTTTCCAACAAGTTCTTCAGGTTCATAAAATGCATGAACACCAGAAAGAATCGTTCTATCTGTTCCTGTTCCGTCATCTAAAGTGAACTGAAGCAACTTTTTGCTCTTAGGTACTGCAACACAGTCCTTAACCTTCACGACTCTGAAATCCGACTTACAGAAAGTATCAAAGTCTACGTTTTCTTCTTCAAAAGGTAAAAGTGAAATAGGAGATGTCTCTTCAACTACTTCTTCTGTTACCTGATCTTCTACGTTTAATTCTAAATTATCCATAGGATAAGCACTCTCCTTTTCTTTTTTTGAAATACGTATTGTATTATACCAAAGAAACCTCGATTTTACTATGAATTCCGCATATAGAAACAGCCCCTTCCAGTAATGTAAAGGCTCGCTTTGCTTCTACCTTGACATCACTAGAAGGAGCTGTAAGTTAGTAATCAAGGCACTTCATAAATGAAGTGTCTATTATTACATTTGAGCCCTTCTTATATTAGTTTTTCATCGTCATGTTAACTGCTATGCTAAGTTCCAGTAAACCAACAAATCCTGCAATAATTACCTTCAAAATAATTCGGATTGCGGTAGTTCCCACCTTATCACAAAGCGCCCACAGTAGTCCCACATACATAATTGTACTTGCGATTCCAACTACAAAAGATACATATGGAATTAATGTTAATGCCATGTAAACTATCACAAATACAATTCCTGCTCCAATTCTAAAACCTCCTGAAAAGTTTTTCATAAACTGCCCAGTAATAACTGCAGCATAGATAATTGCTGGAATTAGATTAATAAAAGCCATCTTCATACTGGCTTCACTTGCACATGCACTCTTCATGTCGATACCTCCATTAGATCACTTGTGGTCATCGTGACCACAAGCTATTATTCTTTAACCAACACCATATAAATCATGATTTACTTCTGCAGTGTAATAATGATCCATTGTATTTGGCGCATTATAAAGCGATGTAATCAGATATGCCTTGATGTTATTTACTTTAGTTGTGTTATTGCTTATGCATCCAATAACATACTGTAAATGGCTTGATGTCAGCTTTAAGAACTTACTCTTAACCAACTGATATGGATAATCTTCTCCGCCAATACGTATTGTCTTTCTTGGAACACAAACAACATCACAAATAATATTAAACAATTCGTCATATAGATTTCTATCTGACCATGACTTGTCACTCATCATAATATCATAATCAATGTTATCTTTGATAATTTCCATGTATGCTGATGCTTCATCCATCGCATCAATCTGTCTAGTGACGTTTGCTTCGCCTGATGGATAGATAGGATTAGTCTCACTAAGTTTATTATTATCTAGTATATTATTCGGGCTCAATTTCTGCGCTGGTACCGGTTCAATATTTGAGACGGTACCCCTACTAAGTCTTATCCGGCGCGAAAAATTATCCGGTTCATATGGATTACCAGCACTTAATATGGACTGGTTCGTATTTTCAACCGGTTCAAGATTTGAGCCGGTACAAATATTGGACTGGTCCTCTTTTTTATCCGGTTCTAATTTGGTACTGCTCTGGCTATCATTCGGAACAATAGGTTCATCGACTGCCTTATTTTCCGAAATGAAATTCTTCACATAAATGATATTGGCTTTTCCATTCTGCTGAATCATTTCAATCAAGCCAACATCCTGGAGCTCCTTTAATAAAGAAGCCCCAGTATTCTTTGCAATGTTTAAATCTTCTGCAATACTAGTAATAGCATATTTAATATACACCCTGTTCTCATCATCAAGCCAACCTCTCTTTCTTGATAAAGACATTCTATCAAGCATAAGACCATATAATAGCTTTGCGTTATTAGTAACATCCTTAAATCTCGAATCTGTGATTAATGCTTTAGGTAAACGATAAAATGTGAACTGTTCTGACTCTTTACCATAGTAATAATCCAAATCCAGTTTCCCCATTAGTCTACACCTCCTCTCTCTTTCCATTCGTCAAGTAATCTGATTATTAACTCCTCAATATCTTCATTCGTCATTGTAGAATCAAAATAAGAATCTAACTTCTTTGCATTAAAAGTTACTTTTCTTACCTTAGGTTTAACCACAACGAGGACTCCCAGAACCGATTCTCTTGTAAACTTCCCTGCTTTAGCAATCTCCTTAATCTTTCCTGACTGTTCGGTAGATACGCTACACTTCATATCACTTAACACAACATACAGAATCTTCTGTTCTTCTTCTGTTAGCTGTGAAAAGTCCACTCCCTGAACAATCCCTAACTTGCCATCATCTACAAGCTTCATAAGCTCTTCAACGAGCTTGGATAAGGAAATATACCTCTGCACCGTTTTAGCGCCCTCTCTAGCCTCTTTAGCCATCTTATCGAGACTTCTACCACCATTTACTCCCTGGTGCTTTAAAGCCTCGTATTTCATCGAATACGCCTTTGCTTTTTCACTTGGTAATAATTCCTCTCGCTGAATATTGGAATCAACCATAATAAGGACTGCTTCATCATCTGATACATCCTTAATAATCATTGGCATTGTCTCTTTGCCTGCCAGCTCTGATGCGTGTCTTCTTCTATGTCCAGCCAGAATCTCATAACCGCCTTCTGGTCTTGGTCTTGCAATTCCTGGCACTAATACTCCATATTCTTTTATACTATCAACAGTCTCCGCCATTTTTTCATCATCTATAACTCTAAATGGATGATTCTTAAACTCATGCAGTTCATTTAATGGCAATTCCACAATCTGTCCTTCCGTACTTTTATGTACTCCTTCTTCAATCGCACTTGAACCTTTTACCTGTTCAAATGCCGATAAACTTGCTCCATCTAATATATTTCTTCTACTCATTACGCGATTACCTCCTGTGTTAATGCTTCATACGCTGTTGCTACTGTTCCTTTGGGATCATATTCATAAATACTTTTCCCAACCGTTGTAGCCTCTGCCGCTCTTACAGAATGCGGAATTTTATTTTTAAAAATATTGATGTCTTTTCCATATGCATTATTAAGCATTTCTGCTATATCTTTTGCATAATTTGTTCTCGCATCTACCATAGTAAGTAGAATCCCTTTAATTTCTAATTTGGGATTAATTTTTCTCTTTATCTGGAAAATAATTCTTAGTAATTCCTCTAATCCCTTTACTGCTAGAAATGTAGGCTGAACTGGGATTAAAATCTCGTCACCAGCCGCCAAGGCATTAAGCGTAAGCATACCTAAATTCGGTGAACAGTCTATAATGATATAATCATAGTCATCCTTCACCATTCCTATATAATCGCTTAGTATTGTTTCTCTGCCCATAACATTAATCAAAGCAGTCTCAATACTATTTAACATGTTATTTGCCGGTAAAAGGTCTACACCCTCCTTATGATGCAATATAGCCTCTCTTGGATCGAACTCCACTTCATCGATGACATTGTTATAAACAGTTGTCATTGTATATTCCATCTGTCCTGGATTATGAAATCCTAATGCTACTGTAAGACTGCCCTGAGGATCATTATCTATTACAAGAACACGTTTCCCCTTCTTCGCTAGTCCTATCCCTAAATTTACTGTTGTTGTTGTCTTTGCTACGCCACCTTTTTCATTGGCACACACTAAAATCTTACTCATACGATTGCTCTCCTTTTATTTGCTCTCTGTAGTTGTTTCTTTTTCTACTTCCATGTATTTTCTAAAATATTTCTTAGTTCCCTGATTTTTATAAATCTCTGATGACTCTGTGACCTGCACTTTTCTTAAAGTACGAATCTGCTTTTCAAGCCAGTTAATATCTTCTTTTGTACCCTGTACTCGAATCTTTATCATTCTTCCTCCTTTATCCTCATTTTCTATATTTGCAACCATATGAGCTGCATCTAACGCTGTATTTCTCATTCTTTCCTCCTTATCCATACATTGTCTCTATGTATTCATTCAAAACTTCTACGTTCACTAGACATACTCCATTAATCTTCCTTACAGCCCCAGCTTCTTTCGCTAATTGCTGAAATCCATGAATCCCAATGGAGTATAGGTCAGCACCTTCCTTATAGCGGACATACTTCTTCTGACCGGAGTTTACTTTGATATCTAATGACTCTACCTTTGTTCTCTTATAAGACATATAGACCCTCCTATCCGTAAATCTGCTCAATATATTTGCTCAGCACTACTGTGTTAACCAAGCATGTCCCATGAACTTTTCTTACCGCATGCGCTTCACCCGCCAAATCCCGAAATGAATGCTCACACATCGAATATATTTCTGCCCCTTCAGGAATCCTGACATATATTTTTCTTCGCTTAACCGGCTCAGCATATAAGGCATCCGGTTTTGTTCTTTCCTCCATTTCATCAACCTCCAAAGTTTTCTTCGATGTAGTCTATAACCACATCAATATTAATAAGTACGATGTTTCCAATTCTTCTAATTGAATTTGCTTCCTTAGCAAGTGCTTTAAAGCATGTCATACTCATTGAAAAATACTCGGCCGCCTCCTGGTAGCGCATGTACTCTTTCTTTACTGGCTCATAACTCTTAACTTTCTCAAGCACAAGTTCTGTCTGCATCTGACGTTTTCTTTCTCTTAACTGATCCTTGTAAACCTTCTCAAAGATTGTTCTATCAATTAGCTGAGCTTTTCTTATTTCAAAAAACGCATTCGCAGCTCTTGCCATTTTTCGGCACTGTACACCAGACAAATCGTATTTCTCGCAAATCGATTCTTCAGTAACAAATCTCGGCACTGCATACTCTTTGAGATAATCAATCTGTGGTGGCTTAACCTTTTTTCTTCCCACATCCTCACTTCCTTTCTTTTGATTTTTGTAAGGTTCGAGAAAACAAAAAAGACATCCCGATTAGTATTTCTACTAATTGAAATGTCTTTAATGATTCTCATACAAGTTGTTCCTTGTTTGAGATAGTTATTAAATTGAAATTATTTGACACAAAGGACAACAAATTGTTTTGCATATTGCTTCACATGTGTCCCTTATGTTTTGCATATTTGTAACAATGCGTGTCGTACTAATACGGACTGTTTAGGGTCTATATGTAATACTTCGTACTCAAGCTGACGCGATTGAACTACTTCTCGGAACTCTTCGGAACAGAACTGTTGTTCTGATTCTTTAAAGTCGGGAAGAGAAGTACATCCCTAATCGCCGGTGAATCTGTCATCAGCATACACAGTCTGTCGATACCATATCCGATACCACCTGTAGGCGGCATACCAACTTCAAGTGCATTCAAGAAGTCTTCGTCTGTATGCTGGGCTTCTTCATCACCCGCATCCGCGTTGGCATCCTGCTGTGCAAATCGTTCTCTTTGATCGATTGGATCGTTCAGCTCAGAGTATGCATTACACATCTCCCAGCCGTTCATGAACATCTCAAAACGCTCAACCAGCTGCGGATTCTCCGGCTTTTTCTTGGTAAGAGGTGAGATTTCAATTGGATGATCGGTGACAAAGGTAGGCTGAATCAGATGCTCTTCAACAAATTCCTCGAAGAACAAGCTTAAGATATGGCCCTTTGTGTGCCACTCTTCAAATTCAATTCCCTTTTCACGAGCAAGCGCTTTTGCTTCCTCGGTATCCTTTACTTCATTAAAATCGATACCTGCATACTTCTTAACTGCATCCGTCATGGTAATACGCTCAAATGGCTTACCAAGATCCATCTCGATGCCATTATACGTAATGGTCGTAGAACCATTGACCTCCTGTGCGATATGACGATACATTTCTTCTGTCAAGTCCATCATACCATTGTAATCCGTGTAAGCCTGATAAAGTTCCATCAAAGTAAATTCCGGATTATGTCTGGTGTCAAGACCTTCATTACGAAATACACGACCAATTTCATAGACACGCTCCATGCCACCGACAATCAGTCTCTTTAAGTAAAGCTCCAAAGAAATACGAAGCTTTAAGTCTTCATTTAATGCATTAAAATGTGTTTCAAATGGACGCGCCTCAGCTCCACCCGGGTTGGCAACAAGCATTGGTGTTTCCACTTCCATAAATCCCTTAGCGTCTAAGAAACGACGAATTGTACTTAAGATCTTAGAACGCTTAACGAAAGTCTCACGGCTTTCCGGAGACATTATTAAATCAACATATCTTTGACGATAACGAAGATCTACATTCGTCAAACCATGATATTTCTCTGGAAGAATCTGAAGCGATTTTGATAATAAAATCATCTCTTCTGCATGGATGGATATCTCACCTGTCATGGTACGGAATGCGTATCCTTTCACACCAAAAATATCTCCGATGTCGGATTTTTTAAAGTCCGCGTAGGATTCTTCACCAATAGCATCTCTCGCCACATAGATCTGAATATCGCCCTTTAAATCGCGTAAGTTGCAAAATGACGCTTTACCCATGACACGTTTGAACAGCATACGACCTGCAATTGATACGCGGATAGGTTGTGCATCCATGATTTCACGCTTTTCATTATAATCTTCCTTAATGACCTTGCGAGCCTCAGCTTCCTCAAGTCCTTCTGTATTCGGAGCTTTTCTGTCACCAAGAACCTTCTTTTCGAGCTCCTCGTAAAGAGCTTTTACCTCATCTGAATGATGTGTCTGATCATATTTTGTAATAACGAACGGATCCTTACCGGCTTCCTGCAGATTCGCCAACTTTTCACGACGAACCTTTAGAAGCTGATTGATATCCTGTTGTCCGTTTTGCTTATTGTTCTGCTGTGCCATGTCTTATCTACCTCTTATGCTTTCGCAATTTCTAATACTTTATACTTAATCAGATCGCCGTCCGGAGTTTCTACATTGACAGTCTCTCCGACCTTAGAACCAATCAGTGCCTTTCCAAGTGGTGACTCATTAGAAATCTTACCCTTTAAAGAGCTTGCTTCAATTGAACCAACCAGCTGGTATTCTTCTTCTTCATTAAATTCTATATCCAGGATTTTGATGCTACATCCAACACTTACCTTATCAAGGTCTACTTCGTCTGCATCTACGATAGAGTTCTCATCAAGGTTCTTAAGAATCTCTTCAATCTGAGTAATTCTAGCTTCGATGTCACGCTGCTCATCCTTTGCTGCATCATACTCCGCATTTTCAGATAAGTCACCCTGTTCTCTAGCTTCCTTAATCTTCTGTGCAACTTCTTTTCTTCGTACAACTTTTAACTCTTCTAACTCATCCTCAAGCTTTTTGAGGCCATCAGATGTCATCGTCATCTTTGTTCCCATTGCTAATTAATCCTTTTCCCTTTCAGAAAATATTATTATCTGTTGACAATTAACGTATTATAACAGATAGGTATTTGAATGTCAATAATTCCGCATATTTACGGGCATTTGAGGCATTTCCATGTCATCGAATATGCATCATGGAAAGCTCACCAAATAAGGCCTTTAACTCTTCAAATGTCTCCACTTCATTGACCCTCGCACGAAGCTGTGCCGAGTTGGGGTAACCGCTAGTGTACCATGCTGCATGCTTTCGTAGTTCACGAATTGCTGTAAACTCGCCCTTAACCTGAATTTGAAGTTTTGCATGCTCCAAAATCATCTCCACAACTTCTTCACCGGTAGGCTTTGGCGGCATAGTCCCGGTCTGCGCCCAACTTAACAAATGCCGGAAGATCCAAGGATTACCACGAGCCGCTCTGCCAATCAAATAACCATCACAACCGGTTACTTCCTGCATTCTTTTTAAATCATCACCAACACACAAATCACCATTTCCCAGCACCGGGATGGTAAGTGCTTCTTTCACCTGACGAATAATTTCCCAATCAGCTTTGCCACTGTAGTACTGCTCTCTCGTTCGTCCATGCACGGCAACTGCGCTCACACCGCAACTTTGCGCAATCTTTGCAATTTCAACCGCATTTACCTGCTCATCGTTAAATCCTTTTCGAATCTTTACCGTAACCGGTCTTTTAGAGGCTTTTACCATCTTGGTCAGAATCTCTTCGACCAGTTTTGGCTCTTTCATAAGAGCAGAGCCTTCGCCATTATTTACAATCTTAGGCATAGGACAGCCCATATTAAAATCAATAAAATCATAATCCAGTTCACTGACTCTTGCCGTTATATCCGCCAGAATGTCCGGGTCAGACCCAAATAACTGCAGCGAGACTGGCTTTTCTTCCTTCTCCATCTGCATAAGCGCTTTCGTATTTTTATTTTTGTACAAAATCGCCTTTGCACTGACCATTTCCATACATACCAGACCGGCTCCCATACGGGCGCATAGCAAACGAAATGGCAGGTCGCTTACGCCTGCCATCGGTGCCAAAACAAGATTGTTCTTTAATTGTACATCTCCAATCAAAAGTGGATGGATAACTGCCATCTTACGCTTTCCTCCGTTTCGGTCTACGCTTTTGCTTTTCATAAATCAAACGCATACCATGCAAAGTTAAGGTCGGATCATAGATGTCAATAACATCGGTTTCATTTGCAATAATTGTGCCAAGTCCACCGGTCGCAACGACCTTAACATCATCTAGCTTCGACTCTGCCTTCATATTCTTTACGATATATTCCGTCTGTCCAACCTGACCGAAAAACAGTCCCGCCTGCATACTGGTAATGGTTTCTTGCGCCAATATGGTTTTCGGTTTTGTAATCTCTACATCCGGCAGCTTTGCTGCAGCTCCGGATAAGGCATTTGCACATGTCTGAAGTCCCGGCGCCGTTACTCCCGCGAAGAAGGTTCCATCCTTATCGACCATATCGTAGGTTGTCGCTGTTCCAAAATCAATTACGATAACCGGACCACCATACAACTCATAGGCCGCAACGGCATCGACAATTCTGTCTGCACCAAGTTGCCGCGGATTCTCTATAGCAATACGTATTCCCGTCTTGATTCCGGCTTCAATTACTACCGGTTTAATATCCATATATTTTATAATTGCACTCAGTAAAGAATGCATGACATTTGGTACAACCGATGCTACAATCACATCTTCCACTTCGCTGATCGGAATATTATTGTGCTCTAACAGATTGCAGATAATCACGCCGTACTCATCTGATGTACGTGCCATCTTAGAAGTCAGTCGAAACTGGGAAAGTAAAAATCTATCTTTGAATACTCCTAAAGTAATATTCGTATTTCCTACATCAATTGTCAGTAACATGTCTACTCCTCATCAAAGTCCTCGCCCAGAAAAAATACTTTATAATATGTCTCAAGGCTTTCTAGCAGCTCTTGCTTGTTTTTTTGCATTTGCTTTATCTTTAAAACGCTTCCTATCTCATCATAGAAGTAATCATCCTCTTCATAGGTTGTATCAAATAACAAGGTGCCGTCTTCATCAAATCGAAGTGTCAACACACCTCCAACATCTTCCGTATAAAGGACGCACATAATCTTTAGTTCTTCCTTGATGCCTTCCGGAAGGCCTTCAAACTGTTCATTTAAATAAAATTGCTTTGTGTACGAACTTGCACCGCAAAGCACATTATAATCATACATATCCGTAAACTCCTCGCACAGATACTTCTCCCGATGATACAAGCCGTCTTGCCTCCCAGGTATCTACAATCAACTCACCGCGTTGTGTGATTCCCCTAGAATTTCCAACGTATGGCTCTTTGCCACCTTCTACGCGAACCTGACCACCAAGATTTACCAAAAGTGTATTGTATTCCTTTGCCAATACACTCATATCCTGTGTTTCCATAAAGATTTCATAATAATGCTCAAACTGACGATTAATTGCTTCAATCAGCCCGGCTCTTTGGACACTCTTACCCGTCTCTAGATAAATAGATGTTGCTTTATCCTTAAGTTCATCTGAAAATTCTTCATTTAACACATTGATGCCTGTTCCGACCACGATGTGGTTAATATAATCCATCTGCGCACTCATCTCCGTTAAGATACCACAGACCTTTTTTCCATTGATGACAACATCATTCGGCCACTTGATTTTTGCTTCTAATCCTGTTAGAGATTCTATTCCTCGAACTACCGCCATTGCCATCACCAAAGTCAGCATAGATGCATTGCCCGGCATCATATCCGGCTTTAACACATACGTCATAGAAATGGAAGTCTTTGGTGGTGTCTCCCAAACTCTGCCGCGTCGACCCTTGCCTGCAGTCTGCCTTCCGGCAACCACCACGGTTCCATGCGCTGCACCTTCTTCGGCCAATTTCTTGGCAACCATATTGGTTGATTCCGTCTCATCCAAATAGTAATACTCCGATGCAAGCCATTTTGTCTGACGAATGCTTTCCAATTCCTTTTGCGAAAGGATCTCCGGTACCCGAACCAACCGATACCCCTTATTTTGTACAGCTTCGATCTCATAGCCTTCCTTTTTTAACGTATTTATCGCTTTCCAGATAGCGGTTCTTGATACATGAAACTCCTCACATAGAGCCTGTCCCGATACATATCCTGATGCTCTTCTAAGTTCAGCCAATATCTTTGTCTTCATGTCCTACTGCTCCTTCGCATTTACCTCGAGCTGTTATTTTAAGGTTGCATACATAACGGCTTTAATGGTATGCATACGATTCTCCGCCTCTTCAAATACGCGAGATTGCGGTCCTTCAAATACCTCATCCGTAACTTCCATCGCATCGAGTCCGTATTTTTCATAGATCTGCTTTCCAATTGTCGTATTCAAATCATGAAATGCCGGAAGACAATGTAAAAAGATGGCATCTTTACCAGCCTTATTCATCACATCCTGATTCACCTGGTATGGAAGAAGATCGTCAATTCTTTCTTTCCATACTTCATCCGGCTCACCCATGGATACCCAGACATCTGTATAAAGTACGTCAGCTCCTGCCACCTCATTAACATCCTCTGTAAGTGTAATCGTCGCACCGGTGTCTTTGGCAATTTCCATACAGGTATCTACCAGCTGCTGCTCTGGAAAATATTTTTTATTTGTGCATGCCACAAAATGCATTCCCAGCTTCGCACAAGTTACCATCAGTGAATTACCCATATTGTAACGGGCGTCTCCCATATAAACAAACTTCACGCCTTTTAATCGTCCAAGCTGTTCTTTTATCGTAAGCATATCTGCAATCATCTGTGTCGGATGCGATTCGTTTGTCAGACCATTCCATACCGGAACATTTGCCTTTTGGGCAAGTGTTTCTACAATTTCCTGACCATAGCCGCGATATTCGATTCCATCAAACATGCGTCCTAGCACTCTTGCTGTATCTGCAATGCTTTCTTTCTTGCCGATTTGTGAGCCACTTGGATCCAAATACGTCACCTGCATGCCTAAATCGTGCGCTGCCACCTCAAAAGAACATCTCGTTCTCGTGCTGGTTTTTTCAAATATCAAAGCGATATTTTTTCCTCTTAATTCATCATGTGCGATTCCTTTTTTCTTTTTTTCCTTTAATTCAGCTGCAAGATCTACCAGATACAAAATCTCTTCCGGTGTAAAATCTAACATTTTTAAAAAATGTCTGCCTGTAAGTGTCATGATGTCTGCCTCTTTTCAAATACTTATTTTTGTTCGGTTACAACTTCCTGAATGGACTTCGCCAGTCCTGCAAGTCCTTGTATCTCAGATGGGATAATAATCTTTGTAGATTGTCCATCTGCTGCTTTTGCAAATGCCTCTAGGCTCTTAAGCTGCAAAACTGCCTGATCCGGTGCTGATTCTTTTAAGAACTTAAGTCCGTCTGCATTCGCCTGCTGTATCTTAAGAATTGCCTCTGCCTGTCCTTCAGCCTCGCGAACTGTCGCTTCTTTACGCGCCTCAGCTCGAAGAATTGCTGCCTGTTTTTCTGCTTCCGCATCCAAAATGGCAGATGCTTTCTTACCTTCTGCTACCAGAATCGTTGATTTTTTCTCACCTTCCGCACGAAGAATTGCTTCTCTTCGCTCACGCTCTGCCTTCATCTGCTTTTCCATGGCATCCTGAATTGCCTGTGGTGGAATAATATTTTTTAATTCTACTCGATTCACCTTAATTCCCCAAGGGTCTGTTGCAACATCCAAGGATGCTCTCATCTTAGTATTAATGGTTTCACGAGATGTCAAGGTCTCATCAAGTTCCAAGTCACCAATGATATTACGAAGTGTTGTCGCTGTCAGATTCTCAATTGCCATAATCGGATTCTCAACGCCATATGCATAAAGCTTAGGATCTGTAATCTGAAAATAGACAACCGTATCAATCCGCATCGTTACGTTATCCTTTGTAATAACCGGCTGTGGCGGGAAATCTACCACCTGCTCCTTTAACAATACTCTTTTGGCAATTCGATCAATAAATGGAACCTTAAAATGAAGTCCTACACTCCAAGTTCCAAGATATCCCCCAAGCCGCTCTATTACCATTGCGTTTGCCTGTGGCACAATTTTGATACAAGATGCAAAAATAACCAATACTATAACTATAATGATAATAACCGCTATCCACATAATTCCTTCTCCTCCTCATTATCGTTTATAATCATGCCTATTTTACACCATTTTTAGACGCAACACAATGTCAATTCCTATGCCCTTTCAGGTAAACATATCCCTTTTCCCCAAAAAAGGTCGGCCACCAATTGTGACCGACCCTAATACTTTTAGAAAAATACATTGTCTCCAATATTAATTCCGGCATGTCCGGTATAAGAAGCTCTAAAGTTCTTAAGACCACCGGTATTATCCTGACCGCTGATTGCCGCATTTGCTGCCTGTAAACAGCTTGATGGCACTCCACTTGCAAGAACGGAACTGATTGCACCTGTTGCAAACTGACCACTCTGGTAGATTACGCCCTGAATGGTGTTCGGATAGGAACTACTCTTAACGCGGTTCATAACAACAGCGCCTACTGCAAGCTCACCTTCATAACAGCTTGCTCCGGCCTCAATGTAAATGAGTGCTCCAAGTACCTGTGCATCACTAGCGGACGCACTTACCGATGACCCTTGTGTCGTTGTAGTACTTGATGAAGATGCCTGCGCTGCAGCTTCTTGTGCTGCTTCCTGTTCAAGCTTTTCTTGTTCCTCTTCCACGGTCAGCGCTTTTACGTACTTTGTCTTTACTTTGACATATTCACTGCTGACATAAGCCGTCTCGCCTTCATACTTAATCGCAACCCAACCGTCTTTGTTGTTGGCTTTTTTCACAACCGTAACCTTATCACCTTCTGCTAATAATCCAAGTACCTTAGCACTTTCTTTTGCTTTCTTACGTACTCGAAGTGTCTGCGTTGTTACCGTCGCAACCTTTGAACAGACCTTTTTCGCGAGAGCCTTCGCCTCATCTCCTGTAACACAATATTTGTTTAATACATATCCCGTTACGTTACCGGACTTAATCTTCGTCCACTTCTCGCCCTGCTCAAGGATGGTAGCAACACTTCCCTTATATAGCTTTCCAACTACTTCAGAATCCTTAGATGCCTTCGCACGTACATTGAGGCTATCTTCTACGTCCGCCATCAATCTCGTTGCCCACTTATCCTGCGTTGTCTCAGTTGTTGTCTCTTCTTCCTGCTCTGTATTATCTTGTACATTTTGCGCAATCTCTTGCATAGAATCTACAAGATCTTCTTCGACGGCGGTTGTATCTTCTGTCGTAATCGAAACGGTGTCTTCTTCCTCAGCATATGCTTTAAAATCTGCATTGCCAATTGTAATCGTACATACGATCGATGCCGCTAAAATTGTACTCATTACTTTACGCGTTCCTCTATTTGTTTTCATTGTTTTGTCGTCCTCCAATTTGTTACAAATATTACAATTGTTACGAAATTGTTACAGGCGAATTATAGCAAAAAGAAGGAGGCTTGTCAAATTTCACAATTCAACAGCCTCTTTTTCTTGTTTTTGCAGTACTTTTTTGTGCACTTTTCTAGTCCGTCGGTACTATGACATTTTCAATTGTTACAAACGTCGTAACAATTCCTCTCTTTCTCGCTCATAGCCTGGCTTTCCAAGTAATGCAAACATGTTCTTTTTGTAACTTTCGACCCCCGGTTGGTTGAACGGATTGACACCTAATAAGTATCCGCTCACTCCACAGGCAAATTCAAAGAAATAAAACAGTTCTCCTAAATAATATTCATTTTGTTTTGGAACTTTAATCATAAGATTTGGAACTTTTCCGTCTGTGTGCGCAAGAATCGTTCCGTTCATCGCATTCTTATTGACAAAATCCATGGTCTTGCCGGTCAGATAATTTAAACCGTCAAGATCGGACTCCTCTTCTTCTATTGTAATCGTCTCACGAGATTCTTCTATATTAATGACAGTTTCAAACAAGAATCTACCGCCATCTTGAATATACTGTCCCATGGAATGAAGATCTGTAGTAAGATCAACTGCTGCCGGGAATATTCCTTTTTGATCTTTTCCCTCGCTCTCCCCGTATAACTGTTTCCACCACTCCGATATATAATGACAAGATGGTTCATAGTTTGCAAGAATCTCAACCTGCTTTCCTTTTCTAAGAAGGAGATTCCGGTATGCCGCATATTTCATTGCTTCATTGTTCTTAAATTCTTCCTTAAGCGCTAGCTCTCTTCCCGCCTGCGCCCCCTTCATCAGCTCATCGATATCTGCTCCGCTTACGGCAATAGGAAGTAGGCCAACTGCCGTAAGTACGGAAAATCTTCCGCCAACATCATCCGGTACAACAAATGTCTCATACCCCTTTTCGGTTGCCAGCACCTTAAGTGCACCTTTGGCACGATCGGTCGTCGCATAGATTCTCTTAGCCGCTTCGCTATCCCCGTATTTTTTTTCCAATTTCTTTTTTAAAATACGAAATGCAATCGCCGGCTCTGTTGTCGTTCCGGACTTCGAAATGACATTAATAGAAAAATCACGTTCCCCTATTACATCCATTAAATGTTTCATGTATGTAGCTGAAATATTATTTCCGACAAAATAAATCTCAGGTGTTTTTCGAATCTCCTTTGACACATTGTTATAAAAACTATGACGAAGAAATTCAATTGCTGCACGTGCTCCCAGATAAGAACCGCCAATTCCTATTACAATAAGGACTTGCGAATCTGACTGAATCTTATCCGCTGCAGCTTTGATTCGTGCAAATTCTTCCCGATCATAATCTACCGGAAGGTCCATCCAACCAAGAAAATCATTTCCGGCACCCTCCTTGCTTTTTAAAAGGTCTGCCGCCGTCTCTGTCTGTATTTTTATATGGTCTACTTCCTCATCTCTTACAAAGGAAGTAAGTTTTGAGACATCTAAGGTAACATGTTCCATTGTGCATTCGCTCCTTTTTTTCCGCATTTTCTTATCTTTTATTTTACCATTTATACTGCTGTTTTCAATTCTAACTTGACTTTTTCAGCGCATAGTTTCATAGTTGTATTGAAATTTTTATTTCTTATTAAATATAAAAGAGGTACCTGACTCATGAGTAAAACAATCATTTTAACAGGTGGTGGTACTGCCGGACATGTAACACCAAATCTTGCATTGTATCCTAAGCTGAAAGAACTTGGCTATGAAGTACATTATATCGGTTCTTATAACGGTATCGAAAAAGACTTACTGTCTAATTTTGATATTCCCTATCATGCAATCTCTTCCGGTAAGCTTCGCCGCTATTTTGACAGGAAGAATTTTACAGATCCATTCCGTGTTATGAAAGGATATGCCCAGGCTAGAAGTCTTATCAAGCAAATCCAGCCCAACATCATCTTCTCTAAGGGTGGTTTCGTCTCTTTGCCGGTTATCTATGCCGCAAAGCATCTGCACGTTCCATCCATCATTCATGAATCCGATCTGACTCCGGGACTGGCTAATAAGCTTGCCATTCCTTCTGCGACTAAGGTCTGCTGTAACTTCCCTGAGACACTCTCTCATCTTCCGGAAGACAAGGCGGTTCTTACCGGTTCCCCGATTCGTCAGGAATTGTTACAAGGAAGCAAGGAAAAAGCGATCGATCTATGTGGCTTTACCAAAAACGCTCCTACGATCTTAATCATTGGCGGAAGTCTTGGCTCTGTCAAAATCAACGAAGCGGTTCGAGAGATTCTACCGGAACTGATAAAGCAGTTTAACATCATCCATTTGTGCGGAAAGGGCAACTTAGAGGATTCTTTATCCGGCACAAATGGATATGCACAGTTTGAATATGCCAACCAGGAGCTTCGCGATTTATTCGCACTTGCCGATATCGTGATTTCCCGTGCCGGTGCAAATGCCATCTGCGAGCTGCTTGCTCTTCACAAGCCAAATCTTCTGATTCCGCTATCTGCGGCTGCCAGCCGTGGCGATCAGATTCTTAATGCTGCTTCCTTTGAAAAACAAGGCTTCTCGCTGGTCTTAAAGGAAGAGGATTTATCTGCTGATACGCTTCTTTCCCATGTTAAGAAGCTGTATGATAACCGTGATTCTTATCTGGCTGCAATGGAAGAATCCAACCAGCTTAATTCTATTGACACGATTATTACCATGATTGAGCATCTGACAAATAAATAATCTGGCAGGCAAACGTGACGACTTTATGCCTGCTTCTAGTTCCGTAAGTATCGTTATGCATACGGTGCACCATTGAAAAAGGACGCCCGAAGAATCAGGCGCCCTTTTTTTAGGGAAAATAAACTACTTTTTCACTTTAACTGTTATGGTCTTTGTTGCAGCTTTGTAATTCTTAGCTGTTACTTTAACCTTTACTTTATATGTTCCGGCTTTTGTTCCCTTTTTCACAGTAATCTTACCATTTTGCTTAATTGTCAGCACTTTTTTCGATTTACTGTTAGCTGCTGTATATTTTACACTTGCATTTGAAGCTGTTGTCTTTGTCGTTACCTTAAATGATTTTGCGTTTTTCTTCAGTGCACTTACTTTGTACGTCTTAGAAGCATTCTTTACGGTAACTTTCTGTGTAGCCTTTGTAATGGTAAGTTTTGCAGCAGTACTTGTTGCTTCTTTATAAGAATCTGTAGCCGCAACGGTTGCCTTTACGTAATAAGTTCCTGCATTTACCGGAGCTGCTCCATCAGATGCTGCACCAGAATTTGCTTTTGTGGTAAGCTTTGTGCAAGCCTTATCTGTGTAATAGGTATATGTTACCTTACCAGTATTATCATCATTTACAGTTGCTGTATCAATGGAAATTGCTTTTCCTGTGTAAACTGCTGTTTTATCCTTTAATGATACGGATGCGGCAGATACTGCTTTATTTGTACCTTCTGTAATTGTAATGTCTTTATAAGTCTTACCCTTTTCAAGTGTAATTACATTACCATTTGCATCTGTTGCTGTACCATAAACTACCGTTGCATCTTCTCCAATAGTAAGAGATGCAAGAATTGATGTTCCATCTGCAACCCATGTTCCATCTACCGTTAAGTTTACATCATTTTCTCCATTAGAACTTGCTGTATTTATTACATGTCCAATCTGGTTATAATCAGATTCTGTAATTGTTGTATTCTGTGTCTTACCACCATCTGTTGTATGCTTAATTGTTGTTGCAGAAATTGCACCTGTTACAGAAGCACTTTCTTCGATATTTACATTTACCGTTACCGCACTTGCAAGATAACCTGTACCATTGTAGATATTACCTTCAAGATTCTTATCTGCAATGTTAAGTGTAGCGGTATGAGATGCTTCCATTCCTTCTCCGCTTAACCAGCCTTCAGATTCATTATAGCTTGCATCGCTAAATACCGGTCCTGAATATCCATTTGGGAAGGAGATACCCTCTGCTACAGCGTCTTCGTTATCGATTGCCTGGAAGATGACTCCATTTTCTGTATTATTCAGCTCAGTTTCAGCCTCTGCATTTGCATCGGTTGCTGCATTGATTGTAGCATCTTCTCCGATATTAATCGTAGCATCTGCAGATTTTACTAAAAATGCTGCTGACTTGGTATTAAAGGTTGTCTTATCGTTTACATCTACAGTAGCCTGTCCCCAGATATCAATACCAAAGTTCTTGGAATTCACAACGGTCTGTGCCGTCTTAGAAGCTGTTACCGTATTGTAATCTTCATCTACACTGGTATTACCCTCTGCATCCCAAATAGTCTTAGCAGTATTAATTGTTTCATTTTTGGTTGTTGCACCAAGCGTAATAGTATTGTTATTTCCGTTTGCTGCAATTGTCAGATATGTTGCTACATCAAAGGTTGAACCAAGGAAATATTCATGTGCATTACCAATTGCATATGAACCATATCCGCTGACTGCACCATTCGCTGAGCTTGTATTCATTACAATATCACTGTTAATTGCATATAAGTATGGTTCACTTCCGGAATCAGTAGAAAGTACACCCCAGTTCTTAGCATATACATTTGCATCTTGTACGACCATTGTGGAACCTTTACCAAGCATATTGGTTGCTCTTGAGTTTCCAACAATACCAAGTACCCATGGTGGAGAGACCATCTTAACAGTATCTGCTGTATTTAAGAATCCATCGTAAGTTTCTCCTCCATATACTGCAATTTCCTGTGTGCTATCATTGCCATCACCTTTGATTACAACGTCACCACCATTATCTACAGCTACCGCAGGTCTCGCTACACCGTATGTTGTAATAGATCCGCCGTTACTTAAATCAAGCATTGTCTTAAAGGTATTACTTGTTACCGTTGTTCCTCCGGTCTGACCATCCGCATTTGCTGATCCGTCTGTTGTGGTCGTTCCTCCGTAGATATTTACAGCTGTTCCGTATCCGACAAAGTCGTTTATATCAGCGTTTCCATCAGAATTGTCCTCACCGTCTGCATTACCTGCAACAATTACCGGATTATCCAATGTTGCATTTGACTGGTTAACTACAATTGGGTTAAAGTTCTTAGATGTAGATGATAAATAAAAATTAGATAATGTCGTTCCATCTAATGTTCCACCTACGCCGTCAGTTCCAAGTGCCACATCACTATCTTGACCGATCTGAATACCTGTACGGTAAGTCGTATAATCATAACTATCTGACCATACAGAACCATAGCCTTCTGAATGTGACTTTGTATACATCTTAACGGTCTTTCCACTCTCTACTGCACTTTGAGCATCCTTAAGTGAAAGCTCCGTATAGGTACCATTGTCAACCTGTACAAATGTCATACTTGCAGTGTAAGTCTCTACATCCGAATCTGCTGTTGTTACTGTCTCTGCTGTCAAATCAATTGCAGTTACAACTTCTCCCGCATCTTCTACTGCTGCCGTTGCAACAACCGAAGAACTTCCCGGTGCCGCAAGCATAATTGCAGTTATAACAGCCAACGAAGCTGCTGATGCGCTGCGAATCAACATTTTAAGTTTCTTGCTTCTCATTTGTTTCCCTCCGTATCTAAAAAGTTTTATATTACTTCTCTAAGATACTTCGAATTTCCAAAGCTATAAATGACATTTTCTTATGCAAATATGACATTTTATTAGAAATTTTTGCAGGTCACTTTGTGCAAAGCACACAAAGGACTGCCACTTTTTATCGTGACAGCCCCTTGGGAAAAATGAAATGAAAAACATAGTATGCGGCTTATTCACTAGGCACTAATACCGCAATGGTAGTATCTTCACTACTTAACACAATCGTATCTTCCGAAACTTTATAATCATATGTCAGGCTCGTACCAAGCGCTGTAAGCGTTAAGGTATCGTCTCCCGTCTCATAGTCTTCTTCCATAATCAGATAACAACTTCCATCTTCATGGAATTCAAAGCGATATGCATCCTCGTCATATGTCCTATAGATTCCTTCAAATGGTTCTAAATCTGATATTCCGTCCTCTCCTGCAATACAATCGAGATTCATCGTTGTCTTAGATTCTGCTCCGGACTGAGTCGTTGTCAAAATAATTTCCCCATCTTCTTGGGAAATATCATATTGTGATGCGTTTTCCATGGTTTCAAATGTAATAAGCAATAAATCTGCCTCATCTCCATCAACATTTGTTCCATTTTCTTCAAACTCATATGTACCGGACTGAACGTAATAGCATATCCCATCTTCTCCAAAATAATAGTACACACCTTTTGCATCCTGTACCTGATATTTTCCGCTAAAAGTTTCAAGGCTTCCTTTTGTCGCAGTCTGCCTTATTTGTGTAGATGCATCCTGCACCGTCTCCACTTCAGCGGTACTGATATCCGATTGTTCCGATTGCTCATTCGTTGTATCTGCACAACCGGATGTCACAAAAACGGCTACTGTTGCAAGTACTAATGCTAGTTTTTCTATATTCTTCATATCGCCTTTGGCTCCGTTTCTTATTCATTTATGTCTAACAGTATAGTTGATATACAGCCAAAGAAAAAGGTCGTTTTTTGCGAATAAGTAGTCATTTTTTTAGAAGGTGATGATTGTTCTGCGGGCGAACAACGCTTTCACTATTTCACTGTAATTTTAATCATTACCTTTTTCGATTGAGATTTATAATTCTCATTTCCATTCACGGTAACTTTCACTTTGAATTTGTAGGTTCCTTTTGCTGTTCCTTTTTTGACGGTGATCTTTCCACTGTGAGAATCAATGCGCAGCTGTTTACTACCGCTGACTTTTTTATAACTTTTTTTTCCATATCCGCCTTTAACAGATATTGCTGCAACTATCACATTTGATTTTTTGAGTTCTGCTCTCTTTACGGTTCTATATTTTCCTATAATCTTTATAGATTGTGCAGCCTTTTTTACAACCACGGTCACACTTGTATTAATAGTTGCTTCTTTATAATCTCCGGTTGACGAAGAAGTGATTCCAAGTTTAATGGTATACTCACCTGCCGGAATTCCTTTCTTCACTTTAATTACACCGGTTGAGGCATCGACAGACAAATAAGAGCATGAACCTGGCAACTTGCTATAAGAAAGTGTTCCTTTGTTTCCGGTTACATTCAATACCTGATATTTTTGATTACCCTTTCTTAAAGTTGCATAATTCGTGGCGATATTCTTTGCGCGTACCTTCATCGTTTGTGCCGATTTGCATACCAGGTTTTCATAGGCCTCTATCACCTTTTGCTTTGTTTCTGTGATTTCTGCAACCTCCAGCTCACTGTAATTTGATCCCACTAGTTTTATAAATTCCTGATATCTATTTTCAAATTCCCGTAAAGAATCATCGGTGTAAATCTCTGAATCCACATTGCCACTTAACCGAGCCAGATCATCTGCAGCATCTTTAACTACAGTTTCTACAGCTTGATTATGAATTTTCTTTTGTAGCTCATCTGCGTAATTAGCCAACTCTTCATATTTGGAAAGTGCATCAGAAACCATCTGCTGGGCCTCTGTCTTATTTTTTTCATTTTCTTCGCTGTCTGCAGCTGTCTTTGCAATTTTGGCTTGATTTAAAGCTACGGAAGCTTTTTCCATTGCGCCACTTACCAGTTCATAAGCTTTTTCCGTATTTTCTTCCTCATAAACTTTCTGAATAACCAAATCTGCGTCATCAATAGCTTCTTCTGCTTTGTACTTCAAATTGGTGTTTTCCTTTGTAATTGTCTTTCGGCTTAATTCTTTCCCACATGCAGCACAATAAACAACTTCGTCGTATGAAGCATCTCTTTCGTATCCGGCCTCAGTTTCATCTTCAACGACAGTGCTTCCGGATATATGATCTTTGATGGTTAGTGTGCCTTCTTCATATTGGAAAGTATAATTTTTTGCGCTTCCGCCTTCTGGTATTAATGTATACTGTTCTCCTACCTTTAATTCCTTCGGTTTTGGTATAGTTGGGGCACTATATTCTTCCACGGTATCTTCGGATTCATTGTTTACGAAACCTATGACTTTAATGCAATAGGTTGGTGACTTGTCGCAGCCAACTGATTCGCTTTCATATGTTGCCGTCAGTTTAGCTGGACCAATGAACCAGGTGATCTGTTTTGGATCCCGACTTTTGTCCGGCCAAATATATCCCTCTTTCAAAGTTGCCGTTGCCGTATGAATTCCGCAATCACATGCCGTATCTCCAGTTAATGTGCAACCTTTGCTGCCGGATACTCCCTCCTGGATTTGTCCGTTATATACCAAATTGGAAAGCGTCTTTGGCAGTTCCGCAGTTTCATATGTTTTTATTTTGTAGACAGTAACTTTATCATCCCCCACAGAGCCGGTCGTTGCCGCATCAAAAAGCATATAGCTACTTGAAGCATTGAATTTAACTGCATATTGAGATGCGGATGACGCATATGGAAGCAAGCCGTATTCTGAAGACAACATCCACTCTTTTGACATTCCGCTAGAATTGTATTGGTAGTTATATAATCCGGAATAATAATTCCATAAATATCCGGCACCGACTTGTGTTGCTCCGGAATTATTATTGTATAAGGTAACATAGCCTTCATTATCTCCCTCTTTTGCAAGCCAAGTACACTTATTGTAGGATTCTTCATTTTTAAAAATTATTTGATCTTGTGCGCTGTTTACTGCCACATCTTCTTTCTCCATTTTGTTGTAAGAACCATTCTTCACAGAAGACATCGCGTAACAATTACTGTTATTCAAAATCAAATAATTTTCGCCATCCTCCAATGAGGCTGCCTCTTCGATATAAGCTACATAAGCCGGTTCCCATTTTGCATATAAAGTGATATTATCCGTTACGCGATTAGCTGAAAAATCCCAAGGCTGTGTTAAGTCTTCGTCTGCAAACCAGCCCTCTAGGTAATAGCCTTCTTTCTCCGGCATTTCCGGCTGTTTTACGCGTTTTCCTTCTCTTACAGTTTGAGAATCAACATCACTTCCGCCATTAGATTCAAACATAACAGTATAATTTGTTAGAGTGCTGTCTGTAAACTTGTACAATCGAACCTTTCCGGAATAATTTAATGTAGGCGTATTGCCGGAAAGATTTAAATAATAAGAATAATAAGAAGATGTCAGGCTGTTTTTTAATTGCACTGCTGCTAAATCGTTCACTGTTGTTTGGTTTTGTACCCAATAATAAGCCGGAACATCTTCCGTCAATTTTAATCCGGTTCCCGAAGAATATGCGGCATTGATATACAACTCTTTATCTTGACAAGTATTAGAAAGCAAATATCCACTATTGGATGCAGTAGCCTCCCACTTACAATTCTCTAGTTCCAGACCGGCAGTTTCATCAGCGATGTATACTTTGCCGTTTTTCTTAAGAGCCCGAACAGGCTCACAAGAAGCAGAATTTTCAGTGGCATCACAGGACAAAGCATAACCCAAATCGCCCTCGGTTCCGGTAATTTCAGTTCCGGTGATAAAGTATTCTTCTCCATCTTCCAAGGTATCTACCAGTTCAACTTCATATAATTTGGTTGGCACTTCTTCCCATTTTACATATAAAGTAAGATTCGCATTCACCACCGTGTTTTCAAAATCCCATTGATTTATGAACTCTTCCTCCGTATACCAACCGGCAATTCGATAACCGTATTTTTCGGTTATCGGCTCATCCAATGTAGCACCTTCTGCAACAGTCATATTTTCAAGAGTCGAACCGCCGTCGGTATCAAAAGACACCGTATAAGCAGTTCCCCATTTTGCATATAAAATAGTGTCTTTAGCAACTGTATCATTTTCAAAATCCCAGGCCTGCGTTAGCTCCTGATCTTTATACCAGCCAGCAAACAAGAAGCCTTCCTTGATTGGATTCGCCGGTTTTTTCAAGGTTTTTCCTTCCGAAATCTGCAGCGACTCTATCTCGGAGCCACCATTGGATTCAAAAGACACTGTATATTTTGTGGCTGTATCCGGCACTATCTCTATTTTGATATTAGGCCGATTTGACGACTTGGAGAAGTTAGAATAATCAGATATATTCGAATACGAGGAATTAGTGTCATTTTGCCGATAAAGAACCGCATTGGATATTGTGGAGTATCGGTAAGACAAAGTCGAGTTATAACTGTTAGCTGTATGGGTAATTGCAATTACCAAATTACCCTTGGATGTATCATATTCAAATGGATCATCAAATATCAGCTGTTCCCATCCAACAGATGTTCCTAAAGTCATGGCTCCACTATAAACTTCTGTCAGATTCTCTGAAGACAAACAATCTGTATTGGACGCGAAAGTCTCTGCCTCAGTGTATCCCAAATAAACACGTAAGGAAGTGGTGGAATAGGAAGACGCATTTGCAACATAAAATGCTATGGAATTAATTATTCCGGAGCCTCCAATTTCATCCGCCGTATAAATCATCTCTGCAGTGGAATTTTTGTAATAATTACCATATGGAATATCTTTTGTAGATGAGGATCCATCTCCGATGGTAACAAATGGCTGCTTTTCCCATTTTGCGTAAAGAGTTAGATCCTCTGTTACCTGATTCGTAAAATCATATGCCGTTTCCAAATCCTTGTCGCTATACCAACCAAGGAAGGTATAATTCTCCTTTGTAGGTGCTGCTGGCTCTTCTGCTGCTGTTCCTTTTTCTATACTTAAAGAATCAACAACAGAGCCCCCATTTGACTCAAAATTTACCGAAACGGTCTCAGCCCATTTTGCATAAAGGGTAAAGGAGCTTGTAACTGCTTGCGAAAAATCATATTCCTCCGTAAAATTCGAATCTGTATACCAACCAAGCAACATATGATTTTCATAGGTTACCGTCGGCTTTTTAACTTTCCTTCCTTCCTGAACAGATTGATCCTCTATATCCGATGCACCATTTGTCTCAAAACTAATGGAATAGTGCGTCTGCGTCGGATCATCAGAAATCACATGGTACAAAATTCCGTCATAAGTTCCGGAGCAATTAAAATATGAATCACTAGCTGCTTTTGAAATCTTGTAAGTCCCGGATTTTAAAGTATGATCCGATAACGTCCATTCTTTGATATTGTCGGAACTGTCCGCCCAATATAATGCCGCATACTCGCTTTTTTCCAAATATTTATCGTTATTTTTGAGATAAAATCCCTCTACATTTTCTGTGGATGTTTCCCCCGTCCACAAACACTTTTGCGCATCAGTTTCATCCTCAAATGTGATTTCCGTAACTTGTTCATTCGGTGTAGTTTTTGGATCCGTATTTGTTTCAATACTCACCGCAAGTCTTTGGGAATCATACTTGCCGCTATCGGTAGATAACGCGCAATTACTCGGCGAATCACCGCCTAAGTAACCCAAAATAATATACTGTTCTCCTGATTCCACCGTATCCGCCAGTTCCACACTAAAGGTATTATCCTCTGCTGCTTTCACTTCCGTAATCCCCGAACCGGCTAATGGCGTAAAAAATGTTGTTATAACCAATATCAGCATGCATAGCAGTGAAAAAAAACAGTTTTTCCCATGTTTGATTTTTTTCATATCTTCTCCTTCATTTTCTCAAACTTTACTTCAAACTCTGTAATTATATTTTTATTGATTTTTTACTTGACCAATCACCATAGTATTTTTTCTTGTCTTTTAATATGTACGGTCGAACCTGGACATAATATTTCTGTCCTGACTTGAGTTTACTGATTTTCTTATTCTTTTTTTTGGCACTTCTTACCTCAATATAATTAGCGCTTTTCATGTTTTTGTTTTTAGAATAGACCACCTGATATCCGGAAGCTTTCTTATCTATTTTCCAAGAAATCTTCATAGCATTTTTCAAAGCTTTCAGCTTAAACTCGGACACTTTTTTTTCATAATAGTAATACATGGCAGAATCATCACTTATGATTTTTTGTGTTGTGTCCGTTGCATATTTGATGGCTGCTACCCGATATTTCCAGCATGTACCTTCTTTTTGCTGTAAAACCGTTAATTTCGTATCCGTCAGAGTTTTTGTTATCCACTTTGTACTCCCTACTTTTTGATAGGACACCCGATAGGCATCGGCTCCGGAAACCTTGCTCCATTGCAATTGTTTTTTTGAAATTCCTTTTTTCATTCCATTAATAATTGGAGCATCCAGTTTCTCTGCCGGTATACTAATTATTTTTGTCTGAGTTGTAAAAATGCCATTGTAAAATACCGCTGTAGCTTTCATAGATCCCGATTTTTTATCGGTGGCTTTTTCTGTTACCACAGTAGTTACCGGAACGGTTTCCGTCAATGTTTTTGAAGTATCGTTTTTATTTACAGCCGTTGCGGTTACTCTCTTACCGTCTTTTGACCACTGATATACCACATCTTCATACGCTGAACAAACAGGGGGAACAATCACATACTCCCGACTAAGTTCTGCTCCGCATTTACTACAATAGGTAATGATTTCATTTTCTCCCGGTGACTGCCATGTAGCAGGATATTTTTCAACTCTTGTCACAGGAGTATGACCCGTTGCCTTTTGAATATTCATTTTCTTTTCCGTATGGCATTTGGTACAACGATAAATCTCATAACCGTCTTCGGTGCAACTTGCCTCTACCGACTCCACCAATTGCCAATTATGGCCTCCCGGTGATACGATTACGGTTTTTTTATGACTCAAATTGTGTTTGCAAGTATAAGTAATCACTCCGCCGGTTTCACATAGGGCTTCCGTTGTAGTCTCTCCTTCATCCCAGTCATGCCCCAGTGGCTCTATCACCCAGGCTCCCTCTTGGATTTCCTGAATTCCCTCAGCATCCGAAAAATACTTGTGGCACTGACTGCAAATATAATAAGCCTCGTTTCCTTCGCATTCACAAGTAGCTTCTTTTGATTCAACCTTCTCAAGGACATGACCCTTAGCCGGAATCACCGTATCTTCCCTTGTTATCAGGCTTTCCTCTGCTCCGGTGCTGTCCTTAAAGATTTTGTGGCACTTAGAGCAAATGTAATACTCAACATTTCCTTCTTTGCTACAGCTTGGATCTTGTGCTTTTACTTTAACCAAATGGTGAGAGGATTCAGCATTATACCCTATAACCTCCACAACTTCATAAACAAAACAGCTTACGTCGGGCCGCGCCAAAAAAGCATCATTTTCCGAGTCATAGCCTACATGATAGGAAGTACTTCCTTTTGGGACCAATAATCCGTAATTTTCTTCTTCATTAAATGTGTAAGAAAATACCGTGCCCTCCTCTGTATCATCATCAGAATTCTCACACCACAAATATGCCAGATTGTTATATAAATAATCTTCATGATTAGCTAAAACAACTGCATCTGCGGATTCTTTGCAATCCCAGATGGCGCCGTCGGCATCTCCATAGGATTGAAACGAGATCTCTTCGTCATTTTCGGCCAGTGTAATATCCGCTGCGGATAATCGCAGACCGCCGTATTCCGTGGCTTTGTTGGAAGCTTCCATAGTTTTCGTTTTATCTTCGGACAAAACCACATATTGTTTTCCTGCAACCAGAGCGGTTGCCGGCTTCACGGATACAAGATATCCTGCGCTGTCCGCTTCGGAACAATTTCCGGTAACCGACGCAATCTCTTCCACATGCTGCTCTTGGCAGTCACTGCAAGTATATGTGATTTCTCCGGCTTGCGTTGTCGTAGGCTGCTTTGTTACCATACCGACATCCCAGTTATGATTTTGGGTTTCAATATGGGAACTGTCGTTTTTGCAAATACGCTGATGCTTCTTTTCGCTGATGAATGTCCATTCTCCGTAATCATGGCCCGTTGCCTCAAGCACCGTCGGCGCCGAGATAATATTTTCTCCCGAAGCATCGGAAAAAAGGAGACCGCAGGTTGCGCATTTATAATATTCACCGACTCCCTTCTCGGTACAGGTCGGTGTCACTTCGGGAATATGGGTTAAGGTGTGGGTATGCACATAATCCTCAGAAACCACTTCGTATAGCTGAGCCGATTCCCCGCTGTTTGGAGCAAATCCTACCATTACGGAAGGGGATGTGCGATAACACAAAAGAGAATCCGTATCCGCAGAGTGAATGCCTTCCTCATCGGCATAAAACAATATATTATTGACATAAACATTACTGTCATCCACTTGAGCCGGATAGTGTAAGGACGACAGATATGAATCTAACAACTCCCCGTTATAACTCAAGGTAACCTCTCCGTCCCCGCCACCTTCATAAGAACCGGACAGCCATACGCATTCTTTTTTTTCTTCCAGATTATGAAAGGTAAAATAAGTTTTGCCAGAATCCGTTTTCCTGATAACCTCATTAGCTCCTCTTGTATTATCATACAATTCATTACCGCTTTCCGCCTTCATGGCAAGGGTGGCGCTCTCGTCGGTAATCAAATAAGTCTTTCCCGGTTCCATCGAACACACATGTTGTACATAAACATTAAAAGATTCTCCGTCTACGCTTTCCCATTTGGCATACAGGGTAATCGATTCATTAATCGCTGTAGAAAAATCCCATTGAATCGTATAATTTTTATCTGTAAACCAACCGGCAAAATTATAATTTTCTTTGGTCGGATCTTCCGGCTTTGTTACCGTCTTTCCTGCTTCTACCGATACTGCGCTTACTGCACTACCTCCGTTAGAATCAAAGTTAACGGTATATTCCTCCCCGGCCTCGTTGATTTCATAAATATAAAGGGGGTAAGTTACCGACGTCCAACCTTTAAACACGCCCTCTCGATAAGTAACAGCCTTATAATTTGATATATAGTCGGAATTCGTGTGTTGCAATCCATTGCTTTTACTGTAGATAAACCAGGATGCCAGGGATTCATCCCCTGTAGGTTCCATCATTTGATAATATTTGTATAACCATGCGGAACCATTACGAAGCCGAAACCTTCCTTTTTCGGATGAATTTTCTTCTGCCGTAAATTTGCAATAGGCAGCGTCCTCCTCCGATGGAAATGTAATGCTTGTACCGTTGTCAGTTACCGAAACCGCTTTTAAATAATTGTATGTTCCGGAACTTTCAGAAACTCCCTTTGCCATAGCAGACATTGCCTTTGCCCCATCATAGTATGCTAGAATAATATATGATTTTCCATTTTCAAGGCTCTTAACTTGTCCCTCCTTAATAGATACCGTAACTGCAGAATCCTCTTCAGCTTTTGAGTGAACAAGCCCTGAGGGTAACAGCGCCGAAATCATGATTACCGCTACAATAATGTAAGCAAGTTTTTTCTTCCATTTCTTCATTTGGTTTTTCATGTTACTACCTCTTCGCATCTATACGTCCTTGTTAACTATGTACTTTCTTCACCTTTGAATAACTACCGGTTGTCTTTTTCGATTGTTTCGTGGCTTTTTTAACTGCTGCAACCCTAATTTCGTAAACAGCATTTTTTTCCAATCCGGAAATTGTGGCATTTTTCCTGGTCACCTTTTTGGTGCTCCACTTATTTCCATCTGATTCTTTATAGGCAACCACATAACTTGTGGCACCTTTTACGGCTTTCCAGGAAACTTTTATTTTGTTTCCCTTCTTTAACGATGCAGAAACCTTCGGCTTTTCTAAATGTATTTTGGAAATGGAAGCTGTTTTTTTCTGGGTCGAAAATATATTATTTTTAAAGGTTGCCGTATAAATTTTCGATCCGGCTTTTGTTTTTGTGGCCTTCTTTGTTATTTTGCAGGAAGTAGTTGCCTTTTCCGTAATGGTATAACCGGAATCCCGTGTGGACACCGCTTTTGCCGTAACGGTTTTACAGTCTGACGACCAGATGTAAGTGATTTTTAAACTTTTAGAAAGTGCCGGAATCACTATACTTTCCACGGACAAGGGAACTACCGCGTCTTGATCTGCAAAAATACCTCCGCACTCACTGCATACGTAATATTCACAGTTTCCGTCATGATTTAAACTTGCATTTTGCTTATTTTGTTTTTTCAGGTTGTGACTGCAAGGCGGAATCATTTCCGTGCGAACCTTTCCACAATCCTGGCAAATATATGTCTTTTCTCCTTCCTCGGTACAGGTAGCCTCTTTTGTTACATTACCTTCGCTCCACCGATGGGATTTCGTTTCTTTTGCTCCACAAACAGCACAAACATGAGAATGACAATTGGCATGTTCCGTGCTTTCTTCCCATTCACCATAAGTATGAGAAGGATTTACAAAATTACCGGTCGTCTGTTCTCCGCACACCGTACAGATATAAGTGGTATAACCATAATCGTAACAAGTAGGCGGTGTAACGACTTCCTCATATT
This sequence comes from Eubacterium oxidoreducens, assembly GCF_900104415.1. Classification (GTDB taxonomy): domain Bacteria; phylum Bacillota; class Clostridia; order Lachnospirales; family Lachnospiraceae; genus Eubacterium_C; species Eubacterium_C oxidoreducens. Next base: position 83,052 of record NZ_FMXR01000004.1, on the reverse strand, counting down.
TATGCTCATGAGCTGTGACATTTTCCCACGTAAGATGGGGATATTCATTTAAGACATCCAAATTCCAGATTTCATCAGACCAACCAACCTTGGTGTAAGTTCCAGATAATATTGCATCGGCCCGACTGATATCGATTCCGTAACCGGTTTTGTCATTTGACGTAGTATCTTCCTGCTTTGCATTTTCTATGGATACGGTTTCTTTTGCGTAATTATAAAATCCGGAATCGGCAAAAACTTCCGCATTTCCGATGACCCGATTGGCACAAACTTTTTCATCGGAACTGCCGATCAAAGTATGATTCAATGCAAAATTACAATAAATCTCTGGCGTCGTCCCCAAGGAACTGCTTCTGACTTTTCCTACAATTCCACCGATATAGGAGGTCTGCCCATATGGTGAAGCAGAAATATCCATATTTGAATAACAACGAATTACTTGATTTTTTTGTTCAAAAATCAATTCACCGGTTGCTTCATCATATTCATGGTAGTCCCCTCTGGTACTTCCCGTGATTCCTCCGATATTTACGGTGTTCATTCCTTCCCCAACAATAGAGCCGGAAGAATAACTGTCTGTAATCACGGAACCTGTGGTTAAAGATCCTGTAATTCCTCCAATATAAGCATCGCAAGCATAGTAATATCCAACGTTGTTACCACTTTCGTTTTTTGTGACATCTAAGGAAATATCCACATTTGCATAGCTTCCGGTAATCTCCGTCATGCTTTGTGCCATTCCTACGATTCCACCAACTTGAATGTAATCTCCGGAGCTTGACAGTGGTGCATCACTGACATGAATCGTTCCTTTTATTCCCACATCCTTTATTGTTGCGCCTTTTGTATATCCAAATAAAGAACCTATCGCATCCAGACGGTCCCCATTTACCGATCCGTAAGCGAGATTTTTTCGAGTTAGGGTTAAGTTATAAATTGTGTGACCGTTTCCGTCAAATACACCGGTATAATTACCCCCACTGTAATGATTGGTGCCTTGAACCCTAGATTCCAATTCCAATCCATTCATTGGATACCAATCATAACCTGTCATATCCAAATCATTCATAAGTCGAATGTTTGCAGAAGCCATTTCATTAGCCGCGTCCTGATCTACGGATGTTGCCTGATCATTAATCCATGCTAATTCCTGAGGTTTTGTGATTAAATAATAGCCATCTTTCATTTCCGGCTCTTGAGGCGCCGTTTCGGGAATCTCATTTAAGGACAGTTCAAAATTCCCATCGCTGTAGGATACCGTAAATTCACTGTTTTCATTTCCATGCCTTGCATCGTTTGAATCATAATATCCCTCTGCCGATGCGTACAGGGTATATTCTCCGTTGTAAAGAGAATAGGTATATGTCCCGTCGTCGCAGGAAGTATAGGAAATCTTTTTATTGTTTTCGTTATAAAGCTTTACTAAAGCCGTTGCCGGCACAACTTTTACGTTCCATGTATAAGTTTTTGCAATCAGTTTCACCGAAACGGTTTTGATGTTTTCCAAATCATTTTCCACTTCAAAAGTTCCCGAAACCGTTTCATATCCCGTTTCCGAAACCTCATAAGAGTGTTCTCCGGCAGAAAGCACCTGGGCATTCTTATCCACATTCTCACCGTCAATTTTAATCACCGGTTCTCCTCCTACTTCCCGGTTTGCTTCCGTATCATAGGTAACGCATATGACTGCGCGGCCGTTTTCTCCGGTCAAGGCCTCTCCCGCCGATTGCCAGGTGAGAAGGGGGAATCCTCCATTGGTATAATTGGTATCTTCTTTATAAGCATCCCCCAGCTGCTCCAAAAGCCAGGATAGGGACTGTTCGCTATCCGGATCGTTATAAAATACCTCCGCCGTTTCCAGGGTGTGTTTTAATTCCGTATTCTTATCAGAACAAATCACCCGATTAGAAGATTTGTAAAGAGAATACACATTTTTGGTATTTTCGTCGGTGATCACCGGATCTCCGTAGGAATCTTCCGCAAGAGTATAGCCAATGATTCCACCGGCATTTCCGCTTTTATTCGGTGCTGTAATCGAACCGGAATTATAACAGTTTTGAATAACCAACGCATAGGGTTCGGAAGAAGTATTATTTTTGTCGTACCAATTTGTTCTAGAACCAATAATTCCCCCAACTCCAGCGGAACTGTAAGTGCCGGTGGTCATCAAGTCTCCTGTGTTATAGCAATTTTCAATGGTTGCATTTACGGAAAAATTAGTTTTTCCCACAATACCGCCAATAGACGTATCTCCAGTTCCGGTGTTTTTAATGGTTCCGGTATTCACGCAGTTGCTAATATCATCATTTGATCCACAATATCCAAGAATTCCGGCGGTAGAACCATTCCCATAATAATTTCCTTTTTCCTTTAGCATGATAGTTCCATCGTAAACACAGTTTTTTACAATAGTTGGCGAAACGGTTTTTCCGATTATTCCACCGTTTCCTGTATAATTCGATGTGATATTCACACTACTTACGCATCCTTCCACCACTGAATCTTCTGTTATTTCATCAATAGCAGATGTTTTACCGCTACATCCAACCACGCCTCCAACGTATCGATACGCAGAAAGTCCGCTTCCTGCTTCTACTTCAATTTCACCGGAAACATGAATGTCATAAAGCTCGGCGTCATAAATATGTCCGAACAAACCCACATAATTAGAACCGACTGCTTTCATTCCGGTAATTTCATATCCCTTTCCATCAAAAACCCCGGAAAACACCATGGAATCGGTGCCAATAGGCGTCCAGGAATCCAAAGAAGCTAAATCAATATCGTTTGTTTGCTCAAAATAATCTTTTCTTCCGGTTCCTTTTCCATCATTAATATAAGATGCCAGTGCTGACAAATCCGCGGCCGAAGAAATTATATATGGATCGGACTTTGTTCCGGAACCTGCCCAAGACACTGTTGTTTTTTGAGATGCTCCGTAAACCGGCTTATAATTCGCCTGAGAAAAGAGCATAGTTCCAACTGTCAAGGCAGCGAGGCATCCTGCTACCTTTCTGTTTATAATTTTCATAAAAATCCCCTCACTCCTTATGAAATCTTCTCCTGTCTTAATTAATTTTTACTTTTTTCGTTTTTGAATAGCTTCCCATTGCTTTTGCACATTTCTTAGTTTCTTTTTTTAGCGCAGCAACCTTAAACTGGTATTTACAGCCGGAAGCCAAACCAGAAATCTTTTTTTGTACTTTACTTACGATTACGGTTTTCCATGCCCCTGCGCCTACTTTTCGATAGGCAATTTTATATTTGTCTGCTCCTTTTACGCTTTCCCATTTAAGAACGACCGCATGTTTTTTCGTTTTAATCTGCTTAATTTTTACTTTCTCAACATCTATCTTAGCAATGGACTCTTTTCTTGTCTGAGTACTGAATATATTGTTTTTAAATCCGGCTGTATAAGTTATGATTCCCTTTTTTTGGGTTGTGGATTTTTTGATAACCTTTACTGACACCTTAGTCGTTTCCGTTATAGCATGATTCAAATCCCTAGAGCATATCGCTTTTGCCGTAACTTTCGTCTTATCCTTCGACCAAGTGTATGTAATCTTATCATAATCGTGTCCCAAAGCTTTTATCACAGCTGGTTCGCTGATTATGGACGACCCTTGTGCATCCCCGAAAATCATGCCACAAACCGTACATTTCCAATACTCGGTTGTTCCATTTTGTTCGCAAGTACTTTGCACACCGGGAATCCTTTGTAACTCATGTTTTATCTTCGTATAAGAATCCACTACGGTTTTCCCACAGATCTTACAAACATGAGTGGTATAACCCTTTGATATGCATGTAGGCTCCGTCAACACATCCCGTTCCGCATCAAACACATGACCGGTAGGCTCCGTAAAATCCGTCTGATAGGTGTTATGACATTTTGTACAAGTATATTCTGTGTATCCTTCTTCAGTACAGGTAGGCTCCACTGTTTCTCCCTTGCTGTGGGAATGTTCTCCATAAGAAAAAGTTGCAACATCCGGTCCGTATAACCATAGGTCAGAAGTGCCATTATCCACCACAATACGCATATTGTTTTCTTCTGATCCGGTACGTTCCTCTCCGGTACTGTTATTAATGGTGTACCAGGCTATCATCGAATCATCCATTTGCTCCCAGTCCAAATCAATGTTATATAAATTGCCTTCCGAGTCTTTATTTTCGGAAATGTCCATTGCCACAACATGCAAATTGGTTACGCATCGATTGGCTCCTCCAAAATGTTCCAACAAATCATTAAGGGTAATTCCGTATACGGTATAGGAAATCGAGGTTCCATAATAGGAACTCATCATGGTATATTCCTTTTTCGTTTCATACTCCGACAGCTGCGAAAGAGCTACTTTTCGCTCAATCACCTTGCCACTTTCATCTTCCCAATGAATGGTTAACCAATCATCATCTTCAATTGTGTCAGACTCCAATGTCCCACACACAGTACACACACCGTTTTCATCAAAGCTATGGGGTAACTTATCAATGGTTTCCTCATAAGAATCATCGCCATCTTCACATGTCCAGGTGCGAATTCCGGTTTCCGTACAAGTGGGCTCCTTTGTTACAGTGCTGTGATATTTATGCACATGCTTTGCGGTTTCTTCGTTGTTCCCACTATTTTGCAAATCCTCCAAATCCGGAACCAGGGTTTTGTCCGAAAAAACAGTTCCTTTGCTGTCCTTTTGCATGTTGACCGTTAATTCCCGGGTGCCCGATTTTTCCATAATCGCCGCGTCCCCAATGGACAAGCCTGTTGTGGTAAGGATTCCGTCTTCCATTTCAAAGGTTCCTTTGTAGGTACCCATATCCCCGCCGTCGATTAAATAGTAATAGGTTCCGTTTGTCAGGCGATAATTAATGTTGTCTACTTTCCTGCTACCTTTTTGCCGCGTATAAGTTTCCCCGTAGTCATCGTAAACCGTAATATCCGGATCTTCTGTTAATGGGAATACACGAAATGTCACCGTATATAATTTGCCGTCCAGCTGCAAATATTGCATTAAATCCGTGCCAATGTCATTTGCCGTAATTTGAATAGTTCCGGAAATTGCTTTGTAGGAATCATGATAGGCAGTATAGTGATAGGTTCCCGCATCCAGCTTGTATTTGCCGTCTTTATATACCTCTATCGGATTGTCATTTTCATCCGTAAGGGTTATCGTCGTCTGTGATGTAACATCCCCGTCTTCTAAATCACCCTTCACTCGCAGTTCTAGAGAGCACACATCAAGGTCTCCCCGCATTGTCACCGGAACCCGATATCCTTCCTTTAAATCATCTCTAATATCATCAATGGTAAAAGAGCCGGCAGTATCAAAATATCCTTCTGCTTCCACAGAATACTTATATGTTCCGTTCCTCAACATATAAGATCCGTCATCTTCCGCAGTGTATGTCTTTCCAGAACTGGATTTAACACTTATCGATGAGAGATTTATTTCTTCTCCCTTAGTATTTTTTACTGTAAAGTTCACCGGATATGATTTTCCCTGCAGAGTAATAGTTAAAGTTCTTTTTCCGGTAAGGACAACAAAAGTATCTTCTTTATAGTCGTATTTTTCTGCGTGTGCAGTATATAAATACGGCTTTCCTTTTTTCAATGCCCAAGTATCCTTTTCTATGGCCTTAACTTCTTCCCCTTTGATTTGTTGTCCCAGTGCATCCGTATCTATTTCGTAAATGGAAACATAAGAATCCGATATTTCCGATCCGGCCTCGTTTTGAACTCGAACCATAACCTCTGAATCTCCGGTTTGTTCTCCGAATAGTTCCGTAATTAAATGCTCCGTTGTTGCTTTGAAATCCACAAGGCCCCAGCCATATTCAACATCTTGGCCTTCAACATCTCCCGAAGAACCGCTTTTTTCTACAGCAGTTTCTTTTAAAAGTTCCATAAACACTTCTTGTGTAATATCGTTTTTCAAGCTTTTACACAGTGCGCCTAGAGCTGCCACTTCCGGACTGGAAAAACTTGTACCGCTCATAGTTCCATAGGATTTTGTGCTTTCACAATATAGACTTGTAATCTGCTCTCCCGGCGCCGTAACCCATACCTTATTGGCATAATCCGTACCGTTGGCCTTGGACAACCGCTGAGAATAACTAGACACAGTATTGGTGCTGTCCACTGAGCCCACTCCCATGGAATATTGAGCAGGATAACTTTTTGTAGAATCCCCGTCATTTCCTGCGGCGCAAACTACCAGAACGCCCTGGTCCATGGCATTTTGACAGGCCTCCATCATGGATTCTGATGTGGCTGAACTTCCCAGGCTCATGTTAATAACCGAAATATTTGTTCCCTTAGTTCCCTTGCTCTCATCAAATTCCGCTTTTTGCTTTGCGGCATAATTAATGGCATCTACAATAACACTGTCAGATGCAGATTCCCCGTTAAACACCCGAATCGGCATGACCTTAACCTTTTGCAAGATTCCGGCGGTTCCGACTTCATTGTCTTTTTCAGCCGCAATAATACCGGTAACAAAAGTACCATGACCGTCCACATCATTCGTATCATTTTGCTCTGTTCCATCGGCAAAACTAATTCCCTCAACGATACGATCCCAGTCAATATCTTCATGGCCTTCCTTTAAGCCTGAATCAATGACTGCAACCACGATATCGTCATCATCTGCCGCGCCATCATAATCCATATCCGTTGTATCATCAAAATCCTGTCCTTCCATACCGGATTCCCATACCGGAACAATGTTCAGGTTGGTAATGTTATATTGATGGCTTTCATAATATTTGTCGTTTGGTTTTGTAGTCGATAATGTCTTTGATTCACCTTCCAACATTGTCACCTGATAATCAGGCTCAATATAAGAAATTGCAGATTCATCGATTGACTTTTTTATCGAATCCAAATCTTCTGCAATGTATTTCCCTGGTGAATATTTCATTTTAGATAAATGGGCTCCGTCTTTTATGGCCTCTTCAATCTGTGCCGTAACTGATTGCGGAACCGGCTCTTTTAAAGATATGATATATCCGTCGTATGGCGCATCTTCCTGCTGACTAATAACTTTTTCCAATTGCTGATATACATCTACAGAGAAACACTCCCGGGCGGAATCTGTTTCTTCAGATTCGTGACATGCTATGTTAGAATGGGCTTTGATAGCCTTGTTACAAACTTCTCCCCCATTTACAACAATACATAGTGCAAGTAATACAACAACTACTAACTTCCACTTGCTCTTCATTCTAATAACCCCTCATATTCAGTTCATTCTGTAATTTCTTCATAAACTATACAGAAACAAACAAAACAGAATAACACCCCCGTTAATAATTTTTATTCTATCTTGTTTTGTCATGTTTCATTGCGTTTCATTATAGTCGCGTTTTTTCGGAATGTCAAACAAGAATTTTTCGTGGAAATAATTAAAATTATAAGGATTTGATTATAACGCGGATGTAATCTTTCGCATCCATCCTAGCTAACCACGTTTCAGTCCGGCTCCACCCCCCTACCGGCTGCATCTCCCCTCAACTTAGTTTCGGTTGGGAACCTCCAGTGACCGAGTAGGATACATTTTCGAACTGCACATCGAGAGCCGCCGGTTCTTGACGAGCATCGATAGCGAGACATCAGGCGATCCGAGGCTGCCTCCGTTGATGTAAAGAAATGACCCGTCTGCGTAGCAGACCAGGCATAGAAAAAGTGAAGAACGCAAGCTGGCTTGCTGTTTCTTCACTTTTTTTATGACATAAGGTGTGCCGAAGGCACAGCGGGTCATTTCTTGTAATGTTTAAATACCAATCCTAGCAGAACGCGGGCGCCGGCGAGCGAATCACACGATGCGCAGGAAAGAACCGAACAGCGGCGGGTCGGTGCAGGCGAAAATAGTATGCCTACGAGGGAGCATCCCCCTCACAACCAAAACTACTGAAGCTCATTTTGAATCGCATCAAACTCCTCATCCGTAAACTTGGCATGATTCCAACATAACTTATCCTGATTACCGTCTCCTTCATATCTTGGAATCAAATGCATATGAAAATGAAATACCGTTTGACCTGCAACTTCTTTATTATTCTGTACGATATTAAAACCATCACAACCTAGCGCTTTTGTCATCTTAGTTGCCAGTTTCTTAGCTAACACAAAGACCTTAGAAGCAACCTTCTCATCCAGCTCATAGATATCTGCATAGTGCTGCTTTGGTAAGATGAGAGCATGTCCTCTTGTAGCAGGAGCTGCATCTAAGATTACCTTAAAATCCTCATCCTCATAAATGCTGCGAGTCGGAATATCTCCACCGGCAAGTTTACAAAAAATACAATTATCATCCTTCATCCTGAAATCCTCCTGTCAGTAAATATATGGAACAGTATTAAGCAAATGGAAAGATATGATCTAACATTCTAAGCGTTTTAAGATTTCCTTTCACGGTCATCTCTCCGGTCATAAATGCTCTTTGGAACGTCATCTTCCCTTCTATAATGTCGTCAAACAATTCCTTCGTCAGTTTGGCGTAAGCATCAATATTTGCCGTCTCTTCCCGAGAAAATTCTATAATATGATTGTTTACCACAACCTGTAATGGTTTGTCTTCGCCCTCTATCAAAAACAGATAATTTGCAGCAAATTCTTCCTGTGGTTGAAATTTATTCTTTAGAATCTGCGCATAGTCGCGGTTCTCATTTGCTTTCATCTCTCCGAGCATTTCCTTAAACATCGATGCCAGCTCTTCGATATCCTCACGCTGCGTTTTAACATAAGTATCATCCGATACATATTGCGACAGCTGCTCACTTTCTTGTGGGGTCAGCTCCATCTTCTGTGTTCTTTGCACCGTCTTCGTAATCGCCTGATTTGATGTCGGCAATGATTTCATCTTCTGCGAAATCGTGCGATAAAGATTCTCTGCCTTCTTTTCGATAAGGAGATTGTAATCATGATTCATCTCAAAAGATACAAGATCATCCACATATCCGCTAAGACCAGAACAAAGTAAACCGCCCAAAATCTCCCAGGCATTCTCCAGTGTCAAAACACCTTCTCGCTCTCCATACGTTGTGGACATTACAACCGGTTGCATATATGTTGTTGCCAGTTTTTCTTTATCCGCATACAACCAGCATGCATCCAAAAATTGTTGCATATATCCACCGATTCCAAGCCACTCTACCGTCGTTGCAAGTATTATTCCATCTGCATCCTTCAAGGTCTGCGGTAGCGTTGATATCGAATTCTTACTTTCATAAATATTATAACGATTCACGTTAACCCGAAGCTCTAATAAAACTTCTTCGATCTTATTAATGACATATAATGTAGGGTCATCCAAAAGACCTCGCCCACCATAATAAATATTAATATTCATAAGCTTTCCTTTCTGCGAAGCTACTGCTTTCGCATACTTTGAGTATAAATATTTTTACAGGCACTGTCAAAGACAATGACGGTATCTTTTCCTATATAGTATCATTGCACAGACAAAGCCGCCAATCAGTCCTGCCACATGTGCTACATTGTCTACGCCACTTGATGTAAAACCAAAATACAGGCTTAAAATAATCATAATCAAAAGCCCTTTTGTACTTAGATTCTCCAATCTTCCCTTATGGCAAATCACAACCCACAACAATCCTCCAATCACGCCAAAGATTGCGCCGGAAGCACCCGCAGACACCGCTAAATCCTGGTCGTATATTGACACATACAAAGAACCCATATTTCCTATCATTCCCGCTATAAAATATAAGATTAGATATCGTACATGTCCCATCGTGCGTTCTAAATAATTGCCAATACAAGCCAAAATAATCATATTATTCAGCAAATGCTCAAATCCAAAATGCAAAAACATGCTCGTAAAAATGCGATACCATTCTTTGCCCGCGGTTATAAATGGCGCATACATCGCTCCATGTTCTACCATAAAATTCGCATCGGTTGTATCGCCAATAACGCTCAACATCGCAAAAATGATAATATTACTTACGATTAATGCCAAATTACAATATCCAATCCGCCGATTAATCCTTTGACGCATGTTCGAACGATTTACCGATGCTGTCTTTTCTTCTTTCTCACCGATTAGCAGCTGTTCTAATATAGCATTTAACCCATAAAAATCCGCCGGTTGATTCTCATAAATCATCAGTTGCTTTGCCGCGGTATCGATCATCCATACCCCACGAACACTTGCACATACTGCACGCTCCCTTGCCGGACTTTCGCTTAGCAAGACGACCATCTGCTGCACCCGGATTGGCTCTTTCATGGGCAGGATTCCAAATTGCGCGCTTTCCTTTCCTGAAAACAACTTCTCAATGGAAGCTTGCATTCGCTGCACCAATTGAGTGGTCAAATCAAACCCTTCATGACACTGTATGCCGGTCACAACCTGCACAAGATTCCCAATCTGCCGATAATAAACTCCGGCTTCTTCCGGGCGCACCGAAAGGAATCGATATCCATTTTGTTTTAATGCCTGATCAAACTGTTTAATCATCTATATTCCTCTCTCTCACTTAAATTATACAATAGATGATTTTCATGGTATATTCAAGCTTCAACTCGGTAAAATAACAGTCTAAAAATGTTCTTGTTACAAAAGCTGCCGCAATTTCCTAATTACGACAGCTTTTTGCTTATTTTTTGATTTTCACTTTCTTTACAGAACTGTAAGCACCAAGTGAATACGTATTTTTCGACTTATTATAAGCAAGTATCCTTATATAATAGGTCTTTCCTTTTTTGAGACCGCTTATGGTCTTAGACGTCTTGGATGCTTTCGTGATTTGATAATATTTCACATTTTTTGTAAATTTCTTATTCGTGGCAATCTGAATCTGATAGCCGCTTGCAAGCGAATCCTTCTTCCATTTTACTGTGATGGATTTACTCTTCTTATTAACAACCTTTTTTAAGCTAGCTTGTTTCGGCTTTACAACTATGGTCACTTTCTTGGTTGCAGATTTGTAATTATCTGTTTTCGCTGCAGTGATTGTGATGGTTGCCTTTCCATAGCCGGTCATTTTCACAACACCTTTACTACTTACCTGAACCACCTTCGTATTCGAGGATTCATAACTAAGCGACGCATTTTCATTAGTTGCTTTGGCTGGTAGTGAGAACGTTTTTGAAGAATATGTCTTGGTATAACTGCTCTCAACACCCGTAATTGTCTGTGTAAGTTTCCCGCCATTTGCAACAATGGAAAAGGTCTGCTCAATCTCCCCTGTCACGTTATCACTTGCCGCCGTAATCTTCACCACTGCTTCATTGGATATCTTAATATTGTTTTCATATTCTATATCATAATCGGTTGCAGGAAGCGCATATCCATTTACTAGTACTTCCACATCCGGCTCAACAGGCTTTGTTGTATACAACGCCTTACCTACACTAATCTGGGCATCTTCAAGATTTCTCTGTGTTATAGTGAAAGAAAATGTAACACTATCATCTGAAATCGTGGTGCCGTCACCGGATATCGTCACCGTTCCTTCTCCTACATCCAGATTATCTTCATAATCATACAGCGCAATTGCCGATAAATCTTCTCCGTTGCTCGCGGTTACCATCACTTCCGGTTTGATATCTTTTCCGGTGTAAATATAGGAAGGATTGGTTCCATCCACCAAAGAAATATTCAGTGCTGAGAATGGAATCGCTCCTACAATCAGGCTTTTACTGTCCTCATCATATTCTACAGATGACAATCCATCTTTTAATGTAAAATAAGATGCCATAGCCTGCGTTGCAGTTGTCTCATCTGCAAATACTACAATGGTTGAGCCTGCCGATAATGCAGAACAATATAATTGATATGTATGACTACCGCTAAGTCCGTCTGCACCAATCACAACCTTGGTTTTTGTTGGCAGGTTAATCACCTCATCTATTACCGGCGCACCAGTCATCGTCATCGAAGCTACTGCACTTGTACTCGAAGAATCCATCGTCTGATTTGCCAGGTGAATTCCATCTTCATAAGGCTCAGAATAATCCGATGCGTTACCTGTGATCGTTCCACCATTCATTACAAATGTCCCTTTGCCGTCCACATACACACCTGCTCCCAAACCTCTGTTTAAGCTCGCATCGTCCTCTTCATTTTGTGCATAAAGCGTATTGTTGGAAATCGTCCCGCCGTTCATCTTAAAGGTTCCCTTATAAACAAAAACGCCTCCACCATTAATTGCATTTGTAAAACCGGCTCTTTTTTCTATACTCGTGTAAAAAGTACAGCTATTACCTTCTATCAAACCATTTTCCAAAACAAATTCACCGGATGCAACAAACACCCCACCGCCATTGCTCTGTCCGCTGACCGAATTGGTTGATCCTGTAACTTCACGATAGGTCTTATTATTAATTATTTTGGCATCTTCTCCATTTACCGTAACACTTCCGCTTCCGACAAAAATTCCCCCTCCGGAGTTATAAGAAACATTGTCATGAATACTTCCACCTGTCATCGTTATGGTTGCTTCACTTCCAAGATTCCATACAGCACCTCCTCCGGCAGCGGATGACGTTGTATACGTATTGGTATTGTCACAAATCTCACCGGCTGTCATGCAAAACGTTCCCGTATTATATACAGCAGGTCTTTCGCATGAACTTCCCGAAATGGTACCTCCGTTCATCTCAAAAGTTGCCTTATTTGTCACAGCTGCTGCCAGTGAAGACTCTCCCCGGCATTCACTAATGGTTCCGCCATTTAATGTAAACGTTCCCAAATTAATCACAGCCCCGCCTCTTGCACATTTTATATTGCTAATAGAGGCTCCTTCTTCCATAACAAGATTGGCCCCTTCTGCATTATAAATTGCGCCACCATATGCGGTTTTGCTAAGCGTTGCTATCTGGGCATCCTGTATCTGAAGTTCTCCGCTGTTATATACCATCTGTCCCACATCCGAGGTGGATGCCGAATATCTGCCACGCAACAAAGAGGTATTCGATGACAATTCGACCTTGCCTTGCGATTCAATCATAAGTAATCGACCATTATAAGCACCATCCATGATCAGATCCTTCAACTTAACCTCTGCCGAGATCTCTAACATGGTGGTCTTACTCGCTTCATTTTCATAAGTTAAAGTATTTCCATTGCCATATATTGTTAGATTCTCCCCGGCCGCAAGACTTTGCGTTACACTAAAATCTGTTGTAATTAAAATGTCCGACGCGTTCTCTAGCGCAGCTACTAACTCTTCTTCGTTATCCACTTTCACCATGCCCGAAGCATCTAATATGGAAAATGTAATTGTTTTTGTTCCGGTATAATTGCCGGTTCCCGTAAGAATCACCTTAGCATCCTCTCCCACATCGGTATTATCCTCATAGGAAATGCTGTAATCGGTATCCTGCACAAGTTCTGTGTTTTGATATGTTAGACTTACCGCCGGTGTAATCGCCTCACCGGTATAGTACTTAGATGTAATCTCCGCCGCCGTTGTTGCAGATAAATCAGCCGGAGATATCGTAAATGACGTTGTTAATTTTCCTTTGTAAGAACCGATTCCACGAACAATAACCGTTCCTTCTCCCGCCTCGATATTATTCTTATAGGAAACGGAATAGTCCGTTCCTGCCTCTAAGACATCATCTCCTATCTTCACAGTGATTGCCGGCAAAACTTCCTCTCCCGTATATACAGATGTTTCCTCAACGCAAATCGTAGCTCCCGCATCTGTAAGGGAAGTTCTCCCCACTCCCTTTTCCACAAGACCTATCTTAGAACTTGATAAAAAACCTATTTCATAACTTTGTGAATCGTAAACAAATGCATCTGCATCTGTGTCTTCTAAATCATACGCATCACCTTCTAATGCAACCACGCATTGCTCTGATTCTTCTTCCAGAACAAGACCAATCGATGCGTTTTCTAAAGAATCCGTTACCGTAAAAACAGATTGCTGCGCCTTGCCGTCTGCATCTTGCGCTTCACTTCGAAGAAATGCATCCCCTATCGTTATCGCTCCTTCAATCTGTACCAGCGGGGTAGCATAGGCATCCCAGTCATAGGTCGCTTGCACAGTTCCTCCACTTGATGCCTGCCCTGTTGTTGTCCCTTCCAAATGAACATGATTTTCCACCATTAAATCTTTTCCATGGGAAGTCGTATTATTATCCGTGATGCTACCACCTGTCATGGTAAAAGTTCCCGGTGTTACACTACTTGTTGATGCCGTAAATCCTACATAGACGCCTCCGCCATTACCGCTTCCCTCATTGGAAGTCATATTGGTTTCAACCTCATTATTCTGAACGCTTCCTCCATTCATGATATAGGTTCCGGCCTGCACAAACACACCGCCTCCATCTGCGCATGTATAAGCAATATCATCCGGATTTTCTGCTTCACAAGATACGGTATTATTGCTGATTGTACCTCCGTATTGCTCAAACGAGCCGCCTAGCACAAATACGCCTCCTCCGCAGGCTACATAGGAACTTCCATTCCAATTATCCGTGCTTAATCCTATTGAACTCACCTTGTTATTGGAAATGCAGGCCTGATCGTACATCTGCACTGTTCCGGATGCAATATAGATTCCGCCGCCCTTCGCATTCGTTGTATTGTAATCTCCGTTTGACTCCCAGCATGCACTGTTATCTGTAATTGCGGCATCCTGTGATAATACAACTTTTGCACCGGAAGTTCCCACATATAATCCGGCTCCACTCGCGATAGAAGTATTATTCGCAATCGTTCCTCCGCTCATATTAAAGGTCGCTTTACTTCCTATCACATAGACTCCGGCACCGGTCGTACCGGTTGAATTATCAGCAGAATAATCTCCATTATAAGAAATCTCTCCACCGGTCATGGTAAATTCTGTATATGCTTCGATGGCTACTCCGGCACCATGAACACTTTCAAGGCTGTAGTTCGTGCCGCTGCCGCAACGATTATAATTCTTCGTTATGGTTGCGCCCTCTTCCATCGTGAGACTTCCATGGTACTCTTCTGTGCCGGCTGGAATATAGATTCCAAGCCCACTTACAGCACTTGCACTTTCTCTTCCATTTTCAATGGTGGCACCTGATTTTAAATGCACACTTCCTGCATATCCTGTTTTATTCACACCAACATAGATAACCCTTGCAAGTTCATTCGCATTTACGGTTACATTTGAAATCGTCAAATCCCCATTTACTGTCATAAATGCGGATGTAGAATTTGTAAGCCTTTCTCCCGTATATTTCAGTTCATAAATGGTACTTCCTTTTGACTGGATTGTAACATATGTATTTTGAGGTATCGTTAATGCGCTTGTTATTTGTATATCCGCCGTCAGGGAAATAATGGTCGGATTATCACAATCTGTTGATGCAGATGCAAGTGCAGCAACCAGTTCTGATTGCGTCCGGACATCTATTTGTGTTGTCGATGCTTTTGTCACTGTCGGCATTCCCATCGCAAGAATCATACATATGCATATTGCAACCGACAAAACCCGTTTTTTCATTGTTTTCACTATTTATCACCTCTTATATCATCGATGAAATCTGGCTATCTGATAAGGAGATTCCATAAAATGTGTTGTAGAAACTCTTAATGGCTGACTTTAATTTCGATTTGGAAATTCCATTATCGTAAATATAAGAAATCCAGTAGCCTTCTAGCGGAGATTCGATACTTCCTCCTGCCCAATCGCCGACTCCGCTTGGATTCACACAGATTTCGTAATCATCCTTAATTTCTCCATATAACATGATATCGAGCTCGTCATTATAATATCCGCCATCCACGTTAATAATCGGACTTCCTCCACTTGCAGTTCCCTTTGCTTCCCAAAACCAGCTGTCTTCTATTGCAGATTTCGTCTCACTACTGCCGACGATCAGGTATTTAAACTGACTGCTTCCTAAACTGACATATGAGCCGGATTTATTAACGGATACAAAATTATCATACTGCGACCCATGGTCACTATCCTTTTTATATATATAATCCCCGTCACCGCCGCTAAATGTTGGATTAAACTGATTAAACATCGGTGTTGCATAAAAGCCATCATGATCTCCCGCACTTGCTTGCTGTGATTGATTTTCTACATTCGCCCATTCTAGCACTTCATTCATAAGTAAGACCGCATCACCTGCCGGCACAAGTGCCACACCGCTCCCTTGTCCCGAGCTGCTTACACCTGCGCTCGACGGAAGTGCACTATAATCTCCCTTTAATTGATATGTCACATCATCATCCCATTCACTGACGTACAATGTATAATAAGAAGAATCTCCACCGCCTACGTCAGATTGCACCTGGTCAATCCATTTTTCATATTTTGCGGCAACCTTCTTAGAGTCTCCTCCTGTTGCCTTGTCAAATGCTTCCGCTACCGCATCCACAGCCTCAATCAGATTACTTGTAGAAGTCAGCTGTGGCAAAGCTATACAATTAATTCCGGCATCTGTTAACTTATCAACCTGGGAACTGGTAAGACCTTCTCCGGTAATATAAAAGACCGTATCAAGCTCCTCAATATCGATTAATTTAGAGACCGTAACTCCATGGTCTGCGCCGGTTCCGGTCCAAAGTGCTTTTACTGAGGAATAATCTGAAAACTGTTTGGCATATGTATTAGAAGTAAAGCTTTGAGAAGATGCTACCAAATGTCCGCTACCTGCTACCATCTCCACAATCTGTGCTGCCGCTCCCGGCGCCGCTACAATATCAGCATCTTCCGTAATTTCCCTCTCTTCTCCATCATTTTCCGAGATACCGGATGCAGATGCATCTGAATCGTTTTTGATATTACTTCCTTCACCATCTTCCGAATTGTTTCCATCTGCATTTCCTTCTGCGGAATTATCCGTAAGTCCTTCTTCACTTCCCTCTGAAGAACCACTACCTTGTGCACTTAAATCATCGTTTCCATTTTTATTGTATTGTGTATCCGCACCTGTACCGGTACCATCTGCTGAGGCTACGCCTTCTGTTGCAGCGCTATCATCTGCATTTTGCGCATTTTCATCCACTTTGTCATTTCCCTGCGTTTCATCATCGCTGTCTTCATCTCTATCCTCAGCCTGCTGATCGGGATCTAATTCCTGCGCGGATGATGTGTAGATTTTTTGCTCCAATACAGGACTTTTTCGGCATCCGCTCAGCATCGCCATAATGAGCGCTGCTATGATTAGCATACCTATATATCGTTTTCCATATTTCATAAGTACCCTCCTTATGCAGTTGCCAGAAACCAGATTTTTCGCAAATATTTCCACAATCCGATTTCTTTTTTGAGATTTTTGAAAAATCCTTCATAATATTTTTCAAACTTTGATACTTCTTCCTTGCAAACGACCTTCTCACCGTATACCATTTTGATATAAATATCTGTAAGCTGTTCAAAAGAAGCCTCTTTCCCATCAAATGCCTGCATCTCATGAGAGAGACTTTCTGAATACTCATATAAGGTATGATGATTTGGTTTTTGATATCCCGCTCTTTTAAGCGCTTTTAAGAAAAACCTATAATACGCATTAACCTGTCCCTCATAGCTAAGCGCTGTAACTTGCTTTTTCCACTTTTTTCTTCTGATAAACCACTGTCCAACCAGCAAAAACACTATAATTGCAAGAACAATAATTCCTAGCGGTATTGTATATTTTGTAAAATCATAGTGCATAAGATTTACGCCAATACTTCCATTCGCATTTTGCTGTGACTGCTCTTTGTCTTCTTCCTCTGTCTGCTCTTGCTGTTGTTGTTCCTCAAGCTGCGATGCCAGTTCTAACTGTTTTTGTGACTGGGATAGTAGATTAGGATCTAAATATTCTTTTAGAGAAGATACTCCTATCTTGGAAAGAAGATCCATGCGTTCTAGTTTGGTAATTAACGTCAGCTGTCTTGTCGGAGGGTTAAGTGGTTTTACCACACCCAGATACAATCCCGTCGTTAACAGACAGACTGCTGCAATCCCAATCAGGATTTGTATAGCATATCGATGTAAACGCACCTTTCCACTATGCACCTGTAATACCGTCATCATATAATTTCGATATCCCAGCATTGCAACCGTTCCTGCTATAAACACGATAAGCTGCCATGTTTCTACCGGAAATTGCAGAAAGTGACTTCCTGCACAAACCAGATTACCAACAACCAATAAGACTATCGTTGCTACTCTTGTTCTCGTTGCCAAATAGCATACAAATGATGTTGCAATGGTGCAGATAACAGCAATTCCTGTTGCATTTGCCGCTTCCTCATCAAAGATATGGCTTGCATGTCCATACACAATCAAAATCATAAGCACTACTACAACCAGAATAATTCCCAGGATTCGGGTTCTTTTCTCATAGGAAAACAGCAGATAAATCAGATGCAAACCGGCCATACATGCAATTACGAGCGGTACATTTTGTGCCAATCCATAATCAAGTTCAAAACCCGAATAAATATGGAATACTAAACCCGTACTAATTACGATCAAAAAGAGCCAATCCCAGATTCTGGTTTTGATATAAAATTTCATGCCGGCTCCTCCTCATTTAAATTGTTTTTTGCTCTTTCATACTCACTGGTCCGTATGAAATGATATGGAATCTTTACTTCCTCAAGTGCAGACAATCTTGCCCGCTTATGAGCAAGCTCTCGGCTGTTTATCACTGCAGGTACGATTTCATACAACTCCACACTTCTTCTCTGTCTTTTGATTTGAACCATTTGCATAATCAATTCATCTGTTACTCTCGAAGTACAGATTATAACATTCGTAGATCTATTTGCCTGCGAGTTTTCTTCTATCATCATCTCTAACGCATCCGGAAAATCCGGTGACGGATCCGGTGTAATCACTGCAAAATTTCGTATTAAATCAAGCATCTGTGCACGTACATCCCTTAGTCCTCTTCGCTGTATTTGTTTCTCTCGATTTGTAAAGATTAGTGCCGTAGACGTATGTTGCTTTGCGATTTCATCTATGATGGACAGCGACGTCTCAATCAAACAATCGTTTATATCCATAAGCTGCTCGCGATTATAACTGGCAATTGTTGCAAAATCCAAAATTACGGTATAGCTTTTTTGCCTGCTTTGTTCATACAGTTTCGTCATATATCCCAATGTATGTGCTGACAATTTCCAGTGAATCTGCTTCATGGAATCTCCTCGTTCATATTCCCGAACTCCGATATAGTCATTTCCATTTATCGTAGTTGCTCGTTCATTTTGATCACTTTCCATCGTCATCTCTTCGGTATCATAGAGCTCTTCGAGTGGGTATATTCTTGGCTTTACAAAGACATCAAACTCACTGTTAAGACTCGTTTTTTTTCTGAAAAACCCCAGAAAATCGTATAATTTGAGTTCTTCCATTCCCACATGGTACACGCCGATATGATTCATATCCACATCAAATCCCATATTGGTATTCGCCTTTGGTGGTAAGGTAAAAAAAGCCTTTGATGAAAAATCATTATTCCAAAACAAGTCTGTAACAAACAACTCCGCAACCATTTTCGGGCAAAAGATTCTAGATCCATTTTCCATTGTCAGATTCACACTAATCAGTCCACCCCTAACACATTCCGCGTTTTCTGAGCCACTGTGAATCTTTAGTTTTTGATTAACTCTGCACAAGCTTAGCCAGGAAAGCAATAAAATTAATCCAAAAAATATGACCGGAAAGTACCCATACCAGGTGTTGATATACACAGCCGGTACGGCAAGCACAACGATGATTCCAACCATCAACAACACATAACCTGTTTTTTTCAAAATCGCAGATGGTTTTCCTATCTTTTTCATCTAGACCTCCAGATCCTCCTTCGTTACTGGTACAACAACACTACTTACAATCTTACGAATTATATCTACCGGATTTTTCTTTTCCGTTTTTGCTGCATGCGTAAGCGTTATTCTATGTGCCAATACATAAGGTGCAAGATATTTTACATCGTCCGGAATGACATAATTTCTTCCGTTATACATCGCATATGCTCTTGCTAGTGCGTACAGCGCAATACTTCCTCGCGGCGAACTTCCCAGCTTGATATCTGCATTTGTTCTTGTCGCCGCAATGATATGGACAATATAGGTGGATACCAAACGACTGACTTTTATATGATTCGTATCTTGAATCAATTGTCTTACTTCCTGTGCGGAGATGACCGACGCAATCTTGCTTTTCGCCTTTTTCCCATGCATGATAATGGATACTTCATCCATTAGTTCCGGATATCCAAGAGAAATCTTTATCATAAATCGATCTATCTGCGCCTCCGGTAATTGATACGTTCCAAGTGATTCAATCGGGTTTTGCGTTGCTAATACGATAAATGGATCCTCCATCTTGTACGTATTTGCATCTACCGTTACCTGTCGCTCCTCCATAATTTCCAGCATTGCGGACTGTGTCTTTGCGGATGCTCGGTTGATCTCATCGGCCAACACGATATTACTCATTGCCGCACCCGGCCGAAACTCAAACTCACCCGTTTTTTGGTTATAAATGGAAAAACCGGTTACATCCGACGGCATTACATCGGGTGTAAACTGAATCCTGCTATAATTACAGGCAATTGTTTTTGCCAATGCGGACACAAGACTTGTCTTTCCTGTTCCCGGAACATCCTCAATCAAAACGTGCCCGCCGGCAAGCATTGCAAGAACAGTCAGTTCTACCTTTTCCCGCTTACCTGTTATCACGGTTTCCACATTTTCTATAATTGCACGAATTTTCTCCTGTGCCTTTTTTGCATTTTCCTCACTTAGTACTTCATAGCTAAGTTTCTCTTTTTCAAATTCTGTTACGTTACTCATCATATCCTCCATTTTGCGATTTATGAAATCGCGGTGTACATATTTTTACAGGACAACCATCCTGATCAATTACTTCTAGTATCTGAATATCTGTTTGATACGCTTTATATAAATTTTTCTCTGTAATTACGCGACTTGCTTCTCCAAAAATTATCGGGTCATTGCGAAATAACATCGCTGTTTTCGCGTTACACATAAATGCCTGATCTGGCATATGTGTCGTAAAAATCACGCATAGCCCCTTTTTTGCCAACGTTCTAATGCAATTCATTACGATTACCATATTTCCGTAATCAAGATTTGCCGTCGGCTCATCCATAATCAGTATTTTAGGCTCTTGAACCAACGCCTTTGCAATCATAAGAAGCTGCCGTTCTCCTCCGGAAATCTCCGTATAAATATGATCTCTAAGATGACGGATTCCTACATCCTCTAATGCCTGTTCCACAATTTCATAATCTTTTTTTGTTGGTCTTGCGAGGTGACTCATTTGACCTATTCTCCCCAGCATCGCAATATCTTTTACCTGATACGGAAATGAAGGAACATGTGCTTGTGCAACATAAGCCATATAACGAGACATCTTCTTAGGCGACCAATCTTTAATATCTTCACCATCAATACTTATTTGCCCGGACAATGGCTTAATAAGATTTAATATCGTTTTAAACATGGTCGATTTCCCGACTCCGTTTGGTCCTAGGATTGCCAATGTCTCCGCGGAATTAATTTCGAAATTTATATTTTTTATAACTGGCGTCTTATCATAGCCACAAGTTACATCTCTAAGTTCTAACTTCATTGAAAACCTCTTTTTCGTTGTGCCAAAATAATCATAAAGATTGGGGTCAGCGCGATATTCAGAATAAAGGAAACCGGTATTTCTTCATCTGCAATCAATATAAATGACGTAAGCAGTCTACAAATCATTAATAAACAGCCTCCTACCCAAAAGCTATAGATACAGACTTTTCGAAAATCAGCCCCCACAACAGCTCTTATTAAATATGGAACCACCATCGTAATCATTCCAATTTCTCCGCAATGTATTGTTGCTGCCGTTACCATAATGACGCCGCATATCTGACCAATCATCCGAATCGGACCCGGATTTATTCCTGCTGTCTTTGCATCCACATAATCAATTGCTGCCGCATTAAAGTAATATCGTAAGAGGAGCATCGGAATAATTGATATGCCCATCAATACCAAAAAAATGATCATACTTATGAAATCTGTCTGCTGATAAGTCCCTAATACGATTTGTTGATATATCAATAAGTCTTCATCCTCAAGGTTATACATAAAATATTGCGTAAATACGTTGATTCCCTGAGAGATAATGGCCCCTACCATCACCATTTCCATAACATTTGGATTGCCTTTTTGATCACCTGCCCATTTCCCCAAAAGAAGCACCACTACGACACAAACTGCTGTAAGAAAATAACAGATTTTATATCTTGTATAAATCATTTCCAATGCCATCGAAGAATACAAAACAACCATGATGACATTTCCTAAATGAATACCTGCAGTTGCACCAAGGATATTCGGTGATGCCATAGGATTCTTATATATCGTTTGAAAGATTGCTCCGGATATTGCCATCGCCGCTCCTGCAAGAAGCGCCATGAGCGTTTCCTTAAGCCGGGCAAACGCTCCTAGATAGTTCACCTTTCCAATGCTTTCAATCACGGCTTCTTTTTGTGCATAATAATCTGTATCAAAAATACGCCCAAACAAAAATCGTATTCCTGCTGCAAAGCTTTGCATATATTCACGTAAGGCTATTTTATCCTCATAACCATACGCATGATATCGAATGGTAAGACAAAACAGAAAAATGAATACCGTTACCGCAATCACCAACGCCAGCTTCTTTTGGTCCTTTTTTTTATCTGTCTGATAAACTTTTAAAACTTCCTGTTTTGTCAGCTGCATTTTGCTCTCCTTTTCTTCAACAAGACGATTACCATCACGACGCATCCAACGCTACTTGTGATTACATTCAGATAGGATGTCAGATTCACAATTCTTGCGATATCATATACTACTGTCATCAAAATCATCCCCATTAGGATGGATACGGGCAGTAATTTCTTGAGATTCGGACCGGCTATTTTTCTAGAAACCAACGGAACCATAAATCCTAAAAATCCGATTTTTCCGCAGAATGACACTACCATCGCCGTCAATATTGTTCCAAGAATAATCATAATATTGCGATACGCATATACATTGACTCCCATCGTTTTGGCTTCTTCTTCACCAAATGACAATAAATTAAGCTTTCCTCTAAGGATCATTAATACAACAAGTGCTACTATTATCGGAATTCCCATCATAGCTACAATCTGAGGATTATTTAAGGTAGTTACATTTCCCATCATCAGATCTTTGATGGCTTCTATTCTCTCATCCTCCGGATCCTTAATGAGAATGTAATATTGAACAATCATCGTTATGTTGCTGACAATTGTGGAAAATACCATGCCACTAACAATCATGGTCGAGGAGGATAACTTTCCTTTTCCAGCAATTATGGATACTCCAAGAACTAATAATACGCCGCCAATACACCCTGCCAGTATGCACAATTCTGACTGGTACTGTTGCCAAAGAGTCTGATTCACATAGGTGCCAACTTGTGTCTGCACATTTACCGCTTGTTGTGTTGTCGGCACAAATAACAGCATATATAACGTACATCCTAGTGTTCCTCCTGCCATCACACCCATGGTCGACGGCCCTGCAAGTACATTTTTGAAACTTCCCTGAAAAGATGCTCCACAGGCTGATAATGCTGCACCGACAAGTGCAGCGCCAATATATTGCCAGAATATTCCTCCGGTCGTACTACCGGCACTTCTTCCTATAAGGTATTCATATAAATCGCGAATATTTGTTGACGTATTATCTACTAAATATGCCAATGAATAATCCCACTTATCATATGGGACAATGACACACATTGACACGATTACCAATCCGATCCATATAATCAACAATACCCAAAGCCGGGACATTTTAGCATTTTTGTGCTTTTTTTCTTTTTTACGATACTCCATAAGTTCATCATTTTCCTGATGAATCCTTATTCTTCCTCTTGCGCTAGTATTTTCCGTTTTCATTATGTCTGTATCCAACAAAGGGGAAAGACAAGTCATCTTGCCTTCCCCACTTATCTTTTTCTTGTTATCTTCTAAATCCAAGCAATTATTTTACAGTAATCTTGAAACTTACCGTCTTTGTTGCTTTCTTGTAATTTGTGGTAGCTTTTGCAGTTACTTTTACCTTGATGGTATAGCTGCCTTTCTTCAGTCCCTTCTTAACTGTTACCTTACCTGTTTTAGCATTAACGGTAATCTTAGAAGAGCCCTTTGTCTTTTTATAAGAAACGCTTGTCTTAGCTCCACTTACTTTTGTGATTGCTTTTACAGTCTGTTTTTTCTTCTTAAGCTTAGAATAACTAATTGTCTTAGATGTCTTTTTAACTGTTAAAGTCTGTGAAGCCTTTGTAATTTTAAATGTTAAAGTCTTTGTTCCGGATAATTGTGTTCCATTTCCGGTTACCGTCACTTTAGCTGTTCCTGCATTTTTATTTGATGAATACTTCACTGTGTAATAAGAACTATCTACCTTTTGGCCATTGTATGTTACTGTAACTTCCGGCTTGCGTTCTTTTCCGTTATATGTATATGAAGTCTTGCTAAGTGTAACTTTGCAGTCACTTAAGGAAATCGTTTCTTCTACGCTACCTTCTTCATACTTTGCCTGTGCGTCCTTCCATCCATTAGAATATAAGGTCAAATCACTTAAATCTGTTGAATTATTTACCAAAGTCTTTTGGATATAATATTGCTCTCCTGCGTCAATCAGATCCTGAACATTCTCGTTATAAGAAGAATTTACTGTTGTTGTTACTCCTTCTGGAAGTGATACGCTTGCATAGTTTACGGTTACAGCCTTTTGAACTCCTGTTTCTGTCAGATGATACAGATTCTTATAGAAATATGCACCGACACTTACAGGATCTAATCCTTCGATTCCCTGATCGGCATAAATCATTGCAATCTGGAACACTTCTCCAAATGCATTTTCTGTCGAATTATTAGAAATACCATACAGTGTAGACACAGCATCCGGATAATAGATTAACTGATTCGATGAATCATAATTTACGTTATATGTTTTTAAATCATCGCTTGTCATATTCTTTGCAAGCAGCACTACATCTGCTGTTTGAAGTTCAGTAGCCGATACGGTTGTTTTATTAAGTTCATCAGCCAAATTATTTGTAACCGTACAGGTATGTTGATAGTAACGTCCCGAATTCGAAAGTGTATAACTTCCATCCTCATTTATTGCACTGATAATTGCTACTGTCTTACGTTCAATATTTCCCTGCTCAATCTGAGACAATACATAAGCCGGAATTCCATACATGTAATTTTCATATAATGCTGCTATATCCTGACCGGAACCATATCTTCCTACAGCACCTGTCGCATCTGTAATTTCATCCATTGCATCTGCTACGCGGTACATCGTTGCGACCATATCAGAAAGCTCTGTCACCTGATAAGATACAAGCTGTGGCGAATAATTCTCATCACCTTCCTGGTAATATTCATCCGTATTGCTTCTACCGTTGATTGTTTCCAGCTGGGCTGTATATCCATCCGTATCCGTTCCATTTGATGAAGAAACTCCTAATGCAAGCTGTGGTCTTGTATATAAAGATACGGATACTGTGCCGCCTTCGTACGACAGGGTCGTATCTGCTTGCATCGGAGATGCTGCTACACTTGAATTTATTAACGCATCATCCGTCGTTTCTGAACCATTTTCCGATGCATAAAAATTATAAAAATAATTATAATAATATGGATCATAACTTGTATTAAGCGTTGTTCCCCAGATACCAATTGCTGCTGAAGACTGTGCGTCTGACAATGACGCAGGTGCTCCTCCATTAATCATTCCAAATCCTGAAGTTGCCGTCAGTCCCATCATACCCAGCGTCGGTGATGCCGCTCTATGCGCTGTCGCTGTAATATATTCTGTTGTACTATCTCCCCAAGAAGCACTGTGATCTGTATTTCTTGTGATAGATACCGGACTTGTTGGTGCATCATATGTTGTATCTGCTGCAAATGATGTAACACCCACCCCGGCAATCATTGAAACAGACAGTCCAAATGCTGCAATCTTTTGTGATGCTTTCTTAACTGTTCTCATGTTCTTCCTCCTTGATAGTTAGAGTGTATAAAAAGTATAAGGACCACCCACTGATAGATGCCTATCACGCATGATCCTCATTCCCCTGGTTCACAAAGTATCATAATACCGAACAAAAGTCAACCAAACTAAATGGTTATATTCCGATTTTTATTATTTATCATATTTATTGCATCATTATACACAACATAACTATATTATATCCTCTTTGAACGATAGGATTTTTAACAATTTTACAATTTTCATCTAATAAAATGCATATTTTGCATCACCAAAGCGAATTTCATCTCCTCGCCGAAGCATAACTTTTTCCTTATATTGCACTTCTTTTTCATTTACATATGTTCCATTTGTCGAGTTCAAATCTTCCAAATAAAAGCTACTGTTTTCGCGTGTAATCAGTGCATGTAACCGACTGACACTTTCTGACTGCAATATAATATCCGCATCTTCTTGCTTACCAATATAATTTTTTTCTTTTTTCGCAAAAAAATTCTTTTCATCACCATACCCTTGGTACTGGAACTGTCCTATCTCTTTTTGCTGAGTATTTATATAAATTGTCGGATGCGAACTTTCCTTTGTTCCAAAGGGTATTCCTTGTTCTGCCACATAAGCATATTCGATTTGTGTAGAGTCTTCCTCCGAAAAGATATCTTCCGGTTTATTTTTTTGATCCTTTAATAACCATTTACTGATACCTTTTGAAATTGAGAATTTTCTCCGTTCTGATTGAGGTTTGATTTTGGATTCCTTTGCTTCACTTTTTTCATCTATAGGAAATATACCGTCTTCCGGTTGTGTTTTTATCGTCCTTTTTTGTATCGAATCACAAGAAGTATCCTGTTTAAATTCTTCTAAAAAACTGACAAAACTAAAATTTTCTTCCGTTGTTTTTTGATAAAGACGATAAGCTAACTCCACGCAGTTTCTGTCACTGTGATCTATCTTTCCCAATATAAATTCCATAAGATGCATAAGTCCAAGACCTGCCCCTTGTTCGCTTCCCGGAAGATATACAAATCTCAATTCCTCTCCCTTTATAAACACCGTCTCTTCTGAAAGCACTAAATCATCTTCATTTAATAGATAATCTTCTAACCGGTAGCACATCTGCTTTAATGAAAATATTAATTTTTCCAAAAGCTGTCTTGAAACTTCATTTCGATTCAAATAAACATCTAGTGACTGCATTCCGGAAATGTCATATAGAAATGACAATTTCTGATCTTGCACCATTTGGAATACCTCTAACAATCCCGGTATCCGATTTTGTTGCATCATACGCAGCTCAAACTCTTCCCAGTCAATACCATCTCGTTGTATTACCATATAACTTTTATTTAAATCTCTTTGATAACGAATCTCCATATGTCCCCCTCTACTTCACAATTTCCATCACTTTTTTTGCTATCTCACTTGTTCGAATCGTCTTTACAGGCTTTGTATCCACTATTTCACTAACCCTTTCTACATAAACCATCTCTTCCCTAAAAAAATCAACCGATATCTTCACGGCACATGCTAGAACAATCAAAATAAGTGGAAATATCAGTGCCGCTTCTATCGTATAGGATCCTTTTAAATACATATGGCCACCACGCTCCCTCCCAATAAAAATGGCAAGAATGGAATCTCTCTTTGCTTATGCTTTGTCAAATGCAATATCCAAAATCCAACTAATGACAATCCCCCTGCTGCCATAAGCAACCACAAAAAGCGTTCCCCGCTAAAATAACATGCCGCTGCCATAATCATTAGTGCATCCCCAAGTCCGATTTTTCCCCCGGTCCGCAAGGAAATGCCCACAAACACCATCCCAACAATAATACCGCTCACGATGGTGAATCCCGCCTCTTTGGCACACACAATCTGTAACAATACTCCTGCACATCCTGCAACAAGTGGTATTGCCACATGAATCGAATGCCAACGAAGATCTTGTATTGATGCAATTACAAGCAAAATGATCCAAACTATTATTTTCGTATTTTCGTTTAATAACATTTCCCACAACTGTGATACCCCCTCTCAACAGCCTCAGATATCGGCACATGATAAATCGTTCTTTTTAGTCCACTACATGATAGGGATTTATGATAGTTTTCCCCATAATCTGTGATATATACCATTCCCGTCTTTACTCCGCGCCCACACAAAGGACAAGCATAATAGATATTTCCATTCTTGCTACGTACACGATCAAGTTCCAATACAGACACAGTGCGTATTGACAATTTTAGATAAGTACACTCTATATTCGCATGATATGCTTTGCCACTGGGTGTAATATAGACATATGTTTCATCATCCTCACCGATATTTTCTTTATTGTACCCAGTCCATTTTCGGCTTTTTGAGGACTGAATTATCGTAGCCGTTTTCTTATAAAAGAAAGGAAATGGAAATTTCATTCGGTAAGTAGCCACCAATTCTACATAATCTCCGGATGCTTTCGAATTTATCAAAGTAATTCCCGCTAGCCCTCCTGAGACATATTCTGTAGGCGCCTTTGCCTTTTTTATTGATTTTTTTGCTATCACACTTCCGCACAGAAGCAAGGTTTCATCATTTTCAATTGCCTTTGCATATACTGCGGTCTGCCTTGCTGCATGATCTAACGCACTTTCTACACAGGTTTGTACTTGTAATATTCGAAATCCATAAAGCACCATTACAAGAATCATTGCCATAATGGGGAGCACAACTGCTGCCTCAAGCGTATATGATGCCTTCAGGTGGGCATAATATGGTGTCTCTTCTTTGGGAATATGAGATTTGAAAAGAGACAATGTAACGTTAACTTTTGTGTATAGTAAGAAAATAAACCTAAAACCTTTCTTTATAAATATTTTTGGATTAAGAGACACCATATTATACCCACCTCCTTCTTAGTATGAATATTCCACTTTTTGCTCCACCAGATGACTTCCCGGTTCTTTACCGGTTGTCCACAGTAATGACAAGAAAAGTCCTTTTGCTTCATAACAATATGTCATCTTCGATGACAATATCATGCGATCCATTGCAAAGGAACCATTCCCTGTCGTCTTTGCAACATTCAATTCCACAAGATCCATTGTTCGATACGTCTGCACTTTATCTTTCTGCAAATACAATAATGCCCACAAATAGTTCTGATAAGAAATTCCATTCTTATTCTCTTTTGCCTGAAAAGATACATCCGTAATCTTTCCTAAATCATCCAAATTCAATGTCCACTCATCTACCGTCTTCATCAAAGATATCTTTTTCCCGGCTAAGAGCGCTCGAACATCTAATATACTTTCTCCGTATGCCCATGCCAGCAAAATTCCCTGCTGAAGCAATGTTGCCATCCCTTGTAATCCAGTCGGTGCAAGAATTGCACTTGCCAGCGCATACGCAAGTTCGCATTTTTTACGATCTTTAAGAATCGTCGCATAATTACATCCTTCTCGAAGCAAAAACAATTTCGTAAGAGTTGCATTCAAATTCTTCCGATCGGAATCCTTGCCATTCAAAATATACTCAAGTTCATAACAAAGGGGTCTTTCTTCCTCACATCCCATATAGCTTTGAAAATAGTGATTTAAATAGGCAATATACAAAATATCCTTAGCTGCATTTGTCTGTTTATGACTTTTTGCAACCTTCAACGTAGATTTCTTCTTTCCGGTTGCAAGGGTCCTATGAGATACCAGATTCTTATTCTCAATTGTCTGATTGGATATCTTAGAAACGTCTTCTATGATCATGCTATACCCCACATCAGACCCCCATTTTTTTAATTGTTTTAAAGGATTTCCATATTTTTTTACAAGTTCCTTTTGCTCTTTTGTCGGTTCTGTCTTTGCTGCCTCCTCCTCCCCCATCCTCGCCTTTTTTTCAGCGTCTATCGGTACTGGTTTTTGCGATGCATCCTCGATCTGCTCAAGAAGCTCTAATGCATCCTCTTTTTTTTGCTCCAACTGCGTATCATTTTGTGTCTCCGTTAAGCTGTCCGTCACTTTTTCGATGGCATCCTTTGTCAGAGTCATCTTCGCACAGTTTGCCGCCTCTGTTCGAAAAACTTCCCCTTCATAATCGGTCGCCAATAAATATGCATCCAGAACTACCGAGCTATATCTACTCCCCAAAAAATCATAATCTTCATTCTCCTCGCTTTCGTAAATGATGCTATCCATGACCGGAACCGATTTTGACTTTTGGCCATCACCTTCCAAAAAAAACAATCCATATTGTTTGTTTAGTTCCAAATGGTAAGCCGCATAGACGGACTCGGTCTCCTGCAAGGCTTTTTTGTATGTGGCTCCACCCACAGCCCGCACCCTTGCGGCTTCTAATACGGAAAACAACAGTGTTACAATCAATACCAACATCAACACTACATAAATGGATACGCTTGCTTTTGCTCGATATTTCATCATCACAGCTTACTGATATTTGAATTAATCGTGACAAAGACATCATTGATTACTTTCTTTATCTTGTCTCGAAAAATAGCCACCATAGCAATTACAACAACCAATATCAAAATTACTTCTACAACTCCAATTCCTTCTTCGTCAATTAAAAATGCTTTTATCTGATCTAACATAATTTTTCCTCCTCAAATTTGTGTCATTGGAAACATTAAAATTACCATTACAATGGCCAACAGTATCATCATCGGTAGCAGTAATTTTGTGCTAACTTCCTCTCCCCTTTTCCGAGCTAATGCCTTTTGCTCTTCTAGCGCAAGAATTGCTTCACCATCTAGTAACTCCCTTAGCTTCCTAGATCCTTTTTTCATATTCTGTAAAAGTAATCCCACCAGCTTACGATACTGCTGCACATTACATCTTGTTGCAAACCTTTCATATGCCTGCATTTCCGTGATGCCTCCTGCCATCTCCATACATGTTATTTTAAGCTCCCTATGCAATTCACTTTCTTGTTCCTTGTATTCATCTTGTTTTTTTACAATCCTGGTAATAGCTCCCCTGACATTCATCCCGGCTCCAAGAAGCAAAGTCAGCGTATTCAAAAAATCCGGATACTCCATCAAAAGATGCTTTCTTCTATTTCTTTGCGCTTCCTTTTGTTTTGATATGCGCGCCACTTCTATTGCCCCAATAATTAAAATCATCAGCAATAAAAATGCCTGCGGTTTGACTGTCGCTGAATCCGACCATTTTATTTCATATTCCCCGATTTTAAGCGGAAGATGAACTTGCCGACTTAATGATGTTTCCTCCATCTCGTTTTGAATAGCATTCGTAATTTTCT
Organism: Eubacterium oxidoreducens; assembly: GCF_900104415.1. Lineage (GTDB taxonomy): Bacteria > Bacillota > Clostridia > Lachnospirales > Lachnospiraceae > Eubacterium_C > Eubacterium_C oxidoreducens. Next base: position 51,799 of record NZ_FMXR01000004.1, on the reverse strand, counting down.
TTTTTATCAGTTTCTTAATGTCTGATTGATCTTCCTTTACCACAAGCGGATATTCCAGCACCTGCTCTAGGTCCTGACAAGTCATCGTCACATATAAAGTTACAAGCTTGCCTTCTTTCGTTGTATTTTCATATAATATATGTCCATCCGACTCTAAGAGTGTAGAATCTGAACATTCATACGAAGCCTCCACCGCTCCACCACACAAACTTTGTGGAAGATTCAAATCGCCTGTAATTTCTTCAAAGCTCTTATTCTTCCCCTTCATTTTCAGCTCAAGTTCTTCCTGTGCTTTTTTTATTGCTTTCTCAGCCTCTTGCTTTGTATACTGCCTTGCCGGCAAAGTAATCTCATAAGGTTCTTTCTTAAGCACCCCGGGCACCTCTAACTCCAGCTCATAAATCTGCTCCTTCTCACCAACATCTCCCCTTATCAAGGTTCCCTTCTGCACAGTAGAATCATCCGCTGATAATGTCACAAGACCAAGACACGAAATCGCAATCATAATCTTTGGCAAATAACCAAAACGTTTCATCCTCTGCTTTTTCTTCCATATCGGCCACATTACGCACCCCAGAACAAGAATGATTAATAACAGTAGCATTCTAGCTTCCTCCCCCTATATTCTTTTAATCAATCTTTCTGCAAGATAAACAGCACCGGCATATCCAGCGAGACACGCTGTCATCACGCATCGACCCTGAAGCGTTTCATACATTGCATCAAGATATCCCGGCGAAGACATTGAGATATAAACGATGATCCCAATCGGAACCAACATCATAATGCGATACTCCAATTGTTTCTCCGCCGTAATCGTATCAATCTCCCTTTGTACCTCATAACGATCCGAGATTCTTCTTACACAAGCGCCAATCATTCCTGCAAAATCACCACCGCTTTTCATTGCAAATTCCATCACCTGGCAAAATACCTTTACCTCATCTAGACCGCTACGTTCTCCAAATTCCCTCAAAATTATTCCAAAATTTCTTCCAAGAGAAAGTTGCTTTAACATGTTGTCCATTTCTCGAATCATCTGCGTCTCTTCTCCATAGATCACGAACAAATCGTTTCTGGCACTTTTCCATGCATTTTCCAGGGAATAGCCCGCATACAATGCTCCACTGACCGATTGCATCGCTTCTTGAAACTCTTTTCGCATTTTATCGAGCCGTTTCTTTTCATACTGCAACATACGAAACTTGTACCACATCGGTATGATTACAATCCCAACTGCCATTCCCCAGATGCTTCGGTAACAGATAAGAGCAACAAGAACGCTTATTCCAATTCCTTCTAAAAACGATAAGATTCGTGTTTTTTTTCCCATCTACAATACCTCCGGTACAACTCCCGCCAACTTGCACTTTGTCTTATTTTGCAGACTGTTTTTCTTCACCCATTTTCCTATAATTTTCCCCTCTTGCTCATTTTCTTCCACAAATTGATATAGTGGTGAATAGATAATCTGGCCTCGATCTCCTTCAATCAATTCACAGATTTCTAATACTTTCCTGCTCTTATCTCGAAGTCTCCCCAAATGAACCATGATATCGATACCACTACTAATCTGTGCTCGAACCGCTTGTAACGGAAGCTCCATTGCCATCAGAACCATAGTTTCAAGTCGATGCACCATATCCTTTGGCGAATCCGCATGACCGGTGCTTAAACTTCCGTCGTGTCCAGACTGCATCGCCTGCAACATATCCAAAGCTTCACGTCCCCGTACCTCCCCTACAATAATTCTGTCCGGTCTCATTCTTAATGCCGTTTTAATAAGATCAGTCATTGTAATTTCCTGAACTCCCTCAAAATTAGCACGTCTAATTTCAAGACGAACCAGATTCTCAATTCCCTGAATCTGTAACTCTGCCGAATCTTCTATCGTTACAATGCGCTCGTCCTTTGGAATAAACATAGAAAGAGCATTTAAAAATGTTGTCTTTCCACTCCCTGTTCCACCCGAAATAAAAATGTTGTACCTTGCCCTCACAAGATTTGCCAAAAACATGGCAGCTTCTCCTCCAATTGAATTCATCTCGATTAATTTTTTCATTGTGAGAGCTTCTTTCGGAAATCGTCGTATACTAATGACCGCTCCATCTACCGCAATCGGAGGAAGTACAATATTGACACGGGATGCATCCGCAAGTCTAGTATCCACAATCGGCACACTTTCATTCACCATCTTGTTATTCCTTCCAACAATCTGCTGTATTACATCTTCTAACTTCTCAGTAGAAGAAAATGTATGATCCCATTTGTAAAGCTGACCACCTTTTTCATAAAAAATATGATTCGGTCCGTTAACCATAATCTCTGTAATCTGTGAATCTTCTAAAAGATCTTGCAAGATATCCATCTTCCTTAGCGAATTAAAGACTGCCGATGCAACCCTCTTTCTTTTATGTAAATCCATAATTCGCACCTTATCGGACTGATTCATAACCTCATAAATGGTTTGCTTGATTTCATCATCATCAAGAGTATCCTCTAGTTGAAAAGTTCCTATCACCTCCTGGCGAATCTCATTTATCAACTCCATCTCCCCTAACATATTCTTTCCTCCATCTCACTTACGCATAACTGGTCTGGATCATAAACCTGCGTCACCGGTAATTCCACATGCACATAATCATCTTCGCGATCTGCTCCATAATGCAATCTGATATTTTCCTGAAACTGCTTTTGAGCATGTCTTGCATATGGCCCGTTAGATTCGAGCAAAATTTTCTTAGAAAAACTATCAAATAATTCGTAATAATCCTCCGCCAAACAGTCAAAACACAGTACCACTTCTTCGTAATCGGTTCTTTGCTGTACCAATCGCAACAAGTTTACAATCTGCTCTCTTCCAAGCCTGGATGCTGCTCCGCTGACAAACGGTGGAAGAATAACATCCACATCAAACACCTTGTGGATAAATCCTCGCAGATCAAAATTTTCCCCCTTCATATCCATCAAATACAAAACATCCAGCAAATCCTTTTGCACTTCATATTGCGAACAAAATATGTAAAATCCATTTTGCAAAACCGGAATAAACAGCGATTTTTTTTGCAGACGCTTCGTATAGGAAATTGCATAATACACAACATCCGGATGTGCCGAAGGTGAATATATGCCGGTAATGGATAACGAACTTTGCAACGCCTTATTGTCCTGCGCAAAAAAATCATTCCATAATTCACTGCCGAATATTCCTCTGAGAATATTCTGATAATCCTGATACTTATTAATTACCGGATACCCCATCAACCACTTTGGAACATAATCCCCACTAAGCAAAATAGTTCTGTGCTCAATTCCTTCTAACAGCACCGGTATCCAAAAAGGTTCTGCCATCAGATATAAGGAACTCGTGGCATCTTCCTTCGTAAAATCATCCGGATTCGTGATCCCAATGTAACTTAGATGTCGCTCCTTTTGCTGTTGTAAACGCATTAACAGCCGGTCTACATAAACCTTCTGCGTATCACAGATAACAATCTGTTTTATACTCAAATACCTACCTCCTGACAAACAACATATCCAAATAGGATAAATACAGAAAAATGAATCAGATTTTCTCGACCTCCACGATCGTATACCGGAATTGCTCTTTCTACTACCGCCTCTTTAAGATATTCAAAAAAATACGCAATTCTGGCCCATCCATTTTTGTTTTTTATAAGTTTCCAACAACAAAAGACAGCTGCGAGAATAAATGACACCATCATACAATGTATGACCTGTGAAAATCCTGTAAATGCCCCTACTACGGCCAATAGCTTTAAGTCGCCGCCTCCAAGTGCACGCATAATAAATAATGGAAATAATATGATAACCGGAATCATTGCGCTTCCGGCACAATATAAGATACCTAGACCGCCATATAAACTGATCTGGTATACGAATCCACAGCAAAGACCGCCAATGATTATGGCATGATCGATTCGCTCTGCCTTAAGATCCGTTATGACTGCTCCTGATAAAAAAAGCAGAAGAATTATCTGAACTGCTGCCAGAAAGCTTCACCTCCTCCCCTATTGTGAATGCTTACCCTGCAGCTACGTTCTTTTGTTGTAGTCTGAATTATAATAACTAAATTATCATTTGTCTATTCAACATTACTCACAAAAATTTTGACTCTCTTCACTTGCTGAATCCTGTCTATGCTTGTAAATACTGGATTTTTGATGTCAAAAAACATCAAAAAATACGGACAAAAAAGAGGAAAAAGAAAGAGATGAAAACAAAAAAGCTGATTCAGCAATGTCATTATGTTCCAATAACATTGGCTGTTTCAGCTCCTTTTCCATCTCTTATGCAAGTGCACCCTTGATAGCATTTAATAAATCGTCAAATTCATCAAATGCCGGAATATCCGGATAATCCTTCTTAATCTGTTCCGTACTCTTAAATAAGAAACCGGCCTTACTTGCCTGAATCATGGCAAGGTCATTATGACTATCACCACTTGCAATTGTTTCAAATCCCATATCGTGAAGTGCATTAACCGTTGTTAACTTAGACTTTGGACAACGCATTTTATAATCGGTAATCTCTCCGTTATCTGCAACAACCAGTTCATTACAAAATAATGTCGGATAGTTGAGCTTTTTCATCAGCGGCATCGCAAACTGCGTAAATGTATCAGAGATAATCACAACTTGTGTGATTTTTCTAAGCTCATCTAAAAACTCCTTAGCTCCCGGAATCGGATCAATTGTTGCGATTACTTTCTGAATCTCTTTTAATCCAAGTCCATGCTCTTTTAAAATATCTAAACGGTACTTCATAAGCTTATCATAATCCGGCTCATCTCTCGTTGTTTTCTTAAGTTCTTCAATACCGGTCGCATTGGCAAATGCAATCCAAATCTCCGGTACAAGTACCCCTTCCATATCCAAACATACAATATCCATTCTTATATCCTCCGCACGTTTATACTTTACCTTTATAATATAGTGAAGTATCCCCTGCTTTGTCAACGACCTCTTTCTTGTTCCGTAATATTTTTTCTGTTAAAATTTATATCATAACAACGAGAGGTGAAAGGATATAAACAGTTGAAAGAGGAATTTACATTTTTATCAAAAGACGGCATTACTAAAATTCATGGAGTTTACTGGATTCCGAATGGTGAGATAAAAGCAGTTCTTCAGATTGTCCATGGTATGGACGAATACATTGAGCGATATGAAGAATTTGCTTTGTTCTTAAATGAACACGGCTATTTGGTCGCCGGTCATGACCATCTTGGTCACGGACAATCTATCCGCTCAGAAGAAGACCTTGGTTTTTTTGCCCGGGAAAATGGCAATGAATGCTTGCTAAGCGACATTCATACCCTTCGCAAAAAAACTGCAGCAGCCTATCCTAAGACTCCTTATTTTGTTATGGGACACTCCATGGGTTCTTTCTTGATTCGCCAATATATTCAAGATTACTCTCAAGGTCTTGCCGGTTGCATCATTATGGGAACCGGTATGCCGACAGATGGGTCCTTAAAGTTTGGAAAGATGTTATGTAAAATCATTGCCGGCATTCATAATTGGCATTATCGAAGCCGTTTCCTTAACAATCTCATTATGGGGTCGTATAATAAAAAATTCGGTCAAACCAGAATGTCAGCTGACTGGCTTACGAAAAACAACGCGGTTGTGGACAAATATTTGCAAGATCCTCTATGTACCTTTGTTTTTACACTTAACGGCTATTACAATATGTTTCTTAGCATTGAGGCTGCAAAAAATCAGGCAAATATTGCTAAAACGCCATCGACATTTCCTCTCTTTTTAGTTTCCGGAGGTGATGATCCTGTCGGACAATTCGGAAGCGGGGTAAATGAATTATACGAGCTTTTCAAAAAAATCGGTATGAGTGATTGCACGATGCGCCTTTATCTAGGCGATCGTCATGAAATTCTAAATGAAACCGATAAAGATACCGTCTTTTGCGATTTACTTCGCTGGTTAGAAGGTAAAAGATCCGAACCTTTGGTGTAGACACTTCCTGATCTTTTCAAGATGCCATAACGCTATATATAAAAATCCCCCATAGGATCTTAAAGACAACAGTCTGTAAAATCCTATGGGGTTTTATTTTTCTTATCTTTTTTACTGTTTCGGTCTTCTTACTCCGAAGAATACTACAAATCCTACTACCGTTAAAATAATCATCATAATCATTGTCGAAAAATATGACTGACTTGAATCATATAATCTACCGGCAATTGTTGATGCAAATGATGCAATAATAAGGTTTGTATTAATCAGTGAGAAGTTTGTTGGATAATTATTTCGTCCAAAGAAATCACTAATGATGGCTGAATTCGTCGGCGTTACTCCACCATATGCGATTCCACCAACAATAAATCCAATTGTTAATACCGTAAAGGAACCTGTCGCAAGTGATGCAATAATAATCAATGCTGCAATGATAAAAACAATCATATCCAAAATCATTGTAAACTTATGTCCCTTTTTATCAAAAATCGCACCAAAAATCACTCGTCCGATTCCGTTGAAAATAGATATTAAACCAACAACCGTAGCGATTGTTCCTGCGGAAACATTCGGGCCAACTTCTGTTGCAATACCACTTCCTTGCGATACAAGTGCAAGACCTGCTCCGGAAACAACAATTGCCCATATATAATAACACCAAAATGATGGATGTCGAAGCATCTCGCCCGGTGTTTTTTCACTTGCAGGCTCTCTTACTTCCTTTTTCTTAGAGCTGTCCGTAATTGTTTTTGGTTTATAATCAGCATCCGGCTTTACTAAGAAAATACTACATATCACAAGTACAATTACAACTATAATTCCCATAACACGGAAAGTTGCCTGCCAACCATCCGTACCATCCGATGGCGTATAAGCAGTATAAACCTTTCCGACAATGAAACTACTAAGTCCAAATCCCATTAATAAGATTCCGGAAATCAAACCCTGTTTATCCGGAAACCATGCTGATACCGTTCCCATTACCGGCGTGTAAGCAAATCCAGCTCCAAGACCGCAGATAATTCCAAATCCCAGATATAATAAAACCGGCGAATCCCCTGCCATTGCTGCAACCATGAAGCCAATTACAAATAAGATTCCGGCTATGATAATGAAGATTCTCGTTGGAATCTTCTTTGATAAGATTCCGGCTATCAATCCCCCTAAACAGAAAAATACCATTACCAATGTAAATGTAAGTGACAGCTGCGCTGCTGTCCAATCTGTATGCGCAGCTCCAATCGGCTTTGACATTACCGACCATGCATAAACAAGTCCTGCCATTAATAAAGCAATCACTCCGAATACTGCATACACCCAGCGATTCAAGCTTTTCATATTCAATTCCTCCTAAGCCAAATATAAAAATAATTTTACATTATAAATATTCCACATAAAAGTAGAATTCAACCTTTGTATTATAGTTGATTATTTTTGAAACTTCAAGCATTTCTCCCTGTCCTTTCTTTCATATGATATGACTGTTTTATCCCGTTGAATACATCAAATACACAACCTTTAACTTTGTAACGTCAAGCCCTACTTAGTTGAAATAACCGCCTTTTCTCGTTATAATGCTTACAGAAAGACAGGTGATTCTATGAAATACATAAAAGCTCATAAAGGCAGTGCTGTGTTAATCCTGATTGTAATTATTCTAGCTGCAGTGTACATTGGCATCAGCATTTACTTTTCATCACATTTCTTTTCAAATACAACAGTAAACGGTGAAGATGCGTCTTTCATGACGGCAAAAGAAGTGGATCAAATCCTTCGCAACGCTGCTGACAGTTACGTTCTAACCATTACCGATCGCGATGGTAATTCCTATGAACTAATCGGCGCTGACTTTGGATATTCTTATACTCTTTCAAATTCTTCTAAAACGCTTTTGAAAGAGCAAAGCGGCTTTGCCTGGCCGATGCAGATTTCACAACAACACGAACTAACGCTTGATGTGTCTGCTTCATATGAAGAAACGGATGCCAAAAATGCAATCTCTAAACTTGCTTTGTTTGATACCGATTCCTATATCGCACCACAAGATGCCGCCCTTACACAGACAGAAGATGGCTGGGTCATCACAGAAGAAGTTATGGGTACTACTCTTTTAGACAGTGCCCGCCAAAAAGTTCTTGATTGTTTAAATGATGGTACGACAACACTAGAACTTACAGATGAAGATTATGAAAACCCAACCGTCTATTCCAATGACGAAAGCCTTAACACTACGTTATCACAAATTTCTAAATACACTGACACTACGATCACTTATACCTTAAAAAGCAGTGACGAGAATCTGGTTATTGACAGTTCGATTATTCAATCACTCCTTTCCATTGCAGACGACGGAAGCGTCAGTATCAGTGAAGAGGCTGTAACCGATTATGTTCAGTCGCTTGCCAGCACTTATAATACTTATGGCGATGAGCGCGAATTCAAAACAACTCTAGGTGATACTATTACCATTGGAGGCGGTGACTACGGCTGGGTTGTTGACAAAGAGGCTATGGTAAAACAATTACTTGAAGATCTAAATACAGGCGGTTCCATAACCGGAGAAATGCAGTATTCACAGGAAGCAACCTATGAAGGATCGCAGGAAATTCAAGATACTTATGTGGAAATCGACTACTCCAACCAACATTTATACTATTATAAAGAGGGTAAACTTATTGTTGAAACAGACATTGTATCCGGCAATATCAGCAAAGGAAATGGTTCTCCGGATGGTATCTTTAAAATCGTTTACAAACAGTCGCCGGCTACGCTTGTCGGAGAAGATTATTCCTCTGATGTAACCTATTTCATGCCATTTGCTTACAATGTTGGAATCCATGATGCAAGTTGGCGAAGTTCCTTTGGAGGTTCTATCTATAAAACATCCGGCTCTCATGGATGTATCAATGTTCCGGCCTCAGCTGCAAAAAAAATCTATAAAAATATTGAAACCGGAACTCCGGTAATTGCTTTCTACCGCGATACCGTTAAGCTGACATCGGAAAATGCCAAGGTTTCAAATGCATATTCTTATGTTTCTGAGGATTAAATTATGGGAAAAGTAGGACTAATTATGGAAGGGGGCGGTATGCGCTGTGCATATGGCGCTGCCTTATTAGATAAATTTTTAGATGATGGCATTTCTTTTAACTATGCCATTGGTGTTTCTGCCGGTGCTGGTTGCCTTGTCTCTTATCTTGGCGGGCAACGTGACCGTAACTTTCGATTCTATTCGATTCATTTAAATGACCCAGATTATTTTGGAGCTCGTTGCTTTCTGAGAAATGGATCATTTTTTAATCTGTCTCATATCTATCATGACATGATTATACATGACGGCGTCGATCCTTTAAATTACCGTAACATTATGGATAATCCCTGCGAACTTGAAATGGTGACCACAAATGCCCATCATGGAACCGCGGAATATTTGACCAAGGATGATCTTGCACAAGATGACTATTGGGCTCTCATGGCTTCGTGTGCTATCCCCATTGTCTGCAAACCCACTTCCCATAACGGTCGTATCTACTATGATGGTGGTGTTGTCGACTCAATTCCTGTTGCGCGTGCTCTCTTTAAAGGCTGCGACAAATTAGTTGTACTTCTTTCAAAATCACGTGATTACAAGATGACTTCGCAAAAATACCCTCTTCTTTATCATATGCTTCTTCACCGATATCCATTAGTCGCAAAAGCTCTTGATAAGCGACATCTGGTTTATGAAGCTTCCCGTAGTAAATGTTTTGAGCTGGAAAAAAAAGGGCAAGCGTTTTTATTTACACCATCTCATGACCCCGGAGTTACGCCTTATACTAAAAATGCTACATTACTCAAAGAATTTTATGAAATCGGACTACAAGATTATGATAATAGGAAAGAAATGTTGCTTCAATTTCTTAATACTTCTTTATAGAATCTCCCATTGTATTTCAAATTCCGTAATCTGTGACAGCCGAAAATACTCTGATATATTCCACTCAAGCAGTTCTTCCACATCCTCCTTGTTCATCGTCTCTTTCACCAGAACAATCTGGTTACTTGAGAACCGCTTCGTGCGAATCGTATCATCAAGCTTTCGGATAAAATTATCTTCTAGCGTATAAACGACCTCATCCATACGCTCCATGTCAAAAACGTCATTACGAATTGGCGTAATCGTAATCAGCGCCAACGTTTTACCTACACGCTCCGATAGCGGAATTTCACGCTCTATTAACTTTCGATCCGCTTCAAGTCCGATATCTTTCGGCAAATCTTTCTTCACATTCTCTTCCATATATAACTTCAAATTACAAAGCTTAGCATGGTATAGTGCACATCTTGCGCGATCCAAAGCTGCTTTAAAGTTCCACTTCTTTTCATTCACAGCTAGTCCGGCCACAATAGAAACTCCAAGAATGTCCGCCATTTTTTGAATCTCCTGGTAGCGCAGTTTCAATTTATGATTGTTCTCCATATAAACGAGAATGCGATTTTCACTAACCCGACTGATAATCTCAGAGGAATTCAATATTTCACAAACACGATCGCAAAAAGAAAACAGTTTTAAATCCGCAGCGCGATGCCCTTCATTTGCAATCAAGTCATCAAAATTATCCATTTCCATAATACCAAGAATCCCATGAAATGAACTAAGTCGTTCATATTCGGTTATCTGTTTCGCCATATATTCTAAGGGAACAAACCGACTCCAACATTTTGGCGTATAAGAATCCAGGCTCCAGCCCACATAATGCATTCTGTCACCCATCCTCATTTGCTTTTCATGAATATCCTTGGCTTCCTGTAAAATGGCATCAAATCGTCCATCTCGAAGACAAGAAATTGCAACATCTGTCACAACCGGATCGAACTGCGTTCCTCTCCCCTTTAATAGTTCTCCTGCAATAGCTTCCTTCGTGTCTACATTTCTTTGATATCGACGATACGAGGTCATGGCATCAAGCGCATCCGCAAGTGCAAGAATCCGAATGGAAAGTGGAAGTTCTTCGCAATACATTCCGTAATACCCCTTCCCATCATATCTCTCATGATGAAATTTGGCGGCCATCACGTAGAGTTTGCTATTATTCAGATTCGTTAAAATGTCTGCACCAATTACCGTATGCGATTTCATAATTGTGAATTCCTCTTCCGTCAACATGGACGGTTTATTCAGAATATTATCCGGAATTCCGAGTTTTCCAATGTCATGAAGACGAGCCATTCTCTCAAGCTGTTCTAAGTCTTTGCCCTTCATCCCCATCTGTTTTCCCATAATCACGACAATCAGGGCCACTCGTTTCGAGTGACCCTCTGTCTCTGTATTTTTCGCATCCAGCAAACTTGCGATTGCCTCTATGACTTCTAAAGAAGATTTTTTCTCCATACAGCTCATCCCCTTAGTATCATCTATATACTTATAGATTATTCCAATTCTGATGGCTTGTCTACCTCATAATCAGAATAAGATGGAACTTCCTGTGCATTCGAAGTCTTATCATCCGTAGAATAAGAACCAACAGTAATGGTATAAGAACTATCACCTTCTACATATACAGTTCCATCCTCTCCAACGATAGAAACAGTATTACCATCTTCATCGGTAATTGTTCCTGCATTATACAAATCATCCACTTCAGAATCTGCCGTTACGGTCCAAGTAGAATCCTCGGAAATATATACATTACAATATCCATCTCCACCATCACCGGCATAAGTTTCATCGTCTACGAAACATCCGGTTAAAGAAGAACCATTTGTCATATAAAAGTCGAGCGTTGAAATACTATCATAAATGATTTTGCCCTGCATCTGCTGATCATCAGCGGTAAAAGTACAGTTGGCACCATTTTCACCTTCCGTTCCCCAACCTCTCTCATTGGTATTACCGGTTACCTGTAAGAAGAAGTCATTATCATCCGAATAATTAATATCAACGTCAGATAATAAGATTGTACTTTCCGTATTTGTTGTATAGAATAGACCACCATTTTCTGAATTGATGGTTCCTCCTACCATTTCAAAATCACTGTTTCCGACCTCAGAATCACCAGACATACTCTGATATAAAATAACCGTCCAGGTGTTATCATTTTGCTCATCATCCGGCATATTTCCCGTTAATGTTGTATCAAATAATCGTAAAGAATTTAAGCCTTCAATACAGACAGCTTCTGAACCTGTTGCAGTTAGTTTTGCGTCATTAATGGTAATATCTGCGGTACAATAAACTGCAGGAGAGCCCGTACCGTTAGAAGTATAAGTACCTCCGTCAACAACCATCGTTCCGCCTCCACGGTCACTTCGAATCGCTGCTGCCGATTCTCCATTTGTCTCCACGCTAAGATCCCATGCATAGAGAGCTGCGCCTCCTGCAACATGAATGCCTCCGGAAGTATCCTGCTGCGTTGTAATCGTCGAATCTGCTACATATGTTACACCGCTATCATATGAAAATACTCCTGCCCCGCCGGCACTATCACTTGTGATACTGGCATTTGATAGAAAGAGATTTCCCTGTGTATTTAAAATAGCCGCACCAACGCCATAAAAACTAGAATTGTCTCCGCCTGTACTATCTGAAGAAGTTCTATCTACTGTAATGTTACTAAGAGAGACATTTGCGCCTTCACTTACCCAAATAGCTTCCTCATCCGTTCCTGTCGAGGTATAACTTTCATCACTTACCTGTGTATCTGATGTATATTCTGTCACTCCGCTATATGAAACATCCGTTGATGAAGTGCTTTCTCCTTGCTCTTGGTTCGATGAACTTGACGATACCTGAACATCTGTCAAGATGGTAACACTTTCTATATTTCCACTTCCATCAATCGTAATATCTACAACCGTTCCTTCTGTAATATCATCCATTGATGCATCATCTTCTAAAACAGATTCATCCGAAATGGTAAATGTCATAGATGTATCCGATTCGATCAAGGTCTGTGAACCGGCTGCACCCTCTCCACCTTCCGGCGCTTCTCCTTGTGGTTCTTGTCCACCTTCTGATTCTGAAGTAGAAGTGCTCTTATCAGACTCTGTCTCCTCAGAAGCTTCTTCCTTTGTATCACTCATGGTCTTAGCTGTCTTACTGCTGTCTGTAGATGAAGTTTCATCTGTACTGCTATCTGTAGATGAACTATCCTCTGTAGAACCGGAACTTTCCGATGATTTATCTTCACTCGATTGTTCTTCTGAAGAATCCTTGCTATCTTCCGGCACTTCACCAGAAGGTGCTTCTCCTCCCTGGCCTGCGCCCATACCACTGCTTAAACTTCCTACTGTTACGGTTATTTCATCACCATCTACCGCAGTTACTTCACCTACTATTTCCGTGGATGTAATTGATACATTACTTGAACTGCTGCTGCATCCCGCCATCATAGCTCCAGCAGAAGCTATCACTCCTGCCAAAAGCAGACATTGCATTTTTTTTGTATTTTTCATGGTAAATTTCCTCCATTCATGTTCTTATGTATATCTACTATACACATAGTAATTTCCTTATGTGATTGTTTCATGAATGTTAGATGATTACTTTATAAAAATATCCTTCCTTGTTTCTACAGGCATGAGCGCATTTCTCACGTCCTTTTATTGCCTTGACTCTTCTTCGTTTATTATTTTAAATTGTTTAAATCCACTTTCCCCTTTATCTCTCCGATGCAAAATCACAAATACAATTCCAATTAAAAACGGTACAATAAATGTTGCAAATCGATATAGCAATACGGAAGATCCTGCATACGATACACCAACTACAACGCCATAAAGCATCGTATAGACAAATTCCGTGGAAGCCACTCCGGCAGGTGCCGGAATTACAGCTGCAATCATAACCGATAATGCCGTTATCGCCCATGACTGCACAATTGTAAGATCTGTAAACTGATACATCAAAATATAAGGAATGGAATACCAACAAGCCAGCTTTAGAAAATTAAGTACGATCATCTTCAAGATAAGACTTTTTCGTTTTATCATATCCATAAAGGACTCTTCTAAAACCACAACATTTTCTTCTAAAAGTGCTATCTGTGCATCAAACTTTCCGCTTTTATTTATCTTTTTTGCCAAACCAACTACTATACTATGCGCCTTGGGCCAGCAGCCTAGCAGCGTAATTCCCAGACATATACCAAATGTCAAAACATAGCCAACTATCAAATACCCCTTGTAGGTGCTGTAATGCTCTGCCATAAACTTCCAACTGATCAGAAAAAACACTGTGGTAAACAGCATGATACTGATTCTATGAAAGACATACATCATGGTATAGACACCCGTTCCTTTTGAGTACTCAAGCCCCTTCTTATCAAGGTAATATACGGCTGCCACCCCGGCGCCACCTCCGAGTGTCGCCACTCTATAGAACGCGGCATAAAATGCACATGCCACACAATGACCGTAATGGATGTCTTTACTATGAACTCTGCTTAATAAAAACAGAATACCACCTTCGAAAAGGTGGTATATCACAGACACAAGACACACCGCTATGATAAGCCATAGCGATGTCTGTGCGATTTGTTGCATAATAGTTCCCGCAGAATCGTGGAATGTGTATATCACGATCAATATTAAAATTATTACAAAAATGACTTTTGCCAATGTCTTTTTCATACTGCCACTACCTATGCTTTATTTTTTCTTATAATTGGTGTATCCGACCTTCTCAAAATGGCCTTTTGTCCAAAGTTCATCTGCCTTATCAGCCCAGTCCTTTGCGTACTCCTCACATTTACCACATAAATGTTCCACACTTTCTGGTGACTGAAGGTCTGTGGACTTCGCTCCACTTTCCTGTACCATCTTTTGAAGTTTCTCCGGATTCTCCAGCATCGGACATGGACGAAGATGATTGTCATTAAATGGCTGTCCATCGCGATATGCCATAAATAAAGGCTGTTGGAGACATTCTAATAAGGTATTCTCTCGAATATTTGCACCTGAATAGTGAATAAATACACAAGGCTCTGCATCACCATTTGCATTAATATGGAAGTAATTTCTTCCTCCGGCGATACATCCTCCAACATACTCACCATCGTTTTGGAAATCCATAACGAAGATGGATTTACCAGAATCCATTCCACGTACTTCGCGGATTCTATGATAGATATATTCTCTTTGCTGCTTGGTTGGCATCAATTCTTTGTCAGCTTCATTTCCAACCGGCATAAAATGGAAGTACCATGCATAGCGGCATCCATGTTCCACCAACAGGTCAAAGAACTCATCGGAAGTAACAGCTTCCATGTTTTTTCTTGTATAACAGACACTTGTTCCGAAAAACAATCCATATTCTTTCATAAGATCCATCGCATGAAGAACTTTCTTGTATATGCCGTCTCCACGTCTAAAATCATTGGCCTCCTCAAATCCCTCTAAGGATATGGAGAATGAGAAGTTACCAAGTTCTTGTACTTTCTGACAGAACTCTTCATCAATCAAAGTACCATTCGTAAAGGAATGGAAGGCACATTCACTATGCTTTTTGGCAAGCTTTAACAAATCGTCTTTTCTTACAAGCGGCTCTCCACCGGTAAACATATAGAAAAATATGCCAAGCTCTTTTCCCTGCGTTACAATACTGTCCATTTCTTCAAATGTCAGATTTAATTTATATCCATATTCTGCTGCCCAACAACCGGTGCATCGTAAATTACATGCACTAGTTGGATCCATCAAAATCAGCCATGGTATATTACAATTATAGACTTCACGGTTTTCACGAATCATTCTGGTTCCATGGAAAGCTGCCTGATATCCGAGGTTTAAAGCTGTCATTTTTGCAACATTCGGATGTACCTCATCGAGCATCTTATTTACAAACTTCATCCATTTATGTTCCGGATTCTTAACAATAGCTCTTGCACCTTCATATGCATCTTTGCGAAATTGATCTCCCATAAACTTCTCTGCAAGATCTATAATTTCTAAAAGTCCTTTTTCACGATCCTTATTTACCTTTTTCAATGCTACATCAATTGCAACGCTAAAGGCTTTTCTTTCCAACTTTTGTGGAATTCTCATATTCTACCTCCAATTACCATACTTTCTTTTCTCTTATCAATCTACATATTGTAGCATCTTACTCTTTTTTATGATGCCCGTCAAGAATATGAGCCACTTGTTTAGAAAAATTTTTCATTTATTCATCTAAGGAAGATTCGATATATTCTTTCATTTCATCATGAATAATCTGCATCAGGCGGTCTCTTGCATCTCCTGCAGCCCATGCAATATGCGGCGTAATGAGAAGCCTTGTGGAATCCTTTAACTTTGCAAACGGACTTTCCCTGTGCATCGGTTCCTTGCACAGTACATCTAATCCTGCTGCGGCAATCTCATCTTGCTTCAGCGCATTTGCCAGATCTTCTTCCACCACAATCGGACCTCTTCCTACATTAATAAAGATTGCATTTTTCTTCATTGCCTCAAACGCTTTTGCATTCATTAAGCCCTGTGTTTTTTCATTTAAAGGCGCATGTACGGATACAATATCACTCTTTCTAAGAAGTTCTTCAAAAGAAACTCTCATATATTCCGCATCATCATGATTTCCTCTTGTGGAATAATAAATCACCTTACATCCAAACGCACTGGCAAGTTCCGCCACACGGCGGCCAATCTGTCCAAGGCCTATAATTCCCCAGGTCATTTTGCTAAGCTGTGCAAAAGGTTTTCCCATATGTGTAAACAAATCGCTATTAATATAAGCTCCTGATTTGACATATTTATCATAATAATCTAGTTTTTCCAGCAGATAAAACAGCATGGCAAATGTATGCTGCGCAACGGATTGCGTAGAATAACCCTCGGCATTACGCCATGCAATGTTTCGTTTCTCCAAATAGGCTTTATCGAGATTATTAGTACCGGTTGCCGTGACGCAAACTAATTTTAATTGTTTTGCTCTTTTTAAAGTGATTTCATTCATTGGCATCTTATTGACAACAACAATATCGGCTTCATCAATTTTATCTTCGATTTCTTCTGGCTTTGACAGACTGTACATTCTCACATTTCCAAGCTTTTCAAATGCTGATAAATCCACGTCATCGCCAACAGAGTTTCTTTCTAAAAACACAATTTCCATTTTCTTTATTTCCTTTTTTCTACGATTAGTTTTACGCCGGAAACTTGTGCAACCTGCACTTCCTCACCCGGCTCATATGTTACCTTAGCGTCCTTAGAGCGAACCGTCCATTCCATTCCGTCCAATGTTCCTTTTCCGGTTCCTTTTTGTGCATCAACAGTCTCCGTAATCATAACCGATTTTCCTATGGCACCTTCAACATTACTTTTAAAAGTTTTACGGTTAATATACTTAAGCGCAAATGGTCTTGTAAAGAACAACATAATCAAAGATACTATGACAAATCCGGCCAACTGCCATCCAAATGCCAATTTGCATCCGTAAATAATCATTGCTACTCCTGCACCGCAGGCAAACCAGATTGTTGTCAAGCCAACCGTCGCAAGTTCTATCACGACACAAGCCACTATAATTACAAGCCAAACGATTAATAATGGTTCCATATTCATCCTTCTTTCTACTACTGAACATATTTATTGACAAGGTCCCATATGGTACTTCTTTCAAATCCAGACTTCCAAAAGGCTGCTCCTGCAAGGTTATTTTCCTGATATATCTTAAGCTTAGCCTCTAAAGATGTTTCCTCCTCCATCCAGATCTTATAAGTCTTTCCATCTGCTTCATATTCTGCATAATATTGTTGTAATTCTTCATTCCATGTCTTATTTGCATCATTTTCTTCTAAAATAGTATCGGCTTCATCCATTCCCACTGCCGTGCTACTTAGCGTATAGCCATTTTCAGCATCTTCATCCGGTGTTTCTTCCCAAAGTCTTGCATAAAACGGAAGTCCAAGAATAATCTGTTCGGCCGGCACTTCTTTTAATGTATTTGTTACACTTTCTGTTACATAATTTATAGAAGAAACACTGCCTTCATCGCTTCCTGCATAATGTTCATCATAGGCCATAATGACTACATAATCTGCAAACGCTGCCTGTTCACTTCTATTATATGCGGTTGTATATCCGGACGGCACATAATTATCCACGGATAAAATGACATCATTTGCACGGCATTTTATAGATAATTCCCGAATCAATTGTACAAATCCCAGCGCTCCTTGTGTACTTAAGGACTCAAAATCCAGATTGATTCCGTCTAATCCATATTGAATCGCTGCTGCCATAATCGAATTTACCAGATTGGTTCGAAGTGATGTTGTGGTTAATACCTTCTCGCAATCAATATCTGTATTTTCCAGATTACTGACAAGTGCCCATACTTCCACATCATTTTCATGGCATGTCTGTACATAATCCAGACTCGCAATTGATGCAATACCGCCGTTTTCGTCATTCATATAAAACCAGGTCGGAGATATTACATTAATTCCACTTGAACGCGCAAGCACTGTGGATATAGAATTATTAGCTGATTGGTTCGTAACCTGATGCCATAACAAATTAACCTTCTCATCCTTTAAGTTATGACTGATTTCTTCTTCCTGGAAATCATTTGCCAATGTGACTTCTTTTGTATCCGACATCAATGAATTTTTCATATATCCAATCATGCCATCTTCTGTCATAACCTTTGTCCAGTTTTCTCCACCTTCTATAATCGTTACGACTTCGTCCTTTTCTAAGGTATCTACAATCTTACTTTTTATTCCGCCTTTTACTCGAATCGGTGTTTCCTTTTTTGCAGTTGCCTGCGTGATGGTCTCCCATTTCGATGTAATAACAGCGCGATTCGGACTTTCATAAGCCTGGTGTGTTACATTTGCATAGATTTCAACAAAATCCAAAGCTACATAAGTTTCATCTTCCTCTATCATCACTACCTGGTAAGAAGTTTGTATAACTTCTTTTCCCGCTGTATAAGCTGCTTCATTTGCATTTGCCTTAATTACTTCATTCGCCGTTGTATATAATAATATCTTTTCATTTGAATCCCAATAAAAGCGTTCATTTATCGACTCTTGCAGAATGTCATATGGAACATATACTTCTCCATTTATATATTTTCCAAGCGTCTCATTCTTCTCCCGATCAATTATGAGTGCAATATCCTGTTCTTCTTCTATATTATAGTAAGTATTCAAATCAACTGTTTCACTGGTTGGTGTATACTTTTTCACCAGAAAAGCCAGTGCCGCAATAACGACTATGACAACAATCACCAGTGCGATCAACAATTTTTTCTTTCGCGCTCTTTGGGCTTTTTTTCTGCGTCCCATGATGCTCCTCCTTAGCTCCCCTATTAATCTGAAACGATTATATCATACTTCTTGTATTTCCCATAATCTATCTATACATAAAGCGGCTACACAAAAGTATTCTTCTCTTGTGCAGCCGCCTGTTTCATCTTAAAAATCTATAATCTTATTTCCAATCCAAATCCTTCTCCTAGTTTCTGATTGTTAATAAGTTACATTTTGGTATATAAGTCCTTTTTTTACAATTATTCTGTAATCCAATCAAATCGGATTTCCTTTAATTTCCCCCCTTCAAACACGTAATCTCGCATGTACTCTCCCCCATCTTTTACGCAAAGATGTTTTGATATATTATGCGCTGTAATCAAACGACCAGATAATCGAATAATTACTCCATGATTTTCATAATCTTTAAGTTCCACTTCTAATTCCTTTCCATCCATTTTCCATGCCCCTCCTGGTACTATTCGCTTTGTAGTAGAAGTTTATAGTGGTAACAATAACTGTAAAAACCGATAACTTTCCTGATTGATTCGAAACGGATCTTCAATGAACGGCATTCTAATTAGTCTGACACCATACATTTTTTCATATGCTTTTTGCAAACTTCTGCTTCCTGACAGTATTACAATTTTTTCGTCCTTTTGTTCTCCTTGTTGTTTCATTCTTTCGAGAAATTCTCCCGTTATTGCTGCCTTCCGAGGAAGAATGCTGCTTACGATAATTCTAACATCTAAATAATTCACCCGTTCCAGATATTTATCCATACGGCTTCCAATATCAAATATTACACACTCATATTCCGTGCATAATTTCTCTTCCTCTTCCGGCACAACAATTCCTTTCTTCAAAAAACCGGATTGAACTAACTGTCTGTTTTCGCTTTCATCTACAATTATAGTTTTTTTCCCTTTTATATCTTTTGTATATTCGCTTATCATCAGACTTAATTGCGTCGTTCCAAGCCCCCTAGAAGCGCCGCATACCCCGATTCTTATTTGCTGCTTCCCTGTCCGTTTATGAAATTTAATTCACGATACCTCCTTTCTTAAATGACTCCCAAAACTGAACCCGTTGCTTACTTAAATAAAATGGGTTTGATTGTCGGTTAAATGATAGGACATCCTTTTTCAGATAGTTTTCGAGTCGTTTTTTTAGTACTGCATCTTCACTGTTTAGTACCACTTTTACTTCAAACATTTCTTCCAATTCCTTCAGTTCCTCAGCGGCTTTTGACCATAACCAACAACTTCCATCCATTACGTAAATCAGCAATTCTCGCTCCGCCTCATCTTTCGCACTCATGCAAAGCCTAAGTCTTTGCGTCCCGTAATCTTTTACCTGAAGCGGTGCATTTACTTCAACCTGAAAAGACTCTCCATATTGAGGTATTCCCACAAAATGATCAAAGAAAATAATACCTCCTGACTCTTTTATGTCCATAAAGGTCTCCATCAGCATTCTTAATAAACCGGATGAATTTTCCTCTACGTATACCGCACTGTCTGATTGTTGTTTGTTTAAATAACTGACTAAAGAAATCGCTATATGTGTTGTCCCGACGCGTGGAGCACAACCCATAATAAAAATGTCTTTTTTAAGATGTCTGCCTTCCGATCCGTGGTGTTTTAGCTTCAAAAGATCCATTCTCAGCGCCTGTATGGACTGATATCTTTTATTCGGATTCTCCTGTAGCATTTTTATTAGAATTTTTTCTAATTTTTTGGAAATTACTTTCCTTCTTGGGGGATACTTTTTTGATTTTCCGGGATAATACTGGTGAAAGATTAGATAAAAAAGGACACTGCCAAGTTCATAGATATCTGTCCTGCAATCCATGTCCTTTCCGGAATATTTTTCAGGCGCAGCAAATTCACATGTAAATCCAACTGTATTTTCTTTCCTGCACCCAATCGTAGCCATTCCGAAATCAATCAGCTTTAATTGCCCTCCGCTCAATATGATATGCTCTGGCTTTAAATCCAGATAGAAAATCGGTTGCGGCTTTTGTAAATGAAGATAGTCTAAAATATCACATAACTGAATTGCAAAATCCAATATAACTTCCTGTGACACCTCTTGCTCTTCTTCAAAATACCTAAGCAATGACAATCCTTGTACATACTCTTCTACGATATAATAGTACTCATTGTCTTCTTCAACATCATATATGATTGGAATTCCCGGATGTCTAAGATTCTTTAATAGATCTGCTTCTTGAAGCAGTGAAGGCGGCGTTGAACGTGTCTTAGAAATACACTTAATCGCTCGATAATCCTTCAACTTATTATGTTCTGCCAGATACACCTTGCTACTTCCTCCTGAACCTAACGGCATAAGTAGCCGGTATCTTTCAGAAATATATGCATTTTGTATCT
Source organism: Eubacterium oxidoreducens (assembly GCF_900104415.1). Classification (GTDB taxonomy): domain Bacteria; phylum Bacillota; class Clostridia; order Lachnospirales; family Lachnospiraceae; genus Eubacterium_C; species Eubacterium_C oxidoreducens. The sequence goes on along the minus strand of NZ_FMXR01000004.1, from coordinate 30,175 downwards.
GTCTGACACTCCTTTCTTGTAAGTCGCGTCGCAGACATCTTGTTACATTTATATCACAATTTTTTTCTATTTGACAAGTCCTATTTTTAACTTTGTTAAATTTTGCTAATAAATTAGTCCTCCTTCTTGACTATCGAGCCAAGATTGTTTATACTACGTTTACTTTACAAATTGTGTATTTTAGCTATTTTTACGACTGAAATGGGGTGATTTACTCATGAAAATAGAAAAAATCTCAGATAACCAAATTCGTTGCATTCTCACAAAAGAAGATCTTGATACCAGGCAGCTTAAAATAAGTGAATTGGCTTATGGTTCTGAAAAAACGAATTTGTTATTTCGCGATATGATGGAACAGGCTTCTTACGAATTTGGATTTGATTCAAGCAATATTCCGATTATTGTTGAGGCAATTCCTATGTCTGCAGATAAGATTGTATTATTGATTACAAAGGTGGAATATCCGGAAGAACTTGATACGCGATTTTCAAGTTTTTCTCCAATGAACGAAGAGGATTCTTTTACCGGTTTTGATGACCATCTTTCCAAGGATTATCCTACAGATGCGGAGGAAGCATTGGGATTATTTGGAAAAATGCGGGAACAACATCAGGATAAGAAAAATTCAGAACGAAAGGAACCTCATTTTACTCCACTAGGTCAAGCTGTTTCCAATGGATTCAAGACACAACCGGAGCCAGCTCCTAAGGCACACGTGAATATTTTTAAATTGTTCACATTTCCTAATTTGGATGAATTAGTGCGTCTTAGCCGTGTAGTTTCTAATTTCTATCATGGAGAAAATACTTTGTACAAAAATCCGGTTTCCGGCAATTATTATTTAGTCGTTTCTAAATCCGATCATACTTTTGACGAATTTACAAAGCTATGTAATATCCTAGCAGAGTATGGCCATAATCAGAAATATTCGATTGCTACACAAGCTTACTTTGATGAGCATTTTGACGTAATCATTCAAGATCACGCACTTTTATCACTTTCTAAATTATAATTGTTCTTGTGGTATGTCATCTCCTGATGGCATACCTTTTTTTATCAGAACGTGTCAAACACAAATCGTTTCTTTTTATTAATCATAGTATAACCCCCAAAAAAAGCAGCTACCCGAAAGTAGCTGCCTAACCATCATGTGATTATTCATTCATGAAATCATTAATTGTCTCAACCAGTTCATCTGGATTTAATCCATGAACCAATGCTGCTTCTTCAATTGTTTCCATCTGTGAAGATGGGCATCCAAGACAATGCATACCAATTCCTAACAAAATTGGAGATACGTCCTTTTCCATTCTTAATAATTCACCAATCTTGGTTGTTTTCTCAATTACCTGTGCCATAGTGTAAACCTCCTAAGTGTGAAACTTTTCAACTTCATAATTACTTGTGCGCAATCAACTAGTTTGTTTATTATATAATGTTTTTTGCGATATGGCAATACTCTTTTACTCGTGATAAGCAAATCATATGCCTAATCATCGTTTACAAATATAACAAATGTTATGCTTGAATAACCGTATATTCCTGATATATGATAACAATAATCAATATTATATTTCATATTTGGAAAGATTTTAAAGGAGGATTTTAATCATGGCTTATGTAATTTCTGATTCTTGTGTTAGCTGTGGAGCTTGCGAAGGAGAATGTCCAGTAGGAGCAATTTCAGCTGGTGATTCTCAGTACGAAATTGATGCTGCATCTTGCATCGATTGTGGTGCTTGTGCTGGTACTTGCCCAACAGGTGCTATCGCTCAGGGTTAATTTATCAAGTAATTATATAAGCTTCCTGCTTTTATTATGCGGGAAGCTTATTTTTTTTGCAATGAAAAAGGTCCTGAAATTATCAGAACCTTTTTTTCATAGATTCTCCAGTGAATCCTATAATTCCATAAGTAACTATTTTCTCTCCTTGTTGGCAAATTTTGTATACTTCGGTAACCAGACAAGCTTCTGCGTTCCGATAGGACCATTTCTTTGCTTTGCAACAATTATTTCGGCTAATCCTTTATCTGCTGAATCATGATTATAATAATCATCTCGATATATGAACATTACCACATCGGCATCCTGCTCAATACCTCCGGACTCACGAAGATCCGAAAGCATTGGCCTATGATCCGGTCTTTGTTCAACTGCTCTAGATAGCTGTGATAAAGCAATAACCGGAACATTCAGTTCTCTGGCTAATGCCTTTAATGATCTAGAAATCTCCGAAATCTCATTTTGTCTAGATTCGCTTTTTCCACTACCGCTCATCAACTGCAAATAGTCAATAATTACGAGTTTTAAATCATGCTCTAATTTATATTTACGACATTTTGAGCGAAGCTCCGATACCTTGATGCCCGGAGTATCATCTATGATTAGATTAGAAGAAGCAATAGTTTCTGCTCCTTCAATTAATTTTTCCCAGTCACTGTCCGACATATTTCCAGTTCGAAGTGCCTGTGCATCTACTCTTGATTCCAACGAAAACAGTCGGTTTACCAATTGTTCTTTTGACATTTCCAAGCTAAAGATCGCCGTTGTCATATCTTCATGAAACGCAACATACTGTGCAACATTTAGTACAAATGCAGTCTTTCCCATAGACGGACGAGCCGCAATAATCACCAGGTCAGAAGGCTGAAATCCCGATAATTGATAGTCCAAATCTATAAATCCAGTCGGAATACCGGTTACATTACCCTGTACCTTTGATGCTTTTTCTATGCGTTCAAGGGCATTTACAACAACGGTATGAATCGGTACATAATCTCCGCCGCTTCTCACATTTAACAGCTGGAATATCTGTTTTTCTGTATCATTAAGAATATTTTCCATGCTGTCATTACCGGCATAGCATTGATTGGCAATGTTCTCGTTAATTTTTATCAAACGGCGCAAAACTGCTTTTTCATAAACAATTTTAGCATAATCTTTTATATTTGCCGATGTCGGTACCTGGCGAATAATGTCTGCCACATAACTCATGGAGCTTATTTCATCCGGTACTCCCTTTTCCTTTAACTTATTTTGCAAAGTGACTGCATCTACAACTTCTCCTGCATTTACCATTTCTACCATTGTTTCAAATAAAATTCCATATGTACTTTGATAGAAATCATCTCTTGTTAGAATTTCTGCAGCTTCAACAATTGCGTCTTTATTAAGGAGCATTGCTCCAATAACAGACTGCTCTGCGTTAAAGGAATTCGGCATTTCTTTTCTAACTAATGCCTCTTCCATTTTATGTCTCCTATTCTTCTGTCACTTTGACTCTAAGTACAGCTTTTACCTTTGGATGAAGTTTTATGGTCACCTCATGGACACCAAAACTCTTAAGTGATTCCGTAACCATTTTTTTCTTATCTAATTCAAGACCTAACTGCTCCTTCGTCTTTTGCGCAATTTCTTTGGTGGATACGGAGCCAAATGGTTTTCCTCCTGTGCCAGATTTCATTTTAATTTCTACAATCGTATCTTCCTTCTCAAGATTATTCTTCAGTGCAACGGCTGCCTCATAATTTTCCTGAGCAATTTTGTCATCATTTTTCTTTTGCAGCTTCAAATCATTCATATTTTTGGGAGTTGCTTCCACTGCCATCTTCTTTGGAATCAACTGATTTCTTGCATATGCATCTGCTGCTTGTACGATTTCTCCCTTTTTTCCAAGGGATTTTACATCCTGTAATAATATTACCTTCATAATTAGTCTGCTCCTTACAATGTAATCTGTCCTTCTTCAATTAATTCATTCAATGTCATCTTCAATGCTTCTTCCGCATCTTCTAACGTTGCATGCTCTAACTGCGCTCCGGCAACGCTCAAATGACCACCACCACCTAATCGTTCCATAATCAGTTGGACATTAATCTCATCTATCGATCTAGATGAAATATAAATCTTATCATTATACTCCGTTAATACAAACGAAGCCTTAATTCCTATAATATTTAAAAGTTCATTTGCAGCCTGAGCGCCGACAACTGTTGGACTTTCAAGCTCGTCAGCCGGGCAGATGGAAATGGCAAATACGCCCTTATATACCTGTGCATGTCGTACTGCTTCTGCTCTTGCCTTATAATCGTTCATATCATTTCGAAGAAGCTTTCGTACGCGAGTTACTTCTGCACCGCTTCGTCTCAAATATGCTGCTGCCTCAAATGTTCGAACACCGGTCTTGGTCATAAAGTTATTCGTATCAATCAAAATTCCGGCATAAATACTATCTGCCTCCTGATGGTTTAGTTTAATCCCATCTGTCAGATATTGTAAAATCTCCGCAACCATCTCACAGGTTGAAGATGCGTAGGATTCAATATACGAAAGCACTGCATTCTCAATTCTCTCATTACCCTGGCGATGGTGATCAAATACCACAACGGTCTTTGATTTTTTCAAAATTTCTTCGCACTCGGTATGTGCCGGTCTGTTTGTATCCACAACGATGACAACCGTCTTAGCATCACAAAAATCGATTGCTGTCTCACCATTAATAAACATATTTTCTTCATAACCATTTTCTTCTGTAAAAAATTCTTTAAACGGCTTTAGAGAAGATGTCACCTCATTTAATACAATCTTTGGAGTTCTTCCAAGCGCCTTAGCACCAACATACAATCCAATCGCCGCGCCAAAAGAATCTACATCTCCTATTTTATGTCCCATTATTAAAATATGTTCATGACTTTCTATAATCTCACGGAGTGCGTGTGCTTTTACTCGTGCTTTTACTCGAGTATTTACTTCGATTTGTTGTGTTTTTCCTCCAAAATACGAAATCTGATCCCCATTCTTGATTACAACCTGGTCGCCTCCACGTCCTAATGCCAGGTCTATTGCCATTCTTGCATACTCATAATTTTGTACATAGGTTGTCTTATTTACACCAATCCCTATACTGAGCGTCAAAGACATCTCATTTCCTGCTTTAATTTTCTTTACAGATTCAATTAATGAGAATTTATCTTCGATCAGACTTTGTAAATTAGCATACTTAAAGACAACATAGAACTTATCACGTTCCGTTCGTCTTACAATGGCATCATATTTCGAAAAATAATCCGAAATCTGTCTTGTTACGATAGCACTTACCATACTTGATTTCATGTCTGCCGTCTTATCCAAAACCTCATCATAATTATCTATATAAACAAGTGCTGATACCAATCTTTGTTCTTCGTTCTTTCGAATATATTCATTTAAACGAGTCTCATCAAACAGATATAAGGTGAAAATATAATCCTTTCTCTGCTGTTTTATATCCTTTGACCCCTGTGATTCACCTTCTGCCTGTGGAAGAACTTCCTGCATAAAAACCTTTTGAATAGACGCGCGATAATCTCTGTCTCCTAGATTTATATGCTGTTCCATTGTGTACACATTCTCACGTTGCAACCATTCTTTTGTAATGGTTCCAATAATGGCATTAATTGACTTATGATAGGTTCGCGCCCGTCCGGAAGTCTCTTGGAATTTTTTATTCATCCAAAGGATTTTTCCATTCTCATCTAAAAGAGCATACGGAACTTCAAATTCATTCAAAAGTCTTTTTTGCATTGTTCCATAGTGTGTTGCAAATTCTACCAGCAATTCTTGAATCTGTTTTTTGCTTCTTATATATGCCGGTATTGTAAATACAAGATAAATTCCAATCGCAATACTTCCAACTGCTCCCGCATATGGACTTAGAAAATAACTGATAATATCTGCAACTACAAATATTATTACCACCTGGAGTGGCCAGCGTACATGCGCCCGAAGGCTCGCTGTCAACTCATTTTGTTTTCCCATGTTTCCTCCTCACCCAGACTTATCTGAGGTTTCTTTCCCCTATAGGAAAAGAAAATATACCAACATGAATTATACCACGAAACAGATTATGACACAATTTCAGGGCACGAAATTTCGGCTGTAAATCAGATGTTACAACTTGCTGTAAAGGAAAAAAAACTCAACCATCAAAATGATGATTGAGTCTTATCAAATCTTTAGTCAGCTACGTATGGCATTAAAGCGATATGACGAGCACGCTTGATTGCTACTGTAAGAGCTCTCTGATGTTTTGCGCAGTTTCCTGTTATTCTACGAGGAAGGATCTTACCTCTCTCTGAGACATATCTCTTTAACTTTGCTGTATCCTTGTAGTTGATGACATTGTCTTTACCACAAAATACACATACTTTTCTTCTTCTACGTCCGCCTCTTCTCTTCATTGGAGAATCGGATCTGTTAGATTTATCGTAAGCCATCTTTCTTACCTCCGTTTGAATTCTAAATTGTTAGTTAAACGGTAATTGTTCATCAATTCCTTCCGGAATATTCATAAATCCTTCTCCCGGACCTTCTGTAGGAGCTGCAGGTGCGGATGATGGGATTGGTGCTCCTCCTCCGTTAAATGCTGCTGCATTCTGCTGTGAAGCATTTTTACTTTCTGCAAATTCCTGATCTTCTACGACAACTTCAGTTGTATAAACGCGTTGTCCTTCTTTATTCTCATATGATCCTGTCTGGATTCTTCCGGTAACAGCGATTTTAATTCCCTTATGGAAATATTTCTCAGCAAATTCACCGCTACGTCCAAACGCAACGCAATTAATAAAATCTGCTGTCTGATCACTGTTTTTGTTGAATCTACGATCTACTGCTAATGTATATCGTGCGATTGCCATAGAGTTCTCGCCCTGTGAATAACGGACTTCCGGATCTCTGGTCAATCTGCCCATGAGTATTACCTTATTCATACTTGTTCTCCTCCTTATAAGTGGAGACTCCTTAAATTTCTATCGAAATCTACGCGATTAGAGTCTTTGATTTATGCCTCGTCTGCTCTTACGCATAAAAATCTAAGAACGTTGTCCATGATTCGAACATTTTCTTCAATCTGTGCAGGTGCATCTGCCTCAGCATCAAACTGTACGAAATAGTAAAACGCTTCTCTCATCTTCTGGATCTCGTAAGCTAATCTCTTCTTACCCCAGTCTTCAACGTTTGTTACTGTTCCGCCTGCGCGAGTGATGTAGTCCTGTGCTTTAGCAACTACTGCAGCTCTTGCATCGTCCTCGATTTTTGCACTAACAACGAGTGTTAATTCATACTTGTTCATGCGAATCGTACCTCCTTTTGGTCTCTGGCCTTCTGTCCTAGCAGAAAGCAAGGAAATTTTTCTTCTATCCGTCAATCGGATAGCTGTGTTAATTTATACCACGGAAATTCATATTAGCACAATTCCCCTTGAACTTCAAGATATATTTATTTATTTTCTTGCGAAATTATTTTTTTTATATTCTTTTCCGATTTTGATCTTGCCACCATAACAAGTCGTCCACATCCAACACATTTCAACTTGAAATCTGCACCAATGCGAAGCACCTCCCATTCATCGCTTCCGCAAGGATGCTTCTTCTTCATTTGCAAAATATCTCCCACTCGGATATCCATCTAGCTTCCTCCTTGTAAGGCTATCCTTTGTTGTTTTCTTCCCCGACTGCCTCATGCTTGTATCTGGGGACTTTGTCCGGCTAAGTTATATCTTGATTGCGCTAAACACCTGTCCAATACTATCATTAATGACCAGATTCGCCTTACTATCCATAGGTGTTGTCGTTTTATTTATCAGCACCAGCTTATCTCCATTATAATAGTCAATTAATCCTGCTGCCGGATATACTGCAAGTGATGTTCCACCGATAATCAACATATCTGCTTGTGAAATAGCTTTGATTGATTTTGTAATCGTATCATTATCTAATCCTTCTTCATACAATACAACATCCGGTTTAATCATTCCCCCACACGCATCACACTTTGGAACTCCTATACTTTCCAATATATAGGATGCAGAATAAAACTTCTTACACTTCGTACAATAATTGCGAAGCACACTTCCGTGCAATTCATAGACAGCCTTTGATCCTGCTGCCTGATGAAGGCCATCGATATTCTGTGTAACAACAGCTGTTAATTTCCCTTTTTCTTCCATTTCCGCTAATTTCTTATGTGCGTCATTAGGTTTTGCATCCAGACACAACATCTTATCTTTATAAAAGCGATAGAATTCATCCGTATGACGCATATAAAAGGTATGACTTAAAATGGTTTCCGGTGGAAAATCATACTTTTGATTATAAAGCCCATCCACACTTCGAAAATCCGGAATTCCGCTTTCCGTCGACACACCTGCGCCACCGAAAAATACAATTCGCTCTGATTCATCTATCATCCTTTGCAATGTTTCAATTTCTGCTGACACTTGCGATTCCTCCTCCACATCTATTTGTTTTATTATAGCTTGTTTCAGATTAAAAATCTACGAACGCTCTGATGTTTTGACTATCAAGATATCTTGTTTCTTTTCCTGTCTTCTATTATAATATTTTCATAAATATGCAGTAAGAAATTTTCAATTTTTAGGGAAAGAAGGGCTTGCATGGGAAATACCTATGATACCTTTAATGAGATTCTGGTTCAATTATTTAATGATATTACCGATATAGAGGCACAAGCAATTATCACAGAAGAATTTAAAGATATTTCCAACAACGATTTTCATATTATTGAAGCCATTGGTTGCGAAGAACCGCAAAGCATGTCTTCTGTTGCACATAGACTTAATGTCACAGTTGGAACGCTTACCATTGCAATTAATAATCTGGTTAAGAAAGGCTATGTTAATCGTGTTCGAAGTGAAAAAGACCGGCGCGTTGTGTTGATTTCGCTTCTTGAAAAAGGTCAAAATGCTTTCTATCATCATAAAAATTTCCATGATGAAATGGTCAAAGCAACCGTTGAAGGTCTTACGGATGAGAACCGTCAGGTTCTTGTTACTGCATTATCTAATCTTAGCAATTTCTTTAAAAATTATATGAACCGCACTAACAGCTAGTGCGGTTCGCTTTATTCTTCCTTAAGCAGTTCATTATAAATATCACGTTTACTAACACCACGATCTTTTGCTACCATCTTCATCGCATCTTTTCTGGCGATTCCCTGATTTTCATATACTGCCATATGTTCTTTAAGACTCATCTTCTCCCAGTGTTTTTGCTCCTCTTGTTTTTGCTCCTCAAAGCTCTTTCCTTCTATGATTAATACATATTCTCCTCGAGGTTCTTGAGTCTCATAATGCGCAAGCGCATCTTGTATCGTTGTAACAAAAATATTTTCATAGCGTTTTGTTATTTCTTTTACCAAGGTTATCTTTCGGTTTCCCAATTCCTCAGATAGTTCTTTCAACGTCTTTTTTAAATGATGCGGTGCCTCATAAAGGATAATGGTGCGGCTTTCCACTTTAAGCTGATTCAGGATATCACGCCTTAATTGTTTATCTTTTGGTAAAAACGCCTCAAAACAAAACCTGCGTGATGGCATTCCGGATAATGCCAACGCACTTACACAGGCGCAAGCTCCGGGTGCAATTGTAACCGTCACGCCAGCCTCATGGCACATTTGAACCAATTCCTCTCCAGGATCGGAGATTCCCGGCATTCCGGCATCGGTAATCAGCGCAATATTCTTTCCCTCCTTGAGCTGGTGAATCAGTTGGTGCGCTTTTTCTATCTTATTAAATTCATGATAACTTGTCATTAGCGTCTTGATTTCGAAATGATTTAACAATTTTATAGAATTTCTTGTATCTTCTGCTGCTATTAAATCAACTTCTCTTAATAAGCGGACCACCCGATAGGTGATATCCTCGAGATTGCCAATTGGTGTCGCACACAAATAAAGTGTGCCTCCATGTTTTTCTTCCATCTACTTTCCCTTTTGTTTACCGTAAATTTTGTATATTTCCTCTGTGTACTCACCATTTTTTTCATAAACGATCAATGGTTTTTCCACCGTTATTCGCGACTTTGCTCCTTTTATCCCCTCTATAAGAACCATTGTCGGTTCCTTATCGATATACGGATATACAAGCCGCATTCTTTTTGGCTCAAGTTTCGCCTTCACCATTTCATTCATGATTTCTGCCAACCGGAAGGGGCGATGTACCATATAAAAATGTCCTTTTACTTTTAATAGTTTTGCGCTTTGTGTCAAGATATCCGCGAGATTGCAAGCCACTTCATGTCTCGCTATCGTCTTGGCTTCTTGCACATTTCTTAGTCCATGCTGCGCAATCATATACGGCGGATTTGTTGTCACGACATCAAAAGAAGATGCTCCTAACAGATTAGCAGCATCTTTCATATCTCCAATCACTATTTGGATTTGTTTTTCCAAATCATTGTATCTGACACTTCGGCGTGCCATATCCGCGCTTTCTTTTTGAATCTCGAGCCCCGTTATCTGTGCACCTTTGTCCTTGGCACATAATAGTATTGGAATAATGCCATTTCCCGTTCCCAAATCGGCAATCTTATCCGTCGGTTTTGCCTTAGCAAAATCGCTAAGTAGTACTGCATCCATGCCAAAGCAGAACCTTTGAGGATGTTGGATAATTTGATATCCTTTTATCTCAAGATCATCAAGTCGCTCGCCTTCCTTCATGAACTCAGTCAAGCTTAGAGCCTCCGTCTGTATCTTCTAACATTTGAAGTTCTTTTTCTTCATCCGTCAATTTTGTTTTATCTTTATTGTTCTTGTGACGATTCTTATTCTTATTTTTATTCTTAGTTTTATTATTTTTGTTGTTTTTATTACTATCCTTTGCGCTTGTTATTTCCTCTTCACAAACTTCCGTTTCTTCTTCTTGTTCCAGATTCTTTTTCTTTTTTCTTGTCTTAAACTTTAGGTCCGCAACCGGATATTCTAGAATCTCTCTTTCATCGTCATGTTCAACTACTATTTTTACAAGCTGTCTAAGAACATTTATCTGTATCACTTCGCCCTTTTCACCGGTCGGTGTAAGAACTCTATCTCCCGGATTTGGTAAGCGTTTGTTTAGATATTCATAGGTTTCTTGTTCATTTCTAAGACAACACATAAGTCTTCCGCATGTTCCGGATATCTTGGTCGGATTAAGGGAAAGATTTTGTTCTTTTGCCATCTTTATGGAAACCGGTGCAAAATCACTTAGATATGTATGACAGCACATAGGTCGTCCACAGATTCCGAGGCCTCCCATGATCTTGGTTTCATCTCGAACTCCAATCTGGCGTAGCTCAATTCTAGTGCGAAAAACACTCGCAAGATCTTTTACCAACTCTCGAAAATCAATTCTTCCATCTGCTGTAAAATAAAACAATAATTTATTGTTATCAAATGTGTATTCCGCATCTACAAGTTTCATCTCCAGCTCGTGCTTGCGAATCTTTTCCTTGCAAGTCTTAAATGCTTCTTTTTCTTTTTCTTTATTCTTTTCTACCTTTTCATCATCCTGTTTTGTCGCAATTCGCATCACAGGCTTTAAAGGCTGTACGACCTCATCATCGGCCATCTTCCGATTTGGCACAACAACGCGTCCATATTCTACGCCCCTTGCAGTCTCTACAATTACATGATCCCCAAGAGTTACCTGATTATCCATCGGATCAAAAAAATAGATTTTCCCTGCCTGGCGGAATCTTACGCCAATTACATTTACCATTTATGGTTTTCCTCCAGCTGTATTTTTTAGGATTCTTTATCCCATATTTCTTTTAATTGTCCACAAAAGCAATTCTACTACCAAGTCAAAATTTACATTTGCAACCACTCTTGCCTGGGCTTTTTTTATTGCTTCTAAAATTTCATTAAGTTGTTCATATCCCGATCGATTCGCCTGATCTTTAATTGCGTAGATTTCATCTTTAAAAATCAGTCCGTTCACATCAGCCGTTGCTTTATACAATAATACATCTCGATACCATACCATCATAAGATCAAAATAATCTCGTATCTCTAGATTATATTCATGTATTCTTCTAATCGCATCAATTACTTCGAATTCCTGCATCTGATCAATTCGTTTTAATACCTGAAGAACCTGCTCTTTTAACTCATTAAACTCAGATGAACATGCCAAATCAATCGCTTTTCCGACATTTCCCTGCGCAAATGCCACGCATATATCTGCCTGATAATCCGGAATCTCATAATTTTGCATAAGAAAACTTCGCAGCAACTTCGCATCTACCGGATGGAGATTTAACGTAACACATCTTGATAAAATCGTTGGTAGAAATAATTCTGCATTTGTTGTAAGTAACAAGATGATTACGTATTCCGGTGGTTCTTCTATCGTCTTTAACAAAGCATTTTGAGCCTGTGTATTCATCTTCTCTGCTTCATCAATGATATAAATCTTATATTTACTGCTATATGGCCGAACCACCACATCCGCATTAACTTGTTGTCGAATATCTTCGACAGAAATCGTATTTGGTTTTTCATGCTCAACGTATATGATATCCGGCTGATTGTGCGAAATTGCCTGTTTACAGGAGTGACACTCATTACAAGGCTTTGCACCACCCTGTTCACATTGTAGTGTTTGGGCAAATGCTTCCGCCAACATCATTTTTCCAGATTTGTCTTCTCCACTTAAGATATAAGCATGCGAGACCTTTCCGGCTGCTGCCGCATTTGTCATATGCTCTTTAATCTTTTCATGTCCGATAATCTTGGAAAAATCTGCCATTTTTTTGTACTCCTTAGGTAATAATATCAATCAGCATTCCTCGAATCTCATCAATTCGGCTTAATATGTCCAAATGATTGGATTCATCCTTTATCAGTTCTTTGGCCAGTGCATCCAGATTATCATCGATCTGCTTAATGATGCCATATACTCTATGACGACCTCTCCTGTCCAAAAAATTCTCTCTGGAAAATTTGTGCGAACGAGAAACAATTTCATTTAAAAATCCTTTCACAAGTTCACGATATTTTTTCATATCACGTATATCCATATGGCGCGCAATATGCTCTCCCATTTTCGTGATATCTTTAAGCATATTATTCAGTGTTTCCTGCGCCTCTTCCACGTTACTCGCAAGTGTGAACTTAAAGGATCCATCCCCTTTTTCCACTTGATTGGTCTGTTGTGTCGGCGCAACCGGATTGGTCTGGTTTACTTTTATATCCATGTCCATCACTCCTGTTATGCATACTGACTTAGTATACCATATTTACTACAACATTGCTAACCTCGTTATACTTCCAGATTCGCCAGAATTTCATTTACGCAGACCATCAGATCTTCATTTTTATAAAAATGGTCAATTCCGGCTTTTTTTAGATTATCCGGAGAAAAATCCTCTTCATCTGCAAGATAACGCCTGCACATCTCTGCATATTTCGGGCTCTTTTGGCCTCTTTCCCTCTCTAGCGCTCTACTAAGACGGATGCCATCATCTACTTCTATATAAATCGGCACAATACTCTCTTCACAATAGTAGTTTTTTAGGCTTTCATAGACCGGAATCGTACCTATATATAGATAATTTCCTTCTTGGAGATTGATCTGACCATCATCTACCGTCATATAATACCATGGACCATGTACGGTCTCATAGCAACGGCTTTCGATGATTTTCCCCTGTTTTTCAAGCTGTAACATCTTTTCTTCATCAATAAAATGATATTCGCGCCCGTTTTGCTCTCCTTCGCGAATAGGCCTTGTCGTATATGGAACCACCGTAATCAGATTTGGTCTTTGTTCCTTTATTTTCTTATAGATTGTATCCTTTCCCGATGAACTCTTTCCCATCAGGCATAACAATTTACCCATTTTCCCGTATTACCTTTACTGTTTTTTTAGTCCGGTCCGATAAGCCCTCAATCACATATCCTTCCTTGGTCAAATTCGTTAAGTTCTTAAGGACATCTTTTGAAATTCTTTCCCCGGGAACAATAAACGGAATGCCGGGCGGGTATAAATACATGTAATCTGCACTTATTTTATCCGCGCAATCTGAAAAAGGAATCTGGCAGGTTTTATGCTTTTCCGTTTCTTGAGACTGCATCACCTGTTCTTTTTGATGATACAATTGTTCTAGGGTTTTTGCGGACCTATTTTCTTTATGATTCGTTTGTGTTTGTAGATTATGTTCTATACTTTTCAATGCTGCAGACAACCTCATAAACCCGTTTGTACTGTCACAATAGGTGGATAATGCTGTTGCAAAATTCCCTGCACACATCTCTAGCTCTAGCTGATACTTATCTCTCAACCAATCAAAAAGCTGCCTTCCCCCAACACGACCTGCTGCATCATAGATTAGAATTTTCGACGGGTCCTTGCCAAACACCTCGCCTTGCTGCGGCTTGTATGCCCTGACTCTTTCCTGGTTATCAATGCTTTTATAAAACTCATGAAGTTTTCCGGAAAATGCTTCAAATATTTCTCGGCTCTTCGCTTTAAGTTCTCCCAAACATTCGTCCATCGAAGCCATTAACAGATATGATGGCGAACTGGTTTCGTAAATATCCAGATATCGCATAATCCTATCATCGCTTATCCTATCACTACCTCGATGCAAAAGCGCACTTTGTGTATAAGTCCGAAGTGTTTTATGCATACTTTGAATTACAAGATCGGCGCCTTGATGAACAGCCGTATCCGGAAAATCCGGATGAAATCCAAAATGTGCTCCATGTGCTTCATCCACAATCAAAACAGCCTCATATGCATGAACTATCTTCGCAATGGTTTTTATATCGCTGGTAATCCCATCATACGTCGGAGACGTTATAAATACCGCCTTTATCTGTGGATGTTTCGATAACATCTCTTCTACCTGTTTAGGATCAATACTTCCGGCAATACCTTCTTTTAAAAATTTGGGATACAGATACTTTACTTTGACATTTCGCAAATATGCTGCATGATAAGCAGCCTTATGGCTACCCCTGTCGAGCAATATGGTATCACCGGCTTGACAACATGCGCTAATCGCTGCCAATATGCCACAGGAACTTCCATTTACCAATACATAGCTTTGTTTTGCTCCATATAAGTTCGATGCTCTTTCCTGCAACTCCTTTAATATTCCTTGCGGTTCATGAAGATTATCAAATCCCGTAATTTCTGTATAATCATAGAAAAATCCGGCTTGCAACGGATTTTGATTATCCAGTTGTCTTTTATGCCCCGGCATATGAAAGGGATAAATCCCTTGTTTATCATATTCTTCAATATATTCTTTTATTGACTTCATATTCCTTTTTCCTTGTAATTTCATTATAATATTTGTATTCACAACAAACAACGAGAAGTTGTTTTACTATTTAGGAGGCTCTACTATGAATTGTGCACTTGTTATCTTATGTGGAGGAAAGAGTTCTCGCATGGGTTCGGATAAAGCTCATCTTCCCTTTGGAGACAAATCACTTGTGGAATATATGATTGACCGATTTTCTCCAACCTTTGATCGAATCTATCTTTCCGTGAAGGATAAAAATAACTATGAAACCTTAAATATCCAGGTTCCGATGATTGAAGATCAGATTGTAGACTGTGGTCCTATTGGAGGAATCTATAGCATCTTATCTTCCATCGAAGAGGATTATGCTTTATTTGTTTCTGTGGATACGCCATTTGCTGATCCTAAAGCAGCTAAACGTATGGCCGAATTTAGCGTTGATTATGAAGTCTCACTTGTAAGACGGGCTTCTCAAAAAATCGAATCCTTATTTTCCGTATATGCCAAAAGTGCTCTTCCTAAGGTAAAACAATGTATTGATGAGCATCGTTATGCATTAAAAGCCATTCACGAAATTACCAATACCGGATATCTCGATGATTCTAAGTTATTTAACAGCGATAATAACTTTTTCTCTGATGCTGATATCGAAACTTGTTTCTTTAATATGAACACCCGTCAAGACTATTATTCTGCACTTCGTAGAATCAATATTCTTCCGGCTTCGCTCCATAACATCCCTGTTCTTGCATTTTCCGCAAAATCCGGTACGGGGAAAACGACATATATTGAGCAATTAATTGGTCTTTTAAAGAAAAAAGGACTCAAATTAGGTGTCATTAAACATGATGCGCACAAATTTGAAATTGACAAACCCGGCAAAGACAGCTATCGTTTTACTGCTGCCGGTGCAGATAAAGTACTCATCACAAGTCAGACGAAAACAGCAATGGTGGAACTACATAAGGAATCTTATTCCTTTGATGAAATGATTCAAAAAATCGATAAGGTAGATTTGATTATTACAGAAGGTTATAAACATGGCGAACAAAAGAAGTTTGAACTTCTACGAAAAGGATATTCTGAAACACCTCTTGCCAATCCTGTAAACCTTCTTGGCTATGTGTCTGATTTCGACATAAAGACAGATTTACCCGTCTTTAATATCAATAAACCCGAAGAGATCGTCCCTTTTATTGTCGATTATATCAATAATTATAGTGCCTCATCTAAATCTGACCAAATACGTTAATAATTTTTTTCGAAAAAAACCGGAAGAACAACCACCCCCCGTTGTCTTCCGGTTTTATAAAAATCTACCTAATTGCGGCATCCATTCATCCATAAATATCTCATCTTGTATATACGCCTGCCAGATTCCGTCAAAGAATTGATGAAACAGTTTCATGGCTTCTTTCCATGTAACTTCCGGCATCCGATTTCTTTTTCGATATGCCATCCATTTCTTTTTCAAATAAGGATTATCTTCATAATCTTTCATAAGATCTTTCAAATCCTGTGTTATTGCAATCTGGTTTTTTTCACTTTCCATTTTTAAAAACTTAATGAATAGTCTTCCACTTACAGATTGCGTCATTAGGATTTCATATAATTCTGTAAAATAACTCATTTCATTAGCCAATTCCAGATATGTGAATAAATATAGATAATCCTCTGCCATGTTCACTTCAGCTAGAAATTCAAATAATGTAACTTCTTTTTTTGAATATGGCAGTTTCACTACCCTGCTTCGTATTCTTTCCCCTTCTACTTGTAGCCGTTTCAGCTCTATTTCCAGTGGAATCTTATACTTTTCTATTTTGTAGTTAAGACTTAATTTCTGCTTATTATCTGTCGTTTCCTGTTCAAACGACAGTTCAAAATCGTCTATTTGGAAATTTTCTTTAATTTTATCATCTGATAAATATCCACTTGGATTCCAAAAAACCAGTTTTCTTCGATAGGTAACCGGACTGTTTTCTAATATGTCCTCTAGTTCTGTTGTCAGGAAAAATTGTTCCTTTTCTTCTTTTTCCGCCTGATTTTTCAAAATCTGCGCAACGATGTATCCAAATATTCGATCCAGCAACTCCGTCTGATTCACAGCGGCATCCTTCTTCAGCCATTGCAAAAGAATTTCCTGCTCCATCATAACCATACTCCTATCATTGCTCTTACCTTGGAGATTACTTTTCTTTCTGTTGCATACTTTAAGAGGTTTTTGATGTTTTGATTTGGTTCATCCAAATAATGTCTTAGAGCATTTTTCAGTATTTCATGTTCCAGCTGATTCTCATATCGAATACAATCTACGATTAATCGTTCCTTATCATAGATTTTCATAGTTCCTTTTCCAAGCGCAATTTCCGTCACGCCGATAGATAAGACCTTCGCCTCTGTATAATAAGGTTTGACCTGTGGATAATCCATCTTAAATCTTGCCTTTGATGTATCTTTATCTATTGCAATCTGCCATTTCAACGGTCTTTGCCTTAAATACCCATATTCGTATAGTGCGCTTTCCATACATAAGACACCATCCGGAAATAATTCACATATCATGTCTTCTTCTTCGGGACGCTCTTTGCTTAGACAATATATTCCACTTTTTACTCGCATTAAGATATCTTCTTCCACATAAGAATGAAGCATTCTCGTGGAAAATCCCATTTCATAAAGTTCCTGGGATTTTAATATAACTTTTCCCTGTTGCCGGCTTTGTTCGAGCTTTTCATTGAGTGCTCGACGAATTTTATTCTCAGCCATAACATTTCTCCTTCTTTTTATACGGTAAGTATATCACATTTCACAATCAACAACACCCCCATTTTCTTGACTTTTATTTGTATTTTATTATAATAAAGACATAATTTATTGTCGTTATATGAATTATCGTCTTTTATGCAAAGATATCTCAAGTTCTTATTGCACGACATAATTTTCTGCAATGGCAATCTTGTTTTATCTTTGCATATTAGAAGTGTGGCAGTTTCTACGTAATCAATAAAGGAGAATCTTATGGATCAAACGGTCAGCAATATTCGAAAAAATCCATCACGTGAACAATGTGAACAGGTAATTCGTCGTATTCTTATCACTGAGCTTTTAGAAAATGGGTCTAATTCCCATTTTAAAAATGCATCCGATTTCCTAGCCTATTTCGAATCTTTATATCCTGCTTCGGCAGCATTAACCAAACAGATTCAAAGAGCAGTCAAATCTATGGATCTACCAAAGGATGAAAACGGATATTTCATTATCAATAAAACACACAAACAATTAGACGAAGAACACGCAATTCAAAATCTTCTCGCATTATCTCATGCTAAGCAAGTTTTCCTAGAAGATCTAACACCGGTTTTTTTAAAAACCGACGATGCTTATAAGGAAGCCTTGATGGATTTAATCTCTCATTCTATTTCCTTTGATAACAAATATGAAGTTCTCCTTCCGGCTCATAATGGACTTTTATTCTATACAAATACACCGGAAGATCTTAATAAAGTTTTGACTGATTTGTTCTCTAAAATCAAATAATTCTTTTATTGTATGCTCATTTTACCATATCGTCTGAAAATATAACCCCTTTTAAAGTATGTCTAAATTGTAAAAAAGAGACAAGAATTTTCAAGTTTCTTGTCTCTTTCTTATTATATCACTTTCATTATTCGTCTTATTTTGATAATAAAGACTTATCTTCTTCTTCCTCGACGTTTTTTTCTATAATTATCCTTAATGATAATGCTTTTCTTTTTCTTTTTCGGTAAACCATTTCTTAGGATATATAATACAATTATTAATACAACTACGATTACCGCAATAATTATAATCAGCAATGGCCAATTAATCTGACTTCGGAACAATTGCGAATCCTCGCTTGAAGACGAATCAGACGATTGCACACCGTCGTTAAATTCAAACTCTTCTATCTGTGCTCCGGTCAACTGAACCAAAGCGCTACCAACTTCTTTGTCTCCGTAAGAATATACCAGTTTTCCAGCAATCTCACTTGTCTCACAATCCGTATCTACAGTCCTTGTCAAATCACTAAATGATACTGTTTTTGGAACTATTACCGTCGCATCCGGATCGATTTCAAGATATTCTTCATTTGTATTAAAGTTACCTGCAATCTCTGAAATATCTTCGGTTGTCTCATTTTCAGATACATTTAATATCTGAAAATTATCAAAACAATAATTACAAAGCTTTATGGTATCTGTATAATGCGCCGGAGTCTGTGCTTTTAGCACTACAACAATCAATGACATTCCATCTTTTTCCGCATATGTAACAAGCGTTGATCCTGCTGCAATCGTATATCCTGTCTTTCCTCCTGTACAGTAATCAGTTAAGTATGCAGAGGTGTGATAAGGATAAATCATAGCATGATGATTATGCATAGTAAGTGCCTCATCATGTTTATTTGTTGCCGGAAGCTTATATTCTGTTGTTCCCGTTATAATTCGAAAAGTTTCATTTTGATATGCAGCTTTTGCAATCAGTGCCATATCCCTGGCTGTCACATAATGATCTTCATCCGGAAGCCCGTTCGGATTTACAAAATGAGTTCCTGTACATCCAAGCTCCGTCGCTTTATCGTTCATCATCTTAATAAAAGTGTCATAGTCGCCTCCCACATGCTCTGCAATTGCATAAGCACAATCATTTGCCGATTCAAGCATCATACCGTACAAGCACTGTTCTAGGGTCAATTCTTCTCCGACATCTCGCATAATACTTGATCCTTCCGTCTTATATACGGCATCGGAAGAAAATGTTACGGTATCCTCTAAATTTCCATTTTCTATGGCTAATAATGCTGTCATAATCTTTGTAATAGACGCAGGATATCGTTTCGTGTCCGCTTTCTTTTCATAAAGTACGGTTCCCGTATCCGCATCCATGACGATTGCGGAAGCACTTTCCACACTTACATCATCCGGCCAATACGTCTCAGCCTGCGCGTCCATCGGCATCATGATACCGCTTAACAAAATACAACTAATTAATCCACATATCGCTATAAGTTTCTTCAATTTAAATGCCCTCATTCCATATTTGTAATTATACCCGACTGTGTTAAGTATATTATTTACCCCTATCTCGTGCAACCCAATTTTTTCGATATCTCCCTTTTCGAAACACTTTTCATATTGTACAATAAGATAGATTTTGATGAAGGGAGTCAGTCAATTATGCGATTAAGAAATATTCCGGGCGCACAAGAAGAAATCGCTCAAAATAAATTTTGTATTCACGATGCCCAGCAATATAAAAATAACTGGAACCAGTTTTGGGGCAATTCCAATCCTCTACACATAGAGGTTGGTATGGGTAAAGGTCGTTTTCTTATGGATCTTGCCAGACTTCATCCTGATATTAATTATATCGGAATAGAAAAATATTCTTCTGTTCTGCTGCGAGGTCTGCAGAAAATGGAAATTGATCCGCTTGATAATGTTCGATTTATTCGTATGGATGCAGAATACATATGTGATTATTTTGGAGAAAATGATGTTGATCGAATTTATCTTAATTTTTCTGATCCCTGGCCGAAAGATCGACATGCCAGAAGACGCCTAACCTCTCATCAGTTCTTAGAACGTTATGATACCTTTCTGGCAAAAAATGGAAGAATAGAATTTAAGACAGATAATGATGACTTATTTCAGTTTTCCCTAGATGAAGCCAATGAATCAAAGATTTGGCATATTGATGCTTTTACCTGGGATCTGCATCATGATCTGGTTCTGAGCAAAGATAATGTTATGACGGAATATGAAAAAAAATTTTCTGACCTTGGTAATTCCATTCATAAAATGATCATTTCAAGATAAAAAAAGTTAAGGCTGCTTTGATAGGTACCTAAGATTTATGATACCTATCACTTTGCCTTAACTTTTTTATTCTTCTTCTGCAAATCCGGATAATCCAATCGCTCCAGGACCTCCATGACAAGAAATGACGCAACCACATACGGTATATCTGATTTTTTCAAATCCCATCTCTTTTGCTTTTTCTGTCATCATATCAAGTATTCTAGAATCTAATCCGACCGTTGACATCAAATAAATTACTTTTTTACTAAGCTTATTTTCCTTAATGAACTCTTCCATATAGTTAAGTGCAACCGCCTTCATGGATCCTCGATATTTTTTTCCCGCAACTAAGAATCCGTTTTCTATATCTATCTTCGGCTTAATCTTTAGTAAAGTCGCTCCAAGATACTGTGCATTCGACACCCGTCCTCCGGCTTTTAAATACTCAAGAGCTGTTGGCAAAAAGGTGGTTTTGATTCTTTTTACCAAATCTTTAAGTTCCTCTACTAAATCCTTCACCGCAATTTCCGGTCTTTCTTTAATTATTTCAGCTGCCCGAATTGCAATCGATGCCGTTCCTCCGGTAACAGATAGGGAATCCACAACGGTTACGTTTTCAAATTCCTTTGCAGCTAATTCTGCATGGTGGCAGGTAGAAGATGCATTTGACGAATATGCAATATTAATAATATCACACCCCGGATTTTCTCTGTTAATGCGATCAAAAAATTGTTCATACTGATGTACATTAGCTGCTGTTGTAGAAGGAATTTTTTTCGTTCTATTGTAATATTCGTAGACCGATTCAATTGGAATACTTCCATCCATATATACCGTGTCATCCATAATTACACCTAATGGAATCACTTCTATATTAAATTCCTCAATTAATTCTTTTGACAAATCTGCTCCACTGTCAGTCGTAACAATAATTTTAGCCATTAAAATACTCCTATTAATTATTCTTATTAGTTATTTTATCAGACAGCCTTGCCTACCACAATATAGCTTCATAGAAATTTTATTCTTTATTAACAAAAATTGACATATTATTGCAACCATTACATGGTACAATACACTTGCAAACAAAAACTAATCATGTTATTTCGTTTTTCGAATAACGCCGACTGAAAGAAATGAGGCATTTTTTATGGAAGAGTTAAATATTGATGAATATATAGAATATGATAATAAGCAGAACGAAGACCAGACAGATACTGATCTGACCACACTTGTATCCTTTACTAATTATGATGTTGTTTTAAATACTTCAATGCAGCTTCAACAGCTTATGGTTATGTACGAAGCCGGCATCGATCATATTCAAACAAAGCTTGAAATTTTAAATAAAGAATTTGAAGTGAAGAAAAATCGTAATCCTATTGCATCGATTTCCTCAAGAGTAAAGGAACCAATGAGCATAATGGAAAAACTACAACGAAAGGGATATCCTGTTACCATGGAAAATCTTATGACTAAGATTTTTGATATCGCCGGAGTTAGAATCACTTGCCCTTTCATTTCGGATATTTATGATGTGGCCAATATTCTATTAAGTCATGATGATATTCACCTGATCGAATTAAAAGATTACATCAAATATCCTAAGGAAAATGGATATCGTTCACTTCATCTTGTTGTTGATGTTGAAGTATTTTTTTCTGAACAAAAGAAACGAATTCCGGTAGAAATTCAGATTCGAACAATTGCTATGGACTTTTGGGCCGCTTTGGAGCACCAGATGGCTTATAAGCAAGGATTCGAAATTCCAGCCGAAATTTATAATGAACTTCGTGATTGTGCAACCGTAATTGCCAATACGGATGAACGAATGCAACGAATTGCCAATATACTACCATCCTTTGATAAGGATGCCAGTTATAATATTATTGATTCATAATCGTCTTAATAGTCAAGACTAGCTGACTCTGCAAAGAGCCAGCTAATTTTGTAGATGATATTCGTGCTAATTTTTTTCAAATAAAAAACGCCGACCCCATAGCTCAATTGTCTATGAAACCAACGTTTTTTCTTAATGCGCCTCCAGGGGCTCGAACCCTGCACACCCTGATTAAGAGTCAGGTGCTCTACCAAATGAGCTAGAGGCGCTTATTTATTGTGTCACTGTTTGTCACAACAAAATAGATTATATAGTAATTCTTTTTCTTTTGCAAGCCTTTTTTAAAAAAATCGGGGATTTTTTTTATTCCCCGATTTTCTTATATATTCTTTACATATTCGCTAATAATGCTGCTATTTCATCCGGTGTCATTACCTTATTTGGATCAGACAGATCCGGCATAGGTGGTTTTTCTTCTTCCGGTTCCTCTACTACCGGTTCTGGCTGCGTTTCTTCGGCTGCCGCATTCGCTCCCTCTAATAAAGCCGCTATATCTTCCGGTGTCATCATCTTATTTGGATCATCCGATACCGGCTCTATCGCAGGTGCTTCTTCTACTTCCGGCTCCGACTGTGTTTCTTCGGCTGCCGCATTCGCTCCCTCTAATAAAGCTGCTATATCTTCCGGTGTCATCATCTTATTTGGATCATCTGATACCGGCTTAATTGTTGGTGCTGCTTCGGTTGCTACTTCCGGTTCTTTCTCAGCCGTTTCTATTTCTACTTCCGGTTCTTTCTCGATTGCTTCTATTTCTACTTCCGGTTCTTTCTTGACTGTTTCCGATTCTACTTCCGGTTCTTTCTCGACTGTTTCTATTTCTACTTCCGGTTCTTTCTCGATTGCTTCTATTTCTACTTCCGGCTCTTTCTCGATTGTTTCTATTTCTACTTCCGGCTCTTTCTCGATTGCTTCTATTTCTACTTCTGGCTCTTTCTCGACTACTTTTGTTTCTTCTAACGACTCTTCTTGTGCTACTGCTTCCTCTTCCATTAAGGACTCAGTTTCTAAATCCAAAACTTCCTCTTTCTCTGCTTGTGATTCTATTTCTGTAGTAACTTCTATCAGGGATTCTTCTTCACTAAGGTCTTTTGATAATTCCGGTTGAGCAGCTTGCGCTGTTTGCGTAATAACCGGGCTAGACATTGTCTGAGCCGGCATAACGGCAACGGAATGATTCATAATCTCACTTCGAAGATTCAATTCCAATTCCTTAAGAGCATTTTGCAAATCCGACTTTAATGATGCAATCTGAACTTCAAGCTCTTCTTTTATATCCGGAGTTTCAGATGGAACCAACTCATTTATCTTTTGTTCCATCTCATCTATACGAGCATTGGTCTTTTGGAGAAGAACTTTACCAACAGACCTTTCATTCGCCATAACTTCCTGGATTAACTTTTTATTTTTTTCATCGATCGATGCAAAATTATGATCTAGCTGTCCAAAACTCTTTCTTTCCATTAGATAAGATGCTTTTTCTGCTTTTTCAATTTGCTCATAATGATCGATTATCTGATGAATCGTTCTATGATGCATCTTTACCAATTCTGAAGTAAAAATTCCAATTGCAATCAATGTAATAATTGCGAATACTCCCACATATAAGAGACTATTTGAATAATTTAAAATAAAATAAATTTCAAATAACATTGCTGCAACCGCAATAATAATAGAAAAGATAATCACCATTCCATCATTATTTTTCTTTAAATTATCCGTATTATTTTTCTCTTTCATAATCGAATCCCTTCCCAATTATGTATTTTCGCATATATCGCTAGTTTTATTTTATGCTACTTTATTACTATAAGCAATCCCTACTTTCATATTTTTCAGGATTTATCCATAAAATTTTATCTATATTATATTTTTCTGTTCTCTAAGATTATACGCTCCGTCCTGTATACTAAACTTTCATCCGCATCTACAGATAGATTGTTTTTTCTCGCGTTTTGCCGATGTTTGTCCCTTGGTTGACCAAACAAAAAAGACCATAATAAATATGGCCTTTTCACTATCGAAGAAACAATAATGAATCCTCAGGAAAATAGATATATACATATTTCCCTTTATATAATCTTTCCACTTCCTGCTTTGGCATCAAAAGTCGAATATAATGTTCCTTTCCGGTTCCCGCATCCAAAATTAACTCACTTTCAAATTGCTCTTCAAATATATGTTTTGCCGTAAAACAAAACTCATTTTCACATTGCTGCGATTCTGACTTTGCTTTTATATAATGCGCTCGAATTCCAACATACTTTGCATCTTCCGGAATTTCTCTTTGTAAGTGCAAATACATATTCCATCCCGGAATTTCAATCTCATGAGTACCTCCACGCTTTGCCTCTTCGATATTTCGAACACCTGAAATTCTTGCCGCCGCAAGTGTTTTAGGATCTGCAAAGAATTCCTTCTTTTTTTGAATCGTCTCTACCTGTCCCCGATCGATTACGCAAACACGATCGCACAAATGATATACTTCATCTCTATTATGTGAAACAAATAGTACTGTTTTTTTCACATCTTTTAACAGGTCTAGTAATTCTTCCTCCATCTGCCATTTAAGGTGACTATCTAGCGCTGACAAAGGCTCATCAAGTAACAAAATTTCCGGCTTTGAAGCCAACATTCTCGCCAATGCCACTCGCTGCTTTTGACCACCTGATAACTGACTCGGAAGATGATTTTCCAGTCCTTCTAATTGATATCTGCGAATATATTCTTTTATTTCCTTTTGATCTGGCTTTTTGCCCATCCCGGAAGCAATATTTTTCATCACATTCATATTAGGGAACAATGCATAATCCTGAAACATATATCCTACTTTTCTCTTTTGCGGAGGAAGGTTAATTCTTTTTTCCGAATCATACAATACCGTATTATTTAACACAATGCGTCCCGAATCCGGCGTTTCAATTCCCGCAATGCATTTCAACGTCATGCTCTTTCCACATCCGGATGCTCCTAACAAAGCAAAAACTTCTATATCCGCTTCAAATTTGACATCCAGATTAAAATTACCAATTTTCTTTTTTATATCAACACTTAAAGACATCTTTCACCTCAATCTACCATCGGGAAACATTTTTTAAATTCCGACCGGAGATAATATTCATCGTCACAATTATACCAAATGCAATGATTAATATAATAATTACCCAGATTCCAGCTGTTACATAATCACCATCCTGAATAACCATCGCAATTTTTTGAGAAATCGTTCCCGTCTTTCCCGGAATATTTCCAGCTAACATTGAGGTTGCTCCATATTCTCCAAGTGCTCTTGCAAATGTCAAAATCGTTCCGGAAATAATTCCAGGTCCTGCATTTGGTACTACTACACGCCAAAATATTTTTAAATTAGACATTCCTAGCGTTCTTGCCGCATAAATCAGGTTTTCATCTAATTGCTCAAAAGCTGCTCTTGCATTCCGATACATTAATGGAAATGCTATTACTGTTGCGGCTACTACACAACCTAACCATGTCTGAACTACAACAATATCAAATTGTTCATTTAAAAAAATACCTATCGGTCTTCTTTTACTGAATAATAACAGCAAAAAGAATCCTGCTACCGTTGGTGGCAATACCATCGGAAGGGTGAGAATACCGTCTGCAATTGCTTTTGCCTTATATCCTGCATGTACTACTTTGCGTGCTGCAAATATTCCTATAAAAAACGAAATGATTGTCGCTACAACTCCCGTTTTCAAGGAAATTAAAAGCGGGCTCCAATCCAATGAACTTAGCAATGTACTTAAGTCTTCCATAAAAAATCCTCTTTTTCAATGTTAAAATAAGGAGCAGTTTAACTGCCCCTTATTTATGTGTATTATTATACAATATTTTTTTTATTTTTCCAGTTTAATCTTCTACATCTGTATCAAAATAATGTTCCTGGAATACCTTTGTAGCTTCGTCAGACTTTAAGTAATTGATAAATGCTACTGCTGCTTCTGACTGAGCATCTGTAGCTTCTTCATTCGCAATCTGAGCTACCGGGTAAATAATATTTCCTGAAAGATCATAGCTTACAACTTCAATGATTTCAAGCTGGTCTTCGATACCATATGTATCTGAGTAATATACCATACCAACTTCATTAGATCCTTCTGCTACTGCAGATGCTGTTGCTGATACATTGGCTGTTTCATTAATTTCTACACCGCCAAGCGCATCAGAAACTTCCTGTGTTGTATAAACGGAAGCATCTTCTACTTCATCAAGAACTCCACTGTTCATAAGAGCAACTCTTGTATATTTTCCAACCGGAACAGTTCCATCGCAAAGTGCAATAGATGAAGCCTTATTAAGATCTGCAAGTCCTGTTACCTCAGTTCCGCTATCTGGGTATGTTACTACACAAAGTTGGTTATTTACAACATTATGACGAGTTCCTTCTACAACCAGATTGTCCTGATCTTGAAGCTGATCCATCTGCTTTTGTGCTGCTGAGAAAAATACATCACAAGATGCACCTTCTTCGATCTGTTCCATTAAAGTTCCGGAGCTATCATAATTTGTAAGAATTTCAATATCCGGATTTGTTTCATTGTACATTTCAATTAATTCATCTAAAACCGTATTAAGAGATGCAGCAGCAAAAACTGTAATTGTTGTTTTATCGCCATCCTCTGTTGCAGTTGTATCTGATGTGGCACCTTCTGTTGTGGATGTTGCTGCCGTATCATTTGATGCATTACTTCCACATCCTGCTAATAATGAAGCGCCAAATGCTGCTACCATAAATACACTTATTAACTTTTTTTTCATTATTTTACCCTCCAATTGATAAATTAAAGGAAAGTATCTTCTCATACTTTCCTTTTCAAAAGACATGACTATTATAATGTCTTTATCACTTTTTTGTCAATTATTGTTTTGTTTATTTTCTCTTTTTTTCAAAATTTGCTAATAATCCTTTTCAAATTCTTTTGGTATTTAAGTTTTTTTGTGTGTTTCTTACAATACACCTTATAAATTTTTCCAAAGCGAAAACATCAGTCCAAAATTTCATCCAATCGTTCTTAAATATTAAAAGCCGGAGGAAAATCCATCATAATGGATATTCCTCCGACTTTTAGGTCAAGACTCGCTCGCGAGTCTTGCGCGCCGACTGAGTTAAAACAATGTATCAGTTGAAATAACATTAATTCCGCAATTAATTAGATCGTCAACTTTATATTTTGATGTTACGGAATATACAGAAATACTGATTTTTCTTTCGTTCATCTCATTTACTATTTCAGGATGATTTAAAGCTACCGTATATTTCCATGTGATTCCCATATTGTAATATTCAAGAGCATCAAGATCAGGAGATGCCGAAGAAGTTATATAGCGAACATTAATCGTATCATCATATTCTCTTAGATACACCGCATTTTTCCAACTTGTTGCCGTAAAATACGTCACATCTTTAAGACCATACTCTTCTACCATATCAACAATTTCGCCGATTTGTTCATCTGTTATCGTACTCTTTATTTCAACAAACGGGCACATATCGGTCTTTGACATTAGATTTAAATACTCCTGCAAGGTAGTTATTTGCTCATTTTCTGATTCATTTGAAGTAAGTTCTTTTAACTCTTCATAGGTATAATCAGATATTTCAGCATCTATACCATATGTATTTTTAAGATTTGTATTATGACTTAGGACAAATACGCCATCGCTGGTAGATTGCACATCGGTTTCTGCTCCATAATAACCTTTTCCTACAGCTGCAATATATGCCGCTAATGTATTCTCAATATAATACTCATGATAGCCTCTGTGCGCAATAAAATTAGCGGAGCTCATGTCTATATTATTATATACTGTAAGCGTTATTTTTTTTGTTTCATAATCACTTTTTATTGTAATGGTTGTTGTTCCACGTTTTTTTGCTGTAATCACGCCTTTTTTACTTACCGTTGCAACACTTTTGTTACTTGAGCTAAATGTGAAGTGACTTATATATTTTTTACTCGCTGTTGTTAATGGAACCGTTACTTTCTTACCCACAAACATCTTTTTCGTCTCTGAAGTTAATGTAATAGGATAAGGATTCACAACTTTAACTTTTACCGTTTGTGTTTTTTGATCGGACGTAGTTACTTTAATTTTGCTTGTTCCGGTTTTTTTTGCTTTCACCTTTCCATTTTTGGTAACCGTTGCAACTTTTTTATTTGAAGACTGATAAGTAATCTTCTTCGACATTGTTCCATAATATTTTCCTGTAATCTTCTTAGAGGATTTAAGATTTATGGTTAATTTATTTTTACTCAGTACATATTTAGCTTTTTTAACAACGATTTTCTTCTTTACCGTTTTTCCATTTTTTGTTGCTGTAAGGTATGTTTTCCCGATTCCTACAGCTTTTATTTTATTTCCATTTATCTTTATTATCGATGTGTCTTGACTCGTCCAGTTTAGTTTTTTATTAATTCCTACGGAATTCATTGTTACATTATTTCCATAGTATAAAGAAATTTTTGATGCAGCCTGTGTATCCGTAGGTTTCATTAAAATTAATAACAAGAATATAAGAATAATCGTTATGAAATACAATTTATTTCTTTCTTCTATTTTTTTTATCAATTTCACTTAGATTCCTCCTAGATTTAGAATTGAATGATTCTATGTCTTCAATTCTAGTATTAATCATGACCACCCGTCCAACGGGTGGTTTGCTCGCCCCTATAAGGGGGCCGTTACCGGCCAGCGCCTAAAGACGCTGGCTTTCACTTTGTTCAAGCCTTTAACGCCCTTGACTCGTCACAGCCCTTAAAAGGGCGTTTGTAATACCGGCTACCCCTTGAAGGGGTCTTCGTACTCTTTCACACTCAATTTATCCATTGCTATATCATGTTTTTCCTGTTCCTGAATATACTTCTTTATTGTTGCTTCATTAAGTCCTACTGTGCTCACATAGTATCCTTCTGCCCAAAAATGTCTGTTTCCAAACTTATACTTCAAGTTTGCGTGCTTATCAAATATCATCAATGCACTTTTCCCTTTTAAATACCCCATAAACTGTGAAACACTTAGTTTCGGAGGTATACTGATGATTCTTGCAACATCCGGACAGCATTCTTATAACACTCGGACAAACATTCTTAAAATATCCGGACAAGCATTCCTATAACTTACGGACAACGTTCCTAAATTATCCGGACAAGATGACATCTTAAAATCGCTTTCTTAGAATGTATGTATATACATTCTAAGGAGGTAATGAAATGAGGTGTCTAGAACCAATGATAATTACAGAAATCCTTCGCTTGAAGGAAATGCATCTTACATACCGTGAGATTGCTGAAGCTACCGATGTATCAAAAACAACTGTAGGTGAGATTATCAACAAGTGTAAAGAATGCGGTCTCACTTAT
>NZ_FMXR01000022.1:22430-36383 GCF_900104415.1 Eubacterium oxidoreducens | reverse complement strand
GATTGAACAAAATCGCTGCGCGATGGCCTGCCTAGGCTGTGTGCAGTGATTTTCTTTTTATCAAAAAGGCAGTAGAAAGTAAGTCCTAATAGTAGTATTGTTATAGTCGCGAAACTTAACAATCAAACAGGATCATTACTAACACTGCCATGAAAAGAATACCATTCGCTTGTGCAAAGTACAAGCATCATTTTGATGTACATGCACCTCCAAAGTTTTAGTTGTTCCTATCAATGACTATACTTTCGGAGGTTTTACTATGTATGATGAATATTTGAAAAAACTTGATGAAGCAGGAAAAATACGCAATCTTAAGGAACGTTCTATATCCTGCTATCATAACTATGTTGCTTATTTTTTAAACTATGTCGGAAAAGATCCTAAGGAACTTACCTGCCAGGATGTACGAGATTTTCTTCTACGCAAAAAAGATGAGGGATTAAAGGCCACTACCTTGAATCTCTATAACTCATCTATTCGCTTTTTTTATAAGTTTGTTCTCGGCATACTTTGGGATGAGATTTTAGTCCCACGCATGATAAAAGATCAACCTTTGCCGGTTGTTCTTACATTGGATGAAGTTAATCTCTTTCTCGATAACGTTGAGGATATAAAATATAAGGCAATGTTTGCAACCATGTATTCTTCTGGAATGCGTGTATCAGAAGTCATACACTTGCATTATGATGATATTTCCAGATCAAACATGCAGATTCATGTACGGAATACTAAAAACCGCATGGATCGTTATACAATTCTCTCAAAGAAAAATCTTGATATACTCACCCGCTATTGGTTTGAGAGAAATCGCCCCACCGGCATTCTTTTCCCCAACAGATTCACAGGAGAATATCTTACAGTAAGTACTCTGGAACAGGTCATGCGCAGAGCCATTAAAGAATCAGGTATTACTGCTAAAGCAACACCTCATAGTCTTAGACACAGCTTTGCAACACATCTCATGGAGCAGGGGGTTGATCAAAAGTATATACAAACTCTTCTCGGACATAGAGATCCTAAATCCACTGAGGTATATTTACACAGAAGCAATAAGACTATTATGGGGATTCAGAGTCCTTTTGACAGAGAGGACCTAAAAAATGAATAAACCTACTGTCCAAGATATATTTTTGAAATTTTATTCTGAATATCTTGAGAAATATACACCATCAGCGGAACAGTCCAAAGTTTCAAATGCCATTATGAATTGTAAGACTTCACGCATGGGGGCAAATGTACAGGTATGCGAAGACTGTGGTTGTATTTCAATCCACTATAATTCCTGCAGAAACAGGTGTTGTCCTATGTGTCAGACTCTTCCTAAAGAAAAGTGGATGGATATGCGAAAGGAAGATGTTTTAGATGCTCCATATTTCCATCTGGTATTTACTGTTCCAGCTGAGTTGAATCCTGTTATCTACAGCAATCAAAAACTTCTTTATGATACGTTGTACCATGCTGCTTCAGCCACTATCAACGATCTCTCTGTTCAGGATAAATACCTTGGTGCAAATGTTGGATATATCTGCATACTGCACACATGGGGATCAGAGATGAATTATCACCCTCATATACACACAATACTTTTGGGTGGAGGTCTTGATAAAAACAAACATTGGAAAGATAAGGGTGATAAGTTTTTTCTACCGGTACAGGTGATCTCCAAAGTTTTTCGCGGAAAATACATGGAAGAATTAAAAAGTCTGTGGGAAGATGGAAAGCTAAAGTTTTATGGTTCATCAGAAAAATATCAGAATAGATATGAGTTTAAATCCTTAATTGATACCTGCTATTCTAAGGAATGGATTCCTCATTGCAAGAAAACATTCAATGGTGCTCAATCAGTAATTAAATACCTTGGCAAATATACTCATAGGATAGCCATAAGCAACTACAGAATCATTCGCATCAATGGTGAAAATGTCACATTTTCCGTTAAAGACTACCGTAATGAAGGCAAATGGAAGGAACTTACTATAAGTGGAGTTGAATTTATAAGGCGATTTCTTATGCATGTTCCGCCAAAGCGCTTTGTAAGAATAAGGCATTATGGATTGCTTTGCAGCCGCATGAAGAACAGTAATCTTACTTTATGCAGGAATCAACTTGGTTGTAAGAAGTATATATCCGAGCTCAGGAATATGACATCTGCTCAGATATTGGATCATCTATGGGGATTTAAGGTCGGTATATGCAAGCACTGTGGCGGAAAAGTGATTGATCATCATAGACAAAAACCGTTACTTTGTTGATATACAGGAATAATATTTGCAAAAACCTCGCATATGGGAGGTTTATTTCTGATACCCTAAAATACAAAAAACAAAAGACATAATGTATGCTATTATCTAATTAGGCAGTAAAACTGGTAAGCTCCATGAATTGAAACTCCATATGTATCGGCTCCACGGACGCTTACTTTGTTCAATTAGGTTAAATCGCAATAAGATCAAACGAAAGGGCAGTTATTGTTATAATTCAAGCTGCTTTTTCGTTTGACCTTACAGCGATTCTAACCTAAAGAATTTGTCGAGGTGACGAGGAGTGCCGAGACAAGACGGCAGACACGCGGGGGAGCTTGCTCACCAAAGCGTGTATGACGGATTGGATCGATAGTCCGACAGGACTCATGAGGATGAAGCGAAGCGGAATCCGAATGAGCACAACGAGTTACCGAGTGAGGAATGACATGAAAAAATAGTATTATTGGAGTTGGTGAATAATTGAGTAATGAAAATAACAAATCAGAAATAATTATCTATAATACAGAAGATGGAAAATGCAAAGTGGATGTCAGACTTGAGGAGGACACGGTATGGCTGACTCAGGAGCAAATGTCAGAATTGTTTCAAAAAGCTAAATCTACAATCAATGAGCATATTCAAAACATCTATGCTGATGGAGAATTAAAGATTGAAGATACATTGAGAAAATTCGGAAATTCCGAATTTTCTACAAAACCAACAAATTTCTATAACCTAGATATGATTATATCTGTTGGATATAGGGTAAAGTCACAAAGGGGCGTACAATTTAGAATATGGGCAAGCTCAGTTCTTAAAGAATACCTAAAAAAAGGCTTTGTAATGGATGATGAACGCCTTAAGAATCTTGGCGGCGGTGGATACTTTAAGGAACTGCTTGAAAGAATCAGAGATATTCGTGCATCTGAAAAGGTATTTTATCGTCAAGTGCTGGAAATATATGCAACCAGTATTGACTATGACCCTAAAGTTGAGGAATCTATTGTTTTCTTTAAAAAAGTTCAAAACAAGATTCATTATGCAGTTTCTGGTGAGACAGCAGCAGAAGTAATCTATAATAGAGCGGACGCTGAAAAAGAATTCATGGGATTGACTACATTTACGGGTAATCAACCAACTTTATCAGAAGCAAAAATAGCCAAAAACTATTTATCAGAAAAAGAACTGCGTGCTATGGGTCAACTTGTCTCTGGATATTTGGATTTTGCTGAACGCCAAGCAGAAAGAGAGATACCAATGACAATGTCAGATTGGGCTAAGCATTTGGATGGTATATTGACATCTACAGGTGAGCAGTTGCTTGTAGGAAATGGAACAATATCACATGCAAAGGCAATGGAAAAAGCTGAAACAGAATATAAAAAATATAAAGCGAAGACGCTTAGTGATGTTGAAAAGGATTATCTCAACATGATTGATGAAATTAGTACTAAATATGGCAAAAAATAAATGTTTGTATGATTATTTTTATAAAGTATTAATGGGCACGACGAGTTACTCGGAGGGATGATAGATGGCAAGATATAAGCTTGAAGATATATTTGATTTGCAGATGGGTAAGACACCTTCAAGAAATAATTGTTGAATTGTTGGATAGGGTTTCAGCAATTGTAGATGGAAGAAATAAAGAATTAGAGAAGTTAGACAACCTCATCAAAGCCCGATTTGTCGGTCTCTTCCTACAAGAGAAGACATTGATAAATCTTTCAAGTTTGCGGAGGAAGAAAGTTGAAAGAGTTAAAAGGTAAAGAATATATAAGATTTGAATCAATAAAGCATACACGCGAGGATGGCTCTGAGTATTGGAGTGCTAGGGAACTTGGTCCTGCTTTAGAGTATTCTAAATGGGAAAACTTTCATAATGTTATTAAGCGCGCAATGATTGCTTGTGAAAACAGTGGACACAGTGTTTCAAACGATTTTCCTGAGGTCAGGAAAATCGTGGAAGCAGGTGCAGCTTTAAAGCCCAAATTGGATTATGAACTAACAAGATACGCGTGTTATTTGATAGTTCAGAATGGTGATCCTCGAAAAGAAGTCATAGCATTGGGACAAACATATTTTGCAATTCAGACGTATCGTCAGGAACTTGCTGATCATTACAATCAGCTTGATGAAGATAGAAGAAGACTTGTAGTTCGTGGTGATATTAAGCAATGGAACCAACTTCTTGCTGAAACGGCTCATGATGCAGGGGTAATTACCAATGAGGAGTTTGCTATTTTTCAAAACGCTGGTTACATGGGGCTATATGGTGGCCTTGATGTAGACGACATTCATGTGAGAAAGGGGCTCACTGCTAGTCAAAACATGTGCTGATTGTCAGGAATATCCATGCGATAACATGAAGGAATGTTTTCAAGTTACCAAATCGTTCGAGCCTAAGTGTAGAGAAGTCTGTACTGACGAGGAATACCTGCAGCTGAAGACGGCATTCTTTGAGAAGGAAGACAATCTAAGTATATTCAGGACATCAATTTAAAATGATTTTTCCAAACTTCGATAAGACCGTCTTTTTTCATTTTGCCAAGTTCCTTTGAGAGAGCACTGCGCTCAAGATTAAGATAATCTGCAAGTTGTTGGCGGTCGAAAGGGATGTCAAATTCGTTGC
This sequence comes from Eubacterium oxidoreducens, assembly GCF_900104415.1. GTDB lineage: Bacteria > Bacillota > Clostridia > Lachnospirales > Lachnospiraceae > Eubacterium_C > Eubacterium_C oxidoreducens. Next base: position 31,508 of record NZ_FMXR01000022.1, on the reverse strand, counting down.
TGCCCTTTTTCAGGGATACGGAATTAAGGTAAGCCATAACACGTCCGCGGATTGTCTTTGGAGATGTATGAAAACTTCTCCTGGATAAGTGCAGATTTTTGTTAGCGGATATCATGAGAAGATTAGATATCAGCTTAAAGCTCCATAAGTTCATATTTGATTTTAGCTTTTTTAAACTGCCAACCCTAAAAAAGAGGATTTGGCAGTTTTCATTTGCTCTGACATCTACTAAGAGAGGTTCGTTCTCAAACAGGGCATAGGTCTCAGCAAAGAATCCACCCTTTGCTACATTGCTCAGAATAGTGCGGTTTCCCCATGCATCATTGCTTTCTATTGTCACACTTCCTGAAATGACAAGACCCAAAGAGTCCGTAATATCACCGGCTCGTAAAATTATAGAATCTTTCGTATATGTTTTCTTTACAGAAGAGAGCTCTTTAAGAGCAAGGTCAATTTCTTCAGACATCATCCCGTTGAAGATGATGTTATCTTTTAACATATTCTCATCCCAAGACATAAAATTATTCCTTTATTTTGAAAATGTGGTTATAACAACATAATTATTTTTTTAATCATACTATACTTGCATCATGAAAACAAGGAAAGGAATGGTACAGTGATGATAAGACAGATCATTCATATTGATGAAGAAAAGTGTAACGGATGTGGCATTTGTGCTAATGCCTGTCATGAAGGTGCAATTGATATTGTAGATGGAAAAGCAAAACTGGTTAGGGAAAATTTTTGTGATGGTTTTGGTGACTGTCTTCCGGGGTGTCCAACAGGAGCGATCACTTTTGAAGAAAGAGAAGCACCGGCGTATGACGAAGCAGCGGTGAAAGAAAGCCAGAGAAAGAAAGCGGAGAAAAAGGTAATGACGGAGAGAGAATCACAGATGAGAGCAGAGATGGAACAGCATGCGGCGCATGCCGGAGGCTGTCCGGGATCAAGATTTATGAAGTTCGATCATAATGATGAACAGCAGGAAGAGCAGGCACAGGCCGCCAATGTGAAACCGGCATCAAGACTCATGCAGTGGCCTTGCCAGATAAAGCTTCTGCCGACACAGGCACCGTTCTATGATGGGGCAAAACTGCTGATTGCTGCAGACTGTACGGCATATGCCTATGCCAATATGCATGAAGATTTCATGAAAGGACAGATCACATTGATTGGATGCCCGAAATTGGACGATATCGATTATTCTGAAAAATTGACGGAAATCATAGCAAACAATGATATTAAGAGCGTGACCATCGTCCGCATGGAGGTTCCATGCTGTGGAGGTTTGCAGAGAGCGGCAGAAACAGCATTAAAAAACAGTGGTAAGTTTATCCCATGGCAGGTCGTGACCATTTCACGCGATGGCAGGATCATAGATTGAAAAATGGAGGGGCTATCATGAGTTATTTCAGTGTGACACCCCCAAAAAAGAAAAATTCAGGGAAAGCTTAAGGACTGGAAAGCTACTGGATTGTATAAAATATGTAATTTTTAAAAGGAGGAATTTACCAATGGAAAACAAAATGTTTTGCTACCAATGTCAGGAAACAGCAGGTGGAAAGGGCTGCGCCGTATCTGGGGTCTGTGGTAAGAAGCCGGAAGTGGCTGCAATGCAGGATCTGCTGATTTATGTGACAAAAGGTTTGTCCGTTGTCACGACTGCACTCAGGACAGAGGGCAAGGAGGTCAGCAGGGAGGTCAACCACCTCGTGACCATGAACCTGTTTGTGACGATCACAAACGCCAACTTCGATCGTACAGCAATCATCGAAACAATCAAGAGGACACTTGATGTAAAGCAGGAGCTTTTGATGCAGCTTGCGGATAAGGAGGCTCTACCGGAGGCTGCACTCTGGAATGGTGATGAGACTGGGTTCGATGCCAAGGCAGCATCTGTTGGCGTTCTGGCTACAGAAAATGAAGACATCCGCTCCTTGCGTGAGCTTATCACCTACGGTCTGAAGGGTCTGGCTGCCTATTCCAAACATGCAAATGCACTCCTTCATGATAATGAACAAATTGATGCGTTCTTGCAGGATGCTTTGGCCAAGACGCTGGATGATTCCCTTACTGTAGATGATCTGGTTGCTCTGACCCTGGAGACGGGGAAATATGGCGTGGACGGCATGGCACTTTTGGACAAGGCGAATACTGAGGCATATGGAAATCCTGAACTTACCAATGTGGACATTGGTGTCCGAAACAACCCGGGAATCCTGATTTCAGGACATGATCTTCGCGATCTGGAAATGCTGCTGGAACAGACCGCAGGAACCGGCGTGGATGTATATACCCATTCCGAAATGCTCCCGGCGCATTATTACCCGGCTTTCAAGAAATATCCGCATTTTGCGGGCAACTATGGCAATGCCTGGTGGAAGCAGAAGGAAGAATTTGATAAATTCAATGGGCCGATACTTATGACCACGAACTGTGTGGTTCCTCCTGCGGAGAGTTACAAAGACCGTCTCTGGACGACCGGGGCAACGGGAGTTCCCGGGTGCAGACATATCGAAGGGGCATACGGCGAGGTGAAGGATTTCTCCAAAATCATCGAGCAGGCGAAAGGATGCCCTGCCCCGACGGAGATTGAGTCTGGCACCATCATCGGCGGCTTTGCCCATGAGCAGCTATTCGCTTTGGCAGATAAAGTTGTGGATGCAGTAAAGACCGGCGCAATCCGTAAGTTCGTTGTTATGGCAGGCTGTGATGGACGCCAGAAAGCAAGGGAGTATTATAAAGAATTTGCAGAGAGGCTTCCGAAAGACGTGGTCATCCTGACTGCGGGATGCGCAAAATACAAGTATAATAAGCTGGAACTCGGCGATATTGGCGGCATACCGAGGATATTGGATGCCGGGCAGTGCAATGATTCCTATTCCCTAGTGCTCATTGCACTGAAATTAAAGGAAATCTTTGGACTGGATGATATCAACGACCTTCCACTGGTATTCAATATTGCATGGTATGAACAGAAGGCAGTTATCGTACTTCTTGCCCTGCTGTATCTTGGGGTAAAGAATATCCATCTGGGACCGACGCTCCCGGCGTTCCTGTCTCCGAACGTGGCGAATGTGCTGGTGGAGAACTTTGGCATCGCGGGTATCGGAACGGTGGAAGATGATCTGCGCCTTTTGATTGGCGAGGCATAAAGCGAGTCTTGACAAAAAACAAGGGGAGATGGATACCTGTCTGTTGTTTCATTATTGATATGAGGATGATGAGTAGATTGTAAACGGATAACGAATCGTCACTCTGCCTGTGTACATTAGGAAAAATCCTGATGTTCGCAGGCTTTTTTATTTGTAGGTGTTTATCTACACCTGGGAATTTTTTTGAAAAAATTTAGATGTAACCATTGCAATTACATCTGCCATGAAGTAAAATGATGACAGGAGGGCACAAATCGTCCAGTGTACGATTGTTCTGCGCCGACCGAAATGGAATGGAGAGATTAAAAATGCAGATATCAAGCAGATTTACGGTTGCACTTCATATTTTTACATGTGTGGATACATTTAAAGAAGAACACAAGGTAACGAGCGATTTTCTTGCAGCCAGTATAAATACGAATCCTGTCATCATTAGAAAGATACTTACTCAGCTTAAAAACGCAGGGTTAATAAATGTTATCAGAGGAACAGGCGGAATAGAGCTTACAAGAGATCTTAAAGATATAACTTTTTATGATGTGTATCAGGCAATTGAGCCTTTGGAGGATGGAGATCTATTCAGATTTCATGAATCACCAAATCCAGAGTGCCCTGTTGGTAGGAATATCCATTCGCTATTGGATGATAAATTGAAAAACATCCAGGAAGCGATGGAATCAGAGATGAAAAAATACACTCTTAATGATTTAAGATTCGGAATGCAGGAACTGCTGGAAAAAGAAGCTTAAGGGTGAGACTCTGAGGTGTATACTTCAGAGTCTTTTTTATAAGGAGGTGTGATATGCCAAAGAATACAACACAGGAAGAACGTCTTGATTATCTTGTAGAAGAGTTCAAGGCAGATTCAGATGAATATAAGGAATTACAGACTCCAAATAGTACGGAAGATAAAAGACGAATCTTAAGGTCGCTTATGAACATCCGTATGCCAAAAGAATTGTCCTCTGAGGTAATGAAAGTGCAGGATGAATATTTATTAGAGAGAGCGGCTGAAAAGGGTGTGGTGAATCTATCAGACATCCCGGTTATCAGGGATGGACTTTCTATCTGGCAAGGAGATATCACAAGACTTTCGGTGGATGCTATTGTTAATGCGGCTAATTCGCAGATGCTCGGTTGTTTTGTCCCGATGCATACATGCATAGATAACTGTATCCATACTTTTGCAGGAGTGCAACTTCGAGCTGAGTGCAACAGGCAGATGAAGGAACTTCGAATCAGATATGGAAGAGATTATGAGCAGCCGACCGCCGTTCCAATGCTTACTGAAGCTTATAATCTTCCGGCAAAGAAAGTTATTCATATAGTAGGACCAATCGTACAGTACCGCCTTACTCCGGAATTGGAAAAGGATTTGGAGAACTGCTATAGAAACACTTTGGATATGTGTGCTGAAAATGGCCTGAAGAGCGTTGCTTTTTGCTGTATTTCGACAGGGGTATTTCATTTTCCTAACAAAAAAGCAGCTGAGATTGCGGTTAAGACGGTATCAGAATGGCTCCGTGATAATCCTGGTAAGGTAGAAAGGGTGATATTCAATGTTTTCAAAGATGAAGATAAGACCATTTACGAAAAACTTATATCTCAGACAAGATGACCCACGCCTCTAAGCAAAGCGTAGGCGGGGGCAAGAAATATATCTTAGGCGAGGTTCAATCTCTGTCTGAGATATACGCTCCGCGAGGATGCGCAGGGATTTGTATATGAAATATGTCAGCTAAAGCTGACGCAAATCCCGCGCCAAGTCTCGCGAGCGAGACTTGAAGATGATATGCCTAATGGTTATCAGGAAACTATAGAGAAAGGAATGAATGCCGTGAGATATTTTAGTAGAAGCATGTCCTATGGTAAAGGAAGCAAAGAAGAGCAAATAAAAAGGCTTTTGCATGAAATCAAGGAAGCAGACGCAATTGTCATTGGTGCAGGAGCGGGACTATCAACATCTGCCGGCTTAACTTATAGCGGCAAGCGTTTTGAAAAATACTTCTATGACTTTGCCAAAAGATTTGGAATAAGAGATATGTATTCAGGTGGTTTCTATCCGTTTCCAAGTGAAGAAATCCGCTGGGCCTGGTGGGCAAGACATATTTATTTTAACAGATATATTGATGCTCCAAAGCCAGTGTATAGGGATCTTCTTAAGATGGTTTCCGATAAGGATTATTTTGTTATCACAACAAATGTAGATCACCAGTTTCAAAGAGCAGGTTTTGACAAGAAAAGACTGTTCTATACTCAGGGTGATTATGGTTTATTTCAGAGCGTGAATCCTGCTATTCAGAAAACATTTGATAATGAAGAGTGGGTAATGAAAGCTATGGAAGCACAAGGGTTTGTAAGAGATGATCAGGGAGTATTTCAGGTACCGGTTGATGGTAAGTTATTGATGAAAATTCCTTCTGAAATGATTCCAAAGTGCCCTGATGACGGCTCTGATATGACTATGAATTTGAGAGCGGATGATTCTTTTGTCGAGGATGAAGGATGGCATAGGGCATCTGCGGCATATTCTGATTTTATTCGTAGACATGAGAATCTTCATGTTCTTTATCTTGAACTTGGAGTAGGAGCTAATACGCCTGTAATAATAAAGTATCCGTTCTGGCAGATGACGCTGGCAAATGAAAAAGCGGTATATGCCTGCTTAAATTATGGTGAATCATTCTGCCCAGAGGAAATTGCAGATAGAAGTATATGTATTGATGGTGATATTGCAACCATATTACAAGAGTCTTGAGCGAAATTGACTCGTTTTGATTACTTTAAGACCAAAGACGCATATGCGGATTATCGTAAATGCGGATATAGTAAGAAGTTCTTGGAAGAGCATAGGCAGGAAATTCTACTTCATAAAGCTGCGAAGAATGCCTTTGATGAGCTTCATTTGAAGAAGCTTCCTAAGGTAAAAAACTTAAGTGCCGAGTATGCCGAAATCCTTGCAGAAAAGAAAAAGCTGTACGGTGAATATCGTCAGATTCAAAGAGCAAAATACGATATCGACCTGTTCCTTAAAAGTGGTGAAGAGCAGAAAAAGGAACGTGTCAGAAAACACAATATCACTCGATAATTCTAATGGGGAATCTGTAGGTTTAAGACTTATGGGTTCTCCTCTTTTTTCATTTTTGAAGAAATATCCAACAGCAAAATAAAGCGATTCGTAAGAATTATGTAGCCAGCCTAAAAGGCTGTTCAAGGGGATTGGGGATGTGCCACCAACGAGCGGATAGTAGCTTTTGGTACAAAAAGCACTGCTCGCCACTTTGCGAAGACGCGCCCTAACACCATCGAAGATGGTGCCGCGTGAAGGACGGAATTCTGTGGAAACTTTTAAATAAAAATATTGTTATAAAAACAAAATTCCATTCCCGTTAATTCGAAGTAAACTTTCGAAAAGTCGAAAATTCTATTTGATATTATGCGAATGCGGGTGTATAATGTACATTAGGACTATTTATGAGGACTTTCGGGTCCTTCGCTAAGATGGGTAATCCCCATAAGAGAGGAATTATATGGCTGTATCTTATAACGGATTATGGAAATTATTAATCGACAAGAATATGAAAAAGATGGATCTTGTTGAGAACGAAAACATTGGAATCAGTAGCAGCACACTTGCGAAGATGAGCAGGGGTGAGACTGTGTCCATGAGTGTCTTAGAGAAAATATGCATGGAGTTGGATTGCGATTTCGGGGACATAATTAGTAGTGTTAAGAACAAGTAAGAAAATTGTTGTGTTCTGTCCGTTTTAAGGGATAAACAATTTTGTAAAATTGAGAAAATGTAAGTTAATGGCTGATAAAATGGCTTAATTATAAATATTTGGAGGATTAAAATGGCGGCAAGGGCAAAAAAAGAAGTATCAATGGAAGAGGCATTGTGGAAAGCAGCAGATAAGCTAAGAGGATCTGTTGAGTCAGCAGAGTATAAGCACGTTGTATTAAGCTTATTCTTTCTTAAATTTGCTAGTGATAAATTTGAAGAACAAAAAGCAAAGATTGTAGCAGAAGGACACGAGAAGTTTATTGATAACATTGCCTTCTATACAAAGGACAATGTATTTTATCTTCCACCTGAAACCAGATGGTCTTACGTAATGGAGAATGCAAAGCAGGATGATATTGCGCTTAAGATAGATACTGCTTTATATACAATTGAGAATACTAACCCAATCTTAAAGGGTGCATTACCGGATAATTATTATTCACGTTTACAGCTTGATACAACTAAGCTTGCATCACTTTTGGATGAGATTAATAAAATTGACACTTCAAAAGATAAAGAAAACGATATTATAGGCAGAATGTATGAGTATTTTCTTAGCAAGTTTGCCATTGCTGAGGGAAAGGGTAAGGGAGAATTCTATACTCCGAAGAGTATCGTTAATCTTATTGCTGAGTTAATTGAGCCTTATGATGGTAAGCTCTATGATCCATGCTGTGGTTCTGGTGGTATGTTTGTACAGTCAATTAAGTTCGTAGAAGCTCATCATGGTAATAAAAAGAAGGTGTCTATCTTCGGACAGGAATATACAAATACTACATATAAGCTGGCAAAGATGAATCTAGCTATAAGAGGTATTGCTGCAAATCTAGGTGAGACAGCAGCAAATACATTCTCTAATGATCAACATAAGGATTTAAAGGCAGATTATATTATGGCTAATCCACCATTTAACCAGAAAGCGTGGAGAGCTGACGATGAGCTACTTGACGATCCAAGATGGAGTGGATACGAAGTACCACCTACAAGCAATGCAAATTATGGTTGGATTTTAAATATGGTTTCTAAACTTTCTCAGAATGGTGTAGCCGGATTCCTTTTGGCTAATGGAGCACTTTCAGATGATGGTACTGAGCTTAAAATTAGACAGCAACTTATTGAAAATGATTTGGTTGAAGCGATTCTTATTTTACCAAGAAACCTTTTCTATACAACAGATATTAGTGTTACTCTTTGGATTCTTAACAAGAATAAGAAAGAACGTACTGTAGATAATAATGGTGTTGAGAAGCATTATCGTAACAGAGAAAAAGAAATTCTCTTTATGGATCTTCGTTAGATGGGAAGCCCATATGAGAAAAAATATATTGAGCTTACAGATGAAGATAGAGCAAAGGTTGTTGAAACGTATCATAACTGGCAGCAGGTAGGGGATGAAAATACCTATGAGAATATTCCGGAGTTTTGCTATTCTGCTGGCTATGATGAAGTGGCTGAAAAGGGTTTTACACTTGTGCCAAGCAGATACATTGCGTTCGTAAATCGTGATGAAAATATTGATTTTGATACTAAAATGAAGTCGTTACAGAGCGAGCTTCAAGATTTGCTTGTACAGGAAGAGAAGTCCAAGGAAGAACTGCTTGGAGTATTTAAGGAGCTTGGATATGAAATTAAATTATAAGCCAATAGGAGAGCTTGTCACTAGGATTGATGAGAGAAACATAAATGGTGAAGCAACTGAACTTATTGGTGTTAGTATTGATAAATGCTTTATTAAATCAGTTGCTAACACAATAGGAACAGATTTAACGAAGTACAAGATTATTAGAAAAGATGATTTCGCAGTTAGTTTGATGCAGGTTAGTAGAGACTCAAAAATACCAGTGGCGAGACAAACTGAATATGATATAGCGATGATGTCTCCGGCATATCCAATTTTTAGAGTTACAGACAAAAACGTAATTCTTCCAGAGTATCTTGATATGTGGTTCAAGAGAACGGAATTTGATAGAGAGGCAGCATTTATTGCAGTTGGTGGTGTTCGTGGAAGTATGCCATGGGAAGAATTTGCGAGGATGAAAGTGCTTGTCCCAGATATCGAAGTACAGAGAAAGATAGTCAGGAACTATCAGAATATTGAAGAAAGGATAGCTTTAAAAGAGAAGATAAATGATAATTTAG
>NZ_FMXR01000022.1:0-22420 GCF_900104415.1 Eubacterium oxidoreducens | reverse complement strand
CTAAATTATCATTTAGCTAAATGGAATCATAATCGTTATCCTATATGAAAAAAGGAGATAGTGATTATGACAGAGGAGCAAGCTGTATTTGTAAAGCAAAGAATGCTATCTGTGCTAGATAATGCACAGATGGAGATATTAGTTGAGACTTTAGAGAAGTGCATTGATAACAGTTCGTTTGATGAAGACAGAAATTATCTCGATGATTTTATTGCGGCTAAGAGGATTGAAGGCAGATCAGAGAAAACACTGGAATACTATAAAAATGTTATAGCTAAAACCATTGATAGCATTGGTAAGACCGTAAAGCATATCACAACCGAGGATTTAAGATGGTATTTATCAGATTATCAGGAACGCAAAGGATCTAGTAAGGTCACAATTGATAATATGCGGAGAATCCTTTCGAGTTTCTTTGGATGGCTAGAAGATGAAGAGTTGATTATAAAAAGCCCGGTAAGGCGTATTCACAAAGTTAAAACTAGCAAGGTAATTAAGGAGGCATATACAGATGAGGACCTTGAGAAGATGCGCGACTCCTGCCAAGAAATAAGAGATATAGCATTGATTGATTTTTTAGCTTCAACAGGTATGAGAGTAGGAGAGCTGGTAAAGCTAAATATAGAGGATATAGATTTCACAGAAAGAGAATGTACGGTTCTGGGTAAGGGTGATAAGGAAAGAATAGTTTACTTTGATGTTAGAAGTAAGTTGCATCTAAGGCAGTATCTTAATTCAAGAAATGACAAAAATCCGGCACTTTTTGTTAGTCTGAGCCATCCATATAATCGATTAAAAATCGGGGGTGTGGAGAGTAGATTGAGAAAAATTGGTAGAGATCTTGGAATTGAGAATGTGCATCCGCATAGATTTAGAAGGACATTGGCTACAGTCGCTATAGATAAAGGAATGCCGATAGAACAGTTGCAACAGTTACTTGGGCATCAGCGAATAGATACAACATTGCAATATGCGATGGTTAAACAGAGTAATGTAAAAATAGCTCATAGAAAATATATAGGATGAGGTGAGAAGATTGCATAAGGAATATGAACCATTAGGAAATCACATACAATTGGTAGATGATAGAAATAGGGAAGAAATAACAGATAGAGTGCTGGGAATTAATATTGAAAAGTTTTTTATGCCTTCAGTGGCAAATGTAATTGGAACAGATTTGTCTAAATACAAACTACTGAAAAAAGGTTATTTCGCATGTAATCCTATGCATGTTGGAAGAGATGAAAGACTGCCAATAGCTTTATTCAATGAGGATGAACCAGGTATAGTTTCACCTGCATATTTTATGTTTGAGGTAGTTGATACAGACAGGCTAAATGCAGAATACTTGATGATGTGGTTCAGAAGACCGGAGTTTGATAGACAATGTTGGCTTAGAACGGATGGCTCTGTGCGAGGTGGAATAACTTGGGACGATATATGCAGAATGGAAGTTCCTGTTCCACCTATGGAAAAACAGTTAGAGATAGTTAAAGTCTATAATGCGATAGAGGATAGGATAGAGCTAAAAAAGAAGATAAATGATAATTTAGCGGCTTGAAATGGATGCTGTAACCAAAGAAAGTAAATTGGATAATTTATTGCACTCTGCTTCGTTCTCAATAAGACGTTTGTATAATGGTGAAATTTTTGATTCAAAATCTAATAAAACGTTCTTATCAGGAAGAATAAGAGGTATTGATCTTAATGCATTCAAGCTAACGTATGACTGTGTACTTCCTAACATGAATGAAGCAATATAGTTATTGACAATTGAGCTCTTCAAGTAGGAAAGGATATAGTATCGAATCTCAGGATTTTGGGATGTTCTAAACAGACCTACGTTTTTTATAGCAAAGTCTATATCCTTTTCGGTTATTAACGATATTTGACCAATAGTGCCAATCATGCTGAACAATATATCGCCACATTCAACCTTGCTTCTTTCGTTTGTTTTTTTAAAATCTGCTTCGCTTATGAAATATGCATCGTCTTTATTTAAACTATATGGCAATAGATGTTTAGATGTAATAAGAGGATGACCTACAGCAGTTTGTACTGGAGAATCATGTGTGCCATCTCGTACATCTACTATTTTGTCCATGGTGACTAAATCCCAATTTGAAGGATATTTGCCAAATTCAAAATCTTCATATGATGCACCTTCTTGAACATCATAATCTATAAAATATGATTTGAAGATAGTTTGAATTATATCCTCTAAATTATCATTTATTTTTTTGGCACAAGCAAAACCAATAAAACACTTCGGTACCGTAATTACCGGTAAAACTCCATCTACAGATTGTCTTGAATACTATGGCAATGATATTCCATTTATTAAGACACCCGATATGCATGGAACCCCTTTTGTCACCACAACAGAGTGTTATCTTTCTAAACTAGGTGCAGAAAGCCAGACGAACAAGTATATTCCTGAATTTAGTTTAATAGTTGCCTGTATCGGGGCAAATGCTGGTGAAGTGGCTATAACAACATATCAAGCTCAAACTAATCAGCAGATAAATGCTGCTATAACCGACTATCCCTGTACACTGTATTTTGCAATCAAGGATGCTAGAGAAGAGCTACGTGCATTAGGTGATGGTAGTTCCACAATGCTAAATATTAACAAGTCGTCTTTTGAAAACTTTGAATTACTGCTCCCGTGCAAGGAGGGAATTGTTAAGCTTGAATGCTTGTTACGTTCAGTGTTTGACTATATTCATTTCAATGTTTTAGAAATAAATCTTTTGGAAGAATATAAAGCATTACTCGTTACTACATTAAGCCGCTAAATTATCATTTATAGGAGTGTGGAACATGGAAAATATAACAGTGAAACAACATTATGTTCCACGATTCTTTTAAGTCGCTAAATGGAATCATAATCGTTATCCTATATGAAAAAAGGAGATAGTGATTATGACTTGTAATGATAGGAGTGTGGAACATGGAAAATATAACAGTGAAACAACATTATGTTCCACGATTTTATTTGGAATATTTTGTTGGTGAAGATAGCTTTATACATGTATGGAACGTTGAAAAAAAGAGGTTTATAGTTACTAGACCGAAAGACATATGTCATGAAGATAATTTATATGAGACAGCCTGGGAGCAGGAGAGTCCCGAACTTGGAAAATTTGTTTTGCATAATCAGATCGAAAAGTATTTCTCAAGGTGCGAGGCTGAATTTGCGAATTTGCAGAAGTTGATTCTGGATGTATGTCTCAACGATAAAAATAAGAATGCGCTCATATTACATTCTCAAGAGAAGAAATTATTGCGTAGATTCTTCGCCAATATGTTATTGAGGAATCCTTATACCATGGAAAAACTTGGCGTAGACGGTTCGCTAGATGATCTCGAAGGTAATTCAGAGATAGAAGCTCTTAGAGAAGTGACGAAAGTATTAGGGATTAACGACTTTGATGCATTGGTGCAAATGTCATATAAGAAGGTTGTGCTAATAGATGAAATGCCAGAGTCATATGTTAATGGTGTATGTCATGACTTGGAAGATGTTGCTCTGGAGTTTTTCTATTCCAAAGATGGTGGATTTATAACTGCAGATTTTCCGGTTTCTTTTGGAAGAGATTCTGAGATTAAGGATGGAAGTATACAGACAGCATATTTTCCACTATCGCCCAAAGTTGCAGTGCTGTGGGGAAATTATGGGGATTTGAGAAAACGAAGCAATAGAGTTGTTGAAATTGATATGGAATCGGTAATTGATTTTAATAAAACTTTTTTAAAAGGAAATGCCGGTAGATATAAGTATGTGTTTGCGGATTGCCAAGAAGCACTTGAAGCATGCATTGAATAGGAGGGAATTTACATGGCAAATTTCAATGAACATGCATTAGAAATGTCCATAATGAAACTCTTGGAAGACAAGGGTTACACTCATCGGACAGGCAATGAACTGGTACGTAAGAAGACCGAAGTTTTGTTGGTAGATGATCTGAGAGATTATTTGCGTACCCGTTATGCTGATGTTGAAATTACAGAAGGTGAGATTGACAGCATTATTTTGTCATTGCGAACAGTAGGAGGCTCCTTATATGAGGCAAACAGGGCTGTTATGTCAATGATAATTGATGGCTTTGTGTTTAACAGAGAAGATCCTACAAAAAAGGATATTTATATTGAACTGATAAACTATGATGAGCATGAGAAGAACAATTTCAAGATTGTTAATCAGCTGGAGATTGAGGGATATAATTATCAAATACGTATCCCAGATGGAATCATATATGTAAATGGTCTTCCGTTAGTTGTCCTGGAGTTCAAAACGGCAATACAGGAAAACACAACTATAATGGATGCATATACACAGCTTACTGTGCGCTACAAGCGAGATATTCCTGAGATTTTTAGGTACAATGCTTTTGTAGTTATATGTGACGGAGCCAATAGTAAGTATGGCTCTCTGTTCACTCCGTATGAGTTCTTCTATGCATGGCGCAAAGTTAATGATAACGATCCAGAAATGGATGGAATAAATTCACTGTTTACCATGGTAGATGGTCTGCTTGAGAAGAGCAGGCTTCTTTCTGTTATTAAAAACTTCATTTATTTCCCAGATATATCAAATAAAGAATTAAAGGTTGTTTGTAGATATCCACAGTTTTTTGCTGCAAATAATCTTTATGAAAATATAAAGAAGCACATGAAACCTGAGGGAGATGGTAAGGGAGGAACTTATTTCGGAACCACGGGTTGTGGAAAGAGCTACACGATGCTCTTTTTAGCAAGAATGTTGATGAAGAGTAGTTATTTCAAAAATCCTACTATACTGCTTATAACAGATAGAACTGACTTGGATGATCAGCTTTCTAAGCAGTTTGTTTCTTCAAAGGAATATATTGGTGACAACAATGTTGTTAGCATAGATACAAGAGATGAACTTCGAAATGAACTACAGGGAAAACCAAGTGGAGGGGTTTATCTTACCACCATCCAGAAGTTTACAGAAGATACGCAGCTCCTTACAGATAGATCAAATGTTATATGTATTTCTGACGAGGCACATAGATCTCAGGTTAACCTTGACATGAAAGTAAAGATTACTGAGGATGGAGTTAATCGTACATATGGGTTTGCAAAGTACTTACATGATTCTTTACCAAATGCTACATATGTGGGATTCACAGGAACACCTATTGATGCGACTCTTGAGGTGTTTGGGGATATAGTTGGTCATCCATATACAATGACAGAAGCTGTTAAGGATGAGATAACAGTTAATCTTGTTTATGATGGCCGAGCAGCGAAGGTTACGCTTAGAGATGATAAGCTTCGTGAAATTGAGGAATACTATGACAAGTGTGCAACCCTTGGAGCATCGGAAGAACAAATTGAAGAAAGCCAAAAGGCAGTAGCGCATCTTGATGTTATTATTGGTGATCCTGACAGGCTTAAGGCAGTAGCTAAGGACTTTGTTGCACATTATGAAAAGAGAGTTGAGGAAGGTTCTACCGTAGCCGGAAAAGCCATGTTTGTTTGCGCAAACAGGTTTATTGCCTATGCTTTTTATTTGAATCTTATAGAACTTCGTCCAGAATGGAAAGAAAAGAGAAAGGCTCCTGAAGGAGTTGAGCTTTCTGAGAAGGACGAAGAAGAGCTTAAGCCTATTGAAAAAGTAAAGCTTGTAATGACAAGAAACAAAGATGATGAAAAAGAACTTTACGATATGCTTGGCACAAAAGAAGACAGAAAAGAACTGGATAGACAGTTCAAAAATGTAAAGTCTAATTTCAAAATTGCGATTGTCGTAGATATGTGGCTTACAGGTTTTGATGTGCCATGTCTTGATACAATTTATATTGATAAGCCTATTCAGCAGCATACACTTATCCAGACAATTTCAAGAGTAAACCGTGTATATGAAGGTAAGGATAGGGGCCTTATAGTTGACTATATTGGCATAAAAAAGAATATGAACCTGGCTCTTCGTAAGTATACAAACTTTGAAAAGCAGGAGTTCGATAATATAGAGCAGGCTGTAACCATTGTGCTGGATGAAATTGATGTGCTTGATAGCATGTTCTGCAATTTTAATTCGGATGATTTCTTTAATGGAGATCCGTTGCAACAACTTAACTGTTTGAACAGAGCTGTAGAATATGTTCAGCAGACAGAAGAATTAGAATTGCGTTTTATGGCAGCTGTTAGAAAGATGAAGAAGGCCTTCAATTTGTGCAGTGCAAGTGAAACCTTTACTGATGATGATATAGAGAAAATCCATTTTTATCAGGCGGTAAGATCAGTTCTTTACAAGCTTACAAAAGGTGAGGCTCCCGATACTGAGCAGATGAATATGAAAGTCAGAAAGCTTCTTGAAGGCGCAATACAGTCTGATGGTATAGAGGAGCTTTTTGAGACTGGTAAACATATCGATTTTGATATCTTTAGTGATGAATATATGGCTCGTATAGAAAAAATCAATTTGCCAAACACAAAGATAAAAGCATTGCAGCGATTATTAACTTATGCAATAGAGGAGTTCCAGAGAGTAAACAAGATTAAGAGTATAGAGTTTGCAGATCGAATGAAGCAAGTGGTTGATACATATAATAACAGACGTAAAGATGAGGCCTTTGCAAATGAAGTCCTTGATGATGTGGCAAATCAGCTTGCAAATCTCATTCATGAGCTTAAGAACGAGAAAAATTCTTTTGAGGCTATGGGAATAGACTATGAGGAAAAGGCGTTCTATGACATTTTATCTGCTGTAGCAAAGAAGTATGAGTTTGAATATCCGGAAGATAAAATGATTGAATTGTCGAAGGAAATAAAGGTTGTAGTTGAGGATAAGGCTAAATACCCGGATTTTTCGACAAGAGAAGATATAAAGGCAAATCTTCAGGTGGATTTAATCTTGCTTTTGGATAAGTATGATTATCCGCCAGTAACAATTGATGATGTATACAAGGAAGTATTGGAGCAGGCAGAGAATTTTAAGAAATATCAAGGATAAAATTGGGAGAATAACACAATGGCACCGGCGAAAGACGCTATGAATGTTGCTGAATCATTAGCGCAGCTTTCGGAATCATCTAAGAAAGTTGTTGAACAGATTAATATTGATGGTATGATATCAGCATTAAAAATTGTGGCAGAGCGGATAAAACCATTGGAAGGTTTACAAGGTAATCTAAACAGCGCATTAAAGGTTGCTCAGGTGCAAATGAATGTTCAGCCTGCTATTTCTGAAATGATGAGCCAACAGTACATTGCTGCGCAGGTATTTAGCAACGGAGAAGTAGCTAAGCAGTTGGTAAATATTCAATCAGCGGCTGCTGTGATGGCAAGTTTGCCGACCGCTACGCAGATGTTAAAAGATGTACAGTCTGGCTTGGAAAGTTTAAATATTGCAGCATGTGTAAATGCTTTCAAAAAACTCTGGATAGTACATCAATTGCAATGGCAGATGTGTCGTTTATTAAGACTGCTGATTGGATGAAAAGTATTAGGCCAGAGTTGGTTATGCCGGCTGGATTTGTATCAGCTATTTCAGAGCTAAATAAATCGAGTGTAGAACGACTAACATATAACAATAATATTGTATATAAAAGTGATGAGAGAAAATTCGTTAGCGTAATCAATAAAACCGATTATGCTAATGCAAGAGAATTAAACATTATATGTAAGAGCGAAGATTTATTTTAAATAGCTAATTCAGAAGAAGTCTTTAATGAAAACGAACTTATGAATTTCATGACTTTTTTGGATGAAATGCCGATGCTTGCAATGCAGAATGAAGTTGGAAAGAAGATATATAGACTAATATGCAATTTTCCGTTACAGATGGGGTTTGATTGTAGAGCGTATTATCATTGCAGAACGCATTTAAAAGATGAACCTCCATATGTTTGGGAACAAATGAAAAAAGCGCCTTACGGAGTAACTGGACCAGGAAGATATAATCATGCGGGGCAGGCGTATTTCTATTTTTCAGACATGAAGATTGGTGCTGAAACAGAAATTTATAAGCATATGTCTACACAAGATAAGGAAAAAAAGGTTTTACAAACTGTTAAGGTGGGTGTTTCTGAAAATGCAAATCTTATAGATTTATCTGCGAAGAATCTGAGAGGATTAAATACGTTACTTAAATTTATAAGGTTTCCTTTAAATGATACTGGAAATAATCCAAGAGTATATTTGATTCCGTCATTTATTTCAATGTGCTGTAAGAACGCTGGAATAGATGGTATAAAATATTATGGTGGAAAAGAGTACTCCCATTATGTTACGTGGGATGATGGTTATTATAACTTTATCGAAAATGTATAATGGCATGCTTTAGAGAGTCTTTATAACAGGAGGTTCATGATGGACATAGAAAACACAAAGGATTTACGCATATGGATAGATAAAGGAGAGGTTTCTGATAATGAAAAGGCGGATATAGAAGTAATTATAAAGGCTTTTTCGGATTATATGACTGCTGTCGATCCAGAGTATCAGTATAATAAAACATTTTTAAAAGATTTTATACCGTCATTTATTATGAGCAATAAAATGCTAAATACTAAGAAGGCCTTTTTGGACACACTCATCGATTCGCTTAATGATTATAAAGAAAAACTGAAGATTGAAATTGATAATGCATGGAAATACGACGGAACTAAAGATAGCGTAATTCTTGCAAATTTTTTTGATAAATCAAAGGTTAATTCGGGGAAACTGTATTACCAGATTAATTATATTGATGAAAAATCTTTTGTTTTAGCAGGAAGTATAAAAACGGAAAAGCTAGATAAGGATATAGATAAAGTAATTGAGGAGGTTGTAGATCTGTTTTTGAGCAGACTTAATGAAAACGATGAGAACTGACAACTATAGAGAACGTTTATTTGATAATCGTAACATCTTTTTAGCACTATATTCTGTTCATTCATATATAGTAAATCAAGAGCTTCTTACGCAAGATGATAAAAAGGAGTTTGAAGCATTAAGAGATATTTTTGATAAGGAAAATATTAATCAGTGGATTGATAGAGTTCACAATCGATTGATTGATCTTGTTGATGGCGATGAGTTTTTGCAGGCAAAGGTATATTTTAAGCCCAAAAAGTATGAAGATGGGGCGGTATTTAGACCACTGCATCATTCGAGTTTACTTGATCAGATTACGGCTGTGGCTATGCTGAATCTTTTGATATATGACTTTGATGAAGAGAATAAGGTTGGAATGTCTGACTTGAGTCGGCTTATTCCACATAATTTTTACGGAAATAGGGTGGCTTATGACATAGAACATCTTTTTATACCATGGGAGATTCAATATAAAAAATATAATAAGATTGCTAATGATAATTATAGAAAGTACCATGAAAACCTGGAATATAAATGGGAAGTAGATTTGGACTTAAAAAACTTTTTCCCTTCGGTTAATCCATCAGTTTTGTATGGATATATTGCTGATAAGTTGCCGGTTAATCTATCAGATGATAATAGAAAAACAATACTAAAAATACTTGAAAAATTAATTTTTGTTGAAATTGAGAAATTAGACGAAGATGATTTAAAAAGGTATAGGGGAGAAGAGAAAAGTTTTTCTTGTAGATTTGCACAGGGCATTCCACAAGGCCTGCCACAAAGCTACTTTTTGGCGAATTTATTAATGATTGAAATCGAAAAACAGTATAAAAGGGTATTTCCAAAATCGGAAATGTTTTTTTATGTTGATGATTCCGTTATTTTCACAAATGAAATAAGAAATGAAGCAGATTTAAGCAAAAGTATTGAAACACTTAATAAGTCTATTAAAACATGGCTTAATAAAGGAATGAAACAAAAACCTGAAGGATTATCCGAAGAATTGTTTCGTTACGTAAAAGATCGTGAATCAAGTTATGGTATTGAAATACATGAACCTGGTGAAAAGAGTACAGCTTCAAATATTTCTAACAGTAGACCGTCAGAGATATATTTGAATTGTATCGGAAGAGAAACTTCTAAAACTTCATTTGAGTTAAATACTAGTTATTCAGATGAGGAAAATATGGTTCTCCTACATAAAACAGAAAAATTAAAACTGGCAGTAGAAAAGGAACTCGACGATGTTAAGAAACAATTAAAGTCTGCAAAAGATGATGAGAAAATTGGACTTGAGGCATATAAGAAGAAGCTAATTCGGTATAGAAAATTCTTTAAGTACAGGAATTATGAATTGTCTATTAGAGCGAATGGTATTGATGAAGAAAACAAAACTGATTTTTTAGAGACATTGAAAGACGTTGTTAATAATAAAAGGTTAGATTTATTCTTCGAAAGTTTCACAGAAGATATTTTCTCAGCGTTATTAAGCCTCGTTTTACGAGAGATGACTAATGCTGGTGATAAAATAAGTGAATTACTTGATTTGATTATTCAGCTAAACTATTTATTGTTTGAAGGCGATAATAAGAAAACATCTTACCTTTATCAAGCTTTTTCAAAACACTTTGATGATAAAAAAGAAGTTAATACTGAGGATATAAAGTATTTGTCGCTCAAGAAGCAAGTGACTAATCAGATGCTGTTTTTCCAAAAGAAAAAGGATGATTTTCGAAGAAATCATATGGAAAAAGAGCTTATAGAGGCAAAAGGAAAAAGTATATTAGAAACAAAGATGGATGATGATTTTGTTAATATGGTTGGCTTAGTTGATGCAAATTCATCGTCTATTCGTAGAATGCTGTTAAATGCATATATATCCGGAATACTTGGCTTTGAGATTAGCGATGAGTATTTATTGCATAAAAAAGTTAATCGGAAAATTACGTATGCAGAGTTAAGAATCCTTGAAATGCTGCGCTCAAAAAAATTTAAAGATAAAATCTTTTTTGATTTATTAGATAGTTTTTTAGATGAGGAATTCGATTGTGCTGTGGATTACTCTATTTTTCAAGTGCTTGGTTATTTTAGGACATATGTGTCAGAGATAGATAGATTAGATAATCTTATTTTGATTCACAAATATGCATGTGATATATGGAAAAATGGATCTAAGCATCTTTATTTTTATACGTTACACAACCAAGAACATGCTGTAGATTTGGTACAAAATACTGTAAAACTGGTAAGGGCAATAGATTATATAGATATTAAGAAGAATGATTATTATATCTTATTTATTGCTTGTTATTTACATGATATCTCAATGGTGACGTTTCCATTTTTGGATTCTATTCAAGATAATAGCTATGAGAGCGACGAAATATATACCAACTTCATTAACGATATAAGGAAAAGTTTGGACGATGACAATTTGTCTGATAAATCGGTAAAAAAATTGATTAAAGACTACTATCTTAAGGTTGATGAGTTTTATGAAAATCGCGTACGTTCTAATCACGCTAAGGATAGTGCGAGAGAGATAAGGAGCCGTAAAGAATTATCGTTTATAGATGCGGCATTAAGAGAAATCGTTGCAGAGGTTTCTGAAGCTCATGGATATAACATTGCGGATATCTATTATAAAAAGTCATCTGCAAAAAGTCAGAATTGGAGTGAGAAGTACACAAAAATATTGCTGCGACTTGCTGATTTACTTGATATGAGTAATTATAGAGTTTCTAGGGTGATTTTAAACCATAATATAAACAACATGGGGGAAGTTTCGAGATTTCACTGGCTCTCTCATATGGTTACCAAAGGCTATAGCTTAGATGTTCAGTATGACTTGAAGAAAGGAATAAATGAGAACTATTTAAGTAAGGAAAGCATTGTTGAAATAATTCAGCTAATAGTTTATGTTGACTTACCTCAGTTTACTAAAGTGACGTCTCCACGCTGTGATGAGATGAACCTTATTAAAACAAATGGTGAGGAGATAGTGCTTGAATGTGGCTCCGGATGTCAGGGCAAAATAGATTGTAACTTTTTATGCAAATGGTTTTCTACCAAGAATAATTATTTATTTACAGAATTGGATGCTTTAAGAAAATATTTAAAATCCGTTCCGGATAATTATTTTGATACAAGAATAGAAGTAATTATTAAGACATCGGGCAAAAGTGTTTTGAATGCGGAACAATTTTCATATCTTAAGGATTTTGTTGATGCGAGATAGGGGTGACACATCATGTACCAACCCGACTACGACTTAGCCGCATCTCATTGGATAGAGCGTGACCGCGACTCTGTTCATATGGAGCCAGCTGCTTTAAAAGAAAAGATTGAAAGCTTCATCGGAGCACATAATACTTGTGCGCTGGCGACGGCTTCAGCGGACATGGTGCGCAATACACCGATTGAATATAACTTTGTGGAGGGTTGCTTTTGTTTTTTTCCGAAGGTGGACTGAAGTTTAAGGGCCTGAAGGCGAATAAGAATGTGGGTATTGCCATCTTCGAACCATATGGGGGAATCGGTCAGCTGAAGAGTTTGTAGGTGCAGGGGGAGGCTGTCATGGTGGAGCCTTTTTCAGATGAATATCTGATGCTGATGGAGCACAAGAAGATTCCAGTGGAAGCCATGAAGAAGTTGCCGCAGGCCATGAACTTGATCAAGGTGGTGCCGACAACTTATGACTATCTGGATTCTGATTTGAAGAAGGACGGCTTCGGAAGCAGGCAGCATTGGGAGGTTTAGGTCACTTGCGATCACGAGGAGACCAGAAGTTTTTTGCTCATTTATAGATACGCCAGTAGCAATTAAGGTTTTAGGCTTGGCCTAACGCGCACGACATAGGAAGTGCGGAAGATGCATAATGAGGAAACTTTTAGGTTGTACCTTTATGCGTATCCTGTTACTTACTTTTTAAGTGAAGTAACGGAGTATCCGCACATATTGCAATATTGTTATTAGTGTAGGACTCTTTGGACATTCTGGTGATCAATAAGTCTGGGATGGCATGGATGAAGGTACTCTTACCAAGACGAAGGAAATGCTGGATGATATGCATAAACGGAAGATTGATATGGCAGATTCAATTTACGTTATCAATGTTGGTGGCTATATTGGCGAGAGCACACGTTCTGAAATTGAGTATGCAAAAGCCTATGGCAAAAAAATAATTTTTTTGGAAAGTGTGTGAAAGAAGATGATGAAGGGGAGAGCAAAATGAATATATACTATGAGATGCCTTCAGATGAAATGGATTTTTGGAAGATAAATGATAATAGTCACTTGATATTAATTAAATGGACTAGAAATTTATCAGGTGATTATCAAAAAATGGCAGAAGAATTTTTTAGATGCGGGTATTCGATATTTAATGAAGTGATAGAAAGTGGGCACGATAATATTAAGTCTGATATGTGGTTTTTGCCAGGTATATTTATGCTAAGACAAAGTATTGAACTTTTATTAAAATCATTGATTTGCAGAGTTCATATGCACAAACCAGAAATTCAAGCTGATTTAGTTGAATGCAAGCATAATCTTTATGAACTTTATAAGCGGTATGAAAAAAAAGAATCTTTCCTTTCAAATGAAGAGCATAGTTGGCTTATGCAATATTTATTCTCGTTAGAAGAAGTTGATGAAAAATCTGATGTCTTTCGATTTCCGTTTGAGGATGATTTTCTATCACAGTATAGAGATAAATTTTTAGATAATGTAGATGTAGCAAATAATATGCTCCAAGCATATGCATTAGTTAAGAAGTGTTTCAATAAGGGAGTGTTTGATGCTGGGGACACTTTTTATAGTGAGTTCAAACCACAATTTTTAATTTTTGCTAATCATGGAATTGGAAATTGTTATTTGTGGCAAGCTCCATCAGATGATGGATTTCACGCAAAGGTAGTTGGGTATTTGGAGTCAATAGATTATCTATATAATGATGATTCTTTGGATATTAATACTAAGTTTTATCCCTTGATGTTCATGTATAGGAATACAATAGAACTGTGCTTGAAACGATACTTTTATAAAAGAATAGATGATGGGATTCCGGAAAAAATTTTTTGGTCTAAGCGTAAGAGTCATTTACTAAAAAGGGATTTATGGAAATATGTAAAACCTCTTATTGAACGATATACAGAGAGTATAAATGATTCTGATGATATGATAAAAATTGTTGAAAAGCAGATAAGGTTTATTAGTTTGATAGATAAAAATGGTGATACGTTCCGTTATCCAACTTCATATAGCTTGGAATATAAGTTCGACGATGTAGTCTTGGATTATGATAATGCATATTGCTATTATAGGAGCTTGATTAACTTTTTGGATGGAGTCGATATCTTAATTGAAAATGATATTGAGTTACAAAATGAACTAAGGGCTGAATAGGAAGCAGAATTAAGAGTAGAGATGGATTCCTACTATTGATTTAGAAAGGGGGAATATATTTTGAAGAATTCTGCAGATAGAATGAATTATATTGCAGAGTATATTGCATCATATAAAAATAAGATTGAGCTCTTGAATAAGCAAGGGCTTTTTGATAATGCAACTTTATTTGAACTATTTGCTGAAAAGGTATGTGCATTATGGTTCGGACAGGCATTTTATAATTTAAATGTTGATAAAGCTAATTATCCATACGTGGATTTGATATCAGAAGATGGGAATATTTTTATTCAAGTAAGTACTAATAAAGATATACCAACGAAAATTAAATCTACTTTAGAAAAAATTAGAGATCGTAATAAACCAGAAAGCAAATCTATCTCATACGTCTATTTTTTTGTGCTGGGAAATGAATCACAGAAAAGGGTTAAAGACTTTTCAGGAAAAGATAAAATAGGCAATATCGAATTCAATGCAGCAGAAAATTTAATAACCGCAGATAGAGTTCTTAATAAGGCAAAAAATGAGCTGGATTTTCAAATTGCTTTATACGATTTATTAAAAAAAGATTCAGAGGCAATCAAGAATATTGCAGATAGGTTAGCTGTAATAATGAATACCAGCAAAGAATTGATGGATTTGAATATTGATGGACTTATTAATGGTGAATATGAAATAGACCGTACAAATATTATTGAAAAGATAAAGGCTTGTGATTCTAAATATATTTTTATTGATGGAACTGCTGGATCTGGTAAATCTGCTTTATGCAAGAAGCTATTGCAAGATAATGAGTATGTTCTGTACGTTAGAGCTGAAAAGATTGCTGATGTCAATTCTATTGATGAATTATGGAATATTAATCTGGAAGAGTCTCTAAAGCTTTTAAATGGCAAGAGGCTGATTATTTATATTGATGCTTTGGAATTTATAGCTGATCTTCCAAAAACAAAAATGGATATACTTCAAGAGCTATATATTGTAGCTTCAAAGCATAAGGATGTATTTGTACTTTCATCATGTAGAACAAGTGATAAAGCGGCATTTCTTAAAATTGAGAACATGTTTTCAGTAAAAAACTTTACGGTTGATTTATTGAATGATGTTCAGCTGAGCAGAGTTTGTGAAAAATACAATGTAATTAAGACTTTAGCAAAGCAAAATGGTTATTCACAATTATTAAGGACACCTTTTTATTTGAATTTGATTATAAGTAAAGTGAAAAATCCTAATGAAATTTCGGATATTAACGAGTTTAGAAATTTAGTATGGGAAAAGGTTATATGCTTAGATGGTATCGATTTACCAAGAAATATTCAGAAAAAAGATGTCCAAAATGCAGTAATATCAATAGTTACTAAAAGAGCAACAGATTTTTTGACCGGTATATATATTGATGAAGTAGGCACAGAGATTTTTAAGATATTGCAGTCGCATGGAATTATTACAATGTGCGACGAAAATAGAATTCGTCTAAAATATGACATTTTTGAAGACATTTGTTTTGAAAAAATGCTTGATAAGTATTACGTGGATTGCAGGGGAGATTATTCTGTATTTTTTTCTAATGTAAATTCACTAGGAAAGTGTTCGTATAGAAGGTATCAGATATGGATTGAGAATAAGCTTTTTACAAAGAATAATAGAGAAGCTTTTCTCTATTCTATTTTAAATACAGAGTCAACTCCAGAAGATTGGAAGTATCAGACTATAATAGGAATTGTTAAATCTGATTTTTGTTCAGAATTTTTCTCTGAGCATGAATTACAACTATCCTTTAACGTGCTAAATGAGTTTATAAAGCTAACAAATTTGTTTGCGTTTGAAGCCAGTATCATTCCACTGAAATACGATAACGTTTATTTGAAACACAAGCCAATTGGCAAAGGTAGAGAGAATCTTATAAAAATTGTATTCAAGAGTAATAAGTATAAGGAGAAGGATTTATTACAATATATAGAAAAACTATGTATAGATTATCCAGGCACAAGTGACATAGATCCGGAAGCTGCAAGGTGTGCATGTATTATTTTGGAATACTTTCTAGAAGAAGCCATGAAACAGGAGAAAGCAGATTATTATGTTGATGAAAATCGATTAACAAAATATCTTTCGGCTATATATTGTATGGCAGAATATTCAATAGAATGGATTAGAAGTTTTTGGAACAGCATTTCAGAGGACTATTTGAGTAGGGATCGCAAAAGGGGACATATAGCAGATATAATTATCAAATATACAATGAAAAACACTACAGTTGGATTAGCTAAATATTTGCCAAATGAATTATGTAATCTTGCTGATGTGTATTGGTTTACAAAGAGAAGAATTGACGAGAATTCATTTATATATCGCGGTATAGATGATGATATAAATGAGAAAATGGGTTTTTCGGAAAAGGGAAGCTCATATCATTTTGATTTTGAAAAAATAACCGATAACAGCTTTCTTTATATGATTTGTACATACGGTTATTGGATTGCTTTAGATTGGTTAATTGAAAAGACCAATTATATTACTTTGCAGCTGCAAGAACACAATAAGGAAGCTGTAGATGAATTGGAACTGTTGATAAATGGAATTGATGAAAAGAAAAAGTATTTTTATAATCCAGAGTTTTGGCTTGTTGGCTCCCAAGAAAACAGAGTTCATACTTTGATAAGTGATGCAATCTATATTTTTTCTGATACTACTATAGTCTTTATGAAAGCACTGACGGTATCTGAAAGAATAGATTTCTTGTCAAAAATCAAACGACAAATATTGGAAAAGTCTAACAATATTATGCCGCTTACTATAATAGATAGAATGGGGTGTGAATATAGTAAGAGTATTCCTGGTTACGCTATTTGTTTAGCAAGTAGTATGGAGCTGATTTACTTAGATATGCAGAGAGCTTCACAGTTACGTCCGAATGCGGAAAGAGATCTTTTAGAAAAACAATTATTGCTTACAGTAGGTATACCGGAATTAAAGAAGAGATACATATTTGATTCTAAAAAGGTTAGTACTTTGCAGGAATACATGTGTAATATGCAGTTGATTTCAGATAAGGAGTTAAACGATAGAATATATGAAATCTTAGATTATTTATATTTTAAGTATCCGAATTGTGGAGATACAGCAAACTGTAATCTACAAGTACAAAAAATGGACTTAAGAAGATTTCAGATAAAACATGTAACTAATGATATTTATGCTTTGGAACCAGAAATAGAGGGGGAAGCAAAGAAAATAGTTGTGGAAAACGAGAAAAGCAATTATGTGGTAAGTCAAGCTGAGTTTGGAGATATTATTACATCTGTAGCAGAGGCATTGAATAATCAATCGCTTTCTACAGATGATTGTGTTGCTGCCATTGACCAAATGCTTAATTTGAGCAAAAAGGCAGATGTGCATTACCAAATTGAAAACTTTACCTATACTTTTATGGCATATGCATTATCTAAAAAAGATCTTTCATTTGAGAAAAGATCAAAATATTGCGATATATGGCTTAATGGTGTAGAAAGCTTATTCAAAAATGATACATTTTCCTGTGAACCTGTGCTTGCAAAAGTTTTCTTTTCACAAGTAGATAATGAATTAAAAGACGACACATGTAGACGCTTGAAAACTATTATGATTAATTGTCTTTTGTATCGGGGACAACAAGGAATAATTAACCATATGGCGAGGTACCTCAAAGAGTATCTTTGTACAAATAAAATCTTGGCGAAAAAGATTTTTAATACTGTTGTTGCTATTTCAAAAAATGAAATGAAGCAATACAAGTATGATGAAAGTATAATAAGAGATAGAAATAAGGAATATAAATATATCCCTAATCGTCAATCACGCCCGTTTATTTTTAGTGATAAACCAAAGCGAGATAATAAGTATGAAGATAAAAGAAAAGAAGCAATTGAGAAACTTTTATTATCCGATAATGATGTAACATATCAAAACTGGAACATTAGTGATTATAATTTAAGCACTTTATGCTATGTTGCTAACTGCGGATTGGATTTGGACGATGATGATTTTAATTCTCTTTTGAATATGATTTTAATTGAAATAATTGATGTTATTCATGAAGTAAGAGATTATCATGAGTTTTTAGATGTCTATGCAATATCTGAAGTTGAAGGATTTTTCGAAAAGAAGTTATCATATGATGATAATTACGACAAAGCGTTAAGTATTTTATTTGATAACGTCGATTTTGAAAAATTTAAATATGAAAGTTTTAAAATGTATAAGAAAATTGCTGGAATGGTGATGTGTACTTATTTTGATTCATACAATAATGAAAGAGCAAGAAAAAGATGCCAATGTGTCATAGAGAGTATTGAGGAGAAATTGCAGACAATAAAAGTAGAATATGCAAGAAAAGAATTGACAGGGATGCTATTACTAACTACGGAAGGTATGTATATGGCAGATTGGAATAAATGCAATTCACATTTTTCATATGCAGATAAAACTTTTCTTAATCAGTTATGGGGAAAGTATGCACATTTGCATTTCAAAGACTATATTATGGTGTTGTATCAGTTTCACATTTCTGAGCTATTGCCACAAGTTCTTATTTCCTTAAGCTCTTGTGTTGACTATTTAAAGGAAGATGAACAAGATTTCAATAAGAAAGTTAGTGAATCGGAATTTGTAATAAATGAAATAATAACTAAGGCATATCTTGATTATAGTGATGAAATCAAGGCTAATCTTGAATTAACTGCCGCATATGAGAATATATTGAAATGTTTAATTGATGCAAATTTAGAATCAGCTGCAGTGCTGTTGGATGATTTTAGAGTTCATTGATGCATATATTTTGTAGCATATACAGTTGGCATTATATTGATGGAATATGGAACTAGGAATGAGTCAGAGACATTTGCTAGATCGTTAATTTGGAGTCACACTGGTAAATAGATATTTTATATGAGTCCGTTTTTAGTGACACTACGTTTTATAAAATTAGTATTATTAAGATTAAGTAAAAACAGTTTAAGCTTAATAAGTCATTAAGGTTAAAAGTAATAGGAGGGTTACTATATGTATTTATCAATGCTTTCTACTGAAAAGAAGTATTTATTTCGAGATTTAGAACTGATAATGTCGAATGTTGATGGAGATTTTTCGCCGGAAGAAAAGAATATTATTGATGCGCATTGTATTGAAATGCATATTGATAATAATAATTACGAGATTGATAACAGACAGGATGGAATTCTAAATCAATTGCAGGAATCATTAACTGAGCAGGAAAGAAGTATTTTTTTTCTTGAGTTAGTTGGAACAGTAATGGCTGATGATGTTTATCCTGATGCAGAGAAGGAATTAATAGGCAAGCTAGCTCAGATTTTGCAGGTGTCAGAAACAAAGGTAAATGAGGCGTTTACTATTATTGCAGAGATGAAATCGGTTTATGCTAAATGTGCAGCATTTATAAAATGATGGAGGAATACTATGAGCAAAAAAGATGATTTGATCAATATTTTGAAAAGGTATTCAATCCATATGTCTACATCTTTTGACTTTTATGTTTATGGAGATTCTTTTTCAAAGCAAATGAATAATGCAATTGCTAAATTTGCAAATGGCGCCAATCCAGATACAGTTATTGGTCTTTATGATACGACTATTTCAGGTAATGGGAAAAAAGGATATTTGTTTACAGAAACAAAGATTTACTATTCCGAGATGTTTAGCAAGCCTCATAAAATCTGGTACGATGACATATATGATGTTTATGTGAAAGAATCAGGGAAGGATGATGCGAAAAATACACTTACGATTATTCTTAATGATGGAGAAAAAGTAGTCGTTATTGATACGCTTATAAATAAGACTCCGTTAATGGATTTTCTAAAATCGGCAAGAGACTATTGTACTGTTACTTCCAATAATTCATCAAAACTAGGATATGAAGAGTCTAAATTTGAAGGCGCTGTTGCTGGAGGTTTAGCTACTGGTGCCTATGGACAAGTCAATAAGCTTTATGATGAAGAAAAATTTCATGCGCGGCAAGGACATGGGTATGCAGCAGAGAGGGCAAATAACTTATATGACAAGCTAACAGGTCATGATGCCAAAATTGTTGGTGACGATAATATTAAAAATGGTGCGGACAGAATTGTAGATGGAGCATATATTCAATCGAAGTATTGTCAGTCTGGACAAGCCTGTATTAATGAATGCTTTGATAAAGAAGGTAAATTTAGGTATTTGGTTGATGGAAAACCAATGCAAATAGAAGTCCCTTCGGACAAGTATGAAGCAGCTGTACAGGCTATGGAAGAAAAAATCAAAGCTGGAAAAGTTCCAGGTGTTTCCGACCCAAAAGAAGCAAAGAATATTGTTCGCAAAGGTCATTTTACGTATGAGCAAGCAAAAAATATTGCAAAAGCTGGTACAGTTGAATCATTAACTTACGATGCCGTAAACGGAGTTATAATAGCGAGTTCTGTATTTGGTGTAACAGCTATTATTACTTTGGCGACAAATCTATGGAACGGAGAAAGTTTTGATAAGTCATTGAAATTGGCAACTTATTCTGGTTTAAAAGTTGGTGGCACAGCTTTTATTACTACTGTTTTGACTAGTCAATTATCAAAAGCTGGATTAAACAGTGCTTTGGTTGGTAGCTCAGAAGCGATTGTAGGAATTTTAGGCCCGAAGGCTTCTGCAATACTTGTAAATGCCTTTAGGAATGGTAGTAATATTTATGGAGCTGCTGCTATGAAGAGTGCAGCAAAGCTTCTTCGTGGGAATGTAATTACGGCTGGAGTAACAGTTGTAGTACTTTCTTCGTTTGATATAGCAAATATTTTTAGAGGCCGCATTTCTGGAAAACAGCTATTTAAGAATTTGACTAATACAGCATCCACAGTCGCTGGTGGAACTGGTGGATGGTTAGGTGGAGCGGCAATTGGTAGCGCGATTCTTCCAGGCGTAGGAACAGTCGTAGGCGGATTAATAGGTTCAATTGCTGCTGGTAGATTGGCAGGAGAAGCTTCAGATGCAATTATAGGTAACTTTATTGAAGATGATGCGGATGAAATGGTTCGTATCATACAAAAACAATTTGAATCACTAGCACAGGATTACTTGCTGAATCAAAAAGAGGCTGAAAAATGCGTTGATCGTTTAGGAGAAAAGCTAGACGGAAAACTTTTGAAGGATATGTTTGCTAGCAAAAATAGAAAAGAATTTGCAAGGAATCTTTTAGTTCCAATTGTAGAAGATGAAACTCAAAAGCGTAAGCATATTGAGGCTGTTCCAGATGAACGAATTGCATTAAGTCTAAAAGAAGTGCTTGAAGATATTTCTGATAGTGCTGAATTGCAGCCAGAGTTTGCATAGGAGAATATGAGTTATGGATATTATGTTGAAAAAGTTGAATGACTATATTCCAGCAAATAAAAAAGGTTTAGTAGAAAAAACAATTGACTTCAATAATAAAGATTTTAATAATCTGCGCGACTCATTACTTGGTGTAGGAACGATTCTTGAAGAAGATTTTGATGATAATATTTATGTATTAAATGTTTCGGCAGGCTTTGCAGGAAAGAACGCGGCTATTGTGGTAGTTATGCTAGAGGAGAATGTGTTAAAGCTTTTAAGCTATGCTAAAGAGGGGCTTATAAATCAACATACTGCAGATGGAGCTGTAAATAGAATTATAAATGCCATCAGTAACTAATATTTAAGAATACAAACCTTACATAGACCAGTACCTCTGGGAATGCCTTTTTTGCCGATATATTGTAAGGCTTTTAGCAATTATACTTACTAATGGTAACTAATAAAGAGGCAGATGAACAAAAGAAAAAATATGAGGAATAAATAAGAATTCAGAAAGAACAATGATTATTCTTGCCTATTTGGTACAAGCATCCTGTAACATCCGGACATTGGTTCCTGCATTATTCGGACGTTAGTTCTTATAACATCCGGACAAGATTCCTGTATCAAGTAGACAAGATGACTTCTACTGTTCAATATACTCTTTTTCGCTTGCGCTGTCATCTGCGTAAGCCGGCATATGTTCGACCGTAGGTCGCCTAGATGGGCCTTTTAGGTTGAAGCGATATGCATTTCGCACGATTCGATCTAAGACCGCATCTGCGATGGTTGGATCCTTGAAAACCGAAGGCCAGTCTTTCACCGGAAGCTGGGCAGATATAGCCACTGA
>NZ_FMXR01000030.1 GCF_900104415.1 Eubacterium oxidoreducens | reverse complement strand
AGACGAAATCAATGGATGGCTCTATCACAGAATACGTATGTGTATATGGAAACAATGGAAGAAGCCCAAGACAAAGGTGCGAAATCTGATTAAGATGGGTGTGCCTAAGGACTTGGCACATATGGCTGGCAACAGTCGGCGTGGATATTGGTTTACCACACATACAGTCGCAGTCAACATGGCGATGACAAAAGATAGACTGATAAACAGTGGCTTCTATGATTTAGCCACAGCCTATCAGTCTGTGCACGTCAACTATTGAAAACGCCGTATACCGAACGGTACGTACGGTGTTATGAGAGGACGGGAGCTAGTCACTCCCTCCTACTCGATTTGATTCATGGTGCTTATAATTTGGTTATACTCTTGATATTAGCGTAAAATCAGCTGAAAAATGTAATTACTTCTAAGGCATCAGCCGCAACAAGAAAGGCTTTTGACAGGACTTCTTGTTGCGGTATTTTCATGTCTGGAATCAGGATGAGAGGAATCCCGGCAGCAATGGCAGCTCGTCCTCCGTTTTCGGAATCTTCTAATACAATAGCATCGGAAGGTGCGACCTGAAATGCAGAGCATGATGCAAGAAAGATTTCAGGGTCGGGTTTGGAATGGGAGATCATTTCGCCTCCTATTATATGTGTAAAATATTCGTAGATGAGGCCGCTTTTTAAATATAACGCAACAACATCGGAAGGAGAAGAAGAGGCCACGCAGCAAGGAATGTCTTTGGTTTTAAAGAAGTGAAGAAGCTGCGTAATTCCTTTTTTGACACGAAGACCTTGGACCGCGGCGATTTCGTTAAGGGATTTTCGAGCCTTAGCACTGATCTCGTCAAAGGGATAATCGGTGCCAAAAAATCCGGTCATTTTAACGCGTGCCGCCTCGCGGGCAAGACCAAGCGTTTCGATATATCGCTCGCGCGTCATGTGGTAGCCGTAAGTCTTCATGACAAGACGCAGTTGCTCAAAAAACATCTCTTCAGTGTCGAAAATCAAACCATCCATATCAAAGATGGCGAGTTTGGGTAATGGTCTCATATAAGTTTTCCTTTTATTCTAAAATACATCTTTTATTTATGCCTAAAAAATTGTAACATAGGTTTCGTGTGTGGTACAATATATTGAAGGAAAGAAAAAGGTGGGAACACATATGGTGATAGAAACATATACCCCAGAGGAGACATTTGCCCTTGGTGAGAAGATTGGATCTAAGGCACAGCCGGGAAGTGTATATACATTAATCGGAGACCTTGGAGTAGGAAAGACGGTCTTCACACAAGGAATTGCAAAAGGATTAGGAATTGAAGAAGCAGTGTCCTCGCCTACATTTACCATTGTACAGGTATATGAAGAAGGAAGAATACCATTTTATCATTTTGACGTCTACCGAATTGGGGACGTCGAAGAGATGGAAGAGATTGGATATGAAGAATATTTCTATGGAGATGGCTTGACAATTATTGAATGGGCTAATCTGATAGAAGAGATTCTCCCGGAGACATATACACAGATTACAATTGAAAAGGACCTTGAGAAAGGATTCGATTACAGACGGATTCTGATAGAGGAGGTAACTGGTTCATGAAAGTGCTTGGGATTGATAGCTCAGGACTTGTTGCAAGCGTTGCACTCGTAGAAGATGACAACTTGCTTGCGGAATATACCGTGAATTATAAAAAGACACATTCGCAGACCTTGCTGCCGATGTTAGAAGAAATAAAGAAAATGACAGAACTTGATTTGGAAAGTGTGGATGCCATTGCGGTTGCGGCAGGACCGGGATCGTTTACCGGACTTAGGATCGGATCGGCTACGGCAAAGGGGCTTGGACTTGCACTTGAAAAGCCGCTTGTGGCAGTGCCGACAGTGGACGCACTTGCCTATAATCTGATTGGACATCGAGATTATGTCTGTCCGATTATGGATGCAAGACGAAACCAGACTTATACCGGACTATATCGCTTTGATGGAAATGAAATGGTGATTTTGCAAGAACAAACGGCTGTCGGAATAGAAAAAGTGGTAGAGAATCTTAATCGCCGCGACGAGGCTGTATGTTTTCTTGGAGATGGCGTTGCGGTATTCCAAAGCTATATAGAAGAACATCTGAGAGTGCCGTATTCATTTGCACCGGCACATATGAATAAACAAAGAGCAGGATCGGTGGCAGCACTTGGACTTGTAAAAGCTAAAGCAGGACAGATTGTAAGTTCTGATGAGTTTGCGCCGGAGTATCTGAGATTATCTCAGGCAGAGCGTGAACGCCTTGCAAAGGAAGGAAAAAAGGAATGATCCGTAAGGCAACACTGAAGGACCTTGACCAGATTGTAATGTTGGAAAATGCAATCTTTAAGGATAATTGGACAAAGCAAAGCTTTCAGGCGGCGATGGATATGGAGGATACCTTGTTTTTGGTGGCAGCAGAAGGTATGACAGTAGTGGGCTATGCGCTGCTTTATGCAGCAGCAGATGAGGCGGACATTACGAAAGTGGCAGTTGCGCCGATGCAAAGACGTAAAGGGTATGGAGCGAATCTGGTAATGCAA
Organism: Eubacterium oxidoreducens; assembly: GCF_900104415.1. GTDB lineage: Bacteria > Bacillota > Clostridia > Lachnospirales > Lachnospiraceae > Eubacterium_C > Eubacterium_C oxidoreducens. The sequence continues at coordinate 5,485 of NZ_FMXR01000030.1, read as the reverse complement.
TTGGTTGTTCAGGGAAAGACGCGAGGTGTTCACCACTATTATCTTGAGGTACGCGATAGCAATGAACCGGCAAGGGCAATGTACAAACGCATCGGATTTGAAGAGGTTGGAACACGTAAGAATTATTATGATGAGCCCAAAGAAGATGCGGTAATAATGAAATTTGAAGTAGGAGTAAAAGAATGCTAGACGTATGCTTATTAGGAACAGCGGGTATGATGCCGCTTCCTCATCGTCATTTGACAGCACTCATGACAAGATATAATGGCAGCAATCTTTTGATTGACTGCGGAGAAGGCACACAAGTTGCCATTAAAAAAAAGGGATGGAGTGTACACTCGATTGACACAATTTGCTTTACACACTATCATGCGGATCATATCAGTGGACTTCCGGGACTTCTTCTTTCCATGGGAAATGCGGATCGAACCAAACCGCTATTGTTGGTAGGTCCTAAGGGGCTTTGTAAGGTTGTGGAAGCATTGCGGATTATTGCGCCGGAGCTTCCATTTGCAATTCAGTATCACGAATTGAAAGAAGAAGTAGAAGTTGTAGAAAGCCAAGGTTATCGCATCACAGCATTTAAGGTCAAACATAATGTAGTATGTTATGGCTATACGATAGATATTTTGAGAGCCGGAAAGTTTTCGGTGGAGAATGCAAACAAACATGAGATACCGCAGAGATGCTGGAATCGTCTGCAAAAAGGTGAGACGGTAGAGATGGACGGGAAGGTCTATACACCGGATATGGTTATGGGTGCGCCAAGACGAGGAATCAAGGTAACGTATTGCACCGATTCGCGTCCGCTTGAAATAATTGCAAAGCAGGCATATAAGGCCGATCTGTTTGTCTGTGAAGGTATGTATGCCGAAAAGGAAAAGCTGGCAAAGGCCCGTCAGTACAAGCATATGACGTTTTATGAGGCAGCCGGTCTGGCAGCGCAAGCTAAGCCAAAGCAGCTGTGGTTGACACATTTTAGTCCATCACTTGTCCGAGCTGAAAGCTATATGGATGAAGTGAGAGGGATATTTGCAGATAGTCATTTAGGAAAAGATGGCAAAAGTATAGAACTTTCTTTTGCAGAAGAAGAGTAAGCATTTGTTTCTTTTTGGGAGCAGGAGGACACGGTAGTTGAAAAAAGCAATCAGAATGGTGATTGTTGCAATCATCATGGCAGGACTCATTGTGGGATATTATTATTACTTGTCTCACAGGAATACCACCAAAGCCGCAGAAGAGACAACTGAAGAATTGACGGAGATTGAGGATATTTTGACGACGGATTTGGAAAATGATTATCCGCCATCTCCGCGTGAGGTCATAAAGTTTTATGACCGAATTGTTTCGTGCTATTACTCCGGAGAATGTTCGAAGGAGGATATTACGAATTTGTCACAGGTGCAGTGGGCCTTGTTGGACCCGCAATTGCAGGAAATTAATCCGATTGCGACATTTGCAGATTCTGTAAACGCAGACATTGAGCAAAATCAGGAGATGAAGCGATCCATTATCAATGTTACCGTCTGCAGCAGTCTGGACGTGGAATATAAGACGGTGCAGGGTGATGATATTGCGATTGTTTATGATACCTATTTTATGAAAGAAGGCTCTTCTTTTGAGAACACGAAGCAGCAATATGCTTTGCGACAGGATGAAGATAAGAAATGGCGCATTATTGCATTTGATTTGTCAAATGTGAATACAACAACAGAAGACTGATTGGGAAAGTGACAACGTATTATGGAAGAAAAAGAAATAAAGATTTTGGCGATTGAAAGTTCCTGCGATGAGACAGCAGCAGCCGTTGTAGTGAATGGCAGGGATGTTCGCTCTAATGTAATCTCCTCACAGATTGCCCTTCATACCTTATATGGGGGCGTTGTGCCGGAGATTGCTTCACGTAAACATATAGAAAAAATAAATCAGGTGATTCGAGCAGCTTTAGAGGAAGCACAGATGACACTAGATGACATGGATGCCATTGCGGTTACATATGGGCCGGGACTTGTGGGCGCTCTTTTGGTAGGGGTAGCGCAGGCAAAGGCAATCAGTTTTGCAAAGAATATCCCGCTGGTAGGAGTGCATCACATCGAAGGGCATATCAGTGCCAATTATATTGAAAATAAAGATCTTGAGCCGCCATTTTTGTGTTTGGTGGTATCCGGCGGACATACGCACCTGGTTCGCGTAGTGGATTATGGAGTTTATGAAATCCTTGGACGCACCAGGGATGATGCGGCAGGAGAAGCATTTGACAAAGTGGCACGTGCGATTGGACTTGGTTATCCTGGTGGACCTAAGATCGAACAAAAGGCCAAAGAGGGGAATCCTATGGCGATTGACTTCCCACGTGGAAAAGTATCAGACAATGTCTATGATTTTTCTTTTAGTGGCATGAAATCGTCGGTATTAAATTACATCAATGGATGTAAAATGAAAAACCAATCTTATAAGGAAGCAGATATTGCGGCTTCCTTTCAGCAGGCAGTTGTGGATGTTCTTACGCAAAGAGCAATCCATGCTATGGAAGAGTATCATTTAGATAAGTTTGCCATTGCCGGAGGTGTGGCATCAAATGCAACATTGCGAGAAGCAATGCGCAAAGCCTGTGAGGAAAAGGGAGTGGCATTTTATCATCCTTCTCCGATTTTGTGCACGGATAATGCGGCCATGATTGGAGCTGCGGGATACTATGAATTCCTTGCCGGAACCCGTAGTCACACGGACTTAAATGCGGTCCCAAATCTAAAACTTGGCGAGCGTTAAAAAAGTTGAAAAATCATTACATTTTGTGTTGACATGTACCATGTTTGATGATAGAATTATTCTTGCTTTGGAAAAAGCAAACAATTGAATGCAGAGGTATCGAAGTGGTCATAACGAGGCGGTCTTGAAAACCGTTTGGGTTCACGCCCACGTGGGTTCGAATCCCACCCTCTGCGTTTCCTTTGTAAGAAGGACTGTTTCAAGATAGCCATCAAGTTGGTTATTTTTTTTTAGGCAAGATGGAGAAGTACCCAAGCTGGCCGAAGGGGCTCCCCTGGAAAGGGAGTAGGTCGTTAATAGCGGCGCGAGGGTTCAAATCCCTCCTTCTCCGTTACAATTTATCGCTGTACACATCGGATTTTCGGTGAGTACGGCGATTTTTTTTTGTTTTCTTGAATTTTTGGGTACCCCTGGGTACTTTGATTTTTGTTTTTGTAGGTAAAAGAGCGAATTTTCAAAAACACTTGACATGATATATCGCACGCGATATAATCCGAAATAGATCGCGTGCGATATGATTGAAGGAGAAATCGATGGATGATAAATATGCCGTTTTGAGACTTAGGAACCAGTTATGTTTTCCTCTTTATGCTGTCTCAAACATGATAACCAGAAAGTATAAGCCCTTGCTTGACAGGCTCGATCTGACGTACACCCAGTACATCGTTATGATGGTTTTATGGGAAGAAAAGCAGGTCAACGAGAAATTCCTGTGTGAAGCTCTTTTTTTGAAGTCAAATACACTTACGCCACTTCTGAAAAAACTTGAGGCTAAGGGCTATATTGTGAAAGCAAAAGATGCAGACGATGAGCGCAATCTGATGATTACCTTGACCGAGACCGGAGAGAAGCTACAGGATGAAGCATTGTGTGTTCCTGAGACCATAGCACAGGAATTTCACTTGGCACCAGAGGAAGGGGTGGCTTTATATCAGATCCTGTATAAGATGCTCGATGAAGAACGTGGAAAAGGTAGTAAATAACTATGGAATATAATCTAAGGAGGTCCAAAATGAAGGTAGCAGTGAGGTATTATACAAAGACAGGAAACACAAAGCGTCTGGCGGAGGCAGTTGCTAAAGCAGTCGGAACAGAGGCACTTGCTTTGAGTTCCCCGATAGATGAACCTGTAGATGTTCTCTTTTTGGGTAACTCTTATTACGCATTCAACATTGACCCTGAGGTGCGTGAGTTTATCCGGAAACTGGATAGAAATAAGGTGGGCAGAATCGTCAATTTTGGATCAGCTGCCATGCTGAATTCAACATATAAGAAGGTAAAAGCCGAGGCTGACAAGATTGGCATTTCTATGGATAAACGTGAGTTTCACTGCAAAGGAGAATTCAAGGGTATCCATAAGGGGAGACCGAATGCGGCAGATTTGAAGGCTGCTGCGGATTTTGCTAAAGCTATTGTTAGTGAAGGTTAAGGGAGATGCCTGATTTTGCACAGGGCTTCTTCCCGGATAAAAAAGGAGGTTAACATGGAAAGAGTAGTACAGTTTCTTAAGGAAGCAGGGACATATTACCTTGCAACAGTTGAAGGAGAGCAGCCGAGGGTACGACCGTTCGGAACGGCACATATCTTCGAAGGTAGGCTTTACATCCAGACCGGAAAGTCAAAGGATGTATCGAAGCAGATTCACGCCAATCCGAAAGTTGAGGTATGTGCGTTTAAAGATGGTAGGTGGCTTCGAGTGACAGGAGAACTTGTGGAGGATGACCGCAGGGAGGCAAAGCAGTCTATGCTTGATGCGTACCCATCTCTTCAGAATATGTATTCCGCTGATGATGGCAATACCGAGGTGTTTTATTTCAAAAATGCCACGGCTGCATTCAGTTCATTCACGAAAGAGTCGGAAATCGTGAAGTTCTAAACTATGCAATACGAACTAAGGAATGCAGAGGGTACCTAAAATCAGAATATTTTAAGAATGTTCTTATAGACAGAGACGGAACTGTGGTTAGGAGATTAGAACCTACAGATGAGGCACCTGTTATTGATGAGGTAATTGAGGAAATTATTTGAGCAAATGGCGATTGAACAACTGTCTTCATCTATTGCAAATCAGGGGGACAATATAGAGTCCTGGTTGGATGAGAATCTTCAGTTCTTTTCGACTGCAAAACAGACGATAGAGACAACAGGCCTGGATGATATAGATGCATCTAATGTAAGTAGCAATCAATAATAACGAATTGGTTAAACAATCCGCTAAGGCACTTTTGCTTTAGCGGATTTTTTTGTAAAAAAAGCTAAATGATGACCAAGAAAAGCAATAAAAATTTGGGTGATTTACAGTGCATTTTGATAATTTGAAAAAAAAATAAAATAAATCAAAAAAAGGTGTTGACAAAGCTATATACGTGGTGGTAGTATAAACAAGCTGTCGGCGAGAGATAAAAACAAAAACCGACACGAACCTTGATAACTGAACAGTGAAATAACCTTGAAAAATTCTAAGAGAAACGTTCTTAAAAGAACAGTTAATCGATTAGATTAACACCTAAAAACAGTAAAGCATCTGACTAAAAGGGATGCACAAGGATAAAAAGCCAAGAAGTAATTCTGAAGCAATTATCAAAAGATTAAACATGAGAGTTTGATCCTGGCTCAGGATGAACGCTGGCGGCGTGCTTAACACATGCAAGTCGAACGAAGCACTTTATTACGATCTCTTCGGAGTGACGATTAAGTGACTGAGTGGCGGACGGGT
>NZ_FMXR01000015.1 GCF_900104415.1 Eubacterium oxidoreducens | reverse complement strand
ACACTTGTTGATAATCTCACCTACAGTTGTTTTTGATACATCGGTAGCTTCAGCAATCTCACGGTATGTAAGATGCATTTCCTTCAAGCGAAGGATTTCTGTAATTATCATTGGTTCTAGACACCTCATTTCATTACCTCCTTAGAATGTATATACATACATTCTAAGAAAGCGATTTTAAGATGTCATCTTGTCCGGATAATTTAGGAACGTTGTCCGTAAGTTATAGGAATGCTTGTCCGGATATTTTAAGAATGTTTGTCCGAGTGTTATAAGAATGCTGTCCGGATGTTGCAAGAATCATCAAGAACAATTTAATACTCAATTAAGTGCCTTGGAAATTATTAGGATAAATTTGGAAAAACCGTATTTGATATTTAAAAAGGCATCCTTTTCAAAAGAATCGGATGAAGAGCATGAGAAAATTGATTTTTCTTTTGAAAAGAAGGGTAGAGGTTGCAATGAATTTTCCAAATCCGATTATTTGCTGAGAAAATTGGTTTTAGTGACTTTCGTTACTAATAATCACCATCTTCGGAACTGGTTAAGTCGATTCGCTATTGTGATGGATTGTTTGACGGGGGATGAAGATGTTTTTTTATTGATAAATATTTTTGCTAACAACCGAATTCGAGGATGAAATGCTGAAAAATGGCAAAAATAGACAAAAAAGATGATTTGACATTGAAAACTCGCAACAACATGTTATAATATTGGTGTGTTTCAAATAAAGGAGGATTATTATGTTATTACAGTTTTCAGTGGAAAATTTTAGATCTTTCAAGGAAAGAACTGTTTTATCATTAGAGGGTTCGTCAGATAAAAATTTACCAAATAATGTGGTTGGATTTGATAAGGGTAAAATATTAAAAGTGGCAGTGGTTTTTGGCGCAAATGCAGCAGGGAAAAGTAATTTGTTTTTAGCATTAGCTGCAGCAATTATTACTGTAAAAAGATCGGATGCCAGACAGGTTGGAGAACCATTATTTTCAATTGTACCATATTTGTTTGATAATAAATCTGCGAATAAACCCACTTCTTTTGAATTCGTTTTTGTTGCGGAAGGGAAAAAATATGTTTATGGATATTCAGCTACTAATCAAAAAATATGTACTGAGTATTTATACGTATATAACTCTTCACGTCCTACAACTATTTTTGAAAGAGATGAGTCTGCTGAGGAAAAATATACATTTACAAATCAGGGGATAAAAGCAAAATTGAAACCTCTTACCGAGAGAAATACGGAAAATAAATTATTTCTTGCAACCGCAACGGCATGGAATGCAGAAGAAACCAAAATCCCTATGATGTGGATTGCAAATTCTATAAATACCTATGATTCAAATTATGAGAATGCATTAAATATTATAGGAGATATGTTTGAAAATGATACAGACAATTCACTAAGAAGATTTACAAATAATATTCTTAAGGAAGCTGATATAAATATTTGTGATTATGAGTTAGAAAGTAGAGATGTTCCTCTTGAAGGTATTCCATCAATTTTATTAGCCAAGCAACATGGTACAGTACCCGAAATACTAGGTAAAGAGTATAAAATAACTGCAAAACATATTATTGAAGATGAAAAAGGAAATAAAACCATATTTCCTTTGGGTATGCAGCTAGAGTCACTTGGAACTCAAAAGTTATTTTTCATGAGTCCAATTATAAAAAAGGCATTTGAGACAGGTGAGACGGTATTTATTGATGAATTTGATAAGAGTATACATCCAATGCTTGTTTGCTATTTAGTAGGATTGTTTAATAATCCAGAAGTAAATATGAAAAATGCACAATTGATCATTTCTACGCATGCCATGTCCTTGTTAAATCTTAATGACTTAAGACGAGATCAGATTTATTTTGTAGAAAAGGATCGAAAAACTGGAGTTTCTGAATTATATTCATTAGATGAATTTTCACCAAGAACAAGAGAAGATGTTAGAAAAGCATATTTGCTTGGAAGATATGGTTCTGTTCCAGACTTGGGAATGGGGGATGGACTATGGGATTAAATAAACATGGTTATACTCCTAAAAAACGTAATTCAAATAGTCGAAAACGAAAAAAGATTATTTTCATAGCCACTGAAGGTAAAAATAAAACTGAGAAGCTATATTTTAAAAAGTTTAATAGCGACAAGGTTCAGATTATATTTTCAAAAGGTGGAGCAACAGATCCTGTTAATATGGTGTCAGAATTATTGTCTGAGTGTAAAGAAAGAGGATTTGATTCTAAGGCTGGAGATGTGGCATATTGTGTTCTGGACTCGGATTTTGATGCTAATAAGAATAATCAATTGGCATTAGCTGAAAAAAAGCTGTAAAGAACAATTTGTCTATGATTGTTTCTGGACCTTGTTTTGAAATATGGTTTCTTTGCCATTATGGATATTCTACTAAGGTGTTTAGTAAAAACGAAGATGTAATCAATGAATTAAAAATGAAATTACCAGAATATGATAAGAATAAGGAAGATATGTATGAGTTACTTCAAAAAAAGCAGGATGAGGCTATTGTGAATGCAAAGAAGTTAGAAAAATATAATATGCAATGTGGAAAGATTCCGCATACGGTAGAATTTATGCCAAGTACAGATGTGTATCGTATTATCGAAACTATTAGAGAAGTAGAAAATGTATAGAGATGGAGGCTTGCTTCCGTGATGAAGGATATACAGTTGAGTGGCGTGTTATTAATGCTGCTGAATATGGATGTCAGCAGAGACGACGTAGAACATTCATCTTTGCATATTAGGCTTACAATAGCTAGTGCAGCTCCTTTTAGAGTTCGTGCTTTGATACATATTATAAATTAGGCTAGTTTTATGTAGATGTGAAAAATATTTGTGGGAGAATATATTTGCCATGGGGAAAAAGAAAAATAATATTTCAAATTCATATATAGAATCGGATGAGACATTTGCATTTGTTACAGGATATACAGAATGTGGATTTGCCTATGGTGTTACGTGGGAAGAGATAGGAGGCAAAGCAGGTATCCACGAAATAGATAGAGATGGTACGAAAGAAGATTTGCCATTTGATTAATGGATAAAATGTAAGCTGACTGGCTCAATATATACGTATTATTTAAAGGAGAAGAATACCATGATAACACCAGATAAGGTTCAGCAGGCAGCCGAATTAAAGGAAGAAGAGAACTATAGGTTCCGTACATTTTTAAAAGGCCATGCGGATGAGGAAAAATTGGATAAACAGTTCCTTGAGTTACATAATGAATTGTTTTCAGATTATGATTGCAGTAAATGTCGAAACTGCTGCAGGCTGTATAAAGGGAGTATACCAGCTGAGGATATTGAGAATGATGCGAGACATCTGGGAATATCAGAAGAACAGTTTATTGATTTTTTCTTAGAAAAGGATGAATATGGACTAGAGTATCAAACGAAGCATAAGCCTTGCGATTTCTTGAATGGGGATGGTGAGTGTAAGCTCGGAGAATGTAGACCGGAAAACTGTAAGAATTATCCATATACCAATCAACCGGAAAGATTACATAGCTTACTTGGATTTTTAGATATCATATCAATCTGCCCTGTTGCTTACGAAATATTTGAGAGATTAAAAAAGGAGTATGGTTTTAGGACAAAAAAATAAGTATTTGTACTTGAAATCTTGAGGGACAGGGCAGGAAAAAATATGAATTGGATGAATTTATTTGAAAACCATATATTAAACCGGGGTATGATGTATTGCGAAGACGGTAAAGTAATTGATTTTGAAGTCTTAGAGAATAGGATTGAGGCTGAGGTTGCTGGAAGTGATTATTATCACGTGTCTATTGATTTAGACGGAGAGGATATCATAGATATGACATGTGATTGTCCATATGCTGCAAAAGGGTATAATTGCAAGCATATGGCAGCAGTGCTTTGCGAATATGAGGGATATTTAGAGAGGAATGAGGATGAAGAGGAAAATGCTATATCTCCTATGTATACTTTGAGACAAGAAGTAGAGGCGTTGGTAGATAAAATTCCTGAGCAAGATGCCAAAGAACTATTGGTTCATCTTTTAATAAACGATGATGGCTTGAAAAATCGGTTGCAGTTAAAGTATGACTTTAAAATGACAGCGCAGCTAATGGCAGAATTGAAAAAGGAAATAAAGTCTATTTTATATCAATATAGTGGACGAGGCGGCTTTATCGATTGGAATAATGCATACGGTTTTTGTTGTGATTTAGGTCGATTTTTGGATGATAAAATACCCTTTTTGATGGAACATGGTTGTTATTTGCAGGCTTTTGAGTTGGTGAATATTGTTTTTTATGAAGTCGCAAATGCTGATATGGATGACTCGGATGGTGGGGCAGGAATGGTGGCTCAAACCTGTTATGATTATTGGAAAAGCTTGACATTAAATGCTCCAGAAGAGGAGGTATTAGCTATTAAAAAGTGGTTTCTAGTGAATAAGGAAACTGACTATGTAGTTGATTATATGCAGGAATATATTGATGAATTTTATGAACAGTTTTTCCTCTCGGAAGATGAAATCAAAGAGCGGATGGAAATCTTGGATGATATTATCCAAGAGCATAAAATGCAGAATGATGCTGGAGCTATTTATTCAGTAAGATATGGGTATCAGGATGTAGTACTGTTAAGGTTAGAATATATGAGACAACTACATTTGTCCGACGAAGAAATCTTGGAATTTAGAACCCAACATAGACATTTTTCTAGCGTGAGAGAGTTGGAGCTTGAAGAAGCACTTGAGGCTAATAATCAGCCTTTGGCATTGCAAATATTAGAAGAAAGTAAAAGGCTGGATAAGGACTGTGCAAAGAAGGTTAAGAGATATAGTGAACAACTTATTTCTTTATATGAAGAACTGAGAGATGAGGACAAATATACCAAAGAGCTGATTTTTCAGCTTCTTCACTGCTATCAGACAGATTTGACATATTATAATAAGTTGAAGAAGTGTATTGGCTCAAAAACAGAATGGAATAAGTTTATAGACTCGATATTGGAAGCAAGTGATAATATTTATTTTATATGTGATATATTAGCTCAGGAAAATAAATATGAGAAGCTTATGAAGATTGTGGAAGAAAAAAATAATGTAGCTTTGCTCGACAAATATGAGAAACAAATGAGGAAGGAGTTCCCAGAGAGAGTTATTCGTGTTTATGCTAATTATATTATACATGAAATGGAGCGAGCTAGTAGCCGTGGACGATATAGGGAGCTAGTACAATATCTTAGAAAGCTTGCTAAATGTGAAAATGGAAAAAGTGAGGCTGATAGAATCGTTCAAAAATGGAGAGTGGAGTACAAGCGCAGGACTGCGCTGATGGATGAATTAAGGAAAGTGGGATATTAGTGCTGGGAGTCAAAATGAGAGTTAAAGTTAAGCCAATTCAACCAACACCTGCTTTGTCTGGAATAGATGCAAAGAGAATTATTGCTGAAGTAAAGAAAGTCCCTTCTAAGGAGGCAATCGACAGGAATAAAAGAATGCTTGAAAAAGTTAGAAAGGCGATGAGTAAGTAATGCGTTACCTTACAGAAGATAAAGCAGATGAACTTTTAGATGCTGTGAAGATATTGCCTATATCTGATGAAGCGGTTGGTGATATCTCACAGTATTTTTTGACTCTGGAGAGGCAGAGGAATATGCATCATTTATACGAGATGATGCCTTAGCACTGGATGAATTGTGTGTTTTTAAAACCTATGTGATGGTTCATAGAAAAACAAATGAGCTTGTTGGTTTATTTACACTATCAGCAGATACAGTTCGCCTGACTGCTGATAAGAAAAGTGGAATCGAATTAGAAAATGTACAATTTATGTCGTTGCCAGCAATAAAAGTTGGAAAGCTTGCAATTTAACAAGAAACTAAGCTGTGAAGCACGGATTTTTGCATAAAGGAATTGTGTACCTTTATGCGTATCCTGTTACTTACTTTTTTAGTGAAGTAACGGATTATCCGCACATTGTTGGCAATTTGCAGATTTTTGACAGAATGCTGTATTTATGGGGCTTCAGAGTTACGAAGCTTCGTTTCGGAATATTCGTGAAGGGGTGTTTTGTGAACATTATGAAATGAAGTGGTCCAACGAGTGGTCGCCATGTGGTGGACAAGGTCGTTGAATAGCTGCGGAATACTGATTTTACAAAGAATTCTGGTTGTGCGAAGCTTCGTAAATTACCAAGAATTGACCAGGAGAGCTGTCCGGTCTGTAAGAATAAAAACTTGCAAATAGGGATAAATGATTGTATCATAAAGCTGAAATAAATGATTTCAGATTTGTGAGGTGAACCAAATGGTATATGATTATATAATTGAAAATTACAAAAATGGTGAGCCGATATTTTTGACTGAGTTGCCAGGCGATTCAAAAGATTATCTTCGTCAGGAGATGAAGAAGCTTGTGGATGAAGGTAAGTTGGAACGTTTATATAATGGTGTATATTTCTTGTCTTATGTTACAATTCTTGGAACAAAAGGAAAGGTTTCAGTAGATAAATATATCGAGAAGAAGTATCTTGGCTTAGAAGAAAAAGTGGAAGGCTATATAACGGGATTACAGCTTGCAAATAAATATGGATTTACAACGCAAAATCCTTCTTGTTATGAAGTTTGTAGTAATGTAGCATCTACCAAACAGCGTAAGCAGGAGATAGATGGAAATACTATTGTTGTATATAAACCGGTCGCAGAGGTGACGTCTAAAAATAAATCAGCATTACAGTTTTTGGATTTGATGTCTGTGATTGACAAGTATAGTGAGATTTCCGGACAAGAATTAACTTCAAAGTTAAAAGATTTTGTTAACTCAGTAGATGTAGATTTTTCGGTTGTAAAAGAATACCTATCATTATATCCGGATAAAGTTTATAGAAATATCTATGAAGGAGGCTTGATGAATGAACTTGTATAAAGACGATAAAGGTGAAGTTATTATATATCAGACTGAAGATGGGTTAAGTAAGCTAGAAGTTAATCTTAAAAATGAGACTGTGTGGTTATCTATAGATCAGATGGCGGAATTGTTTCAGCGTGACAAATCAACTATTTCAAGACATATTAAAAATGTATTTGAAGAAGGGGAATTGATTCGGGACTCAGTTGTTGCAAATTTTGCAACAACTGCCAGTGATGGTAAAACATACAATGTCGATTTCTACAATCTCGATGTGATTATATCTGTTGGTTATAGAGTAAAATCTCAACGTGGTACCCAATTCCGTATATGGGCGAATTCTGTTCTGAAGGAGTATATCATCAAAGGTTTTGCCATGGATGATGAGCGCTTAAAAGGCAATGGTGGTGGAAATTACTGGAAAGAGCTCTTGGATAGAATTAGAGATATCCGTTCGTCAGAAAAAGTTCTTTACAGACAGGTCTTGGATTTGTATGCAACTAGTGTAGATTATAATCCAAGAAGTGATGAGTCAATACAGTTCTTTAAAATTGTTCAAAATAAATTACATTATGCAGCCCATGGTCATACAGCAGCAGAGGTAATATATGAAAGAGTAGATGCAGAGAAGCCATTTATGGGACTTACCTCATTTGCCGGAGAATTGCCTGCACTTAAGGATATAGGAATTGCAAAGAACTATCTAAAGGAAGATGAATTGAAAATTCTTAATAATCTTGTCTCAGGTTACTTCGACTTGGCTGAAATTAATGCTATTGAGCATAAGCCTATGTATATGAGTGATTATGTAGAACAACTTGACTCGGTTCTTTCGTCTGGAAATAGAAAACTGCTTGATGGACCAGGTAATGTTAGTCACGCGGAGGCAATTGAAAAGGCTAAGAATGAATATCGAAAATACCAAGAGATTACACTTTCACCTGTGGAAGAGGAGTATTTGAATACCATAAAGGACGTAGCAAAAACAGCTAAAAAGAACGCACGGAAATAAACATGTTAATGTTTGACTTATGACTCAGGAACCCCGAAAAGTGAAACTAGATGTTATATCAAAATGAGCCCTAATACTTGAATGAAGTGACACTTAGCCTTAAGTGCCTTGATTAATATAAAACAAACCCGTCCGGGAATGTCAATGACAGAGAAGATTACTCTGGTGATTGACGTGCCTGAGCGGGTTTGTTACGTCTAGGAATCGAAGTTCGATAGTGTTTTCATAAAAATGGATGTATCTGATATAAAAGTCGATAAAACACTATATTTACTGGATAGGGAGAAAACTGATGCATTGTCTGTTTTTAAGGATCCGGTCATAATATCAGCTTCGGTAGCAAGCCGACGACCTATGATTGCTTCCAGGGACGTAAACGACGTCCCTCCACGCTCAGAATCCAATCCGCTTAGCAGGTTTAGCATATTGCTTTGTTGCATTAACATCGAAATCGGCTGCTATGAGCGTACTGAGGGATTTCTTGTTGATGCGTTTACCAGCTGAATCTCTGATAATCCTGTCAGATTGTCGAAGCATAGCTTGTTCAAGAAGGTTTCTTGCAAATCTTCCGTTACCAAACTCTGCATTCTTGCAGGCATTTGCGAAAATATCCAGACACTTCTCCTGAGTGTCATCATCGAGCGGAGAGAATCCTTTTTCTTTTACCATGAGCATAAGGATGTCCAATAGTGCTTTTTCGTTATAATCAGGAAAATTCAGATGAAAGGCGATTCGGCTTCTTAGACCTTCGTTCTTTTGCAGGAAGTTTTCCATTTTTTCAGGGTAACCGGCAAAAATAACAATTACATCTTCCCTGTGGTTTTCCATCTCTTGCACTATGGTGTTGATTGCCTCGTCACCAAAACTGTTAGAATCATCCACTAAAGAGTATGCTTCATCGATAAAGAGAATCCCTCCCTGAGCCTCTCTGAATTTTCTTCGAACTGTTTTTGCGGTCCAACCGACATATTTAGCGATTAAATCAGCCCTTCCGCACTCGACGAGATTACCGGATTCTAATACTTCCTCTTTCTTTAGAATCTGTGCCAGTAATCTAGCTACCGTGGTTTTAGCACTTCCGGGATTGCCAGTAAATATCATATGCCGAGAGGAACCATAGGTATCCAACCCCATTTTGCTACGTGCTTTTTGTACCTTGGCAGCATTTATTATCTGATCCACGATGCTCTTTATTTCTGTTAAACCGACCATGTTTTGGAGCTCTTCATAAGGAAAGTCAGATGCTTTCTTAAAATCAATAGAGACCTTTTCGCAATTCCGATATGACTGATAAATTTTGCTTTTGAGTCCATTGCTGAACCATTTGTTATAGGTTTCATAAACTTCGGAAGCAGTGTAATCCTTTTTCTTCGGTAAAGCCTTCTCCAATTCTTCCGCGGTCGCATCAAACATAGACTTTTTGGTTAATGCTTTTAAGTATTCCAGGGCTCTTTTCCTATCTCCGCGACCTTCTTTGATCTCAATGATATGCAGATCTTCCTGCATTGTTGCAATCATAGGCTTTGAAAAACCGGGCTTTTCAGTTATTTCAACGAAAACAAATAGGGTATTTAGCTGGCATCTGTTGATTTGTTCCTCAAAATACTGAATAACCTGGTGATAGGAAGAGGCATATACCCCGTGATCAGCATCAGAGCCGGTCATCTCTATTGCAATAGTGGCTCCGCGGCTTGAACTGATTAGATGTTCAAGATCAGTTTCGTGATGGCATCCTTCTTCTATATTGCATATATAATTTGCACGGGTTCCCAGTAACCTTTCATTAGACCGTAATGATCTGACCAGTAGTTTTAGCATATCTTTGGCAGCCTCAACATTTGCTGCGGCAATCTTATAATGCACGGGATGACCATAGAATTTTCTTTCATTCCTGTCAGCGTATATTCTCGCGAGCTCATCAAGAAAACTTTGGTCGGCCATCATCATAGTAGCGTTTTCAAAAGCTTCCTCCTTGATCAGAGGCGTTGTGTCATACATATATTCCTGAACACTGTATTGATAATTATCGAAGTAATCAAATTCCAGGTCGTTGTAAAGATATCCGCGATTGCAAAACCCCATTTTGTCAGCACTTCTAATGAAGCTTATAAATTCTTTTACGCTGATTTCTCTAGAATTGCTAACCGACACTTTTGTGATAGAGTAGTTCTCAGCAAAATGATTCCGGATCCAATCTTCGCATTCCTTCACAGAAACTTTATCCTGGTTGCAGACCATGATAACTTCCAATGTCCCCTTTCTTCCCGCAACTATTTGTACTGAAAGATTTCCGTCAAGGCCACATTCTGCACCAAGCCGATCATTTGCATCAGCAATGATCTCTTTCAGCTTTTTCTCATCTACTACCGGGTTTAGAGTGTCTTTGTCATCCTTTTTTGTTTTTCCTGAACAGTATTTCAAGGTTGTGTTATATATAATCATAAGCTTCCTCCTGATGTGATAACATTTGATTATCGTTTGATTATCGGGGTTTGATTATCGGTTCGTAAGAGGATGATAGCGCATGTATATGAACAAAATAATGCACATAAAATTGGATACGTCCCCAAAGCTGTGATTGATGTATAGTTGTAGCGGAAGTATAATGAAAATGTACATAATAATGCACCCCAACACTGGTAATCTGTAATCAGCAAGGGCAAATCTATCTGAAAGGAGTAGAGCAAAATGGAGAAACGATATTGGTTACATAGGATTTCATATAAAATGGAGGTTTCGTATCCACTTCTTGACATGGGATACTTATCTATTGGCTTTTCGGATTTCCTTCATAACGCGGATTTCTTAGGAAAAATGATTGGACAAACGGAAAACAAGTGGGAAACGTTTGAACAGGAAAACAAATTGCTTTGGGGAGATAAGCTTTATAGAACCAGATATAATCTGTGGCGATTTTTGTGTGACTTTTCAGAAAATGATTATGTGGTAGTTCCTTCTGGGGGAACATTTTCAGTATATAAAGTGGATGGAAAACCTCAATTTGTAGGTTCTGTAGTAGGAGAAGGTATCAAAGACTGGAACGGGAAAAAAGTGGTTGCCGGTGGAGAAGGTAATCGATACATTCTTGATGAAGAGGGCAAGGTTATAGATCTGGGTTTTGTTATTCCGGTTAAGGAAGTTGAAAAGGATATTCCGAGATCTGACTATGCCAAGAATGATCTTCTTTCCAGAATGAAAATCAGGCAGACAAATGCAGATATCACCGATCTTTCCGAACTTGTTGATATTGCCATAGATAGATTCCGTGAGAAGAAACCTTTCAATATATATTCTGAAACAATCAAGAGTCTCTCGGAACCACTTAAAGAAGTGATTGATAATATAGTTGATCATAATCAGTTTGAACAATTGATAAAATGCTATTTTGAAAAAGTTGGAGCTGATCATGTCTATATCCCGTCAAAAATGGATGGAGATGGTGAGGCAGATGGAGATATTGTTGCAAGATTTGATGCGTTAAAGCTGGTTGTTTATGTCCAGGCGAAACATCACAAAGGAAAAACCGGGGAGACAGCTGTAGTACAGATATCAGAGTATACAGATCAAAAACAGCAAGAAGTGTTTGATTTGGACTATAATTCCGTATCTTGGGTTATTTCTTCGGCTGATGATTTTTCTGAAAAAGCTCAATCCCTTGCAATTGAAAGAAACATACGACTTATCAACGGAACTGAGTTTAGAAAAATGCTCATTGATGCGGGGATGGCAAGAATAGCTTCAGAATTCTCAAAGTAATAGCGTGATCATGAGTGCAATTGGATTGAAAAGGAGCGTTTATGTACGGAACTGGCAATAAGAAAATGCTTAATATGCTCATATTAGAGATACTTCAGAAGTATTCCGATGAAAACCATGCATTAACACAGCAGGAGATTATAAGATTGCTTAAGCAGAATTACGCTATGGAGTGTGACCGGCGTTCTGTTAAGAACAATATACTTTCGCTGCAGGAAATGGGTTACGACATTTCTTTGGAGAAGGGATACAGACTTATGTCTCGTGACTTTGATGATTCGGAGCTTAGAATCCTTATAGACAGCGTCTTGTTTTCTAAATCCATCTCCACCAGGCAGGCGAAAGGGCTAATAGAAAAGCTTAGGGATCATGCCAGCAACTATTTTAATGCCAAAGTATCGCATGTATGCAACCTTCCAGATCTTCCCCGTACAGCTAATAAACAGGCTATGTATGCCCTAGATTCGATAAATGATGCTATTTCAGAGAAACGCAAGATAAGCTTTATATACAATGAGATGGGAACGGATTTTAAGCTACACCCCACCAGGGAGGAGCCTTATGTTGTAAATCCTTATCAGATAGTTGCCAATAACGGAAGATTTTATATTATCGCAAACTATGATAAATACGATAATATCATTCATTTCCGCGTAGATAAGATGACTAATGTTCGGATTCTTGATGAAAAAGCGAAACCCATGAAACAGATACCTGAACTTAAGGATGGTTTAAGTCTCCCTAAACATATGGCTGAGCACATGTACATGTTTAGCGGGGAGAGCGTTCCTGTAAAGTTGGAAACCACCGAAGATATGATGCAGGAGCTTGTTGACTGGTTCGGGAATGATTTTCGTGTGGAGAAGATTGGAAATGGCAAGATCCGTGCAAGAGTCAATTGCAATGCTAAAGCCATGAGGTTTTGGGCATTACAATACGGCCCTTATGTTGAGGTTTTGGAACCGAAGGAAGTTAGAGATAAAATATCGGAAGACGTTAAGGTAATGGCTGAGAAGTATAAATAAACGGAGGTACCTGTTTTGTTTTGCGGTTGATTTTGATGGAACATTAAGCTTTATCCGCGGAAAATATATGTATTTCTGATACTACGACGAGACCTCGTAGGGATAGATATCTGTAGACATCTTCATAACGCTTATTGACCTTGACGGTTAAAATGCGTTATTACAACCGTAACGGAAATGTACTAATGCGGTAAAAAAGCGTTGTGCAGGAGGTATATTTATGTTATACGGATATTTGATTGAAAATTTTAAACCATATGAACCGATCTTCACTGCGGATATTGATATAGATATGGTGGGAAATTCTCTTCGTCCAAAGCTGAAGGAATTATGTGATTCCGGAAAACTTTGCAGATATGAGGCAGGGGTTTATTATTTGCCTGGGAAAATGAAGCTGAAGGGTTTAACTCCGATATCTGCTAGTGTTGTTGCTAGAAGTAAGTTTATTAATCGAAGAGGAAAGGTACAGGGATACTATTCGGGCTATACTTTTGCTAATCAGATAGGTCTTTCATTACAGGTGCCTTATGTTCAGGAAATTGTTACGAATGAGGCTAGTGCCAAGGTAAGAGAGATTGATATTAAGGGACAGAAATTTATCATTCGAAAGCCTAAGGCTGAAGTTACAGAAGAAAATGTATATACATTACAGTTTTTGGATCTCCTTAGTGATATAGATAAATATCTGGATGGAAGTTCAGAGAATATTCTTGATAAGTTAGAGAAACTCATTAAGGATGAAAAGATTACAAAAGAACTTATTGATACATACATTAGTTTGTACCCGACGAAGGTATATAAGAATCTTTATGAGACAGGAGTAGTATATGCTATTGCGCCTAATAACGTCGTACTTCCAAAAAGAGAGAGTTGACTACGACGAGGAGATAGGAGTAATTGATAAAATAATTCATTCTAAGATGTTTGTATAAATATGTGACTTTTGGTTCCCAATGGACCACAAGTTGGATAAGATTGATAAATGTACCAAGGCTTAACGCCTAAACATGCTTTTATCGCCTAAAACAAGAAAAAAATAGGTGGATAATCGCCTAGACCATTGATTATCGCCTAATATGTGATATAATTTAGGTGAAAAGGAGTGGCGCTATGCGAGAATTTAATTACGGTAAGTATAAAGATTACAAATGGGATAGTGAAATTTTAGGTTTAGTCTCAGGTATACATGAATATAGAGGACGTCAGGAGCTGTATTTAACTCAGAAACCAGCTGTTTTAGATAAGCTAGTTGAAGTGGCTAAGGTTCAAAGTACTGAGAGTTCAAATGCGATTGAGGGAATTTTTACTTCAAATACAAGATTGAAACAATTGATGCAGTCAAAAACTACGCCAAAGAATCGTGATGAAGAGGAGATTGCTGGCTATCGATTTGTATTGGATATGATTCATGAAAGTTATGAGTATATTCCAATTTCTTCAAATTATATTCTTCAGTTACACCAGAATCTTTATCGTTTTACCAACAGAAGTATAGGCGGTCATTTTAAAAACAGTGATAACCATATTATTGCCAGGGATGAAAATGGCATTGAACATGTTATATTTGAACCACTTAGTCCCTTAGAGACACCTATTGCTATTGATAGAATATGTGAAGAGTTTAATAGAGTGTCTGCTACCGAAGAAGTAGATACATTACTTTTGATACCGATATTCATTCATGATTTTCTATGTGTGCATCCTTTTAATGATGGTAATGGACGAATGAGTAGATTGTTGACAACATTGCTACTTTATAGAGCTGGTTATGTTGTGGGTAGATATGTATCTTTGGAAAAAAAGATAGCTGACTTAAAAGATTTGTATTATGACTCGCTTAACATGAGTCAAAATGGTTGGCATGAAGGAGAAGATGATCCGACTCCTTTTATCAAATATATACTAAAGACCATAATTGCAGCTTATAAAGATTTTGAGGAGCGAATTGAAATTATTGATATAAAGGAACCTGCAATTGAACAGGTAAGAGCTGCCGTTTATAAAAAAATAGGCAAGTTTACAAAAAGTGAAATAATGGAAATGTGCCCAAAGCTAGGGCGTGCATCGGTGGAAAACTCGTTAACAGCACTTGTAAATGAGGATGTGCTTGAACGTCGAGGACGTGGCAGGGGCACTTATTACGTAAGAAAAGATGCACTTGTTTGATTATTGAACTTATTTTAATTGGAAGTAAGTCACTTGTGGTCAGATGGACCAGAAGTTTTTTTCTAAATTTTAGGATACGCCAGTAGCAATTAAGGTCATAGGCATAGAAATATCTATTCCATCTGATGATCCGGTACGCCTGGTAAGTGCATTTGTGGAGGAAATGAATCTTTCTGATCTTTATGAGACTTATGACAGAATCAGAAAGAATCAGGTCACACCACGTCAGATGCTTAAGATTGTAATCTACGCAGCAATGAACAGAGTCTATTCAAGTCGTGATATTGAGTCTGCCTGCAAGAGAGACATTAATTTCATGTGCCTTTTGGACGGAGCATCTGCTCCTGATCATTCCACCATAGCAAGATTTATATCAATTTATCTTTCACAATGCGCTAAGCAGATCATGGCACAGGTCGGAACCATATTGCTCGAACTTGGCGAGATTTCAGGTGAGAATATCTTTATTGACGGAACCAAGATAGAGTCAGTTGCCAATAAATATACCTTTGTATGGAAGAAAGCTGTATTAAAAAACATGATAAAGCTGACTGAAAAGAAATCGCGCAGATATGTGGTTGTAATGTGCTTGATGCAAAAAAGATTATTGAGGTAACCGGATTTGAGTTTAAGCCAATGGATGCATTAGAAACCCGGGCATTAAAGAGAAAAATTGAAAGGATAGGAATCAGTTATTCTATATCTCCAGAGTTTCGGTGGCAATAATGGTATTTAGAAAACTCCCCTAGATCATAGTAATAAGCTTGATTTAGGGGATTGTTTTTCTTGAAAAGTGTCGTCTATGGGCGGCAATTTTTAGTATGCACCTTTATGCGTATCCTGTTACTTACTTTTTAAGTGAAGTAACGGAGTATCCGCACATTGTTGGCAATTCGCAGATTTTTGACAGAACGCAGTATTTATGGGGCTTCAGAGTTACGAAGCTTCGTTTCGGAATATCCGTGAAGGGGTAGTTTGAAATCATTATGAAATGAAGTGGTCCAACGAGTGGTCGCTAAGTGTTGGACAAGGTCGTTGAATAGCTGCGGAATGAACGGTTTTGATAAAAGAATATGAAGAACATACACCCAAATGAGAGAAAATCACATTTAGGCGTTGAAAAAGTGATGAAAATGAAATATACTACAAGTGAAAGAGAGGATACATACTATGCTAATTCAATTCAATTTTAAGAATTTCAGATCGTTTAGGGATGATGCTACACTTGATCTTTCGGCAGCAAAGATGTCTGAGTTTAATGATAGAGTGGTTAGTGTTAGCAATGAGAAAATACTTCCTGTTGCAGCGATTTATGGTGCTAATGCAAGTGGTAAGTCCAATGTATATAGTGCATTTGAGTATATGGTGGAGTATGTAGTTAATTCCTTGCATTATGGTGATGATCCTGTAAAGTTCGAGGAGAATCGACCAACACCGTTTTTGTTTGATAGTGTCTCAGAAGATGCTGAATCGAGTTTTGAAGTATATTTTACAGTACCTGGAGATAAGTCAGAGAAGAGTTATAATTATGGATTCTGTATTGGCAAGGAAGGTGTTACTGAAGAATGGTTGAACTATAAGGCAAAGACAGCCAGAGGCTATAAGACTATTTTTTATAGATCAGATGAAGAGAATGAATTGGATTTATCTGGATTACCAAAGTCTACCAGAAATAATATAGAAGTTGCATTGGATAAGCAGGTACTGATTGTTTCTTTAGGGGCAAAACTGAAAGTTGATAAGTGCAAGTTGGTTCGAGATTGGTTTTTGGCAAATGAGTTTGCTGATTTTGGAAATGCGTATACGAACTTCTTTTTATCCAGAAGACTTCCAAAGGGATTCGTAGAGGATAAGGCTATTCAACAGAAAGTTGTACAGTATTTTTCATCATTTGATGAGAATATTAAGGGGTTTAATGTGGAGGAAGTTCCTGCAGAGGGTGATTCAAAGGAACTTACATATAAAATTAATTCGATTCATAAGAAGATAGATTCAGATGAGATTGCAGAAATACCTTTAGGAATGGAATCGGCAGGAACATTAAAAATGTTTGCGCTATATCCTGAATTGCAAGAAGTACTGCAGAATGGAAGTGTTTATTTTATTGATGAATTAAATGCTCGTTTGCATCCGCTTCTTGTGAGAAACTTTATCCTTATATTCTTGAATCCTGAGGTAAATGTAAATCATGCTCAGTTGATTTTTACTACACATGATACATGGCAATTGTCTAACCAGCTTTTAAGGAGAGATGAAATATGGTTTACAGAAAAGGATACAGATGGTGTTTCAACTTTGTACTCTTTGGCTGACTTTATAAATGAAGATGGCACGAAGATCCGCAAGGATGAGAGTTATGAGAAGAACTATCTGCTCGGAAAGTATGGTGCTATTCCAACTCTTAAGACGATTGACATACTTAAGGAGGATTAAGGAATGGCGAAAAAAGATAGAACAGGAAATCGAAAAACTAGGGATCAACGTAGGAACACAAGGGTTCCAGAATTAGGGTATTATCTGATTGTTACTGATACAGAAGGAACAGAACGTTGTTATTTTGATGGTCTTCATTCAGAATTACCTAAAGAGATTCAAGATAAACTTGTAGTCAAAGTGGTAGAGACAAAAACAACGAGATTGATTGATAAGTGTATTGAATTTACGGCATATGATCCACAGTATAGAAAATCATGGATTGTTTTTGATAGAGATCAGGTCAAGGATTTTGATGAGATAATAGCGGAAGCCAAAAAGAAGGATATAAATGTTGGGTGGTCCAATCCATGTTTTGAAATTTGGATGCATGCTTACTATGGTTCGATGCCAAATATTCAGGAATCATGGACGTGTTGTGATAGATTTGGACAATTGTTTAAATCAAAGACCGGTTATAATTATGATAAAGCTGATAAAAGCTTATATCGGAGATTAGCTCAGACGGGTGATGAAATAAAAGCTTTGAAGATTGCGGAGCAGAAGTATAAGCAGTGTATTGATAATGGCTATACAAAACCTTCTGAGATGTGCCCATGTACTACGGTACATGATTTGGTGGGAGAAATTAAAGGGAAGATAACAGAATAGTAGTTTTCTGATAAGACAGGAGAAATCCTGTCTTCAGACCGTAGACAAACCCCTTGAAGGATTTTTGCATCCAACAAGGGGTTTCTTCTATTCTTGTTCTGTTTTTTCTTTTTAAATTGTTATTTTCCAAAAACAAGTTGAGATATCCCCAGTTTATGCCGGTTGTAATCCCCATTCATTCTTTATCTTTGCCAATTCTTGTTACCACCTTTATATGATTTTTGCTGGCAGTACACTGTTCTAAGAATTTGCATTTCTCACAGATATAACCGCAGCTTTTGTATTCTCTATAACCGTCTCTATTTGTGGTGCTGTAGTTTAATATCTGATTGTTTGGACAAAGGTAACAGTCATTGTATTCATCATAAACATACTCATATTTTTTGAAAAAACCAACTTTGGTCATTGGGCGTTTATAAGGAAAAACAGGTTTTTATTTTTTCAAACGCTCCCCTTATTTATATTTGTCTTAATTTTTAGAGCCGATATGAAGCCATTGAACAATTGCATCTAATATTACATCTTACACTATCTGTATTTTATCTAAGTCAGATGTCTAAACTCCCATAAATAGCATCATCTTCTTTTCATTTTCTTTAAAAGCAATATTCCAAAAAAAATAATGCAAGCAAGAGCTATAACAAGAAGTCCAATCGCTATACTTCTCCACATATTTGCTGGCCAAAGATAAATTGCTCCGCTCAAAAAAATCCTGCACCCAGTAATAATAATGGTTCTAAAACTCTTTTATTCCTTATCCCATATACAATAGAAAGCACCACAAAAACAGCCAAAACAATTATCAAACCAATAAAACTATTCATAATATGTCACCTCATATATTAACTAATTTACGGATGGTTCACACTCAACACCCCCTGTAAAAATATTAAATCTCAGAAATCCAATATTTCTAATATTGGTAAACGTAAACCCTTTTTTATTGTACATTAACCCAAAATTATGAGTCAAATCCTAAATTTGGTGTAAATTGCCTTAGGCATAATATATAATTGCTTCTATGGGGCAATTTGGGCTCAGGAAAGACCTATATGGCGGCTGCCATAGCCAATGCTTTATTGGAGCAAGAGAAGAAGGTTTTGATGACGGATTTTGCTAGAATCTCCAACATCTCAAAATTCGATGCAGAGGAATATGTGAAGTCGTTGGATTCATACTCACTTCTTGTTATCGATGATTTAGGAGCAGAGCAGGATTCTGAATTTGCTTTGCAGAATATTGGCAACGTGATTAAACGGAGATGAACTTCGGGAAAGTCTCCTCCGCATGCCGAGATGCCCTTTTGTTTTGTATGTGGAAAAGAAGAAGCTGGTAAAGCGTAAGGAGTTTGAAAGGTTTATCTCAGAAAATATTGAAATCTAAATGGATGCCTGATATCAGCGGATTTCAGGCATGTCAAAAAATGAAACAACATTGTAAAGAGCCTCTGATTAGTGTATAATATACAAGCTGATTTTGGGCTTCTTTAGTAGAAGAAAGTATACAATATCGGAATCACAATGAATCTATACGTACATATTACGGAAGATGAAAAACACAGAGAAATTGATTTAGTGGCTGACGCGTTAAAAGTGGTATAAAGCTTAATGCGAAATAAAAACCGATGGTGCCCGATGTGGTGCCCGGTCGAAATCGCAAATCGCGGAAACCCCATAAAATAAAGGATTTTTAAGGAGATATAAAACATTATGAAATTAGGCATTGTAGGTTTACCAAACGTTGGAAAAAGTACATTATTTAATTCGTTAACAAAAGCAGGAGCAGAAAGTGCAAATTATCCATTCTGCACAATTGATCCGAATGTCGGTGTAGTAGCGGTGCCGGATGAACGAATAAAAAAGTTGGGTGAATTATATCATACGAAGAAAGTGACACCGGCGGTGATCGAATTCGTTGATATTGCAGGACTGGTAAAAGGAGCAAGTCATGGAGAAGGACTGGGGAATCAGTTCCTTGCCAATATTCGGGAAGTAGATGCAATCGTGCATGTAGTAAGATGCTTTGAAGATGCCAATGTGGTGCACGTAGATGGAAGTATAGATCCGGGAAGAGATATTGAAACTATTAATCTGGAATTGATTTTCTCTGATGTTGAGATCCTTGAAAGAAGAATCGCAAAAGTAGCAAAGCAGGCACGTATGGATAAAACGCTTGCAAAAGAGCTGGAAATGCTTGAAGCTTTGAAGGCACATCTTGAAGAAGGAAAGATGGCACGTACTTTTGAAGTGCCGGAAGATGAAGATTTGCAAAAAGCATATAAGGAATACAATTTACTAACCGGTAAGAAGACAATCTATGCTGCCAATGTAGCGGAAGATGATTTGGCAAATGATGGAGCGGACAATGCCAATGTTGCTGCGGTGAGAAAAATTGCTAGTAGTGAAGGCAGTGAAGTGTTTGTAATCTGTGCGCAGATAGAACAGGAAATTTCAGAGCTTGATGACGATGAAAAAGCGATGTTCTTAGAAGATTTGGGGCTTAGTGAATCAGGACTTGATAAACTAATCAAAGCAAGTTATAAATTGCTTGGACTAATTTCGTTCCTCACAGCAGGTGAAGATGAGTGTCGGGCGTGGACGATTAAAGAAGGTACAAAGGCACCACAGGCAGCAGGTAAGATTCATACCGACTTCGAAAGAGGCTTTATCAAGGCAGAAGTAGTAAATTATCAAGATCTTCTTGATAACGGTTCGCTTGCGGCAGCAAGAGAAAAAGGAATCGTAGGAATGGAAGGAAAAGATTACGTTGTAAAAGATGGAGATGTAATTTTATTCCGATTTAATGTGTAAAAATACTTGCTATTTATAAGAAACTATGATAATATATCAATCTGTGAGACAAAAAACGCGATGGTCCTCTGTTACGAAGAGTATTAAGAACATCAACATATTTTAGGAGGTCACAAGATGAACGCACAAGAAATTATTAAAAACATTGAGCAGGCAGAATTAAAAGAAAACGCACCGGAATTTCGTGTAGGTGACACAGTACGTGTTCACAACCTGATTAAAGAAGGAAACCGCGAAAGAATTCAGGTTTTCGAAGGTGTTGTTCTTAAGAAACAGGGCGGAAGCAACCGTGAGACATTTACAGTACGTAAGTTCTCGAATGGTGTAGGTGTTGAAAAGACATGGCCACTTCATTCTCCATTTATTGAGAAGGTTGAGGTTGTTCGTCAAGGTAAGGTTAGAAGAGCTAAGCTTAATTACCTTAGAGACCGTGTTGGTAAGAGAGCTAAAGTTAAAGAACGTAAATAATTTATGTAAAAGGAGAGGTCATCGCATAGGCGGTGACCTTTTTTTGTGATATAATCGAAAAGAATATTTTGACCTGCTAAAGCTGGATCAGCAAGTAGGTAAAGAGATGGAGACAGATAAAAGATGATATTTCAAAGCAGAAGTGCGGGACCGAATTTTGGACGCCGTAAAAGAGAAATCAATACCGAACTGGTGAAAAAGGTTGCATCCTGGGTAGTAGAGATTGCAATAGTGGTGTTGATTGCATTTGCAATAGTATATTTTGTAGGAATGAAAAGTAGCGTAGTCGGATCATCCATGTCACCAACCCTAGAGGAAGGTGATAATGTCCTGATTAATCGAGTGATTT
The DNA here is from genome assembly GCF_900104415.1 of Eubacterium oxidoreducens. Taxonomy (GTDB): domain Bacteria; phylum Bacillota; class Clostridia; order Lachnospirales; family Lachnospiraceae; genus Eubacterium_C; species Eubacterium_C oxidoreducens. Next base: position 77,700 of record NZ_FMXR01000015.1, on the reverse strand, counting down.
ATAAGCTGTCTGAGCCGGAGGCGAATGATATTATTGTATTTATGCCAAATGGAAATGAAAAATCGCATTATTATATCAAACGCGTTATTGCGGTACCGGGAGATACTGTGCAGATTATAGACGGGACGGTCTATGTGAATGGCGAGGAATTTGAAGAAGAAATCGATGCAGAAGAAATCGAAAATGCACAGCTTGCAGAAGAAGAAATCGAGCTGGGAGAAGATGAATATTTCGTGCTTGGCGATAATCGAAATAACAGCGAAGATAGCCGATATGCCAATATTGGAAATGTAAAAGCAGAATATATTGTAGGTAAAGTCTGGTTTTGCACAGCAAAAGGCAGATTCGGATTTATGAATTAGGAGGTTACATATTATGAATTATCAGTGGTATCCGGGACATATGACGAAGGCAAAGCGCCAGATGCAAGAAGATATAAAACTGATTGATCTGATTATAGAAATTACGGATGCGCGAGTGCCGATGAGCTCACGCAATCCGGATATAGATGATATAGGAAGAAACAAGTCAAGACTTATTTTGTTAAATAAATCAGATCTAGCGGATCCTAAAGCAAATGAAAGTTGGATTCAATATTTTAAAGACCAAGGTTATCACGCGGTCGGAATTGATGCTAGAAATAAAAGTGGAATTAAGAAAGTTCAAAATACAATCCTAGAAGCTTGTAAGGAAAAGATTGAACGGGATAGGAAAAAAGGAATTAAAAATCGTCCTGTCAGGGCAATGGTTGTAGGAATTCCGAATGTTGGAAAGTCGACGTTTATTAATACCTATGCAGGAAAAGCAGCGACAAAGACAGGTAATAAACCGGGTGTGACAAAAGGAAAACAGTGGGTGCGTCTAAATAAAAGCGTGGAACTACTTGATACTCCGGGAATCTTGTGGCCGAAGTTTGAAGACCAGACGGTTGGAGAACGTTTGGCGATGATAGGATCTATCAAAGATGATATCCTCAATATAGAGGAATTGTCATTGGTGATGATTGATTATCTTCGGGAACATTATGCCGGAGCAATTGAACATCGTTACGAAGTATCCGTGGAAGGACGACATGTAGAAGTGCTAGAAAGAATCGCAAGGAAGCGAGGCTGTATCAAGCAAAATCAGGAAATTGATTATGCGAAGGCAGCGGCGCTTGTGATGGATGAATTTCGAAGTGGAAGACTAGGAAGAGTGACACTAGAATATCCGGATGGATGTGGAGAAGAAGATGCTTAAAATTGGAGAAATCAAAGATGTATTAAAATATACACCGGATGAAGAGCTGCCGGTATTTATAAAAGAGTATGAAACAGATGAAAGAGACGGCGTAAAAAAGCTTATTATGCAGGCGAGGAAGCGCTATGACAGGTTGTTAAAGGAAAAAGAGCGAATCTACCAATTGCAAGAATATGAACGTCGTTATGCGAATTGTGATTATATATGCGGAATAGATGAGGTTGGAAGAGGTCCATTTGCCGGACCGGTGGTTACGGCGGCGGTGATTCTTCCAAAAGACTGTGAGATATTGTACATCAATGACTCGAAGAAGCTTAGTGAAAAGCGTCGCGAGGAATTGTTTGAAGTAATTAAAGAAAAGGCGATTGCTTACAGTATCGGGATAAATACTGCTGAGCGGATTGATGAGATTAATATTTTACAGGCAACGCTCGAAGCAATGCGCAAAGCTATAAATTCTCTGGAAGTAAAACCCGATATATTATTAAACGATGCAGTTACAATTCCGGGAGTGGATATCAGGCAGGAAGCTATCATAAAAGGAGATGCCAAAAGCATTTCTATCGGTGCGGCTTCTATTATTGCAAAAGTAACAAGAGATCATATGATGGTAGAGTATGACAAGCTCTATCCGCAGTATCATTTTGCAGAAAATAAAGGATATGGAACAGAGGAACACAGAAAGGCACTAAGGGAATTTGGTCCTTGTCCGATCCACCGAAGAAGCTTTATACACAATTATGTGTAGGGGCATAATGGGGGACGATGATTATGTTGTTTTCAAAAGTCAATGCGTATCAAAGCAATCAGGCGGCCGGAACACAAGCGCCAACACAAATCAAAGTAGCGCAGACCAAGATGGCTTCAACATTAAAAGATATGAAGCCGGGGCAGGTGTTTGAAGGTACCGTTAATGAAGTCAAAAATGGACAGGTTAAGATTGCGCTCAGTAATGGACAGACGATCAGTGCGTCTTTAGGAACGAAGGTATCTATGAATGAAGGGGATACCATGTTTTTTCAGGTAAAGTCTACATCCGACAATGCTATCTATATTAAGCCATATACATCAGCGGCCGGACAAAATATTAATCCGATTTTGTATAAGGCGCTTGAAGCTGCGAATCTTGCAATCACGGAAAAGAATTTACAACTGGTTGATGCTATGATGCAAGAAGGTATGGGGATTGACAAGCAGTCTTTGGGGCGGATGTCGCAGGTGGTGTCCGGATTTAATACAAATGATATTACGTCACTTGTTCAGATGCAAAAATTGGGATTGGAGCTTACGGAAAGTAACTTCAACCAGTTTGTGAATTATAAAAATAATGAACAGGCATTTTTGACAGAGCTAAATACCTTAACGGGGCAACTTGCCAATGTGTATGAATCAGGCGAAAATACGCCGCAGCAAATCCTACAGCTAAACGATAGGATTGTCGGTATGCTAGAAGAAACACCGGTTACGCTTCAGCAAACAGTAGAATCTAATGCACAAGGACAAGCGACAGCGGCTTTGGATCCTAAAATACCGGCACAAGAAGACGGTTTGTCGCAGATGGCGCAAGGGGCTGCCTTGCAGGCTAGTGCAGATACAGAAGAGATGCTGCTGCAATCTGTTCCCGGAAATGAGCCGCAGCTGGCAAATGCACAAAGCACGCAGGGGCAAGGGACGCAGCCTGTGACCATTTTTTTAGAACAGCTCGTTTCGCAGACAGAGCAAGGGGAAGAAAATGCAGAGACTGCGCAAATGCAGCGAGGAAGCCTGGCATCTGCTGACGCAGAGGAAGTTGCAGTGCAGCAGAGTGTAACATATCAGCCGAATTCGGCAGGCGCAGTTCTTGGGCAACAGGGAATCCTTAATCTATCATCGCAAATGATGCAAGTGCCACAGCTTGCAGCTGATGGTAAATTGTTTCAGGGAAATGTTCTAAATCCGAATCTTACCAAGGAACAGGTTCTGCAAGAGATTGCCAATATTTTGGGCAATTCTAATCTGTCTGAGGAAGAGCAAATGCTTGCTAGGCAGCTGCTGTCGGGAAAAGAATATCAGACACTTTTGAATCATGCTTTGATGGACCAGTGGACTTTGACACCAAAGCTTGTGGCGGAAAAGCAGAATATTGAGGGACTCTATGAACGCTTGCAGCAGCAGATGGAGCAGATTTCAGAAGCGGTAAAACTGGTGCAAGGGGAAAGCGCAGATAAGGCCTTTGCCGGAGCGAAGAGTGTTATGAGCAATCTTGAATTTATGAACCAGGTTAATCAGCTGTATAATTATGTACAGATTCCGCTCAAGATGCTAAACCAGAATGTACATAGTGATTTGTTTGTATATACCAATAAAAGAAATCTGGCAGATCGCGAAGGTGATTTAAGCTGCCTTCTTCATTTGGATATGGAGAATTTAGGGCCTACCGATGTTTATGTGAAGATGCATGGTACAAGCGTCCATACGGACTTTTCGCTGGCGGATGATAAGTCCTATGAGCTGATTATGAATAACATTCATATACTAGAAAGCAGGCTGAATGATCTTGGCTATTCTTGTGAAGTGAATGTAAAAAACACACAGGAAAAACAAGATTTTGTAAAAGATTTTTTGGAACAAGAAGAGCGTGTTGGAACCATTAAACGATATTCGTTTGATATGAAAGCGTAGAATGATATGGCAAATCAGGAAGAAAAGAAGGAATCTAAAACAGCGGTAGCGCTTAAATATGAGCCGGGTGATGTGGCACCGAAGATCCTTGCAACAGGAAAAGGTGCCGTTGCGGATAAAATTATCGAAAAAGGCAAGGAGTCTGATGTGCCTTTTTATAAAGATGATAAATTGGCAGAGACATTGTCACATCTTGATATCGGGGATATGATTCCGCCGGAGCTGTATGAAGTGGTGGCGCAAATCCTTGTGTTTGTAAGCGACATGGATACGATTCGTCAAAAATTATAGAAATAGACAGGGGAAGAGAGTTATGGGGGAGAATCATCGTGCCGTGGGCACGCATATGGAACGCCTTGCAGAGCGTTATCTGGTAGCGCTTGGATATCGAATACTTGAGCGTAATTACCGGTGTAAGCTTGGCGAGATTGATTTAATAGGTCTAGAAAAGAAGATTTTGGCATTTATTGAAGTGAAATATCGAAGCAGTGGTTGTTATGGAGATCCGACCTGTGCCGTCAATTATAAGAAACGCAGAACAATTTGCCGGGTTGCGTCTTATTTTCGAATGACCCATCCGTGGCTGTCTTCTTATCAATGCCGTTTTGATATTGTGGCGATTACACCTTCGCAAATTGTGCTATATAGAAATGCATTTGAAAGCTGCTAGAAAGGAAAATTATGAAATACAAAAATCAAATAGAAATACCATATCTTACCGGCAGTAGTCTGCCGGTTTTAAAATATCCGATGCTAGAGGAGATTTCATGTATTCGGCATCTGTTTACAACGCGTATGGGAGGCGTTAGTGAAGATATTTATGAAAGTCTGAATCTGAGTTTTGACCGGGGGGATGAAAGAGAGCGGGTTTTGGAAAATTATCGCCGTGTAGCCGAGTATCTGGGAGTGCGGCTTGAGGATATCGTAACTTCAAAGCAGACACATACGACGAATGTGAGAGTGGTATCTCATGATGACGGCGGAGCTGGCATTGTAAACGAACGAACGTATGAGGATGTGGATGGGCTTGTTACAAATGAAAAGGGACTTGTTTTGGCAACTTTTTATGCAGATTGTGTACCGCTTTATTTTGTCGATCCGGTTCGGGAAGTGATTGCCCTTAGCCATTCTGGATGGAGAGGAACAGCGGGCAAGATTGGTAAAGTGACAATTGAGACGATGACAAAGGAGTTTCAGACCGATCCGTGTGACGTTATTTGCGCCATTGGACCTTCAATTTGTCAGGAATGTTATGAGGTTTCAAGGGAGGTTGCAATTCAGTTTCCGAAGGAGGTATCTTATCAAAAAGCAAATGGAAAATATCAGCTTGATTTATGGAGGGCCAATGAACTCGTGTTATTGGAGGCGGGGGTATTGCCGGAACATATTGAGACAACGAAGCTATGCACCTGTTGCAACCAGAAGGAATTGTTTTCGCATCGGGCCAGTCATGGAAGGCGTGGTAATTTGGGGGCGTTTTTGATGCTGGTGTAAGAAAAAAATCTATTTTCGTAGGAAAAATGTTACAAATTTTCTAAAAAATGTAACAAAAATTTAAGTTGTATCAGATAACTTAAAGGGTATAATAAAAGTAGAACATATCGTGATGCTTGATTCTAAAAGAAGGGAGATGGAATCTATGAGGAAGACATTTAAGAAGATGATAGCAGTGATAGCACTTGGTCTGGTTGTATCATTGGTGGCACCAACAGCATTCCATACGATTGCGGGTCCGGTAAAAGTAGAAGCCGCAACAAAGAAATCAAGTAAGGAAGCGATATATTTTGGTGAATTATATGGGGATTATGCAAATGCGCGAGGATATAAGGAACCGACGATCGCAAAGGTCACAATGACAAAGGCATCCGTTACAATTAAGGGAAGTCTTATGGTGAATGGAGATTATAATAATGTGATTTCGAATTCAACGCGCACCTTCAAGCTTGCAAAAAAGTGTAAATATTATATTTATGGAATTGATGGTGAGAAGAAGATTACCAAAAAGAAATTTATGAAATTAGTGAAATGTTATAATGGATTGGGAATCTCCGTATATAAGAATAAGAGTGGTAAGATCTATCGGATGGATATCAGTTCTTAGCTTAAGGGTTGGCAATAGCCGAGCAAAAGCACGGTTATGACATATAAAAAATACTCCAAAAAAAGAATGTCGAGGCGTTTGTCTCGACATTCTTTTTTGAAAGATATTTATGCGTTTTCTTCTTCATCTTCTTCAACGGTATATACCTGACGTTTTCTTGCCATCTCATCATTTTCGAGATATTCGTCATAAGTTGTAGTCTTATCAACGGTGGTTCCGTCAGGAAGAATTTCGATGATTCGATTGGCAGTTGTCTGGACGACCTGATGGTCACGGGAAGCAAATAAGATAACGCCCGGGAACTTAATCATGCCGTTATTGAGTGCGGTAATCGATTCCATATCCAAGTGGTCAGTCGGTTCATCGAAGATTAATACGTTAGAGTTTTCAATCATCATACGAGAAAGAAGAACTCTGACTTTTTCTCCACCGGATAAGACGCGCATCTTCTTGACGCCGGCATCTCCAGGGAAAAGCATACGACCAAGGAAACCTCTTACATAGGTAGCATCTTTTATTTCCGAAAACTGTGTCAACCAATCTGCAATCTGTAAATCTGTATCAAAGATTGTAGTATTGTCTTTAGGAAAGTAAGATTGAGATGTGGTAACACCCCATTTGTAAGTACCTTCATCCGGTTCGAGTTCACCGGCAAGAATCTGGAAGAGAACAGTTTTCGCTCTTTCGTTACCGCCGACAAAAGCAATCTTGTCATCATGACCAACGATGAAAGAGATATTATTTAAAATCTTTTCGCCATCAATAGTCTTGGATAAACCTTCTACTTCAAGGACTTCATTTCCAATCTCGCGTTCCGGTCTAAAGTCGATATAAGGATATTTTCTTGAAGATGGCTTGATTTCGTCAAGTTCAATCTTTTCAAGAGCCTTCTTACGAGAAGTTGCCTGCTTGGACTTAGAAGCATTAGCAGAGAAACGGGAGATGAATTCCTGCAATTCTTTGATTTTTTCTTCTTTCTTTTTGTTGGCTTCTTTCATCTGCTTGATTAGAAGCTGGCTGGATTCGTACCAGAAATCATAGTTTCCGGCATACAGCTGAATCTTGCCATAATCAATATCTGCAATATGTGTGCATACTTTATTTAAGAAGTAACGGTCATGAGATACAACAATAACCGTATTTTCAAAATTGATCAAAAACTCTTCAAGCCAACCGATTGCATCTAGGTCTAAGTTATTGGTAGGCTCGTCTAAAAGAAGAATGTCAGGATTGCCGAACAAAGCCTGTGCAAGCAGAACCTTAACCTTTAAAGAACCATTCAAATCACCCATGATAGAGTAGTGCTCTTCGGTAGGGATACCAAGACCATTTAATAAGGTGGCAGCATCAGATTCTGCATTCCAACCATCCATTTCGGCGAATTCAGCTTCGAGTTCACTAGCGCGGATACCATCTTCGTCAGAGAAGTCTTCCTTCATATAAATAGCATCCTTTTCTTTCATGATTTCATACAGACGTTGATTTCCCATGATGACAGTATCCAGAACAGGATATTCATCATATTTAAAGTGATCTTGTTGTAAGAAAGAAAGACGCTGTCCCGGTGTAATGGTAACATCTCCGCTAGAAGGTTCAAGCTGTCCGTTTAAAATCTTTAAGAACGTAGATTTACCGGCACCGTTAGCACCGATGAGTCCATAGCAGTTGCCTTCTGTAAATTTGATATTAACATCTTCGAATAAAGCTTTCTTGCCGATTCGAAGCGTGACATTGTTTGCACTAATCATATTGAAAAACCTTTCTTTATAATAATGTACTTGTAAGCACTGCTTTCTATTGTAACAAAAATATATGGAAATACAAGTGGTTTTAAGTACCATACGCTTTAATTGCTTGATGAGTTATCCATTTTGGAATAGTATGTTCTAAAAAAAATACAAAAAATGCAAATTATAGTTGCATTATCATACAAAATGTTTTATTGTATTTTTGCTGATACAATTTCGGGGATGCGTGAAGTGTCCCTAAAATTATGATAGAATTTGAAGTAATTGGATGTTTATCCAGATGAAAAAGAGGAAAGAACAGTTACGAAATTTTAGGAGGACTACCAAAATGAAAAGACCAATGAAAACGATGGATGGTAATCATGCTGCAGCACATGTTTCATATGCATATTCTGATGTGGCAGCAATCTATCCAATCACCCCATCATCTGTAATGGCAGAAGCTTCTGATGAATGGGCAACACAAGGCCGTAAGAATCTCTTCGGTCAGGAAGTACAGATTACGGAGATGCAGTCTGAGGCCGGAGCAGCCGGAGCCGTACACGGATCACTGGCAGCTGGAGCGCTTACAACAACTTATACCGCATCACAGGGTCTGCTGCTTATGATTCCGAATCTTTATAAGATTGCGGCAGAAGGACTTCCGGGTGTGTTCAATGTGTCTGCTCGTACGATTTCTACACATGCACTTTGTATCTTTGGTGACCACTCTGATGTGTACGCCTGTCGTCAGACCGGTGTTGCTATGCTTTGTGAATCATCTGTTCAGGAAGTTATGGATTTGACACCTGTTGCACATTGTGCTGCTGTAAAGGGTAAGATGTCCTTTATCAATTTCTTTGATGGATTTAGAACATCTCATGAGATTCAGAAGATTGAGACATGGGATTACAAAGACTTAGAAGATATGATGGATATGGATGCTGTTCAGGAATTTAGAAATAATGCACTGAATCCAAATCATCCACAGGAGATGGGATCTGCACAAAATCCGGATATCTTCTTCCAGGCAAGAGAAGCTTGCAATAGCTCATACGATGCGCTTCCGCAGATTGTACAAAGCTATATGGATAAAGTAAATGAAAAGATTGGAACAGATTATAAGCTGTTCAATTACTATGGAGCGCCGGATGCAACACATATCATTATTGCTATGGGTTCTGTATGTGAGACAATTGATGAGACTATCGATTATCTGACAGCAAGAGGAGAAAAAGTAGGTCTTGTTAAAGTAAGACTGTATCGTCCATTCTCAAAAGAGGCATTGCTTGCAGCAATTCCGGATACGGTAAAGCAGATTTCAGTATTGGATCGTACAAAAGAGCCTGGAGCACTTGGAGATCCTTTATATCTTGATGTTGTTGCTGCATTAAAGGGAACAAAGTTCGAGACAACTCCAATTTATGCCGGACGTTATGGACTTGGCTCTAAGGATACAACTCCTGGACAGATTATAGCGGTTTATCATAATGATAAAAAAGAACATTTCACAATTGGTATCGTGGATGATGTAACGAATCTTTCACTTGAAATTGAAGAAAATCCTGTTACAACTCCGGAAGGAACCATTAACTGTAAGTTCTGGGGACTTGGAGCAGATGGTACGGTAGGTGCGAACAAGAACTCAATCAAGATTATCGGTGATAATACCGATATGTTTGCACAGGCATATTTTGATTATGATTCGAAAAAGTCAGGCGGTGTTACCATTTCACATCTTCGTTTTGGTAAGAAAGAAATCCGTTCTACATACCTGATTAGTAAGGCGAACTTTGTTGCGTGTCATAATCCTGCATACATTAGAAAATACAATATGGTTCAGGATCTTGTTCCGGGCGGAACTTTCCTTTTGAACTGCGCATGGGATGCACAGGGGCTTGAGGAACATCTTCCGGGTCAGGTTAAGAGATATATTGCAGAAAATAATATCCGTTTTTGTACAATTGACGGAATCAAGATTGGTAAGGAAATCGGACTTGGCGGACGTATCAATACGGTACTTCAGTCAGCTTTCTTCAAACTTGCCAATATCATTCCGGAAGAAGAAGCTATCAATCTTATGAAAGCAGCTGCTAAGGCTACATACGGTAAGAAGGGTGATAAGATTGTACAGATGAATTATGATGCAATCGACCGTGGTGCACAGGATGTGGTTGAAGTTCAGGTTCCGGAGAGCTGGAAGAATGCAACGGACGAGGATTTCTCTTCTAAGGCAACAGAAGGTAGAAAAGAAGTTGTAGATTTCGTTAATAATATTTTGATTCCAATCAATGCACAAGAAGGAAAGAACCTGCCGGTTTCAACATTTAAGAAATATGCAGATGGTTCAACACCTTCAGGCTCTGCAGCATATGAAAAACGTGGCGTTGCAGTAGACGTTCCTTCCTGGGATGCAACAAAATGTATTCAGTGTAATATCTGTTCTTATGTCTGCCCGCATGCAGCTATTCGGCCGGTAGCAATGACAGAAGAGGAAGCAGCTAAGGCACCGACAGATGCATTTGCAGCTTGTAATGGAATGCCGGATTATAAGTTTACAATGTCTGTATCCGTTCTTGACTGTACAGGATGTGGTTCTTGTGTAAATGTATGTCCTGCTAAGGAAAAAGCACTTACCATGCAGCCGCTTGAAAGTCAGCTTGATGAGCAGAAACTTTTCGACTATGCTGAAAAACTTCCGGAAAAGGAAGATGTTGTTGCAAAATTCAAATTAAATACCGTTAAGGGTAGCCAGTTTAAGAAGCCACTTCTTGAGTTCTCAGGAGCTTGTGCTGGTTGTGGAGAAACACCTTATGCTAAGCTTTTGACACAGCTGTTTGGTGATAGAATGTATGTTGCCAATGCAACCGGATGTTCTTCTATCTGGGGTAACTCTTCACCGGCGACACCTTATACAGTAAATCAGGCAGGCAAAGGACCGGCATGGTCTAACTCATTGTTTGAAGATGCAGCTGAATTTGGTCTTGGTATGTTATTGGCTCAGAACGCAGTTCGTAAGCGTTTGAAAGCGAAAGTAGAAGAAATCGCTGAAAATGGCGCATCAAAAGAAGAAGCAAAGGCTTATCTTGATACCTTTGGAAGTGGTGTTACTAACGGACCTGCAACAGATGCGCTCGTAGCAGCACTTGAGAAGAATGGTGAAGGTGAAGATATCCTGAAAGACAAGGATTTCCTTGCTAAGAAGTCACAGTGGATCTTCGGTGGTGACGGATGGGCATATGACATCGGATTTGGTGGACTTGACCATGTAATCGCTTCTGGACAGGATATCAACATTATGGTATTTGATACAGAGGTATATTCAAATACAGGTGGACAGTCTTCAAAGGCTACACCAACAGGAGCAACTGCGCAGTTCGCTGCCGGCGGTAAAGAAATCAAGAAGAAAGATCTTGCAGGAATTGCAATGAGTTATGGCTATGTATATACGGCTCATATTGCTATGGGTGCTGATTATAATCAGTGTGTAAAGGCAATTGCGGAAGCAGAAGCTTATCCGGGACCATCTATCATTATTGCTTATGCTCCATGTATCAACCATGGTATCAAGAAGGGAATGAGCAAGGCTCAGACGGAAGAAAAAGAAGCTGTAGCATGTGGATATTGGAACAACTTCCGTTACAATCCTGCTCTTGCAGCAGAAGGAAAGCCTGCATTTATTTTAGATAGCAAGGCTCCAACAGGAGATTATAAGGAATTCTTAAACGGAGAAGTTCGTTATAACGCTTTGGTACGTGCCAATCCGGAAAAGGCTGAGAAACTGTTTGATGCAAATGAAAAAGAAGCAAAAGCTCGTTATGAACATTTGCAGAAATTGGTTACATTGTACGGAAATAACTAATCTTTTGATACAAGTAAATGATAGATCCCCCGAGGGCACTTTGCTTTTGGGGGATTTCTTTGTTGCGAGTCATAAGAAGTATCGATTATAATAAACTGAAATATGAAACATTTGATTAATCGGGTAGAGCCCGGCAGTATTGCAGAAAAATTGAATATAGAAGGTGGAGATTATCTGGTTTCAATCAGTGGGCAGGAGATGGAAGATGTATTTGACTACCATTATCTTGCGAATGAAGAAGAACTTTCTTTAGAGATTGAAAAAGCGGACGGAACAATGCAGGTCTTTCAGATTGAGAAAGATTATGCGGATGATCTAGGATTTGTATTTGATAATGGTCTTATGGATGAATATCGAAGCTGTACAAATAAGTGCATTTTTTGCTTTATCGATCAGATGCCGCCGGGGATGCGCGATACGCTATACTTTAAGGATGATGATGCGAGACTTTCTTTTTTGCAAGGGAATTATATTACTCTTACGAACATGAAGGAAAAAGATATTGAGCGCGTTATTCGCTATCATATGGGACCGATTAATATTTCGGTACAGACCATGAACAAGGAACTTCGGTGCAAGATGCTGCATAATCGCTTTGCAGGAGATGCGTTAGATGCCATCGAGCGTTTTTATGAAGCCGGCATTGAGATGAATGGACAGATTGTGCTCTGCAAAGGTGTAAATGATGGACAGCAGCTGCGGTATTCGCTGGAAAAACTCTTGGCATATGCACCGGTTATGCAGAGTGTATCGGTTGTTCCGGCGGGGCTTTCGAAATATCGGGAAGGTTTATATCCGCTCGAAAACTTCACAAAAGAAGATGCAGGCGAAGTTATTGATTTGATAGAACATTTTCAAGAAAAGGCGATGGAGCTTTGGGGGATTCATTTCGTACATGCTTCTGATGAATGGTATCTGCAAGCAGATCGAAAGCTACCGGAAGAAGAGCGATATGACGGATATCTTCAGTTGGAAAATGGAGTCGGAATGCTGCGTCTTTTAAAAGAAGAATTTCATGAAGCACTAAAGCAATTGAAAAAGGCAAGAAGATTTCATCTGCGAAAGCCCAAAAAAAAGCATGTTACCATTGCGACAGGAATGCTGGCAGCTCCAACTTTGAAGGAATTGTGCGAGGAGTTTATGAAGGTAAAAGAGCATATACAAGTTGACGTAGTTCCGATTCGAAATGATTTTTTTGGCGAACTGATTACGGTTAGCGGCCTTCTTACCGGTGGAGATTTGCTGGCACAGCTTAAAGAAGTTGAACTTGGAGATAAGCTCTTGCTGCCTTGTAACGTGCTTAGAAGCGGAGAAGAAGTGTTTTTGGATGATGTGACTTTGGCCGATTTTCAAAAAACTTTACAAGTACCTGTCTGTATTGTAAAATCAAACGGGCGCGATTTGGTGGACGCGTTATTGGAAGAGTAGAAGTTAGAACCAATGCACATGTAATCTGTGCGAATGGAGGAGATATAGTGAGTAAACCGGTAGTTGCCATTGTTGGCAGACCTAATGTAGGAAAATCTACACTGTTTAATGTTCTTGCAGGTGAAAGAATTGCGATTGTTCAGGACACTCCGGGAGTGACCAGAGACCGTATCTATGCAGACGTTGAATGGTTGAAATATCAATTTACCATGATTGATACCGGCGGTATCGAACCGAATACAAAGGATATTATTTTGTCGCAGATGAGAGAGCAGGCTGAAATTGCAATTGCTTCGGCAGATGTGATTATATTTATCTGTGACGTGATGCAGGGGCTTACTGATGCGGATGCGAAAGTGGCAGATATGTTGCGTCGCTCAAAAAAGCCGGTTGTGCTTGTGGTGAATAAGGTTGACGATTTTCAGAAATATCAGGCAGATGTGTATGAATTCTATAATCTTGGGATTGGAGAACCGCATGCTGTATCAGCTGCGTCGCGACTTGGAATCGGAGACTTGTTAGATGATGTTGTGGCACTGTTTCCGGAGAATGCTTCCGAGCTAGAAGAAGATGACAGACCGAAAGTGGCGATTGTTGGAAAGCCGAATGTTGGGAAGTCTTCATTGATCAATAAACTGGCGAATGCAAATCGTGTAATTGTATCGGATATTGCCGGAACAACGAGAGATGCGATTGATACGGATATTAAGTATGATGGTCGCGAATATGTCTTTATTGATACAGCCGGTCTTCGACGTAAGAATAAGATAAAAGAAGAAATCGAACGCTATAGTATTATTCGTGCTGTAACTGCGGTTGAGCGTGCGGATGCGGTTATTGTAATGATTGATGCTACCGAAGGTGTAACGGAGCAGGATGCCAAAATTGCCGGAATTGCGCATGAACGTGGAAAAGGAATCATTGTGGCAGTTAATAAATGGGATGCCATTGAAAAAAATGATAAGACCATGTATGAGCATCAAAATAAGATTCGGGAAATCTTAAGCTTTATGCCGTATGCAGAGATTATGTTCATTTCGGCACAGACCGGTCAGCGTGTACAAAAGATTTTTGACATGATTGATATGGTAATTGAGAATAATTCCATGAGAATTGCAACGGGTGTGCTGAATGAAATTCTGGCAGAGGCGGTAGCGATGCAGCAACCACCTTCAGATAGAGGGCGACGTTTGAAGATTTATTATATGACGCAAGTGTTGGTGAAACCACCTACTTTTGTTATATTTGTAAATGATAAGAAGTTAATGCATTTTTCTTATACCAGATATCTTGAGAATCGAATTCGAGATGCATTTGGTTTTCGAGGAACATCGCTGAAATTTATTATACGTGAGCGAAAGGAAGAGTAGACTTGATAACGCTGAGAATAATCAGTATAGTAATTGGCTATGCGCTGGGGCTTTTTCCAACGGGATATATATTTGGAAAAGCCAATCATATAGATATCAGAGAACATGGGAGTGGAAATGTTGGTATGACGAACGCTCTTAGAACTCTCGGATTAAAGGCCGGAGCAATTACGTTTATCGGAGATGCAGGAAAAGCAATCATTGCCATCCTTATAATTTATCTGGCTTTTCGGGAATCACAGCCTGGCATGGTAAAGGATCTACAATTGTATGCCGGACTTGGAGCAGTACTGGGACATAATTTCCCGTTTTATTTTAAGTTTAAGGGCGGAAAGGGAATTGCCTGTACAGCAGGCGTGTTGATTGCTTTTTTCCCGCCAATGATACCGGTGTGTATAGGGTTGTTTTTTGTCATAGTAATCATTACGCGTTATGTATCAGTAGGGTCGATGGCAATCTTGATTTCATTTTTTGTTCAATTAATCATTTATGGACAACTTGGATTTTTTCATGTAGAATACGATTCTTTACTGATTGAAATGTATATCTTGGGAGCGATATTTATGATTTTGGGTATCGCTAGACATAAAGCGAATATAATTCGTCTAAAGAATGGAACTGAAAATAAATTTTCATTACATAAAAAGGATAAAGGAGAATAGATATGGCAGATCTTGGAATACTTGGGGCAGGAAGTTGGGGAATTGCACTTGCGACAGTCCTGGCATCGAACGGTCATAAGGTGAAAGTCTGGTCGATTATAGAAGATGAAGTGGAAATGCTTAGGACGCATCATGAGCATAAGACGAAACTGCCGGGCGTGAAGCTTTCGGATGATATTACATATACTTCGAATATAGAGGAAGCTATTGTAGGCAAAGAAATGGTTGTATTTGCAGTCCCATCATCATTTATCCGTTCTACCGCACATAGCGCAGCACCATATGTGGCAGAAGGTCAGTTGCTGGTTAATGTAGCAAAAGGAATAGAGGAAAGCACCTTGATGCCTATGGTTGATATTATAGAACAGGAAATCAATCAGGCTGTTGTTGGTGTATTATCTGGTCCGTCCCATGCAGAAGAAGTGGGACGAGCACTTCCGACAACTGTAGTTGCCGGAGCAAAGAAAAAGGCAACGGCGGAAAAGATACAATCTTATTTTATGAATGCAGTATTTCGTGTTTATACCAGTCCGGATGTGCTTGGAATTGAACTTGGTGGATCGCTTAAGAATGTAATAGCGTTAGCAGCGGGAATGGCTGATGGTATGGGATTTGGAGATAATACCAAGGCGGCGTTGATTACCAGGGGAATTGCGG
This sequence comes from Eubacterium oxidoreducens, assembly GCF_900104415.1. GTDB lineage: Bacteria > Bacillota > Clostridia > Lachnospirales > Lachnospiraceae > Eubacterium_C > Eubacterium_C oxidoreducens. The sequence goes on along the minus strand of NZ_FMXR01000015.1, from coordinate 61,993 downwards.
AAATTACGGCATTAGGAATTAAGATGGGAGCGAAAGCGGAGACGTTATCGGGCTTGTCTGGTATTGGAGATTTGATTGTTACTTGTGCTAGTGTACATAGCCGAAATCGTAAGGCCGGCGTGCTTATGGGACAGGGCAAATCCAGACAGGAGGCCATGGACGAGGTGCAGATGGTAGTGGAAGGTGTGTACAGCGCAAAAGCGGCACTTGCACTTGGTAAGAAATATCAGGTAGAACTTCCAATCACGGAAGAAGTTAATCGGGTGTTGTTTGAAAATGTTTCTGCAAAAGATGGTGTGCAAAATTTAATGATGCGTGAAAAAAAGGCAGAAAGCGACAAATTGTGCTGGAAAAACGACTAAAATATGACAAAACATCCGGAAAAATAGAGAAGAAGTACTAAAAAGCCCGAAAGGCGTGAGTTAAATTCGCGAATTTTCGGACTTTTTTTATTGCATGAACATAAACGTTGTGTGATAATATTAAGTGAACTACGTGCCTCTTAGGGTACATTATTTTGGGGGCTAATATTGAATAACGAAAAAAAAGCACAATATTTTGACGGTATTTTCGGAATGCGGTCAAGTGTTAATGAAGGATTGTTTTCTTTCTGGATGGACTTTGAAGATGATGAAGTATATGTGTCAGAGGAAACGGCTGAGTATTTTGGCTTTCATCGTATTAACAAGAATACTAGAGTTGTTGAAGCGACAGCTGAATTTGAGGAACATATCTATCCGGATGACCTTGCTTATTATAAAAAAGCATTGGAGCAATTTCTTGAAGACGGAGAAGAATATTTTGATGTATTGTACCGGCTTAGAAATAAGAATGGTGAATATGAAACCTGTTCGACTAAGGCGGATATGATCTATGATGAAAAAGGCAGACCGTTGTTTATTGCTGGACATATTTTTAACCATGAGAGAAATGATGCGGTTGATCCGACAACCGGATTGTTTACGAGAAGTTCGTTGTTTGCAAAACTTCAATTGTATCAATCCATGAATCGACCATTTTTTCTGATGGTTATTGGAATTCGCAATTTCTTTTACGTGAATAATATGTATGGCGTAAAGGTTGGAAATCATGTGTTGAAATACATTGCAGATTATTGCAAGTCAATATGTGGTAATGAAAACACATTTCGTAATGCCGGAACGAAAATTGTGATGCTTTGGGATATGAAAAAGCATTCACAAAAGTCAATTAGTGATTTTTATTTTCGATTGAGGGAACATCTAAAGAGCGGAATTGAAATTGAATACAACAAGGTGACGCTTGAAATAAATGGTGGAATGGTTGTTGTAGATGATCCGACGATTGATGTGAACACGATTTTTATGAGTGCATTATATGCGCTTGCTAAGGCAAAGGAAGAATTTATTCCGGAGCTGAATGTCTTTAAGAATGAAAGTTTTACAACCAATCAAAGACTGTTAGGTCTTCTTAATGAGGTAAGAATCGGCGCAGAAAAGGGATGCGATGGATTTTATCTTTGTTACCAGCCGATTATTGATACGCAGACACAGGAAATATGCGGAGTTGAAACGCTCATTCGATGGCATGATGAGGGATATGGTGTCGTTGCACCGGGAATGTTTATCGATTGGTTGGAGCAAGATCCGGTATTCTTTGAACTGGGCAATTGGATCATCAAAACAGCGCTTCTTGATATGAAGGAGTTGGCACTTGAGAATCCGAATTTTATCGTAAATATCAATTTGACATACACGCAGCTTCAAAGAGACGAATTTAATGAGCGGTTATTAGGGATTTTAAAAGAAACCGGATTCCCGCCGGAACATCTTCGCTTAGAACTTACAGAACGCTGTAAAGTGCTGGATTTGAATTTCTTAAGAAATCAAATCATTTTTCTTAGATCTTATGGAATGCAGGTTTCGCTTGATGATTTCGGAACCGGATATGCGGCAATCAATTTGCTTTTTGAATTGCCAATCGATCAGGTGAAGATTGATCGCAGTTTTGTTGAGAATATTCAAAAAGAAGAAGCTAAGCAGATTTTGTTAAGGGCTTTAACGGAATGTGCTAGAGAGATGAAGATGGATGTGTGTATAGAAGGAATTGAAGCGAAAGCAGTTAGAGATTATGTGACTTCACATTTTTATACCACTTCATTGCAGGGATTTTTATATTCAGAGCCGATTGTGAAAGAGGAAATTCTTAAATGGATTGAGAAGTATAACAGACAGCTCAATAAGAAAAGATCAGAAATAAAGAAAAAAGAGACAGAGCGAAAGAAAACAAATACTGAAAAACGAAAAAATACAAAAAGGAAGGAATGATTTAGTCATTTCTTCTTTTTAATTGTGCGATACTTGACGGAAAAAAACTGAAATGGTACGATAGTGCGAGAACTCACACTAGATATGGTGTGCGAGTTGTCAGATAATTCAAGATATATGAATAGGAGTTTTTGGATGGAAAAAACAATACGGATTAAGTATTTTACGGATAAGATAGAAAAGTTGACTTACATTGATGGAAAGTCTGATTGGATTGATCTTCGTGCAAGCGAGGACGTGACACTAAAAAAAGGTGAATTTAAATTGATTTCGCTTGGAGTGGCGATGGAGCTTCCGGCAGGATATGAAGCACATTTGGTTCCGCGTAGTTCTACATTTAAGAATTTTGGAATCATTCAGACGAATAGCTGTGGAATTATTGATGGTTCTTATTGCGGTGATGAAGATATGTGGAGAATGCCGGTGTATGCTACGCGAGATGCGCAGATTCATGTAGGCGATCGAATTTGTCAGTTTAGAATCATTGAAAACCAGCCGAAAATTACATTTGACGAGGTGGAGCATCTTGGAAATGAAAACCGTGGCGGTTTTGGAAGTACAGGAAAGCAGTAGTATCGGAGGGTGAGTAGAAATTGGCAAAGAAAGTAACATATGATGAAAGCAGTATTTCGATACTTGAAGGCCTTGAAGCGGTTCGAAAACGTCCGGGAATGTATATCGGAAGCGTTTCGAGAAAAGGATTAAATCATTTGGTATATGAAATCGTAGATAACTCAGTGGATGAACATCTTGCCGGGGAGTGCGATTTGATTCAGGTAACGTTGAATGCTGATGGTTCTTGTACGGTGGAAGATAACGGACGAGGTATTCCGGTTGGAATGCATGAAAAAGGTGTGTCGGCTGCAAGAATTGTTTTTTCTACACTTCATGCAGGCGGCAAGTTTGATGATTCTGTATATAAAACGTCCGGTGGATTGCATGGCGTCGGTTCTTCTGTGGTAAATGCACTGTCTACATATATGGATGTTGAAATCAGCAGAGATGGTAAGATTCATCATGACAGATATGAGCAAGGCCATCCGACAGAGGAGCTTGTGAAAGGATTGTTGCCGGTAATCGGAAAGACGAAAAAGCATGGGACGAAAATAACATTTTTGCCGGATCCTACGATTTTTGAGAAAACAAGATTCAAAGAAGATGAGATTATCTCGCGTCTTCATGAGACCGCTTATTTGAATCCGCGTCTTACCATTCAGTATACGGATCTGCGGGGAGACGAACCGATTGAAATGACATTTCATGAAGAAGAAGGAATTGTCGGATTTGTAAAGGACGTAAATAAGAATTCGCATGTGCTTCATGATGTTATTTACTTTTCGGGAGAAGCAGATAACATTGGCGTAGAAGTTGCCTTTCAGTACACCGATGAATTTCATGAGAATGTCCTTGGTTTTTGTAATAACATCTACAATGCGGAAGGCGGGGCACATCTGACCGGATTTAAGACGACATTTACGAGTGTCATTAATGCGTATGCCAGAGAACTTGGAATCTTAAAAGAAAAGGATGCCAACTTTACCGGTGCTGATGTGCGAAATGGTATGACGGCGGTAATCTCTGTGAAGCATCCGGATCCCAGATTTGAAGGACAGACAAAGACAAAACTCGACAACCAGGATGCGGCCCGTGTGACCGGTAAGGTAACCGGAGATGAGATTCAGCTGTATTTTGACAAGCATTTAGAGCAGCTTAAGACGGTAATTGGCTGTGCTGAAAAAGCAGCCAAGATTCGTAAGACAGAAGAAAAAGCCAGAACAAATCTGCTTCAAAAGCAGAAATTTTCTTTTGATTCCAATGGAAAGCTTGCGAACTGTGAGAGCAGAGACGCTTCCAAGTGTGAGATATTCATTGTCGAGGGAGACTCGGCAGGAGGTTCTGCCAAGACGGCAAGAAATAGAAACTACCAGGCGATACTTCCAATTCGAGGTAAGATATTAAATGTAGAAAAGGCAAGTATCGATAAAGTCCTTGCAAATGCAGAGATTAAGACAATGATTAATGCATTTGGCTGTGGATTTTCAGAAGGTTTTGGTAATGATTTTGATATCACAAAGCTTCGTTATAACAAGATTATTATCATGGCGGATGCGGACGTAGACGGTGCTCATATCTCTACGCTTCTTTTGACGCTGTTTTACCGGTTCATGCCGGAACTTATATTTGAGGGGCATGTTTATGTGGCAATGCCACCGCTTTATAAGGCTATGCCGGATAAGGGAGAAGAAGAATATCTGTATGACGATGCGGCACTGGAAAAGTATCGTAAAACGCATAAAGGCAAGTTTACTCTGCAAAGATATAAAGGATTAGGTGAGATGGATGCCAAGCAATTGTGGGAGACAACGCTTGATCCGGAGCGTCGACTCCTCAAAAAGATTGAGATTGAGGATGCACGTATGGCGTCAGATGTAACGGCAATGCTGATGGGAACGGAAGTTCCGCCGAGAAAGAAATTTATCTATGACCATGCACTTGATGCAGAGCTGGATATCTAGGAGGTTAGGACAAGATGAGTGAAGAACAGTTAATTCGTACAGAGTATTCGGACCTAATGCAAAAATCCTATATCGATTATGCTATGAGTGTCATTGTGTCAAGAGCGCTTCCGGATGTCAGAGACGGTCTAAAACCAGTTCAAAGAAGAACGCTTTACGATATGCAAGAACTTGGGATTCGTTACGACAAGCCATATCGTAAATGTGCTCGTATCGTTGGTGATACCATGGGTAAATATCACCCGCATGGCGATTCTTCCATCTATGATGCGCTGGTTGTTATGGCGCAGGAGTTTAAAAGAGGACTGCCGCTCGTAGACGGACACGGAAACTTTGGTTCCATAGAAGGTGACGGAGCAGCGGCAATGCGATATACCGAAGCGCGTCTTGAAAAAGTAACGCAGGAAGTGTATCTGGCAGATTTGGATAAGGATGTTGTGGACTTTGTTCCGAACTTTGATGAGACAGAAAAGGAGCCGGAGGTACTTCCTGTCAAAGTGCCAAATCTGCTAATCAACGGAGCAGAAGGTATTGCCGTTGGTATGGCAACCAATATTCCACCGCATAACCTTGCAGAAGTTATTGACGGTGTGAAAGCCTATATGAAAAATCCGTCCATTACGACGGAAGAGATGATGAAGTTTATTCCGGGACCGGATTTTCCGACCGGTGGAATTGTTGTCAATAAAGACGAGTTGCAAAATATCTATGAGACCGGAAGCGGTAAAGTAAAGATTCGCGGTAAGGTCGAAGTGGAAAAGGGAAAGGGAGGCAAGCAGCTGCTTGTCATTACCGAGATTCCATATACCATGGTGGGAGCCAATATCGGTAAATTCTTAAATGATGTCGGTTCTCTTGTGGAAAATAAAAAGACAGCAGATATTGTTGATATCTCGAATCAGTCTTCCAAAGAAGGAATTCGAATTGTCATCGAGTTAAAGCGCGGCGCGGATGTGGAAAATCTCAAGAACATGCTTTATAAAAAGACGAGACTTGAAGATACCTTTGGTGTAAATATGCTTGCAGTGGCAGACGGTAAGCCTGAGACAATGGGGATTGTCAGTGTGATTCGGCATCATGTGAATTTCCAATATGAGCTGGCAACACGTAAGTATACGAATCTGCTTGCTAAAGAACGTGATAAACAAGAAATACAAGAAGGTCTTATGAAGGCCTGCAATATCATTGATCTGATTATCGAAATTATTCGCGGATCAAAGACCGTTAAGATGGCGAAAAAATGTCTGATGACGGGAGAAAGCGAAGGGATTGATTTTAAGAGCGCAAGTTCGAGAATGATGGCAGAACAGCTTTGCTTTACCGAAAGACAGGCACAGGCAATCTTAGAACTTCGTTTATCCAAACTCGTTGGTCTTGAGATTGAAGCACTGATTAAGGAACATGATCAGACCATTGAGAATATCAATACGTATTCCGATATTTTAGAGCATCGTACATCTATGGCGAAGGTGATCATGAAAGAACTCGATCACGTTAAAAAAGAATACGGCACCGACCGTAAGACAAGCATTGAAAATGCAGCAGAAATCGTCTTTGAAGAAAAGAAGATTGAAGAGATGGATGTCGTTATGTTGATGGATCGATTTGGTTATGTCAGAACGGTTGATCAGGCAACTTACGAGCGAAATAAGGATGCTGCAGATGCAGAAAATAAACATATTGTTTCATGTAAGAATACAGACAAGATTTGTCTGTTTACCAATACAGGTCAGCTACATTTAATAAAAGTGCTAGACCTTCCGTTCGGAAAGTTCCGTGAAAAAGGAACACCAATTGATAATGTGAGTAAGTACGATTCAGAAAGTGAGAACATAGTGTCTGTCTTCGCATTGGAAGAAGTCAAAAAACACAAAGTCGTATTTGTCACACAAAGCGGTATGTCCAAGGTTGTAGAAGGAGAGCAGTTTGATGTTTCGAAAAAACAGACTGCAGCGACAAAACTTGGTGCAGAGGATTCGCTTGTCATGGCACAGATTGTTTATGGCGGAGAAACGCTCGTTTACCATACTGCGAAAAATATGCTTCTTCGTATCATGCTTTTAGAACTACCGGAGATGAAAAAAACGGCAGTCGGCGTGCATGGTATTAAATTAAATAATGGCGATTATGTTAAGGATTGCCATCTGTTATATGAAGGAGACTCCCCGATGCTTGAAATCGGAGGAAAACAAGTAGCGTTAAATCGCCTTAAGATTTCCTCTCGTGCAACGAAGGGAACCAAGCACTAAATAGGGGAAAGTAAAGGAAAATATCTTGACAGAACCACATAGTTTTGATAGGATATTTCGTGGACTATTAACGAACCAAAAATGAAAAGATTAGGGAGGAAGTTCAAATGTCTGGATTAGTATGGTTAATACCAATTATTGGTATTATCGCGTTGCTGGTCGCACTTGCACTGGCAGCAGCCGTGAAGAAGCAGGACGAAGGAAACAATCGTATGAAAGAAATTGCCGCTGCTATTCACGAAGGTGCTCAGGCTTTCTTAACAGCTGAGTACAAAATTTTAATTGTATTTATTATTATCTTGTTTGTATTGATTGGTCTCTTTATCGGATGGCCGACTGCAATCTGTTATGTAGTAGGATCGATTTTCTCTATTCTTGCAGGTTATGCAGGTATGAACGTTGCTACTAGAGCAAACGTTAGAACTGCAAGAGCTGCTGAGAATGGCGGAATGAGCAAGGCTCTTCCAATCGCATTCCGCGGTGGTGCAGTTATGGGTCTTTGCGTGGTAGGTCTTGGACTTGCCGGTGTCAGCGTTATTTATTTCCTGACAGGTAATGTATCAATCTTAACAGGTTTCTCACTCGGTGCTTCATCTGTTGCTTTATTTGCACGTGTTGGTGGTGGTATTTATACAAAAGCTGCTGACGTTGGAGCTGACCTTGTAGGTAAGGTAGAAGCAGGTATCCCGGAAGACGATCCTCGTAACCCGGCTGTTATCGCAGATAACGTAGGAGATAACGTAGGTGACGTTGCAGGTATGGGTGCTGACTTATTCGAGTCATATGTTGGATCTATTATCTCTGCTGTAACACTTGGTGTTGCTGCAGCAACAGGAGTAACGGATGTCGTTGGCGGAACAGTAGCAGGAGCATTATTCCCATTACTTCTTGCTGGTATCGGTATTCTTGCATCTATCCTTGGTATCGCATTTGTACGTGGTAAGGATGGAGTAAATCCACAAAAGTCTCTTGACCTTGGTACTAATATTGCGAATATTATCGTTGTAGTATTTGCTATTATCTTATCAAAAGTAATTCTTGGTTCATTCTCTTACTGTGGAGCTATCATTGCCGGCTTAATTGTTGGTGTGTTAATCGGTAAGATTACAGGTGTTTATACATCGGATGAACACAAGCATGTTAAGAAGATTGCAGACCAGTCTGAAACAGGATCTGCTACCAATATTATTTCAGGTCTTGCTGTAGGTATGGAATCTACTGTTATTCCAATTATCTTAATTGCAATCGGAATCTTTGTATCATACAAGTTCTCCGGACTTTACGGAATCGCTCTTGCAGCTGTAGGTATGCTTGCAACAACAGGTTCTACGGTAGCTGTCGATGCTTATGGTCCAATCGCTGACAATGCCGGTGGTATTGCAGAAATGTCTGAACTTGATGAAGGTGTTCGTGAGATTACAGATAAGCTTGACTCAGTTGGTAACACAACAGCTGCTATCGGTAAGGGATTCGCTATCGGATCTGCTGCTTTAACAGCTCTTGCTTTGTTCGTATCTTACGCACAGGTTGTGGAACTTGATTTGATCAATATCCTTCAGCCAACCGTTGTAGTTGGTCTGTTTATCGGTGGTATGCTTCCATTCCTGTTCTCATCTATTACAATGCAGGCTGTATCAAAAGCTGCATACAAGATGATTGAGGAAGTTAGAAGACAGTTCCGTGAAGATAAGGGTATCTTAGAGGGAACAAGCAAACCGGATTACAAGACTTGTGTATCAATTTCTACACAGGCTGCATTAAAAGAAATGCTTCTTCCGGGTATTATTGCAATCGTTGTTCCAATCGTAATCGGAATCTTCCTTGGTACTGATGCACTTGGCGGACTTTTAGCTGGTGCTCTTGTAACCGGTGTACTTATGGCTATCTTCATGGCTAATGCCGGTGGTGCTTGGGATAATGCTAAGAAGTTTATTGAATCCGGAAATCATGGTGGAAAAGGTAGTGAGCCTCATAAGGCTGCTGTAGTTGGTGATACTGTAGGTGATCCATTTAAGGATACTTCAGGACCTTCTATTAACATCTTGATTAAACTGATGACAATCGTATCATTGGTATTTGCACCGGTATTCCTTCTTTGTGCACAAGGACAGGGTATCCTTTCTATGTTCTTCTAAGAATTACATAAGAAATCTAAGTATGGGCAGAGAATTTCGTTCTCTGCTCATTTTTTTGTGTTATAATCATCCTTATGATGAATTACGAAGAAACAATGAAACTGATAGAAGAAGTGGCGAAACTTGGAAGTGTTCCGGGACTTGAAAGTATCAAAGAGCTTATGAAACAGCTTGATAACATACAGGATACCTTTCCGGTGCTTCATGTTGCGGGAACAAATGGCAAAGGAAGTACCTGTCATTATATGGCATCAATACTTAAAGAAGCCGGTTATACGGTTGGCTGCTTTATGACACCGGACGTCTATTGCTACGAGGATAAATTTATTATTGACGGCGATCGAATTACAAAAGAAGAACTGGCAAGATATTATTCTGTTGTGGAAGATGCCTGCCAAAAGATGACAGAGAAGAACATGGTACACCCAACGTTGTTTGAAATGGAAGTTGCCGTTGCGTTCCTGGCGTTTACAGCGCATCGCGTCGATCTTGTGATCCTAGAGTGTGGTATGGGCGGTGCATTGGATGCAACCAATATCCTTACGAGTCCGCTGCAGTGTATCTTCACTCCAATAGGGATGGATCATATGGCTTTTCTAGGAGAGGATATCGAGTCGATTGCGCTGGCAAAATCAGGTATTATCAAAGAGAAAACAACGGTAATTACGGCACCACAAAAACCACCGGTGCTTGAAATCCTGCAAAAACAAACTTCCGATAAGGAAGGAGATTTTTGCATGGTTGCAAGAGAAGAAATTAGGAATGTTCATAATACAAGAGATGGTCTGGTATTTGATTATAAGGATTATAAGAAGCTTGAGATTCGTGCGCAGGCGCTGTATCAGATTGAGAATGCTTCAACAGCTATACTTGCATGTGAACAATTGGCAAAGCATCTTTCTATTACGCAGGAGCACATTCGGCACGGATTGCTGATAAAACCTCCGTTTGGAAGGTTTGAACAGATTGCCCAAAAGCCACAGGTGTACTTGGACGGAGCGCATAATGAACCGGCGGCCTTGCGGCTTTCAAAAACCGTAGAAAATAAATTTACAAATAAGAGTATTGTCTATATAATAGGAATGTTAAAAGACAAAGCGTGTGAGCGCGTGCTTGAGATTATGTCGCAACATACACAAACGGTTGTATGTATGCCGACGGTTGGGGAGAGAGGATTAAGTGCTTTAGAACTTAGCGAGTATGCGAAGGCGTATTACAAACACATTGAGGTTGCGCGGGATTGCGAGCAGGCGGTTGATAGGGCGCTGCAACTTAAACCGGAAGTGATTATTTGCTTTGGATCACTTTCGCAGCTGAAGAATATTAAGGATTGTTTTAGAAAAAGAATAGAAGAGTAAGATGAAAAATTACGCGGAATTGTTATTAAAAAACGAAAGTTATAGAAAGTATGTAAGCTGCTTGGCGGAATTGGAGAAGGAACGTAAGTTTTGCCATCATGATAAGAAGCACTTTATTGAAGTAGCATCTTTGGCAAGCTGGGCGGCTTCAATATGCCGGGTTCCTCATGAACCGCAGCTGATTATGCTGGCAGCATTGCTTCATGACATTGGAAGAGTTCATGGGAGTGAACACCATGCCAAGGCAAGTATAGGCATTGCAAAAGAACTTATGCTGCAGCTTCGTGTGCCGGAAGATTTGCAGATAAGAGTGGTAGATTTAATCGAAGCACATACAATCAAGGATGACAGGAGAAATGCAATCAAAACATATGATCAGCTAAGGGACGCTTTGAAAGAACTTGATGAAGTGGATCGGTTGGTATATATTTTTGCATGGGCAGACAACCGCGTTCGCCAATGCTTTGCATGTGATGCAGCAGGGGAGTGCTATTGGGATGATAGGCGTAAAAATATGGAACCGATTAATTATGAGGTGTTTAAGATATGATTATTGGAAGGCAGACATTTGAAACAACAAATCATACTTATATAATGGGAATTTTGAATGTGACGCCGGATTCATTTTCAGATGGCGGCGAACATAATACAGTTGAAAAAGCCATTGCGCATGTGCAGAGAATGATAGAAGAAGGTGCTTCCATCATTGATGTTGGAGGAGAGTCTACAAGACCGGGGTACACGAAGATTGGCGAAGCAGAAGAAATCTATCGTGTGGTACCGGTGATTGAAGCAATCAAAAGACGTTTTGATATTCCGGTTTCTATCGATACCTATAAAAGTCAGGTGGCAGCAGCAGCTTTACAGGCGGGAGCAAATCTGGTCAATGATATCTGGGGACTTCAATATGATGATAAGATGGCCAGGGTTATTGCCGATGCCGATGCAGCATGTTGTCTTATGCATAATCGAACAAATACGGATTATCAGGATTTTATGGAAGATGTGAAAGCTGATCTTGCAAAATCTGTTGAAATAGCGGTAGCAGCAGGAATTAACCGTGAGAAAATCATTCTTGATCCGGGGGTTGGGTTTGCAAAAAATGTAGATCAAAATCTTGAAGTGATTGCAAGGCTGCATGAATTAAAGGAGTTAGGATGTCCGATTTTGCTTGGAACATCTAGAAAGTCGGTAATCGGAAAGACTCTCAATCTTCCTACGAATGAGAGACTTGAAGGGACATTGGCAACCGGCATTTACGGTGTTATGGAAGATGCGATGTTTTTAAGAGTTCATGATGTAAAAGAACATGTAAGAGCCGTGAAGATGGTTAGAGCAATTATGAATCACAGAGGGTAGATATGGATCAGATTAAGATTAAGAACTTAGAGGTGTTTGGTCATCATGGACTATTGCCGGAGGAAAATACACTTGGGCAGAAGTTTTTGATTAATGCAACGTTATATATACAAGCCGGTATTGCAGGTCAAAGTGATAAAATGTCGGATTCGATTCATTATGGAGACGTATGTCAGTTTATTACAAAATTCATGCACGATCATACATTTAAGTTGATTGAAACCGTTGCAGAACAGCTTTCGCGGCAGCTTTTGCTTACGTATCCGAGAATGAAAAAGATACGATTAGAGGTTTTGAAACCGTGGGCGCCTATCGGATTGCCGTTAGAGTCGGTGTCGGTAGAAGTGGTTCGCGGCTGGAAGTGCGCATATTTATCGCTGGGATCGAATATGGGAGATCGACAAAAATATCTGGATAATGCAATAGCGGCATTGAAAGAGAATCCTTTTGTTAAGGTGAACAAGGTGGCAGGTTATATTAATACACCGCCTTATGGCAAGACAGATCAAAGCGATTTTCTAAATACGGCCGTTGAGATTGAGACATTGCTAAATCCGGAGCAACTACTAGAATTGATTCATGATATTGAGAAAAAAAATAAGAGAGTGCGAAAGGAACATTGGGGAGAACGCACGTTGGATATTGATATTTTGTTGTTTGAAGATACAATCAATAGGAGTTTGCAACTTACAATACCGCATGCGGATATGCATAATCGACACTTTGTATTAGAACCTATGTGTGAGATTGCTCCGCAAGTGATGCATCCGATTTTTCATCTGACGATGTATCAGTTATTAGAAAGACTTAACAAATTGTCATAGGGTATGCAATTGACAATTGAAGCAAAGAGGATTACACTAAGAAACGATCAGGGGAGCCGAAAGGCTGAGAAAGGCATATAATGCTTTGACCCTTATTACCTGATCCGGATCATACCGGCGTAGGGAGATTGTGCAGATTCAATAGATTTTACATAATCACAGACCTATGCTATTGCAGCATAGGTTTTTCTTTATTTAAGGAATATTTCAGTCATAAGACAGAACGCCGATTGAGACAACTATTACAGAAGAAAGGAGGAGTCGTTTATGAACGCAAGCGTGGCTATTCAGGTACTTCCGGAAGCTTCGTCGCAAGAGGAATTGATTCGCGTGGTAGATGAGGTGATTGCATACATCAAGTCGACCGGACTTAATTGCTCAGTAGGTCCTTTTGAGACGACCATTGAGGGAGATTATGATGAATTAATGGACATTGTAAAGGAATGTCAGAAAATCGCCGTAAAGGCTGGGGCACCATATGTTGCCTCATATGTTAAGATCGTATACAGACCTGAGGGAGAAGTACTTTCCATTGAAAAGAAGATTACAAAACATCACAAGTAAGTTCATACCGCTAACTGCAATTGCTATTATCATTATCGCCTGGCAGGCGGTGGCAATGTTAGAAATCGTTCCGCATTATATGTTGCCGAGTCCGGTATCGGTTGTGCAAGCATTCATTGAAGATTTTCCGCTGCTTATGGGACATGCCAAAACAACAGTAGTGGAGGCGTTAATTGGGCTGGCAATAGGTACTGCACTAGGATTTTTATGTGCTGTGCTGATGAATCATTTTAAAGGATTCTATAAAGCCTTTTATCCGATTGTTGTGATTACACAAACGATTCCGACTGTAGCAATTGCACCGCTTTTGATTTTGTGGCTGGGTTATGCTATGGCACCGAAAATAGTACTGGTTATTATCACTGCATTCTTCCCAATTACGATTGGATTGCTAGAGGGATTTGCCAGTGTTGATAGGGAAGCCGTTTCGCTGTTTCGGGCGATGGGAGCAAAGCCGATGCAGATCTTTCGCTATATGAAGATGCCGGCAACGCTTGGAGAATTTTTTTCTGGACTTCGAATTTCGGCGGCATATTCGATTGTAGGAGCGGTTGTTGCGGAATGGCTGGGGGGATATAACGGTCTTGGCGTTTATATGATGCGCGTTAAAAAATCATATTCCTATGACAAGATGTTTGCGGTTATTGTTCTGATATCCGCAATTAGTTTGTTACTTATGTGGGGACTTGGAAGAGTACAAAAAGTATTGATGCCATGGGAAAAAACAAAGAAACATGAGGAGTAGAATTGATGAAAAAGAAGATTATAGCAGCATTATTGACAGGAGTTATGACTGCATCACTTGCAGCGTGTGGAACGACATCGACACAGACATCATCAAGTGATACAAGTCAGGATAAAGAGTTGACAAAAATTACATTTGCATTGGACTGGACACCGAATACGAATCATACGGGGCTTTATGTAGCGGATGCACTGGGATATTTTGAGGATGCCGGTATTGAAGTTGAATTTGTTCAAACGTCAAGTGGATATGGTTCGGAACTGGTAGGTGTAGGACAAGCAGAATTTGGAATTGATTTTCAAGATACTATGGCATATACCTATGCTTCAGAAGATCCGATTCCTGTAACGGCGATTGCTGCAGTTATTCAGCATAATACAAGTGGAATTATTACCCGTGCGGACAGTAATGTTACATCGCCGAAAGGATTAGAAGGTCTTCACTATGCAACCTGGGAAGATCCAATGGAGCAGACTTTGCTAGAGTATTGTGTAGAACAAGACGGTGGAGTTTGGGACAATGTTATCTTAGATCCGGTAACCGTAGATGATGCAGTGGCAGGACTTCAGTCCAATATTGATGCTGTCTGGATTTATTATGCATGGGATGGTATTCGGGCAGAACTATCAGACCTTGATACGAACTTTTTCTTCCTGAAAGATTATTGTTCGGATATGGATGAATACACACCGGTAATTATTGGAAATGATGAATACATGCAGGAGAATCCGGAAGTTACGAAAGCATTTGTGGCAGCTGTTCGAAAAGGTTATGAATATGCAATTGACAATCCGGATGAGGCGGCCAAAATATTATGCGAGGAAGTTCCGGAATTGGATGAGGAGCTTGTAACGGCTTCACAGGAATGGCTGGCTGATCAGTATAGCAAAGACGCACCATATTGGGGCTATATTGATGAAGAACGTTGGGACGGAGTTTATGACTGGATGTATGAAAACAAACTTGTAGAAAATGAAATTGCAGACGGAACCGGATTTACAAATGATTATAATCCGGAGTAGAAGGATTAGGATATGAGTGATACAGTGTTAACTGCAAAGCAGATTACGCATAGTTATGAAAAAGAAAATATTATAGAAGATGTATCGGTACATCTAAAAAAAGAAGAGATAGTTAGTCTGCTTGGCGTTAGTGGTGTCGGGAAGACAACGCTTTTTCAGATCCTGTCCGGTCTTGTGCGCCCAGACAGTGGGCAGGTTTACTTGCATGAGCAAGAGATCACAGGACAGGCGGGACATGTCAGTTATATGTTACAAAAGGATCTTTTGATGCCGTATCACACTATGGAGGACAACGTGGCAATGCCTTTAATCATACAAGGCATGAAAAAATCAGAGGCAAGAAAGAAAGCTTCTTCGTATTTTGCAGAATTTGGCATTGAAGGAACGCAGCGACAATACCCTTCTCAATTGTCCGGAGGTATGCGGCAAAGGGCAGCACTTCTTCGGACGTACCTGTTTGGAAAAGAGGTGGCGCTTTTGGATGAGCCATTTTCTGCCTTGGATGCGATTACAAAAAGTGAGATGCACAGATGGTATCTTGAGGTAATGCATCGGATTCGATTGTCAACTATTTTTGTAACCCATGATATCGAAGAAGCACTTTTTTTGTCGGATCGTATTTGGATTATGGCAGGGCATCCCGGTCGAATCGTAAAAGAGATCGTACTTCCAAAGAAAAAAGAAGATTTTTTGCTGACCAATGATAGTATTGAGATAAGACGAGAAATCTTAAGTGTGTTATAATTGTAGGAAAAAACGGAAGTGAGATAAGAATGAACGGGAAGATTCGAACGACTTTGCTTGGCGTGATACAAGTACTGATTTATATAATTCTTAACGGTATTATTTATCAAATATTGGCACTGATGTTTCAAAATACATCAGTGCCTTATAATTTATTGGCGATAATTTCACATCTTATTTGCCTGCCTTTGTTGCTGCGATGGAGAAGACTAGAACGGATGAAAATAATGATTGCACCGCGAAAACAAGCAACAGGTGGAGTTGTGGTGCTGGCACTTGTGATAGCGCCGCTACTTAATAATTTGATTTATCTAAGTAACATAATGAAGACTTCAGGTAATTATCAGAATGTGAATGAGAGCTTTGGGGAAGGGGCAGCAATCTGGCTGTTTTTGTATACTGTAATTATGACACCCATTGCAGAAGAATTATTATATCGCGGGATTTTGTACGAGAAGATAAAAGAATGCTACAGACCTGTGTGGGGGATTTTGATTAGTGCGATTGTGTTTGGGATCGTTCATGCGAATATACCACAATTTTTTTATGCAACAGGTGTCGGAGTTATATTGGCGCTGGTATATCGGCAGGGCGGATTGCGATGGTGTATTATGACACACGCAGCGGTGAATTTACTTGCATTAGTACGACGCTTTGATTGGATTGCATCCTGGGAAGGAGAGCGCGAACATATTCTTTATGAAAGCGCAATATTGGCGATAGCGGGAATTGTGATAGTGCTTTTGATGATACGAAAGATTCAAAAAATCAAGTATTGAAAAAAGATATTTCTTTGTTAAAATATATCTTGAATTTGTAAAAAAGAGGTATCGTTTTGTTATGAATAAAAAAGAAGTACTGGAAATCAGAAAGCAGTTTACACCGGCTAATTGTGCAATAGACAGAATATGTGGCTGTTATGTGGACTATGAAAAGAACAAGATCATGACATCAAAGGATGCATTTCTTAGTCTGCCGGAGGAAGAAGAGCATAAGTATTTTGATATATTCAAAAAAACGCTGGGCGGTACTGTTGGTAAGAATCTGACAACAATGGAATTCCTACTGGAACAAGAGCAGCCGGGTGGTAGTCAGGAGTTTTTACTTAGACTTCGTGACAGTAAGCTGCAAGATGACCAACTGTTAGAAGATTTTTATAATAAAATGATTGATGAATATTTTTATGAAGAAAATTATTATATTGTATTGATTCATGGAAATTATGATGTGCCGGGGAAGACGAGTGACGGGTTAGAGATGGAGGATGCGTCGGACAGTGTTTATGAATTTATTTTGTGTTCAATTTGTCCGGTAACGATGTCTAAGGCTGGATTGTCTTATGACTCGATGACCAATTCCATGGCAGAGCGAGTACGTGACTGGGTGGTTCAGCCGCCAATTAACGGGATGTTGTTTCCGGCATTTGAAGATCGCACGGCAGATATTCATAAGGTGTTATATTTTGCAAAGAATCCAGAAATCATGCAGGAGAATTTTATCTCGCAGATTTTAGGAAGCGTGCCAAGTCTTACACCGGGGGGCCAAAAGGATTCTTTTCATGAAGTTCTTACAATGACCCTTGAACAAAACGGAGATTTTGATACAATAAAGATGATTCACGAGAATATCTCAGAACTTGTTGAGGAAAGCAAGGATGAGGATGAACTTGTGATGCTGGGAAAAGAGCAGGTGTCACAGCTGTTATCGAACAGTGGAGTGGGACATGATGATCTTGAGTTCTTTGAAGAATTATATGACGAGAAGGTTGGAGAACGCGAAGAGCTGGTACTCAATAATATTGCAGAAACTAAGAAATTTCAGATTGAGACACCGGACGTTGTAATTAAAGTAGATCCGGAGCGGGCAATGATGATTGAAACAATGGATATTGATGGTCGTCATTGTATTGTGATTCCGGCAGAAGGAAATGTCGAAGTGAATGGGGTTAGTGTCAGTCTGCGGAAGGATAAAGGAGATAGTGAATAAGTATGAGTCATCTTACCTTGTCGCATAATATGATGGGATGTCGGTTTGACAACTGGATTAAGTTATTAAAAGAGAATAATGTCAGCAAGGAAAAGAAAGGGCAGGCGATGTTTATCACATTCGTATCGGCCATGTTGGCGATCCCTGCCGGACTGGAACGACTGCTGTTTGATGGGAGAATCCGAAGGACCAAGATTACAAAGGATCCTTTATATGTAATTGGTCACTGGAGAACCGGAACAACCTTTTTGCAGAATTTACTTAGCAAGGATAAGCAGTTTGGATGGTTTGATCCGATGAAGACGGTATCTTTTAATAATTGCATCTTATTAAAGGATGTTTTGCCTAAAGTTGAGAAAATCCTTTTAAAAGATGCAAGACCGATGGACAATCTTGATTATACAATTGATTTGCCTATGGAAGAGGTGTTTGCACAGGCGACAATTTCGACACAGGCGATTTCTCATATGCTTGTATTTCCCGATAAAGGAAAAGGCGTGAAATATATCGAGACGGCTTTTATTGATGAGCAAGATGAAAAAAAGCAAAAAGAATGGACGAAAGCTTATGATTATATTCTTAAGAAAGCGACATATCTTGAGCATGGAAAGCAATTAATGCTTAAGAGTCCGGAGAATACTTGCCGGATTCGAAAGCTTAAGAAGTGCTATCCGGGAGCAAAATTTATTAATATTTATCGCAATCCTTATGTGGTAGCAAGATCGACAAAGAATATGTTTTTAAAAGAAATGAATCTTCTTAGTCTTTCAGAGCCTCCATCCGAAGAATTTATTGAGGATACGATTGTAGAACTTATGGCTAGAATTTATCGCAAAGCTTTTCGGGATCTTTCCATGATGAATGAAGCAGATTATATTGAAATTCGATATGAGGATTTTGTAAAGAATCCGATGCCATATATGCGTAAGATTTATGAGCATCTGGGCCTTGGCGGATTTGATGACGCGAAAGACAGTTTCCAGAAATATTTGGATGATATGCAGGATTATAAGACGAATCAATATGAGTTTTCTTCGGAACTCATTCGCAAAGTCAATGAAAAGCTTGGGTTTTATTTTGAAAGATATGGATATCAGATGTTAGAACCGAATAAAGTGAATCAGGCATGATATAAAAGGTACTGCATAAACAGTACCTTTTTACTGTTTGTTGGATTTTGGATAGACAAATGTTTATCTATGCTCTAATATAAGTAGGTAGCAAAAAAAGCGTTTACAGGAGGACAAAAAAATGAAAAAGTTAATCAGTTCATTACTGATTGCAGGATTATCGGTAGCCATGCTGGCTGGATGCTCAAGCAGTGGTGCAGATTCGGATGCAACGTCGACAGCAGAAGGAACAACGCAGGTATCTGCAGCTGATATTAAGATTGGTGTAATCTATATCGGCGATGAGAACGAGGGATATACGGAGTCTCATATGAAGGGAATAGACCAGATGATGGAAGATCTTGGAATTTCAGAAGATCAGGTTATCGAAAAGACGACTATTCCGGAAAGTGAAGAATGCTATGATGCAGCTGTTGATCTTGCAGAACAGGGATGCGATATTATTTTCGGAACAAGCTTTGGACATGAGGACTATATTAAGCAGGCTGCAGAGGAATTTCCGGAGATTCAGTTCTGTCATGCAACAGGATATCAGGCAGCATCTTCAGGACTTTCTAACATGCACAATTACTTTGATAATATTTATGAAGCACGCTATGTAAGTGGTGTAGTTGCTGGTCTTAAATTAAATGAAATGATTGAAGCAGGCGAAGTGACAGAAGATGCTTGCAAGATTGGTTATGTTGGTGCATATCCATATGCAGAGGTGGTATCAGGATATACAGCGTTCTATCTTGGTGTTAAGAGCGTATGCGATAGCGCAACAATGGAAGTACAGTATACAAACAGCTGGGCAGATATCTCTAAGGAAAAAGAGACTGCAGATGCATTGATTGCAGATGGCTGTGTGTTAATATCTCAGCATGCAGATACAACCGGAGCACCTTCAGCATGTGAGGAAAAGGGCGTTCCTTGTGTTGGTTACAATGTTGATATGACATCAGTAGCAGCAACAACAGCACTGACATCATCGACGAATAACTGGGCAGTATATTATGATTATGCAGTTAGTTGCGTGTTAAATGGTGAAGCCATTGCAACTGATTGGTCAGAAGGATTTGCTTCAGATGCAGTAGCTCTTACAACACTTGGAGATGCTTGCGCAGAAAGAACACAGGATAAAGTAGATGAAGTAATTGCAGCAATCAAAGATGGAAGTCTTAAGGTATTTGATACATCAACATTTACAATTGGTGGTAAGTCAATTGAAGATTTGATTGCAGAAGGTGGAGATTATGCTTCCTATGAGCAGTATGTATCGGATGGAGTATTCCAGGAATCAACAGTTATTTCGGCACCGGCATTTGATCTAAGAATTGATGGCATTACAGAATTAACGACAGAATAATTTGCCGCAATAGGTAAAATACACGGTAGGGCGGGGCTTTGTTATACAAAGCTCCCGCTTTTTGCAGTTTTGCTTTATTTCAGAGTTTTTGCATTTTCATGGAAAAATTGTGAAAGGGAACAAAGCAGTTTAAGGAGGAACAAAGTGGAAGTGAAAAATGCCATTGAACTAAAAAATATAACCAAACGTTTTGGCGATGTGGTTGCAAATGACAATATTAATCTTTCTGTTAGAGAAGGCGAAATCTTAGCAATATTAGGAGAAAATGGAAGCGGAAAGACTACGCTTATGAATATGCTGTCCGGTATTTATTTTCCGGATGAGGGAAATATATTCGTAGATGGAAAAGAAGTTGTGATTCGCTCACCAAAGGATTCTTTTGATCTGGGAATCGGAATGATTCATCAACATTTTAAATTGGTGGATGTATTGACGGCCGGTGAAAATATTGTTCTTGGTCATAAGTGGAAAAGAGGCGTTAAGAGAGAGGATATCTATAAAGACGCCGAAGAACTTACAAATAAGTATGGATTTGAACTTGATCTGACACAAAAGATATATGACATGTCAGTTTCACAAAAGCAGACGGTTGAAATTGTTAAAGTGTTATATCGAGGAGCCAATGTACTGATTCTTGATGAGCCTACAGCTGTTTTGACACCACAGGAGACGGAAAAACTCTTTCAAGTTTTGCGTAATATGAAAAAGAGTGGGAAGTCAATTATCATTATTACGCATAAACTAAATGAGGTTCTTGAGATATCAGATCGAGTAACGATTCTTAGAAAAGGTAAATATATTGATACGATTGATACAAAAGATGCAGACACTTCAAAGCTCACGGAAATGATGGTGGGTGAGAAAGTAACACTTGATATTAATCGGAAGGATCCGGTAAATACGCAGAAGCGAATTGTTGTAGAAGATCTTGTCTGTAAAAATCTTGAGGGAAGAAATATTCTAGAACATATTTCTTTTACAGCCAATAGCGGGGAGATTCTTGGAATAGCCGGTATCTCCGGTAACGGTCAAAAAGAATTGTTAGAATCCATCGTTGGATTGCATACGATATCATCCGGAAGAATTTTGTATTATCCGCCATCCGGTGAAGAAATACAGATTTCGGGGATGAAGACAGCGAAAATCAGAGAATTAGGAATCAATATGGCATTTGTTCCGGAAGATCGTCTTGGTATGGGATTGGTAGCCGGAATGGACATGGTAGATAATATGATGATTCGCGGTTATAAAGACGGCGGTTTCTTTTTTGCGGATCGAAAGTCGCCGCGTAAGTTAGCAGAGCGAGTGGTAGATCGTTTGAACGTTGTAACTCCGGGAGTGGATTATCCGGTTGGAAGATTGTCCGGAGGAAATGTTCAAAAGGTTTTGGTTGGACGAGAAATTGCTTCTGATCCAATCGTTATGATGGTAGCATATCCGGTTAGAGGATTGGATATCAATTCTTCGTATACAATCTATAATCTTTTATGCGAAGAAAAAGAAAAAGGAACTGCTGTTATGTGTGTCGGTGAAGATTTGGATGTGCTGATGGATTTGTGTGATCGCATCATGGTTTTATGTGACGGAAAAATTAGCGGTATTGTAGATGCGAGAAAGACGACAAAAGAAGAAATCGGTCTGCTTATGATCGGAGGAAAGGAGGCAAGTAAATCATGAAAACATCGTATGCTTTAAATGATAAAGGCGTGTTCCGTCTGGCTAAGCGCGAAGATATGCCGAGGAAAAAAGCCTGGATGATTCGTGTGCTTGCCGTTGTATTTGCACTAATTGTATGCGCACTTGTGATTGTAGTAATAACAAAACAAAATCCGCTTCAGGTCTATGTTGGGCTTGTGGATGGAGCAGTTGGAAATGTTCGTCGTACCTGGCAGACGATTCGAGAGACGATGATTTTGTTAATTGTCGCAGTCGGATTGACGCCGGCATTTAAGATGCGTTTTTGGAATATCGGAGCAGAAGGTCAGATCTTGGTTGGCGGATGTGCATGTGCTGCTGTTATGATTTATTGCAGCGATAAGATGGCTGGTTGGCTTTTGATGATTGTTATGGTGATCGTTAGCTGCGGCGCAGGAATGATATGGGGATTAATTCCGGCATTTTTCAAGGCTAGACTTAATACGAATGAAACACTGTTTACATTGATGCTGAACTATGTCGCCACGCAGATTGTTACGTTTTGCATCGTATATTGGGAAAATCCGGTTGGATCTAATACGGTTGGAATTATCAATTCCGCGACTAAGAAAGGATGGCTTCCTCAGATTGGTACAAGTCAGGCCTATGTATTAATCGTAGTGATTGTCCTGGCACTTACGGCATTTATGTCCATCTATATGTCTAAGAGTAAGCAAGGATATGAAATAGCGGTTGTAGGTGCGAGTCAAAATACGGCACGTTATGCCGGTATTTCCGTGCGTAAAGTTATCCTTAGAACTATGGCAATTTCCGGAGCAATCTGTGGACTTGCGGGATTTTTAATGGTTAGCGGTTCTTCGCATACGATATCGACGGAGACAGCGGGCGGCCGAGGATTTACAGCAATTATTATTGCGTGGATGGCGCATTTTAATGCAGTATCTATGATTATAGTGTCACTTTTGATTGCGTTTTTACAACAAGGAGCAATTCAGATTGCATCCCAGTTTGGTCTGAATGATAATGCATCGGATGTTATCACCGGTATTTTGCTGTTTTTCTTAATTGGTAGTGAATTCTTTATTCAATATAAAATTGAATTTCATAGTGCGAAAAAGGAGGTAAAATAGTATGGGTATCATAGTTGTATTTATTCAAAAAGCTATTGGTCAGGGAATACCGATGCTATTTGGTGCTACCGGTGAGATTATGACGGAAAAGAGCGGTAACTTGAATCTTGGAATTCCGGGTATTATGTACATGGGTGGCGTTGCCGGTCTTATGGGCGCTTTTCATTATGAAAATGCAATAACTAATCCAAACGGATTTATAGGACTTATTATCGCATTGCTTTGCGGATTTGGATGCGCGGCATTAGGAGCATTTATATACAGTTTTCTTACCATTTCACTTCGAGCTAATCAGAATGTAGTTGGTCTTGCGCTTACTACTTTTGGTGTGGGATTTGGCAATTTCTTTGGAGGTTCTATGTCAAAGCTGGCAGGTGGTGTTGGACAGATTTCAGTTGCAACCACTGCAAAGGCCTTTCAGCAGAGTATACCGAAACTTTCAGAGATTCCGGTAATCGGACCGATTTTATTTTCTTATGGTTTTTTGACCTATGTTGCAGTGATACTTGCAATTTGTTTAACGCTTTTGCTTAAGAAGACAAGAGTTGGACTTAATCTTAGAGCAGTAGGTGAGAACCCGGCAACAGCAGATGCTGCCGGCATCAGTGTTACAAAGTATAAATACGTAACAACTGTTTTAGGAGGTGGAATTGCAGGATTAGGCGGAGTTTATTTCGTCATGGAATATCTAGGAGGAACCTGGACAAATAACGGATTTGGTGATAGAGGCTGGCTGGCAGTTGCACTTGTAATCTTTGCATTGTGGAATCCGGCTCATGCGATTTGGGGTTCATTCTTGTTTGGAGCATTATATATTTTATATTTATACATTCCGGGATTGGATCGTGCATCACAGGAAATCTTTAAGATGCTTCCATACGTGGTAACGATTATTGTATTAGTAATTACGAGTATTCGTAACAAGAGAGAGAATCAACCACCGGAAAGTCTTGGCCTTCCATATTATAGAGAAGAACGATAAAATCTTTAAAAGCATCGACATTAAAGTCGGTGCTTTTTTATGTTTTGTTAGAAAAACTCGCAAAATAGGATAAAAGTAATAGACAATTATGGGAGTTAAGTGTTATACTCACATTAGTGTTAGGAAAAATGTACGAGTTTTAAGTGTTTGATATTAAGGAGGAAAGCATTTTGCAGATTACAATCGGAAAATCTCAAAAAAAGGCAGCGAAAGAAGCTGTTGCTGAAGCTACGACGAAGATCAGTGCTCCGGCAGGTATTTATTTTCAATCATCTTATGAAAGTCTCGAAGAGATATCCGGCCTTTTAGCCGAAAAGTATCCGGATGTTCCACTTATTGGAACAAGTGCGACGTCTTATGTTGGAAAGGTTGTGTCAGATCAGATTCTGGTTGTAGTTGCATTTGGACAGGGAGCGCAGGTTAAGAGCGGCGTGCTTAGGTTTTTGTCAACTTCTCCTTTGTATGATATTGATGATTTAGATCAGGCATTAACGAGTCTTTCGGCAACTGCAGATAATACAGTGTGTCTTGAATATTGCACAAATGATGAGGAACAGCTCGTTTCATCGATGAATGTTGCCCTTGAGAAAAGAGGGATAACGCTTGCAGGTGGAACTGTTTTTGGTGTTCCAAATGGAAAGACTGCTTATGTCTGTGTGGACGGAGCAATTTATGAAGATGCATGTGCCTGGCTTGTTGTAAAGAATACTTCCGGTAAGATTCGAACTTATTCAGAAAATATCTATGGAATTCCGGTAGATGCCAAGAGACATGTTGCAACAGAAGTAAATACATCTAATAGAGAGTTGATTTCACTGGATCATCAAGCAGCGACTTCGGTTTATGAGCAAGAGACCGGCGTTGGTGGAAATGCAATCGTTGATAATGCATTACAAAATCCGCTTGGCCGAATCGTGGGAGATGATACTTATATTATTTCACCATACGAACTTGGCAAGAATGGAAGTATCATTTCATACAAACGGGTAAATGAAAATGATACGATTGCCATCTTGGAATTGCTTGATTATGATCAGATTAATGAACAGACCAGAGAGAAAATAGCTTCGGATGGTAAGGTGTCATTTGTATTTACGATTAATTGCATTTATCGACATATTTTGTTTGGTAATGAAAAATACATGGATCGATTCCTTTCCAATATGGAAGATTTAGGACCACATGTCGGTGTAGTTGGAGGCGGTGAACAATATAAGCTCCAGCATGTAAATCAGACTATGGTTGTAGTTGTGTTCGAATAGGAAAGGAGAACGAAGTCATGGGATTTTTTAACAGAAATAAACAAGAAGTTAAGATCGAACAAAAGGCGGAGCCGCAAGTTGTAAAAGCGACGATTAAGAAAAAGCCATTAAGAACGAAAGAAGAACAACTTGAACCAATTAAAGCAATTGGCGATTTTGCATTAATACAAAAGCGAAAATTACAAGATGAAGAGTATGTAACAATCAGTGGAATTGATACCATACACGATTCGTTTGGATTGGTGCAGGAAAGATATGAAAATATCATTGAAAGTGTTGAGAATTTTCAGATGGAATTTCAATCCATCAATACGGTGACGGAACATTTTGAAAATATTATCGATGAACTTATGACGGCGGCAGATGGCTCAAGTGAGGGAATGCAAAAGGTCGATGCCAGCTCTGATTCGGTTCTTGAAACAATCGAAGAGATGCAAAAAGTATTTGATGAATTCCAAAAGAGTTTTGATGATATTAAGCAAAAGGTGGAATTGATTAATGGATTTGCCACACAGACCAATCTGTTGGCGCTCAATGCATCCATCGAAGCTGCCAGAGCGGGAGAAGCAGGAAAAGGCTTTGCTGTGGTTGCTACAGAGGTAAATAAGCTGGCACAGGAAATCAAAGATGTAGTCAGTGATATTGATGAGAGTATGGATGAGCTTGGCGATAATAACAATCGCTTGTTTGATTCACTTGAGGATACCAAGAAAGCCATTGATGCATCACATGAAAGTATCAATGAGACAGAAGAAGTGATTAATTCTATTCGAAGCGTGGCGGATCGGGTACGCGAGGAAAGTGAACAAATGTCGGTTGTGATTCAAAATTGTGATAATGAAATCATATCGGTGGCACAGGATATTGAAGGATCGCAGGAATATTTTAGTGATGTGGCAGAAAATGTGAATGATCTAAAGAATAAAATTACCAAGAAGGGGTACATGTTTGAGGATATGACAAATGTTCTTGAGCAGATTAGACCTTTAGTCGACAGAATTGTAGAAACAAAGTAACCTGTTATAGGTAGATGACCGGAAGTATCAAATGATATTTCCGGTCTTTTTTGCTGTCAAGACAAAGCTGAGCTACATGTTGCCATGTAGCTCAGGGGGGATGAGATTATGAAAAAATTAACTGCTCAGAACAAACTTTTAGGGGCGTTTGTCTGAGAGTATCAAATGAGTTTCCCTCATCTGATGAATATAGTATATAATTGAATTGTGATTACTTCATGTGAGAAATGTGAACGTTATGTGAAGATATTATGGAAGGAGTATGGAATGCGTTATCCGAAATTTTTAGAAGAACATGGAACAATCGGATTTGTTGCACCTGCATTTGGCTGCAATATAGAACCTTATAAAAGTGGTTTTGAACATTCTATTGAAAAATGGAAAGAGATGGGGCATAGCGTTTGGCTTGGCCCAAATGTTTACGAAGGAAGTGGAATTGGAATTAGTAATACACCAAAAGCGTGTGCAGATGAGCTTATGATGGCATTTTGTGACGATCAAAGTGATGTGCTGATTTCATGCGGAGGCGGTGAGCTGATGTGTGAGATTTTGTCGCATATGGATTTTGAACGAATCAAGAATGCGGAGCCTAAGTGGTATATGGGCTATTCTGACAATACGAATTTTACTTTTTTGCTGACGACATTATGTAATGTGGCATCTATATATGGGCCATGCGCTGCAACATTTGGCATGGAGCCTTGGCATCGTGCGTTATATGATGCGTATGGAGTGCTGCGAGGAACCAATCTTACCGTTCATGGATATGATAAATGGGAGATGGAATCGCTTAAGTCTGAGGACAATCCGCTTGCACCGTATAATTGTACCAATGATAAGCATTTGATTTATGGTCAAAAAGAAGACCGGGTTCATATGGAAGGGCGAATGATAGGCGGGTGCCTCGATTGTTTGTCCAATCTGGTGGGGACCGGATATGATCAAGTGAAGCTATTTAACTCTTTATATGGAGAGGATGGAATTATCTGGTTTTTAGAATGCTGTGATCTTAATGTGATGTCCATCAGGCGTGCGTTATGGCAGTTGGATGAAGCCGGATGGTTTCGCGGTGCCAGCGGTTTTATAATTGGAAGGCCGATGCTGTATGATCAGCCGATGTTTGGCTTGGACCAATATGAGGCAGTAAAAGGGATTCTTGGCAAATATAATGTACCGATCGTGATGGATTGTGATTTTGGGCATCTGCCTCCATCCATGCCGCTGATTTGCGGAAGCTATGCAGTCATTGATGCTATAGGAGATGAAATTACGGTGGATATGAAAATAATCTAGTAAGGAAGGACAGGAGGAAAATAGATGACAAGAAGAGAACTAGAAATAACGGATCTAAATGAGATTGCAACGATTCTTAGTAAATGTAAGGTGTTGCATTTAGGGTTGGTAGATGATGGGATTCCTTATATAGTGCCAATGAATTTTGGATATACATTTGAAGAGGGGAAACTAGAGTTGTATCTGCACAGTGCTGTTAAGGGATATAAACTCGATGTGATAGAGAAAAATCCGGTATGCTGCTTTGAAATGGAATGTGATGTGGTACCATTTGAGGGTAAAGTGGCTTGTCAGTATGGGATGTCTTATTATTCACTGATGGGACGAGGAAAGGCGAAGATTGTTAATGACTCGCAGGAAAAGATTGCAATGATGAGTACATTTATGAAGTCGCAGACAGGGATGGATTTTGAATTCAATGAAAAGCTTGTTTCGATTGTAACCATGATTAAGATTGAGGTATCGGAATACACTGCAAAACACAGACCGATTCCGGAAGGACTTAGATAAAAGTAAAAGCAATGAGGCGATTGCTTCATTGCTTTTATAAGCTGCCAACGGGAATCGAACCCGTGAGTAAAAGCCTTAAAAACCCTTTGTTTTAGCGGAAAGGAGCGACTTGACCAATTTTAATTTAATCAGATATTTAATCAGTAGACCGAATAGGTCTTTTTTTTATGCAAAAAAATAAAGGCACATTTAGCAATTGCACCCGTGCAAGCATCGAGCCTTTTGTCTAAATCTACCTTTTCTAATACCTATTATATATACATAAACAATTATTGTCAAACATTTTGTAAAAAATGCAGAATTTTTTATTTTTTTTGATAAAAAAGTGCAGATTTTGCCAAAACCTTGCCCATAGATAAAGTGAAGGGAATTTTTAAGGTACTTATAGATTGATAAAAAATAATAAATCTTAAAAAAGGAGGAATTGTCTATGAGAAAGACAAATATGCTACTGAAAGAAGTTTTTGGTGCTCGCACATGGGGCACGCCCGAGTTGTCAGATGAAACAATCGAGGACCTGCTAAAAAGGGCTTCAGAATTGTGCTCATTTCTAAATCCTAGTGAAGAACTAGAAATGGCAATTCTTAGATTGTTCCTAGATAACAAGAAAGAGGAGTTTGGATTAAATTATAAAGTCCACAGACTTTCTCGAATTTATTTTGCCGTCTCGAACCTCATTCCAAGAGGTACTGAGGTGGTAATTGATAGATGCGTAATGAACGAAGCTCTCGTTACATTTTACGCATTATGTGATGAACTGTCACCGAAGACAGTATTACATCGCTATTACTTAGAGTGTCTTGAAACAGACGTCTCTAAGATTGCAGACGAGTTTCCTGCCCTTTTGGTGCAGAATCAACTTCGTCTGATTTTGAGAGAAGTTTCTCTCTTATTATCACTGTAAACAAAATTTTTTGTAGAAAGGAGTGATGTATATATGTCAAATTGGCAATATGTAGGAGATGTTAACCCACTTGAAGGTGGGTTGTTTTATAAAAAAGAGGACGATTTCGATATGATAATTGTTCTTCCAATTTGCGGAGAGGAAGATACATATCTCACCGCACACCTTTTTGCGTTCAAGGATGATGTAGATGACTTTGTTCGTAAAAAGATTAAAGAAAAATGGGGATTTGCCCCAAAGGTCGATGTTTCTTTTGAAAAGAACATAGGCTTTATCCTGCACGATATGGTGTGGGAGATGGGGGTGGAGAATTTTTCTCCGCACTATCCAAACGGAAATCTGTGGGATTGCTACGGTCCAATTAGGTTTTCCAATGAGGCAGATACGAAAAAATTCTGTCTTGATTATATCGGAAAGGAGGAACTGTATGAGATTCTACGAGATGGACAAGAAGACCATTATGGTTGTGCTTAACCCATATGAAACGGGGAGCACAAACCTTTCCGTGTTGATTTATTTTAATCAGCGTGATGATGCCGAATTTATTTCCGCTCATTACGTTGATGCCAAAAGCAAAATGCAAGCCTTTGGCAAAGAAGCAGAAGAAGAATTTAATTGTTTCTTCCCCGGCTGTTTTAAAATGGCTGTAGATGGATGGAAATCCCGAAAAGCCTCCAAGAAAAAAAGTACTTATAGTACAAAGAAAGGAGGGGTTGTATGACAGCCATTTGGAACAGCCTCGTTTCCCTTGCAAGTAGCATTAGTGATGTGATTTCGCCAAAATTACTTGCAGGTGGGAGCGGAGCATTTATTCTTTTGATATTGCTTATGGCGTTTTTGCCTGATATTAGAAGGATTTTGAGTAAACTGCTATTCGCTTTGGTGGCATTTTTTGTCATCAAAGCATTGATTGGTGGAGGAATGCTTGATAGCATCACTTCCGCTATTTCATAAGGAGGATTTGCAAAAATGGCAAACAAAAAATTAGCCCCAATGGAGCAGAAAATTATAGATAGATTCACAGATTTGTTCCTATGGGGGCGTATGCTTGGTTCGTCCAATGCAAGTGACGAAGCATGGGATAAATATGTCGCCATGATTGAGGAGTTTGCAGACGGTATGGTAGACGGCAAGAAGGTGCACAGCGTGTATCAAACAGCCGTAAAAAAAATGGCACTTGCCTGTGCAGAAATGGCAGACAGTGCAGAAAAAATGACTTTGAAAAAGGGGGCATAAGCCCTCTTTTTTTTGTGTACTTATATATCGTGGAATTATTTTTCCTTTCTGTTATTAGCCCTGCAAAGCATTTTTTTTGCTTTGTGGGGCTTTTTTTATTTCGTCAATGCATTGATGTACTTATCTAAAGAAAGGAGGAAAGCCCTATGAAAAAGAGAATTTTAGTTTTGGCTTTAATCGGAATTGTAGGAACTATGGCGGTTACTCCTGCTTTTGCAGACACCACTTATGACTTGTATCAGACAAATGCAGAAGCAGCGACTATTTCATCTGATGAAGCAATCATTGTGTCAAGTGATGAAACGCTAACAGAAGAAACCATCATGGAACAAGTCACGATTGAAACCGTTGGAAATGCAGAGGTGAAAGAAAGCGGAGTTGTAGGCGGTGAAGAAGCCTTAAATTCATGGCTTTCAAGCATGAGTAAGAACGGCGAGGCAACCATTATGGTGTATGCCACAACGACAGAGGGCATTACAACCTATGGATTTGTTCGTTTGCTACTTGTTGACACTTCTCCAATTGTTTCCTTAGACGCATCATCTGTTCGTTCTATTAGCGAAAAATATCTAAGCACTTTGGGAGATGATTCGCTTTGGTTAACAGATGAGGAGTATAGCAATGTTTTAGACTCCGCTCTTGCCAAAATGGAGCAAGTTGAAAGTAGCGAAACAGAGGAATCTGTTGAGTACAATGGACAGACTTATACCAAAATCGTTGCAGGAAGTGGCACGACTTCTTATGTCGAAACCTACAGTCTTGATGCAGATGATGTCGCCTTAATTCAAAGCGAACTTAAAAATCGTTCATCAGACAGTTATGAAGACGTAGCTTCTCGTTACACATCTGTTTTGTCAATCGCGCGAAATTAATGTCTACAAAAAATCCCAAAAACCATATTAACAAGTGGGTGCAAATTTCAAACGAAAGGAGATGAAAAAAATGAAGGTTATTTTTGGCGAATACGGAACAGCAATCACTCTAAGCATTATTGGGCTTATGTTCTTGGTATTTTTCGCTGTCATGGTTCGTTATTTAGCACTTTAAGGAAGGAGAAAGATTAAAAATGCAATGGACTCAAAAGCAACTCGAAACACTTTATATCGAGAAAAACTACTCAATGGAGTTAGTTGCAAAGGTTACAGGAATCCCGATTGCTCCGCTTTCAAGGTATTTTGCGGCAAAGAAGATTCCACAAAAAAAGATGAAATTTAACGGCGGGCGTTTCCCAGCTACAGAAGTTAGGCAAGTAAGTTCCCCAATTAAGAATATTCAAAAAAAAACGCAGAAGACGAGTTTTTTGCATCACTGCTTTAGGAGGGGAATCATGGAACAATTAACATTTGATTTTTTTAAGCACCAAAACGAAGAAACCTACTTTAGACTCAAAAACACTTTGCAAGATGAATACAACGTAAATAAACTGCATTGGGAAGTCAGGCGAAGTATTTTAAAGAACATGAAGAAAGTTTCTACGGAAAGAATCGAAAAATTAGTAGAGATTATTTACGATAAACGCTCTACAAAAGAGGAAGTTGATGATGCAAAAGTTGAACTTTTTTGTGCATTTTTTCCGCTTTACGAAACGACCGCAAAAAAACTTGGACTTTTTGACGAATCTCTTATTTATGGAGATTTCTTTTCAGAGTGTTATATCTATTCTTTTGAACACGCTCTTGAAAAATTCACAAGAAAAAAGGGAGCTTTCCCATCTTATTTAAAGATAACCGTGTCAAGAACAGCTCCAAAACTCGTGCGAAAGTTAAAAAGTGAAGACCTTGCACATTCCGCACAGGTCGAGAGAATTATCAATGTTTATCACAATATGTGTGACGAAGATAATTTATTTGCAAATTATCCGATTGAACTGCAAGCCATGCAATTAAGAGAACGCTTGAATATTAAGGTAAAGCCGTCACTTAAAATTTGCAGAGAAGTCGTAGAAGGAGAACTTAGACAGTCTTTTGTTTTTCTTGATGCACCAAATCAAGACAATACAGGCACAAATCAAGACATTCTTTCATCTAATGCAAGTTTGCAAGTTGCATCAGCGGAAGATGAGTGTCTTGGAAGTGAAGAGGCGGAATTAAAACAGCTCCAAGAAGAAATTCTTTCTTTGCTGTCAACAACGCAAACTAAGAAAGTCATTAACGTAATTTTTAGGATGCTGAAAAACGGAACACTTCCAAGCACAAAACAAGCAACCATGAATAGGGTGCAAAATAGACTTAATTACACAGACGAACAGATTGATGATTCTTGGCATGAAATGCAGACAACATACATTCTTTTGAAATGCACAGGAGAAGTAAACGGATGGTAATTTTGTTTGATGTACTTATATAAGAGAAAAGGAGGGATAAAATGCATAAATTAAAAATGGTTAAAGATAGACTTGTGAGCAAGGCATCTGTCACCTACTACTCCATCACAGGAGCAATGATAGGTGCTATGCACGGAAATACGTATTTTGCCGAGGAAGACCTTGAAGAAACTGTTTCAACAATCTCAGATAACATTCAGAGCTTTATCCGAGGAATTTCAACTGCATCAGCAGGTGTCGCAGCAGCAATTTGCATTTTCTTAATTTTCTTTAGCAAAAACGAAAGAACTGTAGATAGTTCTATTTCTTGGCTTAAGAGAATTATCGTTGCATATGTTGCAATCTTAGCATTGTCTATCATCATTGGCTGGATTTCAGGCTCAATGCTTGACGGAACAGGCATTGACGTTCCTGACTAAAAAGGATATAGGCGGACAAAACAATCCGCCTTTTTCTTTTTTCACTTTTTTAATACCTATTAGGAAGGAGAAACAAGTGAAATCACTACTAATTGCAGAAAAACCGTCTTTAATGAGACAGATTAAAGAGGTTTATACAAAACATAGAAATGAAATAAAAGATGAAATTATTTTTAGTGCCTTACATGGTCATATTCTAAGACTTGTAGAGCCACGAGAGATGACAGAGGATAATTTGTGGGATATTCATAATCTTCCGTTCAACCCAAAAGATTATGGTGGATGGAATTATCGTGTAGAGGATGTAAAGACTTATCGAAATATAAAGGAACTTATGAGCGGAGTCGATTACATTATCCATGCAGGAGATGCGGATAGAGAAGGGGAACTTCTTGTAAGAGAAGTCCTTGTTTATGCCAAAAACAAACTTCCTGTTAAGCGTTATTGGCTTAATTCCACCACGGATAAAGATATTTTAAATGCACTTTTAAATTTGAGAGATGATAGTGAAGATTTCTTTGAAAACTTGTATCACGAAGCCCTTATCAGACAAAGGCTTGACTATTTGTTTGGTATGAACGCAACAAATGCGATTACAAATCGGGCAGGTATGCTTGTCAAATCAGGTCGAGTAAAAAGTGCCATTGTCGCAATGGTTGTAAATCGGGAAAACGAAATCAATAATTTCGTTCCATCAAAGCACTATACCGTAAACGCCTTGCTAGATGATTTTGATGCAAGTAATTTGGCTGAATTTCAGACAAAAGAAAAGGCAGAGGATTTTGCAAAATCACTTGATAAAGTGATGGTCGTTACAGATTTTGAGAAAAAGGAAAAGAAAGTTTATCCACCAAAATTGTTTAAACTGTCTACCTTGCAAGCATTTATGGCAAAAGACGGAATCGAAGCGTCTATGACACTTGCCATTTTGCAAGAACTTTATGAAAAAGGCTATGTAACTTACCCAAGAACAGGCTGTGAATACCTTAGTGAATCCGAGGATTTGTCTGTAATTTTAAAAACAGCAAAAGAAGGAGTTATGACAGATGTTCCAACTCAGGTTGATATGCCTAAAGGAGTAAAGAAGTTTATCAATCAAAAAGAAGTCGATAAGGAAGGGCATACGGCACTTATCGTAACTTCTAAAAGACCGACAAGCCTTAGCGGAAATCACTTAAAGGTTTATGAAACAATCAAACGTAGATGCCTTATGATGTTTATGCCACCTGCTATTTTTGAAGAAACGATTGTCACTTTAGAGGTAAATGACGAAGAATTTACAGCCAAAGGGCTTACCGCAAAAGATAAGGGATATTTTAATTTTGACATTATGAACTTTCCAAAAGAAGTGCATATCCCATCTCTTATTATTGGACAAGAGTTAAATGTAATGGAATATAAACCTATCCCGCACGAGGCAAAAAAGCCGACAAGATTTACGGACGCCACAATGATTATGGCTCTTGAAAATCCGAGTAAATACTTAAATGATATTTCGCTTAAAAGCAAGGAGCTTTCTGTGGGAACACCTGCAACAAGAGCAGGAATTTTATCACAGCTTACCAAAAAAGACAAAAACGGAAATGTCTTTTTGACAAGAGAAAAAAATCGTAAGGTTTACCAATTTGCTCCAACGAAATACGCAATGGATATTGTGGCAAAATTCGGTCATTTAGGGCTTTTTAAGGTTGATATGACAGGCGAATGGGAAAATATGCTAGGGGATATTAGAAGTGGCAAATTAGA
Organism: Eubacterium oxidoreducens; assembly: GCF_900104415.1. Taxonomy (GTDB): domain Bacteria; phylum Bacillota; class Clostridia; order Lachnospirales; family Lachnospiraceae; genus Eubacterium_C; species Eubacterium_C oxidoreducens. The sequence continues at coordinate 27,230 of NZ_FMXR01000015.1, read as the reverse complement.
CGCAAATGAAGCCCTTTTAAAAGGCGAAAAGGACGTTCAGGAAATGATTGAGGAAATCAAGAAAATCCCAAAATCAGGCATGGGAAAGGTTATTTGCGAGTGCCCGTTTTGTGGTGGTGACATTTTAGAAGGAAAGAAAGCCTATTTTTGCTCAAATTGGAAAGAAAAAGGTTGCTCGATTGGTATTTTTAAGGAATTTTGGGGAAAGCCAATTACGAAAGCGGAAGTAAAAGACCTTCTTACAAAAGGGTTTATCGTAAAGAGTTTTGAGTCGAAAAAAGGAAATCCCTATAAAAAAGCCCTTGATTACAACAAAAACGAAAGAAAAGTAACAGCTAGAGATGGCTTTATCTAAAAGGAGATTAAAGAATGATTAAGATTGCAGTAGATACAGGAAACAAACAGATGAAAACAAAACACGAAGTATTCCCTGCGGGAGTGGTGAAACTTGAATCCGCTCCCTCCACAATTCCGCAAAATGAATACATCAAATTTGAGGATTATTGGTATGCAATTTCCATGAAGCGAATGGAATACTTAGAAGACAAATCGAAAAGCGAAAGATATTTTATCTTAACCCTAATTGCCATTGCAAAGGAACTGCAAAGAATGAATCGGTATAATGGAGAAATTCGTCTCTTAGTCGGGCTTCCGCCTGCTCATATGTATGATGATACCTTAAAAAGAGCCTTTCAGAGGTATTTTAGAAGAGATGATATTGAATTTACCTATATGGGTAGGATGTTTCATATTTCTATCAAATCCGTATCTGTTTTTGCACAGTGCTATTCTGCAATGATGACAAAATTTGCACAGTTTCGAGGTTATCCAAGGGTCGTTGGAGTTGATATTGGAGGATTTACCTCTGATTACATGACGCTCAGAAAAGGAAAGATTGACATTGAAGATACGGACTCTATGGAGTTTGGAACTATTCATTTTTATCGCATGACACAAAAGGCGGTTTCAAAAAGAACGCATAGTCTTATTTCGGAAGATGAAATTGATGCTATTTTGTTAGGAGATGCAAGGTTTTACGAAAAAGCCATTGTGGAAACCGTAAGAGAATGTGCAGATGCTTATGTTGATAGGCTGATTGGAATGTTTAGAGAGTTTGGGATTGATTTAAAAACAGCCTATGTCGTGTTTATGGGCGGTGGAAGTCTACTTCTCAAAAAAGCTCTTGCTAAAAAAGTCGGAAAACACACTTTTATTGAAGATATGAAGGCAAACGCAATCGGCTATGAATTTTTGTCAGGATTAAAGAAAGAAGGGTAAATTATGGCAAAGAAAAGAAAAACGCAATTTACAATTCAGTTTACAGAAGGGAATGTTCTTCATGAAGCGGTCGCAAGCTATTTAAACTCTGTTGGTCGAGTAAAGGCTTACATTATTGCAGAAGCAATCAGTCAGTATGTTGGAGAGAAAAAGCTGTACGACCTTTATGAAAAAACGAAGAAGGAAGAAGTAAAAACCCAAGAGGAGGTAAAAAAGGAAGAAGTAAAAGAAGATAAGTCAAAAGAGATTGAAAATAATTTAGAAGAGGACTTTGCAGAAGAAGATTTTGCAGAAGACATTTTAGCATCACTTGACGCCTTTGGCGAGTAAGGAGAAAATTATGAAGTTAAAGAAGTGGCTTTATAACCATGTGACAATTTTTAGAAAAGATGCAAACAGAATTTTATTTAATGAGGAAAGCGAAGATAAAGTTACCTTAAAAATAAAAGAAAAGTTCCAAAAAGAGAAACAATTTATAAAAGAATCTGAATATAACGGTAGTGAAATGCCAATAAAGATGAAAAAGCAATTAGATATATTTATCCACGTTCTTCTTATTTTGAGTATTATTGCTATGGCAATTCATTTTGTGTTTGTTGGCAAGGTTTCAGGAATTTCAATGTCACCAACTTTTGAGGATAACCAAATTGTTTTAACTACGGCATACACCTCTCTTTCCTATGGAGATATTGTGGTTTATCAAGATGTAAATAATGATTTTAAATCATCAAGAGTTATAAAAAGAGTCATTGCTTTGGAAGGTGATACGATTTATTGCGAAGATGGAGTTGTTTATGTAAATGGCAAGGCAATAGAGGAAGACTATATTGTTGGCACGACCTCTGATTTTGATGAAGTTACCATAGAAGATGGAGAAGTCTTTTTAATGGGAGATAATCGGGAAAATTCTGTTGATAGTCGAAGTGTAGGCACTCTAAAGACTGCATATATTACAAAGAAGGTGGTGATGTAATGGTTTTTTATGTTTTTTGTATTTTCGCTTTGCTTTATGTTTTTCAAAAAGATAAGTTTTCTAAAACCGCTCTTTTTGCCCTTAGTATTACCTATGCAATGATGGCAGCTTGCATAATGGTTTTTGTGTATAAACTTGTCACGAATTTTGAGTTTGCCCCTCTTTCATTTACGGCAAATCTAGCAATTACGCTCCCAATTTTAATCACTTGCATCATTTGGAAGAAGAAGGCAAACGCCGATAGCCCTTTCAACGAAAAAAAATATGAAAATGGCAAAGTCAAGATAAAATTAAACTAATAAGATGCGTCAAAAGATGAATCCATTTCAAAAGAAGGCAAAGTAAATGCCTTCTTTTTTTATGTACTTATAAATTGATAAAAAATAGAAGCCTTAAAAATGGAAGGAGTGATGTTATGGCTTCATTATTCACTATCGTCAAGGAGATTGAAGAAACGCTGAGTAAGTGTTTCGATGCTGAAACAGGCGAAATCCTAGACGAAAATGCATTGTCGAGATTAGATGAACTCGACCTTGTAAAAGATGAGAAGGTAGAAAATTGCCTTCTTTACATCAAAAACTTGCTTGCCGAGGCAAAAGCGGTTGGTGAGCAGAAAAAGATTTATGCACAGCGAGAGAAGGCACTGTGCAATAAAGCAGATTCGATGACAAGATACGTCACAAATCTGCTTGACGGAGAAAAATTTTCTTCCGACAAGGTAACACTTAGTTACCGCAAGTCGCAGTCTGTAAAGATTGTGGATGAGGAGAAGATTCCTTCAGAATTCCTGAAAATGTCTTTTTCTGTTGATAAGACAGAGGTAAAAAAGGCATTGAAAGAAGGAAAAGACGTGGATGGGGCAGTCTTAGAGACAAACCTCAATCCGCAGATTAAATAATAAGGAGGATTCGCAAAAATGGCAAGAGAATTAAAATTCCGTCCGTTAAAAGCGGACGAAGTAGAAACGAGAGTCGCAATGGTAAAAGACAATGGCGTTATGCTGTTGCTTTACAAGAACGCAAGAGTAGATATGTTACTTCTTGATGAGGTTGTCGGTCCGCTTAATTGGACACGCTCTCACGAGTTAATTGATGGACACCTCTTTTGCAAGGTCGGCGTTCGCTTAGACGAGTCATCGGACTTCGTGTATAAGTCTGATGTTGGAGTGGAGTCTAATACCGAAGCCACTAAAGGAGAAGCAAGCGACTCATTTAAGAGAGCCTGCTCCAATTGGGGTATCGGTAGGGAACTTTACTCGGCTCCGTTCATTTGGATTTCCGCAAAAGATGCGGGAGTTTCAAATGGAAAGTGCTACACGCAGTTTAGCGTAGCAGATATGAAGGTAGTAAAGGGCAAGATTACTGCTCTTTCCATCCGAAATGAGAAGACAAAGAAGATTGTCTATACATTCGGAACACCTTCCACAAAGGCAAAAGCAGAGCCTGAGCAAAAAAAGGAAACAAAAGCTGAAAAACCAAAAGCAGAAGTTTCCAAAAAGACAGGCGAGCAGGTTCTCCCCGAAGCGGTTCGCAAGATGCATCTTTGCATCAAAGCAGAACTTGACCGCACGGGGCTGACTTTAGAAAGCATCAAGTATTCGGGTTCACTTGAATCCATTGATGCACAGAACGGGGCTAAGATTTATACCTATCTGAAATCTCAGCCGTCTAAATAGTAGTTAAAGGGGGAACGTGAAAGCGTTCTCTCTTTTTGTAAGCAAATATTTTTTAGCCCAAAAGGGGCAGAAAGGAGTTCTCATGAAGAACGTAAATAAAATCATTTCCTTAGCAACTTCCAATAAAATCACTCCAAATGTAGGTGTTGATTTTACTTCCAATAAGATATACGCATCAAACGGAGCGTTATATCTTGAAGCTATTTGCCCGTTCGATATGAAGGGCAAGGGTGAAACTTTTCTCCCTGCAAAGGCGATGGGAGCAGTCGCAAAGATGAGGAATGTAAAGTCTTTCTCGCTTACCAAAACAGGCGTATCTGTAAAAGGCGACTTAGGTACGACTAAGTTAAACTTGACAGACAAGCCCGTGCCGAAAAGAGCAGTAGGTGAGGAAGTCGCAAAAATGCCTTTTGAGGCATTACAGACTGTCCTAAAAGGGGCAGTTGATACGACAGAGGAAGGTTCGGTATCCTCTACTGCTTTGACAAGCGGAGTATTCGTGTCTGTTAAAGATGGCTTATTAAAGGCTATTTCGACAGACGGGAAGAGAATGAGTCGAGTGCAAATGAAAAACGAGGAATTAAAAGACTGTGATGTTCTTACATTCCCTGTAGCTTTTGCACAACTGCTCACTTCCCTTAATGGAATTGGAGAAGCGGTGCTCTCTAGGACAAAAGAGGGAGTACTTTGCGTCACTTGCGAAAATGTTATGGCAAGTTGTGCAAAGCAGGACATTGAGGCAAAGGCACTTAAAAACGTCATTTCGTCAATGGACTCCCTTGTGGATAAGGCGAATATCCGTCTTTCCATTGATGGAGAGGAGCTTTTAGAAGCCGTTCAGTCCGTCATGAACTTTGACGGAAAGATGGTTATTTTGTCTGAAAAAGACAAGATGTTAAAGGTTTCTTCCGATTCTCAATTGTCTGAGATTGACTTAAATGTTAATATCTCGACAAGAAAGGGAGATAAAGAAGTACCAAAGGTCGCATATTCCGCAGAGTATCTTGCAAGGACACTGAAAAATGTTCTTGCTTTGCAGGAAGGCGGCGATGTAATACTTCGTCTTTCTGAGTATTACAAAAATTCTTTTGTTGCCAATTTTGAAACGGTAACAGGGGGAGATGTAAAAGGAGAGTACCTAGTACTCCCAATTAACACCAAGTAATTTTTTCAAGACCTGTCAGTATTTTTGCTGATAGGTCTTTTTTTTATTCCCCGAAAAATACATTGGTGTACTTATATATAGAAAGGCAAATACGCCAAAAAAATAAAAAAAAGAAGGAGGATAAAAATATGGGCTGGCTAATGGGTAAGTTAGTTACATGGCTTTTGCAAACGCTAGTAGAGCTTTTTGGTTTCTTTTTTGACATCATGGACAGTCAACTCGGATTTGATAACGAGGCGTTTATAAATGCTCTATCCGCATATAGTACATCAGGAGATGAGATGGATATATATACTTTATTGCTCGATGATGTTTTTAAACCGCTTGGAGTTGCTCTAATTACAGCAAGTTTAGGCTATCATTTATACATCAGTATGTTCTCGAAAAACGACAATGAAGTAGATAAACCGTTTGAACTTTTGGTGAGGGCAGGCATTGGATTTGCATTAATTTTCTTAATTCAAGACATTCTAGAATATGTCACAAATTTTGGAGATGATTTATTAACGGCAATATCAGATAAACTCTTCTCCACAGTGAGCACAACAGGATTAGGTACAGGAAGTGGAAATGCATCGGAGTCATTTAGTATCGTGGACCTCTCCAAATCAGATGATATTACAACAACATGGTCAGAACTTGCAAATGGTATTACACTAGCAATTTCGGGAGTGGCAGTGTCGATTATCATGATAGCAATTTTCCTTGTTATGGCAATTAGAATGTTTAAATTGTTTTATGCATATGCGGTTCGATATGTGCAATATCATGCTCTCGTATGGTTTTCACCAATCGCCATGAGTGCTTTTGCATCTGTTAGAACAAAGGATATAACAAAACAGTACTTACGAGCTATTTTGTCAGGAGCATTTTCGCTATTTTTAACTACTATATACGTCAAGATATTCTTGATTGCACTTGGAAACGCAATGGTGTTTGAAACGACGGATAATCCGTATATATCTTATGCCGTTAAAGTATTTATTGCGTGTGCAATTTATGAGGGCGGAAAAGAAATAGACGAATTTTTATCAAAAATTGGTCTGACAAATACCGTAAACAGACTTGATAATGGCATTGGTGTTGGAGCAGGACTTTCTATGATGGCATCAGGCGTTAAGAAACTGACAGGAAAGAGCGTAGAAGGACAAAATGGCTATATTGGAAGAGCGGTGCAAGGAGCAAAATTAACAGGAAAAGCGATGAAAGCAGGAAAAGAAGCAATAAAAACGGGTATTTCAAAATTGAAAAGTGGAAAACCTGAAGGTCGAGGCGAAAAATTTGCAGGAAAGAGCCTTAAAAATGATGGAAAAGGCACAGAAACGCAAATGGGCAAGATGGAAAAAGCCAATATGCTTAAAGATGCAAATGCAAATGCGAAAAACGGCGTTGGCGTAAACGCTCACCCAAGCAAAAACAAATCGCAAATGGCTGAAAATATGCGAAATCTTGCAAATGCGGCACAAGTTGGAGGACAGAAAAAAGGAAGTCCACTAAATGGAGTTACAGGACTATCTCCTATTGGAACAACATTAAATGATGATGGACAAGAGGTAATGGCTTTTGTTGGAGAAGATGCGAATGGTTACCCTGAACTCTTTGAAGCAACAAAAGTCGGAGCTGATTATCAGGCTCAAGAAGGTGAATATGTTCAGTCCATGACTACATCAAATGTAGACGGAACAGAATCGACTACAAATTATTGTTTTAAAAAGGCAGGCAAAGAAGTAAGAAACGCAAGATATTCAGATGGATATGGCGGAACTTATAGTGCAAAAGATATGAAATTTAATGAATCAGGATATGCATATCCTCCGAACTCAAAATACAATTCAAAGGATATGAAATAACAAAGAGGGGGGAGGAAATTTTTCTTCCCCTTGTTTTTTTTGGAGGTGGTAAAGTGTCAGAACAAAAAAACGACAACAAGGCAAAAGACCTTGCAAAGGGAGCGATGAAAAAAGGGGCAAAGCACTTAATGAAAAAAGCCGTCAAAGCAGCAGGAGCGAAGGTAGGGGGAGTCGCTTTGCTTTCTAACCCTGTAGGATGGGTAATTTTAGCCGTTATCGTTGCCATTTTAATCGTGATATTTGTCGCAATGGGAATCAATGTCGTAATGTACGAACTAGGTTTTGATAGTGCAACAGATTTTCAAAATGAACTAGATTCCGCAACAGAAGAAAAGGTCATCACGTATATTGATACAATTTTAGATAATGAAGAAAATTTAAGCGAAATGAAAGACGCCGTCGGGCATTATCAAAGGGCAGGAGGACTCGTGTCAGATGCGTACCTCGGAGATGAAGAATCTTACAAAAACGTAGGCTTTTTAAGCAGTGTTTATGGGGATATTTCCTCTGAATATAATGATTATATGCAGGAGATTTATGAAGAATATGGGATTTACACAATTGAAGAAACCAATGATACAGGCGGTACGACAACGAAAAACATTTCAGGATTTAAAATAGACGATACTGAAATAGATACTCTTTGGGAAAAACAAGAAGATGAGCATTACTTAGCCTCTACTTATTTTTCCCCAATTGTGTTATCTGAATGTACGAGTAGTCAGTATGCAAGTATTGCAGATGGTGATGTTGATTCACTAATTGCCGTGCTTGATGAGTATTATGAAAGCAATTCTATTGCGGATTATTCAAGAAAACTTACAAAGAAGAAAAATTCTTCTAAAACATCGACGGAGACGATTAAACGCCCGTATTATGCATACGTCGGTACGGGTAGTGACTTAGAACTGTTTGGAGATGTATCAGAAGACGAAGCCATTACAAAAGATACGAAAATATATGTAGACCAAATTGATTCAGAATACACTATTTTGCTACAAGGAAGTTCTTCATGGGAATTAAGATATGAAACGGTTACTGCTACAAATGAAGAAGCGGATTATTGCTTAAAATATACCTTAAATTTAGCGGATACTACATTAACTTCAAATGAAGACGAAGCCGAATACGCTTATGTGCTAGATGAAGACACAATGGGGGCGTTAGAAGACTTAGTTGATTCTATTGAAGATGGCTCTATTTTCGGAACACTAGGAAACGGCATTAAAGCAGGATTTTTCTATTTGAGAAGTAAAATAAAAGATGCTTTAAATTGGGATAAGATAGAGAGCATTTTGAGTAAAGCCAATATTTCTCTTACAAGTTCATCTTCTTCTCTTATATCAGGAGATGGAGGAGTTGGTTCAGCAACAGGAGAAGATGCGGCGGCATGGGCTTTAAAGGCTTATAAAAACAATTGGCAATACTCAAATAGCAAAAGAATGAGTAAAGGATATGTAGACTGTTCTTCTCTTTGTGCAAGAGCCTATGCTGCCGCAGGTCTTGATGCGTTAATGAGTGGCAGTAGTGCAATGGTGGCATCTACGCAAGCTGAGTATTGTCTTAAAAACGGCACAATTATTGCAAAAGGACGGTCAGCGTGTAAAAAACTAAAAGCAAGTTCACTAAGCGTTGGAGATTTGATTTTTTATGAAAGAGCGGGAGCGGGAGCAGATAGAATGGTTAGCGAGCTTGGAGTAAAAATCGGTCACGTTGCTATGTATATCGGTGATGGGAAAATTATAGAAGCGAAAAGCCCAAGTCTTGGTATTCAAGTAGGCGAGCTTGACCTTACCACAGATAGTGCCTATCTCGTTGCTAGACCATATCAAAGCGGAGATTATTCTTCTTTGAAAAGCGGGAAAAGTCAATATAAAGAATTGTATGAAATTCTTACTTCCAAAAACGGGCTTGGCTTGTCAAGTGCGGGAGCGTGTGGTGTTTTAGGAAATCTTTATGCAGAAACTACTACACTTAATGCTACGTCGGGTTCTGAAAGTACTCATTTTGGTCTTTGCCAATGGGGTGGAGTCCGAATGTCTAACTTAAAAAAATACTGTAAGAAAAAGGGTTATGATTACAAATCTCTGGAAGGTCAAGTTCATTTCATGGAATATGAAATGAAGAAAAATTACCCTTCTCTTGTGAAGTATTTAAAAAAGACAACAAATGCCACAAAAGCGGCACAAGAATTTTGTGCGGTATTTGAAAGACCGACAAAAAACTCAGGCTCGTCAGCGGATTATTACAAAGGTAAATATTATCAAAACCTGTCAGGTAGAGTAGCATGGGCGAAAAAATTTTATGAGAAATGGGGTAAATAAATTGAAAAAAGCAGTAATTTTAGGGCTTTTGGCAACAGTTTTTGTTGCCATGCCCGTATATGCAGATGAAACAAATATTGAAATCACTTATGACGTAGACAGTATTTTAGGTGGACAGACCGTTTCTTTATATCTTGTAAATGAAACAACCGCCGAAATCGAGGAAGTTGAAGCCAATTTAAAAGACGGCAGGAGTGAATCTTTTTGCCTGCCCGAAGGAAGTTATTCTTTTGGCGGTGTTTGGCAAGGCGATACTCAGCTTATAAATTACAAATTTGAAATGGACGATTTTGTGATAGAGGACGGAAAGGTGGCAAAAGTTTCATTTGATGGAAGTTCTCATCAAATCACATTGCAGTCCGTAAATATCCCTATCACGATAGAGGGAAGTAGTAATGTGAGCACCCTTCAAATTGAACTTGAAGGAAAATCTGACACTTATTATTCCGCAGAGGATAACTATTTGATTCCTTATTATTACATTCGGGAGCTTTCGTCTTATCCACTTAGCATTAATATAAATGCAGGAAAATATCATATTACAGATGTAAAAGCCTATGACGCTGATTTAAACCCGATTGAGGTTTATTATGACGAAAGTGATTTTTATGCAACAAGAACGAAAAGCAATGATGCAATTAAGCTGTATACCGAAAATCCACCAAGCGATTATGTAAAAGCAAAAACAAATGCTTATTTGTTAGAAACCGATAGAACCATCTCTCTTACATTAGACGAGTGTAAATCAGGCATTACTTTTGAAGAGTATTTGGAAGAGGAAGACTTTTCGGACGAAGAAGGTGAGGTCGCCTATGATGACAACGGAGATGTTGTAGGAGATGAGGCAGATGTAAAGGAGACTACAAGCAATTACAAAAAGCCGATTATCATTTTAATTGTGTGCGTAGGACTTGCCATTTTATTTGCACTTAGAAAGAAAATTTACAATGCCTATATCCGCTATCAGATAGGAAAAAGGTAAAAATAGCACTTTGTGTACTTATATATAGAAAGGAGGGAATAACTTATGAAAAACTGCATAATTCCATCAAATTTTGCACAAGAAGGAACGATTGGTGGCTTTTTAAAAGTACGAAATGTTATAGAAAGCGGAGTCATTGGAATTTTTATGGCAATCTTAATTTTTAAAGTATTGCCACTTCCCGCACAAGGGAAGATTTATATGGGAATTTTAATTTTACTTCCACTTGTAGTCCTTGCCCTTATCGGAATAAATGGATTATCCTTATCTTCCTTTATCATTGATGTGATTTCATCAAAGCAGGCAGGACGAGTTTTTAAAGCCCCAACACCAAAAGATAGAATTTACCGAGAGCAAGTATTGCAGCGTAAAAAATATCAAAAAATAAAACAATTCAAAAAAAATGAAAGGAAACGAAAGAGCATTGAGCAGAAAGACAGAAAGAGAAGCGAGAAAGGAAATCGCAAAAAGACGAAAAGAGATTCCTAAAGCCCCTGAGAGAGTCGAGGAAAAATCAAATGATATTGCGGATATGACACCCTTAGAGCGAATTTCCGCAATTAAAGAACAAAGGGCAATGCAAAAAGAGCAAGAAATAGAGATTGATGTTACGCAAAAAGACCATGATATTTTCATTCAATCTCCACTTCCGACAACGCTTGCGGTTGATTTAATTCCCATTGAGAAAATTGAAAGAGGAATTGTATATACAGAAGACAACCGCAGAGTAAAGATTTTAGAAATTTTACCAATTAACTTCTTGCTTAAAAGTGATGAAGAACAAGAAAGCGTTGTAGAAGATTTTGCAAAATGGTTAAAGATTGCTCCGTCAGGGATTCAAATTAAGTCTTTGTCAAAAAGAGCAGACGTTTCTTCGTATATCGACAAAATGCGTAAAGAGATTGCGAATGAAAAAGACGAAAAATGCAAAGAGCTGATGATTGACCAATTAAATTTAATTACGCAAGTGTCCGCAACAGAATCGGTTTCAAGACGATTTTTCATTGTTTTGGAAAAAAAGATTGCAATGGGACAGATGATTTCTGATGAAGAAATTGAAAACGAACTTAATATTGCGGCGAATCGAGCTAAAACTTATCTTGCATCTTGCGGAAACAAAATGGTTACACTTGGGCTTACCACGCAAGAAACGGCAAAGATTTACTTTGACATTTTAAACCGAACAAAAAATGCAGAAGTAGATTTTGAACAGCAGTATCAAGACGTGCATTATTTTTATGAATGCACCTATGGAGAAGAGTCTTTAAACCATATTCCTGTTACGGAGTTTATTTCTCCGAGTGAGATTGACCTTACCCACCGAGATTACACAAGAATAGACGATACTTATTATTCTTTTGTTTATATAAAACAGAATCATATTCCAAATTATATGCCAAAAGGCTGGCTTTCGATACTGACAAATGCAGGTGTTGGTATTGATGTGGACTTATTTTTGAAAAAGGAAGATAAAAGAAAAAGTTTAGACAGAATTGGACGGCACATGAGATGGAATATGTCAAAAATGAATGACATTAGTGCATCAAATTCCGCATATGATGATACCCTTGATACTCTTGATGCAGGAAATTATTTGAAACAAGGGCTTTCAGGCGGTGGACAGGATTTGTATTATTTTGCAATCTTGTTGACAATTACATCTAATAACCTTAGTACACTTAGAGCGAAGAAAAGAGAATTTCTTGATTACCTCCGCTCTATTGAGATTGATTGTGGAAATACGGATTATGAACAAAAAAGAGCACTTACAAGTTATATTCCACTCGGACAGATGGATAAGAAGATTTTTGCAAGAGCAAAGAGAAATGTATTAACCTCTGACCTTGCTTGTTTTTATCCATTTACCAACTATGAAATGTTTGATGAAGATGGAATTTTCCTCGGTATTAACGAGATGAATAATTCCATTTGTGCGACAGATATTTTTGATTCAAAAAATTACATGAATGCGAATATTTCTATTTTGGGTACGTCAGGAGCAGGAAAGACGTATTTGTTACAGCTTTTGGCTCAAAGATTCCGTAAAAAAGGTATTCAGACATTTATTATTGCACCTGATAAAGGACACGAATTTGCAAGAGCGTGTCAAGCAATCGGCGGGGAGTTTGCGCAGATTTCTCCTGCGTCAGAACATTGTATTAACGTGCTTGACATCCGAAAGCCAAATGATACCGCCTCAAAAGCTCTTGATGGAGATTACTATGAATCGTCTCTTTTGTCAGACAAGATTAATGGCACAATTGAAACTTTCTTTTCCCTTTTAATTCCTGATATGGACGGTCTTGAAGAAGAACTTTTAGACGAAGCTATTTTAAGAGCGTATGAAAGAAAAGGAATTACAATGGACAATACCTCACTTTATAAGGAAGACGGCTCAATGAAAGAGATGCCGATTTTAAGTGATGTGTACGAAGAACTTTTAAAAGACGATAGGACTTACCGTCTTGCTATGATTTTAAAGAAACTTGTAAACGGTTCAGCAAAGAGTTTTAACGGACAGACAAATGTAGACTTAAATAATCTTTACACTGTTATTGATATTTCAAAATTAACAGGAAAGATGCTTACTATTGGAATGTTTGTCGCACTTGATGCGGTACGGGGGATTTCAAAGGAAGATAGAACAAAGAAAAAGGCTATTATTTTGGACGAGGCATGGGAACTTATCGGAGCGAAGTCGAATAAAAAAGCGGCAGAATATACGCTTGAAATTTTCAAAATTATTCGTGGCTATGGCGGTAGTGCTATTTGTGCAACGCAAAATCTTACCGACTTCTTCTCACTTGATGGCGGTGCGTTTGGTGAGGGTATTATTAACAACTCCAAAACAAAAATTTTATTAAAACTTGAAAATCGAGATGCGAAAGCGGTGCAGGAGCTTCTTGATTTATCAGATGAAGAATACAAAAAGATTATTAAATTTGAACGAGGACACGGACTTTTGGCAACAAATGGAAACAATGTTCCTATCCACTTCTTAGGAAGTCCGAAAGAAAATGACCTTATTACAACAGACAGAAAACAATTAGAACAATTGGCAAAGGAGAAAGAATATGGCAATGCAACAGGAAATTAAAACAATTAGCGATGGTGCGGCTAAGAAGTATGAATTTGGTCGAAAAATCTTAACAATGGTACAGAAAAATAAGATTATGCACATTAGACAGCTTGCAGAATGTGTAGAAGAGGACATTTCGACAGTCAAAAAGGAAGTTAAAGAATTTGTCTTTGATGAACGGCTGTTTTACGCAGTCGAAGGTGGCGAGGAAAATCAGGACATTATCGTGTCGTGTGAGGAGTTGAAAGAGAAGTTCCATGAATTAGATGGACATTATAAAGCCTTTTGGATTTATCTTGATTTTAAAGCAAAAGCAAATCATGTGGATTTTCTTACTTATGATGGCTTAAATTACAGCAACCTTTTCTGTGCAGCGTTATCGGTGAACGGAGAGTTTATTGAAATTTTATATGTTCCAAAGACGAAAGAGACAGACCTTAGCGTTCTTCATAATATGGAGCGGTATTTAACAGAAGAAGACAGAGAAAATTTACATCGAATTATTGTTATTGACGAAGAAAGTCAGATTGAAAAGATGAAACGCTTTGAAGTGATTGGAGTTGATTCCTATGTACTTGTGGAAAGCGGTGGAGCAACAAAATATATTCAGGCATAAGAAACGCAATTATCCCACCACCTATTAAGGTGGGGGGTCTTACTTACGGTGTGTAAAAAAATCTACCAAGGATTACGATATAATTTTTGGTTTCTGTCAATATGAGTCCACAATGAGCTAATGTTGTTTTGTCTACAATAATTTGCTACTTCTGTGCCGAAATAAAATTCTGTTTTATCGAAGTTGTGTGCTGTGTTACCGTCTTTTACATGGTTATTCCAACCTTTAAAGTATATTTTTTCAGACTCTTCAACTTTTCGGCATTTAGTATACTGCCTCATTGTTTCATAAGTTATTTTTATTCCACTTGAAACCCGCGGGATATGAGAAGAAAGGAGGCTTAGGAGAGTGTTAGAAGTAAAGCCATCTCCACAATACGAAAGGTTCAATACACGACAAAATTCGTTATAAATGTCGTCTGTTATTTCTGCAATATAAGAACCACTTTTACTTTGATATATAGTTACGACAAAGCCATAATTTAACGCATGAACCCCAACAAGCAATTCATATCTATTATTACTAAAACTAAAAATGCAATCCAATGTTTGTTGAGAATAATTAAAGGCAAAATGTTCTTTATAGATTCCTTTATTTGACATGTCGGGAATTAAAGTATCAAGATGTGGAAATGTTAGTTTACTCATAATTTTTCTCCTATTATTTTTATTTATGAATGATTTTTTTAGAATTGCACGAGAGGGAAACCTTGTGCAAATAACAACAACAAAGGGGGATGTTTTTACAGGAACTTTACTGCCTATGTATTTTGTAATTCAAGATAATAATGAAATAAGTGTTGAATTTTACTTAAGCCAACACGAATCTCATAAAGGACTTCCATTTGGAACGGTCGGTCTTACTGTTCGAGATGTAAAAAGTATTATCCCTTGTTAATAATTCTTTACAATTAAATATAACATAAGTGCTTAGAAAATGACCATACTTCGTATGGGGTGTGGTCGTTTCTCTTTGCATTTATTAATTCACTCATTTTAAAGGCATCATAAGATGTCTTTTTTTATGTACTTATATTGCAACAAGAAGAAATAGAAAAAAATAAAAGTTTTTCGCCCTTAAAACAGGGCAGAAAGGAGAATTTGTATGGGTAATGCAAATCTTGAAATGGATATGAGCGTTATTAACTACGCTCAAAATGTAGCTAGAGTTTTTTGCCGTCAGAACAAAGTTTTGTCGGCAGATTTTGAGGACTACGAGCAAGAATCTTACCTTGCTCTAGTCAAAGCATCTAAAGGCTTCAACCCTGAAAAAGGTGATTGGAAGTCTTATGTTGCGACTTGTGTGAGAAACCACCTTGTTGCAATTAACAAAAAGAAGTGTACGGAAAGCGGAAGTACCGTGCACTATGATGCAAGCGAAGAAGCCCTCGCCTATGTCGAGGCAAATGCCTTAGCATTTGGCGGGGGGGCAAGTGAAATTTCTAATGATTTTTCCGAAACGGAGTTGTTAGAAACACTTAAGGGAACTTTCTCAAAGGCAAGAAGAAAGCTTCCAAAAGAAGCTGTCAATGCTCTTGCGGAGTACTTTGAAAAAGGGATTATTCCTTTTAAAGACGACGAGAGCAAGGCGGCAGGCTACAAGCGTTTAGAGAGAGCACTTCGCTCTCTTAAGTTCTTCTATGAAGAAGAGCAGAAAGCGTTTGAAGCATTATAGAAATTGCGGAGGGGTTTTCTCCTCCGCTCTTTTCATAGGAGTACTTATTTAAAAGAAAGGAGAGGTCCTCATGAATTTAAAAAGAAAAAAAGAGACTATAAAAAAATTCGAGCAAACAGAGGAGCTGAAACGAAACTACGCTTCGGTTTGCGAAGAAAGAAATATTTTAAGGGAGAAACTTTTTGCTCTTGAAAAGGAGCATAAAAACGCCCTTATGGAAATAGCACGGCTGAATCGTGCACTTCAAAGAAAGGAGGGGTAAGAGTATGAGTTTTACCCAAAACGAGATTTACGGAGCATTTGAAATCGCAAAGGAGAATGGAATGAAAATCCTTAGCGAAAATAATGACTCCATCAGCATTTCTTGCCCCGAATGTCAGACGGAGAAACGGGGTAAATGCAACGTGAATCGAAACGGTCTTTGTCATTGTTTTCGTTGTAATTACAGCGGAAACATTGTAACGCTTGTTTCTGATTTTGCAAATATTTCTACCAAAGAGGCTTATCGGAAAATCATGAGAGCCTCTGAGGGAGAAATAAAGCCCTTGGTATTTTCAAAACCCGCATTTAAAAGTGCGGTAAAAGAGTCAAGTCCATACATTGATAAGGCTCTTAGAAAATACCTAGATAAACTCACTCTTAAGAGTGAGCATAAAGCGGATTTGCTCCGTAGAGGTTTGAATGAGGAGCAAATAAAGGTGTTTAAATCTGTTCCGACAAAGGAAGAATTTGATGCCTTAAAACTTCCGCTTTGGGAGTTTATTGGTGTTCCACCTTTTTTTGAAGAAGATGGCAGACTAGCACTTGGAGCAATCCATGATGGCTATTATTGCCCTGCTTTTGATGAAGAAGGAAGAATTGTCGGGATGCAGATAAAAATCATTAACGGCAAATACATTTGGGCTTCGTCTAAAGGAAAACCAAATGGAACACCGAGCGGTGCACCAATGACTGTTCTTGGAAAGGGCAAGGAGCTTATCGTTACAGAAGGTATTTTAAAAGCCTATGTAACTTATGCTCTTTTAACGGATGAGGAGCGAAAGCGGTTCACAATTGCAGGAATTGCAGGCGTAACTAACCTTGCTCCATTATCAAGACACCTTGCACATCATTCTTATGATGCATGCTTTGAGGCTCTTGATATGGACAAATTGGGGAATGATGTTGTTCCCAAAAAGGAAACAGTAGCTAAGGCAACAGATATCTTTTATGATGTCTTTTCAAGACTTGGCTATAAATTCGTTCCGCTTAAATGGAACGGAGCAAAAGGGATTGACGACCTTTTGTGTATAAAAAGGAGGAAATAATGACAAAACAAATAGATTCCACCTTTTATGGGTGGAAGTTTTCTTCTGAGGTATATCAAATTGCCACAGAAGTAACGAATAATAATTTTTTCACAGCGAAGGGGCAAAATATCCCTTCGCAACTTTCCACGCTTTGCGGAGATTGGAAAGAAGACGCTCACTACGGAAAATATTTTGAAGTAGCGAGTGCTAAAATCCGTCTTCCGCAAGGAGCAGATGAGGTTCGGGCGTTTTTAATGAACATGAAACTCCCGAACATGAAAGACAAGAGAATCAGCGAATTTGTTCGCAAGTTTCCTTGTCTTTCCGCAATGGAAGACGTGAAAAAGATTGCCTCGATAAGGGGAATTACCCTTGACAAGGCAGAGGGTATCAAAAACGCTTATCTTAACAAGATGGAACGCTATAAGTTTCATAATGCGTTTTCTTGTTATTTTGAATTATCAAAAAAGCAGGAGAAAGAAGCGTTTAAGAGATTCTCAGGAAACGTGGAATCTCTTAGCAAGAACCCATACTTGTTATTGTGGGCGGATTCCATTAACTTCCGTCAGATAGATGAAAAAGTCAAAAAAACTTCTATTTGGCAGGAAGATAGTCCTATTCGCATTACGGCTGGACTTCATCAAGCCTTTAAAAATGCGGAAAGGCAGGGGCAGGTTTGTTTGCAAAAGCAGACTTCGCTTAAAAAGTCCTATGACATTCTTTTTGGGAGTCATAAAAAGAGCTTAAATATGCAAAAACTCGATACCTTGAAAAACAAGGTGCGAGAAAGCCTCTTAGAAGAAGAAATTGCCGAATACAACGGCTTTTTCTATCGAAAAGATTTGTATGAGGCAGAGAAGAAATCGGCAATTAAAATTGCTGCCCTGCTTCGAAGACAAAAGACTTTTTGTAATGTTAAAGAGTCTATTAGAGAGGCTGAAAAAGAGAAGAAAATTTCTCTTGCCCCGTCACAAAAAGAAGCGATAAAAAAGGGCATAGAAAATAACTTCTCGATTATTACAGGAGGTCCGGGAACAGGAAAAACCACTACACTAAATACACTCTTGTGTGCGTATTTAAAGGTTTTTACGCAAACCAAAATTTGTCTTTGTGCTCCAACAGGGCGAGCATCAAGACGAATGACCGAGAATACCAAAATGGATGCGAGAACGATTCATTCACTTCTTGGTATTCATTCCGACTACGAAGAACCGCAAAATAAAATTGATGCGGATTTGGTGGTTGTGGATGAAGCGTCTATGTGTTCGCAGATGTTATTTGCCTCTTTAATGAGTGCAATTTCTGTAAACACTACCGTGATTTTGGTCGGAGACAAAAATCAGCTCCCTAGTGTTTCCGCAGGAAATGTTTTAGAAGAACTGATTTTATCAGGCACAGTTCCTACAACCACCTTGACTGTCACTTTCAGACAAAAGGAAGGCTCTGCCATTATCTCTAATGCCTCAAAGATTTTGGAGTATAAGGGAAAAGGCGAGCTTCGTCTTGATGAGGCGTCAGACTTTGCCATTCGCTTTGTCGAAAGTGAAGAAGAAGGAATGAGCGTGCTGTTTGAGGAACTTTCAAAATCGAAGGTTTCCTTTGACAATAGACAAGTCCTTACACCAATGAAAAAGGTTCAGCTTGGTACGCAAAACCTGAACGGAAGGCTGCAAAATGCGTTCAACCCGTCAAAGGCGGGAAAGCCTGAAATTCGTTATGGAAAAAGCACTTTTCGTCTTGGAGATAGAGTTATTTATCTTAATAACGATAAAGACGTTTCCAACGGAGATATGGGTGTCATTACACAGATAAATGATGCACAAGGCTTTATTTTCGTAAAGTTTTCAACAAAGATTTTGCGAAAATTTGAAAGACATGAGCTGGACGCTCTAACCCTTGCCTATGCGATGACTGTCCATAAATCGCAAGGAAGTGAGTTTTCAGAGGTCTACATTCCGTGGACAAAGGAATTTAAGGGAATGAGACTAAAAAGGCTTTTGTATACGGCAGTAACAAGAGCTACCAAAAAAGTAGTGCTGATTTGCGATAAGGAATCCTTGTCATACATTGGTACGCCGAGTGCAGAAATCGTAAGATTTTCAAATCTTGGGAAACTTTTAAAAGAGGCTACTAGGTAGTCTCTTTTTTTAATTGTCCTTTGTGTACTTATATCAAAAGGAGGTTTTATGTACAAATTAACGTTAAAAGGCAGAACTTATGCAAAAAAAGAGGAAATTCATCGGCGTGGTTTCAAATGGGATGGCAAAAATTGGAAAAAGGAAACTGCTGATTTAGATGAAGTCTATGCAATGCGAGGTTTTGCAAAAAAACTTCACCTTCGACTTGAAATTGAAGAACCAAAGTTTGATAGAGGAACGCATTACAGGCAAGATTATTTTGATGCTCACCCGCCCGATGTAAAAAATCGGTACTTTTGTATTTATTGTGGAAGGCTTTTAAAAAAAGAAAAAGTAGAAGTTGACCACATTATTCCTGTTTATCGGGCAAGAAAGAGCAAAAGGGTGCAAAGACGATTAAAACGAAAGGGTTTTGATGGGGTAAATGATGTTAGAAATCTTGGGGCATCATGCAAAAGATGCAATCGCACAAAATCCGCTAACATGGGGCTTTGGGTTGTTCGAGGATATTTAGGACAGCATTATAAATTTCAAGTAACAAGATGGATTGTAAGACTGATTTTAACCATCATTATGATTTGTTCATTTTGTCGATTTTTTATGTAAAAAACGCTATGTAACAGAAAGGAGGATATTTTATGTTTGCTCATTTACATTCACATACTGAATATTCGATTGCAGATGCTTGCAACCGAATTGATGATTACATTAAGCGAGTAAAGCAGCTCGGACAAACAGCGTGTGCGATAACTGACCACGGTGTTATGTACGGAGTTATTGATTTTTATAAAAAAGCAAGAGAGCAAGGCATTAAACCCATTATTGGGTGCGAGGTATATATTGCCCCGACTTCACGTTTTGAAGGGGCTGTAAAAGAATACCTTGATGGAAGTGAAAAACCAAAGAATACTAGGTATTATCACTTGATTTTGCTTGCTAAAAATATGACAGGTTATGAGAACCTGATTTATCTTTGTTCTTATGGATATAAAGAAGGATTTAATTACCGTCCTAGAATTGATAAGGAGCTTTTGGAAGAACATTCCAAAGGTCTGATTTGCTTGTCCGCTTGTATTGGCGGTGAAATTCCAATGCTAATTCGTCAAAGCAGAATCCAAGAAGCAAAGGAAGTGGCTCTTTGGTATCAGGACATCTTTAAGGATGACTTTTACCTTGAAGTACAAGACCACGGACTTGATGAGGAGCTTTTGGTAAACAAAGTATTAAAAGAAATTTCAAAAGAAACAAATATCCCGCTTGTTGCTACAAATGATGTGCATTACACCTTAAAAGAAGATGTGCTAACACATGATATTTTAATTGGAAATGCAAGAAAACAAAATTTTTTGGAAACAGGCGAACACGCTTACGGAACAAACGAGTTTTATGTCAAATCAGAAGAAGAAATGAAAGAATTATTTGATGACGACATTGTAGAAAGAACGCAAGAAATTGCAGATAAATGCAATCTTACGTTTACTTTCCACGAAACCAAGATGCCAAAGTTTGATGTGCCAAGTGGATATACCGTTAGAAGTTATTTGGAAAAGATTTGCGAGGAAGGTCTTTCTAAGTTTAGATTTGAAGATTTAAAAAGAGCTAAAAAGCAACTTCGTTATGAAATTGATGTTATTGAGAACATGGGGTATTTAGAATACTTCCTTATTGTTTGGGATTTTATCAATTGGTCAAGAAAAAATGGGGTATCTGTTGGACTTGGTAGAGGAAGTGCGGCAGGAAGTGTCGTTTCTTATTGCATGGATATTACGGATGTAAACCCATTTGACTACAATTTGATTTTTGAAAGATTCTTAAACCCTGACAGAAAAACAATGCCCGATATTGACATTGATTTTGCAATGGAAAACAGATACAAAACCATTGAATATGTCAAGGAAAAATACGGAGAAGATAATGTTGTACAGATTGTAACTTTTGGACAGCTTAAAGCGAAACAATCCATTAAAGATACTGCAAGAAACCTTGGAGTCAGCTTTGCTCTTGCGAATTTAATCTGTTCATGGATTCCAAAAGATGCAAAAAATCTTAAAAAGGCAATCGAAGAATCCCCTCAGCTTTCAAAAGCCTATGAGGAAAGAAGTGATATTAAGCAGATTTTAGACTATGCAATGTTAATTGAAGGACTTCCGAGACAAACGGGGGTTCATGCGGCGGGAGTTGTTATTTGCGACAAACCTGTTCATGAATATATGCCACTTGCATTTAATGCCGATAAAACGGGATATGTAACGCAATATACCATGACAACGGTAGAAGAACTTGGATTTTTGAAGATGGATTTCTTAGGACTTCGTACATTAACCGCAATTGACTACGCTCTTTATGACATTGAGCGAAATTATAACAAAAAAATCAACTTAAAAGAGATTGATTATGCGGACGAAAATGTCTTTCGAATGATACGAACAGGAAAAACGACAGGCATTTTTCAGCTTGAAAGCGAAGGGATGCAAAAATGCATGAAAGATTCCATTAAACCGACTTGCATTGATGATTTGATTGCAGGAATCGCACTTTTTCGCCCCGGTCCTATGGATTTTATTCCAACCTATGCAAAAAACAAGCAAAACCCAAAAGAGATTACTTATATTTGCGATAAGTTAGAGCCAATTTTAAAATCCACCTATGGCGTTATTGTGTATCAGGAACAAGTTATGCAGATTGTACGTGACCTTGCAGGATATTCGATGGGGCGAAGTGATTCTGTCCGCAAAATGATGTCAAAAAAGAAAGAGGAGGAGCTGAAAAAAGAAAGAGAAGTCTTTTTAAATGGACTGATTGAATTTCAGATGGATAACAAAGGGAATTTTGTCATTGATAAAAACGGGGATAAAATTGTGAAAAACAAAATTGACGGTTGTATCAAACGAGGAATCTCAAAAGAGATTGCCAATCAGATTTTTGACGATATGATTGATTTTGCGAAATATGCATTTAATAAATCTCATGCGGCGGCATATGCGATTTTAGCTTATCAGACCGCATATTTGAAATACTATTATCCAAATGAATATATGTCAGCCCTTATGACAAGCGTAATTGACAATAACGACAAAAAGAAGGTTTATTTAAACGAAACAAAAAGACTTGGAATTACCTTGTTTTCCCCTAGACTCGACAAAGCAAAGGACAGATTTTATCCAACAAAAAGCGGAATTTATTATGCACTTGGTGGAGTCAGCGATATATCTCGTGATAAAGCAAAGATGATTGAAAAATTGCCGACAGGCGAAACACCCGCCTTTATTATTAAATGGTTATTTGGCAATCGTTTTTCGCTTGCACAAATACAATCTCTCGCAAAGGCAGGGGCTTTTGATTATCTTGGAGTGTCAAGAAGCGGTGTATATGAATACGCTGCGTACCATAGTGAACACAAGAAAAAGAAAAATTACAACATTGCTCAAATGACCTTGTTTGACGGAGAAGAAGAAAAAATGACTCCACTTGGCAAAAAAGAGTGGATACTTTCTAAAAAAATTGAACAAGAAGAAGATGCTCTTGGGCTTTGTCTTTCAGGAAGTTTGATTGATGAATACGCCTTTTTGAAAAACACTATGAGGACGGCTCACAGCGGTAATTTCTTATCAAAAAAAGGCTATCAGATTATTGTAGGAACGGTAGTTACCAAAAAGGAAATTATCACAAAAAAGGGGCAAGCAATGGCATTTCTTGACTTAAAAGATGATTTTGGAACATTTTCTGTTACCGTTTTCCCTAATTTATATGACAATGTAGCTACTTGTTTTAGTAAAAACCGTGCTCTTATCATTCGAGGGAAAGCGGATAAAGACAGAGGATGCGTGATTGCAGATGAAATTTATCCAATTACGGATATTCCGTGTGATGTGTATATTGAAGGAAGTGATTTAACAAAAGACGAAAAAAGAGCGATTAAAGAAGCCCGAAAAGAAGGAAAGAAGGGAGCAGGTCATGGTGGACTTTTCTTTTATGACGCAAAAATGAAAAAGAGTTAT
Organism: Eubacterium oxidoreducens; assembly: GCF_900104415.1. GTDB lineage: Bacteria > Bacillota > Clostridia > Lachnospirales > Lachnospiraceae > Eubacterium_C > Eubacterium_C oxidoreducens. The sequence goes on along the minus strand of NZ_FMXR01000015.1, from coordinate 4,189 downwards.
CCCATTGAACGAAGCGGGCTTTATGCAAAAACGACAATTTTAACTGATTTAGAAAAGGTTTTTGGAGAATCGAAGATTCATATAACTGTGAATCCTAGATTTAAGAAAAACCATCGAAATTTATTTATGAAAGGATAGAAAAAAAGCATGAAGAAAAGAGAGACAGTATTTAACAAGAGAGTAAAGAATTTTTTAGCCCTGACACGGCTTACAAGAGCAGTAGATGATATTCCAATTCCATCTCCTGACGAGGCGAAAAGCATTGTAAATGCCAAAAAGCCTGTCACTTGTTGTAAGAGTTGCTATAAAGTCTTTGATGACGAATATAACTTCTGTCCGTGGTGTGGCTCAAAGAAGGAACTCACAAGAAATGTTTTTGAAGAAGATGTGGTAGATGATGATTTTGATGAGTTTTTAGCATCTTTGGATAAAACCGAAAAGGGATACTCTGATGAAATGAAAAAACAAACGGCTATTGAATTTTTGCAGGAGAGAGAAAATGAGTCGTAATTTTTGATGTACTTATGAGATGTAAATAATAACAAGCCTCAAAACAGAGGCATTATAAGGAGGAAAATAGTATGAATAAAGTAATTCTCATGGGAAGATTAACGAACGATGCTGAGTCAAGATGGACACAGGACGAGAAGCAAATGTGTATCGCTAGATATACTCTAGCAATTGACCGTCGTTTCAAGAGAGACGGCGAACAGACCGCCGATTTTATCAAATGCATTGCGTTTGGCAAGGCAGGAGAATTTGCGGAGAAATATCTTCGCAAGGGCATGAAAATCGCCGTAGTCGGAAGAATCCAAACGGGTTCTTACGAGAACAAGGAAGGGCAGCGAGTTTATACAACTGATGTTGTCGTAGAGGAGCAGGAATTTGCAGAAAGCAAGAAAAGTTCTGATTCTTCTACTAAGGCAGAAGCCCCTGCCGAAAGTCAGGCAGAAGTACCTGACACCGAGGAAGAAACCCTTCCTTGGGAAATGTAATTTTTAAAAGGGAGTCGAAGATATTTTCTTCGGCTCTTTTTTTTATGTACTTAGAAAATGAAAGAAATAATTAGTCTAAAAAAAGGAGGCTTTTATATGTTTGAAGAAATTATCAAAGAAGCTGAAAAAAGAATGTATTATTCCGCTTCAAAGAACAAAATTCTACTCTCTAGGTTAAAAGAGAGAGAAAAAGAAGTAGGCGAGGCGTGTTATCTTATGAAGCTCATGGGGTACGCAAGAAAAGAGCCTTTCGAACTGAAAAATGCAAGAGAAGATGCTTTTTCTTTTGCAGAACGGGTAACAAACCCATTTCATAGTACGACATCTGTTGTGCTTGAAATATCACCTGCCATCGTCTTTGAAGATGGAAAATTGATGATAAAGACTTCCCAAAACACTGCTTTTGAGCAAGAACAGATGGAGCAGTTTTTGAAAAAATGGGAATCTTTCACAAAAGTTCTATTAGAAACTGCTACAAAGGATTTAGGGGGGGTGATGAAGAATGTACGAACAATTAGTGTTTAATTTTTCGGATTTTGCAGAAACTTCATCATCATCTGAGCCATGCTCTTTTGAGAAACTACAGGAGCTTTTTAAAGAGAGTAAAGAAATGTGCGAGCCGTTTGCGTTTCCTTTTGAAGAAATTGCAGATGAAGTTGGCATTGAGGAAATGTCGGGGTGGGCAGTATGCCATCACCATAGACATAATGGCATTTTTTCGAATAAGATAAGCGTTTCAAAAAGACTTTTGTATTGCGATGAAAGAATCATCATTGAAACGCTACTTCATGAGTTGTGTCACGCAACAGAAGGGTGTCATAATCATGGTGAGGTGTGGAAAGCAAGAGCAAATTTGTTAAATCAAAAATATGGCTTTCACATCACAACTCGGTCTAGTTACAAAGACAAAGGACTGACCGAGAAAGAAGCCTTTGCAGGTTACAAATATCTCTTTCGATGTAAAGAGTGTAAAAATGCAATAGGCTATAAAAGGAAAACGAATTTCGTGAAAAACCCATCTCGCTACAAATGTGCAAGATGTGGTGGGAAATTCGAGCAAATCTCGCAAGATGACTTAAAGGAGGTTTGATAAGAGTCAATGTCATTAAGTTGAGACATTGAAAAATCCACCCAAACCATGAGCTTATTGCTCAAAATGGCAAGGGTGGATTTTATTTTTTTATCATTTTGTCATAAAAATGACAACGTTTATGTAGAATTTATGACAAGATAAGAGTATAATATAAGTACAAAAAACAAAGAAAGGAGAAACAATTTATGAATAAAAAGGTTGATTTCAAGCTTTTGGGAAGTAACTTAAAAAAAATCCGTGAATTTGAGAATATGACTCAAAGTGATGTTGCAAGGTTTTTAGGAATCGACCAAAGTATGGTATCAAAATACGAGTCGGGCGAACGAATAATAAGTTCAGATTCACTTGAAAAACTTGCAAGACTTTTCTGTTGCCCTGTAAAGGATTTATTAACATCAAACGATGTGTCGCCTAAAGGTAAGCTCGCATTTAGAACTGATGGATTAACATTTGAGGATAACTGCATTCTTGCTGATATAAATGCTATTATCTTAAACCAAATTGAAATGGATGAGGTGTTGTATGGCAAAAATTGATAAATTTGAATTAGCACATAAGGCATTAACATTAAGACATCTTCTAGGGGAAGATGCCTATTCACCTATTGATATTTTTGCTATGGTTCAACAGATGGATAACATTACGTTAATAATGCATCCAATGAGTGAACATATGTCAGGCTATTGCAGAAAATGCCCATACACCAACATTATTGTTATAAATTCAGCTATGACTATAGGAAGGCAAAGATATTCACTTGCACACGAACTATATCATGTGTATTTCGATGACGGAATGAAATCATTTGTATGCACTAATTTTACAAGTAAAGAATTAAATGAACAGAAAGCTGATTTGTTTGCATCATATTTCCTTATGCCACAGACTGCATTAGATAATATAAAAGTTCCAATAACTATAAACGATATTGTGAAATTAGAACAATACTATAAGGTAAGTCGCAAAGCGTTGTTATATCGACTATTGTCTGAAAAAAAAATAAACACAGATGAATTGGAGCTGTTTTCACGTAATGTAAAACAGTCGGCTAGATTGGCTGGATTTAACGAAGCATTATACAATCCATTGCCTGAAAATGAACGGTATTATGTATATGGAAAATATATTATAAATGCTGAAAAAATGCTAAATGAAAACAAAATTTCATACGGCAAATATGAAGAGTACTTACTTACTGCTTATCGAGAGGATATAGTATACGGAACATCAGATGGAGGAGAAATAATTGACTGATAACACATTATTTTTCGATACTGATTGCATTTCGGCATTTCTTTGGATAAACGACACAAGTATAATTACCTCATTATATAAGCATAGAATTGCAATTTCAAAACAAGTATATAATGAACTTTCGCAAGGAAAAGGACAAGCGTCTGTTTTAAAAGAACGAATTGATATAATGATAAAGCAGGGTGATGCACTTCTTATTGATATGGAAGTGGATAGCGAAGAATATTCTTTATATATGGAATTAGCAATAAATCCCCCTGATGGAGAGCCGATAATCGGAAAAGGAGAGGCTTCATGTATAGCTTTTGCCAAAGAATACAACGGTATTTTAGCAAGCAACAACTTTAAAGATACTCTTAAATATATAAAGAAATATGGTTTGAAGTATACAACAACGGCTGACATTATGGTAGAAGCGTACAGCAAAAAACTTATAACAAAAGAAGATGCTGAAAATATGTGGCAGTCTATGTTAGCCAAACGTAGACGACTTGGGGATGTTACATTTAAACATTATTTGAGTACTCATCAATAGAGAACGTAACCGGTAAACCACCGGTACCTCCTTTTAATTAAGTCACGCCCGTAGTCGTGACATTTACTTCATTGGTTTTCTGCACTCAGCTGGTAATTCATCTGACCAAGGAAGAAGTTCTTCTAGGAAGCTTCGATCCGTATCATCCATGTGATCAGGAATTACTGTGAGTAAGTGTTTGAAATACTCATAAGGCTTCAAGTGGTTTGCCTTTGCTGTTTCAGCAATACTGTAAGCGATTGCACTGGACTTAGCGCCTGCAACAGTATCAATCATCACCCAGTTCTTCTTGCCTATGCAGAAGCCACGGAT
>NZ_FMXR01000008.1 GCF_900104415.1 Eubacterium oxidoreducens | reverse complement strand
TCATAAGTGAGACCGCATTCTTTACACTTGTTGATAATCTCACCTACAGTTGTTTTTGATACATCGGTAGCTTCAGCAATCTCACGGTATGTAAGATGCATTTCCTTCAAGCGAAGGATTTCTGTAATTATCATTGGTTCTAGACACCTCATTTCATTACCTCCTTAGAATGTATATACATACATTCTAAGAAAGCGATTTTAAGATGTCATCTTGTCCGGATAATTTAGGAACGTTGTCCGTAAGTTATAGGAATGCTTGTCCGGATATTTTAAGAATGTTTGTCCGAGTGTTATAAGAATGCTGTCCGGATGTTGCAAGAATCATCATTTTGAACTTTGTGACATTTAAAATCAATGCCGATAAAACCGCATAAACTCTGGCTTTTTGCGGCTCAAATTTTTGGGACAAAAATTTAACTTCTTCTGTTTTCTGTGATTTACGCGTTATAAAAGAGCCTTGGCAAACTGCCAAGGCTCTTTTCACTAAATCATTTTTATATAGTAGCTATACATTTTTCGTACTATGATTCACAAGTATCCTTTATTTTGGATTGCATCTTTTTATGTTTCCAATTTCTAAATCGTAATATACATCTAAGTTTTAAACGATCAATATGGTTTGGCATATTTTGGTAAATATCAGAATAATCAACTTTTGTTCGAATCCACTCTCCATGCTTCGTGATACTATGCCCATCTAATAAATTCAAAAAATAAGACGCTTGGATTATTATTGATAAAACATCAGATGCTCCTGAACCGACCTTATTATGTTGAAAAATATTTCTAGCGCCTTGAAAAAATCCCATCAGCATAAAGCGTACACCTTCTTGCTCATTCTTTTCAGAATCAGTAATTAGATTGTTTAATTGTATTAGCGGAATTTTTGTAATTTGGCCACTTTTCTTATCTACATCATAGCTCAAAGCCTTGTTTACTAAATCAACTCCATGTAAATCCAACCCAGACTTATTACGCAGTGCTGTTTCAACTACAACAAATGCTTCTCGCGCCGCAGCATTAAACTCAGATTTATAAATAAGCTGCTCTGCCCTATCTAATTTTGAATTTAGATGATAAATATCAAAAAAACGCTTAACCGCTTCATGTGTTTGTGGCATCATCTCACCGCATACAGGACAATATGTGAAATCATGATAGTCAAAGCCCCATTTTCCATCCTTTTCTACTAATTCCTTTTTTCTACGTGGTAATCGACAATTATTTGGACATTTATATTTACGCATTAAAATCTAGTCTTATCCTCCCAATCTATGCTACTTCCTTATACCTCATATAAACGTACTCATATATCTTCTGTCTATATTCGGATATACGTATCTCGTCATAACTCTCTGGCAATTCTTCCCAAAGAGTATCCCTTATAAGATTATCAATTTCAGCTTTGGTTTCCTGCTTATCAGTCCAATGGTCAAGCTGAGAAATACGATTCTTAATCTTTTCAAGCAAATCAACAGCTACCTTTTTAATGGACTTGATATCCTCTTTTGAAAGATTTTCATTAAAAAGTAAGTCATAAAGCGATAATTCCTCATCACTTGAGAAGCCTTCACGAACATAACGTTGCTCTTCCTCATTCATAGAATTTGCTAAATCCATCAAGTCCATAAATGTCTTTTCAATGGTAGCTCTATCCTGCTCTTGATTATACTCTTCGATAATCTTCTGATATCTCTCATAATAATCAACACGAGTAGGATTTTCCTTAAGCATGCCATCAATTCTAATTTGAATAAGCTCATCCAAATCTTTAAGCATAAGATTCTTCTGTTTTACCTTAGAAAACTCTCTACGCAGCAAATCAAAATCAATCTTAGATATATCAAATCGCTTTGACTTTTCATCAGTATCAACAGTGGTTTCAATTGTAATATAGTCACCCAAAATACCATTAATCTGCACCATCAGGTCAACGGTATCAACATGCTTTTTCTTTTTCTTAAGCTCATCAAAAATGGCAATTATGGCATCTTTTCTTTCTCTATCCGCTGGTGAAATATCATCTCTATCTAGATACTTCATCATACGAGTAAGCTCAGTAGCATAAGTCATAAGACGTTTTGCTGACTCCTTACTATCAGATACCGCATTAGCTGCCGTTTGTAGCATGCCAAGCTTTGTAAAGTCCTTTGCATAGATTAAGTCATTAAGCTCAAAATCTTTTTCTTCCAAAAACTCTTCCGCAGAAGAAATGACCTCTAACACACGAGCTATCAATTCAGCCTTATCAACAGTCGGATCAGTATTTCTGCCTCCAGTATTTGCCGTATAATCAGCAAGAGCTTTTCTCAAAGCCTTTACAATACCGATGTAATCGATAATTAAACCATTGCTCTTTCCTTCATTTACTCTGTTAGCACGAGCAATCGTCTGCATCAAAGTATGAGCCTTTAAAGGTTTATCCAAATATAAGCATGACAAACATTTAACATCAAATCCAGTAAGCCACATCGCACATACGAATACTACACGAAGCGGATTCTCAGAATCCTTAAATTCTTTATCTAGCTCACGTTTTTCCATCTTGGCTCTATGCACCCTGATGTCCAAATCCCACTTTTTGAAAGTCTGAATCTCATTCTGCTCCTGAGATATAACTACAGCCATCTCAGTTTCTTTCATCCACTTAATCTTGCGCTCAAGTTCGAGTACTTCCTGCTGTGAGGCTGTCTTCTTTTCTTCCTCAAGTCTATCAATTTCAATTTTCCAGTATTCCTGAACAAAGTTAAACATGCGCACGCATGTGACTTTATTAAGACACACAAACATAGCCTTACCGCTTGTCCAAAGGTCACTGTAATGCTTTACAAAATCCTTTGCAACAGAACGAAGACGTGGTTCTGCCGTCAAAAGATGTATTTCTTTTTCAAACTCATGCTCTAGCTTTTCCTGCTGTTCTTCATCCAAATCAGCAGCTTCAATTGCATCCAAAATTTCATCTGTAATTTCAGGATTATGAATATCAAGAATCTTCTCGCCACGATTTTCGTAATACAACGGAACTGTAGCTTTATCCTCTACAGCACGTTTAAAATCATATATTGATATATAACCACCAAATGTACGCTCAGTAATATTATCGCTTGATAGTAATGGCGTACCTGTAAATCCAATTCTAGATGCTGTTGGCAATAATCCAACCATATTATCAGCAAAGATTCCATATTGGCTTCTATGCGCCTCATCAGACATAATTATAATGTCGTGTTCAGGATAAATAGGTTCTGTAGGCTTTTTATTAAACTTCTGAATAAGAGTAAAAATAAAGCTAGGATTACCTTTCAACTTTTCAACGAGATCATCACCGCTTGTAGCCGTGTATTGCGATGCCTTAGTTTTTCCAAGAAGACCACAGTTCTCGAACGTATCACTAATCTGTGTATTTAATTCTTCACGATCTGTCAAAACAACAATTGTTGGTGAACCCTCAAATTTTCTACGTATTTTCTGTGATAAGAAAAGCATCGAATAGCTCTTTCCAGAGCCTTGTGTATGCCAAAAAACACCTAACTTACCATCATTAAGCTTACGTGCTTCATATGCCTTTACAGCCTCATTAACGCCCAAATACTGATGGTTTCTTGCAAGAATCTTAATAGTATTTCCACCAGAATGATCGTAAAGGATAAAATTCTCCAACAAATCAAGAAAGTTATCCTTCTTGCAGATACCTCTAAGCATGGTTTCAAGAGCAACATTTCCTTCGTCACTCTCATTTAATCTCTTCCACTCATGGAAAAATTCATATTTACTTCCAAGAGTACCAACCTTAGCTTCAACGCCATTTGAAAGCATCAAAAATGCGTTGTAATAGAATAAATGCGGAATTGTATCCAAATAATCTGTGTAGTTATCAGTATATGCATTCTGAACATCTACAGAGTTTTTCTTTAGTTCTACAAATAAAAGAGGTATACCATTTACAAAACCTACAATATCAGTACGTCTACGATATAAATCACCATGTATCTTTAATTCTTTTATAGCCAAAAAATCATTTCTCTCAGCATCAAATGGATGCTCAAAATCAATGACCATAGCTCTCTTTTCTTCAATCTGTCCGTTTGGCTTCTTAACTTTTACTGGAATACCATCTCGAATATACTGATACTTCTCCTCATTTATCTGCATAAGCGATGACGAAGAAAGATGTTTTTCAAATGTGTTCTGCGCCTCTATAATTTGTGCATCTGTAATCCATGGATTCAATGTCTTTAAAGCCTTCTGAAAATAGCGCACCAGAAGAATATCCTTGTATGACTTTCTTCCGAAAGTACCATTTTCCCCAAGGACTTCTTGATTGTATGCAAGTTCAACACGCCAGCCCAGCTCATCCTCTAACAAATGTCCTGAACTCTCTTGAACTAAAATATTTTCAGAATAATCGTAGCTCATATTGATACCCATTTTCGCTAATCTCCAATACCCATAAACGATAACATACTTGCAAAGTTTTCCTCTGTATGTTCACTAATTGACAAACCTTTATTATCCCTTATAAATTCGAGAAAATCAGATAAATCAAGAAGAATCTTTTCCAGCACCTTCACTTCCTTAATTTGTGATATAGCATATACAGGATTGCCAATTTCCTCAATCTCTCTCTCCAATTTATGCTTTTCAGCAGTCCAATACTTACTATATTCAGCTTGGCCAGATGCTGTATATACTCCCGCTTCAATCAGTAAATCTTGTTCTGCTTTATAAAGAGACCTATCTTTTTCACTAATTACAACAAAAACTAATCTTTTTGAGAAATTACTATCCTTAACGACTTCAAGCATCTCATACATGCAATTTCTTGATTTAAGATACCTATCACTAATTAAAGTAATAACATAATCATGCTTTTCAATTGAATTCATAAACCTTTTAAAGCTTTCATGATATTCAACATCTCGTATATCACGCGAAATGGTTGCCTTTCCTTCAATTACAGGTTGTAATTTTTCTTCCAAATAATTAGCAATATCAGTGTCCTTTTGGCAATAAGACAGGAAAATATTCTTTATCTCCTTATCTGTAGATGGTTTATCATTGTCAGCTTCTATAAATTCAATTTCTAGATATGTTCTTAATGCTACAACAAATGGCTCAATTGACTTTCTAATAAACGCTTCTATGTTATCCGAAAATTTTCTACTATCTGTATATCCCATACATAGGCCAAATAATTCTTTAGGGCCATCAAGAATATATTCTAAAAGTTGATACCCATAGCTAACTAATTCTTTCTCATCAGCTGGAAGGTCTAGAACACTATTCCAACCTTTTTCCGAAAATATCTTCTTAAAATCATATTCAGTAATTCTACATTCATTGATATAAGAAATAAGTAATGGTGTGTTTGTAATAAAATCATAAAATTGCTGAATACAATATATTTCGCTCTGCGCATTAACCTTTAGTAACTGTCCTGATAGAGTTCTGTATTTCAAAGATATTTTCTGTAATTCTTTTCTGTTCACTGTTCGCACCCACAAATAGGACAATATGTCCCCGTTTCCTTATCAATATTTTTTACCTTAACATCTATACCACAACACACTTTTCGGCATTTAACATAGGAATTCAATGGGGTGTATAGTTCCCTCTCTTGAACTCTTTCTGTCTTTTTAACCGACATTTTAATAAACCCACTCCTATTAATCTGTTTCATGCTCTTACTCAGCATTTTATCAAGCTCATCTAACATATAATTCGCAGCCATCTGTTGAGCTTTTTCTAAAACCTCTGGGACAAAAAATGTGTTAGTTTTATTAGGAATGCCACATATAGGACAAAAAAAGAACAAATTATCTTCATTTTCATATACATCCTTATGTAGCATAAATCTTGTTTTGCAATAATCACATTCCATCTCTATAAACCCATCTTCATCTAATGGAATAGATATTTCAAAAACTTGCTCTGACATATACCAACCCTCTTTTTTATATAGACCGAATTACTATTTTTTACATAACTCTTCGTTAATCTTAATCACAATCAAAACCATGATTTTCATTAGCTCTATATAATCCCGTTTATGAATCTCTTCATTTGCAGAATATGTGCTATGAATGTAACGATTCCTCAAATCCATACCATTACTATATTGGCTCTTGTTTAGCACATAATTTAAGTAATCCGATTCAGGAACTGATAAAAAAGTATTTGTAATGCATATATCCCCCACTGATTTCATCTCTGATAAGAGAGATTTCATATATGATGGATAATAATCCAAACAAATCACTTCATGTTCATACAAATCTTTTAAAATAAACGCCCTACTTGGATTTAGCTTTAATAGTCCATCTTCAACACATAGAGTGTTCCTCTGGATCAGCCAATTAATCTGGTATAACTCATCTTGCCTAGTATAATCAGAAAGACGTAATTCTTCATTAAGCAGCAAGTCATGAAGACATTCATATTTCTCTCCAATTCTTTCTACATATGACAACAAGCACTGATCTGAAAACAAATAAAACATTTCCTGTCTTATATCATCCGAATTTACATACCCATACTTTTCAGTTCTAAGCGACGGCAATAGCTCAAACTCCACTGGACGAGATGACATTTCAAGTAATTCCCTATCAATCTCACCATTTTCAGCATATAATCTATACTGTTTTAGAACACCATCCATCTCCGAAGCTAAATTCCTACACATTTCTAGATAACTACTATCTTTTGAAGATGTGGCAAACGAAAAGCCTTTAATATTGAACTCTTCAACTAAGTAATCTTCAAAAAACCATTTGATGATATCTTCAAAGCGGATATTGTTTCGCTCTAGTTCTTCAATATAACCATGCATATCTGCAGATGTTTTCATGTAATAAAAAGTAAATGAGCTTCCTGTCTGATACTCTTTAATGCCTTTTACACCCATCACTCGTTCAAAAACACCAAGTTTAGAAGAAATAGAAGGAAAAACACTCCTAAACTCCATATCCACAAATCCAAACATATAAATAAAATTATTTAATAACGTTGGATAATCTAAATTCTGTTTTAGCCATTGCCTGTCATATATAAACAAATGGCCCTCAGGGGTATTCTCTACCGTTACAAGTTCCGCAACATCTCTAAAACTTACGCCAACTCCCATATGTGAGTTAAATACCGTAACAGAGCCATCCTTAAGCATCTCTTTTTGTCTCTTCCTCGCTTCCAATCGAAGCTTATCTGAAACTGGACACTCAGAAGTGCTTTGAAACATCTCTATTACTCTTAACGAGCCAAGACCTGGGTGAATCGAATGAACATATTTCCTAAGTATTCCTTCATACTCAGATGGCATTAAAGAATTGGGTAAATAGCATTTATTTCTATTGCCTTGTTTCTCCATGTGATTATGAATAATGATTTCGGCAGTCTGATCAGAATTTCTCAAGCAATCAGCCAAAACATCATCATAATGTTCTACTATTCTTTTTTGTTTTAAGATGTAATGAAGAGTTGTATGCGGATTATTTATATATTCAGCAAACTTCTCTTCGCTAATTTGCTCATATACCTTGAACTTATCAAATAGAATCCAAAATTCATCTACATATCCAATAGCTACTTCATCACATATCTTTATAAAATTATCATCAGATATGCTCTTAAAAAACTTAGCCACAATTGGCATAAGTACTTTTATTTTTGATGCATACTCAGTTACAAACTCTACCTTAAGATGCTTATGAGATAATAACTGATGAACATTATATGCTTCTATAACTTCATTTACGTCGTTAAATTCCTTTGAAGAATCAAATGAATCAATATATTTCATAGATTCTTCAACATAGTGCCCAAAGACCATATCATTGCTTTCTAATAATTTTATTCCGTCATATCTTTGGCGCAAAATAATCCCCCTCCTTAAATAACTAGACTTCAATCTCCCCACTCATCAATTTAGGTAACAATCTATCTCTTGCTTCAATTGCTTTTTTATTCTGCATTAGAAGTACTTCTATTTTTTTTATCCACTTATCAGCAATAGCATTATATTTTTGTATGATGTATTCTTCTGGAAGAACAACTTTAATCGTACTAATAGAATTGTTTGTTAGCTGCGGTTGTGCCGAACCTGTACAAACACTTTTAAAATTTGTATGCAACATCAACTCATATGTAAAAGGCATTCGTAAGTAATCCTCTTTTCCTTTAACTATAAATGAATTATTGGTAACAAAAGCTTCACTATCATGCGTTCTTAAGACATCGCCGCTACCATTTCCTCTGCTTGTAATTAATGGAACAATTTCATCTACATTTTTCTCAGAATAATATCCTATAACACCATTAGCACCATACACAGGATACTTTCCACTTTTTGATATCTTACTAGTTGGTAATGTCTTTCCATACTTTATTTCAAATACATCATCAATTGAGACCACACTCCATTTTTCTGGAATATCATTTATAAGCTTATAAGTTTCATAATTTGGAAATCTAAAATCTACAAACCATTCTTTATAAAGCCTCTTAGCTGCTTCTTCCAAGAGTTTTATTTGTTTTTGGTTATTATCTATAAATGCATCATAAGGCTTTAATAAATCCACAATCTTGTTCTGAACATCCATTGGGGGAAGCTTCACTTCCATGTTTCGTAATGCGGTAAGACTTATCGTACGTTGTGCTGCTCCTAGCGCAACCGCATCAGCTTTCATATAAAAATCACGACTCAACATCGTGTAATAAAGATATTCAGGATTGATTACACTAGCATCTGGACGCAAAATAGCGATATGCCTTTGAAAAACAAACGCTTGATTATCTCTTAAATATACAGGTATTCCGAAAGATCCTACAACAGAATATAAAATATCTCCTTCCTTTGGGCGTCTTTTATCATCCAAACTGTCATAATATTCTCGAGGAACAAACATTGTATTTGAAAAATCAAATTTATTTGAATTAGTAATATTTGCTATAGTCACAAAAGGAATCCCATTGCTAGCTTTTGGAGGTGGCTGATGATCACCATCAGAAATCGACTTGCATACCTCTGAAAGTTTCACTTTATCTACAATCATACACCCAGCTCCTTCATATTCTTAGAAATTTCATCCATAAGTTGATTACTTTCATTCTGTAATAATAGTAGTTCATTATGAATCTCATACATTCTCTCTTCAAAATCAATTCCATCATCCTCAACTGGCGCCACGCCAACATAGGCTCCAGATGTTAAAGACCAACTTTTTGATTCAATATCACTAACATTAGCAATTTTACATAGTCCAAGAATATCCTCATATATTCCTTCGCCGAACTTGCTATAAAGCCAATGCGCTTCTTTTACTACGTCAACAATCTCCTTTACTGAAGCTATTTTCTCATCCCAAAAACTTTGTGTTTGTTTTTTATCTTTTCTATCACAGGACTCTATCGCTTCTTTTGCAGCCTCTTTGACTTTCTTTAAACATTTCTTTGCGATTTCACATCCATCAACAAAAACATTATCATTAACCGCTTTAAGACTATCCTCACCCACTTCAGAAATCATATCAGCAATTGAAACCTTATAGTCTTCTAAAAGTTGCTTATACTTATCAATTTCACCTCGATAAAGCCACACAATGGCATTTAGATTCTTTAACTGCCACTCATTCCACTCATTTAAAGTACGATCTACAACTGTATAATAGTTTCTCGCATCAATGAATAAGACTTTATCTTTTAAATCTTCAGATTTTCCCTTATCAAAAAACCATAATGAGCAAGGCAAACTCTTTGTATAGAAAAAGTTATTACCTACAGAAATCATGACATCAACATGACCTGTCTTTACAAGTTTCTCTCTGATATCTTTATCGCTTCCCTGACTATCAGTTGCAGATGAAGCCATTACAAATCCAGCTCTACCTGTCTCATTCAAATAGGCGTAGAAATAAGAAATCCAAAGATAATTTGCATTTCCTATCTCTTTATTCTTATTCTCTTTAGGTACTCCGAAAGGCAATCTTCCAGCATTAGTTGCAGATTCAGCTTTTACCTTATCTACGTTGAATGGTGGATTTGCCATTACATAATTGCATTGTCCTTCAAGGTTATGCGCATCATGATAAAAACTATTAGCTTCATCGCCTGACTTAATTACACCTGTAAGACCATGCACAGCCATATTCATCAAACAAAGTTGCGCGTTATACTCAACCTTCTCTTGACCATAAAAAGTCATGCTAGAATTAGCCTGCAATCCTGCTTCATTTACAAAATCACCAGTCTGAACAAACATACCGCCTGAACCACATGCTGGATCAAGAAGTACTCCTTGCTTAGGCTCAAGAACATTTACTATCATTTTTACAAGTGATTTTGGAGTAAAGAAAACTCCATCATCAGATGCAATATTCTTAGCAAATTTATTAAGGAAATACTCATAAATACGTCCAATAACATCACCACCAACTTCATCAAGAGCATTGTTATTGAATATTCTTAGAAGTTCTCCAAGCAAATCATCTGAAAAATCTGTATAGCTTTTTGGTAAAACACCTGTAAGCTGCTCACTCTGCTGCTCAACCAAATTCATTGCATTGTTTACAACTTCTCCAAGGCTTGCCATAGGCTGTCCATCAATGTTTACTAATCCCATTGATGCAACATTTGAAGGCAAATTAACAAGATAGCTGTACTGAGCTTCTTTAGGAAGAAACAATGCACTTTTAGCTGCAAAATCACTTGCTTCAACAGGCATTTGTCTACCATTTCTAACGGGTCTTGTCTTTAATATCTCCTCTTCAACCATTTTGAATCGGCTGTATGCATATCTCAGGAAGAGCAGTCCAAGTACAGGCATGCAATACTGATTTGATGTCAATTTTGAACCTGCACGGAGTAAGTCTGCTGACTCCCATAAATCTGCTTCTAATTTTTTGATACTCTTGTTATCCATTGATTATTCCTAACCTTTTCATTTTATTGTATTGTAAGCATACTACTCGTAATATTCGTTAAAACGGGCTTATTCATCATAAGTAATTTCTGCAATATCACTAAGCTGGCATTTTAATTTAACGCAGATTTTATCCAAAACGCTTATTTCAACATTATTGCCTTTCTCAAGCTTGGCAATTGTTCCATAGCTCAATCCAGTAATATCTTTAAGGTCTTTTTTCTTGATATCACGATCAATCATCAGCTTAAACAATTTCTTATACGATACTGCCATAAATTCGCTCCCCTTCTGAATTTAACACATAACAACAGATGCTTTAAGTATACCATATTAGTCACTTGTTTGGCTTATTTTTCACACGTTCGCAAGACTAAATTTCGCTGCTTGTTTAAGCAACTTCGTTGCTCGGTCTAAATCCTGAAATATTAACACTAAAAATCCATGGAGGTACGCAATGGATAATATAAAAAATGAGACATCTTATAAATGGTGGGACGACAGAGCAACGATTACAACTAATAAACCAGATGCAGATTTTGACAAAGAGCTATTTAAAACGCCTAAGTCCATCAAAAACTATCTTGATAGCAAAATGTTTGGCTGTGAGCAATATAAAAAACGCATGTCAGTCGCTATATTCAGTGCAATTCACAAAAAAGTTAAAACCAACATGCTTGTCATCGGAAACAGCGGTTCAGGCAAGACTGAGCTTGCACGTATTCTTAAAGAAATTTATCCCAATACCGTTATATTCGATGCCTCTCTCGTATCTCCAAAATCATATAGAGGTAACACAAGTTTTTCGGATATGTTTCTTTCCCTTGATACAACAAGGCCAGCTTTCTGCTTTGTTGATGAAATAGACAAAGCATTATGTCGTCACGAATCTGAGCTAGGAACGCTGATGCAAAATGAGCTTCTGAAATTAGTTGAAGGCTCTGAACTCTTTGTTGGCGAAGACAAAAACAAAAAGAAGATAGACACAAGTTTAGTGAGCTTCATTTTTATGGGTACTTTTGATTCGGTACGGCAAGAAAGAAAATCAAGCATAGGCTTCGGTTCTGATGTTACCTTGTCAAATAAAGATACGCCTGTAACAAAGGAAGAAATCGAAGACTCTGAAACATTATCCGCAGAATTTCTAGGCAGACTCAATGGAGGAATTATCACTATCCCACCTGTCACGGAATCTATTGCAATGGCGGTATTAGCAGACGAACGTTACAGCCCAATATCGCGGCTAGAGAAGACGTATAGCGTATCTATAAAGCTAAAAACTACAAACATAGAAGAACTGGCTCAAAGCACTGCCAAATATGGTTTTAGAGCCATATATAGCGAACTCCACGAAAAACTGTGTGATGCACTTTATGAAGATAGTAACTCAGTAACTATAGACATATAAGTTTAAATTCAGGAGGAAATAAAAATGACATTTAATGTTTTTCAACGCAATTTAATAGAATCACTCAAAAAAGCTCTAAGCAATACAGACCTAGCAGAGGCAGAATTATCCCCACAAAAGATTGATAAACTTAATGGAACATATAATGCATTATGCATCAAGCCAAAGGATTCAATTATCGGGATGAATCTCAATTTAGACTCAATCTATGATGCATTTGTAGAAGGTGTTGATTTTGATACACTTGTAGAACGTACTGCAAAAGAATGCTTCAAGGGTATAGAGTCATGTCCAGTAGTAAATCCAAACGAAATAACAGATTATTCTAGAGTCAAAGACAAGCTATCTCTTGAAGTAGTATCAGCTGAAAGAAATGCAGACAAGCTTAAATCCATTCCTCATAATACGCTAGAGGATATGGCAGTAATCACAAGAATTGTCTTAGATAAAACAGAATACGGTAATGCTACTATTGTCGTTACTAATTCTCTCTGTCATCAATTTGGAATTACTAAGGAACAACTATTTGAAGATGCTTTAGTTAACGCGCCACTTGTCCGTCCTACAGAAATAAAGGGCATGTCAGAAGTAATGAGCGAGATGATGCCAGGCTTAATGCCTGAAATTTCTCCTGAGGATGAACAAATCTTTGTGGCCTCTGTGCCAGATAAAAATCATGGTGCTGGAGTTATCGCATATCCAAATTTTATGGAAGACGCTGCTCAAAAACTTGGAGGAAGTTATTTTATTTTACCAAGCAGTATTCATGAAATACTACTCGTTAGAGATAACGGTCAAATGTCGGCGCAAGACCTTGAAAACATGGTTAAAGAAGTTAATGCTACACAAGTTGAACCATGCGATCAGCTGACAGATCATGTGTATTACTATGATGCACAAAAGCATGTATTCCAAATTGCAGATAAAGCATTAAAATCTGCATAATTCAGAAAGGTTATATTATGTTTAAGCTTAAGTACCAAGTATCATCCAATAAGGTAGATTTGATAGAATTGGATGATGGAGCATTTAGCAATTCGGAAATAGCAGAAATCAAACCCATATTAGAAAAGCTTATGATTGAAAATCCGCGCCTGACATTTGCTCGTAAACACAAGGCTGGTTACTTTGAAAACGTACCAAATGAACTTGTAACCGACATTGCATTTATCACCGATTCTGTCCTATCTGATTGTTGGCAATACTGTCCTATCACTACCCTCGAAGAAATCGAAAAACCCGATAGACGTCCATATATTGGAGCCTTAAATCTTATAAACACACTTTTAAATCATAGCCTTCAAAGTTATAGAAGGATACTTGAGCTGGAGAGCATCATAAAAGAATTCAGAGATGTATACGGTGATTTGCCATCAGAGATTTTTGGTGAAGAATGAATAATAGCAGGGAGAAATCCCTGCTATTTTTTTTCAACTATATTCATTTCAAGAAATGCGGTCATAATAGCCTTTTCTTTATCAGATTTTAATTTTGGCAAATCACATTTTTGATTCTTATCAAATGATACAATACCGCACTTCTCCATAACCCTACCTATACTAGAGTTACTAACTGTGATATTAAGGTTATCACTTACCCACTTGCGAATGTCAGAATGTGTTGTAACGACGTGATTTTGAGAAGGAGCCTTACCTTCTACAACATCAAAATCTACAATCATTGCAAACACATTCTTGTAAACGCAGTAATAATTGCCTTGGAGCGGGTTCGCCGCTTCGTGCATTAGTGGACTAGACGAGAATCGAACTCGTGTCCGAAAATCTTTCCATTGTACTTCTACTATCATAGTCAGTTCTTTTACATTCCCTCTCCCGGACGGAAACTAACATCCTTCCGGCTTTAGTAGCTTCATCTTACGCCCATATATGCAAAGCTTAATATATGTCGTTTCCTACATGTTCGATGTTCGGTTCCCAAAGTGTAGGTGCTTCGGGGCGAACACTCGCTGCTTAGGCAGCGAAAGCTAAATCTGTATCTTCAGCGTTTATTTTTAGTTTTGAGATTTAACGCATCATCCTGCGGATAGCTTCTCCAACTTCCAAATCCCCGTCGAAACCTTTACTAGCCCCTAAAGGTATTTACAAGCTGTGCTTGTTTTCATATTCATTATATCGGCGCACTATTTTCACGTCAAGTAAACTCTGAGTTTAATTTTTGGTTGTTTGCCACCAACAAAAATGTTATGATAAAGGCAATCTTATTGCCATGTTTTGTTGCGTTTTATTTCGTCTAACTAAAGTAAGCGATAAGAGAGCTATAAAATGAAATGGAGGAATTTACAAATGAGTCATTTAGCAGAGAAAATTACAGCAAACGAAAAACGTGCCATCGAGTCAGCAGTACTGAATCATTATGGTGAAATTACCATCGCCGGAGATGTCGGTAAACAATGTGCTGCAAATTATAACAAAAAATATTACACCGAAGGCATTTCTACAGATGCTGATTTTAACAACGTACCAACTTTAGAGGTTGTAAATAACCAGGATGTCTATTTTGTTCTTTGGACTACCATGACCGGATTTACCTTAACCCGTGATTCGTTAAAAGAATATGATAGCAAAGTTGTTGGTGATACCATCGTATTAACGCACAAAGCATCACAAGTAAAATAATCACTTTGGCGCTAAGCTAAATCCGCGCCGTTTTATTGTGATATGCGCACCGTAAGATATCTGGTACGCACAAAAATATAGCTCAGGCGGAGCATAAGTTCCGACTGAGCTATATCATTTTGATTCTACATCTTATCTATGATTTCCAAACAAATATCTCTACTGATTTGTTGTTCTTGCATTGCACGCTTATCTTCTTTTTTTGCATTCTCCTGTAATTCCAGCAAAAGCGGTTTCATACGTCTTTGGCGAACCAGACCGGCTCCCCATAATTTGCGTCGATTCTTATCAAACTGATCCCGATACCCCTGCGATTTTTTCAAAGCTTCTTTCTTCAAATCAAGATGCGGCTTAATTTCCCTGTTCAAATCTCTTGCAATTTGTGTATAAGCAAGCTTGTCCAAATGGTCAATAATCATATCTGCAAATCCATCTGCTGTAGCATAGATTCCCGTTGCCAATTCACTGCACATAGGTTCTTCAAATAACAATTTCAAAATACCGCGACGCTGTTCAAAATCAAAGCGTTCTTCTAATCGCTTTTCGAAAACGTTTTCTAATTTTTCCAAATATGCTGCAATCTCTTCTTTTGCCAACACTTCACCGGATATAACATCCGAATAAATATCACTGTTTACAGCAAGTGACCAGTTATGATCCATACTAATCTCTCCATCTTTCTCTGTAAACAACAATGCTCTATAAGCACTTCCATCTGTAAAAGATACCGTAAACAAATACCTTGTAGTTCCATCCGCATCTACAACACTTGAAGTTTTCCCACTTGTAACTTTCACAAGCGGAATTGCTACAGGCTTTACAAGCGGAACCATGGTTTCATATCTTTTTTTATCCGCATCATACCCCGGTGTAATGCTAAAAACCAAAATATTTCTAAAAAGATTCATGCAGATTCTTTGCTCATAATCACAGCCCAAAGGCTTATCTTCTTCTAAGAACATCAATTGGTCATATTTTCTAATTGCATCCGTAAACTTACCTGTGTATTTCCCTGCAGAAGATTTGTTTTTCGATAAATTCTGAATTCCACCCACACAAGTTATGAGCCATCTTGGAATTTCCCCGGTATCTTCTAGACTTTGATACTCTCTTTCCGAAAGACATACCCCTTTAAACTTTTCATACAACATAGCGTCTGACATTTTGTTCCTCCTCCAAAAAGCAAAAGACGAAAACGATTATCCAAATAACCATTTTTGCCTTTAGATATCCTACTTGAATATACTCGAAACAATGCTCAACGTCAAGATGTCCATATTCCCCAATTCCATTATAAATTGCGAATCTTAAACTCTCTTTGCGCTTCTCGTTTCATATCTTTTTTCGCAATATCCTGCCGTTTATCATAGAGTTTTTTACCTTTTGCCAAAGCTATTTCCACCTTTGCAAGGCTGCCTTTAAAATACACCTGTAATGGTACAAGCGTATAGCCTTTTTCTTTGATTTTCCCGGCAAGCTTATGAATCTCACTTTTATGCATTAACAATTTTCTTTCTCTTAAAGGATCCTTATTGAAAATATTCCCCTTTTCATATGGCGATATATTCATACCATAAATTATAATTTCACCATCTTTAATCTGAATATACGCTTCTTTGATGCTGCATTTTCCTTGTCTTAGGGACTTAACTTCTGTTCCCGCAAGACAAATGCCTGCCTCAAACTTTTCTTCAATAAAATAATCATGAAAAGCTTTTTTGTTATTTGCAATTAGTTTCGTTGCGTTCTTTCCCATGTCTGCTCCTTTATGTTTCCTCCTCGCACACCATCGAAAAATCAATCGTATGCCTCATAACATCTGTATCTGCCACTCTGATTCGAACACTCTGACCAAGTCTATATTCTTTCTGGTTATTTTCTCCAATCATTCTATGTTTCTCTTCATCATAGTAGTAATAATCATCCATAAGCTTTGTTACATGAACGAGACCCTCGATTGTATTTTCAAGCTCTACATAGATGCCGAACGAAGTAATGCTCGAAATCACGCCTTCAAATATCTCATTAATATGTTCAGACATATACTGCGCCTGCTTCATACGAATTGTTTCTCGTTCTGCTTCCTGCGCGCGCCTTTCCGTCTTGCTGGTATTTTGTGCAACTTTATCCAAGATAGATTCATAATGTTCTATCCGTTCTTGCTTTAATCGCCCGCGAAGGTTCTCTTTGATAATTCTATGAATCTGAAGATCCGGATAACGACGTATCGGCGAAGTGAAATGGCAGTAATATTTTGCCGCCAAGCCAAAATGACCAAGACATTGCGGATTATATTTTGCCTGTTTCATAGAACGAAGCGTCAATCTGCTAATCAAACTTTCCTGCGGGGTATTTTCTATCTTATCGAGAATCTTTTGTAACTCTTTGGGGTGAATATTTTCCCTAGTTGTATTTAAATAAACGCCAAACCCTCGCAAGAATTCAGAAAGGCTCGTAATCTTTTCTTTATCCGGTTGTTCATGTACACGATAAAGAAACGGTAATTCCTGCCAAAAATAATGTTCTGCAACCGTCTCATTCGCAGCCAACATAAAATCTTCAATGATCTTTGTAGCCGGATTTCTATCATAAGGACGTATTTCAACAGGCTTGCCCTGCTTATCAAGAATCACCTTGGTCTCCGGAAAATCAAAATCTATAGAACCTCTTGCTCTTCTTTTCTTTCTAAGAATCGTTGCAAGTTCCAACATCTTTTCAAATGTTACCACAAAGTCAGCATATTTTTCCATATACTCCGGGTTATGATTTGTAACAATTTCATTTACAACCGTATAGGTCATCCTATGATTTACACAGATTACAGATTCCGTAATTTCATGTGCCAATAATTTCCCCTTCTTATCGAAAGTCATAAGACAACTAAGCGCCAATCGTTCTTCTCCTTCATTCAAAGAACAGATTCCATTTGATAATGTATGCGGAAGCATAGGAATCACCCGGTCTACGAGATAAACCGAGGTTCCTCGTTTTAGCGCTTCTTTATCAAGTGCGCTGTTTTCCTGCACATAATTTGTCACATCCGCAATATGAACTCCCAAATGATAACAATCATCTTCCACTTCCAGTGATACTGCATCATCTAAATCCTTTGCATCTTCTCCATCGATTGTAACCATTGGCAATTGACGAAGATCCCTGCGTCCTTCCATGTCTTTTTCACTTACCGGTTTCGCAACATTTATTGCCTGCGTAAGTATTTTAGGAGCAAATTCCATTGGAAAATCATAATCTTTTGCTATCGACAAAATATCTACTCCGGGATCGTTTTTATGGCCTAATATCTCAACTATTTTACCTTCCGGTTTATGGCGTTCATCCCCATAGCTTTTGATCTCCACAACCACTTTATGACCATCTACTGCGCCGGCTGCATCTTTCTCACTGATAAAAATATCCTTTAAAAACCGTTCATTATCCGGACGCACGAACCCAAAACCCTCTACAGCTTCATATGTTCCCACAATTCTTGTAAGACCATGTGAAAGTACTTCTACTACACGGGCCTCCATACGCTTCCCAGCCGGTGCATTTTTTACTTTCACCTTTACTTCATCCATATGAAATGCGCCACCGGCATCCTCTGCAGCCACAAACAAGTCTTCGTCAAGTCCTTCCACTGTAACAAAACCAAAACCTTTCGGATGCGCCGTATAAACTCCGCAATAAAAGCATTGTGAACTTTTTTTATATTTTCCATTTGTCAATAATTCGATTTTTCCATCTTCTACAAGAGCATCAAGTACCGCATGAAGCTGCGTTCTTTGTTCTTTTAAGATTCCAAGAACCATAGCAATCTCTTTCGCTTTCATAGGTTTATAAATCGGATCGCAAATAAAATCATAGATCGTATTTTTTTGTCTGATAAAATTATCCATTTCTTTCCTTCCAAACTCAAAAAAAAAGACGATTGTCATCATACAATCGCCTTTTGTATACCTCTAGTTAAAGAATCCCATGCTTAATACTAAGGAAATTCCCATAAACAAAACAACAAATAATGTCGTAATCTTTACCAACGTTCCTTCCTTAGAACGACCCTTATTCTTACTCCAATAAGAATCATTACTTGTCATAGACCCGCTCAATGCACCAAGTCCGTTCTGTTTTCCTTCTTGCATAAGAATTATAATACTGCCGATTGCACATACTGCAATTAAAACAATAATTAAGATTATTTTTAACGTATCCAAATCGATACCCTCCTATCAAGTATACATAACAACTAAAATATGATAGCATACCAAGTCAAAAATTACAACATGATTTATACATTAATTTCAGCAGTTACTCCCAACAATTCTTTATTCGCATCCAAAACCGGTTTCACTACCTGCTCAAGGAACAGATCCACCTGCATTGGTGCGCATCCAACATAATTAGAAGGAATCATATTCTTTTCAAGTTCTTCTAATGTCAAATCAAAGGTCGGATCTGCCGCTATAAGATCCAGTAAATTATTATCAAGTCCTTGCTCTTTTACTGTCTTACCGGCTTCCATAGAAAGCTGACGGATCTTCTCATGAAGTTCCTGACGATTACCGCCTTTTTCCACTCCATCCATCATGATATTTTCCGTCGCCATAAAACTAAGCTCACTCATCAGATGTCGTGTGATTACTTTATCATATACCTTCAATCCATCTGTCACATTGATACACAAATCAAGAACTCCGTCAATTGCCAAAAATCCTTCTGCAATTGAGATTCTCTTATTTGCAGAGTCATCTAAAGTTCTTTCAAACCATTGTGTAGCCGACGTTATTGCCGGATTAAGCGCATCAATCATTACATATCTGGAAAGTGACGCAATTCTTTCCGAACGCATCGGATTTCTCTTATATGCCATCGCTGAAGAGCCAATCTGATTCTTTTCAAAAGGTTCTTCCACTTCTTTTAAATGCTGCAAAAGTCGAATGTCATTTGACATCTTATGTGCACTTGCCGCAATTCCTGCCAAAACGTTACATACTCTGGTATCAACCTTTCTTGAGTATGTCTGACCAGATACCGGATAACATCCATCAAATCCCATCTTCTCAGCAATCATCGGATCTAATTTCTTAACCTTTTCAAAATCACCATGGAACAATTCCAAAAAGCTCGCCTGTGTTCCCGTTGTTCCTTTTGAACCAAGCAATTTTAATGAACCCATAACATAATCAAGATCCTCTAAGTCCATCATAAATTCCTGAATCCAAAGTGTTGCTCTCTTACCAACCGTTGTAGGCTGAGCTGGTTGAAAATGCGTAAATCCAAGCGTTGGAAGCGCCTTATATTCATCTGCAAATTGCGAAAGTTTAGCGATAACATTAATTAATTTTTTTCGGACAAGTTGCAATGCTTCTGACATCAAAATGATATCCGTATTATCACCAACAAAACAAGAAGTTGCACCAAGATGAATAATACCGGCAGCTTTTGGACACTGCTGTCCATATGCATACACATGAGACATAACATCATGACGAACAAGTTTTTCTCTTGCTCTTGCCACTTCAAAATTAATATCATCCTTGTGGCTGATTAATTCATCGATTTGTTCTTGTGTAATATTAAGACCTAATTCTTTTTCTGTTTGTGCAAGTGCTATCCAAAGTCTTCTCCAGGTACGGAATTTCTTTTCAGGTGAAAAGATATACTGCATTTGTTCACTTGCATATCTTTGTGATAACGGACTTTCATAACGATCGTAACTCATATTTTATCTCCTATCTGTCAAATTCTCCACGAATATCTTCTTTTGGCGGGTCTAATGGATACTTTCCGGTAAAGCATCCTTTGCAAATGGATAAACCACCTACAAGTTCTTCTAATCGCTCAACTTTTAGATAACCGAGCGAGTCAGCCTGTATAATCTGTCTGATTTCTTCCACCGTTCTATTATATGCTATTAACTGTTCTCTCTCCGGAATATCCGTTCCAAAATAGCAAGGCCACAAAAATGGCGGCGATGAGATTCTTACATGCACCTCTTTAGCACCTGCTTCTTTTAACATATTGACAATGCGATCCGAAGTCGTTCCTCTTACTATCGAATCATCAATCATGACAACTCTCTTCCCGGCTACAGCTTCTTTTAATACATTTAACTTAATCCGTACAGCCGATTCTCTCGAACTTTGTTGCGGTTTGATAAAAGTACGACCAACATAGCCGTTTTTTATAAAGGCAGTGCCGTATGGAATATTTGACTGCATTGCATAACCCAGTGCTGCAGCATTACCGGACTCCGGTACCCCAACGACCAAATCCGCATCCACCGGACTGTCTATTGCAAGAAACTTTCCTGCCAGAATTCTGGAATTATATACGCTTATCCCATCAATATGACTATCCGGTCTTGCAAAATAAATATATTCAAATATACAACGTGCCTGTTCCTTTGCTTGTAAACACATCGTTCTATCAGATGCAATTCCATCTGCAGTAATCGTCACAACTTCACCAGGCTCAACATCTCTTACAAACTCTGCATCAAGCGTTTCGAGTGCACACGTTTCCGATGTAATAATATATGCATTATCTCTCTTACCGATTACAAGCGGTTTAAATCCAAACGGATCTCTAGCTCCGATTAATTTTCTCGGACTTGCAACGACTAAAGAATATGCACCTTTTATCTTCTGACAGGCTTCTAATACCGCTTCCTGCACGGATTTTGTCTTAAGTCGTTCCCTTGCAATATGATAAGCAATCACTTCTGAATCAATCGTAGTCTGAAAGATTGCCCCCGTATAAGCCAAGTCGTTTCTTAACTCATTCGCATTAATCAAATTGCCATTATGAGCCAGCGCCAATGTTCCCTTTACATAATTCAATACAAGCGGCTGGGCATTCTCTCTTGTTGATGCGCCGGCTGTGGAATACCGCACATGGCCAACTCCGAGATTTCCATGAAGTTTCGCAAGATTCTCATGTGTGAAAACCTCATTAACCAATCCCATTCCTTTAAAAGAGTCAACCTTTCCTTTCGGTCCTTCCGTATCACATACTGCAATACCACAGCTTTCCTGTCCTCGATGCTGCAATGCAAACAATCCGTAATAAATAGATGACGCAACATCTTTTCCATCAAAATCATACATCCCGAACACACCACATTCTTCATGCAGCCCGCTATCCGGTTGTTCATGACTAATTACATCGTTATATTTCATGATAATATCCTTTTTTGATTATAAATCATCTTCTTAAATCGAACAGAATTAGTATAATACATTCAATTTAACAAAGTCAATTGTATCACCTGCATCTTTATCTATGCTCCATGTAGAAATATTTTCCATATTTTAATAACATTTTGTACATAATATCTTTTAGTGTATAGGACTTTTTAACCATTTCTATTTGACTAACTCATAAAAATGCGGTATATTAGATAGGAAATCACAAGACACTTATGGTACTTATGATACATGCTCATGCTAGAATTAAGGAGTTGATAGAACATGTTTAACAAAAGAGATTACGAAAGATTGCCGATCTCATTATCTTTGAGTATCTGCGATTTATATGGTCAGGATAATATTAAGATTTCAAATCTGGATGCACCAATTACTGTGAATGATATCTCCGAAACAGGTATTGGCTTTATTTCAGAATGTGTCTTACCGGAAAATTATTATTTTAATGCACGGCTTGATTTCACATTAAGCGAAACACCGATTATCACTGTCGTTAAAATCATACGAAGTGAAGCTATTGATAATGAACACTTTCAGTACGGCGGCGAATTTGAGAATTCACCGATTGACATTTATGATATTTTAGCACGTTACGCATAATGCATAACGTGCTATTTTTTTCATGCGCACCTACATCGGGTGACACTATTTATAGTTTCTTCAACAGCGAATGCCCCGTCATTTCCTTTGGCTGTTCCATTCCCATCATCGCAATCAGAGTTGGAACAATATCTGCAAGGCGTCCACCTTCTTCTAATCCATATCCACTCTTATAGTTAATAAGGACAAATGGAACCGGATTAATCGTATGCGCCGTAAAACTTTCCTTTGTATCAGGATCTATGAGTTGTTCTGCATTTCCATGATCAGCACATAAAAACATCTGACCATCTACGCTCATAAGCGCATCATATGCTTTTCCCACACATTCATCCACTGCTTCTACGGCTTTTACAGCAGCCTCAATCACTCCCGTATGTCCAACCATATCCGGATTGGCAAAATTAATAATAATTACATCGTATTTTTGTGATGTTATCGCCTCGCACAAACGATCGCATACTTCATACGCACTCATCTGCGGTTGCAAATCATAGGTGGCAACCTTCGGTGAATTAACCAAAATACGATCTTCACCTTCATTTGGTTTTTCCACGCCTCCGTTAAAGAAAAATGTTACATGTGCATATTTTTCTGTTTCTGCGATTCTGGCCTGTTTAAGACCATGCTTTGCAAGATATTCCCCAAAAGTTTCTTTTAATTTAACTTTCTTAAAAGCAATTGATTTATTTGGAATTGTAACATCATACTCTGTAAAGCATACATATTTTACATCCAGTCGTTTGCCGCGTTCAAAACCATCAAAATCGTCTGCGCAAAAGACTCTTGTTATCTGTCTTGCCCGATCCGGTCTGAAGTTGTAGAAAATAACCGCATCTGAATCTTTGATTGTAGCAATCGGTTCCCCGCCATTCGTTATGACAATCGGCTCAACAAACTCATCTGTAATATCCTTTGCATAAGAATCCAAAACAGCTTTTACCGGATCTGTTGCTTCCTGTCCGATTCCTTTTGTCAGCATATCATATGCCTTTTGAACCCGTTCCCATCTGTTATCACGATCCATCGCATAATAACGTCCACATATAGATGCGATTTCACCAACGCCAATTTCTTTTATCTTCTCTTGCAATTCTTTTACATATCCTTCGCCGGACGTCGGTGCCGTATCGCGACCATCCAAAAAGCAATGAATATATACTTTTTTAACGTCTTCTCGTTTCGCCATTTCCAAAAGTCCATATAGATGAGTATTATGTGAATGCACACCACCATCAGATAATAAACCGTATAAATGTATGGCACTATCGTTCTTCTTTACATGGTCAAACGCTGCTTTTAGTTCTTCATTTATAAAGAAGTCCCCATCCTCAATTTCTTTTGTAATTCTTGTAAGTTCCTGATATACAATTCTGCCGGCTCCCATATTCATGTGTCCTACCTCAGAATTTCCCATCTGACCGTCCGGTAATCCAACAGCTAAACCACTGGCATTTCCTTTTGCCCACGGATATTTTTTCATCAATCCATCAATATTGGGTGTATTTGCCGCATATACAGCATTTCCCTCTGTTTTATCATTCAATCCAAAACCATCCAAAATCATAAGCACGGTTGGTTTCTTTGCCATAACATATTCCTCCGTAAATATATTTAATTTTGATTAACACTACCATCTGACTCAATCGTCACACCAGTCGAAATAGCATTCATGTGCGAAATTACTTTCGCCTTTTTTTCGCCTTTCACCATCTTCGTAACACAATTCTTTTGTTCACAGGCAATAAAATTAAATTCACTTAGCCCATCTGCATCAAATACAACCTGTGCAATTCCTGTCATCTTAGTCTCATTTGAAAACCAAAAGTCGCCAAGTGAATAGATAACCGGCACATCATCTATGTATTGAATCCCCTGCAGGCAATGTGTATGTCCGCCTATAATCACATCAGCTCCGGCCTCTACAAATTGCATCGCCAAGGATTGCTGATCAGCCCCGTATGCCGAAGTGTGCTCGGTTCCCCAATGAACATAAACGATCACATAATCAGCATTCTTTTTTGCCTTCTTTATGTACTCTACAAACAAAGTTGGATTGAGACATTTGAGTACCCCCGGTGATCTTGAAGTTGCTTCCTTTGTATATTTTGCGGTACGTTCAATCTGCGTAGCCGAACAAATTGCATACTTCTTTCCATTTGCAACAAAATATACAGGTTCCGAAGCATCGTTTAGATTTCTACCGGCTCCTACATAAGGTAAATTCATCTTCTCCATGGTATTTAGCGTATCTATAAATCCTCGCTTTCCATAATCATAAACGTGATTATTCGCAAGATTCACAATATCAACACCCATTTGAAGAAAATAATTAGCACTTTTGGGATTCGATCGAAAATGATACGCCTTTCCCGAAACAGCAGTTCCCCTTGTGCTAAAACATGACTCTGCATTCACCATCATAATATCTGCCGACTGCATTTCATTTAACAATTTTTTCGAAAAACAAGTAGTAATGTCTCCATCATTCGCATCCAAATAATCTTTTGTAGCCGAATACACTTCGCTTTCAGCATCTTCCGTAAAGGATATATCGCCTGCAAAATCAAATACTACTTCGTTTGAACTATTCGTATCTTTTATATATACATTTTCCTGAGAAGACATGTATAACCCCGTATCTTCACAATACAGACTCCAAAGCGCATGAATGGATGCACCGGTCATTTCTTCCCATACTGCTGCGGTTATTTTCTCGCCGGATGTAAATTCCTGTGCAAGATCAACGATTACCGATTTTCCATAATTAGCATATACCCACAACAAAAACGAATCATCTATCGGATATCCCTTCAAAGATTTCTTCGTTGCATGATCTAAAATCAAATCAATTTGTGCATTCAGGTCAATACCATCAAACACGTCTTCCTTATCTAATCTTGCATTTACCTGTTTACTGATTCGATCAGCTGCTTTTGTTTCTTCAGCAGACATTGTATCCCCACTTAGCAATGCTGCTCCACCACTAACACCACAGACAATCAGGCCGCAGATTACGACCATTGTCAGTATCCATTTTTTGTTCATCTTCACCCATTGGAAAAGGGCAATCCAATTATCCGGTTGCCCTTTTTAACTACCTTCATTCCTATTATTTACTTATCATAATGAACAATCTTACCAAAGTCCGGCTTTAAAGATGCTCCTCCGACAAGTCCACCATCAATATCAGGCTGCGCAAACAATTCCGCTGCATTTGCAGCATTTACCGATCCACCATACTGGATTCTCATCTCATCTGCCACAGATTGATTATAAAGCTGAGCAACGCACTCACGAATTGCTCCGCAAACTTCCTGTGCCTGACTTGTTGTTGCCGTCTTTCCTGTTCCGATTGCCCAGATTGGTTCATAAGCAATCACAACCTGCTTTGCCTGTTCTTCTGACACTCCCAAAAGTGCAATTTTAATCTGCTGACGAATCCAATCGAGCGTAATACCTTGTTCACGCTGCTTTAAAGTCTCACCGCAGCAAATAATCGGCTTTAATCCATGTTCAAATGCCTTTAATACTTTCTTATTTACGGTTTCATTCGTTTCTGCAAAATATTCTCTTCTTTCTGAATGACCCAGAATTACATATTCTACTCCAACATCTGTAAGCATATCCGGTGCAATTTCTCCGGTGTATGCTCCGCTTTCTTCAAAATACATATTTTCAGCGCCAACTTTAATATTTGACCCTTTCACTGCTTCTAATACCGGAATAATATCAATCGCCGGAACACAAAATACCACGTCAACATCATCACTTTGTACAAGCGGTTTTAATGTATTTACTAATTCTACTGCCTGTGATGGTGTTTTATTCATTTTCCAATTTCCTGCTACAATTTTTCTTCTTGCCATGTTTTTGTCTCCTTTATTTATCATTTGCTGCTGCAATTCCCGGAAGTTCAATACCTTCAAGGAATTCAAGCGATGCTCCGCCACCCGTGGAAATATGAGACATCTTATCTCCGAAGCCAAGCTGATTCACAGCTGCCGCAGAATCTCCGCCTCCAATAATGGTTGTTGCATTCGTATCTGCAAGAGCCTTAGCTACCGCAATCGTTCCCTTCGCCAAGGTCGGATTTTCAAAGACTCCCATAGGTCCGTTCCAAACAACTGTTTTCGCTTCTGCCGCTGCCTGTGCATATAACTCAGCAGTCTTAGGACCGATATCCAATCCCATTTGATCTGCCTCAATTGCATCAGATGCTACTGCTTTCACATCAATTGGTTTATCAATTGGATCAGGGAAAGACTTTGCAACCACTGTATCAATTGGAAGAAGAAGCTTCTTGCCAAGTTTTTCAGCTTTTTCAAGCATTTCCTTACAATAATCAATCTTCTCTTCATCCACAAGAGAAGTTCCTGTTTCATAACCCTTTGCTTTCATAAAGGTATAAGCCATACCGCCACCAATAATCAGGATATCGCATTTTTCTAACAGATTAGAAATAACCCCTAGTTTATCCGCAACCTTTGCACCTCCCAAAATTGCAACAAACGGACGCTTTGGTGAATTTACTGCATTTCCAAGAAAGTCAATTTCCTTTTGCATAAGATATCCTACCGCTGCTACCGGTGCCAGTGCAGCTACACCAACATTCGAACAATGCGCTCTATGCGCTGTTCCAAATGCATCATTTACAAACACATCACAGATGGAAGCCAAATCTTTACTAAAGGCTTCCCCATTCTTGGTCTCTTCTGCGCGATATCTTGTATTTTCCAGCAAAATCACATCGCCATCTTTCATTGCATCAATGCACGCCTTAGCGTTTTCCCCTACGACCGCATCATCTGCTGCAAATTTAACTTCCTGTCCTAATAGTTCGGAAAGTCTTTTTGCAACCGGAGCGAGTGAAAGAGAAGGAACGGCTTCTCCCTTCGGTTTGCCAAGATGTGAGCAAAGTATAACTTTTCCTCCATCTTTGACAAGCTTTTGAATGGTTGGCAATGCAGCAACAAGACGATTCTCATCCGTAATCACACCATCTTTAAGCGGCACATTAAAGTCACAACGGCACAATACCCGTTTTCCTTTTACTTCTATATCATCAATTGTTAATTTGTTAAGCATAATATCCTCCTTCACCTAATGTGAAACAATAAAGGCCCGGCCCTCTTTAGGCCGGACCCAAAATTCTGTCCTTATTTTAATTCTGAGAAATACTTAATTGTACGAACCATCTGGCTTGTATAACTATTCTCATTGTCATACCAGGAAACAACCTGTACCTGTGTATAATCTGTTCCCTCGATTGGAGATACCATAGTCTGAGTTGCATCAAATAATGAGCCATATCTCATTCCTACAATATCACTAGATACGATTAATTCATCATTGTATCCATAAGATTCATTAGCTGCCGCCTTCATAGCATCATTAACCTGTTCTACGGTAACTTTACCTTTCACAACAGCTATCAGAATTGTTGTAGAACCTGTTGGTGTAGGAACTCGTTGTGCTGAACCGATTAATTTGCCATTTAATTCAGGAATTACAAGACCGATTGCCTTAGCAGCTCCTGTTGAGTTTGGTACGATATTCACTGCAGCTGCACGTGAACGACGAAGATCACCCTTTCTTTGTGGTCCATCAAGAGTCATCTGATCTCCTGTATATGCATGAATCGTACTCATAATACCACTTTGAATTGGTGCTAAATCATTTAATGCTTTAGCCATTGGTGCGAGGCAGTTGGTTGTACATGATGCAGCTGAAATTACTGTATCATCAGCCTTTAATGTCTCGTGATTTACATTGTAAACGATTGTTGGAAGGTCGTTTCCTGCAGGTGCTGAAATAACTACTTTTCTTGCTCCTGCTTTGATATGAGCAGATGCCTTTTCTTTTGATGTATAGAATCCTGTACACTCAAGAACAACATCTACTTTCAGATCTCCCCATGGAAGATTAGAAGCATCGCTTTCTGCATAGATTTTGATTGTTTTTCCATCAACTGTAATAGAATCTTCACCTGCAGATACTTTATCTTTGTCTTCAAAGCTAACATATCTTCCCTGTGAAGAGTCATATTTCAATAAATGCGCAAGCATCTTAGGACTTGTCAAATCATTGATAGCCACCACTTCATAACCTTCTGCTCCGAACATCTGTCTGAAAGCCAGACGTCCAATACGTCCAAATCCGTTAATCGCTACTCTCACTGCCATATTATTGTCCTCCATTTTCGAAAAAAAAATTGTACTTTGCCTTGTTAGCACAAATACTCATATCCATTTTAGCGAATTCACCTGCAAAATTCAACTTATTAGACTTTACTTTTTGATTATTTTTGACTTTATTGGATTCGTGTAATATATTTAACTCTGTCAAGGAACATGCTTTCACCAGGTCAAACGCTGCACTTTTTATTTCAAGAATGCGTCACGCTTCTAGCTGCTGTTCTTAAGACAAATATTTAACAGATTTCAGGAGGCTTTTATATGCTTTACGATTGCCATATGCACACACGGTTTTCCGGAGATTCTACTGCTCCTGTTCACGATATGCTAAAAAGTGCCAAAATCAAATCTTTAAGCGGGCTTTGCTTTACCGATCATCTTGATCTTGACTATCCCGGTGAAGAACATGATTTGTTTTTACTTGATTTAGAATCTTATGTTCCATACATGCAACGATTAAAAGCTGAATCTGATTGCCATTTTCATATCGGACTGGGCATCGAACTTGGACTTCAGCCACATCTTGCCGACACCTTGCAAGATATTGTCAGTCAATATCCATTTGACTTTGTCATTGGTTCTTCTCACGTTGCGCATCATGTGGATCCTTACTATCCGCAATACTATGAAGGTCGTACAGAACGAGAAGCTTACGAAGAATACTTTGAAGCAACGCTTGAGAATATCAATGCCTTTTCGAACTTCGATGTCTATGGGCATATTGATTATGTCGTGCGTTATGGTCCTAATAAAGATACGAATTTTTCTTATCAATCCTATTCCGACCATATCGACGCCATCTTAAAGAAATTGATTGAACTAGGTAAGGGTATCGAAATCAACACCGGCGGTTATCGAAGCGGCCTAAAACATCCCAATCCCAGAGAGGATATCCTGCTTCGCTATCGCGAATTAGGCGGAGAGATTCTAACGCTTGGTGCAGATGCTCACACGCCCCAAGACATTGCCTATCGCTTTGAAGAATTACCAAAGTTATTAACCAGTCTGGGATTTACATACTTTACGGTTTTCAAAGAACGAAAACCCTGTTTTTATCCATTATAAAAAGACCGTCCTTAAAGAGCTAATTGATTTATCTAACTTTAAGGCGGTCTTTTGTCAAGACTCGCTCGCGAGTCTTGCGCGCCGGATTCGGGTCTGCTTCAGCAGACAAATTCCTGTCCGAATCCGTGCGCATCCTCGCGGAACGTTTAACTCAGTCGGAGCTTGTACTCCGACTGAGTTATATGTACTTTGCCATACAATAATTGGCAAGATCAAAACCTTTTGGTGTAAAAAAAAGATATTTATCATTTTCCGCAAGAAGACCTTCTTTTTTTAGTTTTTCATTAATTGATCCATATACTTTTTCGATTGAACAGCCATATTCTTCTTCAAATTTCTTTTTTGATACGCCCCGCGTTAAACGCAGGCCCAAAATCATCGTCTCGCTCATTTCCTCTTCGAAACTAAGCTTTTGTTCTTCTTGGTCATCTTCATAAATATCTTCCAAATATTCCCGGATTTTTGATGTGTTTTTCCATCTGCATTTGTCAAAGAAAGAAGCAGCCCCTAATCCAAATCCCAAATATTCTTGTCGAATCCAATATCCCAGGTTATGTCTGCATTGCGCACCGGGCTTGGCATAATTCGATATTTCATATCGCTTAAAACCATATTTTTCGAGAATCTCTTTTGTGATTTGATACATGCTTCGTTCGGTATCTTCATCCGGCAATTCTCTCGGCTGCTCGCCGTCTTGCTGAAGCTTTAGATCTTCTTGATAGCGCTCATAAAATGCCGTTCCTTCTTCTATAATCAGCGAATACGCAGAAATATGCTCCACTCCCAGCTTCGCAATCTTTTCAAGCGTATCCCTCCACTGTTTTAGACTTTGCCCCGGGATTGCCATCATAAGGTCCACATTAATATTGGTAAATCCGGCCTTTTTCGCCAACTGATAACTATATAAGAACTCCTCAACCGTATGAATTCTTCCCAGCTTTTTTAGTAAACCATTCTCCGTTGACTGAAGCCCTATCGAAATCCGGTTAATTCCTGCCTTTCGATAAATTTCCAAATCTCTACCCGTTACGGTTGCAGGATTAACTTCAATTGTAATCTCCGCATCTTTCTGCACATCAAATTCTGCCTTAAGCGTCTTTAGTAATTCACAAATAAGACCAGCACCGATTGAGGACGGAGTTCCACCACCAAAGAAAATGGAAGAC
This sequence comes from Eubacterium oxidoreducens, assembly GCF_900104415.1. Lineage (GTDB taxonomy): Bacteria > Bacillota > Clostridia > Lachnospirales > Lachnospiraceae > Eubacterium_C > Eubacterium_C oxidoreducens. Next base: position 156,515 of record NZ_FMXR01000008.1, on the reverse strand, counting down.
ACCCGTCTTCCATTTCCAAGCTTAGCCTTTTGTCTGATTTCCTTTTTCAAATGATAAACATATTCTTTGTGCATCGCTGTTTCTGCTTGAAAGGATAAGAAATCACAATATAAGCATTTTTTTACACAAAATGGAATATGCACGTAAAGCATAAGCTCATTCATCTTCTAATCCTCATCCAGTTTTAACACACTCATAAATGCTTTCTGTGGAATCTCAACGCTACCAATCTGACGCATTCTCTTCTTTCCTTCTTTTTGCTTTTCAAGCAATTTCTTCTTTCGGGAAATATCGCCTCCATAACACTTTGCCAATACGTCTTTTCGTACAGCTTTTACGGTTTCTCTGGCAATAATTTTGCCACCGACAGCCGCCTGAATCGGTATTTCAAATAAATGGCGCGGAATCTCTCCTTTTAACTTCTCACACATCTTACGGCCACGCTCATAGGCACTGCCAGAAAATACAATAAAGGAAAGTGCATCTACTTCTTCTTTGTTAATTAAAATATCGAGTTTCACAAGCTCTGATTTCTCATAACCTTTAATTTCATAATCAAACGAAGCATATCCTCTCGAACGAGATTTTAATGCATCGAAGAAATCATAGATTATTTCATTAAGTGGCATGATATATTTGATCAGCGCTCGAGTCTCTTCAAGATATTCCATACTGATATAAACGCCTCTGCGCTCCTGACAAAGCTGCATTATGGCACCTACATACTCACTGGTTACCATAATTTCTGCATTTACTACCGGTTCTTCCATATAATCAATTTCCGCCGGATCAGGAAGATTGGACGGGTTGGTAAGTTCTATCATTTCTCCATTTGTTTTGTGTACTCGATATACAACTCCCGGTGCAGTCGTTACAAGATCAAGGTTATATTCTCTTTCCAATCTTTCCTGCACAATCTCGAGATGAAGAAGTCCCAAAAAACCACATCGAAAACCAAATCCAAGTGCGATGGATGTCTCCGGTTCATATTGCAATGCTGCATCATTAAGTTGTAGCTTTTCCAGAGCATCACGAAGATCCGGATATTTTGCTCCATCTGCCGGATACAACCCACAATAAACCATTGGATTAACCTTCTTGTATCCCGGTAGTGCTTGCGGACAAGGACGCGAAGCTAGCGTAATGGTGTCACCCACTCTAGTATCCGCAACATTTTTCAAACTTGCTGTAATATATCCAACCATACCTGCGCTTAATTCCTCACACGAAATAAACTGTCCCGCTCCGAAATAACCAAGTTCCACAACGTCTGCCTGCGCTTTTGTTGCCATCATTTGAATCCGATCTCCCGGACGCACGGTTCCATCCATAATACGACAAAATACAATCACACCTTTGTAAGAATCATACAAAGAATCAAAAATCAGTGCTTTAAGCGGTTGCTCTGCATCCCCTGTTGGAGCCGGAATCTTCTGTACAATAGCTTCAAGAACCTGATCCACATTCAATCCGGTCTTAGCGGAAATCTGAGGTGCATCCTGTGCTTCAATGCCAATCACATCTTCAATTTCATCAATCACACGCTGTGGCTCTGCACTTGGAAGGTCAACTTTATTGATTACCGGAAACACATCCAGATCATGGTCTAGTGCCAGATACACATTTGCCATTGTCTGTGCTTCAATTCCCTGCGCAGCATCAACAACGAGAATAGCACCATCACAGGCTGCCAAAGCGCGCGAAACCTCATAGTTAAAATCCACATGTCCCGGAGTATCAATAAGGTTAAATATATATTCCTGGCCATCATTCGCTTTATAAATAGTTCTAACAGCCTGGCTTTTGATTGTTATTCCACGTTCTCTTTCCAAATCCATATTATCAAGAACCTGCTCTTGCATTTCTCTTTCTGTCAAAAGCCCGGTTCTTTCAATAATGCGGTCAGCCAATGTCGATTTTCCATGATCGATATGCGCAATAATACAAAAATTTCGAATCTTACTTTGATCTATCATATTGTCCTCATTCTTCTGTCTTTCATTTATTTGCTCTACTAGTATAACAATCCGATTTTTTTTTGTAAAGAAATTTGCTTTTATATATTGACAGTATAATTAATATTTCCTATAATATTTGAGTATGTTTACATTAGAACGTCCGTGTCCGGCTTTAATGTAATCGTTTTAATTATTCATAAGACGAGGAGGTGCACACATTGGCTAACATTAAATCAGCAAAGAAGAGAATTCTTGTAACACAGACTAAGACCGAGAGAAATAAATCTATCAGATCCAAAGTTAAGACTTCAATCAAGAAAGTTGAGACTGCTGTAGCTGCTAAGAATGCTGAAGAAGCAAAGGCTGCTTTGCCTGCTGCTATTTCAGAAATCAACAAGGCTACAACAAAGGGAATTTATCATAAAAACAATGCTGCTAGAAAAGTATCCCGCTTAACAAAGGCTGTAAACAGCATTGCTTAATAATTTCTAAGAATTATAAAAAACCATCGATCCCGTCATGTCGATGGTTTTTTTATTGCTCCAAATCACGCACAAGCATGTTCTATCATAAGTTCTACAATCACCTGATCGCTTAAACGTCCGCTTTTGCTTTCTTCTTCAAGATATGCACAGTACTCTAGATTATCAAACAATTGTTCCGGCGTAAATCTTTTCGCTAATTTCAAATTCTTTTGGATCATAAAATCCCGATACTTAAGCTGTTGTGCCATACGTTTTACTGCAAGCCCTTCTTTCTCCATCTGACGCACCTGCCATAACAGTTTAAATTGCCAATTAATGCGAGATAGTACACCAATTGGGCTTTCCTTTAATTCCAATAATTCCATATATAATGCCACTGCTTTTTTCTTATCCTTAACCACAATTGCTTCAAGCATTAAAAACACATGCTCGGTTGTGATTCCGCTACAGATTTCATTTACATCCTCTTTTGTAATCACATCCTTCTTTAGGCAGTAGCATATCAGCTTTTCCAGTTCTGTATCCATTTTTTCCATATTGCCATCGTTTTTTTCCAAAAACAATTGCAAAGCCGCGCGCTCCATATTCTTCCCGGAAGCTTTCACACGCCCGCCAATCCAGCGAATCAAAATCTCCTGTCCCGGAGTCTCGAACAAAACACTGTCGCCAACTTCCAAGACCCGTTTATATAATTTGTTTCGTTTATCTACTTCCTCTTCTACAAACAAGATAATCAGATGATCTGGTATTTCCTTGATATAATCAGCCATTTTATCATTTGCAGACTTAAACATGCCGCTATTTTCGATCACAATTAATCTCTTATCCGCAAAAAAAGGTAACGTTTCAGCCTGGTCGATAATCTGACCAACCAGCAGGTTCTTTCCTTCATAATAATTCAAATTCATATCTTCCTTATCATCAAATAAAGAAGAGATAAACTTTTCTTTATACTGTCTGCGAAGATAAGTTTCTTCTCCATAAAAAAGATATACCTTTTTAAATTCGCCGCTTTTTATAACACGGTCTATTTCTGTCATTTTTACATCTTTTGCCATATTTTTTCTCCAGATTTAGAAATCTTTCCGGTAATCAACGCTAATATAATAAACGCCAGAGGTTCAATATAAATATGTGTATTATTTACAGCCCCCTGCGCCAAAAATCCTCCGATAAAACAGATTCCTATAAAAGCGGTTTCATTTCCTCGGATTGATTGTTTCACAAAATTCTTTAGAAGCATAAATAAAAAACCAAAATACGAAACCACCCCAACAATTCCTGTCGTAATCAGATACTGCAAAAATTCATTATGCGCATCCACAAGGGTTGCAGAAAAATAATCCGCTACGTTCGTATGATCGTATGTCTCAAATGCTTGATAGGACATACCGCATCCCATACCAAAAATCTTATGAACCAGTGGCATATTGGCAAATGTATTGATACAAGCACGCCAAATACGACCTCTATTCGTCCCCCAGGAATCTGTAAAATACAAAAATTTCTTAAACACGCCAAGATGATACTTAGCCTCGATTGGATTCCATATCCGCACGCTCACAATCAGCATCACAATATAAAATGCCACCACACAAACAACCACAATAACCATAACAAGCGCGATTGGTTTCGGTATGGTCTCTTTTTGCTTCATTTTCATAACAACGCATATTATCACCAAAATAATCATTGCTACCAAAACAACTTCCATCACATGATGCCGAAAAATAAAACGAAGCACGCCATCTTTTTTCCACGCCATTTGCCCTCTTACATTCCTCAACAAGCAATCAAGAAGCCAAGCGCAGCTTAAGATTATCCCATTGTACGCCCACTTTAATAATTTCGAATAAGTTTTAAGACATCTATATAATGTAATGGCCAAGACTGCTCCAAGCACCAAATACACACTATCTGAATTTGTCGCCGCCATCGCCATATATCCCAAAAAGAGAAAAACGCCAAGAAAACGTCTATCCCTTTTTTTCTTAGCAAACAAAAACAACGGAATTGCAACTGCAAGCATTAACGACGCATACGCTGCCATGGTATTACGATTCCCCAAAGTCGAGATAAAAGAACTCTTTCGATTATCAAATGTCTCACAAAGCCCCAAAGGATTAAATCCAAGGTGATTAAAAATGGCGATTACAAATATAAAAGCGGCAGCTATCCCAATGATATAGTACGCATACTTCCTTAAAAAAGCTAACTCTCGAACAACAAAGAAGCATAAAACCATCAAAACAAGCATTGCATAACCTACATATCTGCAATCCGTTCCCCAAAAAGCAGCTCCTTTTAGCGGCGCACATAGCCACGAAATCGTAAGCGCAATCAAAAATAACAACCCACATCCGGTTATCCTATCAACGTTCTTCTTTTGATAATGGTTTCGTTTCAGTGATTTTTCAAAATAACGAAACAAGACAGCCAAAACCAAATATAAAGGTACCGCAATAAAAAAGAAGATTGCCTTTCCCTGCAAAATCTTCTCATATCCCTGCCATTCAATTAACGGATACACCGCTAACATCCCAATCAGGAAAATTTCTGTCATAATCTTCGTCCATGTTAACTTTTCATTTCGTCTTATCTGTTGCTTATTCATCCGTTTTACTCTAGCATATCCCCTTTATTTTTTCCAGTACAAAAGAGCGGCATACTTAAACGTATGTCGCTCCTATAAAGAAACTATAAAAAATAGAGATAACCTTTCATCAACAGTCGTTCTCACAAGTAAGAACAACTACCAAATTATCCAAAAATCCCACATCCTGATACTGTCACAAAAACAAAAGCTACCATTAATACCGCAAAAAACTTAATTCCAACTGATCTACTCATAAACTAATCCTCCTTGATTTCGACTCCTACAATTGCCTGTCGACAAAGCAACTGTATAGTTAAGATTTTAGTACCCATTCCCCTAGTTGTCAAGACTAAAGTACTATATATTACGAAACCAAAGTCGGTTTTTTTTATCTCATCCCTTTTACCAAATCAGTCACAAGTTTCCATCAGATACGCTTTCCCTTCTTCAATTTCAATTTCCACAACATCTTCTAGCATCTGATTACTAACTCCTCTTGAGATGAATCCTTCCAAAGTAATCTGTTGAACATCATACATAGAGCCGCGAATCGTAAGTCCTTTCAGACTATTTTCGTATGGGATAATAGAAAAATAAGTTCCAAACATATCATTTTTATGCAAAACGGTCTTTCCTTCCGCAATCATCCGTATACGATTCGCCTTGTCAACCAGATAAATCTCTGCTCCTTTATCCAGTCCCAGTCCAAGATTCTTCATTGTTCCAAGAAGATGATCCACTCTTCCTCCTGTTGCGCCCAGAAGGTGTATCTTCTTAGCTCCCATCTCCAAGGCTTTTAAAATGGCAAGTTCTGTATCCGTCTCATCCTTAACAGAAGGATATGTCAAGATGCGATCCGGCATGGTCTCACGGTAATGCGAAAGAATCTTAGATGGTATAGAATCAAAATCTCCCATAATCAAATCCGGCTTTTTTCCTGTTTCATAGAAAAACAAGAGTCCCTTATCTGCCGCAATCATACAGTCAAATGACTCATCCAGATAGGACAGTATAAAATTATTATCAAGTATTCCTCCGCTAATTATTGCCGCTTTCACATTTTCTCCTTAATCCTGGTTCATAAGTTTCAAAAATTCTGTAACATTCTTCGTGACATCGTCTTTAAACACAGCAGAACCAGCCACTATCATATTCGCTCCTGCACCAATCACTTCAAGAACATTCGTGGTCTTAATACCGCCATCTACTTCAAGCATAATATCCGGATTTACCTCATCGCACATCTTACGAAGTTCTTTAATCTTCTTTGTCGAATACGGAATATACTTTTGTCCGCCAAATCCCGGATTTACAGACATTACCAAAACAAGGTCCAAATCTTCCAAGACATACCGCAAAACTTCAAGCGGTGTAGACGGATTCAGGGCAACACCTGCTTTTAAACCACATTCGTGGATATGCTGAATCGTTCGATCAAGATGCTTACATGCCTCCGCATGAACCGTTATAATATCCGCTCCAGCATCGGCAAATTCCTTAATATAACGATCCGGCTCTTCGATCATAAGATGTACATCAAATGGAATCTTTGATACTTTTCGAATGGATGCGATAACGGGTAATCCAAACGAAATACTAGGTACGAACATCCCATCCATAACATCTATATGTGCATAATGAGCCCCTGCCTGCTCAATAAGCTGTACCTGCTCTCCTAATTTAGCAAAATCCGCTGCTAATAGCGATGGTGATAAATAATTCATATTAGCCTCCAAATCCCTTAATATCTCTTACGACTTTTTATTTCCTCATACATAACTTTGTATTCTTCATAACGCTCCACCGAAAACAACTCCTGTTCCAGCGCAGCCTTTACCGCGCAATCCGGCTCTGACACATGGGCACACCCCGTAAACCGGCACTTTCCAATATGTGGTAAAAATTCCGGAAAACAAGACTCTAAAGCTTCTTTTTCCATATCCGGAACCGCCAGATTACTAAATCCCGGCGTGTCGAAAATATAGGTATCCTCTTCAATGTGAATCAACTGAGCATGACGCGTCGTATGGCGCCCTCTTTTAATCTTTTCACTGATTTCTCCGGTCTCCATCTGAGCCTTAGGCGCAATAAGATTGACCAGGGAAGACTTCCCGACACCCGAAGGTCCTGCGACCGTTGTCGTACGATTGCGAAGAATTTCCATCATCTCATCTATGCCTTCTTCTTTTTTAGCACTGGTAAAAATGATTTTATATCCGGTTCCTTTAAAATATTGCTCATATAAGCATCGTTCCTCCCGTGTGATAAGGTCCGCCTTATTAAAGCATATAACCGATGGAACATCAGCATATTCCATACGAACTAAAAACGTGTTAAGCAGATGATAGTTTACATCCGGATTTTGAGCTGCAAAAATAACAAGTGCCTGATCAATATTGGCAACCGCCGGTCGAATCAACGCATTCTTTCTTGGAAGAATTTCCTCCACATTTCCGGTCATCTGATCTTCATCAATGATACTGATTTCTACAACATCACCCACAAGTGGTTTGATTTTGTCTTTTCGGAATATTCCCTTTGCTTTACATTCATAAACACCGGCTCCCACTACATGAACATAGTAGAAGCCGGCAATTCCTTTTACAATCTTACCTTGCATATTAATCCTTCGTAAATGTAACACTTTCTGTCTGCGTACTCGTTGATCCATCCTCTAATATCCATTCTATAACCAACTTACCTTTCTTAGAAGAAGTAATATCAGATACGGAAATAGAATATCCACTTGAACCGAATTTTGAAGCCGAAACACCATTCCAGGATGAAAGGACATTTCCACTATTATCATAAAGTGTAATATTTGCAGACTTTACTTCATTGTCTGAAGATTCCGGCAAAGTAATCTTCGTACTAAAGGAATACGTAACCGTCTCAGGTCCTAAGCTAACTACAATGGATACACTTGTTCCGGAATCAACATATTTACCGGATGCTACTCCCTGCGAAATTACTTTTCCTTTTGCAACAGAATCCGAATACTCAGAAGTTACATTTCCCAATTTAAGGCCGGCACTTTCAAGTGCTGCCTTTGCTTTTTTCTTTGTTTTTCCTGTCACATCCGGCACTTGAACCGTTTCCACACCTTGCGATATTGTAATGGTTATCGTATCGCCTTCCTTCACAGAGCTGCCTGCAGCAGGATCCGTTGAAATTACTTTTCCTGATTCAACGCTGTCAGAGTATTCATATTCTCTGGTATATTTAAGTCCTTTATCTTCTAGTGTATTAATTGCCGAAGACTCTTCATATCCTGTCACGTCCGGCACTGAAATCTCTCCTGCTCCGGAACTAAGCGTTACGGTTACGGTAGAACCTTTAGAGATTTCCTCTCCTTCTTCAACATCTTGAGAAACAACATTACCTTCATCAATCGTATCCGAAGAAACCGTTCCTCCATTTTTTATTGTAAGACCAAGTTCCTCTAATGCATCTTCTGCTGCATCATAAGACATGTCAGTCAAATCTATCATCGTAACTTTTTCATTCTCCTGCTCAACCGCAGTAGTTGTATCCTCATCATCAGAGCTTCCAAAATTCAACCCACCGGCAAGTTTAGCAATAATCAAAATCACTACAATGACAATAATAATCGCCGCAACAATCCCAAGAATTGTCATCAGTTTCTCCATCCTCGGATTGATAGCGCCATCCTCATCTTCTTCCTCATTCTCTGCGTCCGTTAGCTCTGTATCGGTTTGATCAGCTTCTTCTTGAATCTGGCGCAGTTCATCTTCGGTAATAACTCTTGTCTTATCATTATCAAGAGGAACCATCGTAACAAAATCTTCGTTTGGTGAAATAAGAACTTTCTTAAGATCTACAAGCAAATCAGCCATTGACTCATATCTTCTGTCAGCGCTCTTTTGCGTACATTTTAAAATTACTTTTTCAATACTGATCGGAAGATCCGGCGCATAAGCACTTGGACTGACCATATCTTCCTGCAAATGTTGAATTGCTACAGCAACCGTAGTATCCCCATCAAACGGTACTCGGCCTGTAACCATCTCATACATTACAATACCAAGTGAATAAACATCACTCTTTCCATCAACAAATCCATTGCGTGCCTGCTCAGGTGAAGAATAATGCACCGATCCCATAACATCCGAATTAATCGTATTTGCAGAAGCCGCCCTCGCAATTCCGAAATCCGTAACCTTTACTTTACCTTCCGTCGAAATAATAATATTCTGCGGCTTAATATCACGATGAATGATATTTTTATTATGTGCAGCCTCAATTCCACGGCCCACCTGAATTGCTATACTGACAGCTTCCTTATAAGTCAGCTGTCCCTTCTTTTCAATATATGTCTTAAGGGTAATCCCCTCCACATACTCCATCACAATATAATGAAGGCCATTCTCACTTCCAACATCATAAATATTTACAATATTTGGATGTTCAAGCCCTGCTGCTGACTGCGCCTCACTTCGAAATTTCGTAACAAAATTCACGTCATCTGCGAATTCATCCTTAAGCACCTTCACTGCAACATTTCTTCCAAGTGAATGATCTTTTGCTTTATAAACATCCGACATTCCGCCGGTTCCTATTTTTCCAATGACTTCATATCTGTCTGCCAAAAATGTTCCCACATTTAACATAATTTACACCTCTTTACGCAAATGGATCAACCAGGATAACGGAGATATTATCAGCTCCACCATTATCATTTGCCATTTGCACTAATTGTTCCACCCTTAACTCAATTGAAATCTTCCGATTGTATACAACCTGCTGTATCTCTTCTTCTTTCAACATATTGCTAAGTCCATCCGAGCACAATAAAAGGAGATTTCCTTCCTTAAGTTCTAAGTCAAAGAAATCTACATCCAATTCATCCTGCACTCCTACTGCTCTTGTAATTATATTTTTTCTAGGATGTTCTTTCATATCGGCACTCGTAATTTCACCCTTGTTCACCATTTCCTGAACAAGTGAATGGTCCTCTGTCACTTGACTGATTCCATTCGAACGAATGATGTACATCCTGCTGTCACCAACGTTAAAAACGGTAGCTTTCGCACCGTCACATACAACACCTACCAGTGTTGTCCCCATGCCCTGCATCTTCTGATCGGACTTGGCCACATCTAAAATCGTCTGATTTGCCTGATAAGCTGCGTTTCTAATCTGTTCTTTAATCGATTCCTTACCGCCTCGCATTAATTGCGCTATCATAACCTCCACCGTCTTTTGTGAAGCATATTCACCAGCATTATGACCGCCCATCCCATCAGCAACCACGCAAAGATTCGGAAGGTTCCCTACCGGATTTTCTGACACAAAAATAAAATCCTGATTCATATCACGATTCTGTCCAATGTCCGTCCTAGCTGCCACTTTCATAGTCAGTACCTTCCCTTTCCTTTTATTATCTCCCACCTTTTCTTAGATATGTGGGGTTTCTTTAACTGAGTCAAGATATCCCTTACGCAATTGTCCACATGCGCCATCTATATCTCGCCCAAGTTCCCTTCTAATAGTAACATTTATCATATATTTTTCAAGGTTGTTTTTAAATTCCTGCACATGAGACATATCCGGTTGTACATAACTTCTTTCTCGAACCGGATTAATCGGAATCAGATTCACATGACAATTCATCCCTTTTAAGAGTCTCGCGAGCAACTGTGCATCTTCCTTTGAATCGTTCTTACCTTGAATCAGACTGTATTCAAAGGAAACCCTTCTCCCGGTCTGTTCAAAATAATTGCGACACGCATCCACGACTTCATGAATTTCATAGGTGTTTGCAATCGGCATAAGTTCACATCTTCGTTTTTGATCAGCCGCATGAAGCGACAATGCCAATGTAATCTGCAACTTTTCCTGTGCCAGCTTATTGATCATTGGCACAATTCCACACGTAGAAACCGTTATGGATCTTTGTGAAATATTCAACCCGTTTTTATCTGATAACATATGAATAAACTTTACAAGATTATCATAATTATCAAGCGGCTCACCGGTTCCCATCACCACAACATTTGAGACCCTCTTTTGAGTGTCTCGTGAAATTCGATAAATCTGCTCTAACATCTCACCGGCAGTCAGATTTCGAACCCATCCTCCGATTGCAGATGCGCAAAACGAACAATTCATCTTGCAACCTACCTGTGACGAAATACAGACACTGTTACCATGCTTATATTTCATCCAAACACTCTCAATCAAATGTCCGTCCGGCAGTTCAAACAAATACTTTCTTGTGCCATCAATTTTAGATTCTTGCATCGTCTTAATCTTAAGCGTTGTCAATTCACCGGTATTGACAAGCTTTTCCTTAAGAGACTTTGGTATATTCCCCATCTCTTTGTAATCTTTCGCCATTTTCTGATGTAGCCATCCATATAACTGCTTCGCACGAAAAGCTTTTTCTCCAAGACTTTCCATATAATCTTGTAATTGTTTTCTATCACAAGATCGTATATCTACTTTACTCATGCTCTTTCCTTCTTAATAAACAGAGAGATGAAAAATCCATCACTAATTCCTTTTTTCGGAAATACCTGTTCTTTTTTCACAAACGAAAACTCCGGAAACTGTTCTTCAAACCACCTGACATTTTCCTCATTTTCCCCCGGATTCATGGTACAGGTACTAAAAACCAATCGACCTCCCGGTTTGACATATCCGGCCGCATTTTTCAAAATCACCTTTTGCAATTCACTAAGCTCATCTAGCTGCTCTTTCGTGATTTTGTATTTTATATCTGTCTTTTTCCCGATTATTCCAAGACCGGAACATGGAAGATCTGCAATCACCGCGTCCATCTTGCCGGAAAGCTTCGAATCAAAAACAGTTGCATCCCAAATCTCACAGGTAAGATGATCAGCCCCAAGACGCTTGGCATTTTCTAAAATCATATCGACTTTATCCGATGTCAGATCCCTTGCGATTACTTGTCCGCTTCCGCCCATACGTTCATACGCATGAAGCGCTTTTCCTCCAGGTGCGGCGCACACATCCAAAATCCTTTCGCCGGGCTTTGCATTTATCCATTCTCCAACCATCATAGAACTAATATCCTGCACGCTAAACAATCCTTTGGCAAATTCATCCAAATCACTTAGCCTGTCATAGGAACTAAGATACGCTGCTTCTTCAAGCATAGATGATGGCTCACACAAAATTCCTCTATCCGCAAGACGCTCTAACAAGGTCTTTCGATCTATCTTCCTTATGTTAACCCGAATAGACGTCGGTTGCTCTGCAAGAAAACAATGCAAGATATCTTTTGTTTTTTCCATTCCGTATGACTTGACAAAATGCTCTACCAGCCACAACGGCATCGATGCACGAACCGACAATTCTTCCATCTCATCTGACGGATACTTAAGATTCTCCATCTTCCTGGCCAAATTACGAAGAACCCCATTTACAAATCCGCTAAGAGAGGCAAATCCTTTTTTCTTTGCCAGTTTGACCGCTTCATTACAGGCAGCACTGTCCGGAACGGCGTCCATATATTTTAACTGATATGCACCCATTCGTATGATGGTACGAATCTGCGGCTTCATCTTTTTTACCTTAGTAGCACTAACCTGTTCAATCAGGTAATCCAGCTCTACACATCGCTCAATGGTTCCTTCTGTCAATCTGGTAAAGAATGCACGATCGCGCTTTTCCAAATAAGCATATTTATCCAAAACAGCTCTGATTACAAGATGTGAGTACTCTCCTCGTTCCAATATTTCATAGAGAGCCTCGTAAGATATGGCTCTGATATTTTCCTTTGCCAATTATTGCTCATCCTTTCCAAGGATTTCTCCGGCTTCCACCTTATAGCCACGAAGAAATGCATCCGCTGACATGCGTTTCTTTCCTTCCAGTTGAACCTCTTTAAGAATCAGTATCCCATCACCGGTTTGTACTCTGATTCCATCCCGACAAGCTTCGATAATTTCACCTTCTACGCCCTTTTCATCGCCTTCACATGCTTGCGCCGACCATACTTTCAGCATTTTATTATTCAAGTACGTATATGCACTCGGCCATGGATTCATCCCCCGAATCAGTCGTTCAATTTCTATCGCTGATTTGGAAAAATCAATGCGACCATCTTTCTTTTTTATCATATGCGTAATCGTCGCCTGTTCATGATTTTGCTTCGTATAAACAGCCGTTCCTTGTTCTATCGCTTCAAGTGTCTTTACACACAAATGTGCACCAACTTCAGCAAGTCTATCAAATAAACTTCCCCCCGTCTCATCAGGGGCAAGGGGCACTTCTTTCGTCATAATCATATCACCGGTATCAAGACCTTCATCCATTCGCATCGTCGTAACACCGCTTACTTTCTCTCCATTAATGACCGCCCATTGAATCGGGGCAGCTCCGCGATATTTCGGAAGCAAAGAAGCGTGCACATTAACACAACAATATTTTGGCATTGATAAGATTTCCTTTGGTAAAATCTGCCCAAAAGCAACCACAACGATTATATCAGCATTAAATGAACGCAGATATTCTATACTTTGTTCTTCCCTGACACGTTTTGGCTGATAGACTGAAAGCCCCAGCTCTAACGCCGCTTCCTTCACCGGTGTCGGCTGCATCTTATTCCCTCTGCCCTTTGCCTTGTCCGGCTGTGAAACAACCAATGCAATCTCATGTCCTGCTTCGTAAAGTGCTTTCAGTGTTCCTACCGAAAAATCCGGCGTTCCCATAAATATTACTCTCATACTTATTCCTCTTCTTCGGAAGGATCTGCATATTGAACATCATGCACTTCGCCTTCCACCTTTTCCACATACATATGACCGTCAAGATGATCGAGCTCATGACAAATCGCTCTTGCCAGCAACCCTTCCCCAACGATCTCGCACTCGTTCATTTCTTCATCATAATATACAGCCTTAACATAATCCGGACGTGTTACAATACCGGCTTTTCCAGGATAACTAAGACATCCTTCATCACCGGTTTGCTCCCCGCTGGTCTCGATAATTCTCGGATTAATCATTACGACTGCGCATTCTCCGTATTCAGCTTCTTCTCCGGTTAATGGATCGATTCCACAATCAATCACAACCACTCTCCTAAGCACACCAACCTGAACAGCTGCCAGTCCGACACCTGCCGCATCATACATCGTCTCTAACATATCTACTATGAGCTCTTGAATACGTGGTGTAATTTCTTTCACCTCTCGTGATACCTTTTCCAAAACGGGATCACCTAAAATTCTTATCTCTCTTAAAGCCATAATAACTATCCTCCACTAAATATCTATACTCATAAACTCTTTAACCAAAATTCATGGGGTTGAAATCATATTGTATCATAATATTTTTATACTGCACATCCTGTTTTGTCAACTTTTCAAGTGCATCCTTAATCTTTACAAGAAAGTCCAAATCTTCATGTTTTAGGTAAAGCACCTTTCTATAAACATCATTTATCTTAGCAACAGACGGTTCTGCAGGTCCGATAACTCCAAGCCCTTCAATCTTGCTGTTAATAACTGCACGATACATTCGTGTAATCTCCGCTTGAGCCAATGCTTCATTTTTGGAAGTCACAAGCACAAATAAAAGATTGGACGCCGGCGGATAATCCATCAAAATGCGATAACCAATCTCTTTTTCATAATATGCCGTATAATCTTGCTGCGCAGCAGCCAAAATACTATAATGCTCAGGCTGATAAGTCTGAATAATCGCTTCCCCCGGTGCTTCGCCTCTTCCCGCTCTTCCAACTGCTTGTACAAGTAGCTGAAACGTACGCTCACCGGCTCTATAATCACTTACCCCAAGCGACAAATCAGCTGCGATAACTCCAACAAGGGTTACTTTTGGAAAATCATGTCCTTTTACAATCATCTGTGTCCCAATCAGGATATCTGCTTCTTCATTTGAAAACGCAGATAAGATTTTCTCATAATCGTGCTTTTTTCTGGTCGTATCTGCATCCATTCGAAGCACTCTTGCTTGTGGATACAATCGCTTGATTTCTTCTTCTATTTTTTGTGTTCCGGCCTTAAACCCACCAATATATGGCGATGAACATACCGGACACTTCTTAACCATTGGTATGGTATAGCCGCAATAATGGCAAATCAATTTTCCATTATTATGCTGACTCAAAGAAACGTCACAATGTGGACATTTGATAATTTCACCGCAGCTTCTGCAAGAGACAAACCCCACCATTCCTCTTCGATTAAGGAAAAGAATCGTTTGCTCATGTCTTTTTAGCCTCTGTGCAATCGCTTGTTGTAAGTCATCCGAGAAAATATGTTTATTTCCTTTTTTCAATTCCTCTCTAAGATCTACAATCCTAGTCTGGGGAAGCGGCTGATTCTTCGCTCTCATTGTAAGTTCAAACAGTTTATACTGCCCCGTCTTAGCCAGATAATAACTCTCTACTGACGGCGTGGCTGAACCTAGCACAACGCTCCCTCCTACCATCTTAGCTCTTGCAATTGCAGTTTCTCTTGCATGATAGCGCGGAACTGTTTCACTTTTATAACTGGATTCATGCTCTTCATCAATGACAATCAACCCAAGGTTTTGAAACGGAATAAAAAGTGCCGAACGCGGTCCGATAATCAAAGACACCTCTCCCGCCTTGGCACGTTCATACTGATCATAACGTTCTCCGGCAGACATTTTAGAATTCAATATAGAAACTTTTTTTCCATAACGTCTATAAAACCTCATCACAGTCTGATAGGTCAGTGCAATCTCCGGAATCAATACAATGACCTGTCGTCCATTTGCAAGGACTTCATCGATCATTCCCATATAAACCTCCGTCTTACCACTTCCTGTTACACCATGAATAAGATAGGTCTTAAATTCCTGTCTTTTATAATCCGCAACAAACTCATCGACAATCTTTTGCTGCTGTTCATTTAAAACAAATGGCTTTGCCATAGGCAGATCGCCAAACGCCTGAATCGGATCTCGGTAAACGCGACTTGTCTCAATCTCAATATAATTCTTTGTTTCAAAGCTCCTTATTGTCTGACCAGAAATATTTAATTTCTGAGTCAAAAATTCTTGCGGCAATGTCGGATTTTCTATCAAAGCTTCTAATAGTCTTGCTTTGGCATTTTGATGTTTCCTTTTAAATTCTTTAAGAAAATGCAAGGCCTCATCTTGTCGCATCTTAAGATGAATCGTCTTTTGCTGATTTTCTTTTACTTTGGATTTAATTGGAAGCACGGTCTTTAAAGCCTGATTCATCGTGCCTCCATAATACTTTCGCATCCAAGCAGCAAGCGAAATCAGATGATTTTCAATTGCAACTTCATCCGTCAAAATAGCCGATATACATTTTAATTTGGATTCGTCGTATGTAGCCTCATTAGTCAGTTCTAAGACGTATGCTTTTTTTAAAATATCCCCTTTCCCGAACGGCACCTGCACACACATTCCCGGTGCAATACTTTGCATCATCTCTTTTGGCACCCGATACTGAAAGGTTCTATCTAATTTTTGAATCGATATATCAATTACAACGTTGGCGTAAAGCGCCATGCATGATTCTCCTTTATCCTTTGTATTATCATTTGGCTGCCTTTGCATTTGCTTCAAGGCGGTTGACTTTTCTACCGTTTTAACTCTTCTAATACTTCTGCAATGAGAACGCGTTCATCCATAGGATATTTCACACCCTTAATTTCCTGGTAATCTTCATGTCCCTTTCCGGCTAACACAATTACATCACCTTTTTCTCCATGTTCTATTGCATAACGAATTGCTTCCTTACGATCCGCTATTTCTACATATTGACCATCTGTCTTAGCCATTCCGATTTTAATATCCTCAATAATCGCCTGCGGTTCTTCATCGCGTGGATTATCCGATGTAATTATGGTAAGATCGGCATATTGTCCTGACACTTCTCCCATTTCATAACGGCGAAGTTTAGAACGGTTACCTCCGCAACCGAATACACAAACAATTCGTTTTGGATGATAAGCCTTTAATGTTGTCAAAAGACTCTTTAAGCTCATGGCATTATGCGCATAATCAATCATAAGGGAGAATTCATCTGAACCTTTAATCATTTCGATTCTTCCCTTAACCTTTGCCTTAGCCAAAGCCTTTTGCATCTTTTCCTCAGACACTTTGAAATGATGGCAAATCGCAATTGCCGTCAATGAATTGTATACGCTAAAGGTTCCCGGTAAATCAATCTTAACCGGAAAATCAAGCTTTCCGGAAACCTCATAAGATACACCAAGATATCCCGGTTCATGAAGAAGTTTCACATTCTTAGCATAAATATCATTCTCTTCCTTAAGTCCATATGTCTCTAACTGACAGGTATGGCCTTCGATCACATCTTTATAATGCGGATCATCCCCATTGACAATTCCCAGCCGACATTGTTTAAATAGCAATCCTTTACAATGCATATAGTCATCAAAATCCTTATGCTCATTCGGACCGATGTGATCCGGTTCGATATTTGTAAAGATTCCAATTTCGAAAGTAAATCCGTCCGTTCTGTGCATCATAAGTCCCTGCGAAGACACCTCCATTACACACATCTCACAGCCGGCATCTAACATTTTTGCAAAATATTCCTGAATAATGTAAGATTCGGGAGTTGTATTACTTGCCGGAATTTTTTCTTCTCCGATAATTGCTTCAATCGTTCCAATCAGCCCTACTTTATAACCTGCGCTTTCAAGAATCGACTTTACCATATAAGTTGTTGTGGTCTTACCTTTTGTTCCGGTTACACCAATCACTTTCAATCGATCCGCCGGATAGCCAAACCATGCAGCCGATAAAATCGCCAGAGAAATCCGATTATCCTTCGCCTTTATAATCGTCACATCCGCCGGTGCCTCAATATCATCTCTTTCCACAACAAGCACCTTGGCTCCTGCTTCTATGGCTTTTGGTATAAAAGAATGCCCATCTACGACCGTTCCACTGATTGCGACAAACAAACCACCGTTTGATACTTTTCTCGAATCATAATAGACACCGGTAACCTCTTTTTCAAGATCACCAAAGAGCAATTCATATTCCATCCGTTCTAGTAATGCTTCTAATTTCATTATCTTAACTTCCTCCTAAATCTTCGAAAACGTCACCGTTGATGCGATGCCGGAAGATTTTATTTTTTTCTTAACCGCTTTATAGGATTTTTTTACAATCTGAATCTTCGCCTTTGCGTAAATTCCTTTAAATGCTTTACTTGCAATTTTTACTGAAGTTTTCTTGGTAAACTTCACAGTCTTAAGATTGCTGCATTTATAAAACGCCTTTTTCCCAATCTTAGTTAAATACTTTCCTTTTATCGTAACACTTTTGAGTTTTGTATTTGTTGCAAAAGCCTTTTGTTGAATCTGCGTCACTTTCATGGATGCTGATCCAATCTTC
Organism: Eubacterium oxidoreducens; assembly: GCF_900104415.1. GTDB lineage: Bacteria > Bacillota > Clostridia > Lachnospirales > Lachnospiraceae > Eubacterium_C > Eubacterium_C oxidoreducens. The sequence goes on along the minus strand of NZ_FMXR01000008.1, from coordinate 138,097 downwards.
ACGGTATTGGGAATCACAAGTTTTTTAAGAGAACTGCTGCATCCGCTTACGGTAACCGTACTATCTGATGTGACAAGATATTTCACCCCGGAAACAATATATGTAACACCTACAACCGGCTTTTTTTGCGTAAATGTAATCGACGTTGCAACGACATCCATAAAATCGTCTTCATCCGTATACTTGGTTGTGCTTCCCGAAACAAATGTATACAACGTATCCTCTCCGTTCGTATAATAGGCAATCTTCTTAGATGATTTAACATTTTCCTTTGTAATCTTGCCGAGAGTTCCAACCCCTATAGATGCATCGTCAAAGTTCCAGGTGCCGCCCATATTCTTAAGCGCCAATGCACCGCCAACCACTACACCTACATAATTTTCCGACCCGGAACTTGTCAGATTCAGTATCATATCCGAAATCGTCAGATTATTTTTTACAACCAAAAGCATCTCACTATTATTGTCCGTTACGGTCAGTGTTCCATTCTTCTTTCCCACAAACGATACATCCTGATCTGTTTCACTAAAATCGATAGCGGTATTCGAAGTCGAAGTAATCGTATTAGTACCTCTCACTTTGATGGTTACATCCTGAGACAAATTATCAAACACAAGGCCATAAGAAGATGTAAAGCCATTCAGCGTCAACGTTGCCGTCTGCGTATCCCATCTCCATCCGCTTGAGCTTTGGTCACTTGAAGCGTTGTATCGTTTATTATTAATTGTAAATTTTCCGGTGCTTACAGTTGCCGCCTGTACCTGCTGCGTGATTGCCAACCCGGAAACCATCAGCATCATCGCCAAACCAAATACTGCGCACTTTTTTAAAATATTCATTGTTTGATTATACCACATTCCCTACCAAATCAAAATGAATCTAGTACACAATCTTAAGCTGTCCATCCACCGCTGTCTTGTGAATTTTTTTCGAATATTGTGCGATTCGCAAAAGCGCCTCCTTATGAGGATGTCCATACCGGTTCTTCTCCCCATAGGAAACACAAGCCAGTTTTGGGTTCATTTCACTTAAAAGCACCTCGCTGTTTGAGTATTTAGAGCCGTGATGATCCACCTTATAAAAATCAATATTGCTTAAATCATACTGCCTTGCTATTTCTTCCTCTTCACAGGTTCCAAGGTCACCCAAAAACAATCCCGAAAACTCGCCCACATCGATCTTAAGTCCAAGACAGGCTGCATTTGCATCCGACACATCCGCATCTTCTCCCGGATAAAGCGCTGTAATCCTTGTGCGGTCCCATTGAAAGGATTGCCCTTGCGACATATACACAACCGGTATCCCATACGCACCGGCCAATTGCGTGAGTTTTTTGATTGCTTCCTGATTCTTTTGCAGCCTGGCAACAACAAGATGTTCGATTCGATAACCATTTGTGATTGCATATTTCAAACCGGAAATATGATCCTCATCACCATGTGATACAAACCAGTAATTAATCTTTGTAATTTTCTTTGCTTTGAAAAACGGAAAAAGTGTTCTTTCGCCAAGTTCCTGATCCGAAGTACTTCCTCCATCTATAAAAATAGTATGTTTCTTGTCTGTGCGAAGAAATATTCCATCTCCTTGTCCAACATATAATACATCCATTTCAAATTCGGGCACTTTTTGTACACTTCCCAAACTGCATAGGAAATAGCATGCCGCAAGTAAAACCATTTGACGAATCTTGCTTTTTCGAATCAAAATCCCGACACCAAATATGCAAATATAGATGATTACTACCGTGGAAAGTTTTGGTTGCCCCGTGACAATCGTGCTTCCCGGAATCTCCAAGCTCCCTTTGCATAACCATTCATAAAGCCAAAAGATTCCCTCTCCTACAATTGCCAGTGTCCTTCCAACCGGAATCCAAAACATGCCACCGATGGCCGCCACAAACAAATCACCAATCAGATAACCGCTAAGCGGCAAAACCAACACATTAAGCAAAGTGCCAAATAAAGACACTTCATAGTAGGTATACATCTGCAGTGGCAAAAGCATAACCTGAATGGATGCTGAAACAAGAAGCCCTTCAATGAAAACATCTTTGCATTTTTGCATTCTCCCCTTTTTTCTTTTAAAGCTGTTTTTATAATTCTCTACCAGTGGCTTTCCAAGTATGATGATGCCAAAAATCGCCATATAGGAATACAAAAAAGAGCTGCTTGCAAGCATATAAGGGTTATAAACAAGTTCCACAAAAGCACTGATTGCAAGTGCCGTAAGCAGATCATAAGCTTCATTCAGTCTAGGTCCCAGTAACATAATGCCATACATAATTCCGGCTCTGATTGCGGTAGGCGAGCCTCCGGTCATAACAATGTAGCATACTACAAAAACAAAAGAAATCGCATCTGCCCAAATTCCCTTCAAACGCATTCTTTTCAAGCCCCTTCGAAGCACGTTCCCAACCATCGACACATGCAGTCCCGAAATAGCAAGCAAATGCGCAATACCGGCATCGGCATACAACGCTTTCATATCCTCATCTACATTTTGTTTTTCGCCAAGAATCATTCCTTGTGCCAAAGACGCATAAGCCTTAGGCAAAAGATTCAAAAACACCCTATCAAGACGTTCTCGCAATGCATACAAATTTTGACGAATAGGAGCCGAAACCGCTTTTTTCTTTACACAAACCGCTTGAAACAAAAATCCATCAATCTGTTTACTGCGATAATAACTTGCAGCGTCGAAGCCTCCCTCATTCATTGCCTTTTGGGGCATTTTGTAATATCCCTTAAGTACAATCCAGTCTCCAACCTTACCTGTTTCTTCCTTCAAAACTTGTTGTTGATATGCATAAATACCCGATATTCGAATCTTCTCCTTAGCATATAATAAAGTTGCATGACGCACCAAATATATTGTCTCATCCTCCTTGGTCTGAATGTCGACAATTTTTCCCGCAAGCGTGCACCACTTATCCTGCAGCATATTTAATTGTTCTGTCTGCATGCTGTTTTTTTTAGAAATGCAATTGATTGCTCCAAAGCAAAAGACCGTCACCATTATAATACCCATAAGGCGACTTATATGAACGGAATGTTTGCGCATCCATAGAATCTGAATGCCGACTGCAAAACATCCTCCTAAAATAATCTGCGGGCAGCAATATAAAACCAATATCACTGCCAGAAGATAACTTTCCACAATCCATAAGACTGCTCTAGTTGTTACTTGAATATCCCTCACCCTCCGTCTGCGGGGAAGATTCGAGTTCTTGTACGCAATCGAGGTTTCTTTCATAAAGTTCCGACAAAGAATATGCGGTTCGATAGATGATATCCGTCTCTCCGTCTACAGAAATCTGAACTTTGGAAATGGAAGACAACTCCGTCAAGGAATTGACGATCGAATAAATCACAACGCTCTCCGCAATGGAATAATCCTGATTTAAAAATCCATTATCAAAGTTTACTACACATATTCCATCCATTACCGAAACCCCAAGAAGATTCGTTCCGCTTGGAATAACCGAACGAAGACCCTTGGTCTCCGGCTGTTTCATAAGCTGCTCAATTACGACCTTTTCCATGGACATATCACTGGTCTCATATACCGTATCCGTCTCTGCGACCAATCCATCTCCATCTTCATTCGCATAATACAATGTAATCGTAGACTGCTGATACATATTAATCTGCTCCCCGGGATTTTCAATAAAGTCTTCTTCATTCATAAATCCATAGACATTACCATCTTCGTCTGTAATTGGCGCATCATTTACCGTGATTGCAACATAAGAGACTCCATCAATCTGCACCATCGTTTGTACAATTGCAGCCCGACATAACACCTCTGTTACCGTATCCATCTCAAGGTATCCCTCATCAAAATCAATCGTCAGTTCGTCATCGCTTCTGCTGTAATAATTCAGTGTTACAGAAGACGGAATCGCATTTTTATACTCAATCTGCCCCGGATCCTCCGACAAAAGCCCAAGCATTTCATCCACGAGTTCATCTACATCCGTCGTGTCCGTATCATATCCAACCTTATATGTCGTGGTTCCGTCCATATTGACATAGGAAATCTCATATTCACTTTGCTCATCCGAATTGCTGCATCCTCCCAAAATGGTAATCATCATAAGTATGCATGCGAATAACAGACCTAGTTTTTTCAAAATCTTTTCTCCTCATTTCTAAGATACATAATTCAACGGAATACGAACAATAAATGTTGTCCCTTTTCCTTCTTCACTATGTACTCGAATTGCACCATTATGCATCAATATGGCATTTTTGGTAATCGCAAGACCAAGTCCCGTTCCTCCAATTTCTTTCGAATGGGACTTATCTACACGATAGAATCTTTCGAAAATGTGATCGATACTATCTTGCGGTATTCCAATTCCGGAATCTTCCACCTTAACATAAAAATATTGGTGATCCGCATTTAACGATACATGTACAAAGCCTTCCGGATTATTATATTTAATTGCATTTTCCGCAAGATTAGACAATGCCAAAGTCAGTTTTACTTCATCAACCTGCGCACTAACCGGACGAAAACTTTCCAGCACCAGCTCAACATTTTGCTTTTCTGCAATCGGACGCAAACGCTTCATAATAAGCTCAAGCAATTCATTGATGTTAACAAGTTCGATGTTCATCGTACCTTCAGATTTATCAAGCTTTACAAGCGATAACAAATCGTTAATAATCTGATTTTCCCTCTCGATTTCATCTGCAATATCCACCATAAATTCCTTGTACAATTCATTGGGAACTTCTTCTTGTCCGACAAGCGAATCAGCAAGCACTTTCATAGATGTAAGAGGGGTTTTAAGCTCATGTGAGACATTTGATACGAACTCCTGTCTCGAGGATTCCATAGCATCTACCTGCTCCATCAGATGATTTACCGTTTCTGCTATTTCTTGTGCTTCAATATATCCTTTTACGTTAATCTTTTCCCCTGTCACGCCTGCTCTAATTGTTGCCATACTCTTTTGCACTCGCCGAATCGGCGCTACAAGCATTCCTGAGGCAAAAGCAGATAAAACGACCAACAAAAGAACCATGATAACTTCAAATATTCCAATATTTCCGGTCATCTCATCCGCTGTGTTTTGAAACTCATCGGTAGAAACGCTAACGGTAAATACGCCAATCACATCCGATTCTTCCGTATCGGTAATAGGAACCGTTATCTTGATATAACGATGCTCTTTATCATACTTTGTTGTTTCTTCACCCTGCAAACTCTTAGTTACTTCTTCGGAAATAATGGTCTTTCCGGCATCAATATCATAAGAGTCCATAACAATCCGAAACGAGTCATCAATTACCATGATTCGCCCGCCGTAAATTGTTGACATCTGGTTAATCTGTGTAGTGATTAATTCATTGGAAGTATTGTTAAAATAATCAGAAGAAGCCATCTGATTTGCGAGCAGTTTCGTCTCTGTCAAGATCGAGACCGTCCTGTTCGCAACCGAGGTCTTAATATAGGATTTCATAATCCCGGACTCGATAACAAGCGCCGGAACAACTGAGAATATTAAGAATATAATGATAATTCGAAATCTTAAACTGTGAAAAAATCTTCGAACCGATTGAAACCTTTTCATACTATTTTTTCTCGCTAACCTTTATAATAATAACCCATTCCCCATTTTGTATGTACATACCGAGGCTCCCTTGGATTTGTCTCAATCTTCTCGCGAAGACGTCTAACATGAACATCCACTGTTCTAACATCGCCCGGATATTCATATCCCCAAACGATTTCTAACAGATTCTCTCGGCTAAATACTTTGTTGGGATTGGTTACCAACAGCTCTAAAAGGTCAAATTCTTTCGCCGTCAGACGTATTTCTTCCCCTGATATAAACAGTCTGCGGCTTTCTCTTTCGAGTCTTAAATTGCCATTTTCCACAACATCCGTCGCCTGCTCTTTCTTCTCTGAAGATGCGCTTCGACGCATAATTGCTTTAATTCTGGCCTTCACCTCTAATATATTGAATGGTTTTGTAATATAGTCATCGGCTCCATAATCCAAGCCCAAAATCTTATCCATATCATCCCCCTTTGCCGTCAACATAATAATCGGCACTGTAGAGAATTCACGGATTGATTGACATACTTCAAAACCATCCATTTTAGGCAGCATCACGTCCAAAAGTATGATGTCATAAGAACCGCTCTTTACTTTTTCCAAAGCTTCTTCGCCATCATAAGCGACATCAACTTCCATTCCGTCTTGTAAAAGACTGAAGCGAATTCCTTTTACGATTAATTTCTCATCATCAACAACCAATACTTTCTTTGCCATGATACTTCCCCTTTAATTCACTTTGATACTATCTTTAATTTTATTTAAAGTTCCATCTGCTATTCCCGACACATTGACCAGGTCTTCAACCGCAGAAAACAAACCATTTTCCTCACGATAGGTAATAATCGCCTGCGCTTTTGCCTCGCCTATACCGCTTAATGTCATAAGCTCTTCCTTTGTTGCCGAATTAATATTCACCTTGCCATCAGCGGTATTCTCGCTTACAGCCTCACTTTTCTCAGTCTTTTCCTTTACAGGAACCACAACCATCTGACCATCCGTTACCTCTTCAGCCAGATTGATCCCATCTTGTTGCGCCTTTCCGGTAAGACCACCTGCAAGTTCTACGGCTTCATAAATACGTGCGCCTTTTTTCAAAGTATACACACCCGGACTTTTTACGGCTCCGCACACATATACACATAACTTTATTTGGTCATCATCTTCACCTGATACAGAAAGATTCGTGCTTTCCGTTTGTGAAACCAGTAAATCATCCTGACTTTGTGTCACACAGCACCCGGTTAGCATTGCAAATATGCAGCATACTATAAATAAAACTATAATTTTTCTCTTCATAACTCAATCCTTTCAATCACTATAAACGTTCTCAAAAGGACTTACATACCATTTTTATTTTATGCATTTTCCTTGCAAATCGCAAGTGCCTTTTTCAGTTTTACAATCATCTCATCGACATGCTTTTCTTCAATAACAAGCGGTGGAACAAATCGAAGCACGTTCGATCCGGCTGAAATAATTAAAACGCCTTGCTTTAAAGCTTCTGCACAGACCTTACCTACAGGCAATGAACACTCAACACCCTGAATCAATCCAATTCCGCGATGTGCAGTGATACATTCTTCTTCCTCCATCAATTGTTCAAGCTTCTCATAAAGATATTCTCCAACTTTCGCTGCATGTTCCGGAAGATGATCTCGCTGCATAATATCCATAACTTTCGAAACCGCCGCTCCAACAAAAGGATTTCCGCCATATGTCGTTCCATGGTCTCCCGGTGCAAGTGATTGATCCGCAACTTTTTGTGTCATCAAAAATGCTCCAACCGGAACGCCGCATCCAAGTGCTTTTGCAAGACACATAATATCCGGCTTAACATTGTAATTCTGCCATGCAAACAACTTGCCGGAACGTCCCATACCGCACTGTACTTCATCGAGAATCATGATAATATCTTTTTCATCACAAATCTTGCGAACACCTTCTATAAATTCTTTCTGTGCCGGATAGATACCGCCCTCTCCCTGTACGGTTTCCATAATGATTGCACAAGTCTTATCTGTAATCTGCGCTTTTACGGATTCTAGATCATTATACGTTGCAAATTTCACTCCCGGCAGTAATGGTGCAAATGGAATCTGATATTTTTCTGTACCAGTAACCGACAATGCGCCGATGCTTCGTCCGTGGAACGAATGCTGCATGGCAATAATTTCATGACCGGCATGTCCATCTCTTGTATATGCATATTTCTTAGCTGCCTTAATCGCACCTTCTATCGCTTCCGTTCCCGAATTCGTAAAAAAGATTCGTTCCATATCAGCCGCCTTCGTAACCTTACTTGCAGCTTCCATTAAAGGAACCGAATAATATAAATTGGAAATATGCAAAACTTTATCAATCTGATTTTTTAATGCCTCATTATATTCTTTATGATTATATCCCAATGCCATTACTGCAATCCCTGCAGCAAAATCAAGATATTGATTTTGATCGGTATCATACAGATAAACACCGTCACCATGATCAATCACCATCTGAAAACGGTTATATGTATGAAGAACACTTTTTTCTACTTCGTCAATATAATTTTGTTGATTCATGTTATTAATACTCCTTACTTTCCCTGTGGGTGATAGAATTTTTCCTGCTCATCATCCAGAATTGCAGTTCCTATTCCTTTATTGGTAAATATTTCAAGCAACAAACAATGCGCTATTCTTCCATCTAAAATATGAACTCTTGACACACCACTTTCAATTGCAGAAATACAATTGTTTAGCTTTGGTATCATACCACCGCTGATATTGCCGCTTTCCATTAATTCTTTTGCATGCTTGCAAGTCAGTTCCGAGATCAAGGAACTCTTATCATTCGGATCCATATAGACACCTTCCACATCAGAAAGGAATGCAAGTTTTTCAACCTTCATTGCACTTGCAATTGCACAAGCTGCATCATCAGCATTAATATTATAGGTATTAAACTCGTCATCAAGACCAACCGGAAAAACAATCGGCAGAAAATCTTTTTCTAACAGATCATACAACACTTTCGGATTCACCTGTGTTATTTCCCCGACATATCCAATATCTTGTCCCTCGGACAATTTCTTTTTCACCTTTAAAAGGCCACCGTCTTTTCCGCTGATTCCGACTGCATTTACGCCAAGCTGCTGCACCTGCTGAACAAGTGATTTATTTACACGTCCAAGAACCATCTCTGCTATTTCCATCGTCTCTTCATCTGTCTTACGAAGCCCATTGACAAACTCGGCTTCTTTTCCGACTTTTCCGACCCAGCGACTGATTTCTTTTCCCCCACCATGTACAATGATAGGCTTAAATCCAACCAGCTTTAGAAGTGTCACATCCTGAATCACATGCATCTTAAGTTCTTCATCAATCATTGCACTTCCGCCGTATTTTACAACGATAACCTTTCGGTTAAATCTTTGAATATAAGGAAGAGCTTCTATTAATACTTCCGCCTTTTCCATTACTTGTTTCATCGTATCGTCTGACATTGATTTAAAGTCCTTTCTTTTTTACGAACGGTAATCCGCATTAATTTTCACATAATCATAGGTCAAATCACAGCCCCAAGCCGTTGCTGTTTCCTCGCCCTGCTTAATATCTGCTATAACCGTCACCTTCGGCTCCGATAATATTTTGGTTGCTTCTTCTTCCGAATAATCAAGTGCTACGCCATTTTCAATAATCTGCATACTGCCGGCTGCACTTTCAAATGTAAGATCCACCTTTTCCGGATCAAACTGCGCTCCGGAATATCCCATTGCACAAAGAATTCTTCCCCAGTTTGCATCATGTCCAAAAATTGCAGCCTTTGTCAGCGATGAGGTAATCACCGATTTGCTGATTACCTTAGCCTCATCTTTGGTTTTTGCATGGATGACCTTCACTTCAAACAGAGCCGTTGCGCCTTCACCGTCTCCTGCCATCATCTTCGCAAGTTCTTCATTGACATATCGAAGCGCTTCATAGAATTTCTTATAATCTTCGTTTTTTTTCGTAATTTCTACATTTCCTGCCATACCATTAGCAAGTACCAGCAGTGTATCATTTGTCGAGGTGTCACCATCTACGGAAATCATATTAAAGGTATCGTCAACAATCTCCGATACAGCCTCTTGCAATAACTCTTTTGCAATTGCAATATCACTGGTAACAAATCCCAGCATTGTGCACATATCCGGATGAATCATTCCGCTTCCCTTGCTCATGCCACCAATGGTAACTTCTTTTCCGTCAATCTCAATTGTGACCGCTACTTCTTTTTCATGGGTATCCGTTGTCATAATTGCTTTTGCCGCCTTATTACCGGCCTCGATAGAACGATCAAGTTCTTTTGCCAAAGCATCTATTCCATTACAGATACGATCAATTGGAAGTTGCATCCCGATTACACCTGTGGAGGCAACCAGCACACCTGCTTTGTCTACATTTAAAGCTTTTGCACAGGCTTTTGCCGTCTCTTTACAATATCCCATACCTTCTTCTCCGGTGCAGGCATTCGCTATCCCGGAATTTACCACAACCACCTGCGGTTTCGCCTGCGAATAAACCACATCACGATCCCATTTTACCGGCGCTGCTTTCACAATGTTTCTGGTAAATGTACCTGCACTGACGCATGGAACTTCTGAATACACCATTGCCATATCTGTTCGGCCTTCATATTTGATTTTTGCTGCAACCGCTGCTGCAAAATACCCTTTCGCAGCAGTTACACCGCCCTTGATTATCTTCATTATCTACCTCCATCAGCTGTTAAAGCGGGTAATATTTTCTTCATTCAAATTAAAATCATAATAATTGACATCCTCACGTTTTTTAGCGCCCACATGTATCCAGAATTCGTTTCCTCCCGTGTTCTCACGAAATGCAATCAAATCCACCTTATTAATGTGTTCCTTTTGCAATGCTCTCATCGCATATACTGCCATTGCCTTTCCAATTCCATGTTTGCGATATTCTTCTTTAACGCAGACATGATAAAAGCAACCGCATCTGCCATCATGTCCGCACAAAATCGAACCTACAATATGGCCATCGGATTCTGCCACAATACTAGTAGTCGGATTACGTTTTATAAAACGCATTACGCCTTCTTTTGAATCGTCTATCGTTCGAATGCCAAACCCATGAATCGTTCCCCACAGTGCAAAGATCTCATCATAGTCTTCATTTTTCATTTCTCGGATCTTATACTCCATAGAGTTTCTCCCTTTCTATGGGAACATCGGAATCTGCTTAAGACCCTCATTTTCTGCAAATCCAAACATGAGATTCATATTCTGAACTGCCTGGCCTGCAGCGCCTTTTACAAGATTATCAATTGCTCCCATCATAATAACACGTCCGGTTCTTTCATCCACTTTTGCAGTAACATCGGCAAAATTACTTCCTTCTACCCATTTCGTCTGCGGACATACCGTATGCTTTAATACTCTTACAAAATATTCATCCTTATATGCTTCCATATAAAGCTCATCAACTTCTTCTTGTGTCAGCTTCTTTGTCATCGTTGCATAAGCCGTCACAAGAATACCTCGCATCATTGGAACCAGATGCGGTGTAAAATTAATTGTCACATCCGTACCTGCGACCACGCCAAGCTGCTGTTCAATCTCCGGTGTATGACGATGTGTCGCCACACCATATGCCTTCATACTTTCATTGACTTCACAAAACAGATTGTCCACTTTAGCTCCTCTACCGGCTCCCGTTGTTCCTGATTTAGCATCAATAATGATGGTATTCGGATCAATCACATTTGCTTTCAACAAAGGATAGATTGATAAAAATGAGCAAGTCGGATAACAACCCGGATTCGCAATCAATCTTGCATTTTTTATAGACTCTCTATTCAGTTCGCAAAGACCATATACTGCTTCCTTAATAAGTTGCGGCGATTTATGTTCAATCTTATACCACTCTTCATAAACTTTCACATCTTTTATACGATAGTCCGCACTTAAATCAATTACCTTAGCCTTTGACAAGATATCTTCCGTCAAGACTCCTCCTAAATACCCCTGAGGAGTTGCGGTGAAAATCACATCCGCTTCTTTTGCAAGTTTTTCAATGTCGTCTCCCTTGCATTCTTGACTTGTAAATCCTCTTAAATTCTGATAAATATCCGTATATGCAGTTCCTTCATTACTTCTTGAACCGGCCCAAATCAATTCTACCTCTTTATGTCCCAAAAGCAGTCTTGCAAGTTCTGCTCCGGCATATCCTGTTGCTCCGATAATTCCTGCTTTCATCATTATGTCACTTCTTTCTTTTCCTATAATTGTGTTTTTAATTTCATATACTTGCATAATTATACATATAATTCTTTTCAAAATCAATGGGCTTATCACTACAAGCTTTAGTTTTTATCAACTTTATGAGTATTATACATATTTTTGTATATTTATTCATTTTTAATGTATATTTTGTCCCTTGCATCCCCTTTTTAAATAAGGTATATTAATGAAAGCGAAGAAAACAAATGCTTTATGCATCAATGTATAAAAAGAAAGTGAGGCTATTATCATGGCAAAAGAAAAAGTTGTATTAGCATATTCAGGCGGTCTTGATACGACAGCAATTATTCCTTGGTTAAAGGAAAATTATGATTACGAAGTAATCTGCTGCTGTGTTGACTGCGGACAAGAAGAAGAACTTGACGGATTAGAAGAACGCGCAAAGCTCTCCGGTGCTTCTAAATTATATATCGAAGACATCACAGATGAATTTTGCGATGACTATATTGTTCCTTGTGTACAGGCAGATGCTATTTATGAAAACAAATATCTGCTCGGCACTTCCATGGCTCGTCCCGGAATCGCAAAAGCACTTGTCAAAGTGGCTCGCCTTGAAGGCGCTACTGCCATCTGCCACGGAGCAACCGGTAAGGGAAATGACCAGATTCGTTTCGAACTTGGTATCAAAGCACTTGCTCCTGATATTAAGATTATCGCTGCATGGCGTGATGACAAATGGAATATGGATTCTCGTGAAGCTGAAATTGAATATTGTAAAGCTCATGGAATTGATCTTCCATTCTCAGCAGATACCAGTTACAGCCGCGATCGTAACTTATGGCACATCAGCCACGAAGGTCTCGAACTTGAAGATCCTGCAGTTGAGCCGAATTTTGATCATCTTCTTGTCCTTGGCGTTTCTCCTGAAAAGGCTCCACAAGAAGGCGAATATGTAACCATGACATTTGAAAAAGGTGTACCAACTTCTGTAAATGGTAAAGAAATGAAAGTTTCCGATATCATCCGTACCCTCAACAAACTTGGCGGAAAACACGGTATCGGTATCGTTGACATTGTAGAAAACCGCGTTGTAGGTATGAAGAGCCGTGGCGTTTATGAAACTCCGGGCGGTACAATCTTAATGGAAGCACACGAACAATTAGAAGAATTAGTTCTTGATCGCGATACCTTAAGAACCAAAAAAGACATGGGCAATTTAATGGCTCAGATTGTATATGAAGGAAAATGGTTTACACCACTTCGTGAGGCTGTACAGGCTTTTGTAGAGTCCACTCAGCAGTATGTAACCGGAGAAGTTAAATTCAAGCTTTACAAAGGCAACATCATTAAAGCCGGTACCACTTCTCCATATTCCCTTTACAGTGAATCCCTTGCAAGCTTCACTACAGGTGATTTATATGATCATCACGATGCAGAAGGCTTCATTACATTATTCGGACTCCCATTAAAAGTTCGCGCAATGAAGATGGCCGAAATCGAAAAAAACAATAAATAATCAGAAGGACAGAGGAATCTACTCAACTTTGATAGAATCCTCTGTCCTATTTATTTACCGTTTTTAATCTGGTCTATAATCCGATCTTTTAATTCCAGTGCACGATCTTTCAATCGCCTTGGCGCCATCTGATTGGTAAGAACCTGTGACAAAAGCTTTGATGCCACTTCAAGTTGTCCAAAATGAAATGCCATATATGCCACCAGATAATCAATCGTTGTCTCATCCATTCCGGCCATTGGGAAGTATTCTTCCGCTATCGCTTTTACAAATCCGTCATAAGCAGAACGATAGAAAATCTCGCTTTTTTCCAAAAACATATTCTTCATATCTGCATTTTCTTCCATCTCAGCTTTCGAATCCAAAATCCAATGAACAATCAAAGAAAGATATGCTTTTTCACTTTGTTTTCCCAAACGAGCCTCCGAACACTTAATGGCATGTATATATGCATCCAATGCCATATCATATGTAACAATCGGCGTCTTAGCAACCGGTCTTGGACGAAAACTTTCACTGACCTTTTCGCGAATCAGTTTAATCTGAAGAGATGATAAATGACCATAATTTTGTGCCAAGGTTGAATATCCGCAATTCGGACACATAATTACCTGATACTTTAAGATATCAATCCCTTTCGCCTTTGGACGCAGATCCATATCACTTTCATCTCTTCGAACTCTTCCGCTTTTTAGCGTTTTTGATATAAATTCCTTATCACAACAAGGACATGTATATTTCTTATCAAATATATATTGTGTTTCTTTTTCCTGCGGAGTAATTCCTTCTGACATCATTTTCCACCTTCTCTTTCATCGTTCACAAAGCTTATTTCGGTAGCTTAAAGGAACTCTTTAATGATACAATTCGATTAAATACAAGCGCATCCGGCTTAGAGTCTTTTGCGTCTACACAGTAAAAGCCATGTCTTACAAACTGAAAACTATCATAAGATTGTGCACCTGCAAATGTCGGCTCTAACTTACACTGCGTCAATACTTCTAAGGAATTCGGGTTAAGATTCAGATTTCCCTCTTCGTCATATACGCCTTTTTCCTCGTCCACAAGATTCTCATAATTGCGAACAGTTGCATCGATTGCGGTTGCAGCATTTACCCAATGAATCGTTCCTTTAACTTTTCGTCCGTCCGGAGAATTGCCGCCTCTAGACGCCGGATCATAAGTACAATGCACACAAGTCACCTTTCCATCTGCATCCTTTTCAAAGCTGGTGCATGTCACAAAATAAGCACTCATAAGACGCACTTCATTTCCCGGATATAAACGAAAATATTTTTTCGGTGGTTCTTCCATAAAATCTTCCCGATCAATATATATTTCACGTGAAAACGGTACTGTTCTTTTGCCGAGTTGTTCATTTTCCGGATTATTTGTCACTTCCATCTGTTCCGTTACATCTTCCGGATAGTTGTCGATAATCACTTTAATCGGATCCAAAACAGCCATATAACGAGGTGCTTTCGGCTTTAAATCCTCACGTACACAATACTCAAGCATTGCATAATCCGATACCGAATTAGCTTTTGAAATACCGGATAATTCTACAAATTTTTGAATAGATTCCGGTGTGAAACCTCTTCTTCTAAGTCCCGAAATAGAAACAAGACGCGGATCATCCCAACCGTCTACAATGCCGTCTTCTACAAGTTTTTTGATATAACGTTTTCCCGTAACGATATTATCCAGATACAATTTGGCAAATTCAATCTGTCTTGGCGGATGTTCCCATTCTGTCTCACGAACCACCCACTCATATAACGGTCTGTGATCTTCAAATTCAAGAGTACAAATCGAATGTGTTACCCCTTCAATCGCATCCTCAATCGGATGAGCAAAATCATACATAGGATAGATACACCATTTATCTCCGGTATTATGATGTGTCATATGTGCAACACGATAGATAACCGGATCTCTCATATTCATATTTGGAGAAGAAATATCAATTCTCGCACGAAGTGTCATCTTACCATCTTCCACTTCCCCGTTTTTCATCTTTTCAAACAAGGCAAGGTTCTCTTCCACGCTTCTACTTGCTGCCGGATCTTCTTTCGCGCCATGCTTAAAATCACCGCGATACTCTCTCATCTGTTCCGGAGTAAGTTCTGATACATAGGCTTTGCCTTTCTTAATCAACTTCACAGCACATTCATACATCGTATCAAAATAGTCGGATGCAAAAAACAATCTGTCTTCCCAATCAGCTCCAAGCCATTTCACATCTTCCTTAATAGACTCTACAAATTCCATTCTTTCTTTTGTCGGATTTGTATCATCAAAACGCATATTAAATCTTCCGCCAAATTCCTTAGCCAATCCATAATTCAAAAGAATCGACTTCGCGTGACCAATATGCAAATATCCATTCGGTTCCGGAGGAAAACGCGTACATACCGAATCGTACTTACCCTCCGCAAGATCATGATCTATTTCTAACTGTATAAAATTTCTAGAAACCTTTTCTTCCTTTTCCTGCATTTCATTTTCCATGAATACTAATTCCTCTCTCTTTTATTTAATATGCTGATGTGTGAACAGATGATCCTGACAATATTCAAAATTTCCATTACACTTTGAACAAAATCGAAACTCCAGACTTGGATCGTCTTTTTCCGTTCTTCCACATACCACGCAGCGGTGCTTCGTAATTGTTGCACGCGGATTCGTACGCGTCTGTCTTTTATACATCTGCTTTCTATGTATTTCTTTTGGGGAAACACGCTTATAATTCCTTGTAAGAAGGAAAAATACAAGGAAATTCAAAAGCGACATAAAGATTGCCATACGTCCGGCCCAATTTGTCGTAAACATATTATACACTACCAATGCAACATAGAAAATAGATAACCATTTCATCTTAATCGGCAAAATGAAATATAGCATAACTTCCATATTCGGGTAGCTTACAGCAAATGCCAAAAATATCGACATATTAATATAATACGTACTAAAATACGAACCCATAGATACCGAATATCCGGTCGTCAACCCATATATTACATATAGAAGAAACGCACCTGCAATTGTAAAAATAAAACCGCCCCAGATATAGACATTAAATCGAAATGTCCCCCAGGTTCTTTCCAATGCTCCGCCTAATTGATAGTAAAAAATCATCATAATAATCGCCCATATAATCCCACGACTTGGCGGAATCAATATCCAGCTTATCAGTCTCCAGATCTGACCGTGAATAATATAATACGGTTCCAACGTAAGATAGGTAACCAACGTCGGATTCATAATCTGAATAATATAACCAACCACGTATGCGCCAATAATGACTCGCATCAGGTTAGGAATTGCCAATTTCCCAAGAAACGTTCTTTCTAATTTATTAAGAAAATTCATCCAAAATCCTCCTGCATTTATAATTTGTCTTACCTTTAGTTCATACAAAGTTTATTTGTTTTTTTTATGACGGTATCGTATAATAGGTAAGATTTGAAAACTGTTGGTAAAAAAGCTATTTACTAATCTTATCATAACTAGAAACTATTGTTAAGGACAAAAGGTGAAATTTATGTTAAATGAATCTTTATTCAAATTGGGAGTAGACATAGGTTCTACCACAGTAAAAATAGCATTACTGGATGAGAATAATGAACTAATTTTTTCTGATTATCAGCGTCATTTTGCAAATATTCGCGAAACGCTTTATGATCTCGTCAAAAAAGCAATTGCCAAAACCGGCGATGTAAAAATTGCAGCCATGATTACCGGCTCAGGAGGTCTGACACTTGCTAAGCATCTTGATATACCATTTATTCAGGAAGTTATTGCCGTCTCTTCTGCGCTTCAACACATTGCACCGCAGACGGATGTTGCAATCGAACTAGGTGGTGAAGATGCCAAAATCATATATTTTGAAGATGGTAATATCGAACAAAGAATGAATGGCGTCTGTGCCGGTGGTACAGGTTCGTTTATTGATCAAATGGCCGCTCTTCTCCAGACTGATGCAACCGGTGTTAATGAGTATGCCAAGGATTACAAAGCGATTTATCCAATCGCTGCTCGTTGTGGTGTATTTGCCAAGACCGATATTCAGCCTCTTATTAATGAAGGTGCTACGAAAGAAGATTTATCTGCTTCTATCTTTCAGGCAATTGTGAACCAGACAATATCAGGACTTGCCTGCGGTAAGCCAATCCGCGGACATGTAGCCTTTTTAGGTGGTCCTCTTCATTTCTTAGAGCAGCTTCGAGCAGCATTTATCCGCACGCTCGATTTAGATGATGAACATGCCATTATGCCGGATAATTCCCATCTTTTTGCTGCTATGGGCTCGGCTCTTAATTATGACAAGGAAAAGACCACAACCTTAGCGCAATTAGAAACCCAATTATCCAAACCGATTCATATGGAATTTGAAGTAGCACGTATGGAACCTTTATTTAAGGATGATGCCGCTTATGATGAATTCCGTACAAGACATGGAAAACATCATGTTGAAACACAGGATCTTTCTACTTATGAGGGCAACTGCTACTTAGGGATTGATGCCGGGTCTACTACAACCAAAATTGCATTGATTTCCGAAGATGGCAAACTGTTATATTCTTTTTATAGCAATAACAACGGCTCACCACTTGCAACCTCTATCAAGGCCATCCAGGATATTTATTCCTTGATGCCGGATAATTGCAGCATTGTGCATGCCTGCTCAACAGGCTACGGAGAAGCATTAATCAAATCTGCTTTGCAGCTTGATGAAGGTGAAGTAGAAACCGTTGCCCACTACTATGCCGCTGCATTTTTCAATCCTGATGTTGACTGTATCCTTGATATTGGTGGTCAGGATATGAAATGTATCAAAATTAAAAACCAAACGGTAGACTCTGTTCAATTAAACGAAGCTTGTTCTTCCGGATGTGGTTCCTTTATCGAAACTTTTGCCAATTCCTTGAATTATTCCGTTCAAGACTTTGCAAAAGAAGCTTTATTTGCAAAAAATCCGATTGATTTAGGAACACGTTGTACTGTATTTATGAATTCAAAGGTAAAGCAAGCACAAAAAGAAGGGGCTTCTGTTGCAGATATTTCTGCCGGACTTGCCTATTCCGTTATTAAAAACGCTTTATTCAAAGTAATTAAACTGACCGATGCTTCCGACCTTGGTCAAAATATTGTGGTACAGGGTGGAACCTTCTATAATGATGCCGTTCTTCGAAGCTTTGAGATGATTTCCGGCTGCGAAGCCGTACGTCCTGACATCGCCGGTATCATGGGAGCTTTTGGGGCTGCGCTTATAGCCAAAGAGCGACATGAACAGTGCGCTCGTTCCTCTATGTTAAGTATTGAACAGATCAACAACTTGCAATATGAAACCAAACTTTCAAGATGTAAAGGTTGTACCAACAACTGTCTGCTTACCATTAATAAATTCTCCGGTGGACGTCAATACATTACCGGTAACCGATGCGAACGGGGCCTTGGACAGGAAAAGAGTAAAGAAAAACTTCCGAACCTGTTCGAATACAAACTCAAACGAATATTTGATTATGAACCATTAGACGAAGAAGCTGCCATCAGAGGAAGCGTTGGAATTCCACGTGTTCTTAACATGTACGAGAACTTCCCGTTTTGGGCTACGTTCTTTAACGAACTTAAATTCCGCTATATTCTCTCACCACTTTCTACGAGAGATATTTATGAGATGGGTCTTGAATCTATCCCTAGTGAATCAGAGTGTTATCCGGCCAAACTGGCACATGGACATATTTCATGGTTAATCCGGCACAATCCGGACTTCATCTTCTACCCTGCCATCCCTTACGAAAGACAGGAATTTGATGATGCGGATAACCATTATAATTGTCCGATTGTAACCTCTTATTCTGAAAACATCAAAAACAATGTAGATGAAATCACGAGCGGACAGGTACGTTTCTTAAATCCATTTATGCCATTTACAAATCTCGATGTTCTTTCCGAACGATTAGAGGAAGTATTTGCCAAAGAATTTGATATTCCTGCCTCAGAGACGAAGGCCGCTGCGGCAAAAGCCTGGGCAGAAATGGACAAAGCACGTCAGGATATGTATGACAAAGGAAAAGAAACGCTTAATTATCTAAATGCCAATCATAAACGTGGTATCGTTCTAGCCGGTCGACCTTATCATCTCGACCCGGAAATCAACCACGGTATACCGGAAATGATTAACTCTTACGGATTTGCCATCCTGACAGAAGATTCTATTTCCAACTTAGGTGAAATCGAACGACCTTTGATTGTACTTGATCAGTGGATGTATCACTCAAGACTCTACTGCGCTGCCAATTATGTAAAGAAAACGGATAATCTAGATCTCATTCAGCTTAATTCATTTGGATGCGGACTTGATGCTGTTACAACCGACCAGGTTCGAGATATTCTCGTACAATCCGGCAAAATCTATACCTGCCTTAAGATTGATGAAGTAAATAATTTAGGCGCAGCTCGTATCCGAGTGCGCTCCCTGATTTCCGCAATCAAAGTCAGAGAACGTCAAGAAGAACACCGCAAAGTAGTTCAGGCCAACTATAGTCGTTCTATATTTACAGAAGAAATGCGTAAGAATTATACAATTCTTGCTCCGCAGATGTCGCCAATGCATTTTGATTTATTAGCACCAGCCTTCAACTCTTGCGGATACAACTTAGAAGTTCTAGACAATGATAATAAAGCGGCTATTGATGCAGGCTTAAAGTTTGTAAACAATGATGCCTGCTACCCTTCCATGATGGTGGTTGGACAAGTCATGGATGCTATCACCTCCGGTAAATACGATTTATCAAGAACGGCTATCATGATGAGTCAGACCGGCGGCGGATGTCGTGCTTCTAATTATGTTGGATTCATTCGTCGTGCATTAGAACGAATCGGTCATCCTGAGGTTCCGGTTATTTCTCTAAACCTGTCAAGCTTAGAGCGAAATCCGGGATTCAAGATTTCTCTACCGCTTGCAATCAAGTGTGTGTATGGCGCTGCAATCGGTGATGTATTTATGCGTTGCGTTTACAGAATGCGTCCTTACGAAGCCGTAAAGGGTTCTACGAATGCGTTGCATGAAAAATGGAAAAAAATAGTGATTGAATTTTTAACCAGTAAAAAGATTCCTTCACATCGCAAATTCAAAAAACTTGTGCGAAGCATTATCAAAGACTTTGACGAACTCCCGATTCTTGATATTCAAAAACCAAGAGTCGGAATTGTTGGAGAAATCCTTGTAAAATTCATGCCGGCTGCCAACAACCACCTGGTTGAATTATTAGAAGCAGAAGGTGCGGAAGCGGTCGTACCTGACCTCATTGATTTCTTCTTATATTGTTTTTATAACAACAACTTTAAATACAAGATTCTTGGTATGTCGAAAAAGTCCATGCGCATGTCCAATCTTGGAATCAAGGCAACAGAATGGCTTAGAAAACCGGCACGAATCGCCTTTGAACAAAGTGTTCATTTTGAACCGCCTACTCGCATTGAGACGCTTGCACAATACGCGAAACCATTTGTATCGATTGGTAATCAGACCGGTGAAGGCTGGTTCCTTACCGGCGAGATGGTAGAGCTTATTCATTCCGGTGCACCAAATATCGTATGTACGCAGCCATTTGCATGTCTGCCAAATCATATTGTTGGTAAGGGTGTAATTAAGAAATTAAGACATGAATTCCCAGAATCCAATATTGTCGCAATCGACTTTGACCCTGGTGCTTCAGAAGTCAACCAGCTTAATCGTATTAAACTGATGCTCTCTTCTGCTAAAAATAAAATGGAAAAAGAAAATGTCGGAGCATAAACCATACGTCTTGCAAATCCTTACAAAGGCTTTTGCCCAGTCGCAAAAATCCGGACTCATCTGCAAATGAGTCCGGATTTTCTTATAGCTCTTTCATAATTTTTTCCGTATATTCAATAAATTTTAAAACTGCAGGTGCAGCATCTTTTAGGGAGATTACGGCAATCCCCATTTCCAGGCTATTTGGTGGCTCAAGTGGAAGCGCTTTTAATTTTCCATCCTGCTCTCGATCCTTCATACATGCCCCGTTAACCATGCTGATACCCAGCTCTTTTTCTACCATCTCAAGCACAATATAACTATCAAATGTAGACAGATAAATATCCGGCTTAATCTTATAAGGTGCGAGGATTCTCATCACGTCAAAATCATAGCCATGTTCCGGCATGATAAAGCGTTCCCCTTCAAATTTCTCAATTGGAAAAACTTCTTCTTGTGCCATCGGATGCGTAATCGGCACAACCGCCAACATCGGATCTTCCTTAAGTGGAATCCAATCGTACTTACCACTCATCGCCGAATCATTAAATATCGCAACATCGCTTCTTCCTGTCAGCAATCGTTCTACAATGTCTTGTTGTGTGCCTTCAAACAGATTAATTCGAACCTCCGGATAAATCTGCTGAAATGCGCTGATAATCTCCGGCATCCATGCAGCTGCAAGAGAATGATAAGTATCAACATTCACGGTCCCAAATACCGTACCATTAAGATCCGCCGCAAGCTGCATAAGATGATTCTCCTGCGATACAATTTTATGAATTACCGGAAAAACCATCTCTCCCGCCGAAGTCAACGTAACCCCTTTTTTCCCTCTAAAAAACAAGATTAACTGCAGATCTTCTTCTAATGATTTAATCAGTTGTGACACCCCGGATGATGTATACCCCAGCACATCTGCTGCATTTCGAATACTTCCGGTCTCTGCTGCTGTTAGAAAAGCGCGATATCTTGCTGTATCCATTTTCTCCCCTTCCTTTAAGTTATACTTAATGCTATCCACCACAAAAGTTAGCTTTTCTTTTCTTATGATTTATTATAAAATAGGTACTATGCCAAAACAAGTAGGAGAATATCATGAGAAAAACAACGCAAGGTAACATCATGCTCTTAATCACCTCGCTGATATGGGGGTCTGCATTCGTCGCCCAAAGTGCCGGCATGGATTATGTTGGTCCATTTACTTACAATATGAGCAGAAATTTCATAGGATTCATTGTTTTGATTCCTATCATTTTAATATTTAGACACACAAGTGATTATGAGCAGTCTTTATCGGTAAAAGAACGTCATGACCGTACAAAACGCTCTGTAATCGGTGGAATCTTCTGTGGCATCGTACTGGCTATCGCAAGTAATTTTCAACAAGTCGGAATCAGCATGACCACTGCAGGTAAAGCCGGTTTTATCACAGCACTTTATATTATTATTGTTCCCATATTAAGTGTATTTATCTTAAAGAAAAAGCTTCCTAAAATCATCTGGTTATGTATATTCATTGCAATCACAGGGTTTTATCTGTTATGTATAAAAGAGGGATTTCAAATAACACTTGGCGATTTCCTATGTTTTATATGTGCAATCTGCTTCTCGATTCACATTATTGTAATCGATTACTTTACCAACCAAAATACCAATGGCATTATCATCTCATGTGTACAGTTTTTTGTTGCCGGAATCATTTCTTTCGTCATCATGTGCTTTACTGAAACACCAACTTTGCAAAGTATTTGGGATGCCAAAATCACCATATTATATGCAGGTGCTCTTTCTTGCGGTATTGCCTATACCCTACAGATTCTTGGACAGCGAAGAACTTCCCCCACGGTTGCCACCTTGCTTATGAGTCTCGAATCGGTATTTGCCGCTTTGTTTGGATGGATTATTTTGCGTGAAGCATTGAATACAAAAGAATTAATAGGCTGCGGCCTGATCTTCCTTGCTGTCATACTCGCACAACTTCCATTTAATTTATCACATTCAAAAACCGAGTAAACGACTAATTTTACAAAAAAATCAGAGGCAAAAGAAAAGCCCTTCCAACGAAGGACTTTCTCTAGAATTTATCGTCCGGACAAAATTACAATCGTAATTGCTACCGCCAAAAAAGCAAGAACAATCCAGCTGAAAATACGCCGTCTCGCATTTATATTTTTTCTTTCAACTCCTGTCTTTACGGATAAGGTTTCCTATGTCGAATCTATAAAATTCAGTTGTTTGAGCAGCTTCACCGCCCTCTCATAATCCGTTTCATTTACACAGATTGTCTTCCCGTAAATGGAATTTCCCGTGAGTATTTTTAAATATTGCCCGGCACCCTCATGACTGATGTATCCGGGTATGTTACTTTTTTTCAGCTCACTTAACAAACTTTCCGCCAGCAAATCATCATTGACGGTAATTAATTCTTTCATTTTACTCCCCCCGTCTCTCCGACTGAGTTAAATTATACGAAAAGATTGGTTATCGTTTGTTGCTCATTCTCCTGCTGCTTCTTCTGCATTTGAATCCGATATTGTTCTAACTGGTTTTCCTTCTTTCGGCTTTGATAAGTTTCAATCATATTCTCTAGCTGCTCATCCGCATCCTTTGCCTGCTGTAATAATTTATCCTGATTACTATTATATGCGTAGCTAAGGGCATTATACTGTGCTCCCCCTTGTGAACGCAGAGAAGACACTGTCGAAATCGCATCATCAATTACAGATAAATCAAAATCATCAGATGTCACATCCAGTCCTGTAAGCCCAAGAGCATCCAACGTTGCATTTCCGGTTGTTATCGTTGTTTCACCACCATTAGAATCCGTCGCAATCTTGTACTGCGAATCCGTTCCATCCAAAAGATTGTGTGTATTGTATGTTGTATTCCCAGCCACATCTGAAATACCTTGCAAATATTCTTCAATCTGAGACTGAATAGCAGCCTTATCCGAATCAGATAATGTCGCATTCGATGCCTGTACTGCCAGCTCCCGAATCGACTGCAGATAATCCTGAACACTTGCAAGAGCAGAATCTGATACATTGAGCAATGACTGAGCGGAAGCAATATTATTCGAACCGGCTACAGCACCATTGGTCTGGGTTGTAATTGCTTCCTCAATTGTGGCGCCTGCTGCATCCGTTGCATAATTACTCGATGAAGTATAATCAGAATATGTATAATAACTACTGCTTAGGCTTGAAACTTCCATATAATAAACATCCTTTCGCTAAATATGACTATCTATGTCAAGACTCGCTCGCGAGTCTTGCGCGCCGGATTCGAGTCTGCTTCAGCAGACAAATTCCTGTCCGAATCCGTGCGCATCCTCGCGGAGCGTTTAACTCAGTCGGAGCTTGTACCCCGACTGAGTTAACATATGCATATCGTAACAGCAGAATGTGAATTCTATATGAAAGATTAGAGTTTTTTACATGCAGCCTCTACAACATGAGAAACCAAAACCGCAGTTGTCACTGCTCCCACTCCTCCGGGTACCGGTGTAATTGCAGATACAATCGGATTGACTTCATCAAACATTACATCGCCGCACAATTTTTCTTTCTTTTCGTTCCAGCCAATTCCCACATCAATTACAATCTGACCTTTTGCAAAATACTCCTGTCCAATGCTTTCCATACGTCCGATTCCCACAATAACAATATCCGCATTTTTCGTTGTCTCCGGCACATCTATACTCTTAGAATGTGCAATTGCCACTGTTGCATTCTTATGAAGAAGCATCATGGAAACCGGACGTCCTACGACTAATGATCTTCCTAATACCGCAACTTTCTTTCCCTCCAACAAAACTCCATAATAATCCAGAATTTCTAAAGCTGCCTGCGCTGTACATGGGGCAAATCCAATCTGTGAATTCGTAAATACTCCGGATAATGAGCCGTCTGTACATCCGTCCACATCTTTTGAAGGTCTAAGCATCTGTCTGGCTTTTTCATTATCAATCTGTTCCGGAAGCGGTCGAAACATCAAGATTCCATGAACCCCTTCGTCCATATTTAATGCTTCTAAAGTCTGATAAAACTCATCCGCCGGTACATCATGGGGCAAAATCACTTTTTTAACCGCCACACCAACACTCTCACATCGTTTTACCGCTCCTCTTTCATATGCCAGGTCATCTTGCCTTTCCCCAACTCTCAAAATTGCAAGTGTCGGAATAACTCCCTGTTCTGCAAGTTTTACAACCTGTCTTTCCATCTTTTTATTTAATGCCTGCACAACCGGTGCACCTTTTAATAATATTGCCATCTTATTTAATTTCCTCTAATACTTTTTGATAAATAATATCTGCCTTATCACAATACTCCAAAAGCAGCTGATCTGCCTCTCGCACAAGAGCTGTTGCATATTTTCTATCCTTCATAGACTTTGCATTAATATAGACATTTAATACTGCCGCTTGCATTGCTGCTTTTGCAATAATAGCAGCGCATCCCGCATCAGAAAGCGCAAGCTTGGATCCCATCTGTGCAAATCCATCTATCAGTTCAATGCAAGTGGCACATGCTCTCATAATATCCATCGGTGCCGTGCATGCTGTCTGCAATGCTTCCTCCATAATCACCTGCCTGGATGGATCATCTTTTGGTATGCTGTAAGCTTTCGCCAATGGATGAAAACATTGTGCATCTGCATCAATCAATTCTAAGAGCTCATTTTGCATATGTTTTGCTTTCTGCATAAGCTCAAGAATATCTTGTTCTACCTCTTTGTATTTCTTCTTTCCAACCGTCAATTCTCCAACCATATTGCCAAGAGATATACCAAGTGCTCCAACATAAGCACTTACGCCTCCACCTCCCGGAGTCGGCTTAGAAGATGCTGCATCCTCTGCAAAGCCCGTTAGAGAATATTTCTTGTATTCCATATTCACATTCTCTCCTAACATATTAATACTGTTCCTATTCTATCATACACTTAGGGCTTTCGCCTAGAAAACAATTATTCTATATAACATTGTTCTTTCTAATTGCAGTTTGTTGTAACTACCCTTTTGTGATATACTTATATCAATCTGACATTTTAGGAGAATCTGTTGAATATACAAGTACTTGAAGGCATTCTCATACCGTTTGCCGGGACCTCACTAGGAGCGGTATGTGTCTTTGCCATGAAACAAAACCTTAAAGAAAATGTACAAAAAGGACTGATTGGATTTGCTGCCGGCGTTATGGTAGCCGCATCCATCTGGAGTCTGATTCTTCCAGCCATCGAACAGTGTTCTTACCTGGGACGCATGGCTTTTTTGCCTGCTGTAATAGGTTTTTGGCTTGGTATCTTATTCTTACTTTTACTTGATACCATGACTCCTCATCTGCATTTAGGCAGTAAAAAAGCAGAAGGCTTATCCTCCCACTTAAGTCGAAGTTCTATGCTTGTTCTAGCGGTAACGATTCATAATATCCCGGAAGGTATTGCTGTAGGTGTTGTCTATGCCGGTTGGCTCCATCACCAACCCGGAATCACTATAGCTGCCGCACTTTCCTTATCCTTAGGAATCGCCATTCAAAACTTTCCGGAAGGTGCCATCATCAGTATGCCTCTTTGTTCAGAAGGAATCGCAAAGAAAAAATCCTTTATTCTAGGTATTTTATCCGGCATTGTAGAACCTGTTGCGGCACTTGCTACAATTGCAATTTCAAGCATTTTAGTTCCTGCTCTTCCGTATCTTCTTTGTTTTGCAGCAGGTGCTATGCTCTACGTTGTTGTAGAAGAACTAATTCCGGAAACAGCCGGCAGAAAGCACCATTCGAATGTCGGCGTTTTACTGTTTGCAATTGGCTTTTCTGTCATGATGACTTTAGATGTCGCTCTTTCCTAAAAAAGATTGATTTAAAAATTAATGTTAGTATTGCCAATAAATTACCCACCACCTAAAGGTAGTGGGCTGTCAAGACTCGCTCGCGAGTCTATTTAAAAATATGAATTAAAATTCATCCAAAAACTCAAAATTATCCGGATCAATTCCGTTATCTTCAAGCACCTCTCGTCTTTCATCATAATCCATCATGGCCCATTGCGCTCTTGTCAGGCCGATTGTTAAAAAAATTTCCTCCTCATTCTCCTCATCACAATCATCAAAATCATCATAAATGCGAAAACTATCCTCTTGATCAACTGCAAACGTTTTTTCATCATCCTGAAAGATAAACTCCATCTGTTCAGCTCGTTCTCCAGGGTCAATCAAATCATCCTGATTATAATCAAACAATTCATCCAAACCATTTTCTACTTCATCATCAAAAAATCCCATATCATGCCCTCCGATCATCCTTGCTGTTGTCTGTCTACAAATACATTATAAGAAGAACAAAGTACCATATTTCGGGAGCATCCTCATTGCTCTCATTTATTTATCTTGTTCTTCTTTTGCTTTGTCAAGCAAAGATTGAATTAATTGAGCCGCACGAATTGCCCGAATTGCTTCCATAGCATCTTTATATTGCTGCTTTTGTTGCTTTTCACGTTCATTTCGATTGTGAACCTCTTTCGTCCTGCGTGCAAATTCTTCCTTGCGTCTTTGCCTTTGTTTTTGATATCTCTTATCAAAAGTAGCATATGAACTATCCTTGTAATAACCGGTATCTTTGCCAAGGATTTTTCCCATAGGCTTCTCCTTTACCGCAGGATGAGAGCACAAAAAATCATAGGCCTTTACGATGGCATCATAATGTTCTGCATCTCCAGTCTCTCCGGCATCCGGATGATATATCTTTACAAGAGTTTTATATGCTTTTTTGATTTCTTCCTCGCTCGCATCCGTACGGACTCCCAATGTACGACAAGCCAAATATCTAATCTGATTCATAAACTATTTAATCTCACTTAAACGTTCTAACACCAGTTCCTCAAATTCAGGCTTTGCAAAATAATAGGCAAAACTTTGTAAAACCTTTTTCTTGCGAAAACCTCTTCCGTCCAGCTTAAAATGACGAAAACCTGCATCATAATATTTCCCCATAACTTCTTCAACACGAATAAATGATGCATTCTTTTTTATCTCTTCAAAACTGCGGTTAATATTCATACATGGTGCAAAATCAGCTGATGCATATTCCAGCTGTGCCTCTCCAACTGCCCGATAATGCTCCTGTCTCCTTTTACAATCATCCGCGCAATAATGATTAACGATTAATTCAATTTTATCCTTATGATCTATTGCAAATAATTCATCGGTATGATTAAGTGCCGAGTCTAATACCACTAAATCATAATCCTTTTGTAATTCCTTTAAAAAGGAATCCATCTTACCGATACACTTTGTCGTCGATGAGATATAATGATAATCTGGATAATTTTCCCTTAAAAATTCTTCGAGCACAGACGAATTCACGAGCACATCATTTTTCCCGTTATGTGCCAATCTCATGCAAAGATTACAATACGTATCTAAAACATGCCACTGCTCAAGAATCGGATTTGTATACGTATAGCGAATTGCAATTCCCCTTTTATTATATTCTTCTACCGCATATACAATATCATCACGCGATGCCGCTCCTATAACAACACGTCCACCATTCCATATATTTCCCGGAAAACATCCATAAGCTGCTCTGATTCGAATATTCGAATAAAAGTATTGTGGCTCTTTTTTCATCCAATCATGCAGATAAGTAATATATTTAAAATTTCCATAGAATTCCGGAAGATAGTAATTGATTTCATCCATATCGTAATTATACAATAGAATCCTCCAAACCGCCACAAAACCAGGGTAATTGCGTATTTACAATAATTACCTTAAGGACTTTTTATAATCCATTGGACTCATCTTGTATTTTGCACGAAAAGCATCTACAAAGCGCCTAACATTATTATACCCTACGGCCTCACCAATCTGATAAGTTTTCATATCGGTATCAAGCAAAAGTTTCATCGCCTCCGCCATACGAATACCTGTCAAATAAGATTTGAAATTCTCTCCGGTCTCCTTCTTAAACATCGCACTAAAATAATTCTGACTCACACAGGCTACCTGTGCCACCTTTTTCACCGAAAGATCCTCCATATAATGCTCACGAATGTACTTTTTGACCTGCTCAATAGAACTTGCCTCGTAAACACGATCGTTTTGATAAATTTCTGCTACAAGACGTTCATAAAACTTCATCACAACTTTGTGAAGCTGCGAAAAACTGATTGAATTTTCAATCTTCGTTTGCAACTCCTCAGTCCCATGTTCTCCATCTTTTGGCAATAACGAATATTGTTTCATTTTAAAACTAAGTTCATCAACCATGTTAATCACCCTGGTCTTAACAGCATACGGATTTCCATAATGAATTTCATGAATCATTAAAAGCGCACTGTCGACCTGTTCTAAAACACATCCATCTTTCAATAAGATTGATTGGAATACTTCTTCTAACTGCTTAGAATACTCCTCAAAAGAAACTTTGTAATCCTTATGCATATGCTCAAAATCAAGCACTGCACGCTCTTCAAAGAAATAATTGGCAAATGCGAACTTCGCCGTCTTATAAACATTCTTAAGCTGGGTTATATTTTCCGTACGCATGCCAATTCCGATATGGAGATCCACATCATATTCCGCTTCAAGCTCACTGCGAATCGGCTGTATATATCGTTCAAAAAATCCCACCGTCTCTTCTCTTGGCAAGACGGCTATCATATGAATCACATCCTCATCCTTTTTAACAGCAAACCCCAATCGTTTATCTTTAAAATACTCTGTTAATCTGTTAAAAATAGAAAACTGTGTCAAATGATACTTTGTCAAAGACTGCATACGTAGCCTTTTAATATCCGGAGGCAATATTCCAAAGCTAATGCCTACAAAGATTTTATTGGTCAGGTCAATCTGTGATGCTTCAAAACTTTTTTTCAGTTCCTTGCTGTCAACTTCATTTCCCTCGTTAATCTTATGAAATAAAACTTCAATTTCATCCTCTGTTTCTTTAAATAACTCGCTCACGGAATGTTCTTCTGCTAGTGCAATTGCCTTTTGTAAAGAATCTTCCAGGTCTGATTCTCCAACCGGCTTTAGCAAATAATCGACCGCTCCTTGTGCAAGAGCCTCCTGTGCATAGGAAAATTCCTGAAAACCACTGATAAATATGAACTTAACATCTCCGTTTCCGGCCTCTTTTACTTTTTTTACAACCTCTAATCCTGTAAGGCCAGGCATCTTAATATCAGAAATTACAATCTGCGGATGTTTATCCATAATTTTGTCTAGTAATTCGTTTCCGTTTTCCGCCTCATCCACCAATGTAAGATCAAGCTTTTCCCACGGAATCATCTTTTTTAGTCCATTTAATATAACAGCCTCATCATCGGCCATGATTACTTTCTTCATCTGCTTCCTCCCATATCGGTAAGCGGAAGGTTACGATTGTCCCCATTCCTTCAATACTTTCTACTACGAACCCATATTCTTCTCCACAGCTCAACCGAATTCTGTCATACACATTCTTCATTCCGATACTCAAAATGCCATCCTGATCACGGTATCCGATTGGCTGGTTTTGTAAACTATCCATGATATGAGTAACCAGTTCTTCACTCATACCCACTCCATCATCCATAACTGTCACCATTAAAAATGACTCTTGTCTTGATACTTCAACTGCAACGCGACCCTTTTTGTTCTTCGGCCGAATTCCATGCTTAATTGCATTTTCTACAATCGGCTGAAAAAGCATTTTCAAAGTCATAAGCCTAGCATCCTCATCACTCAGACTAACATGAAAATCAAAAGATTCCCGAAAGCGAACCTGCATAATAACGGCATATTCTTTCAGCATATTTATTTCATCAAGAATTGGTACTCTTTCCGCTTGTTCTCCAAGAACATAGCGCAGCTGCTTTGCAAGAGACTCTAATAATTTCGCCGTCTTACGATCCTCTTGATCTAATGCTGTCATGCGAATCACATCAAGCGTATTGTACAGATAATGTGGCTGAATCTGCATTTTTAACGCATTTAATTCTGCATTCTGTCTACAGATTTTAGCCATATAGACCTCTTTAATATAAGCATCAAGATCTTCCACCATCTTGTTAAACCCATCAATAATATAAGCCATCTCATCCTTAGATTCACTTTTGGCCCGAACAGACAGATCGCCCGTCTGTACCTTCTCCATAACACGTTTAAGCTCAACAACCGGAGATGATATCCATCTTGAAAAATTCATGTACAAAATAAGCAAGGTGAACACAACAAAGCAAAGGATTAATACCAACATCAGCTTGCTATGACCAATATTCGAATAAGCAATCTCTTCATCTGCAACCACAACGGAATATATATCCGTATCTTCAATCTTCTCATAGATCACAAGCATATGGTCTTTGGAAATAAAATATCCTGAAGAATCCTTCATATTATCCACATAATCACCTAGAGGATCGGCTCCATCTATATAATCCTCATCGTTTTCACTATACAAATATCGTTGTTCTTCTTTTAGATAGAGGTAGACTTGTGCATGATCCAATTGCATATTGTCAACAACTTCTCCAATGTTCTCGACATTAATATCCATGTACATCGTTCCAAGTGGTTTTTCCTGAATACTCTTCACATTGGAAATATTCATAAAATTTCGCCTTATGACAAAGACAAAATCATCCGAATTAATACAAAACTTACTTTCTTGCGTTGCCGCATAAATCGTAAGAGATGTATCCGCCATCGCCTCATCGTATTTGTCCCCTGCATATGAGGTATAAAAATCGGCTCCCTTTCTTAATGTCTTATTCGGATCAAAATAATACGAATAAACATTCCCTGCATTATCTGCAAATCTTTCCGATGATATGTATTCGCTTTGTGCGATTAAAGTTCGAAACATCTTTTGCATATATAAAGCCTTTTCGCTTTGCTGCATATCTTCATCTTGAAGAACCTCTGCTAAAGTCTGTTCGCCATCATCATAGTCATACATCACTTCCATCACAGAATCTACAGATTCCAGAATGTCTTCAACATTTCTGGTAAAATAATTGGTAATCTGACTGTAATTACTTACCATAACATCACGAACCACTTTGTATTCACGAACAAAGAAGAAAAACACGCAAACCAAAAGCGGTAACATACCACACAGCAAAAAAGCCAATGTCAGTTTTTGGAAGGTCGACTGTATTTTAATTTTCTTCATCGTCATCTTCCCCCGCACTCTGATATTTTTCCCAACATTGTTGCAGCTGCTTTTGTGTTTTTTGAATGCTATTCTCACCCTGCAACATCTTTTGAATCAGGGAAAGCATTTCATTTTCAAAGCCTTCCGGAGTATCCATATCGCCCACATAGCCGGTAATATGCTTTTCTTCTCCATAAAAAGAATCTACCACATCTGTTTGAAACTCATCTTGTTCATAACTTATGCTCTCTACTGTTGTCGAAAATGATGTAATTCCATCCAAAACCTGCTCATAATTATCCGTCGAATAAAAATAAGTTAAAAATCTACTTGCTGCCTCTAACTTCTCCTCATCTAGCTGACAATCTTTTGAAATTGCAAAAAATGTATCCCGATTTTCTCCAATATAAACCTGTCCATCTTCATCCGGCAGATAAAACCATCCCCAGGATGTCGAGTCTGCCAAAGCCGTAACCTCTGCCGTCACCCACGGACCTGTCATAGCCATTGCGGTTTCTCCTTCTGACAGAAGATACGGCAAGGAACCATCCGTCGTACTAAGCCAATCACTATTAACATATCCTTTATCAAATAATGTCTTAAGCTGACTTAACATATGGGTAATATTTGAATCCGTCCATGCAACACTTCCTTCACTACAATCACTTAACCAGTTTTCATTTTGCGAAAGAATACAGGTTCTCATATAATAATTTATCCAAAACTCCATATGCCATAAATCACTACCACCAATCCCAATCGGTGTAATATGATGGCTCTTTAGTACTTCACAGCATTCTAAAAATTCTTCATAAGTTGTCGGTTCGCTAAGATTATACTTTTCAAATATTTGCTTATTATACATAATCCCGGACGTTGTATTTACAATACCTACCGCATAGGTATCTTCCCCAACCTTATAGAGATTTTCCTCACTTATAAGTTTGGTAACCTCCTCCGGTATGACCCCAAAGATTCCATTTTTCACATAAGACTGTGGTGCCTTTACCTGTACAATATCTCCAAGTTCATTTCTTGCTATGAGCTTATTTAATATTTTTTCATAAACAGAGTCTCCATAATTCACTTCCGCAACAATTTTAACATCCGGATTACTCTCTTCAAAATCTGTAACTGCCTGCTCGATCGCACTGTCCCACATAGCATTTTGGTATGCATAAACCAATGTTAGTTCTGTCACCTTCTGCTCTTCCTTTAGCGTTTCTGATTTCGGTTTTCCGAACAGATATAAACAAAGCAAAAGAAGTGCAAAGGCCAAAATCAATATGATGCCATAACTCGTCTTGATAAACTCTTTTTTCATAAATATCCTTTAGCAAATTTTTCTCAATATATGGGAAAAAGACCCGCTCAGATATCCATTATCTGCCAGGCCCCCATTTTTACTTCTGAATAAATTCAATCAGCACTCCATCCGGATCTCTTACAAACATGACAGACTCTGTCCCCATCGTTACTTCATGTGCGATATCCACACCATTTTTTACAAACCTTTCGCGAAGCGCTGGCATATTGTCTGTCCTGATTGCCATATGCTTTGTTCCTACTGTCTGCAAGTCAGAATTTGGCATTTTTCGTTCTTCCGGAATTGCCTTTGGTTCGTCATATTGAAACAATTCAATCTCAAATCCATTTGGATCTGCAATAAAACAAATTCTTGCTCCAAGTGGTGGAGCATATTCATCCTTTACTTTTTTAAATCCTATATTTTCTTCATACCATGCAAGAGAACGTTCCATATCCATAACGCTGATTCCTACATGAAGGACATTACATACATTTGCTGCCATACTAACAACCTCCTATTTATTTCATTCCCTTATAATTAATTATAATAAATCATGTTTTTTTTACAATAACGATATCCCATCTAATTGATGTGAATATCTGTCTTGTAAAAATGACTTCTGCTTATTGCAGAAGCCATTTTCACAAACTAATTATTTTGAGAGTAACATTTCTAATTTACATTATCTGCCAAATTCTCCTGTGCTGATGCATACATACGGTCTGCAGCATTCGCATCTTTTAACTTCAGCATAGAAATTGTTGCAACTAAACCAATAATGATTACAACAATAAGAATTCCATATCCCATAGTTGCTTTTCCCTGATTAATCAAGATAACCATCATCTGAGCTGCAAAAGCTGAAGGGATGAGCTGGATTGCCATAATAATTCTGTTTGCTGACTGATATTCTCTACGGCCATATGCATAAGATGTAATACATGGATGAAGTGTTGGAACACCACCTGTCATACAAGCTACGCCAATTCCCCAACCAATCATAAGAGGCACCGAACCGCCTTGTGGCTGAAGCATTAAGCAAAGAACCGGAATAAATTCACAAAGTCCCAAAACGATGGAAGCCTTTATAGAACCAAACTTATCATCGAGGAATCCAAACACATAAGACATTGGAATACCAAGCACAGCACCAACAGCTAACCATTTTGTTGCAACGCCTACCCATGCTACGGTTGGATCTCCACCACCTAACGCAATATAACGAGCTGCCATAGATCCCATACAAGCATTAATGATAAACTGAAATGCACCGAACGCAATAATAAGTTGCCATCCCTTTTTCTGGCTTAATACCTGACGTACCGTAAGTTTAACTTCATCAATTTTCTCAGAAACCGGCGCATGATCAAATCCATCCGGATAACATCCCACATCTTCCGGTGTATCTCTAACAAAGAGCGCCACAACAACGATGATTACAATAATAACAACTGCGATTCCTACATAAAAATATCTGTAATCTCCATCAAATTTATCTTGAATGACAGAAGACATCAAACCAGTACCAACTACCGAGAACAGCGGAGAACCGATTGTTACGATACCCATAATCTGTCCACGGAATTTGATAAACCAGTTTGCAACAAGCATGAAGCCTGCCATCTGAAGAATCATACATCCGCATCTTACTACAAATAATGATACAAAGAACAACGCATAGTTTCCTGATGCCGCACCACCATTGCAGTCAAGACCGTTAGCCCCAACAATTCCAAACACGCCAATAGCTGTAATAATCAACACTACCATAAGTGGTTTCTTTACGCCAAACTTTACAAATAAAGTACCATAAAGAAATGTTAATGGAATACATACAAAGTTACCAACTGTCATTGGCAAAATTGTTGCATTTTGACTCCAGCCCCCATTTGCTTCAGTGATAAAAGACCAAATAATGTTGATCTGGTCATTTTGCAGTCCTGAATACAGGAACATGAAAATGACACCTAAGATACATAATAGTATCGCATTTGCGAGGAACTTTCCTCTGTTAGCATTACTTGCCATAATAAAAATACCTCCTTTTCTAAGATACCTTCTTATAAGGTTCTTTAGAAATTTTTTATAGTTTCTTTATGAATATATTATGGCACAGGTTTCCATCTAATAAAACGACCTTTTCTGTGCTAAATGTGTCATTTTCTTAGAAGGTTTATAGTTGGTATATACCTAAAGAGCAATTTGATCTCGTTCTCGATCCAGTCTTCGATTTCGAAACCACAAACACATATCAATACTTACTTCTATAATATTTAAGAAATAAAATACAAACCCCAAATAAAAAAGCCAGTCAAATTCGCCCCCCTGCGAAATCTGTAAGAACTTACGAACAATCCCACATACTTTTCACTTGCTTCTAACCTCTTAGCTGCTTTATTCAAATTCAGGAATGCTTTAATTATAAATCTGTTATATTTTAAATTTTATAAACGACTTTTACTTGCACTACACCTGTTCCTACACAGTTATATGTATCAGTTGGATTAAAGTTTCCAAACACTGGGACTTGGTAAACAACTCTAACACTACTTGATGTAGTAGAAACAGATTGAACGATTGGTGATGATGCGTATCCGCAGGTAAGTGCTACCGACAACTTTATACGTTTTAATGTTGTATTATTATCAACATACGTTTTAGTAACTTTTGACTGATACACATTTCCTTTACTTGTCAACGGCACCTTTAACTTATAAGTATAATTTTTTGCTATTGTATTACAGGTTCCGAACCCTATACCGTAATGATAGGTGCATGATACTGATTTTATTGTTCCACTTACTGTCTCAGTGCTTGCAGCCTCCACTGTAACTATAAATAGATTATTGATTCCATTACTTGTTGCAATGGATCCAAATCCAAATACAATAAGACACCCAATTATGATAATCGGCATTTTA
Organism: Eubacterium oxidoreducens; assembly: GCF_900104415.1. Lineage (GTDB taxonomy): Bacteria > Bacillota > Clostridia > Lachnospirales > Lachnospiraceae > Eubacterium_C > Eubacterium_C oxidoreducens. The sequence goes on along the minus strand of NZ_FMXR01000008.1, from coordinate 101,618 downwards.
AATTTTACTTTCATTTTCCCTCTCTCCTCTCTAACTTGTTAATCCCCTCATTTCATAAAGCAACCTAAAAATATTCTATCAAAAAAGAAAAAGAAGAAATGTTTTCTCACACTTTTCTAAGAAAGTGACATGTTTTTATATTTTTCAAACAAAAAGCTATCGCTTTTAATAACCACATTATCTAAAGCGATAGCCTAAAATCATTTTATATTATTTGTATTTGTAAGTTGTCTTTATTTTTTTTTCACCATTAACATATGCAATAGTTGTCTTCAAGCACCCCTTAGAAACACCTTTTTTGTAATAGGTATTCTTATAAGTATATTTTACTTCAGAATAAGTAACATTACCACTTTCATCGCTAGAGTAACTATAATCAGTCTTATATAAATATACATCAACTCCTGCTGCATCAGTCTTATATTTTGACTTACTATGAACAGTACCGTCACTATTCATTATTGTTTCATATGTATAGCCCTTTTTATAAGAATATTTTAACTGATATTCTGTAGCTGTTCCATTTGCGTCATATTCTGTAACTGTTCCGTCCGTTCTCTTTCCTTTTTTGTTGAAATTATATGACTCTTTCGTCAACAACTCACCTTCCACGTAGTATGCATAACTCTTTTCAACACCTTTTTTAGTATATGTATAAATGTACTTAGTTATCAGATTATTACTACTATCATAAACTTTTCTTACCGTTTTTTTTACATGTTTCAAGGACTTGTCGTAATAGGTGCTTTTGACCACCTCTTTTCCTTGATAGCTTTTTCCTACATATATCTTTCCCGTGGCGGTAACCGTCTTTCCTTTTTTCTTATATGTATACTTCATATTTGACGAATAATCTTTAGCTCCATCACTATAAGAAGCTGTATTCACTTTTTTTATAGCTCCTGACTGCGTATACACATACGAAACCTTGTTACTTAATGACTACCCCTCATCACTTTGATAATAATACTTTACACTGCTCAATTTCGGTGTTGTTTTAGCATACGTCATTGTTGGTAAAGCAACAGCCGTTAACAACACGGCAAAGGCGATTACCAATGCACTAATTTTAGATTTTTTCTCCCTCATAATTATGCCTCCTTGATTTTTTTGCTCGACATTTATTAACCAAGCTATGAATATATTATTTGAAAAAAAAAAAAATCAAGTCTTTTCGCAAATTTTCTAAGAAAACCGACATTTTTCTTGATTTTTGTCCATTTCTCGATCCAATCTACGATTACGAAACCATAAGCACATATCAATTGTCACTTCGGCAATATTTAGAAAATAAAAAATAAATGCCAAATAAAAAAGCCAATCAAACTCTCCACCTTGCAAGATCTGCAAAAATTTACGTACAATTCCGCACACATAACCAAACCAGATAAACACTTCGAATACAACACTTTTTCCCTTTGCCGTCCTTGAAACCCACGACTTTCGAATCGAAACCGGCCAGGATAATCCCCAGCAAAAGATCATTAACGCTTCTAATAAATTAATCATTCTCTACCATTCCTTTCCAATTCTCAACATACTCAAAAAAACAGACCTTTGACTGCTCGCCAAAAGTCCGTCTTTTTTGTTCTATTTTCTTTAGAAGAGTCCTGTAATAACTCCATTCTCATCAATATCAATTTTCTCAGCAGCAGGTACTTTCGGAAGACCCGGCATAGTCATGATATCACCGGTAAGTGCCACAATAAATCCGGCTCCTGCTGATACCTTAAGATTACGAACCGTAACGGTAAATCCTTTCGGTGCTCCAAGAAGCTTCGGATTATCCGAGAACGAATACTGCGTCTTAGCCATACAGATTGGAAGATTTCCATAACCAAGTTCTTCTAATTTCGTAAGTTGCTTTTTGGCTCCGGCAGTCAGCTCTACACCATCCGCATGATAAATCTTCTTGCAGATTGCCTCGAGCTTCTCTTCAATGCTAAGATCAAGCTCATAGGACTGCTTAAAGTGATTCGGCTCCTCGCACAAACGAACAACTTCTTCAGCTAAAGCCTTTCCGCCTTCGCCGCCCTTAGCCCACACTTCAGAAAGTGCAACATTTACACCGAGCTTCTTGCATTCTGCCTCTACCATGTCGAGTTCTGCCTTGGTATCGGTTGGGAATGCATTAATCGCAACCACGCAAGGAAGACCATAGACATCTTTAATATTGCCGACATGCTGCAACAGATTTGGAAGACCTGCTTTCAGTGCTTCTAAGTTCTCTTCATTCAAATCATTCTTCGCAACTCCGCCATGATACTTCAGTGCACGAACAGTTGCTACCACAACAACTGCAGAAGGAGTTAATCCTGCCACGCGACATTTAATATCCAGGAACTTCTCAGCTCCAAGATCTGCGGCGAAACCGGCTTCTGTAATCGTATAATCAGAAAGCTTAAGTGCCATCTTTGTAGCGGTAATAGAGTTGCATCCATGTGCAATATTGGCAAACGGACCACCATGAATCAGTGCCGGTGTTCCTTCCAGTGTCTGCACAAGATTTGGCTTTAAGGCATCCTTAAGAAGTGCAGCCATGGCACCTTGTGCTTTCAGATCCTTTGCCGTCACAGGTTCTCCGGAATAGGTATATCCAACAACAATTCTAGACAAACGTTCTTTCAAATCTGTAATATCAGAAGACAGACATAAGATTGCCATAATTTCAGATGCAACCGTAATTTCAAAACCATCTTCACGAGGTACTCCCTGCATCTTACCACCAATACCGTCAATCACGTGGCGAAGCTGGCGATCGTTCATATCTACAGCTCTCTTCCAGGTAATCTGCTTAGGATCGATACCAAGCGCATTGCCCTGCTGAATATGATTATCAAGCATTGCGGCAAGCAGGTTATTCGCAGCACCAATTGCATGGAAATCACCGGTAAAGTGAAGGTTAATATCTTCCATCGGAACAACCTGTGCATATCCACCGCCGGCAGCTCCACCTTTGATTCCAAAGACCGGTCCAAGAGATGGCTCTCTTAACGCAACGACTGTCTTCTTACCGATTTTTCTCATTCCATCTGCAAGACCAACGGAAGTTGTCGTCTTACCTTCTCCAGCCGGAGTCGGTGTGATTGCAGTAACAAGAATCAACTTACCATCCGGTTCGTTTGCTTTGTCTTTGAGCATCTGATAATCAATCTTCGCCTTGTAATTACCATAAAGTTCTAAATATTGATCATCAACTCCTGCAACCTTCGCAATCTCCGTAATCTTTTGCTTTTCACATTCCTGAGCGATTTCAATATCTGTCTTGTAATCTGCCATGATTCAATGTCTCCTTTTTTGTTTTAAACAGTTTTCTCTTAATAAAATTTTCCTACGCCTCTATTTTAATGCTTGTATACAAATTCATCAAGAGCTTTCATTTTAGTAACTGCAAAAAAAGAAGAACCCCTGACATATTCTGTGATAGTAAATATCATCGGTTCTTCCTGATTCATTATATTTCAATATCTTTTTTTCTATGCTTTATAAAATGATAAATCAGCTCTGCACTTTCTTCCAATCCGAGTTGTGAAGTATCGATGCACAAATGAAAGTTCTGGCAATCTGCCCAGCGCTGTTGTGTATAGAACTGATAATAACCTGCCCTTTCGTGGTCGGTATCCTTAATTAAACGTTCCGCTTTGGAAATAGAAATCTCCTCACGTCTTGCCACACGAGCAATTCGATCTCCTAAAGGAGCAGTGATAAATATATTAACCGTATTCTCAAAATCCTTCAGAACATAATCCGCGCAATGGCCAACAAAGACACAGTCACTTTGCATCGAAAGTTCCCGAATCAGCTTGGACTGTTGATTAAATATCTCAGCCGGAACCGACTGGCCTGCAAAATAATATGGATGTGCCGGTCTTTTTTCATCTTGTCTGGTAACCGCAGCCTCAGCCTGTTTATAACGTTTTGCGGTCTCCTTAATGAAAGCCTCTTCATCATAACACGGGATAGAAAGCTTCCCAGCAACCATCTCAGCCACATAATGACCGCCGCTCCCCTTTTGTCTTCCTATATTAATAATAAGATTATCCTTCTTCATTATCTAATCCTCCTGCGCTTTTCTTTTCATATCCTGATGTTTATGCCATCTTTTCATCACCTGTCGGGCAATCGGCTGTGCAAACAAAAGCTCGCACCACATTGCCACGCAGAAGTTTCTCGGCCAATGAAGCGGCCAATCTGCAATAGCCTCACTAACCGGCTGCAGAAACATCACCGGTCCTATAAAGGTCATACTTGCAGACATTCCAAATACGACAAATAAAATATTAAACAAAATCTTAGCGTTAAATCCATCAGACGGCTCAGAAAACTTACCAACCATAAAGTTCGCAAACCTGCCAACTACAAAAGTCTCCAAAAGCATTGCCACAATCCATACCGGAATGTAAGCCTTCCCGATACTTGCCCATGTACTTGCATCTAATGATCCAAATGTCGTTCCAAGATTCAAAACCAGCATCACCAATACGGTAAGCGCACATATAATGCTTCCGTATGCAAAGCCTTCCTTTCCGGAACGCGGTAATCTAGCGTCTCCCATAATTTTTATCCTCCAAATTTTCATATCCGTTTTCAAGCAACTTCTACTATTCTACTAAATTTTAAAGGGAAAAATCCAATGGGAATATCGACGAAATTATGTCCAATTTTTACCGGATTCTATTGTCAATCTGAATAATTTAAGTCCATACCCATCGTAATTTCATACTCAGGATAGCGGCTTTTAATTTCTGTTTTTAATTCTTCGAATCGCTTCTTTCTTTCTCGATGTTCAAAACTATATACGACGTCAAATGATATCTCTTTCTCCTGAGGATTCATATAAAATCCATGCACTGCCATCACCTCATACTCTTTCGCCAGCGCTCTGATCCTCACTAGTTCATCCAAAGCCTCCTGCTGACTTGAATTTGAAGCATAGATTCCGATTCCCGTAAGGATAATCCCGTATTCCGTATAAATCTTATTCACTATCTTACGCTGCAAAGTGTCAAGCTGTGGCAATGTCATCGCATCGTCCACCTCAATGTGAACAGAACCCTGGTAATTATCCGGGCCATAATTATGTAGAATCAAATCGTACGCTCCATTGACCCCCTCCATCGATGCAATGGCCTTCTTTACCTGCGAGGAAAGTTCCGGTGCAATTCTCTTGCCCAGAATATTACCAACAGTCTTAAGAAGCAACATAATTCCCGCCTTTAATACAAAGATGGCAATCACTACCGACAAAATCTTATCTGCACTAAACCCGGTCAGAATAAATAACAGTGCAATAAACAATGTTGCAAATGAAAACTGAGCCTTCTTAATTGCGCTTCCCGCGGCAGCCATAAGACCATCCGACTTTATCTGAGTTCCCTTTTTCTTTAGATACAAACCGATTACATATTTGATTACCAGCGTTAACACCAATATAAAGATAGAAGCCGCCGAATAACTTGGGTCGTAATCAAGCGGTGCTTCCATCCAGGCAATCAGCCCCTGCATTGCGCCTACAAGAGACTGCACTCCTGTGTATAACAAAAACAGGGCAATTAACATCGTCGAGATGTATTCAATTCTTCCATATCCAAACGGATGCTTTTGATCAGCTTCCTTATGAGCCAGCACAACGCCGACCAAAACCACAAGCGCAACAAGAACGTCAGAATAATAACTGACGGCATCCATTATCATCGCAGAAGAAGATGACAAAACTCCTGCCACCACTTTAGCCGAAGCCATGATGGCAGTTGCCAATATGTTAAATACACTTGCTTTTATTACGATATTTTTTCGGTTATCCATGATTAGCTCCTTATTGATTCCCCGTCTCCCCACGTGTCGCATCAATACCGTATTCTGCTACAACCTGCGCCGTCTCATCCTCGATTTCATTAAGATCCATCTTAACATCCACATAACGAGGTGGTCTGCGATAGAAGATATCATATAGTACCGGCACAATAAATAATGTCATCAGAGTTCCATATAACAGACCAAAGCATACCACGATGGCCATACCCTTTTGCATCGCATTACCGGCATCCTGTGAAAATACCATAACACTAAGTGAAAGGATTGTCGTAAGCGCCGTCATGATAATCGGACGCATACGGACCTTACCGGTAATGACAAGCGCCTGCCTTTTCTCAACTCCATTACCACGAAGCCTGTTCGCGTAATCCACGAATACAATACCATTGTTGACGACGGTTCCCATCAAGATCATAAATCCCATCAGAGACATCGCCGTAATATTCATGCCAAAGATAATCAGTCCAATCATACCACCGGTAAATGCAAGCGGCACCGTGAAGATTACGATAAACGGTGACATCAAGCTCTGGAACTGCGCAACCATAACAAGATAGATCAGTAAGAATCCAAGTGCGATCGCATAGACAAGCTGTCTTACCATGTCCATTACCTCTTCCATCTCTCCTGCCATCTCAATCTTATATCCATCCGGTGTATCATAGGAAGCAAGCAGACTCTCCACCTTTTCCGAAAGCCTTGTCGCATTATAATCATCCGAAACAGACGCCGTAACCGACAGATATTTTTCCTGATTGTCGCGGTTAATCGAAGACATTGCATACCCTTCTTTAGTCGTTGCAAAATCCGACAACTTATAGGTCTTTTCTTCGGTTGTACCGTCGGTATTCGTTACCGTCGCCGTAATCTCACAGTCAAGCAGATTCTCATACGTTAGTTCATCGCTCTCGTCTATGATTTTCACATCGACATCCGTATCGTCAATGTCCATCGTAATGGAATCCTGCTCTGTCGTAATTGCTGCCGCAATCTGCTGGTAGATGGTTGCAACCGTCAATCCCTTCTTGGCCGCTTTATCCTTATCAATCGTCAGATGAATTTCTTTATCATCTTCTGCAACTCCATTATCAATTTCTTCAAGTCCGTTGACATCCGCCATTATCTTCATGACATCTTCACTGATAGCAATCAGCTGCTCTTGCTCATCTCCATAGATTTTCACCTCTACGCCGCTTGACATCAAAGAAGAGGCACTTCCCATGGCAGAGGATTCCACGGTAAATTCTTCGCAGTCAAGATCTGCTACCTTAGCTCGAATATCCTTAAGAATCTTTCGGTATTCTTTTGTCTTCGTGATTCCTTCATCGGTAATCACATAAAATACAAAGGATGAATAATCCGCCTCTGCAGCCGCTCCTGCAACCATGGAATCAGACTGGGCACTGCCATCTAAGACACTGACCTTATCGACGCCATCGACCTGCAAGATTAATTCACTCGCCTGATCTGCCAGCGCTATGGCATCTTCATCCGAAGTATCTTCTTTCATCGTCATACTTCCCGTAATCTGGTTGCTCTCCATATCATCCAGCATAGAAAGGCCGGTACTTGCTACCCTCGAACCACAAAGTACAAACAGTACAATTGCGATGGCAAGCGGTACCACCTTCTTACGAAGACAAAATGAAAGTGCCTTTCCATAGGCATCCTGAATTCGATCCAGCAGCGGATGCTTAATATCCCTTGGCTTTCGAAGAAGAACCGTTCCCATAGCCGGTACAATCGTTACCGATACAAGAAGCGACGCAATCAGTGCATAAGAAATCGTAAATGCAAATGGCATCAAAAGGTCTGCTATATATCCCGTTGTAAATACCATCGGCAAGAACACGCAGATCGTCGTAATGGTCGACGCGATAATCGAACCTGCTACCTGCTTCGTTCCATAGACAGCCGCCTTCGGAGATGGGTAACCCTGCCCCCTTAGACGATAGACATTTTCCATAACCACAACGGAGTTATCGACCAGCATACCGATACCGATACACAATCCCGCCAGCGTCATAACGTTCAGTGTCAGATTCGTAAAGTACATAACAATCAGCGCAAAAAGCACACTAAACGGAATGGAGAATGCAACCACGAGCGTTGGTCTTACGTCTTTTAAGAATAACACCAGTACCACAACCGCAAGAATTGCACCAAGCAAGATACTACTAAGTACGCTCTTTACAATCGTGTTAATGTAATCCCCCTGGTTCATCATAACGGTAAAGGACAATCCATCGTAGTCCTGCTCAAGCTTATCAAAGCTGTCCAAGAGCTGGTTGGTTACGGTGGTTGTAGACGCTGTGCTAGTCTTGTAGGCCATCAGCATCAGGGCATCTTCTCCATTGACCTTAGTATAACTTTCATCGCCGGTCTCTACCACGGTGACCGCCGCCACATCTGACATCTTAATCGTGCCGACACCTTTAATCTTCGTCAGCACCATCTCTTGCAGATCCTCCGGCGTCTCATATTCATCGCCGACCTGCACCAGCCACTGCGTATCGTCCTCATCGGAGATATAGCCTGCCGGCATAGAGAAGTTCTGCGCCGTAATCAGATTCGACAAAGTCTCAAGATCGAGAAGCGCATCTAGGTTAGAATTTTCAATCGCCGCTTCCATGGAGTCATCGAGCTGATCTTGTGCATCCTCAAGGCTCTGTTCAGAGCTTTCTAAATCTGACAAGGCATTGGCCAGCTGCGCAGAGCCGGAGCCAAATCCGGATGCTGCTGAGTATCCACCGGCAATCGTCTCCGACTGCGTCTCATCAAGATTCTTAATCTGCTTATTTAAAGCCTTAATCATGGCCTTTGCAGCTTTTATCTCGATCTTCAAATTCGCAAGTTCTGTATCAATCTGCGGAATTCGAACCTTAACAACATTATAAACCTGCTTCAGCGAGCTGACCGTAATGTCCTTGACCTGATCGCCATAACCGATGCTTGTCAGCCAGGTCTTAAACTTGGTAAATTTCTTGGTATCATTGACCGCATCTTCCACAGAAGACGGAATCTCAATTCCTGCTGCATCCGCTACTGCGCCAAGCTGCGTTTCAAATGTCTCAAACATCGCATCAAGGCTCTCATAGGTCTCTTCAATCTTCGCATCCTCGTATGCCTGCTTTTCTCCTTTTAGAGCGCTTTGGTTGGCTTTTAACGCAGTCAGATTCGCCTGATAAGCAGCCTTCGTTGCCTGTGCACTTGACAATGCCACCTGTCCGTCTGCAATCTTTTCATAAGTTTCCGACTCTGAATCGGACAACTCCTCTTGCTTCTCCTTAAGTTCAGACTTGGCATCGGAAAGCTTTGACTTTCCGTCATCGATCTCTTCTTGTGCGTCAGAAAGTTCCTCATTGGTATGCGCAAGAATTCTCTTATTGACATCCTTAATCTTATCCTCGTCTAAACGCACCTCAACCGTTGTCTCTATACCACCGGCTGTCGCAATCGATGCCACGCCTTCTTGCTTTTCCAGATATGGTTTCACGATCTCATTGGTAAAGTTCGTAAGCTCACTAAGTTCCATGCCCTCATAGTTCACATTGGCATACATAGAAGCCATCATATCCATACCGATTTCCATGAGGTTCGGTGTGCCACATCCCTCTGGGAATTCAATCGTATCAACAGCCTGTGATACTCTGACTAAAGCCGAGTTCATATCGGTATCACTACCGAATTCCAACGTCACAAGACCGTAATTATTCGAAGACGTACTTAATACATTCTCAACGCCGCTGACCGTTCCAAGCGAACTTTCCAGCGGCTCCACCACGTCTGCTTCCACTTCATCCGGCGAAGCTCCTGGCTCCGTCACGATGACCATAATATAGGGCAGTTCCATCTGCGGAAGAAGGTCTGTTTGCAACTTCCTCAAAGATACTGCTCCGATTACCAAAACAATGACGACCGTTACCAATACCAAAAACGGTTTTCTTACAAATATCTTTGTCATAATCTTTTCCTCTCCAAACTCATAGACTAGTTATCCTAAATTATATTTATTAATTATACCCCAGTTTAGCAATGACTAACAAGTCGTAAGTACCAAACCGGGGTATATTTTAGATTTTTTTAATAAGATGCTATCTGTGATAAGCAGATTTCATATACATCCTTTTCTTTTCTTTGCCGATACCAGTCAGTAGTATATTGAACGGCCTGCTTCACATCTAATTTTGGACACCAGCCAAGCTGCGTCATCGCTTTTTGCGTATTTAAGGTCAGCTTCCCAGCTTCATGAGGTGCATCTGCCTTTGAGCAGTCCAGGCGCTCTCCCTTTCCGTAGCACCTTATGACTTCTCCTGCAATATCCCATACGGTCCAGATATCATCTTCCTTAGGGCCAAAATTCCATCCACCCGAATATTTCTTCGGATCTTGTGCGAGCTTTTGAGCAAGCATCAGATAACCACTTAGCGGCTCAAGCACATGCTGAAACGGTCGCACTGCGTTTTTGTTTCGTATCTCAATCGGCTGACCACTTTCAATGGCCCTAATGCAATCCGGCAAGATTCTGTAAGCGGCCCAGTCACCTCCGCCGATGACATTACCGGCACGTACACTTGCAATTGCCTTGTGATGTTTTTCATATGCATCAATCGGAAAATAAGAATTTCGGTAAGACGCGATTAAGATCTCATCACAGGCTTTTGAGGAACTATAAGGGTCATATCCACCAAATGGATCGGTCTCCACATACCCTTTTAATGTTTCCTTATTATCATAGCATTTATCCGTCGTAATCATAACGGCCTGCTTCACCGAATCGGTAAAGCGAATACACTCGAGCACATGAAGCGTTCCCATGACATTTACCTCATATGTCTCCACCGGATTTTCATACGAAGTTAAAACAAGTGGCTGCGCAGCCAGGTGAAATACCACCTCAGGCCGGTAGGTTTCAAATGTTTCCCTAAGCTTCTTCGTATCCCTAATATCTCCGCGAATATCTACCATCTTTTCTTCCAGATGCGCGAGCACGAAGTTGTCATCCGGCGTATGCGGATCGAGCGCATAACCAATCACCTTCGCTCCCATCGATATCAGCCAGATACTAAGCCACGAACCTTTAAATCCCGTATGACCGGTCACAAGAACCGTCTTGTCTTTCCAAAATGATGTATCCATATCTTTACTCCAATGTGATAATTCTTGATAGTTCCCTGATAATATCGTATCCATCCCAATAAACAGTGATGTCGAGGGCTTTTCCGATTGGCACAATACGGTCTACCCCTTTCCTCTTCCGGCTAGTAAGCTCCTGATAGGTTTGACGAGGTTCTAGGCCAAAGTACAGACAGCTTTGCGTTCTTTGCGTCAAAGCTTCGCCAAGTTCTCCTAAGTCTTCTATCTCGATTTCATAAAAATCTCCAAACTTTCCCCTTAGCTGTTCAAACGAATCCGGCACTTCGCTAAGCTGTGATACATATAACAGATTCTCATATCTTTTCACAGATGTAATCTGCGGATAACGCATTACATTTTCCGTATGAGTGGTATATTTCCCGGTGCATTTAATATCTGCGAGCTCATACTTTTTTGCAGTCTCATATACCGCATTCCAAAACCTGTCTTTTGCATCTTGCATGTCATCGCAATCAGACTTCCAGCAGATTAGATGCGGGGATGAGCAGGCATTTTGATCCATTAGGTAGGTATCATTATAAAATCCTTCCGCAAGCGATTGCATCTGCTTGTCATCTGCACCAAGTACTGCCTTTGCACTAAGTACGGCAAAGGAATAACGATCTGCAAAATGTATTTCCACAGCTCTTGGGTGCATCTTAAGTGGTGCAAACGAAGCTATCGTTTCATCGCCGCCCCAGATAACTCTGCCACTGCAATGCTTAGACAGATAAGCGCTCCATTGAGAATCTCGATCATAAGATACAATTGCAATATTATGCTCCAGATACGAATACTCATCATCCAATAATTCCCGCATCAATCGACATACACAGGTAATCTGTCCAAATTCTTTTGTTGGAACGCGAAGCACATTAACATTTCCAGCAAGCAATCCAAAGGTCAAAGAAAAGAATGCATTCACCGGTACATTGGACGGTGCCACGTGAAAAATCATGCCTCGCCCCATCCGTATCTCGTTGATCTTAGCTTCTTCTTTTAACCGATTCAGATTCGCACTTCTAAGATAGAACCCAAGCGAAACCACATCCGGATACTGCTTTGCCTCATTATCTTTCATAATTTTTCTGGATAACGCATGTAAAAAGTTTATGACCTGCTCATCATATGGTTCATATAATATACCGGCGTCTTCTTCACACATCTGTATGAAATTGTCCTGATTTCCCACTAAAAATTTAATATCATCCATCTTATTTTTTCTCAAATGTATCCGAACATCCTCTTACTTCTGCCTGCTTGATTCTTCCTGTTATCTTAAAATACTTGCCTTTTCTTTTGCACGGACAATCATCCACTCCTAAGATAATTCCCTTATCTTCCGTTAAGATAGAATGCCCCGGATAAGACTTTGGAATCATGGAAAGCACCTGTACAATTCCTTCTTCTCCAATCTCACACTCAGAAAAATCCTCCGCTCTTCGCATGATGACATCTGAAAATACGCTCGCATGCAGATGGCCTTCTTCACATTCCATGTACACACATCCGGTCTGCTCCACCATGCCATAATAATCATGTACACTTTCAATACCGGCCACTTCTTTCATACACTTGTGAAACTGAAGTGGTTCTACCGCTTCGCTAACCAGCTTCTTCCAGCCGCCGCCATGCACCATAATTCCTCGTTCCAGATTCAGATGGATTCCGGCTTCTTTTAAAGGTTTGTAAAAATACTGCCAGATCATAAAGGTAAATCCAAAGATAAAGATTGGTTCACCTTCATGCTCCCTGACAAATGCGCGAACGCCTTCCACATCCAGCTTCATATCATCATCAAGTGCATACATCTTCTTTGAGCCGAACATGGAAAATCCCAAGATGCCGGCTCCTCTGGCTGAAAACATCTGCCTGTTTTTTATCACAGACGGCGTATCGATAATCAACATTGGAATTCTCTTTTTCCCCAGAAACTCTTGCATAATCTTAGACAATGTCTTTTGCTGATGCGCAGCTGTTTCTTTATCCAGGTAAATACGCGACACCTGCTGCCCGGTTGTTCCCGATGATGTCATTACCTTAAAGACATCTTCCTTCTCAATACTTCGAAGTTCCATATCTTTAAAGATTCGAACCGGAAGATAAGGAATCTCGTTTTCTTCTTGAAATGCTTCACTTTCTATTCCTTGCACCTTAAGAAAACGCCGATACTCCTCACAATGCCTCTTATGATACGTTGTAAGTTCATTCATATATGCAATTAGAATCTTCTCTTTTTCCGCTTGCGATAACGCATAGACCGGATAGCTTAGTATCTTCTCATAATCCATATCATTGCTCCAATTTGTTATATAAGATCTTACCGGCATCATTTTTCGGAATTTCCTCTACCTGCACAGCTTTAAATGCACTTGGATGAAGTCCGCTCTTTTGACTGATATAATGTCTGATGCTTGCTTCATCGGCTTCTCCGACATAATAGATTGCCATCTTATCGTCACTTCCTGCGCAGGCAATTTCAAGATTTTCAAATTCTCCATTTAACAATCGTTCTGTCTCATCTAGGTTTACGCGATTGCCAAAGATCTTCAAAAAACGTTTCTTTCGACCAACAATGTAAAAATAGCCTTCCTCATCCATTCTTGCCATGTCACCGGTCTCTAAGACTCCGCCCCTTTCATCGCCGCGCGCAAGATCTTCTCGTTGCTGAGCATAGCCAAGCGTCACGTTCTCTCCTTCATATACCAGTTCCCCGACCACATCCGGCTTTGTAATCTCTTGTCCGTCTACATCTTTTAGCCACAGCTTACCGCCCGGGATTGCGATTCCCATGCTTCCGTATTTCTCCAGTGCTTTTTCGCCCGGAAGATATGCCATCCTTGCAGTCGCTTCAGTCTGTCCGTACATCACAATAAATTCTTTTCCCTGCTCTATGGCATATTCGGCAAATTCTTTATGAAGCTCAGCCCGAAGCTTTCCTCCGGCCTGCGTCATATAGCGTAGAGACGGCAAATCCATCTGAAAAAATCGAAGACGCTTAAGCATCTCATACGTATACGGAACGCCTCCAAAACTTGTAGCCTTTTGTTCCTTTAAAAAATCCCAAAACTCTCGCTGCATCAGTGTATAATCAGTCAGCAAAATTGTTGCATGACACAGCAGATGACTATTTATGATAGATAATCCGTATGTGTAGTTCATTGGAAGCGTGGTAATCGGTCTTTCTGTCTCATCCAGCTTTAGATACTGCGCAATCGCCTCGGCATTCGACTTAATATTTCGATAACTTTGCCTTACCAGCTTCGGACTTCCCGTGCTTCCCGACGTCGTAAGAAGAAGTGCAAGTTCCTCTGCCATCGGCTCTTTTTCATTAGCGGTCTGTAACAGTACATAATCATACCTGTTCCACACTTCTTTATAGGCCGCATAGGCTTCTTTCATCTCTACCGGCACATACAGATACTGCGGCCTGTAGATTTGAATCAGATTCTCTCTTAATTCCTGATCGATATCCGCCTTTAATAACAGCGGTACATTCTTACTTGCCAGAAATGCCAGATATCCTACTACAGAACCAATCGAATTTTTGCAAAACGAAAAGACCAGATTGCGGCGTCCCTTAAGCTTTGCTGCAAGCTGTGATTTCATCTCTTCTAGTTCTTCATATGTTATGGAATTGTTTTGATCGTCTATAAATGCTGTGTTATTCATAAGTCATCATTCTTTCTCCCATTTTTTTCGGATTTTTTTAGCTGCTTCTGCGTATAAGGTACCACAGATCGGTAAGTTCGCTGACTCCCCACAGACATACTCGTTGTATCTGTGGATAGAGATCACAAAAATGTACCGCATCATCTTATTCCTCTCCTATCATATTCTTCTCAAAAACAAATATATACCGACCATCCGCATATCTTCTAAGATTGCTCATTCGATACCCCTGTGCAAAAAACAATCCACAAAAGTAATCATATGAATAAAAATGTTCTCCCCAAAAAGGTTGTTCCCGTTCAAATTCATTCCATAATTTTTGATAGGAATCAATTCCCCGATAGGAACAAATCACATAAGGACTATGGAATTGTTCAATAATTCTTTCAGGATGTTTTAAATGTTCAAGTACTCCAAGCAGTGCATAACAATCCACATCTAATTGCGGCAGGGGATCTTTGTTTAAATCAGCAACAATTGTATCTTCGCTTCGTTTTACGTAATCTACTCCAAAATAATTGATTTCATTTGGAAGAATTTTTCGCAGCTTTTCATCTCCGCATCCTATATCCGCAATGGAATGAACCGTTGATGGCAACAGTTGAACAGCTGCTTTTGCCCTTTTCCCCCAGCAATTATTTTGAAACACATCTTGCTCTTGCCCTTCTAGCTGCACCCATTGTTGTTTTTTGCAAAGGTAATACTCTTCACCAAGCTCATATCCTTTAAAGAAATGCACGTTTTCTTTTAATCCATAGGACCTAAGAAGCTGTGCTATCTCATCGTAATATAATTCATTTACGATAAAAACAACAATTTTATCAGGATCTTCTTCTTTTAATTTTTCCGGAGCTTCAATCTTCTTACCATAGAAATGACTTCCCTGCACCGCCGGATCCGAATTAATAAAATAATCCACATGTTCCAACTGCTCAATGGTTAAATACTTCTTTGCCATATTGCCGGATGGAAATACTATCCTCTTTTGACCGGATGGGTTGATTTTATCCCGAAGCATTGTAGAGGATACATTCTTTGTATAGGGAAAGTAAACAACCTCCACACCAAGAGACTGCATTTTATTTTCCACATCCTCATACATCTTAGAACCCTTCCAGTCGCTTCCATGAAATAAAACATCAAAATGCAATTTTTGATATGCCTCCGCCTTATCCATGGATTGTTGTACAACCACCTTGTCAACATAGCGAATGGATTTCACAATTTCCATCCTCTCCTCTAAAGAAACAATTGGCATATGCCCCTTATATTGCATTACCAACTCATCTGTTGATACTCCCACAATCAGCGTCTCGCAAAGTTCCTTGCTCTTTTTTAAAATTTCCAAATGACCTTTATGAAACAGATCAAATACACCGGTTGTATATCCAACTCGATATTTTTTCATATGGCGCATCCTCCTTTTTATAATGTGGCATCACAAAACAATTTATGCGGAATCCGATCTTTATAAAGTTGCTCATGAATTGATTTTGCCGAATGATAATCATGTACCGTAATATAAACAAAGATATCCTCTCTATGTTTAACTTCCTTATATGGAAGATATACCGGCTCAATCTGATTCGCTCTTTGATCCTCCCCAAAAGAGCTGGTGTAATAATCAAACTTAAGAATCTTTTCTTTCTGCAAGCGAAAATAAGTTTCCCCGATTCCATACGCGCATAATAGCTTTCCCTGTTCTGATTCCTTTTGATAATAAAAGGCATCTTCTACGGTAGCCAATCTACGTTTTGGTATTGGCTTTAAATATTTATCTATAATTTCTTCATATGATATTTGATCAAGATCGTGATAGAACTGTTTTCTATGCTCCGGCCTTTTAGCAGATGTCAGCAAGCTCTTTGAAACACATACGACATTATTTATATCAGTTTTTCGAATCCATAATCTATGTGCAATCTTTTCCATCAGCGCATTGCCTTTATTAGAATTAACAAGCACATGTGAAATCCCTTTATCGTCGAATACATCCGTATATAAGAATTCACTCCCCCAGGCATCCGCTAAGGACAGGTCTCCCATTCTGGACTCCCCTTTAAATCTACAATCATAACAACTATTATTTAATGCATATCCTCTCCACATTGATACAAAATACGGATCTTCTTCTGCATAAAATATATGTTGCACCCCATCTTTTGTATCGATCTCTAAAGTAATCTGTGCATGGCCTCCTCTTAATTTTGAGCGCATCGAAACCGCTGATATTTCATTAATGCCTTGCGCTTTGCGAAAAGAAATATACTTTTGAAATCCTTTTATTGAGAGATTTCCTCTACATACCAATTCCACCGTATATAGCAATTTATATTCTTTTCCAAGATAGGCTCTAAGACCGGCAATCTGACAAGGTAATCCCACAAACAGAATCGGACACCTCTTCTCTAATTGTCGTTCTACCTTCTGATAGATATCCTTGATATAACTTTGTAAGTATTTGGACTGACAAAATCCACTCAACTGTTCCTGGTTGTATGCAAGCTGATAAGAAACGCCTCTAAACCCTTTTTCCCATGCAACGCCTGCAACCATTCCCCCATCCTTCAGGATTGCCTCGCCTAATGCATATGCAATTCCTCCAGACGAACTTTTCATCTGAATCGCTTCCTCTTTATTGAATGCCGCATAAATCTTTTGAATTTTATGCGGTTTAACCGGATGCGTAATGGGACATACTCCAATGCATTTTTCACATTCCACACATCGATCAGCATTATATTCCCATGTAATAAATCCATCATGATTTACTATTTCCGTTAATGCTCCATAATCACATCTGTTCACGCAGGCCATACAGCCGGTACATTGTAATTCTGAAGCCAGATTATCAATTACATTCATATCTTCGATCCCTGATAAATACATAATGTTCCGTCAATCCAATATTGTCTAGCTGCTGTCCGATTTCCTGGTAATACATACTTGTGATTAAAATCTGACAATTCTTTGCCTGTTTGATATCTTCTTTTAACTGTTCAAAGGAAATCACCCGGCAACCGTGAAATATCGTCCCCACTTTATCTGGATTTCCATCCACAATATAACGAATTGGATAGTTTTTTCCATACCGTTTCAAAAAATCTTCGCAGGCCGTTCCTGCAGCATAAAGAATCAACTCTCTTTCCCGGTTATATTTTGGGAAATCGGTAAATCGTTCAAATGGGAATTCTTTATAACTGACAAACGGATCAATAATGTGTTCAACATGTTTATAACCACGTTCATGAACCGGTGGCAAAGCCATATAATCTTTCCACTTAATTTCAAGACACCGTTTATATCCTGCCGGTGCCGGCATCATCAAGCCTTCAAAAGAGAGTTTTGTAAGTTTCTCATAATCTTCTTTATACCAGTAACAGCACTCATAATTTGTGCGAAGACAATGAATGGCACTTCGAATGCCTCCTTTATGATTACCTAACTGACAAGCCCTATTAAACTGCTCTATTAAATATTGTTTTCCATATAACTTTTGTAGAAAACGAGCGCGAATACAATACCACCACCACTGTAAAGGCCTGACTTCATAAAAAGCCCGATTGGTCTTCGCGTAGATAGAGGCATAATTAAGCCTTCGATATTTCTCAATTTTTTTAGATTGCTTATAACGCTTTTTCTCATCTTCAATCACATCATCCATTGGAAAGATATCCATATAGATTCCGTTATTAATCGCTTTATTACAATCTGCCAAAAAACAATCCGTTCCTCGTTCATCCCTGATTCGTCCAAATCCCAGGAAATAATCTGATTCGTTTTCGCTGCATTGAAAGAAAAAAGGAGCCTTTAATTCTTCATTCGCAATTTTACGAAAACGTTCATAGTCTTCTCGCGGCATGTTGATATCAATATCATCATCCCACGGAATGAATCCTCCATGGCGAACTGCCCCAAGCAAAGTTCCATGTGCAATGAACCATTTAATCTGATGCTTTTCACATATTTTATTTACTTCACAAATCATTTCAAGTTGCGAATACCAGATGGCTTTCATACGTTCATCTACATACCAGTCATCTCGATATTCCGGTTTTAAAAATTCTTCTCGATTTATTCGATCAAATGTGTTCATTGTTTTTCCTCTATCCTAATATCATTCAGAGAAAGTCAAGACTCGCTCGCCTAATCAACTTATGCAGGTCGATACTTTTTTAATACATCCGGTATCGTAATTGTCAGCTTAATCGTGCAGGCAACTTCTCCATTTACATAACTTTCTACGTGTCCCTTTGCAACGCCTCTTTTAAAGGAATCAAGCGTTGCTTCAATATCAAGCCGCTCTCCCGGTTCAATCTTTCTTTTAAACTTTGCTCCATCAATGGATACGAATCCGGTCTTCATTCCTTTATATTCCGGAATGGTAAGAAATGTCATAAGAAACATTTGCGTAAGTCCTTCTATCTGTACAAATGCAGGCACATTCGGTTCATCATCAAAGTGAACCGGAAAATACCACTCATTATACGAAAAATTCTTAAAGCCCTTGGCATATTGCCCCGGCTTTGCTTCCGTTACATAATCAATAAACAGCATTGGATAACGGTTTTTTTGATATGTCTGTATGTCAATTGCATTAAGGTCATACAGTGTATTATATTCTTCCATTTTGATTCTCCTTATAAAAATCTTGCGGTATGTATTGATTGCTCATAAAAATTACCGTTAATAAAATCATTACCTTCCAGCAGTTCTTCATCCATGATTTCCAGAAATTCATAAAATCCTGTTCCATTATATGGAAAAACATTTTTTTCAAGGCCAAGCTGATGGAGTAATGTAAGCACCTGATAGTGATGCTGCGTTCCTATTCCCAATACAATTAAAACATCCTCTTTTTTCCCTTTTAATGTATGAACCGAAGGAATTGTTTCCTCTTCTTTCGTGACTACTCTTTTAGGCTGTATCCGATAGCATTTATTTAGATATCGTTCTACCTGATTAGCAAGTTTCCCATTTCCGTAGATATATACTTCCTTCGCCTTTGCAACCTTCTCTTCAAGCTGCTTTATTATAGAAGCCCTAGTACATCCGGCGCCCTTTCTTCTATACAACGCAAAGCGATTTCCTGCCAAAGCTTTCTCAAACAGGGCAAGGTACTCTGGTCCATAATCCTTTTCTATTCTTACCCGATATTCCTCCAGCGACAGTTCATCCGGAATATAATTCCAGTTCACAAATAATGCCTGGAACAAATTGTCAACATCCCCATCAAAATCACCGTCTACAGCAACAGCACCGATATTGGCAAGATTTTCAATATTCGAATCATCATCTCCGATATATTTCTTTCCGGAAATTGCACAAAGCGTCACTAATGAAGCATATTCAAACGGAAGGCCATATGTTGAATTAATCCCCAGTAAATTCTGCGAAACATCATGAAAAACAATCGTCGCATCCTTTGCCAGATGTTTCTTAACCGAAATATAATCTAATAATTCACCCGGAAGCGAATGCATGGTATCGATGATGACAAAATCAATTTCATCTCCAATTTCATCAATAAAATACGCAATGCTATGCCCCAACATAAACTGATGAGCATCCCCATATGCTTCGCTACGCTCTTTTGCAATATGTCCACTTACTTTAGACGGATCTACATACCATTGTTTGGTAATATCTACCGAATACACTTGCGGATGAATTCCTAACACATCCAGACAATGAAGTATCAGAGAAGTTGTTGCACCTCCGGATATTCCAATTTCCAATATTTTCTTTGGTTTTTTTAATTTTAACATACCTGATAAAAAAGCCCTGTCATAACGACTCATCTCAGATTGCAATTCATCTTTCGTTAACAAACCATCATCCATTGCCTGATAAAATAATTCTACATTTTCCATAACCGTTCCTCACTACATCACTTTTTTAATATCGATTGGTTCTAATATCGACATCTTGTGCATACAATACTGTTTCATAAACTCCGGATCTTCCGCGGCATAACATTTCTTATGAGAATTTCGAAAGCATTCATAAGAAAATCCAATATCTAGAATCTCTTTTAAACTCTGCTCCTTGATATTGCCAAGCTTCATATGCATGTAAGAACAAGGAAGCACATCTCCATACGGATTAATATACGGACGATTGACCGCCACGCAGCCACTTACGGCAACCTTTTTATTCGGAAGCGGTGGCCAGATATCTCTCCATACATGCTTATACTTATGACGTATTTCTTCCAGATACGCTGCATCTTCAGGCGTTGTCATAATCTCAAACTTTCCCTGCCAGTTGCCTGTCGGCGTAGCAGTCTGAAGTCCGATATGGTATCCCCTGCTTTGACAAAACTCACAGACCTGTTCAATCTCACCGGAATGAATATTATAATGTCCCACCAGAAAATTGACAGACACCTGCATGCCGGCTTCTTTCGCATATTCCATTGCTTTTATGGCATGCTCATAAGCCCCCGGCGTCCCGCGATATTCGTCGTGTACCTTAGGATCCATACTATCGATACTAATCGAAACCCTGGATAGTCCTGCTTCTTTTAGTTTCTTCGCCACCTGCGGTGTGAGCAGATATCCGTTTGTCGTCATTTCCAGATAGAATCTGTCACTACCAAAAGTCTGAATCAAATCATAGATTTCCTTGCTAACAAGTGGCTCGCCTCCTTCTATCAGAATTTCATACATACCAAGTGCATCTGCTTCATCTGCTAGTTTTTTCATCTCCACGAGCGTCAGACTTCCCTTAAGCGGCTTGGTCGGTGACTCGGTAAAGCACTGCTGACAGTTAAAATTACAGGCATTACTGTAATTGATAATTAAACCTCGCGGTTTTATTCCGGTTCCGCCTTCCTTTGTTATATATGCATTATATGAACGCATTTTTTCAATCACTCGTCTATTGTGTAAATCCACGTAACAACTCCTTTAAATAGATTGTATTAAATTTCGATATCTTTTTGCGGTATAGTCATCTCCGGCATTTTCAAAATTATCTGCAATTATGTTTAATTCCTGCACGAATAACTCTTCCGGTTTATGCCCCATAGATATATACGGGGAATAATCAACCTTTGTTTTATTATTTACTGTATGATAAAAGCGAAACATCCCCTTCAAAAAAGCAATTCTTTCAATCGGTTTAAACATATTCGAAATATCCCCATCAAATGTCTTTTGATCATATCCAATTATAGGTCCGAATAGAATTCCGTAGTTATCCTCCAAAGCTCTCGTATAGATAGCAAACTCCATATTGTAGGAAGCATTTGTGGATGTAAACTTTAAACAACGTTTTGTTTCACGATACCTTTTTTTCCTCCACAATACAGCATATTGCATTCCATTCATCGCCATGACCATTTGCTCTAATTGATGCCCTTTCTTATTCCAGCATGCTTTCATTTCATTCTTTTTCGAATAATCAAGGATAATAACTCCGTTTTTATTAAGTTGTTCCTTGTACTTATTTATCTGTGTCCAAAATTCTTTTTTCAGACGCATATCGGGATACAGATATAATATCCACTTTGCACGACATTTTTTGGAAGCATAACTTAAATAGATTTCTTTTCTCTTTATGCCACCTTGCGCAATGCTTAGGTCAAACGGACGCAGAAACCTCTGCCCTTTCATCCGTCGAATAAATGATACATATTTAGAGCGAACACTCAACTTTCTTTCCATAACCCGCACCTTGCACCCTTTTATATCTTGTGCGCGAAGCCATCTTCCAAGCGGTTTATTATTTTGTGGATAAACGATTACCATTTCCGTTCCCTTAGGCGGCTCGCTTTCTTTTATTGCTTTCATCATTTTTTGTGCGTCTTCTATATTGAATGCACAAGTTACAATTCCAATTTCACGTTTCATATTGATTACCATTCAAATATAAAATTCCTATCCTAAAACAGATGCGTAAGACGCTGCACCAGTTTTGCCGCATCATAGACATCCTTTACCGCGAACTCAGACGCATCCATCGCAATCCCGCCATTCTTTTGAAAGCCCTGATAATAGAATTTGCCGTCTACGACCTCATAATGTGCAACACTTCTCGTATTCATTGTGACTTCCTTTTGAAGTATATCGGCTGCCTCAGATGAAAATACCCTAATACTGTCAAGCAGCTGATGAATCACCTTGGTTTTATTTACATCCTTATATTGCACCTGCCCTAGAATGGCCTTTCCTATAATCTCCCATGGAATTCTCTTTAGCGTGGATACCGACAACACTTCCATGTCAATCAGTCTTAGCACCTGACATACCATATTGGCAACATCACCATCGGATGGATACAAAATATCTTCAATATCTCGCTGCGTCGGAAATGAAATATTCGTCAGTTGTTCTTCTCTTCCCTGTGCCAAAGCAATTTCCCGTTTCACGGCTCCTGCAATAGATGCTGCTCCGGAACTATGTCCGCTTAATGCCGCAATCGTAATCGGCAGATTGATATGATAGTAAGATTCATTTAATGCTACATTTAACACACCGGTATATAAATCCTGAGAATGTCCATCAATAAGTGCATCTGTCTTCTCATAAATCTCCTGCATATACCTCCGGCTCATACCGGAATTAATATAACTGACCGGAAGAGAATAGATGGTCTTTGGATAACAAAGAATCAAATCCAGCATATCTCTTTGTGTTTTTTCCTGATACAACTCTCCATCAAGACGATATGGCTTCGGAATAATCAGCTGGTCTTGCTGACCGGAAGCCGTCATACTCGGCCAACAATAATGAATACGGTCCCAGGACAGGATATTCGTTTTCTTTTTTGTTTCTCTTTCTATCAGCCCTTTAATCTGCATAAATCGGCTAAGTGCGTTGATGTTGATTCCATCATCCGCACCAATCGGCATAATAAAATCTCCAAGTGCATTCAGATAGGCATACTCAAAGCTCTTGGTAATCGGAAGCACTCTCGGCGTTCTGATATAACGAATCTTCTCAGAATCCATCTGCTTTACTAAGTCATAGATTTCATAGCGATCATTATCCGAATTGTCGGAAATCAGAATTTCGTAATCCGTATAATCTTGTTCTAAGCATGTTTTTAGCGTAGCGCCAATAGTCTCGGCATTATTTCTGACAGGTAGCACAATGCTGAGTGCATGCTTTGCCTCCCGATACAACGCTTTATCAAAATCCGTTCCAAACAAGATAGATTCATAGATTCCATATCCATTGACGTAAGCAAAACAGGTATCACTTTGTGCATTCTTAATTGCCGTATTTCTGCACACATAGTGAAGAATTTTTCTTGAAACATAGTTTGAGCGCATTCTTGATAATGCTTTTAGATCAGCAAATAATGGTAGTGATGTCTTGGACGTTTGCTTTGATAAATAGTCCACCAATGCCAGTGTTGTAGATTCATAAAATTCACCTTCTAATATCAGATGAAGTGGTACATAGACTTCTACCCCGTCTACAATTTCCATATTCTCAAGACTTAACTGTATATAATTCTCTAAGTCTTTTGGACGCTCAGTTATCTCCACTTCCACCGGAAGTGTCACAAAAATTACCCTTTTTCCAAATGCAGCCAGTGTCATGGCAAATGCCATGTATCGGTCACAGTGCTCCTTCTCATCCAGCACAACAGCAAAAGTATCATACATTGTCATAAACTGATACATATTGTCCGTATTACGCAGTATTGCATTGCTATTAGGCTTACGTCCTTGCCGAATCAACCCAATCAATTCATATCCTGTGGCAAGCACAACATCGTTTTGCCAAAAGTATTTTTTTGATATTTCTCCATAATGCTCGATTTTGTCCGGATCAAACTCCGCAATCCAAGTTGATTCCTCCTCATCATCTTCGTTTTCTCCTCGGGCATATCGTGCAATATTGGCGAAACGTTTTGCCTGATCTGTCACCCCACAAGAAAGCAGATATTGTCTTGTAAGTTCCAACGCTTCAAAGTCCGTCTGTGTCGGATTCTTATAATCCATGGACGACCATAGAATCGGACTTGTTTTCATCGTTCCAAGTTCCAACTCGCACTGCCCCTTTAGAACCTGATAGGCAAGTTCCGGTGATGACTCCTCAATTAACTGATTAACCATCAAAAGCGCCTTATCATACTTTTTTGCCTTATATAATTCTTTTGCTTTCTTATACAAGCTATGTTCTTCCACTTATCTAATCTCCATCTTTTTTATAAAAATCGCACGCTGCCTGTCATCTCTTCCAAAACCAAGTTTCAAAGGAGACACCGCATCCGGATACTCTAGTTCAAGCGTTACCAGATCATCTTGACCGAGCCATTCTTTTTTAATGGCAAATGAATGCTGCGTCACCTTGTCAGAATCATAGTGAAGCATACAGACTTCATGTCCATTTACTTTCACCTGTACATTTTGCTCGTTTACAATTCCCGGTATCACAAATGCTTCTGCTTCGAGCATCATTTCATAATCTCCTTTTTCGCTAAGATAAAACGATATCTTAGAAGTTCGAAGATTGTTCCATGCTCCGTCTCTTTGAATACGGCTGATTCCGCTGTATTCAAGTTCTCGCAATACTCTTGTATCATCTAAGTCAAATACGATTGCTTCTCCACGTTTTAGATAATACGGCGCTCTTGGCAAATGCTTTTCATAATCCGAACGCACACAGCCGGAGCAGTGATAACAGCTCCAATCGAGATGATCGTCTCTTAAACCTCTTCTGATGTTTTGCGCTACCGGTGTATTATTTAGTTCATATAACGGAGAGAAATTGATATTTCCTTCCATCTGCACCATACGATTGCAGTGCATGATGGTACCATTTACGAAAAACATCATAAGATTCCAAGGGTACTTACACAACGCATAATCCTTCGCATGTTGCGGTACTTCCTGGATTACGTTCTTTGGCTTTGGCCATTTACTTCGGTACTCATTAAACTCTTCAACCGATATCGGATAAGGGATGTCTTCAACACTCATATCCAGATTCGCATCAAATCGGTCCGACACATCCACCGTTACGCGACTTGTCTTGCCAAACTCACGCACCTCATCCATAATTCGTTTGGTCAGATGCGGATAATAAGTTGTCATCTGCTGCGGATAGAAATATTCTCTATCTTCATCCATCGGAACGCGCCAGGTTTCCATCCCGGCAATCTCTTCATAGAGCGGGCGAACCACAATTCTATCCACGCCAAGTTCTTCCGCCAGCTGTACTGCAAGCATTGTTTCCTCCAGTGATTCCCGGCTCACCGTATGATGCAGATGAATCTCAAGTTTCTTTCCTTCCGCCGTTCTCTTGTCCGCAAGATACTTCACATTCTTCTTCCAGACTCCAAAATCTCCGCCGCGAAGTCTCTTATAAGTCAAATCACTAGTACCATCCATCGAGATATAGATTCTTTCGAATTTTGAATGAACAATGCGATCTGCGGCCTTTTCATCTAATAAAATTCCATTCGTAACGGTAAACAGTTCCGGCTTGTTATCAGAAGCATCCACATAATCCAGCACATCCCAAAAACGCGGACTCATCAGAGGTTCCCCGCTTATATTTAGATAGATAAAATCTGCATAATCGAGAAGGTACTGATAGCGCTCTACCGGCGTGTAATCTTCTTCCAGATTACGAATCTTGGAGATTTCTTTATTATGATGCGCTTCGCAATGACGACAGTTAAGATTACATCTCGGTGTCAGATCCATAATCATCTGAGTCGGAATCGCATGAATCTCAATCTCTTTATGATCCAATTCCTTTTTGGACAATGCATCGTTTTGCTCTTTTGTAATACCTTCATAGCGTTTCTTATCAATTTCCAGATTCTTAAGACTATAATATCTCGTCACTTTTTCAAAAAGCGTATAAGTCCGATCCTTATCAATTCCTTTTGTCTCAAGCACTCTTTGATCATGAAGTGCCTGCGTTGCAGAAGAAATGATGATGTAATAGTCTCCCTTAACCTCATCTATCGTTACAACCGGTGTGCCATAGATTTGTTTTCCAAGAAAGCTTTTACCCTGATCAATAAATGCCGTCACCTGCACCTGCATTGTCTGTAAGATCTCATATAGATTCACTGCCTGCTCACAAACGGTATAAATATATAATTTTTCATGCTTTGTAAATAGTTCTTTATGTGCTCTAACATACTCTTCTACATACTCTGCCGCATATGTCTCTCTTGTAAACATAATCTTATCTCTCCTATATGTCTAATACGATTGAGCCTTCCGGCGGATCATAGGACCGGTTTCTTACTCCCACCAGATTTCGCTCTTTTAAGAAATCATCTATTTTTTCTCCTACAGGATGCTCCCCGTTTAAGAATTCATCCACGGCCTGATACAAAGGACTGTTAACGATGTTTTCATCAAATGCTTCTGCCAGATACAGATATTTTCTTCCAACATCCAGATGTCCCCCACGAATTACGGTAATTCCCCATTTTACTGTCAAATCTGCATGCTTATACACAAACATATCTTCCCGCTCTGTCACATACGAATTTTCATCTTCAATTCCCTGTTTTAATATGCACATCCGGTTCAAAAATCCGGCCATCGGCATAATCATATGAAGTGTCATATAAGACGAATCACTCGATGACCAAATACGATATCTCATCAGCGGCTTATTAATCACTGCAAGATCACCGACTCTGCAGCATTTATAAAGGAGCCACCAGTCCATAAAGTAGGTAACATCAATCTCATATAACCCGGTTTGTTCCAATGTGCTCATACGGATAAATGTCTGCGATGGTACAAAATAAGATGCCATAATCATCACAGCCTGTTGCCGTTCTTTTGGTATGATGCAGCTACAGTTGTAAAATGGCGGCGGCATCTTAATCTCATTCCCCTGAGCATCAATCTCCTGTCTCTCCGTACAGACCACTGCAACATTCTCATGTTCTTCCATCACTTTGACGCATTCTTCTATATAAGTCGGTTCTAAGATATCATCCGAATGAAGAATCTGAATATAGGTTCCGCGCGCCATTAGTATTAATCTATTATGAGACGCTGCCCCAAGATTTTTTCTGTTTCGGTATACCCGCACCCCTCTTTTCCGGTATTTTTTTGCAATTTCATAAGACCGGTCTGTAGAGTGATTATCAAGTACAATAATTTCAATATTCTCATAGGTCTGATTCAGTGCTGACTCAATACTTGCCGCTATCGTGGATTCGTAGTTATAATTCGGAATACAGATACTGACAAGTGGCTTATTTATTTTCATAATATTCCCTAATCCTTTTAATCACGCGGTCTTGTTCTTCCCTTGTCATAACAGATGCTGACGGAAGACAAAGACCATGTAAAAATAATTTTTGAGACACATCTGTTCCTTCCTTCGCCGTAATATATACAGCGTCCTGAAAGATTGGCTGCAGATGCATCGGTTTCCATGCCATTCTTGTCTCAATAAGGTCTTCTTCGAGATACGCAATCAAAGGCAGTACATCTTCTTTTTCTTCTAACTGCACCACGCTAAGCCAGTAATTCGGCTGCGCCTTTTTACTTGATGGCATAAAGGAAACGGGAAGATCTGACAACCTCGCCTTATAATATTCAAAGATTTCTTTTCTTCGCCTTGCATAGGCATCTATCTGAGGCACCTGCGCACAGCCGATTCCGGCAAGTATATTCGACATGCGATATTGATAGCCCGATTCATAATGCTCATAATACGGAAGCGGCTCTCTTGCCTGCTGCGACCAGTAACGCATCTTGTCAATTATCGCTTCTTCCTTAGCCAAAGCAAGTCCTCCGCCACCGGTCGTAATAATCTTATTACTGTTAAATGAGATACCGGCGCAGTCTCCAAAAAGTCCGCATTTGACTCCGTCATACATAGAGCCAAGTGCCTCTGCTGCATCCTCTAGAATCGGCACGTTATATTCCTTGCAGATTGGTATCAGTTCATCGTACGCAGCCGGAAGACCATAGAGGTCTACAATCACAACTGCTTTTGGCATCTTATGTTCTTTCTTTGCCCATTCAAATGCCTTCTTTAACGCCTCCGGCGACATATTCCAGTTATCTTCGTCGCTGTCGATAAAGATTGGCGTTGCCCCCAGATACAGTATCGGATTCGTACTTGCGATAAAGGTAAAAGACTGAGCAAATACATAGTCTCCCTTACCTACACCAAGTGCTCTAAGTCCCATATGAAGTGCTGCCGTTCCGCTTGCTACCGCCAATGTCTTTGGCACGTTATAATACTGCGCCATCCTGTGTTCAAATTCGGTAATATTATCGCCAAACAGCGTCAGGTTATTTGTAGAAAATGCTTTTTTCACATATTCCATTTCTCCGCCTGTCTGCTGTGGTTGTGATAGATAGATTCGTTTACTCATATCGTACTTCATCCCATATTCTGTATAATTTTTTCCGCCATCTGCTCCGGCATGAGGCCGCACTGCTCAAGCAGATAATGGTAGCTTCCGGCATGCGGATACACATCCGGGATTCCTAATAACAGATGTTTTGGCCTCACCTCTTTACCCGCATAATACTCTGCTACCGCGCTTCCCATACCGCCAATCGTAGTATGTTCTTCCATGGTGACCAGCAATTTTGCATCTGCGATATCATCAAGCATCTTCTCATCGAGCGGTTTTATGGTATGCATATTGATTACCTTTGCTTCTATGCCTTTTTCAGCAAGAAGCCCGGCTGTTTGTAACGCAAAGAAAACCATAGTTCCTGCAGCCACAATGACGATGTCATCCCCCGGCCTTAGAACGATGGATTTTCCAATTTCATACTCATAATCTTCTGTATAAACAGGCTTGTTTTCCGGACTACCCGTTAGTCTAATGTACACCGGTCCCTTATGATTTTTTGCAGCTTCCACGCATTTTGCCGTCTCTAAGGTATCTGCCGGCGACAAAATGGTCATCCCCGGAATCGTTCGCATCACGCTAACATCTTCAAGCCCGTAGTGAGAAGCCCCAAGCGTTGTCATTGCAAGACCGCTTCCCAATCCAACAGCCTTAATATTAAGTCCCATATATCCCATATTCATGCGAATCTGCTCACTTGCACGCATAGAAATAAATGGGGCAAATGAAGTTGCAAATACCGGTGTTCCATCCTTGGCAAGTCCTGCTGCCATACCAATCATATTTTGCTCTGCAATGCCTGCATTAATCATCATATCCGGATATTTATTTGTGAATCTGTCAAGTCCTGAAGACTTCGCAAGATCGGCGCTGACTACGTAAAAATCCTGATTTTCTTCAGCGAGTTTTAAGATTGCCAGTCCAAATGTTGCTCTTGTTCCCAGTCTTCCCCAGGCTTTAATTTCTGATTTTTTTATTTCCATATGCTTATCCTTGAATCTCTTCAATTGCAGCTTCATACTGCTTTTGCGTCAACCTGTTATGATGCCAGGTATTATCCTGTTCCATAAACGATACACCTTTTCCCTTTATCGTATTGGCTACAATACATTTTGGCTTGCTTTCCTGCATCGGTGTTTCTAGTGCAGCTACCACTTCTTCTACCTGATTGCCGTCAATTTCAATCACCTGAAACCCAAATGCTTTTAGCCTTTCACTATAATTGGGAATTGCCATAATCTCACTGCTTGGTCCGTCGCTTTGAATCTTGTTATCGTCCAGGATAATCGTAAGATTGTCGAGGCCAAAATGCACCGCACTAATAAGTGCCTCCCAGACAATCCCCTCATTACTTTCTCCATTTCCAATCAATACATAGGTATGATATGGTTTCTTCTTTTTCTTTGCGGCAAGTGCAAGTCCGACCGCCATAGAAATGCCTTGTCCAAGGCTTCCATTTGACGATTCAATCCCCAGCGAAAGATTCATAACCGGATGTGCCACCAGCGCACTTCCGTCTGCCTGAAAGGAATCCAAGTCCTCCTGCGTCATAATACCGGCTTCTTTCAGCGCTGCATATAAAGCGAGTACTGCGTGCCCCTTACTTAAGATAAATTTATCCTGCTCATCATAAGGAAACTGATTTCCCAGATTTTTAAGTTGCTTTCCATACAGAACTGCTAAGATATCTGTAATGGAAAGTGCACCTCCAAGATGTGCGTTTGTCCCACACTCATAAGCCATCTTTAAAATATTCAGTCGCATTCTTTTTGCAACTTGTGTTAAATCATTCATCTATTGACCAAGTCCTCCATCTACGCGAATCACTTGTCCTGTTACAAATGATGCCCTGTCCGATGCCAGAAAGACTGCCATATGTGCAATTTCTTCCGGCTCTGCAAGACGCTTTAACATCGTCTTTTCTTTTGTCTGTTCAATTGCCTGCTCCGGCGTGTTTCCCAATACCATCTGTGTTTTTGTCATTCCAGGTGCAATAGCATTGACCCGAATCCCGGCTTTTCCTACTTCTGCTGCAAGTATCTTCGTACTACTAATCACAGCCGCCTTGCTCGCTCCATATGCGCTTCGCCCGGCGTCTGCGTCAATCCCGGTCGAAGATGCAATATTGACTATACTTCCCTTGCGGGCTCTGGTCATCGATTTTAGGACATACTGCGTAATCATATACGGCGCAATATAATTAACCTGCATCACTTCTTTTAATTTTTCAATTGAGGTCATCTGATAGAGCGCATTGTAGGTAATCCCGGCATTGTTAATCAGTACATCGATTGGAAGCTTCTCGCTTCTAATCTCCTTCATGCAGCTATTAATCTGCTCTTCATCCATAAAGTCGCAATATCGAATCTTAATCCGGATATTATATTTTCTTTCAAGTTCTTCGCACTGTTTTGTAAATTGCTCATTTTCATGCCGAACAACTGCCCAGACATTGGCGCCTTCTTTGGCCGCCTCCTGCAATATCGCAAGTCCGATTCCACGGTTGCATCCCGTGAGCAATACATTTTTCCCTTGTAGTAGCATATCGTTCTCCTAGATTTCTACATCGTATTTTTTTAGAATCTCAATCCCTTTTTCATAGCTTGAAAAGTCAATAACATCATCCGTTTCAAGAGAGATGTCAAACGCTTCTTCAATCTCCGCAATTAAAGACATATGTCCAATGCTGTCCCACTCTTCTACGCCTTGATACTTAAGGTCTTTAAGCTGCGCTTCATCGACCTCAAAGCTGGTAATAAATGCCTCGTTATACTTTTCTAAATTTGTCATAATAAATCTCCTTCGTTATTGAAATACTTTACCGGCTCTGTTTCCTTTTGTCTCTCTTGCCGGATTCCCAATGACGACCGCATGTGCGGCCACGTCTTTATATACAACGGCTCCCATACCTACAATGGCATATTCTCCGATGTGTAACTCTTCTTTGATGGCGGCTCCCATTCCTATAAAGGCGCCTTCCCCTACTATTGTTGCTCCTCCTATTGCCGTGTTGGCAGATATCACGCAGTGACTTTCTGCCTTAATATCATGTCCAACTCTGACATAAGACTGCACCAGTACATTGTCCCCAATTGTGACATTGGAATTGATCGTGGAATACGGTGTTACGATGACGCCTTCTCCGATTGTTGCCGTCGGTGAGATAATTGCGGTCGGATCAATCAGATTAGTCAGATGAAAGCCTGCCTGTTTAATCTGCAGATAGATTTCTTTTTTTGTCTGCGGTTCTCCGTTGGCTACGACAAATTCCATCTCGTCTTGTCTGCCTTCTAGGTCTGCCAGTCGATAGACCTTCTGCCCATAATATTCCGATTTTGTCTCATCATTATCGACAAACACAATCTCCTGCCATCTGTGCTCGATTTCATTGATTCGAAGCGCTATATCATAGATTTCCCGTCCCAGGTTACCGGCACAAAATATTCCCAGTCTCATGTCCTTCATCAGTCGTCCTCCCAGATTTTCCAAGGCGCAGTTCCTCTAGCCAGGTACAGATCTAACAATTCTTTATCTCGAAGCGTATCCATACATTGCCAAAATCCTTCATGTCGATATGCTGCTAGTTGTCCATCCGCAGCAAGATGATTCATCGGTTCTCGTTCAAAGAATGTTGCATCTCCCGCAATATAATCAAGAACTTTTGGCTCTAGCACCATAAACCCTGCATTGATCCAGCCCCCGTCTTCTTTGCCTTTCTCTGAAAAATCCTTTACCAGATCATGTTCTCCAAAATCCAGCACACCGAATCTTCCGCCCGGTTGTATGGCTGTGATGGTTGCCAGTTTTTTATGTTCTCTATGAAACTTAACAAGTGCATCAAGATCCACATCCGACACACCGTCTCCATATGTCATCATAAAAGTTTCATCGCCAATATACTTCGCTACACGTTTTAAACGACCACCGGTCATGGTATTATATCCGGTATCCACAATCGTTACTTTCCATGGCTCCGCTACATTATTATGAATAATCATCTTATTATCATCGGAAAAATCAAAAGTTACATCAGAACGGTGCAGATAATAATCCGCAAAATACTCCTTAATCACATATTGTTTATATCCGGCACAGATAATAAATTCATCAAATCCAAAAGACGAATAATACTTCATAATATGCCACAAGATAGGAGCTCCTCCGATTTCGATCATCGGCTTTGGCTTCAAATGACTTTCTTCACTGATACGGGTTCCAAGTCCTCCCGCCAAGATTACAACCTTCATAATTTAACCCCTCTACCGGGTATTTACCCCCCGGCATTTCACGTACAAACTATACTTATGTACTATTTTACAACTTATAGTATATATCGGCAATTAAAATGCGAAGATTTAGTAGTTTTCGCTTCGTTTTGCATATAAGCAAAAAAACGACCCCGAAAGCTTACTTTCGGGATCGCGATCTCATTTTCTTTTTTTATGCCAAATCAATACTTGAAGAATTCAGATATTTTTCCTGCTCAGGAGTTAATGTATCAATCTCCATACCAAGGAATTTCAGCTTGCGGTTTGCCACCTCAAGATCTACTTCGCGAGGCACATTGATCAGTTTCTCAGTTAACTTACCTTTATTTTCAACCAGGTATTTTGCTGACAATGCCTGAATTGCAAAGCTCATATCCATGATTTCAGCCGGATGTCCGTCTCCTGCCGCCAGATTCACAAGACGACCTTCCGCAAGTACATAAATCCAATTGTCTTTGC
Organism: Eubacterium oxidoreducens; assembly: GCF_900104415.1. Taxonomy (GTDB): domain Bacteria; phylum Bacillota; class Clostridia; order Lachnospirales; family Lachnospiraceae; genus Eubacterium_C; species Eubacterium_C oxidoreducens. The sequence continues at coordinate 67,953 of NZ_FMXR01000008.1, read as the reverse complement.
TGATTTGATATCCTACAATATTTTTTCTTTGCTCTATCGTATCAAGTGCTATTTCGCGCAGTCTCTTCATATCGATTTCCACATCAAAATGACCTGCATTACAAAGAATTGCTCCATTCTTCATCAGTTTAAAATCTTCTTCATCAATAACACCTGCACATCCTGTTACCGTGACAAAGAAATCACCAATCTTCGCCGCTTCCTTCATCGGCATCACATCAAATCCATCCATAACAGCTTCAATTGCTTTGATCGGATCAATCTCTGTCACAATGACTTTCGCGCCAAGACCTTTTGCACGCATCGCAACGCCTTTACCACACCAGCCGTATCCTGCAACGACAACGTATTTACCTGCAACAATCAGATTCGTGGTTCGATTAATACCATCAAATACCGACTGACCGGTTCCGTAACGGTTGTCAAATAAATGCTTGCAATCTGCATTATTAACCAGCACCATCGGGAAGGACAACTCATCATTTTTCGCCATGGCAATCAAACGAATAATTCCGGTTGTCGTCTCTTCGCATCCGCCGATCACATACTGAATCTTGTCTTTCATCTTCGTATGAAGCATATGCACCAGATCGCCACCGTCATCAATGATGATATTACAGTTGTTAGAAAGCACATCCTCGATGCATGAAAAATACTCCTCTTCCGTACAGTCGTACCAAGCAAATACATTCAGACCGTCTGCAGCAAGTGCTGCCGCAACGTCATCTTGTGTAGAAAGCGGATTGCTTCCTGTGATATACATCTCAGCGCCGCCTGCCGCGAGCACCTTGCACAGGTATGCCGTCTTTGCTTCCAGATGAATGGAAAGCGCAATGCGAATTCCTTCAAATGGTTTATCTTTTGAAAAATCTGCCTCTAAGCTTCTAAGAAGCGGACAATTCTTTCTTACCCAATCAATCTTGTGAGCTCCGGATGGTGCTAGTGACATATCTTTTACTTTACTCATAGTGTTCCTCCACAATACTAATTTCTCAGTTACATGTATTATATCGTAAAACCGGTCTAAGAAACAGACCTTCTTTCCATAAAAAATGGACAGAGGGCTACTTCCTCTGTCCAAATGCCGGTGGCGGGACTTGAACCCGCACGAGATTGCTCTCAACAGATTTTGAGTCTGCCTCGTCTGCCAATTCCGACACACCGGCGCAACAAAAATATTATATCCATAGCACAGTCTAAAGTCAACATATTATTTCATTTTTTCCGCAAATAAGTTATAATTTTTTTACAGTTTATCACAAAAGGAGTTAAACTATGATAGATTCCAAACGAAAACGATTATTCGAACTGATACAAATTGGAAGCCGCAGTGACATTTACAGCCGATTATGCGACTACATCATTATCATTGCTATTATTGTCAATATTACGCTATTGGTTCTTGACACATTTGATACCGTTTTGTCTGATTGCGCTGTACTCGATTTCATAGAATACATCACGCTCGCAATCTTCATAGTCGAATACATCTGCAGAATTATCACAGCAGATTTTTTGTATGAAGCCAAAAGCAAAGCTGTCTGCCGATGCAAGTTCCTTTTGTCTTTCAACGGAATCATTGATTTACTTTCCATTCTTCCATATTTTTTACCACTCTTGTTTCCGGCCGGCTTTATCGCTTTTCGTGTTCTTCGTGTTCTTCGTGTCTTTCGACTATTTCGTTTAAATACTCAATATGATGCATTTAACGTTGTATTTGCAGTATTAAACGAAAAAAAGAACCAGCTGTTTTCATCCGTTTGCCTGATTTTAATGATGATGCTGGCTTCCTCATTATGTATGTACTCACTGGAACACAATGCACAACCCGATGTTTTTAAGGATGCCTTTTCCGGAATCTGGTGGACGGTGTCAACCATCTTCACGGTTGGCTACGGAGACATTGTTCCTGTCACACTCACCGGTAAAATTATCGCCATTATCATCAGTTTCTTAGGCGTAGGACTGGTTGCAATTCCAACCGGTATTATCTCCGCCGGTTTTGTGGAACAATATTCACGCATGAAAACACTTTCTACGGCCAGCGAAAACTCGGATTTACGATTTATCCATTTAACCATAGAGGATATGCATCCTTGGGCCGAACGCCCGATTCATGCGCTTTCGCTCCCAAGCGAGCTCATGATTGCAACCATCATAAGAAGTGGAGATATCATTATTCCAAATGGTAATACTCTGATCAAAGTCGGCGACCGTGTGGTTCTTGGCGCTATTGAATTCAAAGACGATATCGGTATTACGATATATGAAAATACGATTACGGAAAATCACCTGTGGAACCACCAATTCATCCGCAACATAAATCTAGATGACCAAAGTGTAATTGTCTCTGTTTTGCGACGCGGAAAATCTATCATTCCAAATGGTAACACCCGTATTGAGCTTGGAGACATCGTTACGGTATGCACCAAAAAAAATCACCTCTGTTAATATTGAGGTGATTTTTTTCTTATTTCGTTATATTTTGTATAATATCAAAACAGTCAAATGTCGCAAAATAATCTTTTGGTGTCTCTGCTCTTCGAATCAAGTCAAATGTTCCATCTTCATTTAACATAATTTCTGCGGATTTTAATTTTCCATTATAATTATATCCCATAGCAAATCCATGCGCTCCCGTATCATGAATTACCAAAAGATCGCCTTTCTCAATCTTAGGTAACATCCGGTCAATCGCAAACTTATCATTGTTCTCACACAAAGATCCGGTCACGTCATATTTATGATCACATGGTGCATCTTCTTTTCCCATTACGGTAATATGATGATACGCGCCGTACATAGCCGGTCTCATAAGATTCACAGCACATGCATCAACGCCAATATATTCCTTATACGTATGTTTTTCATGAATTGCAGTTGTAACCAGGCATCCATATGGGCCTGTCATGAATCGTCCCATCTCCGTATAGATTGCAACATCGCCAAGTCCTGCCGGAACTAGAACTTCTTCATATACTTCTTTTACACCTTTTCCAATTTCATAAATATCATTTGGCGTCTGATCCGGCTGATATGGAATTCCCACTCCTCCGGATAAATTAATAAATTCTATGCTGCATCCGGTTACCTGTTTAATTTCCACAACTAATTCAAACAAAATCTTCGCAAGAGTCGGATAATAATCATTGGATACGGTATTACTTGCAAGGAAAGAATGGATTCCAAAGTGCTTCGCACCTTTTTCCTTTAAAATCTTATAACCTTCAAGCAATTGTTCTTTTGTAAATCCATACTTAGAATCTCCAGGATTATCCATAATCCCGTTAGCGCTTTTAAATATTCCACCCGGATTGAAACGACAACTAATCGTCTCCGGAATCTTACCAAGAGTCTTTTCCAAAAATTCTATATGCGTAAAATCATCAAGATTAATGATTGCTCCAAGCTGGTTTGCCAAAACAAATTCCTCAGCCGGCGTATCATTGGATGAAAACATAATCTCATGACCACGAACACCTACGGCATCTGACATCATAAGTTCCGTAAGCGATGAGCAGTCGCAACCGCACCCAAGCTCATGAAGCATTTTGACAATAAAAGGATTTGGCGTAGCTTTTACGGCAAAATATTCTCGAAATCCTTTATTCCACGAAAAGGCATCCTTCACTGCAAGAGCATTCTTACGAATCCCCTTTGCATCATACAAATGAAATGGTGTTGGATATTGCTTCGTAATTTCCTGTAATTTTTCCAAAGTTACAAATGGTGTTTTCTTCATCTTCATTCTCCTTAATCTTAATACTACTATTCCCCTTAGCGCTTAAAACAAAAAAAGAACGCACCTCACCTGAGAAAAATGCTTCTCCGTTGAATGCAGTTCCTTTTCTTACCTTACACTTTTAAATTACTTGCCTATTATAGCCTATCCGGCAATAGAAATGCAACAAAAAATTGTTCCTCTCAAACTAAGCAAGGACCCCGATTCTCGGAGTCCTTGCTTAATATAGGGAAAATTTTATGGAAAACTACTGTTTCCCAAAAAGGGTGGAAAATAACTTAAATTAATTAAGTCTTTTTTAGCATAACATCAAATAACACTGATTTCAAGTAAACTTTTGCCTTTTTTTCCGTACAATTACACCTGTATTTCTTTTCCGAATCTGCCAAAAAGCAATTGACACTGCCTATAACTTATAGTATATTTGATTAGTCAGCAATTTGACTAGCTGCCATGGCTCAGTCGGTAGAGCGTCGCATTGGTAGTGCGGAGGTCACGGGTTCGATTCCCGTTGGCAGCTTTTTATGAAACCCGCATAAACACTGGGTTTTACGCACTTTTCAAAGTCAAATTGCTGATTAAATTTTACCCTTTTTGATTAAATTTTTTCATGTGCTTTGTTCAGCATCTCTCTTGCTTTTTCTTCATTCATTCCCGTGTAATAATGTTTCATTGCGACCACTGCTGAATGCCCAAATTGACTTGATGCAAGAAGTGTATTTCCACCACTTTCATTTAAAAGCCTTGTAACTGCATTTCGCCGAAACGAATGTGTTCCTTTTATCAAATCTTTACTAATTTTTATCCCACATTTTTTACAAATCCGAGAATATAATTTATAAACCGTTTCATTCGTAATGACTTCCATCTCCTGCCTATCATCAGGGAATAAAAATTCACTATTTGGATAAAACCTATTTTGCATTTCTTTTAGTCTTTTTAAAAACTCATCAAGCACGTCAAAACGAACAATATTTCTATCCTTATACGTCTTTGTATGGGGCACAATTTGAAATCTTCTTTTATCTACAATTCCTTTGACTTTTTGAAGAGTAATTTGCTCTCTTGCAATATGAATCGAGGTTTCATCAATGTCACTCCATCTAAGCGGTGGAATTTCGCCCCTTCGAAGCCCTGTCAAGATTTGAAATTCAAGTGCATAAGCAGGAACGTAATAAGGACGATTTTTGTAATACCACTTAATTTTATCTAAAATTAGTTTAATTTCTTTGTCTGTATGACACCTATCTTTAATCGGAATCTCATCTTGAATCATGTTATTGAATTTTTGAAAATTAACTCGCTCAAAAACATTGTCTCTCACGACATATTCTTCATAAGCAAAACGGAAAGTCATTCTCAAAATTCCTTTTAAGGAATGAAAGCCTTTCTTCCTTAATAAATGCTTTTTTAAATTCAAATATACAATTTCCTCAATTTGCTCTTTTGTGATGTCTTCCATAGGAAGGTTTTCAAATTCTGTTCCTGAGAAGAACCTTTTATATTCACTTTTTTCTTTTTGAATGGTGTTAATCACACTTGCTCTTTTATCCTTATTTGTGGTCCACTTAAGTCTCCTTTCTTCAAAAAGCTCAAACATCTCTTTAAATGTTTTTGTCATTCCTTTTTCGTGCAAATAAAGTTTTTCTTTTAACTTTTCAATACTTTTTGCACTTATTGTTGTCCTTTTCTTTGTAGCATCTGTTACATTTACCCGATAATATCCATCTTTTGATGGTTTCTTTGGCAATGTATAATTGCTAATAATTGCTTCTTTTTCCAATTTTCGATACATCGACTTGACCGCTTCAAGTCTATCATAATCGCCCACTATCTTCAATCACCTCCAATACATAAGTACGCAAAAATAGCCCCTGCCACAGCGGGCAAAGGGGCTAAGGTTTAAGCCCAATCCCTACAGACCTTGCGGTTTGCCCGTCTGTCTGCTTTGTGCTGGGCTTTTTTGTTTTTGCCATGAAATCCGCCGTGACAAATAGCGTAACTGTTGTCATGAGCGAATCTCATTTGGTCAATAGACGCTTGCCGTGCGTCCTTAACCAAGATTTTTTCTTTTGCCATTTTTGCAATTCCTCCTTAAAAAAGCCCTCTAGGAAGAGGGCTATATTTACTATATTCAGTTTTTTTTACCCCTCTAGGGGAATGTGGCAGGATTCCCCCTGAAGGTGATACGGTTTATCTAACAAACACCCATGCCGCATCTCATGGTATTTGTGGCAAAGCCAAAGGACTACAAGCTCTTAACTAGTTTTAATAGTTGCTCGTAGTGTAGTGGACTGTTGGCACGAAGCCACATGAGAGCATCCCCCACTACCTGAGCTTGTTCGTGGTCTATGATTAGTCCGTCAATCTTGCGATGCGACTTCCAATCAAGCTCGTTTTCCTTTGGCAGCTCATCTGCCTTTTTTGTTGTATGCCAACTAGCGAAGAGACTCTCATTCACTTTCGTATAGATGGCACAACAACACTTGCCGTAAATGTGGTAATCCCACCATACTTCTTTTGACAGTTCAAGAAGTTCGGCTAAAGCCTCTTCTTTCTTGCCATAGAAGTATGTGCGATTATGCCTCATACGACATCTGACAAAAGACACCTTTGCATCCTCATACAGGATACGAGTTGCCTCTAAAGTGTCTTTTGCTAACTCGTCAAAGATTTGAACCTTGACGAGACGGGTGTAATGAGCACCCTGTTTCAAAAGAGACAAGGCGTTCATTAAACACCCTCCTTTCTTAAGACCTCCCTACTTTTCGGGAGGCTGTTTTTATAGTTCCAATTAAAAAAAGAGCTTTTGAAACACAATCCCTAATGGAAGGATTTATTTCTTTAGCCCTTTTCTACCTTCGCCTTAGCCTCGGCAAAGGATTTTCCCTCACTAACCAATTTTTCGCCCTTCGTGAGGTTTGGGGTGGGAACGATTTACGCTTAACCGATTCCTCTAGAGATTAGATGCTACTCCTCTCTCTATTTTTTTATTGCCCTACGTTTTCGGGCTTTTCCTTAACTGCTATATAAGTACACAAAAAAAGAGGGCTAAATTGCCCTCTTCCTTTTAACATTCTTTAATTTTTTCAAGTACTTCTTCATCCCATCCCAAAAAGTGCAAATTATCGGTTACATAGCTTACTCCTTCATAATGTCCTTCTTCTACCGCACTACAGGTTAAATCAACATATTTAACCCCATTATTGACAAAAGACGTGACATTTGATTTCTTGATAACACTTTTTGCACTATTAAAAGATTTTCTTTCGGCTAAGTAAACGGGAAATGCGTCTTTCTCCTTGCAAAGAGTATTAAGAGCATCTTCCAAATCCTTTCCTTTTAAGTACTTTTTTAATTCTGAAACACTAAGCTCAATTACAAACTGAACAGGTGTAAATACTTCCATATAGTTTCCTTTCTATTGGACAAGTGTAAATGTCAAGTTTTTATCTACTTCCAATTCGCTTAATTCTTCTGTTGTGTAAACATTTCCATCACTGCACTTCCAAGACACGCTTTCGACTCCTGCAAAATCGGCAACACCGCTTAAAAGTGAAGTTGGAATACACGTACCTTCTTCAACGGTTACGGATTGATATTTAATCGTTGAATTTACGCTTTTTGGACTTGCGTAAAAATCAACTGTATAAAGCGTTTCCGATGCTTCTTCATTTGTTCTGTTTACAATTACGCACCTTGTGCAAGAAACGGTTGACTCTTTATTCCCACTTTGGTCATTTGCACTCGGCTCATAGGTCTTTGTTACCTGAACACAAGCAAGACCTTTTTCAATATCAAGCTCCAAAATCTTAACATTAAGTGAGGAATTTTCATCTCCAATGGTTTCTACAATGTTTCCAATGATTGCACCTTTCATTTCTTCTTCATCATCAATTTCACCTGAAAGAACCTCTACAAGCACATTTTTAAGAGCATCCGACATATCGTTTTCAAGTGTCTGCTCCCTTGTATTCGCTCCTCCAATTAAAACTACCGCAATAATTGTCATCGCCGCAATCAGTCCAATGACAATACTGATAATCGCTGTTCGCATATACTTTCCCCTTCCTAGCTTGAAATAAACCGAAAATAGGTTTCTGTTGACTTGTTATTGGAATCTATATAATACATTTTTATGGTATAAATCTTTCCCTTTTTTAGTGTAATCGTATCTGCACTTTCCACTAAGTTTTCTCCTGTCGAATCTTTTATATACAGTACATAAAGACCTTCCGCTGATATTTCTGATTTAGAAAGAGCAACACTTATTGAATAAGAACTTACCACTTCTCCGTTTGAATCCGTTATTTTCGCAACCTTTTTAACCAAATCAGAAACTTTCCACTCTCCACTACTCACTCTAGGAGAGTTGTTTTCAATGGTTGGCTTCGTTAAAGAAGAAGCCACTCTTGTTGCCTCGCTATCTTGATAAGACGTGTAGTTTGTGGCGGTTTTCCCGCCACTTTCTACTGCTGTATTTCCGATATTATTTAAATAACCCGTTCCAATTGTGATTGCCAAAATTGCGACAAACAAGATTGCAACAATAATGGCAAGTCCGTACTCTCGAAAAATTTGTTTCATCTATTTTCTCCTAACTTGCACAAATCGCTTTTACAACCAAATTTCCGATAGTCGTTCCAAGAACTCCATGAAACATGGAATAGGCTACAATGGTCATCAAAAGTGCGACAAATGCTGAAATAAAACTTTCTCCATAGGTTTCAAAAATTGTATGCATAAAATCCTCCTTTTAGCTTGCAAAACCTCTCATGGTATGCGAACTGTCCGCATTTAGGAAATTAATGGAAAAATCGTATTCCAATACAACTTCTGCAAATGTAACACCGTCCGTTGAGGTTGCTCCGCTTTCATTTGTATATGTATTTTGGTTTCCTGCATTGTCTGAGGTAATAATTGTCATTTCGTATCCGTTTTCCTCAGCTTGCGACAAACAAGCGTTTAAAACGTCCTTATTAAAGTCGCTATTTTCAAGTTCTTCTACGACTGCGGAGCAATAGGCATCCGCCTCTCTGACTTCAACGCCTGCCGTAATGACAGACATTGAAGTGATTGACACAAGGATAATAAACAAAAATCCTACATATACATCAAATACTTCTTTCATTTACTATCCCTCCTTTAAAATACGTTAAACAATAAGCAAAACATCTGCACAATCATTGCAATAGAGGCAACGAGCGTTGGCAATAAGAAAAGCATTTCAAGACCTGCAAGAGAGTTTTCATCTGCCTTTGTCTCCGCTCTATCTGCTTCTTTGTTTACTTCGGAAATAATGGTTGCAATCTGCTCTTCTGCATTACCGCCTGTTCCTTCTGACAAGGAATAAAGCATCTGCATAGACGTGGTGATAAACGAAGAATTAAAGTCTTTAAAAAAGTTTAAATACGGCTCAACCTTATCAGGTTCATCGTTAATGCCTTGAATCAAAGCATCTAATTCTTTTCGCATAACTCCTGCACAAGTTTTTCTTGATTTAAAGATGGAAACCTGTACGTTATCACTTTGAATTGCAAGTCCGATTTCACTCATCCATTCAGGGAAAGCGGTCTGCAAGTCTTTTTTAATAACAAAACCCTTTAAAGCATGGTCGAGTGGTCCAAAAACAGCCATCATAAAGCCAATTACCCATGACACAAGGGAGAACAAAAGCATAACGAAGGACGCATCTTTTGCTAAGAAGAACACTAAGCCAACGACAAAGAAGATACCTGCAAAAATTGCACCTGATACTTTTGCCTTCTTTGCATCATAACTTGTGTATTTCTCATACAAAATCTCCATTTCATCATCTGTACGAAGGACTTTTCGTGAAATGAGTGACACGGCAAGTCTTGAATCTGCTTTTGTCAAAATAAGCAGGTTTATAATAATTGCCGCCATATCAATAAGCAAAACAGTAGAATTTGTTGCTACCGCTTCTTTTACATTCGTAAATTCATCTGCAACACCATTTGGGAACAAATGGAGCATCATTGCCGTAAGTCCTGTTGCAAGGATAACGGAAATAATGACAAGCACTCTTTTATGCTTTACATTGCCTTTATAAACATTTGTCCTTGACTCCCAAAGTTCTCGCTCTTCCAACAAAATGTCTGCCGCTGCATTCGGGTCGCCACCCATTGCCTCTACCTTTAGCATGAAAGAATGAAGACTCATGATGTTTTTATTCTTGAACTTTCGCTCAATAATCGCCAAACCGCCTTCTTCAATTTGCGTATAATCGGCTGAGGTTGGATTTTTGATTTCAAAAATAGCATCTGCAATAGCTGTTTTCATTTCTCCTTCGGGGAAAATCTTATGAACATCTTCAAGTGCATCTAAAATCTTGCTATGTCTTTTGAACGAATACAGCATCTGCTTTACATAAACATTGACATCTCGAAACCGTCTAAGCTCGTATTTATTCTTATAGTGATTTCGCATCAAATACGGCATGATAACCATAAAGGTTGCAAAAATCGGAATCGACGTCTTAATTCCAAAATAGAAAACAAAATGGAACAAAACGCAAAATTCAAAGCAAATCAAAATCCCTAAAAGGTAATGAAGTGGGTTTACCTTATATCCGTAATCCCTAATTTCCTTAAATGGATTTTTCCTTTTCTTTACCCTCTCTTTTAACAACTCATTATTGCGGTCGTAAAACTCATCATCTTCTTTATAATGCTTTTTTAATGCCTTTTGCTTTCGCATTTCTTCTTTAACGATTTGTTTTTCTCTCCGCTTCGTTTCTTTATCCATTATCTTCCTCCTCTAAAAAACTCTGCACATCTTCTGCTCTGCGATAATCAAATTCGCTTGCTCCCGCCTGACCATTTAATGCATCATTTACATATGCATTTTCAAAAGGACTGATAATATCTGCAAAATGGAACTTATTTAAAATGGACGAAGGCAAGTTTTGCGTTGTCATCTTTCCATTCGTCATAATCATTGTGATTTTCTTTTCTCCATTTTCTACTGACAAAAGCCCGATTTGGTCAATGTATCTAAATGATGTTCCGTCATGCTTTGCCTTCTTACGAACAAGTGCGACTACATCAATAAATTCATATGCATCATTTTCAAGTCTGTCTGCATCTTCTCTTGATTCCATCATATTTAAAAGTCGTGCAGGAACTTTGCGTACATCATCGCAATGGATAGTAGTGATTCCGTGAACACCTGTAGACAAAGATTCAAGCAAATACTTTGCCTCTACCGAGCGAGCTTCTGACAGCATAATCCACTTTGGATTCTGTCTAAGGCAAGCCTTGATTGCATCTACATAAGTGAAAATTCTATCGTCTACCTTAAGCTCTACGCTATCAGCAGTTGGGTTAATAGAGGAGTAATGCCATTCAAGGTTATCTTCAATCGTAATAACTCTTTCAGTCGGGTTAATGAATTGTGACACATACTTAGAAATTTCCGTCTTTCCTGCTCCCGGCTCTCCGCAAAAAACAAAATTAAGTTTTGCCTTAATTCCATTGATAAAAAATGCAAGTGCTTCGGGTGGCAAATATTTATCTTCCAAGATATTTTCTGTCGTAAGTCGCATACGTCCAAGTGATTTTCTAAGACAAATGCTTCTTCCGCTTACTGCCTTTGATTCATGCACAATACTAATTCTAAGTGTTTTTGTTTCAGCCTCTAATACAGGATTCATCTGATTTAACGAGCCACTTACGGCATTTGAAACAATCTGTGAAAACTTCACAACAAAGTCTTGTGTTACCCCTGCTTCCTTAGCACTAATCTTCTTTCGTCCGCTCTTTACATTTGTAAGCCAAATATCTCTTCCGTTATAATCCACATCCGTGATGTCTTCGTTTTCAATATATTTAGCAAATGGTCCAAATTGTGTTTTTTCAATTTTTAATTCTTTGTTTTGCATCTTTCGTTCCCTTTCTCATTTAATAAAATAGGCGAGGATATTTCACCTCGCCTGTCAGTCAAGCCGAGAAGTTTATCGACTTTTATCCTAATCCTGATGCACTATCTGCATTATTTGAGAAGTTCTCAATCAATGCTTCAAACTGGTCTGTCAATACTCCGTTCTTAATCAGTGCAACCATAACAACAATAAATGCTACAATTACAATAGCTGTAATAATTGCTCCGCCATACTCTTCAAAAATTTCTCTCATAAATAAACTCCTTTCTTAAAATTCCACAATAGACTCTGCAAGTTCTCTGCCCTTTTCATCTTTTCCTACATCAAATTCGACCTTGTGTCCTTGTCTAAGTCTACGAAAGCCTTCTGCTTTAATGTTTGAATGATGAGCAAAGTACTCTGTTCCGTTCTCTCCTGCGATAAACCCATAGCCTCTGCCTGCGTTATACCACTTTACTGTTCCTCTCATGTTAAAATCCTCCAATGTATTTGTAAACGCCTATAGCGATGGTAAAAATAATCAGCCCTACACTATAGATAGATGCGTTTTTAATTAACTTTCCAACGCTCTTTCCTTTTAAATTTGACATATTTCCTTCTACATCATCCGTATATATCATTAACTCTTGAAACAGCGTGAGTATATCTTTTTTGTCATAGGCTCTTGTATCAACTAAGAAAATGTTACTTTCTTGCAAGATGCCATTGATTTCTACATACTCACCCTCAGTCATATACACATAAAATGATGAATAATCACTTCCTATCACAAGTTTTTTAATGCTTGATACAGGTAATGACAAGGTTTCATATGTTAAATTTGGGGCTGATTGTACAACCTCAAACCGCTCTTTTGTTAGTTTTATTGTCGATTTACGATAGTCGGAAACCTCTTCTTTTTTCTTATTCAAAGTTTTGGTAAGTGAAAATTCACTAAGAGCGGTTAGTAAAACTCCAACTAAGACAAGAGGTGGGGAGACAATTCCCAAAATTCCGCTAAGAGTGATTCCAACTATCAAACAAACAAGCAAGTATTTTTTTATCTGCTCAATATCCCTTTGGACACAAAAAGCATAATTGTCAATTGGTCTTAAATTCACTACTTTTCTCGTCCTTCCTTTTATATTTACCTAGCAGGTCTTACAATTCGTGTGATGACTCCATACGCACAGCCTGTATCTTCGTCCTGCTTCGTACAAACAAACACTACATCATCTCGTTTACACGGAAGGGGATAACCTGTTTCCGCTGAATGTGCAATCGCATTTGCTCCAATCTGTAAACGAATAAAATACGCACCATTTGCGGTCGCCGTAACCTGACCTAAATACTTTCCACCTCGTACACACTCAGGTACGGGAATTTGGTCTAAGTTCTTATCTCCAACTTCGATTTTTACGCTGCCATCTTCTCCAATTACAACATTTTTGATAGAAACAACGATTCGCTGTCCAATAAAGTATCTTTCTCTTGCATCTGCCGTCCATCTCTTATCGAAATCAAAGACTCTTGCAAATACTTCAACTCCAAATACTTCCAAACGAACAATCTGTTCTGTTACCGCAATCACTCTTGCTTCAACAATTGTTCCTTTTGTAATCTTTGGCTTTTTCGCTAAGTAAAAATCTCTTCGCTTTGCCTCCATTGCTCCCTTTCGTGAACCCATGCACTGTCTGTCCTTTTCTCGTACATTTGTCACGATAAAGTCAACTTCCGCTCCAATCATGGTGTTTGCAATACGAATCTGCTCAGGCACAGAGAACTGTCTACCTGTGCTTGCAATGTTCATCTCATCAATTGGAATCATTACCCGATAGCTGTGATAAGACACAACTACAAGTGTGACTTTCGCATCTCCAATCTTATGAGCTTCTACAGATGCAATCAGACCTGTAAGAACTTTCTTTGTTCGTGCTGATGTGCGAATGTCATTCCAATAAGACTCACTAGCTTCATCTTCTTCGTAGTCAGGAGCATCTTCGTTAATCCGAAGAACACTCTTTTTCTTTTTCGGTGTAACAGATTTTGACGCTGCCTTTTTTGGTGTTTCTTCCTTCTTTGCCTGTTCCTTTGTTTCATCAGACTTGTCTGTTTCCTGCGTTTTTTCAGGCTCGCTTGGCTCTTGCACTTCATCAGGCATATCCATTTCAGACATTTCCATTTCTAAATCTTCGTCTGAAACACGGATGTTTTCGTCAATTGGTTTTTCATCTGCCATAGTTTGCACCCTCCTTTTTCGATATTATTCTAAGAGCTTTCACCCTTCATAAAATAAGTACACCAAGTATCCATATAGTGGGTAATTTTGGACACTTGGTGCTTATAAATGCTGTATTTATACGGTTTTTGGGGCTTTTAGGTTTGTTCGTTTTCTTCTACAAAAAGTTGAAAATATCCGTATTTGAAAGCCCTGATTCTCTTACGGGTTGGTTATCTCTTTTCGGCTTTTGTCTTGTAGCAGGAGTTCCCTCTTGCTTTGTATGAGGATTCTCTTCTTGTTTTGCAGGTGGAGTATCTTCTTTTGATTTATCTTTTTCTTCTTTATGAGATTCTTTCTCCCGAAGTTCTTTTTCTAAAGATGCTTTTTCCTCTTTTAGCTTTTCAAGTTCTGCCTTTTGCTGTTGCATAAACTCTTGTTGTTCTTTTTGCCTCTCCATAAATTCTCTTTGCTGTTTCAAAAGTTCCTCCATCTGCTCTTTTAAGGCATTTTCTTCCTCTTTTGCCTCATGAATTGTTTCCTCATCTTCTTCGGTCACACTTGCAATCTTTTGCTCTTTCATAGATTTTAAAGTTTTCTTTGGAATGTCCTCAAAAACTTCTTCTTCTACTTCATGCCCGTCTGCATCAAAGAACGCATCTCCATTTGGGAATCTGCCTTCCACCTTATACTTTTTAATCATTGCTTTTAATTCTTTTTCTACGCTCGAACGGATAGATTCATGCAAAACGACTCTTGATTCTACGATTTCTTGTCCATACGGGTCTGTAACAACATAGGTATCCGTCTTTTCGGCATCTTCAATCAATGCGTCAACGTCAATAATTTCATCTCCCGTTACCTTATCCGTTGTATAATCATCTCCTACTCGCCAAAGCGGAGTTAAATGACTATACGGAATCTTACGCATTTTTGCACATTCAGGCATTTTATAATACTTTGGCTTTCCTACCTTTAAAAATCCATCATATCCACCTGTGACAAAGATATAGCAAAAATCGGTCTTTTCGTCATCTCCATCATAAACACCTTGTCCGATTGCAAGCAAATCATCAGGCATAAGAGCAGGTTTTTTACCATATCCCGTTGACTCGGCATAACCGGGGGTATAATCCGTCATTCGAATTGTCTTATAATCTTTCTTTACCGTATTAACTTCAATTCCTGTCGTTCCACTAAGCTTTGAAAACCAATCAGCGGTTGTGTTATCCCCAACGCCGAGGCAAACTTTATACGAACAACCCGCCAAATATTCTTCCCATTCTCCATTTGGAAATCTATTTTGCATCTGTGGAATATTTTGGAAAATCAGTACAACGGCAATATTTAAACTTCTCGCAAGAGCAAGTCTATGTTTAAAGTCATCAATCGTTCCAACGGTTGGAAACTCATCAAGCAAAATATTGACAGGAACTTTACACTTTCCAAGCCCATTTCCCATTGCATAAGTGAAAAGTTTTGAAAAGGCGGTTTTAAAAAACAGTGTCAGCATTGGCATATATGGGTTTGATGAATCGTTATTGATAACAAAGACAGCAACCTTTTTATCTGCCAAATCATTGATATGAATACCATCATTTCCAAGCATCTGCTGACAAATTTCAGAACTTAAAAAATGAAATCTTGAACGGATTCCCATATAAGCGGAGTCCTGAATAGAGTCACTTTTAATATCTGAAAAACCTTTAAATGAGATTTGTGCAGGGTGAGAGGACGGCAAGGCGGTAATCTTTGCTTTCAGTTCGTCCTTTGTGTTCATGGTGAACAAATTATAGACATCTCCAATTGTGCAATGCGGAATCTCTGTTCTTGCATAGTGAATTGCGGACGACCACAAGGAAACTGCAAGGTCATGGTAGAACTTTTCTTCTTTATCTCCACCTGTAATAACAACCATTGCCTCTGTTAATTGGTCAACTCGTTCTACGGAAAGGTCATCATTTCCCAAAAACTCATTCATTAAATTCCATGCATCAGAGTGGATTCGTGCTTCGGGAATAACATTCCATTGATACACTTCATAGCCCTGCTTTTTCAGATAATACAAATTATCTCGGTAAAGCTCTCCTTTTGAGTCGTTTACCATGATAGACTCGCCTCTTTTTGCACATTGGAAAATATAGGACTGTAACCACACGGATTTTCCTGAACCCTGTGGTCCACAAATGGCTATGTTTTTATTAGTCGTTGCGTTAATATCCACGGACAACCATTTTTTGTCTTTAATTCCTAATATAATATCCTTTGTTTCCAAAACGGAATCATGCAAGCCAAAAGCATCAGGAAGTTCTCTATATGATAGTTCATGAGAATTTCCATATGGTCCACTTCTTTTATACTTCACTCCGTTCATTTCAATTAAATCGTCACTTTCCCCTACGAACAATGCGTAGAAAAACAAAGCACTTATTGCAATCACAAAGATTACAAACATCATATTTCCTGCTGACGAAGTAAAGGCGTATAGGTGAAAGCCAAACGACAATTTTGATGTTTTGCCAAAATTAACTAGCACACCTACCACATAAACAAGTAAAGCAAGGGCAATGACATATACAATTGCTCCCTTTTTTAAGTCTTCTTTGGGCGGTTTTCTTATTTTCTTTCCGTTCCCAATACTTTCTGCAAATATTTTTGCGTTATTTGTCATAAAAAATCTCCTTTCTATTTTTTTTTTATATAAGTACACAAAAGGCATTTTTGGCATAAAAAAAAGAGCAAAGACTATTATCCTTGCTCTCCTTTTACCTTATTTAACCGTTACCACAACCGTTGCTGACGATTTTTTATAATTCGTAGTTGCCTTTGATGTTACTTTAATTTTATAAGTGCCTTTTGGTGCTTTCTTTTTGAGCGTCACCACTCCTTTTGAACTTACCTTTATATACTTTTTCCCACCACTCGGATATTTTGTAATGGAATAAGTAATCTTGCCCCCTGACGTATTGCTTGCTCCAATCTTAAAACTCCTTGCTGAGGTTTTGGAATAACTATACGTCTTGCTTTCGTTTTTTACAGATGTGCTTGATGCAACCTTTTTGATTTTAAAGGTCTTTGTAACACTTCCTGTAATATTTCCTGTTCCTGCAATGGTAACTTTTGCCGTACCTGCATTTTTGTTATTAGAATAAGTGACGGTATAATCGTCTTTATCCACACTTGTTCCATTTGCATATTTTACAGTAACAGACGGCTCTTTTGCTTTCCCATCATAGTCATAAGAAGTTGTCTTTAACGTGATTTTTAGCTTTTTCGCCGAAACCCCCGTAATCTGATAAGGAAGTGTTTCACTTCCTACAAAACCACTTCCACTTACTGCATAGCATTTTAAGTAATACGTGCCGACTTCTTTCGGCTTTTTCACTTTTGTTGTGCAATTTGCATCAGAATACACACCATAAATTGTATAATGTGTCTTTTCAATTAACGAAAGCCCGTAATAACTGAAATAAACCTCAGGGATATGCGAGTCTTCATCATAGGTATACGAAGTTTCAGACAGCTTAGCATCAACGGCTTCTCCTGTCTTTTCCATTGTGATATTTGCAAATGCACTCATTGGCATGACGGTCATAACACAAGTTAACATTAGTGCAATTAGTTTCTTTTTCATGCATTTTCCTCCTTTTCTAAAGGATAAGTACATAAAAATTATTTCCGTACAAAAAGTTTTGATAAAATACGCATTGCCCGAATGACATTTTTGTTCTTCTCGTTGGTTTCAAGCCACGTTTTGGCTTTAATAAAAAGTCTATCCACTATGTTTCCTCCTTAATACTCTACGATACATCTGCCTCTTTTTACTGTGATTTTAAATAATCTATTTTTCGCATAAAACGAAAAGTTCTCTTTTTCAGCAATATCTATACTTGTCTGATACCTTTTAGTAATCCCTCTTGCCGCTCTTTGCAAAAAAGCAAAGTCGCTTTCGCCTGCCCTTTTTGACCAAACCTTATCTATTACTTTCAATCACCGCCTTATCTGCATTTGGGAAACAAGTAAAATCGCACCCAAAGTTCATTTTCACCATAATGTCAAACAAACTTTCGGGCGAAGTAATGACTGTCTTAAAATATCCTCGCAAAACACTTCCCGCCTTTTCTGCTTCTTCCTTACTTGAAAACACTGCGGATATATACGGCTTTGGGAGTGCAACAAATTGGTCATCACAATTATTTCTACAGCATATGTTTTTATATAAGTTACGATTATTTCCGTTTAAAAACTCCTCGACAAAGACAAATACTCCGTATTTATCCTTAAACTTCTTTTCTGCATCTTTTATAATTCGATTAAAACGTCTTTTTCTTAACATGAACTCACTTCCTTACATATCATTTATTTGATGCAATTCGCTAATTACATAAGTATCATCATCCTGAATATCTGCATTATCTACGAAATATTCAAAAACATCGCTCATTGAAATTCTCGTCATGCTTGATATATCGTCACTTAATTTAAGAAATTTCTGCACGGTTATTCTTTCTGCATCTGTTAATTCAATCGTTTGTGTTACTTTCATTTTTCTTGCCTCACTCGCTAATATCAATTATTGTCGGCAATTTGCAATCATGCTGACGATACTCTTTTTCAAGTTCGTAGTAAATATCTTGCCCTTCTAAGAACAAATCCTCATTCCACAAAGCTTGCTTGATGTCTTCAATCTTTGCAATTGCTTTTTTCAACAATTCTTTGTCTTCTTTGCTAAGCCATAATTCTACTGAACTGCTTACACTGCTCATTTTTACAACTCCTTTATAATATTACTGTTTTTTGTGTATCGTTTACCTCGATTTCTTCTTCCATTAATTCAGAAGTACCTTCGTAATATCCGCCACCATCACGATATTGAATTTCTATATTAAAATTTTCAATATGGTTAGCTTTTGCCATTTCGTATAATTCCTTAATTGTCATTCAATATAACCTCCTAAATAATAATCATTGGTGTTTTCTTTCATGTCATTCGTTTTTAATGGGAATATCTTATTCGCTTCAATCTCAGTTATCTTCACATAAATATCATCTTGTTCTTCTGCATGTTCTTTTGCTTTTTCCTCAGCCATTTCCTTATCAAAGAACACTCCTAAAAGATATATATCTGAACCGTATCCATATGTCCAACCATCTGCTGTTAAGACATAGACTTTATTATTTTTCATTCCTCATCCTCGCTTTCTAACTGCTTAATATGTGCATAAATGTCACAGTATGTTTCATCAAAACAATCATCTACTTTTTCAATAAACCACGGTTTCCCTACTACTTCTTTGTAATAGTGATGCCAATTATCACCGCCAATCCTCGAATGGATATATAACACATCTTCACGACCTACATATTTATTCCATACATCATATTGTGCTTTAATATACTTTTTGCGGTTGTGAATAGCAAGTTTTAATCTCTTTCTTTTCCATCCGTGTATTCGTTCCCATCTTACTCTTACGGGTTTGTTATCTTTATATTCCAAAAAAAACGCTTAGGATAATCTGTGTAACTACTTGACACCCAATAATATGGTTTAGTTGACCAAAACGGCACTGATTCGCATAAGTCTTCTACACACGTTATATCTATGCCATCAAATAGGTCGATGTAATTAACTTTTTCTTCGTCTTTCATAAGCCTATACCCACGCAAGCGTGGAACTTCTATATCGTTAGCCTTTGCTATTTTTTCAATTTTTTCTATCTGTGCGTATGCTCCTAAATCCATTACTCTACCTCACTTTCTGCTATCAGCTTGTCCATAATTTGCAAACAACCATAACACGACTTATCCTTCATTTCTTCTCTAGCTCGCTTAACCTTATCTAATGGGATGGCTTGTACTACTTCCGCTGCTATTACGCAATAAACCTCGTCACCTTTTTCATGCTCAATTTTGTGTTCTGAATCTTCAAGGCTCACATAGTCTATATTATTCACATCAATCAATTTCATTCTTCCACCTCGCTTAAATATTCATCAAGTTTCTTCTGTAATCTGAAATCATATCCTTTTAATATATCAATATAAGTTCCATCTTCTTCATATCCACCTTGCATAATTTCATATGCTCTTTCAGGGTTGCATTCAAACAATACAGATATTACACTCTCGTCAACTACTTTAGAAACATCTTTATCCGTGCCGCCCCATTGTTTATAGTCATCATAATAAACCCACTCCGACATAGCATTTCTATTAGGCGATGAATAAGGGTAGTATACAATAGCGACATACTGATTGTTTGGAATAAGGTCTGACTCTTTTAATAATTTATATCGTTTCATTCTTCCACTCCTTTCTATATGGTGCGTTCCACCAAGATAGGTCAAAAGTCATGGTCTGAATAATGCTGCCAAATGGGATATATACATGAACAAAATTGCCATTAGTTCCATACTCACCATCTGGAAACATGAGTTTCACCACATCTCCGTTAGTTGCTCCCTCGGGAATAGGGATTGCATTTACTGTAGGTTGCTTTCTTTCAGTTAATTTTTGTTCAAGGTATTTGACATAACCCGTATTACATTCATACCCATCACCGCCATCTGCATAACATTCAATTCCTGCTTTTTCACAAATCTTACAATCCATTCCGTGCGGATAGTTAGGATTGATAGGACTTGTTCTGTATATGTCCACTATTGAGTTGATTATACTTTCACCATATAGTTTCATTTATCGCTCCCCTATATTCATTTTTAAAATTTCAATAACTGCTGCTTTGATTTCCTCTCCACTTCTGTAGTAATGGTTTATTCCATCATGGACTATTAAATCTATACTTTTTATTTCCCCAATAACCTTATCAATCTTAACCTCTAACTCTGTAATTTCTTTTTCGAGTTTAAAGTAACTATTTCTAGTATTTATAAGATTTTGTTTTAGGTTTTCATTCCTATCCCTAAATGATTGCACCATCTTGTCATATTCTACTCGCTCCACCACATCTGCGGGTTCAAGTCCATTTAGCCTAAAGTTAACAAGCCTTATATATTTTTCAAGGCTTATACCGTTAGGAAATCTACCTGTCAATTGCATTAGTGCTTGCTCTTTTGTTATATACTCTGCCATTTACTCTCTCCTATTCGTGTATTGGGTTAATCTGAACATTAAATCCGTTAGGATACTTCTCTGTTCCGTGTATAGCATTGTAAAGACAGTTATAATCACCTTGTCTTGATGTTACCTTTGCTATATCTTTCCACACACTAGCTATACCTTCATTAAATGCTCGTTTCTTAATTTGCTTTAATTCTTCCCCTGTCATTTACTCTCTCACCTTTCCGCACCGACTACAAACGTACACATCGTGTACCAAATCATTTCCAAACAACGTATCAAAAGCAACCGTTTTCGTACCAACTTTCTTGTAATCGTGACCGTCAGGACAAATAATACGTTCTAATGTTTCGATTCGTTGTTTTGCGATTAGCTTTTCACATTCGTATTTGCTTCTTCTTATGAACATTTACTCTCTCCTTTCTTCCCATCTAGGACAAATAGAATGCAAAAGACCGTCACCACCTAATTCAGCCCACTTGCACATTCTTAATGGTGCTATTTGGTGAGCACAATTTTTACAACCTTTGTAATTCATCTTTTTTATCAGCTTTTTAAGTTCTTCATTTGTTATCGATAACATTTATTCTTTCCTTTCTGCATCGCCACAAAAATAATCTTGTGGGAATCCATTGCCAATGTTCTTATCGCAAGTTGTCATAATTCCATCATCGTGCCAATACTTGCAATGCTCGCAAGTGATGATTTCTACTAGAGGACAGTTATGATTTGGAGTAGCAACATTCTTTTTTGTGAAATTGCACCAAATTTCCCAACCATCTCCGAAAACATAATGCGACATAGGACATTCTTTGCAACTCTTTGGCATTTCCATATCTTTAATTGCTATCATTCTTCGTTCTCCTTTTCTTTCTTTAAGAACCATTCCACATACGCTTCCTTGTCTTTTAGCCAAGCCTTTTCGTTCTCCTCTATTCGCTTTTGAATGGTTTTCCAATGTAAATTACAGCCCCATTCTCCGTCTTTATTTTCGTTCATTTCATCCTCGGGAACACCTGCATCGCAATACCAATCTATTGCGTATGATTCTGCATAGTGAATTTCACAAGATGCTTTACATCTTTCACACCTCATTCTTCACCCTCCATTTCTGCCTTGTATGGTTGTGGTAATGGCATCCAAGCCACAATCTCTTAATGCTCTGTCGTAGCCTACTCTTTCCCAAAAGTCTTCTTCTGTAATTCCTTTTAGATTACATCTAGGTCTTGGTGCTTGCTTAATGTTTGTAATATTAAAACCGTATGGAGTTTCTTCATCCCCTATAAACACTGTGTCTTTTAACTCTTTGATTGCGTCTTCTGATAATTCATCGTCACTATCAATTATTGCTATATATTTCATTCTTCACCCTCCATTTCTGCCTGTCTTTGTAAGGCATCATAATAGCCTTTTCTATATGCCTTTTCTAATACGTACGACTGTTGAGTGGCTGTTACCCACTTTTCTGTAACGTCTTCACCATACAATGTATAGTTAATAGCGTGAAGATATGCGGCTGCTATTACCATAGGTGGCATTTTTGACAATCCATCTATTAACTGTTTGCTTTGCTGGTCCTGTATCTGTTTTTCTTTGCTCATTCTTCATCCTCCTCCATTTCTGCTCCACATTTGGGGCAAAATTTCATAGGTTTATACATTTCTGCATAGTCTGAACAAGATATGTATTCCTCTATGATATTGCAATTACATTTAGGACAAATTGGATATGCCTTATCTCCAAGCCACTTACCTTTATTGCGTGTAGGTGTTACTAATGATAAGGCTTCTAGTTTTTCCTTAATAATGCTCATGCTGATTTTCTGTATTCCAAATCTTTGCCTATTTATAATGTCTACTACCTCTTTTTTACTCCAGCAATCTTCGCAAGGCTCTTGTTCTAACAATTCAAGTATGAGTTTATGTTCTTCATAAACTTTTCCATGTGGTTCTTCTCTATTCCATTCTGCCCACTGTTCACAGTGTTGGATTTGCTTTTCACAATGAATTCTCAAATCTTCTCTTGTCATACTCCTACCTCAATCTTTCTTCCATTATCGCTTCCACATCTACCGCACCAACTGTTAAATGTATATAAATTCATTTTGTCTTTATAATGAATTACATTTCCGCAACGTGAACATCTATATCTATCGTCCTCTTGTTCTGATAAATCCGACATTCTAAGCCACTCGCCTTTCTTGCGTACAGGTGTTACGGATGGCATACTAACAATATCTCGTGCAAACCACACAGGATGCTCCGCAAAATCTTCTCTGCTCTTTATCCACTTATCAAACGCTCTAATAACTTCTGCTCTATTTACCGCATCTTCGCAAGGCTCTTGCTCTAATGCTTTGATTGCCATCATCATAGCCGTGTGGCTTTCCTCCCCATAATCATCCGTATGGTTTTGTAAGTAAAAATCCAATGAGTCGATTTTACGTCTTGCCTGCTCTCTTGTCATTTCTTACTCCTCCCTTTTTAACGATTTAAGCCTAAAATACAATACCCCTCTTTTAGTCCGTATTTCTCGGCATTTCTGAGGATATACACAATAGGCACATTTCTAATTTCTGCCCCCGTGTATTTTTTACCCGTCCACTCTCTAAACGTTATCAAGTCACCTACTTGATAATTTCTATCATCTTTCCTTAATTCAAAGTTTTTATTACGGCTCAATATATCTTCATAATATTGAGGTAAAATTTTAAGTTCGTGTGTCATTCTCTATTCCTCGCTTTCTGCCCAATCCCAAACAGAGTACCCACCATCAGATGCTTCGTATTTAAAGATAGTTCCATCACTTAATTTTAAAGTTATGCCATAACCTGTTATTTCGGCATCAACAATTACTTTTCCTTTGAGTTTTTCTTCGTCCATAGTTCCCATCGTTTTTTTTACCTCTCTTTCTAATTATATATAGGCATTAACCCTTGATACTTAGACATTCGTTCATAAAATCAGCGTCAATTTCTTCTCCGTTGATAATGGCATAAACAAACCCACTTATGTCCTGCTTTACAAAACGATTATTGCTATCTTTTGCAATATCTTCTGCAATTTTTTGAATCTCTTTTGCATAGTTTTCAATTTCTTTTAATCGTTCTTTCACTTCGTTTCCTCGCTTTCTCCTGTTGCGTAATCAATTGTTATATTTGGCTGAATATTGTAGCAATAAACGTGAAATTCAAGACCGTCATCTTCTACAGATTTTGCCTCAATCTCAACTCCGCTTGCTAATAAATTATTGCCGTCAAAGTCAGGAGTTACTCGATAAAGCACATGATTATTTGGGTTTTCCTCTAAGTAAAACTTTACACTTTCTTCCATCTGCCACATACCCTCAATGTTTAAATATCGAGTACCTGTGATTAGATTTTTTTCGTTATCGTTTTCTCCCGTCAGACAATATGCAATTAAATGGCATCTGTTATACAGCCAACCACCATTGTCAATAGAACCATAATTTGTCTGTTCCCAACCTGTAGGATAAACCTCTGAAATGTCCTCTCGGTCATCATCAGGCATTAAATCTGTTCCAACTGATGCAAATGCACCTGTGCATCTGCCAAGTGAATCTAGGTCATAATATTCCTCAAAGGAAATTTTGCCCTTTTCAAGTTCTTCTTCAGTAAAAGAAGTTTCGTTATTATTAAGGATTTTATATGCGGATTCGTATTCTTCCTCTGCACTTGCACTATCTTCGCTATTTACCGTTACATATTCTCTTTCGCTTGTGGATATTTCAGCAGGAATATCAAAATTACACCCTGTTAAAAATACTATTGCAAACAGCCCCATTAAGGGGAAAATAAACTTTTTCACTTTTTTCTCCTTTCGTTAAACAATACTAAGGATAAATTCCTTGACATTTACAGCCTTTCCATCTAACCCTCTTAGTTTTTTGTTTATCGTTTTTGCGACCTCTTTCCCATCTGCATCTTTGATTTGATACACGTCTCCGTTTTGAATAAACAGTTGATACCCAAAAAACGGAACGACTAGTGATGCCTGAATCTTGTAGATATAGGTAAAGCAAATGAAAAGTGCGTCCATAAGAGATTTCTCATTCCCTTTTTCCTTAATTTTTGTCTCAATTTCCTTAATGTTTTTCAGTATTTTCTTTTTGGTCAAGATTCCACCTCCAACAGTTTACACAATCTGTCTTTTGCCTGATGAAACGGCTCTTTTTTGGTATCTTTTCTTTGCTTTACTGTCACAATGCAGTTCTTAAAATCTTCGTCTGTGTCGAAATACATGAGGATTTGATGGTCCGTATACAAGCAAAGACGGTTGCGTTCATCCTTTACAAAATCACGAAAAATCTTTTGCAAATCCCCAAGTGAAATCTTCTTAATATGTTCTCTTACAAAGTGTTCTTCGCAAATTCCTTGCACCCAAGTGGTATATAATACTTCCAAACTTCTTCCTCCTTTACCTGCTTAATTCCGCATAAAGCTAAAGTGTTGTTAATTTCTTCAATATTTGTATCTCTCTTTATCCCTACTTCATCTAAAAAAGCATAAAGCGTTTCGCCTGCATAGGAAACTCCACCATAAGGCGAGTTATCATCTTCCAAAGTTACATCTTTTACCATTCTTATTTCTCCTTTTAATTTCACTTATATATAGAAAAAATCACTATACAATTAGACTCTTTTTGGTGACATTTCCGCAATTTATACATCTTAATTCCATATTTGTGCTTTCTACTTGCAAAAATACATACACAGGACAATCGCAACCACACGAAATGCCTATGTTTGTCCTTTTTAGGTTATTTAGCTTATCTTTATATAAAAAGTTGTTGTCTCGAATTTCCATCTTCTCTCCTTTTTTTGAAACGCAAAAAAGAACCCGTTTTTACAGGCTCTTTTTGCATTATTCTGATACAATCAATGACTCTAAATCTTCTTCTTTTTTAGTTTTTGAAAAAACAATTTGGGTTTCTCTCAAAAACTGCTCCAGTTCTTCTTTTGTCAGCACCTTTCGGCTATACCATCTTTCTTCTCTTGAAAAAATGTGCATCATATATTTATTTTGTCTAGGATAAACAATCAAATTGCCAAATTGTTTGAAAGCAATCCCCTTTTTCTGTAAATTTACTATCATTCTCTTTAAATCAGACATAAAATATCTCTTCTTTCGTCTTTTTGTATATAAGTACTTCAAAACATTTTTTAGACAAAAAAAGAACCCGCTTAATGCAGGCTCTCTTCTATGGCTTCGCCCAATAGTCTGAACGTAGCCAATGAGTATTGCTTACGGAAGAAACAATACGTTTCTTCGTCCTCTGCTACGCTCGCACAGAGGGCGAAATACAACGTGTCTTCATCAGGAGCACGAAACTCCGTCAAAAAGAGCTTTAAAGTGTCCTTTTGGCGTTCAGGAAGTAATCCGAAGTCGCCGAGGGGAGCATAACACTCCTCATCTTTGGCGTAATGGAACAGTTCTTCCATACGCCACTCTGCCTTATAATGGCAGATTATTTTTTTCTGCTCACTTTCAGGGAATAAGGCGAGCAGTTTTTGATGAGAAGATTCAACCTCCTCATCTCTTTTTAGAAATTCCTCCTTTTCTCGTTGGAATTCTTTTAACATTTCTTCATTTGTCACATATATCATCTCCTTTTTGTGACAAAATGGCGAGCATTTTTTCGCCTGTTTTCTTTTTATCAATTTATAAGTACTTGAAAAAAGAAGGGCAAATGCCCCTCTCTTTACGTGTGGTACTCGATTTTGGCAAGCCACGCTATCTTTGTTGGCTTCGCCTTTTTTCGCTCCTCTCGAATTGCATCTCTTAAATGCAACAAGACATCTTGTTTTGATGCAATCCGTCCAAGAACGGTCTTTGGTCGCATATCGAAACCACATACGGGGCAGGTATTTCTACGCTCCATATACAGTGTTGATATTTTCGAGCCACACTCTTTGCACCCAATAAACGAACTTTTTGCGTTTTTAAAGTGATGTTCGTTCTTGAGGGTGACTAGTTCAGCGTTAATTTTCCTTTCTCGCTGAACTAATTCTTCAAGTCGTTTTGACTCTTTCACTTCTACTGCAAACTTT
This sequence comes from Eubacterium oxidoreducens, assembly GCF_900104415.1. Lineage (GTDB taxonomy): Bacteria > Bacillota > Clostridia > Lachnospirales > Lachnospiraceae > Eubacterium_C > Eubacterium_C oxidoreducens. The sequence goes on along the minus strand of NZ_FMXR01000008.1, from coordinate 40,963 downwards.
ACAGCGAAGTTGCGGTAGTTGTGAATCGTATCAATCGACTCAATATACTCCTCCGCTGCGTCATACGAAGGAAAAATTTTACTTGTCGGAAACTCCACAATGTTATACAAGCCACCGTGGGAATCTGACCTTTCCCTACATATCCGATTTAACTCATCTGATATGTATTTTTCACTTCTTTTTTCCGAAAAGGTGTGGTATTCGATATTGTGAGACATCTATACCTCACCTCCCTTCAAAAGAAGCCCCTGCGGAGTGAAAGCACCAAAGGTTGCTGTCACAACCTTTCTTTCACATGGTCGAAACTTTAATTTCGCCGTATCCACAGGTTTCCCCTTTTCGGAAACCGAAAGGGTAATATGTGGAGTCTTTATCTTCCCACAAAGTGCACTACTCCACAAACTGTAAGGGCGAACAAGATAACCCTCGTTCTTTCCGTCATTAGCATAACCAATGACTTCGAACTTCCCTTTCAGCCCATACATATCTTTCTTCGGGCAATATGGGCGAAAGTTTGTGGTGATATGTTGATTTATTACCACTTTATCCAAACTTCCTTTTAAAGGCTCATCTAAAAAGAACCCTTCATAAATTACATCTACCATAATCATTCTCCTTTCTATGGCGATTATTTATTGAGTCTACTTTTTGGCTCTAATTTCTGTTTCAATTTATAAGTACATAAAAAAAGAAAGCACCCATGCGTCCACGGATGCTCCCTTTTCAAGAAAAAAATAAATTAGCGTCCTAACTATTTTTCTCTTAGCCACTGTAAAAGCCGCCACAACTTTTACGTTATATAAGTACATCAAAAAAACCTCTCCCCGTGGCGGAGGGAGAGATAATAAAGAAAGGTAGGGAATCGAACCCACTTGTGTACGAAGTATCAGTACCTTGTCAAGCAAAGCACCCACAACGCACAGGAGTCCACTCCCATTCCTTTCTTGAAACATTTCTAAAGCAAGTTGTCATCGGTATGTCGCTCTTTCGAGTCTGCCGTGATATTCACCTTGCGATTACTTAAACCCTTAAACTTTAGAGTTGTTTCTTTTTTGTACTATATAAGTACTGTAAAAAAAGCCTTTTTTTGCTCTTTTAAAACAAAGTTAATTGACCTTTTGGAAGTTCTTCCATTTTATCAATTAACTCTTTGCACTTATTTATTGCATCAATCTTTTTGGTAGATGCATGGCTAAGTGTCTTTCCGTTTTCTTTAACAAGATTATCATCTTCGTCAAATACACTTGCTAAAGTTGCTCCATGGGTTCTATCTCCATCAAGGTTATACTCGGCTTCAATGATATAACCTTTGTAAGCCACTTTTTCTTTAATGGTCTTCAAAAAAAGCCCTCCTTTACTTATAACAGAACATCATGCCATCAATTTCCTTCCAAAGCCCACTTCCTTGCAGAAACTCTGCCGCATATACGACATTTTCAGGGATTGTTGAGCCATTGGTAAGAACATCTTTTGCAACTTCATAGCACAAATCTGTAGGGGTTTTCTCGATTGCCCCGTTCCATGTGCACTCAAATTGCCCTTTGCGATAAATGACTTCTTCAAGTGTTCCGTGATAATAACTATCGTTCATTCGATTGACTATCATAGAGCCTACCGCATACAAACATTCTTTGCTCTCTCCGCCTGCTTCTGCCATTAGAACGTGAGCCATAATGTCAATGTCACTTTGCTTTGCAAGGCGTTTTTTCTTTTCCTTTTCTTCTTTTTTTTCTTGCTTCTTTTTTGCAATTCGCTTCTTTCGTTTAATCTCGGCTTTCTTTGCTTTGTCAATTGCGTTGGTCATAACATCGCTAACACCATTTGACAAAGAACTTTCTTTTTTGGCAATAGATGCTTCAAGAGTGGTTTCCATCGCCTCTGTATGTCCTGCCGATGCATAAACAGATTGCGGGACTAGTAAAAGCCCCGCAACTATCAGCCATATTTTAAACTTCATAACTCTCCTTCCTATGAGTCTTCTGTGAGTTCCTTGACAAGAGCCAAGATAACAGCTCCTTTTACCGCTCCTCTAACAGCAGGCGGTTGTACTGCATACCTTTTATAGGCTTCGACTGCTGCATTTGACTTGATTCCGTCATATTGCAGGTCAAACTCTATAAAAAGTGCGTTGATAACTTCTTCCCTAGATTCATTCAAAATCTCATAGACTTCTTCGTTATCTACCTCACTTCTTCCAATAAAGAACTGATACAAGTACATTGCAGTTAGCAAATCTACGGCAATGTCTTTATTATCCATTTTTACAGAAGAAAGTAGTTCTTCTGCTTTTTTTCTTGCAATTTTCTCTGACTTTCCTTTCATGAGCATTTCTCCTTTCTTTTTCTCTACTCCATAAGTACAATAAGTGCTATTTTGCACCTAAAATGAGAAGCGAAACTTCACTATTTCCGTTGTATTCACTCTCGGAAAGCCGAAAAGCAAGGGTGCAACTTAGGGTATCTTTTGCATCAAAAACCTTTTGCACTTTTTCTTTGCCAAAAAGAGAATTTAAGTTTTCTTCAAACTCATCTCCGTCAAAGGCAATTCCCTTATCTCCTGATTCGCAAAAAACAAGGATGCACTGATTTTCTTTTCCGCATCTACGAAGGGACGTAATTACTACATCTTTTGCAAAAATTGGTTCAGGATTTCCTTCTCCAAATGGCTCTAAAGTACTGATTTCTCTTACCAAAAGGACAGAAGTTTTTACTTTTGCAAGGCGAATATCACAAACGATTTTCTTTTCAAAAATTTCCTTGCAATTTGCGTTAATCTCCCTTCTAAAAGTATCAAGATTTTTTTCTTCAAGTCCAAGTCCTGCCGCTTTTTTATGTCCACCAAAACGAGTCAGATACTTTTCGCACTCCTTTAAGCCTTCGTAAATATTGTAATTGTCCGTACTTCTACACGAACCTTTCAGCGTTCCATCAGGCATATGAGTTAGCACGATGGCAGGTCTATAAAACTGTTCCACCAATCGTCCTGCAATAATCCCTACAATGGAATCCGAAGCGTTTTCAAGGCACACGACAAGGATTTTGTCTTCCTTATTTACCTTTTGGATGGCTTCTTCGGTTGCTACCGTGCAAAGCTCCTTCCTTTGCTCATTGAGGTCAATTAGCCCTCGAACACCTTTGACAAGCTCGTTTTTGTCATCACACAGGCAAAGTCTTTCTGCAATTTCGGCATCCGACATTCGCCCTGCTGCATTAATGCATGGTCCAAAAGTGAAACCAATGTCTCTTGCGGTAATCCGATTTGATGCATATTGCGGATTTTCTGCAAGGTCTACAAGGACGTTTAGAAATTCCCACTTACTTTGTTCCATCATTTCAAGCCCTTCTTGCACAATCTGTCTGTTTTCGCCAAGAAGTGGCATGACATCTCCAACAGTAGCAAATGCCATTGCTTCAAAATACTTATTTGGCATATCATCTAATAAATGCCGAATGATTTTATACGCAACAGTTGCCCCGCACTGTTCAGGAGATTTGCTAAGATGCGGATTACAAATAACATCTGCATTTGGCAAAGTATCTGATGGGATATGATGGTCTGTCACGACCACCTTTAGTCCATTTTCCTTTGCAATCTGCACAGATTCATGTGCACAAATGCCATTATCACAGGTAATTAGCATTTCCACCTTATCTTCAATGGCTTTTTTGACAATATTAGGATTTAATCCGTAACCATCTGTCTTTCTTTTTGGCAAATAGTAATCTACGTTCATGCCAAAACTCCTTAGACCATCTACAAGAATGAAGGTTGACATTACTCCGTCAATGTCATAATCCCCTATCACTCTTGTCTTTAAGTCTTTATTGGCTTTGATAAACTTTGAGGCAGTTATTTCTCCCTCAATTTCTTCAAGCTCCTTTCTTTCCCACGGCATAACGAAAAAGGATTCGTCACTTCTTCTTGCAATGATGGTTGCAACCGCATTTGACAGTCCATAGTTTTTCTTTAAATGACTAATCACGCTCCTTTTCCCGCCTGTTTTGATTTCGATTTTCATCTCTACTCCTTTCTTTGAATATGTTTCTTTTTACTGTCTATAAGTACGCTTTTTGCAAAGAAAAAAGGCTAAACTTCGCAAATCTCGTACATTTTTTCTTTCACTAGCTTATCTAACTCAATTTTGGCAAGGCGATAAGCCTCTTTTAACTCTGTCACATCTTTTGCCAGTATGATTTTATCAATGTTTCTTTCAAGTTCTTTTCCTATGTCTTCTTTTTCATTAAAAAATAAAGAGCTTTCGATGGGTTCTAAGTGACGCAGATATTTAGAACTATTAAATTGCACCTCGAGAAGTGCTTTTTCTCTTGACTTAGCTTCTACGCTAACTTCGAAAGTCTTCATGTCTGTAACTATTACATTATATTTTTTCATAAAATTTCTCCTTTCTATTCTTCTTCTACATCAAAAGTGGTATCATCAATTTCTAAGAAATAATCATTTGGATTTGCAAAATAATCAGTTTCCACCATAGCAAGAGCTTCTTCCTCAGACTCAGCCTCTACATTTACTTCGCAAATGTTCGTTTCTGTAATTGTTACCTTATACTCTTTCATAAATTCTCCTTTCTGAAATAAAAAATCTTTTCTCATCTATATCTATTGCAATTTTTGCGACTTTTAGACAAAAAAAGAGAGCCATATTGACTCTCTTTCTTAAATAAGTTGAGGAATTTTGGCTTGACTTGACAAGCCAAAGCAACGGGCGAGGAATTGCACCTCGCTAATGGGAAGTAAAACGAGCAACCTCTCTTTCATATATATATTTGAAGCACTTTTCCGTTGCACATATATATAGTCTAATGCTGAAAATTATTAGACTATATTTTACCGACTGTCTAACAAATTTTTACTTTTTTTCTGTTGTAAATGTTTTCCAACTGCTCCATACACTTTCATCATAAGCTCCTGTATTATCATTATATTGCAATCCTTGAACGCGAACTTTATATTTCGTATTTTTGGAAAGTCCTGTTATGGAAATTGTTGTTACTGATTTACCACTCACAAGAGCATGTTTTACAACTTTTCCTGTTGAAACTTTTACAACTTTGTATTCATAGAAGTTACAGCTCGCATTGCTCCATTTTACGGTTGCTCCACTCTTTTTGATGTTGGACACTCCCGTAATAGTAGGCTGTTTGATAAAATATCCCGAAGTTCCTGTGTTAAGATAAACCCACTTTTTTGTAGATTTTTTACAACCCATTACTCGGTATGTATAACAACACCCACTTTCAACAGATTTATCAACGAAAGTATCTCCTGTCTTTGAAGTACTTGTTGCAAAAACTTCAAAATTTTTCCATGTTGATTTCTTTTTCATTAACCGAATCTTAGAATATCCCATTTTGGAAAAGTCGGAAGAAGTAGGTTTTACAACAATCTTTACAGAGTTTGCTTGCGTAGTCCAACTCATTTTTGCTTGTGATGTAACCACTGCTTTTGTGTTCGTTCCAATATACATACTTGAAACGCCAATCATAGCAATTAAACTAAACATCACAATCTTCTTTAAAATCTTTTTCAATGCAATTCCCTTCTTTCAATTCTATAAGTACAACAAAAAAAGAGGTTCTTGACTAATTCCTTGACTAAAAGTGGGCTTTCTTGACTAAAAAAAGAGAGCCTCAGCCCTCTTTAGTCTTAGACATCAATGCTAACATTTTCTAGCCCATACATGGCATCATCTGACTTTGCCAAAGTGACAAGCCTATTTACCAATTTCTTATTAAAATAGACTTCTTGCCAATCGTATTCTTCTAAAGAGCCATCTAAAAGCCGAGAAGGAGACAAATATGTGTTAATTACATCATCTCCATCAATTTCAATTAAGATTTCAGCACTTACAGCCGAAGAATATGATTTATTGGGAAAATACTCTCCCAAAATTTCCTTTGGGGCTGAAAAATAAAGCTCTATCGTGTTTCCATTGCTTGATGCAATTTCGTCAAATTCAATTCTCATTCTTTTCTCCTTTCTATCATCTATATTTACTGTGATTTTTGCAAATTTTGGACAAAATTAGTCTTCCGCAAGAACTGACACAATTTCATGACAATACTTTGGAATATCCCCTCTCGTTGACGGGTTATTGTCCCCGTATTTGCCGAGGATTTTAAAGAGAGCATCTTCGTCCTCTTTCGTTAATTTGGGGCAGTAATACTCAAAATCTCCATCGGAGTGTTCGAGCATTATTCCCCTTAACTTTGTCTTTTCCATGATTTTTTCTCCTTTAATCTTCTAAATCTTTTATTTTTTCTAATATTATGCAACATAAGAGGAACAGTATGACCAGCCACATGGCTAGACCACACAGTATTCCCGCTTTCTCGTGACCGTGTAACCAAAATATTGGAGATAACACCGACAAGACTATCGCAGCAATACAGCCAATGTATCCTAGAATCCTTGCTTTAGAATTGGTATTTCTCATATTGTCTTAAACTTCCTTTCTCTTTTCTGAAAACTATTTTGCAATTAGTTCATCTGCCATTTCCACTTCTCTTACAAGCTCCTCATTTGTGGCTTCGTCCATTAGCCAATTCATATATTCCATTGTGAGCGGATTTCCTATTGCATGATGCACATACAAAATCCATTCCAAATAGGTCATATCATTTGATGCATCTTTTTCCACTTTGCAAATTTGTGTATGCAAATTGTCCTTAATATTATTCATTTACTCCTCCTAAAATCTGCTTGAAAACTTTCACATATTCCCCACCAAGATATTTGCAAAGTTGTAATACATCTTGATAGCATTGCTCATACCTTACTCTTGAAATCTTTACTTTTTCTACATCTTCCCCGATATTGGTGGCGAAGATTCCATCTAAAATGTTCTCTGCATCTTCCTTTACTCTTTTTTCATCTGACAAAAGCCGTTCTTTTAAATAACGCACTTCATGGCACTTCTCTTTCACATATCGCATTTCGCTTTTATGAGCTATTACAATATCAGGGTTTACGAAGTAAATAAAAGACCGCCCACTTGGGATAACCTTAACAAATTCCATTTCTTCTAGCATCTTTACCCTATTTGAAATTGTCGTAAGTGATACATCAAACTTTTCTGCAATATCCACAAGAAGGACATCTGCCTTATTTTCGTAGTCCATATGTTCTACAAAATGCATGAATATACCAAAGGCGAGGCTGTCCGCATTTGCCAAATCACTTATTTTGTCTGTTTTTAAAAAAAGGCTTTCCATCAATACTCCTTACATTTCAATAACTGTTTCAATTCGGACTTCCTTGCCCCATGTGTAGGTCAGTTCCACGGTACACCCACTCCACGAATTTAGGGTTTCTCTGTCTATGATGTTGTAAAAAAGGTCTTTTACATCTTCTTCGTCTTCTAAAATCTCGTCTTCGGGTGTCTGAACATCCACTTCAAGGACGCTATAATAGAAACTATGTCCATTTGGTTCGGTTATTTTGGCTGTGATATTTTCGTACATTTTCTTATTCCCCCCTTGCATTTGCCTTTTCATTTGCCATATCAATGTATTCCATACACACGCAAAGCAGGTTGTTATAATCTCCGCTTTGTGCTCGTTCATACATTTCGTCAATCTTATCTTCAAGCCCTTCTCTTCTTAGGGCTTTTGCGGTATATCCCATGACCGAAAATGCGTTCCCATCAATTCCTACTAAGTCGTATTTCATAAATTTTTCTCCTTTCACATTGCTTTTTCTCCAAATTCCAACTTGAAACATTCTTCGCACAAGTCCATTTTTCCAAAAGTCTTATAAATCCCATGAATTGGCTCTCCTGTGCCCTTATCTGTATATTTTTTGAATTGTATTTTTATTGCCTCATGCGGTTCTAGCCTTTTTAGGCAATTGTCGCACCGACAACCTCTATATCCATCTCGCATAATTTAATCCTTTATCTCTACGCAAACGACAGTTACATCATGAATCACAATGGTCTGTGCATTGAATCCACCGTAGTAGTAGACCTTATCTACCCATTCGGACAAAAACAAATTAACAGCATCTAAAATGGTTTTTGGCTCTGACTTTAGCACCTCATCTGCCAAATATTCCGCAGTCGTACTATATCCTTCTTTTCTCGCACATGACCAAATTTTCCCGTTCTTCCCATTTACGTCATCATCAAATTCGCACAAAGAAACGAGTGTTTGTTTTAGTTCATCTCTTGATTTCAGCGTTCTCACAAGTAGCATCTTTCGCCCTCCTTTCAGTTATATATAGAGAAAAGGAAGGTGATTTTAGACACAAAAAAAGAAGCCCCGAAGGAGCTTCTTATGTTCATGAGGTTATTTTTTCATCAGTTACAATAAAAAAGACTCGCTATTGCGAGCCTTTAATTAATTCCACATCTCTTCCTCTGTGACAAAGATGCCATTTTTCATTTCTTCCTCACTTTGTTCCAAAATCCTTTGTTCTTTTGGAGTGACTTTGACAAAATCTCTATCCCATGCAAGAACGAGTTTTTTTATTAAAGCGTTTACTAACGAAACATCTTCGTCAGGAAGTATATCCAATAGTTCCGCAATTTCCATTGTGCGTGTCTTCATTACAATTCCTCCTTTACTTATAGATGTCTCCACGGTTGCCAATATCTAAAATGCTTAAAATAAGCAAATGATTGTCTTTGTCATACTTAAATATAATACGAATAGACCCGATTTGCAACCTTTTTCTGCCATCAAAAAATCCCGCCAATGGTTTTATATCTCCTGTAGCAGGAACATGCTTTAGGTTATCTTCAATAGCCTTTTTGATGCGATTTCTTTCTTTTGCGTCTTGCTTTTTTATAAATTTTTGAGCCGCTTTAGAATAACGAACTGCATCTACTTCTCTCATCTTTACCTCCTTTTTTAAAAAAGAGAGCCTATAAAGACTCTCTAAGTGTTGCCAAAACAACTATCATTGCTAGTGATAGCCCTGTTTTGGTATGTTTTAAGATTTCTCTCATAAAATCTCCTTTCCTTATTCATTCCTGCTCCCACAATTAGGGCAGTAATTTTTTATCATGTCTCTTACAGAATTAAGGGCATCTTCTGCACCATATGCATCTGTAAGAAATTTCAAAATCTTACGCTTGCTCCATTTTGGGTGCTTGTATTGTATATTGTTATACAATTCTTTAAATTCCGTTGGGGACATATCACATATCACGGGATTACAGCAAAGATGTATATCACTATACGGCTCATCGCAGTAATCAATAACTGCACAATTCCCACAATGGTCACTGTAGTCAGCTATTGTTTTTGCAGTCTTTCTTGTCATTTTTTGCAATTCCTCCTTAATTTCTTGCGTATTGACAGTTTCTTTTGATGGTTTCCATGAATGCGGTACATCAAGACACCTTTTGTCTGCATAAAATTCGCATTTTTCGGCATCTATTGGGGTCATTGTTTTCATGCAAAAACAACCATAACCGTATCCGTCAAAGCGCTCCCATTCCATGCAATTTTCGCATTTTTTCATTGCAATTCCTCCTTTCTTTGGATAAAGAAGGGCATTTCGCCCCCTCTTTTATGCACATTTTGCCTTGATTTCGGCTTTGCGTGCTCTAAACATCTCTCGCCACTCGTCATATACCCCATCTTCTAGGGCACTTTTAGCGAGTCTATGAACTTCCTCTATATACTTCTTGTTTTCCGAAGTAGCGAGAGCTTTTTGCGTACCATTGTGGTACACTCTTACCTGCCATTTATCACCCTTCTCGCTAGGCTTTGTGATAGTAGCGTTTTCCGTGTGATGCATGGCATTCTTATTGGCATCCTGATATGCCTTGTTCCCACGGATATAGCGAGTAGCTTCAAACCACTCGGCAAATACTCCGAGCTTTTTTGCTTGTTCGGCAATTTCTCGGATAGCCATACATTCCTCTTTTGTACGGCTCTTTAATGAGGACAGAATATATCTTTTGGATTTATATCCGATATATGCTACCCATTTTCCATGCGTAGTGTCGTAGTAAACACCCTTCTCATTCCACGGGAGTCTGCGATTACACCCACAAGAATAATCCATATCTCCAATGTGCTTTTTGAGAGTCTCAATATGTCTTGTGAACATAACATCATCCAACTGACACAAACAATTACAGGTATTATTGTCAATGGATAACACCTTTACGAACCCAATCTCCATACCTGCTACAATTTTCTTTTTTGCCATAATATTTTCCTCCTTGAGCTTTTGCCCGATTTCTTATGTTCCTACTTTTCGGAACGATTACTTTTACAAACTATAAGTACTTTGTTTTTTTGGCAATAAAAAAAGAGAGCCTAAGCTCCCTTTTTACACTTCCTGCACGAAAATCGTAAAACCCCCGTGCTTTGTTTTTACAAGGTATTTTCCATTTGACTGATAATCAAAGGAAATCCCTTTATTTCTCCCAACCGCTATAATTCTTTTCTCTTCCAAAATGGAAAACGGTTGATGGTTATTTAGGTTATGAAAAAGGACTAGGCTTGAAATTTTCCCAAATCCTTCTTTTTTACAAAAACTTTTTGCAAAGTCACTAAGGCTATCCATTCTTACTTGGTCGCCCCTTACCGTTGCAACAACTTTCATAAAACACTCCCATTTCTTAATTAAAAAACCAATCATACTGCTTCTTAAGAGCCTCTCTACGAGCAATTACGTTACCTGCATGATTAGAACCATTACTACAAGCCTCGTTATATCTTTCATCAGAAGATGGCTTACCCTCGTCGTAAAACTGTGTAAGGCACTTAATTACATCCTCAAAAGGAACACCTTCTTTAACAGCTCTGTCTATGATATACATTACAGATACCATATGAGTCTTCTTAAGGATTGTCTTAACAGCCTTCTTTGTGAGTTTTTCACCTTTGCGTGTCATTTCAGCTACGACATCATAAAGGTAATCAAATCTCTCAGTAAGCATCTTTTCAACATCAGGACTAACCTCTAGTGTTTCATAGACAGGTCTAATATCCTTGTTATCAAGACCGCTTTCAGGATTTGCAAGATGAAGATATGTCTTAACAACGATTTCTTCATTCTGACGACGTGCGATTGCTTTCTCGGTAAGAAATTCCGTGAAAAGCTTATGAAACGCAAGTCTCTTAATGCCTGCCAAATCCTTAGCCTTGATACGAGTATTATCAATAGCTGACAACGGCTTACCATTATTTAGACGAGCCATGATTTCAACAACGTCCTCATCTGTGGCATCATCAAATGAATAAGCATTCATGTGGAAATTCTTGAACGCATCTTGCAGTTCTTCAGGAAGCTGTTCATAAGTCATGCCATTAACATCAACTTCACCTTCATTAGTCTTAAAAGGTTCAAGCCCTTGAAGAACAAACTCATTATTGATGAACATATGAAGTGTTGTGCAACGCTGCTTGCCATCTAAGCAATCGTATACGGAAACCTCTCCTTTCGGAGTAGTTATCTTTCTGCCATCCGTAATTGCATAAAACGCAGGTACAGGATAATCTCGTAAAATAGAATCAATAAATAAACACATTCGATTCTTATTCCACACGAATGTACGCTGCACAGCATTGTCAAAGACAAGACTACCATTATCAATCATCTTTGTAATTTGTTTGACCGTCCACGGTCTGCTATTTTTATTCATTCTTTTATTCTTCCTTTCTTTTTAAAACCCGAAGTTATTAGGCAAACACCTTTCCCTCTTAAGGTGGCAACTCTTTCGCCTCCTTTGCTCCCTCCCAAAAAGGGAGGAAGTCTTTTAATCTAGGGGGGGGAAGTTAATAAGTTTCTACTAATAAGTACATCTTTTTACGCACTTATTAGACGCATCGTAGCGGTAGACGCTATCAGAGAGCTGTTCTTCCTCTCTAACCTCTGTTCCATTAACTGTCCTTACCATACCCATAAGGAAGTCTAAGTCATCTGTCAACTCAGTACTTACACAGATAACTTCATGGATACTGCTTGGGAGGATATACAAATCGCTATGAACAGTTTCTGCAATCTTATCAAGCGTATTTGTGTCGAGCATATATATCGCTCCATTTACCAAAACGGAGTTGCTCACTACATACATAGCCGGGTAGGTATTCCTACAATTTCGGCTAAAGTCTGAATTTTTGCAGGGAAGAAATTTCCTTTACTAAAAAGGTCTTCTTCTGTGACTCCCCACATATCAAGATACTCATTACGAACAGTGATTGTTGCAACGCCGTCTGCTTCGTTTCCGAGTACCGCATACTTGTAAATAATTGCAAGGTCTAAAACCTTACGGTGCGGAACTTCTTTTAAAAGGTCCGCATTTCTTTCAGCATTTACGAGGCACGGCATCAGCCTCCTTGACACCTTTGCAAAGTCCTGATAATCCTTTGCAATACGGTCATAAGAGCTTGTCTCATGATTTTTTGCCAAGGACAATACCTCATCCACAATTTCATCAAACGACATTTCGCCATTTGTGAATTTTGTGAAATAACTGTCCAAATAAATAGTTGGAGCAGTTAGGTTTTCACCTTTGAAAGACAACCCATGGAGTTTTAGACCATTATTTTTCAAAACGGTCTTTTCCTCTACCTCATAGTCTGCTTTGATGCGAACCACTCTAGTTACTTCTTCGATAAAATTCATTTCATTTCTCATATTTCTTTTTCTCCTTTTTTTTAGAAAATATTACTTTTTACACTCTATAAGTACATTTAAAACAGGGGAGCAATTAACTCCCCTAATTACTTACGCACACTGCATTTTTTGCATTATCCTAAAATCATTCAAAAAGGTTTTTACCTCATCTGATGGGCGAGAGTTTTGCAGTCCTCTTATCTGAACAAAGTCAAGACTTGGAAGACTTAGTTCTGCCGTTACATGAGGTTTTCCTTCTTTTCTGACAAAAACAATGGCAATTTCCTCTTTTGCAACTTTCTTTGCGTAAAAATCACTTCTACCTACGCAGTGCTTTAAGGTATCGGATTCTTTTACAAAGTCATCAAAGGATTTTGGCAATTCGAGTTTTAAGTCATCTTTTTCGTAAGACCAATCTCTTTTTTCGTTAACCTCACGAATCTTTTCAGATAACCTTTCGTTTCTCACTGCCTTTGCCTTAGAAAATGCATCATCATGGGCTTTTAAAACGTCTTTTGGGAACAGATTTTTCTCTCCTATTTCTTTTGCAAGACGAAGGAAGTCAACGTATTCCGTCAAAACGTCTTCCTTACCTTTTGCAAATTTTACTGCCTTATGACAAGTGATATATTTGCAAACATCAAAGGATTTATACCCTGCCTTTGCGAGTTTTTTCTCATCTTCATGTGTAAGGTGAGGGTTTTCTTGCAAGGCTTTTATCTCATTAGTAGTAAGGCTCTTTCTATTCAGCCCTTTAAACTGCTCTCCTGTGATTTTGAGCAGTTTTTTTGGAGAAAGTGTGCTACCCACATCTATATTGTGACGGCAATGCCGAATTTCCTTGCAAAGCGTCTCAAAGCCTGCTTTATAGAGTTTTTCATAGGCAGGTTGCACGGCTCTTTCAAAGTGAGCAGTTACCTCCCATATATATCCTTCCTTAAAGTTTGGCAAACCTGCTAATTTAAGTGTCGGTGCATCAAGTGCTCTACATCTTTGATACACTCTACTTCGCTCTGCCGAGCGGTAAAGCACTCTGTTCACTTTTTGGAAGTATCCACGTTTATTCTCAAAGTATTCGTCTCGTCCATTTGCAAAGACTCCTCGGACTCGTTCAAGGACAACTGCCTTATTGTGATAATCGGACAATCCTTTTCTCACATCAAAGATTCTCACAGCAATATCTCCACGAAATGGCTGAACAAGCATTGTCGTTCCTCGCTCTACCAAAGAGGAATGAGCATAGCGTTCTTTACGGAAAACCACCTCTCTTTTACAAGAAGGGCACTTTATAACTTCCTTATGTTTTGCGGTGATTAACGGAAATGTTTGTTTACACGCTGTGCAAAAGCATTTTCCGTTTTCTTCTACGACATACGGTTGTGTGCCGTCTGTTTCGCAAAACTCTAAAAAGCCATTTAGTACTTTTGGAAGTGGTTTAAAGAAGTCTTCTGACTTTTTCACCCTCTTTTGCCATCTTTCTCTTGCTTCTTTTTCTTTTATTTTGCGAGAATAACTCATCAAGGTAGCTCGAAGGCTTCCTTGCCACTTGCAAATTCCGTCCAAGAGATGCCGACTCCCAAGAACCTGACCGAAGACAATCCATTCAAGTCCTCTTACGGATTTTTTACCGTCCGTAACCGTGTAAAAGCTATCCTTTTTTGCATACAGCAAGGTTTTGCGATGGATTTTCCACAAGGACTGCTTCTCCTCTCGCCAATCATAATTCTCATTTACATAAACAGAAAGACGGATTGCTCCGTCCTTCTCTTTACTTGCAATGGTCATATAATACTCCATTTTATTCTCCTTTCAAACGCCTATATTCTGCGATAATTGCATCAGAAATGTGATAATACAACTCTTTACTGAGCGGAAACGCTAGGTCTTCGTATTTCCCTCTTTCATTCTGTCTGGCTGGATATGCAACAAAATCGCAACCATTCTTATCTTCCATGACTCTTACACCACGAACAGCAAACACTCCGTCAAGAGCAAAACTACCAACTGCCTTTACTGCGTTATCTGTTTCCACAAGATTAAGCCTTATCTCTGTTACCTTCATTTGCCACCTCCGTAAGCGTATTTTTTAAGGGCATTCATATCGACTTCCTCTCCGTCCGAGTCTACTAGCACTCCGTTTTCAAGGTGGGCGAGATTTTCACCGCACTCATCGACAGAAATTACCCTATCGTATTGGAGAGTTACAACGACTCTTCCCATTTGCATTCTTTTTGGCTCGTGCATAATAGCCTCCTTTCTAAAATAGTGAAAGCTGTCCACTTGTTTCCTCAACAAGATTTCCAACTTTCTTCTTTTTTTCTTGTTTCTTTGGAACAGGCGTATTTTTCATACGTTCTTCTTTTCTTTTCGCTTCTTCCAACTTTTTCTTTTCTTCTGCCTCGATTTCAGCCTTATCGTCTAAGAAGACATATTCTGAAATGAGGTCGAACACTTCATCATCAGGCACACAAGCGTATCGTACGCCTTGCGGAGAGCGTTTCTTTACCTCTTTTTCCAAGTACTGATAGAGGCGGGCAGGAGTCTTATGTTCCTGCATAAGGGCTTTATCAAAGTCCTCATTTTCCTTACTTTCTTTTGCAAGGTACTTAAAGATTTGCGAAAACATCACTTTTGCATATTGCAATTGTGCGTCCTCATTTTTCTCTTCCATTTTTTTGTATTCTACTGACAAAAGGTCAGAGAATCTTTTTAATCCTTCTTTCATGCTTTTCTCCTTTCTTAAAGAATTATTATTTTTATCAATTTATAAGTACTTTGTTTTTTGGCAACAAAAAAAGAGGGGGTGGCGAACCCCTCTCTTAGTCGTCCTCGCATCCGATGTCTCCGAAGTTGAAATACTTACGGAGTTCATCGAAAACACACAGCCCAACGATTTCCGCTATGAAAAATAGCACAAAAACGATTGGATTATGCATCACGACCCCAATTACCAACAAGGCAAATGGAGCAACAATTGACAGGACTTTTAATAACGGGATAATGATGAAGTCATATTTTTCCAACATCACCTTCCCTCCTTTCTGCCCGACCTTCGGGCTATTGCTTGTACCTCTACTTTTCGAGGTAATTATTATTTGTTGTTATATAAGTACAACAAATTAAAAGCACTTTTCCTTTATTATGGATGCTATATTTCGCCCTGCTCGATAATCAGAAGTGGACGAACCCATAACTATCGTGTATTTATCTTGGTTATAGTACTTTAATTTATAGTGTTTATTTTTTACTACGGTAAAGCCTAGCTTTTCAAGTCTACTTATCATTCCTGCATCAAGGTTTGAATTGCCTGAAAAGATATTGTCGATTTCTTTTTTTGCTAGAGTTAGTTCTTCATGCGGATTTAACTTTGCCAAGTGCTCTGCAACATCTTTCTTTCGGCTATCTTTTGCGTTATTGGCATATTCTTCCATGATTTCTCCGACTAGCTGAGAGATTTCGCCTTCATAGAGCTCCTCTTCTTTGTCATAGCAAATATGGCGTTCCTCATTTGCAAAGATTTTTTGCGGAGCAATAATTTCTTTTGCATCTTTCTCTTTACGAGATTCTTTTAGCAGTTCTTTTTTAAGCCTAGCAATTTCCAAATCCTTTTCATCCATTTTGGTATGGGATTTGATTTCAAGTTCTTTTCTCAGGCGGGCAATTTCTAAATCCTTTTCTTTTAATCTCTTTTTATACTCGTCTTCTTGCTCATTCGTTAGCTTTATGGCAACTTCTTTTTCTTTTACCCGATTATCTTCTAATGCTCTTGTGTAATTTAGCAGAATATAATAGCAAAGCGACCAACCAATATGAGCGATTGCTTCTCTTACGGAGGCGTTTTCTCTGACAATTCTACTTGCCTGCGGATACAAGTCTCTTTCACCCTGCTTATTCATTTCATCTGCTACCAAATTGCCAATATAGGTATAGAGAGTTTTTTGCACTATCTCATCAACGGGGATATTTGGCATATCCAAAAAGCAACGATACGTTCCTATCATAGTGGTGGTAACTCCGATATAGTCCATTTCGTCTATTTCGTAATAACCGCCATTTCCCACTTGCTCCATGCCATACGCCCATTTTAAAAGGCTTCGTCCAATACCGTCTTTTCTGACATTCTTTGTGCCATTCATAAAGTATTCCCATTCTTCGAGTTCGGTGAAAATCCTCTCTGTCAACCTAGCATATGCATTTCTTACGTTTTTTATGTTTTTCATGGCATCCCCGCAATCTTCAAATTGCACCATTTTATCTTCTACTTCCAAACAGGCACAGGTGAAGTAAAGTACGCCTTCCTCATTTATTTTTTCCAATATTCCATTTTTATAATCGTAAAGTGCCCTTGCGTCCTTTGATGTGTTTTTATACTTTTCTGAAATTTTCAAGGCTTCTTCGATGACTCTTTCGTCTTTTGTCTTAAAGTAGTATTTACACAATCTCTCGTGTGCGGTGACAAATCTCTTTTTCCGATTCGTGCCTGTGCCTTTTTGAACTTTAACAGTATTTTCTATGTCTTCATGGAAAAGGCTCTCCAAATAAAGCAAATCCTCATTTTCGTCATACATAAATTCACTCAGCATGGCTACGAGTAGTGTTGTTGTCCAATCTTTTTCTATCATAAATATTTCCTCCTTTTCTAATATATAAGTATTCCAAGTTCTTTTTTAGACACGAAAAAGAGAGCCTTTTACAGCTCTCTTACGTCCTTTCCTAGCAAATTATCGGTTTTCGCAAACACGAAGCGGGTGTTTTTACTCATGGTTTTTAAGCAGTTTACATATTCTTCCTGACAGGCTACGCATTCTAGCGGTCCTTCTTTTAATTTCTTAATGACTTCTACGGAAAGTGGCACGGCATTATAGATGGTTTTAAAACCTTTTTCATTTGCGAATTTTACAAGTTTTTCTCCGTTCTTCTTCTCAAGAAGTTCCATTAACTCTCGATAGTCGGTAACAATCCAAAAGGTTGCGTCAATAAAGCGTGTGCCAAATCCTGCATCATTTTCCCATGCTTCCTGAGAAATGAATGTTTCGATTTCTTCTTTCTTTCGAGTGAAAAGGATATTTACGGTTCGCTTCGCCCTAAATTTATTCAGCAAATACTCTCGTGCTCTTAGCTCTCCTCGTTTATGCATTCCATTACAAAGGAGAGGGTAAAACATATAGATAGTTTCGGTTTCACGATTTACTATCATTCCTAAAAAACGAGAGGATTTTAATTCGTCTCCTCCCATGTCCCCTTTTAATTCGAGTCCTGTATAAAACGCTTCGCTCACATCTTCTCTATTTACATCTTTATCGTCATATGCAATTCCTGCAAGTTGGCATTCGTAGATAAGACGGGAAAGAGCTACGCGTCTTTCAATTCTATCAGCGGAAACTTTCATTCTTCCTGACTCATAACTGCCAAGAGCTTCGCACCGCTTCGCTCCTTCCTTAAGTATTTGGTATGCATTTACATCATGAGGAACACTTCGGGTTTTAACGAGACGTTTTGCCACCATTTCGTCTCCGGTTTTTTTTACATAGTTTGCCTTTCGCCGCCCTATATCCATGAACACCTCTTTGGATATAACGCCTCCACTCACTTTTGCGATTCGCAATGCGTTCGCTACTAGGCTCTCTAGTCTCACTCGTTCCTCTAACATATCTAACTCCTTTCGACACGTGGAGGGGGGATTCAGTCTGTGAAAAGAGGACAGTTTGTTGTTCCCCTCCACCTCGTCTAATTTCCTTATGTGTATTTTGCCCCTAAGCCCTAATAAAATAAGGGTTTTTAAGGGCTTTACCCACCATGGGAAAATGGGCTTTTTAAAAAATCCCGTTTTACCCACGTGGGTAATCGTGAAAACAAATAAGTTTTAACTTCGTGCTAATACCTATTATTTTCGCGTCTTTTCGTCTACAAAACCTTTTCCTAACACCTATAAAACACTTTTCAATAAGTGCGAATATGTATTAACAAACAAGGCTTTATACTGTTTATCATTTATTAACACTTGTTATCTTCGTGCTAACAGCTCACTTGCTTGCTCTAAAAAGGTCTTTTTTGAACATAAAATAAGGTCTGTTCTTGTAAAATCCGCTTTTTCAGAACAGATAATCATGGTCAAATACAAAGAATTATCTGTCTTAAGATACCCTGCAAAAGTGAGAGCATCAATTGCGGATTTGGTTTCACAATTATCTCCATCTTTAAAAAAGGACGGAGCGTATTGTTTTAAAATAAGAATCATCTCGTTTTCATTCCAAAAATCAAAACAAATAGAAGGCTTGTTGTCTTTCAAAAAATCAATAAACGGGGCTTCAAAAGTTGGTCTTTTGGAAATGCGTTTTCGGATTTTTAACCGTGGAATTTGAATGTAAACAACATCATTTTTTACTTCTAGTTGGAAGTCATAAAAATCATTTTCCCATTCTTTGATTTTGCTTTGCGGATACGTTTCTATAATTTGTTCTCTAAGTTTCCAAACCTCTTTTTCCTTTTTGGCAAGAGCAAACTCCATTTTCGTTAAATCTTCTACCAATATTTTGTCTCCTCCTCTTTTCGTTTCTTTATTTTTGAAAGTGCACGTTCTTTCACAAAATGGCTTTGCAGCACTTTTCCCTGCACACACATGATAATGACAACCACAACCATTTGACCAAAAGATAGATAAAAGTTATCCGCTAATTTGATTGTGTAAAAAGCCATTAAGGTCAAAATAATAAAAAAAGAAACGGCATATACAATCAATCTTGGAATCTGCAATAAGGAATTTGAAACATCTGCTCCAAAACCTTTTAACAACATTCGATAGACAATGCTAAAAATAATATAAATAAATATGATTACAAAAACAGACCGCTCTAAGTTCATTTGTGTTAAATGCTCTGTCAAAAATCCCGATATATTTGAAACTAAATGTTCAACCATTTACTTGCAAAGACGTTTTATCGTATCGGTAAGCTCACGAGAAACTTTCAAATACTCGTGCTCTTTTGCAATTCCTGAAAAACGTCTTTTCCTTCCGTCATGCTCAATCGTCTTGTAATTCTTTGTGATATGGTCACAAAGCAAGATAATGGCATCGCAAATATCTGCTTTTGCATAAATCCCATTTTGTCCACTATCGGGAAATGAACTTGATAAAGATTCCATAATCTCTTTACATACCATTCTTTTTGTCAATAAGACCACTCTCCTCTTTCATACTCTCTTTCAGCATATTTACAGCAAACTCAAATTCCTTGTAAGAATGAAGTCTTGCCATTTCTAAGAAAAACTCAGAGATGTCTAAAATTTCAAACACCTTAAAAATCTCATAAAGTTTTGTCATCTCCGAAAAATATTCCTTAAGCTCCTTCGCGTCTTTTGCGTTTTCTGCAAACTCATGTAAATCGTTAAAAACTGTTTTCATCATAATATATATCCTCCTTTTCTTTATAAGTACATCATCATCAATTTGCTAATAAACAGGGCTTTTGCATGGTCAGTTTTTGGTAATTTTACACAAAAAGAACTTGCTGTTTTCACGCAGTGGCATAAACCATCATTTGTAAAAATACTTTAATAAGGACGTGTAACGAAAAATTATGTGAAAGAAAACTGTAAAATTTTTTAATATAAAAAAAGAACCACCCTTTTCTCAAAAATAAGATTAGGATGGCTCTTTGCTTTACCGGCTCATTTCGATTACATAGGCAATAGAAGTTTGCCTATCGTCATAAACGATTTCTTCATCTCTTAAAAGAGACTGCCCTTTGTGAGCAAAAAGAAGGTCATAACCTTTTCTTTTCATCTCACTTGGGGTTAAATTACTGCACCAAGACTCCCACTTATTTACATGGAGAGCATTGGTATAAGCGACTTTTACTACAAGCAAATAGCCTTTGTCGCTACCGCCTTTCGCCCATCTACTTCCTATTAGAGAAGTGTAGCCAAGGCTTTTGCCTGCATCAGGAGCAAAGTACTTTCCAAAACCGAACATTTTGCCCGTGGTTTTCGCCCCTTTAATATCAAGAGTTGGACCGCCTGAACGGATAAGGCTAAGAATATTCTCCGTTCTTGAACCGTGATACAAATAAACTTCTTTTGCATCATGGCTCGTTTTCCACTCCTGATAGATTTGCTCTTGAACCTCGTTTTCGATAACGAAGGCCCTTTTGAACAAAGAAGATGAACCTCTAAGATGCTTTTTGCATTGTTCTTCTTCTTCCTTATTCGCTTCTCGAATCTTTATGCCCTTTAATATATCTTCTCCTCTTGCCGAGTCGTTGATAACCTTTGAAGAGTTTTCCAAAGATTCAAGATACTTTCTTTCCCTGCGAATGATTTTGTCAAAGTCGCTTTCCTTTGTTGCAAGAAAGTCTTTGACATTTCTCATCTTTCGAGGGATTATGTCAAATGCCTGAATTAGCGTCTGATTAAATTCACTAACCAAGCAACCTTCTAGCTTGTCAAGAAGCATAGACACTTCCTTAATTTCCTTGTCGGAAACATTTGAAGCGTCAATTTGATAGTTTCTGCTAATAAATTGCTTTGAGCAACTAAGCAGGAACTCTAACCACTTGACAACTATTTTAGAGTCATTTTTAAATACTGCTTTTGACTCTGTTTTACCCGCTACAAAATTCTCTCTTATCTTGTAACCTTTACTTAACTTCTGCCTTAAGATTTTATCCCATGAGGACATAGGATATTTCTTAGACATTCGCCGAGCACCCGTTCTTCCATACTCGGCAATAAAATAGCCTTTGTGAGGAATCATAATATAATCTTTGTTATGATTCTCCACACCGTCCGTAAAATGAAGATATATAGTTTCCATCTTACTCCTCCTCTATTTCTAAATATGGATGCGACTCTGAAAGCCACTGTACTTTCCGTCCGTCCAAAATTTCTTCTAGCACCTGTGGATTTAAAGAAGCCTCCCACATTTTGGCTCTTCTTTTTATCCATTTTAAATGATGAAACCCACCTCTAAGCAAATAGCGACCTATCATCATTTCCTTAGACTCCATGCGTGGAAGAACTGCAATGAAGTCTAAATTTCGTCTTACACATTCTCTCGCAATTTCATGAGAGAAACTTGCAAGCACATGAGTGTATTTTGGCAAGTTTTCTTCAATGGCATCGACAAACTCTTTTTGCCAGCCCTTATGAGTCGCAAAAGAGTGTGAGTCTAAATCCAAAACTGCATCTGAGGCATTGAATGTTTTACCTGATGCAGGGTAGCAAAGATAAAGCATATTTATTCTCCTTCCTCACTTTCTGTCATCTTTGTATTGCAACAAGGGCAATAATGCATATAAGAATACCTCTCGTCCTTGTAAAACCATGTGCCGCAATAACTACAAGAAACAGTGCCGTTATGGTTGTCAATCCAATGTGCATGGTTGCCGCTTTTTTCGCAAGGCTCTTTCAACGACCTTCTAATTGCACTGAAAGCAATGTCAGCGTTATATGCGTTATATCCCGCACTTAAGAGCCACGTTTCTTGATTATCTATTTCTGCAATAGCCTTATCAATCCTAACCTCTAACTCTGCTATTTCTTTTTCGAGTTTAAAGTAACTATCTCTAGTATTGATAAGGTTTTGTTTTAGGTTTTCATTCCTATCCCTAAAGGATTGCACCATCTTGTCATATTCTGCTCGCTCTACCACATCTGCTGACGGCTCGTATTTAATGTCATGACCTGCTTCTGATGCATCCCACGAGCCCATACATATTTGAAAAGCGACTTCTTTATCAATATACTCTGCCATTTACTCTCTCCTTTCTTCTAAAAAAAGAGCCACAGAAGAATCCATGACTCTAGTTACTTAATCCTCGTTCAAAACCTTGTCGAAAGTTTTGAAGTTGGATTTTGCAAGTCCTGCCGTAAGTTCAAGAGCGTCCAAGAAACGTCCTGAATATGGCAAAGAGTTTGCGTATTCTGCAACCGACAAATAAATATCAATAGCTGTTACATCTCCACTAGGCGAATATGCCTTAGCAAGAACCATTGCCTCATTTGTCGGGCATTTAACTGCCCTCAAAGCATGGTATAAACATCCTTGTGGATGCTTAATATCGGTGTTACCAAGTCCTTCCATCTCGTCTTCAAATTCTTTGATAAGACTTCCTACCTTAGACCACTCATTTTTGAGCTTTGTCCAAGGGTTCTCTTTGGTAACAATATGCTTAATTCCCTTTTCCTTAGAAATTGGGATAAGCACTTTCCCGATAGAAACCATAAGACGGGCAGCCATCTTGTAGTTTCCAATGTTCGAAGTAGTCATTCGAAAAGTGAATGATACTTCTGAATCTGCCCCAATAACCTTCTTTTCTTTGAGCCTTTCCTCGAAGTCAAAACGAAGGTCTGAGTCTACCCCAATGTCTACCATTGCCATATCATGAGAGATATAGCCGAACTTAAAGAACGAATCTTCAAATTCTTTTTGGCAAACATCAAGGGCGAGGTTTACTCCCTTGCTTACCTTTAACGGTAAATAAGCATTACTTCCAACGAAATAAATCATTCCGTTAGAAACAAATACTTTCACCGTATCATGGTGAAGTGATGCTCCAAGAGCAAGAAGTTTTCCTCTTTGCTCATTAGGGAGAACGTCCACCATCTTGCTAGACTCCGTATTCATTACCATTTCGCAATGAGCACCGCATCTTTTTGCAAGACTGAACAAACCTCGTTCCTCTACTCCAATTTCATCTACAAAAATGCCTGTAGATGAAAGAGTATTGCGAAAGAGGTTCGTTTTTACGTCCTCCTCGTAATTTGCCCCATACCGCTTTTCTTCTCCAAGATAAATAAGCGGGGCATTCTCTCTGCCAATAACTGATAGAGAGTCGCACGGAACTTCTTTGTAGTACTCCTGCTCCTCAATGGACGAAAGAACCTCAAAGAAGTTTTCCTTGTCCGTGCATTTGATTTCTTCGTGTGGCTTTAATGCCACGGTTGTAAAGTTTGCCATATTGCAAATCCTCCTTATTGTTTTGTCCTCTATAGATTAAGAGGCTGTTATTTTCTTCAATCTATAAGTACTACGTAAATAAGGTGGGTAGAGAGATAGCGGTATATCCTAGTGCCCTGCACACACCCTAGTGCCCTATACTAGTGCCTATACTCTATATACCTCCTCTCTACATTGCTACTCTAAAAGCTCTCTAAAGCCCCTCTCTCTAAAGGCGTGACGATTTTTTCCAAGATTTATAATTTAGTTCTTGTTTTGAGCAAAAATGAGCAAAAAAATAAGCCGAAATCGGCTTTTGAATCCATAATTTTCTAATTTTTTGCACGACAAAAAGACTAGTTTCCTAGCCTGCTGTAAAAAATATTCACTTCTCACCCTGTCAGCCTGTTAAAAGAAGTTTTTCGTTATACGACCATGCTAAATAAAGCGACAAGTCATAAATCGCTCTTAAAAATGTGATTTTCTTTTCCTTGAATGCAATTTTAATTTTTGCGACAACAATGTATTTTAATACTGTTTTTTTGCACCAAGAAGTAGCTTTCATCATGTATTTAATTGCATTGTCACTGTCACCCATTTTTTTATAAATGTTGATAATTTTATTAATATTCTTTGATTTTGCCTTAAAAGTTCTGTTTTTTCTCTTGTTTTTCGCTCTCTCTTGTCTGTTTTGATAAAGTTCAAAAGACTGCTCCTTTGTATAAGCAATTTGAGAAGACTCCATAAACTCCTTGCTATAACCTAAGAGGGATGCTATCTTTTTTGGAGAATAATGAAGTTGCTTGCGGAAACAGTACTTTGCCAAAGAACGCACCTCAGACGCTCTGAGTGGCTCTTTTAACGAATTATTGTATCTCATAAGGATATCAAACACTTCTGCCTGTGTTCTTGCGATTTTGGCATGAATTAAGCCGAGAATGAATAAGGTTAAATTACGTTTTCCCTTAATATCATAGTTCTGCAAACTAAGCCAACGCTCAACATCATTTAAAATTAATTTTGAACGGACGCTAAGATGTGTTTGTTTTTTATACCTATTTGGGTTTGATTTATGTCTTTTTGGAGCATATCTTACCTTTTTGGCAATAGAATAATCTAAATTCTCGCCAAAACGAAGTTCGTACATTTGCTTTGCATTTAATACAGTCGATGGGAAAATTGGGTTATCATCTTCATCATAATCGCAATAATAATGAGCATATTCATCTGCTAAATAATACACATAATCCATATCGTTGGTTTCTTCATAAACAACTTTATCAGACATTGCCCTAGCAAGACTAAGAGCATTATAAACAGACAGAGGTTTTGCATCAGAATTGATTTGCATTTTCGTCTGTCTTTCTTCGCCGTTTTTGTAGTTGTAAGAAAATGGAATACGGAAGGCTGCCTCAAGACCAAGATGATTTAAATCTCCGTTTAATAAAATTGCAAGTAATTTTTGCAACTTTTCGCTTTGCTTTCTCTTTTTCAAAAGATTTTCGTCAAAGCGGAACAAAACATGAGCACCCTTAAAGCCTGTTGCAATAATTGCGTATGGCTCTAAATCTCTCATAAATGGATATTTTTCATAAAAAGCCAACAAGAGGTCTTCTTTCTCATAGACATCTTCCCAATCGTCAATATCAACCATCATCATGTTTGAAAAAATTGGATAATATTTTCTTTGCGATTTAGAGTATCTGTAAATAGCAGGTGACATTATCATGTTTTTGTATGGTAAATAATTGGAAGAAACGTCACCAATATTTAATGTAGACGGTCTTTTTGGACAAAGTTTTGAAGTAGACGCTGGAAAATGTCTGTCAAAAACTTCTTCATCATGTCCAAAGTAATTGATAAGAAAAATTCCGTCTTCGGTTGTTCCAAAAAGTTTTAAAAGAGCTTCATTTATGCCGAAGTTGTCTTCTGCTAGTCTTTGTGTTGCAAATCGCTGATATTCTTCGCTGATTCTCATATTCAATCCTCCTTTCTGTTATTAAGTAGTTTGAAAGGAATTAAAATTGGACAAATAATTCCCTTCACTTCATAAGTACAAAGTTTGTTTTTTGGAGGATTGACCTAAAAAGCCTTATTCCAAGCCCCTTTTGTGCAATGTGTATAGGTTTTTTCTAAATTTTCTCTGTTTTACACATAAAAAAGAGAGCCGTTTTTTTGACTCTCTTTACTCATTTTGCCAAAGGCGGTCTTGAAGGTTCTTCCTAGCCTTCGTATTTGCCTTATTTTGGCGTTATTCAGCCCACCGCTACTCCTTAATTGCGATAGAACGCAAAACTTCGAATTTAGGCTATTTTACACGTTTGCAAGCGGAAATCGGCACTTCGTAGCACATTATCTTTCCGTTTGAACGCAACGGATATTGCCTTGCATCTTCGCCATCAATGGAAAATTCGTAGCCTAGCATATGCTTTGCCTTTGTGATTTTGATGATATTCTCTCCGTCCTTAACCTTGTATTGTGCAAGCAAAAACGACTCCGTGCTGTACTTTGGTGCGAAGATTGGAATAATATTTGCCATGATAGATTCCTCCTTTTCTAATAAATAAGTATTTTAAAATCTTTTTTGGACATAAAAAAAAGACACCTCATTATGAGATGTCTCTTTATTACTTTTTATTTTTGATATGTTTTACAAGCGTCTTCTAGTTTTTTAAAATCGCAACTGTGTGATTAGTTACGAAATAAAAATGGCTAATCTCATTTTCATTCGGAATTAACCGTGGGGCTTACGGCTCTAAAAACTTTGTAATTTCATCAATCTTTGTTAATGGGAGTATAATCCCTTTATGATACATCCGAATTACTTTACGCATCAGCTTATCCAATTTATCAGAAAAGTCGGCTGATATGGTAACCGGAACTGTGCCATTTTGAATCGTATATTCTGTGTCAATGTACTGTTCAGTAATCGGGAAGCAATTCTGAATAAGGAAGGCTCTCTCTTCTCCGTTTACATAACCAAACCTTATGGTATCACAATGTCCCCGTTTTTCAATCTTATCTTCGTATATGCGCCTATACTTTTCTACTTGTGAAGAAATTGGAATCATCCAAAACAAATCATCATACTTAAAACAGTAGTGACAAGGTCGACCGCCTTTTTCTGTTCCACCGCCTTTATTTGCCATAAGATAACAATTAGGTAAGGCGTTGTAAAATTCGTTTTTTACAAAGTAAAAATGTCTTTCAATCACATCAATTTCTCCAAAAAAATGCCCCGCTTATATAGCGGGGGCAAGCATTTGCATCCCGACCTTTTATTATCCGCATATCGGGTAGCGGAAACATTTGCCTACGTACCTTTTATATTATGCCGATATACGTTCCCGGCAAACAAACAATTTTGAATCGTCCACTAAGCAGGACCACGCTCATGTTCACTAAGGTAGAACCTCACCATTAAAAATCATTTATTCTACAAAAGAGACGTTTAAAACCGTCTCTCAGTTTTCGGTTCTCTCTTATATGGTGGAGGTTCACCAAACTTTATCGTCCGTCGCTTATTGGTGGACGTTCACCCATCTTTATCGTTCCTCGCTTATTGGTGGAGGTTCACCCTTCTTTGTAAGTACATTATATACCTATTAACAAGTAAAATGCAATAGACTTCGTAAATTATTTGTGGAAATTTTCTTAAAAAGTTTAAGCCACTACCTTAAAGGCATCATCTCTTTTGCAATATCTAACAAATCCTTATTTTTATATGCTTTTGTCGAATGAATTAAGTGAGAAAAATGATAATAGTCAACGTCCTTTGTGTCTAAAAAAACAGTATTATATGTTCCCCATTTATCATGTTCCCCAACAACATATTCAAAATGATTAATAAGATTATCTGCATTATCTGTAGAATACCATATTTTAGTAACAATTAAATTCAAATCAACAAAACAGCCATCTTTGTTGAGAATTTTTGCTGTATTATCATTATTATCTACAAGACGAACCGACTTATTTTGTTGCAAAAACTGATAAAGCGTAGTGTCTTTTTTCACTAACTTTCCAAATAAATCAATTCCATGCATTGTGTCTAAAAAACATCAACCACAAATTATGTTCATTTGCATTAGGGTAAGTCCAACCTTTGTGCGTTATAAAATATTTCAATAATTTTTTTGCATCATTTGTTGAGATAATAATTGGAAGATGTTGCCGAATCAAGTAAATGATTTTATCAAAATTTTCTCTTGCCAAATGGTACAGTTCAATGCTTTCTGCGGTTTCATTTCTTGTTTCCAAAATATAATTGGAAGTTTTTTTGTGATTAGGGCATTTTTCGTATTTTATTTCCTCAAAATCACTTATGCCCTCAACATCATACTTTGTATGCCTTGCATGAGGCTTTTTGTTCAAAATTGTTTTTTTCAAGCCCAACAAAATAACAGGGTTTTCGCAAATTGGACATAGTGCATAATAATTGTCTTTTTGTGCATATGGAAATTCCCTATGTGTTTTGTCCTCAAATGATTTTTTATCTACAGGGTAAGTTGGTACAAAGCCTTTGTGGTATTTAATCTCAATCATGATAGCTCCTTTCGTCTAAAAGAAGTATATCATTTCCATACAAACTTTGCATTTGAACCCACCATGAAGTTGGTAATTTCATTACTTCGCCTTTTAGCTCTGCAAATCGCAAGCAAATCAACAAGTCTTTTAATCCTAATAAAATTTTTTCGCCATTTTTTTCAAGTTCAAAATACAATTGGTCGTTATTTGCATCAAAGTCAGGGTTTGATAAATCTATTTCATTTTGATACACGTTTCCATTAAATCTATTCATATTTTTTATCCTCCTTTTCTTATATATAAGTACATCTTTTGATTTTTGGGACAAAAAAAAGACACCCCGCTATGGGATGCCTCTTCATTAGGTCGTTACTTTCTTTATCGTTGACCACTTGCCGTATTTCGTTGTGCCGCCATATTTTGTTACTGCCCTTACTTGGATATAGTACGTTTTGTGTCGTGATAAACCATTAATCTTAAGACCCGATTTTTTTGTGGCATTTTTCATCTTTTTGTTTGTCGCATATCTTATCTCATATTTTGTGCACAGCACGTTCTTTGGAGTAACTTTTACGGTTGCAAAATCACTTCTTTTGTCTACCTTTATTTTCTTTATCGTTGCCTTCTTTGGTTTTTTTACAACAACTTTTGATGATACTTCTGAGCTTTCAAATCCATTTTTTATCGCAATTACTGAGGCGACCAAATAAGAGCCTGCTTTTAAAGATGATACCTTTAAAGATGTCTTTTTGGTTGTGATTTCTTTCTTTGTTCCATTAAGATTATAATAAACACAGTACTTATCCGCATCTGTTTCACTCCAAGAAATCTTGCCATTGTCTGAAATGGTTATTTTAGACGGAGCTGAAACGCAATAGTTATAGAGATAAAGGGTAGCTATTTTAGACGGGTTTGCATTTATCGTAATCGTTTGATTGAACTTTTCGAAGGAGCTGTTGTAAATTGGTGTTACCCGAAACTTAATATCCGTTTTATATTTTGCACCTATCTTATCATGCGGATTAAACGTATAAGAATTTTTTGAAGTTGTTCCGACTGTTTTCCAACTCGCTCCATTGTCAAGAGATGCTTCTATCTTATATTTGTCTGCATATTTGTAGGAAGTTAGATATCTATTGACGTAGTCGAGGTTCGAATCTTTCATTGCTAGCTCTAATTTAGCTTCTATCGCTGCTTTCTTCCAAGACAGAGCAACATTTCCATTCGTTTTATTAGTTACCGACAAGCCCTTGACAGTCGAGGAAACCGTTTTCGTTGAGTGAGGAGTCACATAGTCGCAAAGGCACCCATAATCATCTAGCCAATCTGTTATATCTTCTCCGCTTTTTGTTACAAATGCTACGTCACCATTATCATTTAATCCAATAATTCCATACTCAAATTCAAGTTTAGTAGTACTTGTGTATTGAAGATACACCTCATCCGTACACATAGTACAATACACACCCTCAGTTGTTAAATCATCAATTGAATAACTTATTCCATCACTCGAGCTTATAAACGCATTTTCATCTTCATCATAGATAAGCGTATCTTCTCCACTAATTCCTGCATGAATGGAAGATTTTCCATCTACAAGATTATCTGTATTCGCTGTAACGTGTGCAACAAGTTGATTTCCCCCTCCATAAAGTTCAGATGGGTCCACCTGCACACCTTGACACGTTTCTAATTCAGTATTAGTGGAGTTATCTACGACTTTAAATTCGGTATTGTTAAATGTTCCCACATATGTTGCAAAAAATTCTGATACGTTTTTTTCTTCATACTCGTCTACCTCGCCAGTACCTATCAAAATAGGATAATCACCTGATGCATATTTTTCATATATTTCATCAATATTTATAGACGTTGGATTTTCTGTTGTATAGTAATAAAAATCTGCTCCATTATCATTATAAAACCTATACGTTCCTGAAGGAATATTAAATGTATGAGAGGAAACATATTCGTTATATTCATCAATGGAAGAAAAAGCAAGTCCGTAATCTGTTCCCGACATTCCATAATTACTTAAAAACCTACTAACAGAATCCATGGATGCCGAGAATCTTGTGCTATTTAAAGAATCTTGTATTGTATCAATAAAATCATCATCAATTTCGGGATTTCCTTCAATTGCACCTTCTATATTTGTATGAATGAAAATTGCTCCATCAGTAAAATGACAAGTAAACTCTGATTTATCAGATGAATCAGTAATATCAAATAAGTATCGTACATTTCCACTAATCTCAATATTCTGATAACAAGTTGGAAGTGTCACTGTTAAGCCATCCGAATATTCTTCATAATCAGTAAATGTTCCCGCACCCTTGATTACAGTTGAATCAGCTTCTTGTAAAGCCACTTGTTCGTTTCCAACTAGAAGCTCTGTATAATCATTATTTTCCGCAATTACTGACTCATCTGTATCTTCATAATCGGCTGGATTTGAATAATAATAGCCTTCTAATGCTGTGCCTTCTTCTCCCTTACAATTTAATCCAAAACATTCACAGGAACTTTTATTATAGTAATCAACGTAAGTTGCAGCAAGACTTCCCGTACTCATAAGAAAAAGACCTTCATTATACAGCCAATACTTACCTACTGAATCATAAGTATCTTCTGTCAAAAAATCAAACCAACTAGAACCCAAATACTTTCCGCCTGAATAATAAGATACGTTATCTTTTGCATTCGCATAACAAGTGCTAGTGATATTTAATCCCCCAATTCCAATTGTTCCCATTAAAACTAATGCTAAAATTTTCTTAATCATATCAATTCGCTCTTACTACCTAGAGCTTCCCTCACTTTCTTTCGTTATTGTTATTGTAGTAAAATTTGTTATTTATTGTCAACCCGAAGCCTTTTCCTTTGTAAAAAAAGGTTGTCTTCTTTTCGTTTATATATAGTGTTAATTCAAGAAAAATTAGACAAAAAAGGAGAATGTCGTTAAGTTAAGATAAAAAATCCATTGACGTATTTCGATAAGTCTGCTAAATATAAAGATAAAATATAAATAGCGATGCCTTCATGCATCAAAAATAGCATCGCAAGTTGGCTAAACTTATACGATGCTGTTGCATTATAAATCAAAAGGAGAATAATATATGACAAAATTCAAAACGAAAGAATTAGAACATTGTTATCATACAATTCTAAACAACTTCCCTAAACTTAAAGTCTATAATCGTCAGAAACTGCAAGAACGGCTTAAAGATATCGAATTGCCAGATATCCTATCAAATAATCATGAATCCTTTTATCAAGAATTGAATATTTTTAACTGTGGAACAATTAACATTACATGGAATATTGAAAAGTTGTTACAATATGAACCGAATGAATGTGATTTTGAGTATCATACAGTAAGGGAATTGAAAACAATAATTGATTTTAATGCACCGCAGACACGTGAAGTATTTAATGAAATTAAACTAGGTTTAAAATCTCAGAATAAGAGGGATTATATAGTATTAGCGATGTTGCCGGGATTTCCAAAATTCTTGATAATAGATGGCAACCATCGCGTTTTAGAAAAAATAAATAATTTGGATTACAATTTTAAGTGTTTCATGTTGGCAGATAAAAGAGTCTTAAGCTTTTTAGAACCTAATTCTAGGCAATTCATAGAAACAATATATTGGCTAAATACTATTATCTAATTTCAAAAAAAGAGGGCTTATTTGCCCTCTTCCTTTTAATATCTTTTCGGATATCCTATTTGTATAATTTTACCATTTTCATATTCTTTTTCGTTAAAAGGACTGTCAACGGATAAGGGTGAATCCTTTTCATCATTTACAGTATAAAAACCATTACTGATAACAGACTGATATTCATTAAAATCTAAAATAGATGTTACCTGTCTTTCTAAAGTTCCACCTTCTATTTGACGGTCGCAAATAAGCTCATGAAGTTTTAGATTTGTTATTTCAGGTTTGCCATTTGTTTTTAATGTGTCAGAAATTATATTTGTTATAAAAATTTTACTCATACACGCCTCCATATTTCACTAACTTTAAAGTAATTTTATAATATGAGTATGGGGGAGCAATTGCTCCCCACATAAATCTTAATTGTTTGTTAGATAATTTTGTGCCTTTAATACTGAATATGGCATTTTGTCTTTTGCGGTAAATAAGTAGATTACTTTCGTGCACGGAAGTGCTGTGTAATCTACGTTGTTAAACAATTTCTTAACAGATGACTTCTGAGATGCAGAAAGCGTTCTACTATCTGTTGACAATACGCCAGTTGTATAAGAACTATCATCACCAAAGATATTTTCTCTTGTAATGCTTTCATCATCAATGGCTACCTTTGCATCATCTATTGTAGACCATCCCATGAACTGTCCTACACCTACAATGTTGCCATCTTCATCCGTTTCCATAATGACCTTTTCGTCACTTCCATTAGAAGATGCGTAGTAATTTACGCTTAACAATTCTTCGTCTGTTGCGTCCGCATTTTCCTTTGCAATGATTTCGTTAATTTCACTAAAGGAATCGTATGTAGTATCGGTGATGGAATCCGAATAAGTCTGCGTTGAAATATCCATCGCATTTTCCGCTTTCTCATAATCCACCAAGTCATAAGTAGAAGTCTTTGTTTTGGTCTTTTCTTTCGTAAGATTAGAATAATGATAAGCTACCTCATAGGTTGTATCAAAGATTGCATAAAGCGTATCGTCTTCATCAATCTTACTTGTATCTGTCGTATACGTTCCATCATGGTTAATTACCCATTTTTTAAAAGTTGCAACATCTTTTACATCTCCGTTTCCATCATCAATCAAAGAGACTGATGATGGGGTTTTTACGCCAAGACCTTCGCACCACCATGTTTGTATAGTGCAAACATCTTTGGAATTATCCCAATTCTCAAACCAATCATCACTTGACGCATAGGTGATTTTATAATTGCTAACATTTGTATTGTAACCCGTATATTCAAATCTTGTTGGAACAGAGGACTCTAATGTATTTACAAACGTATCTACATTGACATCTACCTGTTTCGACAAAAAGGTGGATTGTGCGTAAGAAGTGGTTGTTAGAACGTCGCCCCTGTAAAGGTAATATAAACCATTCATATTATTTGATTTATCAGGTTCTTTTTTCACATACTCTCCAATTCCAATGTTATCTGTAGTAGCAGATTCACTTTTTGCTGTCGTTCCTGCATACACAAAAGTAATGATTGCATTTTCTTCATCTTCATGTGTCTGATAAGATGTTGTCTTTTTACTTGAATAAACAGACAAGGATTTTGAATTAGCTGAGTTGGCTTTCACTCTTGCCTGATTAGCAATTTTTAATTTTCCATCTCCGTTGATGTTCTCACTTGACACAATATCCGTCAAAATTCGACCATCTTCTTGCGAATCACTGCCTGTTGCAACGACAAGCTCAATTTCATCAGAAGTGATTTTAGAAGATACGGAAACTCTTGCATATGCTCCTAGCTGAACAGCATCTTCTAGTGACAATGTTCCTCCCATGACAAGAGAGTTTTCACTACCACCGACACCGTCTTTATACTCACTAGAAAAGCATTCCGTCTCTGCTACTACGCTCTTATTCGAAGTTCCTTTGATTGTGATGTTTTCAAGGTCTACATATTGTTTTTCACGATTAGTCTTAGTTATGTCAATATCTTCCCCACTAGCACTTGGCTCATACACGCCAGTCTCAAATCCTGTTACGTCCTCTCCGTTCTTTCCTGTCTCTGCTCCTGTGCTCGTGTAGGTGATTGTTCCGTCAATCTCCGTGTAGTTTAACGCTGTCTGTCCTGTGCTATAGACTCCATATGTTCCTTTTCCTACAATTTGAGAATTGTAATCGTACAAAGTTCCGTTATTTGCAACCTTTACAACTGATGTAGCTGAGGTGTTTTGGCTTGCATAAGTATTTCCTGAAGAAGTGGTAAAAGAAGTATTAGAAAATCCGCTGTAAACACTGCCACTTTCAACATCTAATACTGCGCCGTTTCCTTTAGCACTAGAGGCAATAAGGTTTTCATTCAAAAACATTTTGCCACTGCCATTTTTTACAATTGCGATTTGCCCGTTTGTATTAACAGAGCTTTCGCTCGTGCAACCAATAAAACATTTTGTAAGATTTACAGTTCCTTCTCCGCCATCGTACACATAATTAGATGTGCTAGATGAGCTGTCACCACTCATTTTGCAACTAGTTAAAGTTACTGTTTTGCTTGAATTAGAAGTGACATAGAGCATCTTGCTGGAATTGGCAAACATTGCACCTGTCACGGTTACTTTTCCGTTGTTTACAGTTAAGGCATTTCCTGTATTTCCATAAAGAACAGGTTCGCCACTGATAGAAACTG
The DNA here is from genome assembly GCF_900104415.1 of Eubacterium oxidoreducens. Lineage (GTDB taxonomy): Bacteria > Bacillota > Clostridia > Lachnospirales > Lachnospiraceae > Eubacterium_C > Eubacterium_C oxidoreducens. The sequence continues at coordinate 6,541 of NZ_FMXR01000008.1, read as the reverse complement.
TCGATGATGCATTTGTAACATAAATACCACCTGATGTATTTGCTTTGCTTACTCCAACCGAAAGGTTAGTTGTTGACTTAAAAACTCCGCTATCACTGCTATCTCCTACTCGAAGTCCATAAGTTGGAGATTCGTACAAAGAGAGAGTTCCGTCATTTGTGAAAGTTCCAATGTCGTACAAAAGTGCTACAAGACCGCTTGAAGTCTTATCCGTCCGAATGGTAAGAGTGCCTGTATTTGTAAAAGTACTACTTGCTCCAATTTTTACACTACTTGAACCACCGCTGTTTTCATATACAGTCATTGTGCCGCCATTTACATTGAACTTTCCTCCTCCATTTACTAAAACTCCGCTTGCAGATGATGAAGTCGTGTTTTTATAAACCTCTACTGTTCCTGATGAAGTAACTGTACCTCCATATACATGAATTCCTCCACCACCATTTGTTGCCTTGTTTTTATAAACTTTTACAGTTCCTGATGCGTCAAGCGTTCCACCTGTAACTCTAATTCCACCCGAAGAACTGCTTGCAGTATTATCATGCACATTTAATGTTCCTGATGCATAAAGCGTTCCTGAACCAATTACAATCCCACCTCCATTTTGCTGAGCGGTGTTATTATACACATTTAAAGTATGTCCATCTATGTACCACGAATTTCCATTAAGATATAGTCCTCCCGCAGAGCCGCAACTTTCATCTGATTGAGCTTTAACACTGTTATCATGAATTGACACATTTCCGTTTTGCGTAACTGTGGAATTTGTAACAACAATAGTTCCTGTTGCGTAGGTAGTGTTGTTCTTAATTTCTACACCGCTTAGTGTAGCAGTCGAACCGCCTTTTATGCGAAAAACGGCATTTGCTGTATCTTGGGTGTTTCCGCTATTGACATAGGTGCAACTACGGTTATTAGAAAGACTTGCTTCATTTAATGTTATTGTCGCAAGACGAGTGGAAATTCCACCGTAATTATCATAAAAAGAAGTAGCACGTCCGCCATTCGTAATAGAGCTAGATGTCTTATTCATTTCGAACTCGCAATGTCCTTTATCACCTGATTCTGTGGAAACTGAAATGGTAAGACCTTTGTAAGACTTATTACCATGAATATTACAGCCATTAAAAGAAAGTGTTGAATAGTTATCCGCATAAGCTACAGACGTGTTTGTGTCACTATCTTTGCTTGCTGTGTTGTTAAAGTTTAGTATTTCAACATTTTTAAAGTAAAGACTACCTCCACCTTTTACCGAAAAGGCAACCTGCGAGCGATTAACGCTACTTCCATTCTCGCCATAAGCACCTTGTGTGCTTGTATAACCACTGCTATTTGTTGAGGTAACAGTAGTCGTACTGCCGTTATCAACATTAATCACTACTGCATCACTAAGTCCTGCCCCAACTACAATTTTATTTCCATTAAGGTTGATTGTTGCAGAACAGCCGTATTTGTTTGAAAAAGTTCCTGAAAACGCTCCGCATTCACTTTCGTCTCGCCACTTAAAATCACCTTTCTCGACTGCTTTTTGTGTGAAACCTGCATTTACATTAACTGTTAAAGACGTTAAATTAATGTCTACTTCGTTAGCCTTTACATAATGCTTGTCTGTAATTTTTCCTGCACCTAACTGATTAAATAACCATGCGATTGTTGCCGTTGCCCCTTTGTCATAATCAGACGTATTAATCGACACAGTAGCGGTTCGATATACTCCGCTTGAAGTCGGATTAGAATATACAATCTTAATGTCTTTTGTAGCCAGCACAGGATATCTGTTTATAGAAGAATCCACTGTTGTTTTTAAAGTCTGATTTCCGTCATCAGAAGAAGTGCTTTTTTCTTGCAGAACGCTTTCATATTGCGTAGACAAGTCCTCAGACGTTTCCTCAGAGGTGTCTTCGGTTGAGTCATCAGAGGCATCTTCTTTTATAGTTTCAACTTCATCATTAGATGCGTCTTCCTCAGTTTCCTTTACCTTTGTCGGCATAACAAAGTCATAACCATCACTTGTTTTTGTAGCAACTTTGCTAAGTCCGTCAAGTCTTTCTTCTAAGTCGCCATCAAGCGTTGAATAAAGAGCGGATACATAGGCAGATGAGATAGACGTTCCGCTTACAATCGTTCCGTCATAAGAGTATTCGCCATCTGAAACAAAATCTACATAATCTCCATAGTTGGAATAATCAGCAAGGCTACCTCCTTCTACCGCACCAACGCCAATCGCTCCATCTATATTTGCAGGAATATAATCTTTTGAATCCGCACTATCATTACCAACTGCACAAATAACCGCAATGCCTTTGTCATTCGCATCTTGAATGGCTTCTTGCAAAAGTTTGCTTTTGCCTGTATTTGCAACAGAAAGGTTGATAACTGTTACATTTTTTTGCTGAATCGCAAGTTCAATGGCAACATAAGTTTCCAAAACTGTTGCAGTGCCGTTATCAGAGTATACCCCAAGTGGCAAAATACTTGCATCAGAATATTCATTTAAAATACTTGCCATAATCGTGCCGTGAGAAGAAGTATCTCCATCTCCTGCCATAGAATCATTGACAATATTTTGTACATATTCGGTATCAACAGCCGTGTCGATAAGGGCAATTACCTCGTCCTCATCAGCCTTATCCGTTTCTACCTGAGTCTTTGCAACTGTTTCAATGTCGCAATCTTCAATTTTACTTGAATAATTGGTTTCTCCGCTTACTTCTTTTTGAATGTCTTTCGCTTCATCTTTGTCCTCCGCTACGATTGCACTAACACCCCTGTATTTATATACAGTATCATAGTCGCTCGTATCGGCATCAGACGAAACCAAAACGACATTATCATTTGCTTCGACTTTTGCTAAAAATTCGCTTGCTCTATCAAATTCGGTTACATTCGCCGAAGCCATCAGCGGAGTTGCAACTGTAGTAACCGTGATAGCAAGCCCTGAAATAAATGAAATAAATCGTTTCAATATTTTCTTCCTCCTTAGTAATTAAAACCCATCAGCTAAAGCTAATGGGTTTTAGCCCATAAGTAACATGTGAAAAATCCTCTTCCCACTGCTCTTTCTCGCGACGAAAGGCAAATAGGATAGCTTTATACAATGCACATAAGCACCATCTCCTTTCTTAGAGGAGAAAGGGGAATCCCCTTTCATAAGTACTTCAAAAATTACGACTCATTTTCACGTTCCTGCAAAAATTCAATAGCCGTTTGTTTTTTCACTTCATAAATAAAATCCTTTCGGTTGTCATAGGCGGAAACCCACTGCCCTTGGGCGGTGGGAGGAGCCTTGTAAATTCGTAGCCATTAACCCTGGCTCTCAATGTATTTTTGTATGGTAGCCGACGATACTTCGCCTATACTACAAACAAAGCACCCATCAGACCAAAAGATTTTCTTCTTCCAATACTGTTTCGACAGGAAGTTTTGATATTTCTGCCATAGATAATATGTAGTCTGTTGTTTGATAAGTTTTACAATATCGCAAACTCTGTCTGTAGTATCGTAGTTAATAAGAAAATGTATATGGTCTTTGTCAGTTTCCATAGCAATAATGCCATAACCTTTGGAATTACAGATATCGTATATCTTTTGCTTTACATCATCAGCAATAGAACCCTTAAGTATCTGCTTGCAGTACTTTGTAACAAGAACTATATGCACTTTCAGACTGTATTTGCGTCTGTTATGACGGTTATATCTATTATCCATATCGAATTCCTCAAACATATTGACTTTCACTAATGAATAGTATAACATATATCTAGTGAAGTATCTATGAGGTGAATATATGGAACAAATGACAGTTACGGCTAAAATTCAGATATCCGTTAATGCGGACAGTAAGGTTTTACTTGATGAAACCATGTCTGTTTATTCTGATGCTTGTAACTACGTGTCTAACTATGTATTCCGTACTCATGACTTAAAGCAGTTTTCCTTGAATAAGGTTCTGTATTCCACACTTCGAGAAAGGTTTGGTCTTAAATCCCAAATGGCTCAGTCCGTGTTTAAGACGGTTATCGCAAGATACAAAACCATTCTTGAAAATCAGAAAGAGTGGATTCAGCCTAATTTCAAGAAACCACAGTACGACCTTGTTTGGAACAGGGATTATTCCCTGACTCAAAATTGCTTTTCAGTGAATACGCTGAATGGACGTGTTAAGCTGCCTTATTTCACTAAAGGCATGTCTAAATACTTTGACCATACAATCTATAAGTTTGGTACAGCCAAGCTTGTAAATAAGCATGGCAAATATTTTTTGCATATCCCTGTCACTTATGATGTAGAGGAAAGCAATATCTCTGACATCTGCAATGTTGTTGGCATTGACAGAGGTATTAACTTTGTTGTTGCCACCTATGATAGTGAGCACAAGTCTGGATTTGTCAGTGGTAAATCTATCAAACAGAAACGTGCTCACTATTCTAAACTTCGTAAAGAACTCCAAATGCGTCACACTCCATCTGCAAGACGTAGGATTAAAGCTATCGGTCAGCGAGAAAACCGTTGGATGCAGGATGTAAACCACCAGGTATCAAAGGCACTCGCCCTGAACAACCCGAAGCATACACTCTTTGTCATTGAAGATTTGTCGGGCGTTCGCAATGCTACAGAGCGTGTCAGGACTAAAGACCGCTATGTTTCTGTGTCATGGTCTTTCTATGACCTTGAACAGAAACTTATCTATAAGGCTAAACAGAATCGGTCTACCGTTATCAAGGTCAACCCTCGTTACACGAGTCAGTGTTGTCCTGTATGTGGACATATTGAAAAAGCTAACCGTGATAAGAAGATGCATCTGTTTACCTGCAAAAACTGTGGCTACAAATCTAATGATGACCGCATTGGAGCAATGAATCTGTACCGCATGGGAATCAACTATCTTGCAGATAGCCAAGTACCGGATACAGTTACGGCAGAGTAAACTTTGTCGTAAAGGGTGCTGTCAACCACCCTATAATGTAACGCCACTTTAGGTAATAATACCTATTGGGGTCAAAGGTCGGAGGCATAAGCCGTTACTACGACTGGGCAGTTACAAGCCCATTACCTTTAAGTGATGGGTAGTTGACTTATATAAGTACACCAAACTAATTTTTGCCGAAAAAAGAGGTGCAATGTCTTGCATCTCTGATATTATTTGTTTACTTTATTGAGTTTTTCACGTATTTATGCTACTATCATGGCATAGAAATGATACATTTCAATCATGTTAAAAGGAGGACAAAAATGACTGCAAGAGATTTAGCAAATTATTTTTTGAGTTTAGACCCTGACCGTCAGTATTTTAATCAAAACTTAATTGTTCGCAACGGCTCTACATTTTATGAAGGAAATGCGAGACTTAATAAGTATATGCATTTGGCTCAAAACATTTATATTGCCATGACAGGCAACTTGTTAATAGATTCTCCTTTTTATGCATACAGCAATGGAGCTGTTATTCCAAATATTCAGCGTGACTATCGTGTATTATTGAATAGCAGAAATGAATATACAAACATTAGTGATGAACAAAAGGTATTGTTGAAGAAACTATTTGAAGCATTAAAAAATGCTGACATAGATGAAATTATCGAAATCGACCATGAAGATAAGGCATGGATTGATAAACATAATGGCACAACTATGGCAGAACAGAAAATGGATAGCTTGCGATATAAGGAGATATACGAAGAACAATACGCTGATATGATAAAAGTATTAAATCGTATGAGAATAGCATGAATATAGAAATCGGACAGATTATTACATTACGAATGAGAGTAAATAATTCTGGAACTATCCTTAATCCACATCCATATTTGGTTTTATTCGTTAATGCTGATGATAATTATATTGAAATCGCTCAGGTAGATTCGTTGAAAAACAAGGAATATAAGGCGTTAAAGAAAAGCAACAAAATTATCTATTGTGATGCCCCTCTTGAAACAGTAATAGATAAAGATAGCTTTATACAGTTAGATAATTGCTTAAGAATAGAATATTTTGATGATATTTGTTTATTACGACGGCAAGAAGACAAATTGAGCGATAAGAAATTTCAAGAAGTAATTAGAGCTTATATCGACTATCAAAACAACAATTATATAGATGAAAATAAGCAAGTCTATGTGTCTGAATCTGAACTTAAAGGATATAATAGTCGATTGAACCGCTAATTATGTATAAAAAAAGAACCATTAAAACTTCTGACAATAGAAGAATTAATGGCTCTTTTTTTGTGCAATTCTTTTATAAAAGAGAGTGGTTTGCGTTCTCTAGTAACCGGTAAACCATCGGTACCTCGTAACTAGCATGTTCATTTGAGATAATTCCTGTAGTTAAACTTTATAGAGTCTATAGACTCCATATACTCTATAGAGTCCATATAGTCTATGAACTACGGGAGGTTATCAGATGAACAATCCAACAACAATTAAACAAAACATGCGACTTCAGAAATGGATTGCTGAAGTTGAAGCTTACAAATCTCGTCCGGCCGACATGACAGGCACTGAATGGCTTGAATTACACGGAATCAATCGTGCAACTTTTT
>NZ_FMXR01000005.1 GCF_900104415.1 Eubacterium oxidoreducens | reverse complement strand
TAAGGCAGGTTACCCACGCGTTACTCACCCGTCCGCCACTCAGTCACTAAATCGTCACTCCGAAGAGATCGTAATAAAGTGCTTCGTTCGACTTGCATGTGTTAAGCACGCCGCCAGCGTTCATCCTGAGCCAGGATCAAACTCTCATGTTTAATCTTTTGATAATTGCTTCAGAATTACTTCTTGGCTTTTTATCCTTGTGCATCCCTTTTAGTCAGATGCTTTACTGTTTTAAGGTGTTAATCTAATCGATTAACTGTTCTTTTAAGAACGTTTCTCTTAGAATTTTTCAAGGTTATTTCACTGTTCAGTTATCAAGGTTCGTGTCGGTTTTTGTTTTTGCCGACAACTATTTAATACTATCATGTCCTGACGTTCTTGTCAACAACTTTTTTATTTTTTTTGATAGTTTTTTGTGTTGCTCTTTAGACTGTTTTTTTCTTCCTCAACACGTGCGTTGATTATATTAGCATCATATGACATCTATGTCAACACCTTTTTGCAATTATTTTATTTAGCTTTTTATCCTTATTTTTCTTAGCCATTTTGTAGTGATTTGATTGAATCGTATGACCGGGCGAATTCTTATATAAGAATGCATACGGATTCGCAATGAAATCCGGCTGCTCATCCCGCCTATCCATAGCAAAAAAACCTGCAATCGCTTCTTTCCACTACGGCTTTTCCAATCAGGTAGTTCACTTAATCGCATCTACAGCTTCTTTAATATTCTTTACCCCAATTAATTCTATACCGTCTACCTTCCCGATTGCCTCCTTGGATACTTGTGGAAGGATTGCTTTTCGAAATCCTAGTTTTACAGCTTCACGGACTCTTACATCCATCATAGTGACAGCCCTTACTTCACCGCTCAAACCGACTTCTCCAAAGCAAATCACATCATCCTCAATAATGATATTCTTATAACTTGAAACAATAGCCAGTACAACAGCCAGGTCTACTGCCGGCTCATTCATATTCATCCCACCTGCAATATTAATATATGCATCGCAGGAATAAAGCGCATATCCCAGCCTTTTCTCAACGACGGCCATAAGCAGATTCATGCGGTTATGATCGGTACCTGCAACCGTCCTTCTAGGCATTGAAAAATTCGTCTTACACACCAGTGCCTGAATTTCAAGCAAAACCGGTCTTGTTCCTTCCATTGCGCAGGCAACAACCGAACCGGTCACATTCGTTGGTTTTCCACAAAGCATATACTCCGAAGGATTAACGACTTCCCTAAGACCATTATGCGACATTTCAAATACACCGATTTCATTGGTTGCCCCAAAACGATTCTTTACACCTCTCAATACGCGAAAGGTATTATGGCGATTACCTTCAAAATACAAGACCGTATCCACCATATGTTCTAAAACTCTCGGACCGGCAACCACCCCTTCTTTCGTCACATGACCAACCAGGAAAGTTGTTATGCCATGCTGCTTTGCAATCTGCATAAAAATTCCGGTGGATTCGCGAACCTGCGATACACTTCCCGGTGCAGAGGTGATTTCTTCATGATACATCGTCTGTATGGAATCAATCACAAGAATGTCCGGCTTTTCTCTCACTGCCATCTGTTCAATCGTAAGGAGATTCGTCTCGCAATAAACCGACATTCCTTCTGCAAATTCTCCCATACGATCGGCTCGCATCTTAAGCTGCCTTGGCGACTCCTCTCCGGACACATAAATAATCTTCTTTCCATTCTGTGCCATTAACCGACAGGCTTGAAGCAAAATTGTAGACTTACCAATCCCCGGATCACCGCCCAAAAGCACCAAGGAGCCTTTCACCAGTCCCCCACCAAGTACACGGTCGAATTCTTCCATGCCGGTCGATGTACGCTCTTCTTTCTTAAGTTCAATATCGGAAAGTTTATAAAGCTGCGCTTCTTGTTCGCTTCTTTTGCTTTCCCGCTTGCCCTTCTTAACAGAAGAAACCACTTCTTCCGCAAATGTATTCCATTCATGACACGCCGGACACTGTCCTGCCCACTTTGTTGATTCATATCCGCAATTTTGACAATAGAAAATCGTTGTCTTACCCTTCGCCATAACTTCACCTCATTAATCGAACATTTGTTTAAACGAATTATAGAACATGCGTTCTGTTTCGTCAAGAAAAACGAGAATAAAATTTCACAAAAAAATTCCGCTGCGAAAACTCACAGCGGAATTCCTTATTATTTAACTTACTTTTACAACTTTTACTGTTATCTGATCAGCGTCTTCTAATTCTACACCGAACGTGATCTTGCCTCCAAGATTAGTCTTCATCTTACCAACTGAATTTCCGCCGATTTCCACTTCATACTCTTCTTCTGCTTCAAGTTCCAAGGTTATCTGTGCATCCTTAGGACCTTCTACCTTAAAGGTCACCCCTGACTCTGCAAGTGCTAAGTCAGTCACTGTTGTTCCCGGTACTGATTCATATACGAATAATCCATTTCTTTCAAGCTTTGTGATATCCTTATATGTCTTTACTTTGTAAAGATCTCCGGAAACCTCAAAACCATCAAGCTTCGCCTTGCTGTCCAGCTCATAATTCCCAAAACTGATGCTTCCATCTTCTTCCTTCTTGATCAGTTCGTCAATTACTGCCATCTTTCTTATCCTCCTGTGCAACAATGCAATCTTTATATTTTCTGTCCAAAAGCATGTATTTGATACTTTTACCACATGGGATAATTATACCTTATCCCCCTTGGTTTTGTCACTATCTTATTGACGAACTTCAAATACAATCTCGCCTTTTTTCATTCCGATATCTACGGTATCGCCTCTCTTAATCACGCCGTTAATTACTTCATCCGCAAGCTCATCCTCTAGTTTTGTCTGAATCATACGTCGAAGTGGTCTGGCTCCGTATTTCGGGTCAAATGCTTTATCACATATATATTTTTTAACCGATGCTTTTATGTTAATCGTAATATCCATCTGCTCTTTGCATCTATGAATCAGCTCTTTTGTCATCAGATTCATAATATCCTTCATATGGTCTTTATTAAGTGCATGGAATACGATAATATCATCAATTCGATTCAAAAACTCCGGTTTGAAGATTCGACGCACTTCTTCCATCACACCGGACTTCATGCGTTCATAATCCTGCTTTTCATCCTCGCCTGCTCCAAATCCCAACTTCTTTGGTTCCACAATAGACTGGGCCCCGGCATTAGAGGTCATGATAATGATGGTATTCTTAAAGTCAACCTTACGCCCTTGTGCATCTGTCACATGGCCATCGTCAAGAATCTGAAGCAATACATTGAATACATCCGGATGTGCCTTTTCTATTTCATCAAAAAGCAACACCGAATATGGATTACGTCTTACTTTTTCTGCTAATTGGCCACCTTCTTCGTAACCCACATACCCCGGCGGTGAACCAATCATTTTGGACACGCTGTGTTTCTCCATATATTCAGACATATCAACACGTATCATATTTTTTTCATCGGAAAAGACAGCCTCTGCTAACGCTTTCGAAATCTCTGTCTTACCGACTCCTGTAGGTCCTAAGAACAAGAAAGAGCCAATCGGCCGATTCGGCGCCTTTATTCCCACTCGTCCGCGGCGTACAGCCTTCGAAACAGCCATAACAGCCTCATTCTGGCCAATCACGCGCTTATGCAAAGTCTTCTCTAATCTTCTGAGTCTGGCCGTCTCGCCTTCCTCTAGTTTTCTAACCGGAATCTTAGTCCAATCAGAAATCGTTTGTGCAATCGCATTTTCATCTACTACAAGCTTTTTGCGTTTAGAATCGCGCTGATACTTCTCCGTAATCTTTTGAAGCTTTTCCTTACTTTCACGACTCGTCTGCATCAGTGCGGATGCCTCTTCAAAATCGCCCTTCTTCATAGCTTCTTCCATCTTCTCTTCAAGCTCTAAAATGTCACGTCGCAAGCCTGCCACTCCATCCGGAAAACTTACGCCATGAATCCGCGTTCTTGCAGCTGCTTCATCTACAACATCGATTGCCTTATCCGGCAAAAATCTGTCGTTTATATATCTTGCGCTCATCTGTGCCGCTGCCTGCAATGCTTCCGGCGTTATCGTCACTCCATGATGTGCTTCATATCTCGGACAGATGCCTTCTAGTATCTGAATCGTCTGCTCGATTGTCGGTTCCTCTACCGTAACCGGTTGGAAACGTCGTTCCAATGCCGGATCCTTTTCAATATATTTGTGATATTCATTGATTGTTGTAGCGCCAAGAAGCTGAATCTCTCCTCGCGCAAGAGACGGCTTTAAAATATTAGATGCATCAATTGCACCTTCCGCTCCTCCGGCTCCGATAATGGTATGGATTTCATCCAGGAACAGTAATACATTACCATTCGAAACCACTTCTGCTATAACACGCTTGATTCTTTCTTCAAATTCACCACGATACTTTGAGCCTGCAACCATTGCAGACAAATCAAGCGTCACCAATCGCTTTCCTGCAATGGAATCCGGAACCAATCCGCTGACAATCATCTGTGCCAACCCTTCCACAATTGCGGTCTTGCCGACTCCCGGTTCCCCAATCAAGCAAGGGTTGTTCTTTCCACGTCTACTAAGAATCTGAATCACACGATTGATTTCTGCTTCACGACAAAAGACCGGATCTAGGCTTCCCTCTTTTGCCAGCTTTGTCAAATCTCTAGAATATTGATCTAATAATGGTGTATTTCCAAAAGACTTATGTTTCATCGGTTTGCCGTTTTGGAATTCATCTTTATAGGCTGCCGGATCTTCTCCCATTGCAAGCAATATCTCTGTAAATATCTTCTGTGCATTAACACCTAACGTATGGAACAATCTTGATGCAACGCATTCATTTTCGAGAATGATAGCAAGCAAAATGTGTTCTGTTCCAATCAATTTGGAATGAAATCTTTCGGCCTGTCGACTTGCTGTTTCTAATACAAGCTGAGCTTTCGGCGTATATCCTTCTTTTTCCAAAACCTGGATAGTGCCGGGAGCAATCAAAGCCTCTATCAGTTCCACAACCTTTGCTTCCTCAACATTAACCTGTTCTAACACCTTGGCCGCTACACCTGTTTCTTCCCGAATCAGACCAAGTAATATATGTTCACTGCCGATATAATTATGTTGCATATTCTTGGATGCCCGCTTGGCAAGCTCCAAGGCTTTCTTAGCTTTTTTTGTATAATTAGACTGCATATGCTTCTTTGTCCTTCCTACAGATCATTCAAATCCATGATGTCATCAAAATCCATCTGTTTTTTCTGCGTCTTTGGCTTATCCGATGGCTTTGGATTAGTACTTTGGCTTGTTTGCGTCTGCAAATCAGCCGGTTTTTGCTGCTCTTTAGGCTTTGGCATCTCCTTTGACACAGGAAGTGGCTGTTTGAAATCTGCTTCTTCAAAATCATCCATCTCAAAATCCTTACGCGGATCTTCAATTGGCTCGTCTTCTAGCGGGTCATTGACAATTGTTTTTGGAGTTTCTTTCGTGACTGCCTGTTCTTCCTTTCGCACTTCCTTTTCCTGCTTACTCTTACGAGCAAATCGCAAAACGCCTTTGTCATCCCCGAAATCTAATACCGATTTATCCTCTTTCTCCTCGTCATCCTCCTCATCATCCTCTTGACGTCCTCGTATCAATCGATTGATCACAAGGATAATAATTGCCACAATTGCGGCAAAAGCAATTCCCATGAGTACCCTATAATGACCTTGAAGATCTTCATACTTTTCTTTCAGTTCATCATAAGCGCTGCTTATATATTCTGAATTCGCAGTTGTAAGCGATAAATCTTCATTATACCTTTGGTAAGTTTCTTCTGATGCATCATACTGATACCACGCGCCTGTTCCTTCTTGGTTCACACCGTAAAACAGATAAAATGCCCCGCCTGTAGAAGGCTCATATAAAGTAAGCGTTACGCCCTTTACTTCCAATGATGCCTTTGTATAGTTGTCCGGAACTGTCCCTTCAATCGGAACCGGTGTTACGATAACATAATGATCATCACTTTCTAGTTTCAGGTAATTTTCATAAGATTCTGCTGTTTCATCCACCACAATATAACGAGTATCATTCGCATCCGCAGCATTTACAAGATATAAAAGCTTCACTCCACTTGCGCTATCTTGCATTCCGGTAAGTTCCGTTCCTATATCTACCGTTGCTCTTGCAAACCCTGATGGAATCTTATCATCTGTAAAATCCTGACTGACATTATATGTTGCATCATCAATCAGAAAGGTTCCATCCTCCTGATATGTGATTGCAGATTCTGACGACGCCCCCGCCGTCACGGTATCTTCCGTTGTCTCAGTATCTGTTGTCTGCGTTGTCGATGTCGCTTCCTGCCTTGTTACAACAATCGTATAAACGGCTTTCGTTCCGGCTTCCGACTTCGTAGTAATCTTAATTGTATTCTCGCCGACCTGAAGATTGTCATTTCCCTTAATCGACTTAATCGTTGCTTTCGAATTACTTAGTGTTGCATTAACTTCTACCTTCGTTACTTCATTTGGTACAGTTGCTGTATAACTTGTCGTACTATACTTAAAACTCGGTGAAAGAGTTCCTTCTGACAATGAAAGGGAAGAAAGAGAATTGTCTTTTGATTTTGTATCTGTTGTCTGCGTAGTGGTTGTTGCGCTTACCTGCGTTGTCCCTATTGCCGACACTGTGCAAAGTACTGTCGTAGATAAGACCACTGCTGCAACAAATCGTCCTATTTTCCTCATATCTACCATCCTATCCTCTCTGAATCTATAATCTATTCCATTATAGTTATTTCCCTATTTTATTGTCAATCTATTCTTCGTCTTTCTTCTTATGCCGCACGAAAACGTCTGCATCTTTTGTCTGCATTCGTTCGAAAAAAGCAAAGCCCCCAGATTCCAATAAACACTAAAAAAATTCCGCCGGCCATAACTGCGTCTACCGAAAAGGACAAACTCCTTAGTACCGCATAAATAAGCCCACTGCATCCTGCCGAAAGCATCATCACCATAATCAAAATCATTCCAACTCTTATTAAACTGCTTTTCTTCATATCTTTACGCTCCTCATTTTTATTAACTAAAAGATATTCAAAATACAGTCCAATATTGCGGAACTAAAATGCCGTCCCCCTTTTAGGAACGGCATTTTTATCAACATTTATTCAATTTTCCCAGGAATCCTCTCATACGTTCATTATCTGAATCAAAGACCTCTTGCGGAGTTCCCTCTACAATAACATTCCCTTGATCCATAAACATGATTCGATCTGAAATCTCCTTAGCAAAATCCATCTCGTGAGTCACAATTACCATCGTCATATGGCGATCTGCCAGCGAGCGAATGACTCTAAGCACTTCTCCTGTCAATTCCGGATCCAATGCCGAAGTCGGTTCATCAAAGAATAAAATCTTCGGATTCAAAGCAAGCGCTCTGGCAATTGCCACACGCTGCTGTTGGCCACCGGAAAGCTGACATGGATAAGCACTTGCTTTATCCTCAAGTCCCATCTGCGCCAAAAGCGACATCGCTTGCTTTTGAACCTCTTTTTTATCTCGTTTTTGTACACAAATCGGTGCATCCATCAGATTCTTCAGGACACTGTAGTGCGGAAACAAATTGAAATTTTGAAATACCAGTCCAAAATAACTTCGAATCTGTTTTTCCTTTTCTCCTTTTGCATAAACAACCGTACCGTCTTGTGCATAGGCTGCTTTTTCATTTAAATATATGATTTCGCCACCATCTATGGTCTCGAGCATCGTCGCACACCTTAGAAGCGTTGACTTGCCGGAACCGGACGGCCCGATAATAGACAAGATTTCGCCTTCTTTTACATGAAAGGAAATATCCTTTAATACCATAAGTTCATCAAACTTTTTTTGAATATGGTTCATTTCAAGCAAATTCATATTTGCTTCCTCCTAATGATAATATGCAAGTTTCTTTTCAATTCGTCCCATTACAAATGAAACAATATAATTGAACACAAAATAAAACACACCTGCAATAAATATTACCGAAACGGTTGTTTGCGCAGCTGCAATCTGCTTTGCTATTGCAAATAACTCGCTGTATGAAATCGCATATGCCAATGATGTATCCTTCACGAGTGTAATAATTTCATTCGTCATCGCAGGAAGAACACGCTTAATCACCTGCGGAAGAATAATCTTGTGAAACCTTTGCTTCTTACTGTATCCAAGAATCTTAGCTGCCTCATACTGTCCAATTGGCATTGATTGTATTCCGGATCTATAAATCTCCGCAAAATATGCAGCATAATTCAGTGTAAATCCTATAACCAAAGCAATAAACCGGTATTGCATCGGCATCTGCACACCAAATATCAAAGGCGGCGCAAAATACCAGGCAAATAACTGCAGCATCAGTGGTGTTCCGCGCATTATATCTATATAAATTTTCACAAGTACACTCACAACTTTTATCTTGGACATCCGGCCTTTACAAACGACAAATCCAAACGGCACAGAAAGTACCAGAGTCCATACAAAGATTCCCAGCGAACGCAAGAATCCTCCTGTAAGTTGTTGTAGTATTACATCCATTTCCATTAGGAAAAACCTCTTATCTTAAAATTATTCGATGCAAATCATATCTTCGATTGCGTATTTTTCAGCAAGCTCTGCTACTGTTCCATCCTCTGCAAGCTTATGCAGGTCTGCATTTACTACATCGCGAAGTGATGTGTTGCCAAGCTTAAATCCAATACCATACTGTTCGGAATTTAATTTTTCATCGAGAATCATGTATTTTCCTTCTCCACGCTCCTCAATCTGGTATTTTGCAACACCAATATCGATTGCCACTGCATCAAGTGAACCTGTTGTAAGTTCTGTAAATGCTACGTTATAGTCTGCAAACTGCTGTAACTGCGAAAAGGTATCTCCAAGCTCCTTTTGATAATCTTCATTTGTCAATACATCAAGTGCCGCAGATGCTGCCTGCACACCGACAATCTTTCCTGACAAATCACTTAATGTTTCAATTCCGGAATCCTTAGCAACCACAATTACTTGTTCATTGTTTACATAAGCATCAGACCATTCATAGTCATCTTCCTTGCCATTCATTGTAAAACCGTTCCAAATACAATCGATTGAACCACTATTAAGTTCTCCGTCCTTAGAACTCCAGTCGATCGGCTGCTTTACAAGTTCCCATCCTTCCATATCACAAACAGCTTGTGCAAGTTCCAAATCAAAACCGGTATATTCCCCGTCCTCATCCATATATCCATATGGTGGATATTCTGCATCGAAACCAACAATCAGCTGTGTACGTCCGGATTCATCTGCTTGTGTCTCTGAAGTAGATGACGCATTATCACTTGCCGAATCACTCTTAGCACTGCTTCCGCATCCTGCAAGTACTCCCCCTGCAAGAGCAAATGTCAATAAAACTCCCACTAATCTTTTTTTCATAATAATTCCTCTTTCTTCTACTACCAATTTATCACGGTAAACTAACACAGGAATTTTATCATAGCACTTTCCACTCGTCAAGGCTATCCCTTTTCTTGCCAAAATCCTCGCTGTTTGTGTAAAAGCCTGGCAGACCGCGCAAAAAAGCAGGATGAATTATCACCCTGCCTTTGCCTTTTCTTTTATTTGACACCAGAAAATCTTCGCCCTTTTTTATAAGGTATTTTTACCGTCACCTCTTTAGAATCATTACTTTTTATATTCTTATATACGCTTTTGATTTTGTAGGTATATACCTCTCCGGACGCTACCGTATAATCGGCAAATACATAATGTTCGTTATTATCATCCCGGAAAGTTCGAAGTAAATAATAGGAGCCTTTACCGGTCTTGCGATAGATTTCATAATAATCCGCCGCTGTTACACCGCTCCATTTAAGCAATGCACAATTGGCACTGGATTTTACTCCTAAAGATGGTGCTTTCAAATCTACAACTTCCACCTTACATTGCAAAACCTTTCTACCGGTTTTTACGCTTATAATCGCATTTCCTACTTTTCTTGCACTGACTGTATATCTTTTCTTATTTTCTTTTTTTAAACTTATGACATCGCTTCCTTTGGTCACCGACCAGTTGCTTTTTCCTTTTCCTCCTATCAGGCGCAGGCTAAAGGTGTTTTTTCCCGCTTCCATCGTCAGGCTATAGCTTTTTTCAGAAAGTCTTGGTCCACTCTTCGCCTCTGCCTGCAGCGGAGACAATAAGATACCTGCAACCAGTATGGCGCAGGATAAGAATGCCGCAATGTAACTTGCCTTTTTTTTCATAATATCATACTCCCATATTGAATGCGTTCCCCTGCTTTTTTATCATTATAGCACGGTTTTCCCAAAAATATATCTTAAGAAATATTAAGATTTCTTCCTTAAATTTAAAGAATTTGCAAAGGGGTAATCTTTTTTGGCATCGTATAATGTAAAAAAAATCGGTGAGCTGGGGGGCTCACCGATTGAGGAGTAATAGAAAAGAAATGAGGGATAAAAATTCGTACTAAATACAAACTTTAAAATGAGGGGGGTTGTTTCTTTTCTGAGTACATAATACTAGTACTTAGGTCACAAAAAGGACACACAAATATAAATTATCTCTAAAATAACGAAATCTTATGCCTATTTTGGAATAATAATCATGGATTTTGTCCCTTTTCCCACCTCTGATTCTATAATTAATCTTCCATCCACCATTTCCTTAAGCCGCTGGCGAACATTTTCGATCCCGATGTGTGTTCGTCCATCGTTCTTCTTTTCATTACATTCAAATCCAACCCCATCGTCTTTTACACACACAACATACTCATGTTCCGTTTCATACGTATGAATGCTTACGGTTCCGCCGCCAATCTTTTTTCCCACACCATGCTTTACCGCATTTTCCACCATCGGCTGCAACGTCAGGGGCGGAATAAAAAAGCTTTCCACCTGAAGATCGTATTCGACTTTCAACTCTTCTTCGAATCTCATTTTTTCCAATTCCAGATAAGTCTTAACATGATCGAGTTCCTGCTGAAACGTGATGGCTTCTGTATTTTTCATAGAATCCATATTACCACGCAGATATTTCGCAAAATTATCAATCGCTCTTTGTGCCTTATGCGAATCTTTTTCACACAAATAATAAATTGAATTTAAGCAGTTAAACATAAAATGCGGTTGAATCTGCGACATTACGATACCTATTTGCAATTCATTGATTTCTTTTTGCTGCATAATAATTTCCGCACTCTGCTTATCCAAAAGAACGCGCTGCATATGCATCATAAATACGAACATCGTCAGTACCGCCATTGAAATACCAAGGTTCAACTGCGAATAAGGCATCTGCCGAAAGACCGAAAACACAACTGCTGCCGTCGGATATCCTACATAGCAAAAAAAGATAAAAAACATCGTCCAGCCCATATATTTTCGTTCGATAATCAAAATAATGACCACGAGAATGAAAAAAACCACACCGATGTTCTGCGATAGCAGGAACAATGGACCTCTCACATATCGGTTCGCATCATCAACATAATAGTACATTCCGTTAAACAACGATATAACAGACGTAATCATCCCATAGAACGTATCTAGATATAAGATTCCTTTGATAACCTCCGTAACCTTACGTCTCGAAGTAAAGTCTCTCATATACCATCCATAAATATAACAAACAAGATACGGACCAAAATAACACAGAAAATTACCAACAATGATTACATGTCTTGCAAATTGACCGCTAATACCGTTATATCCCCACGCGAACACATCTCCAAGCATCATAATTCCGGTAACGAAAAGGAGCAGACACATCTTGGTTCGTCCATCCTTTGGCAGCCTTCCAACCAAACGATAAAGCGCGGCAGCAAAACACAAAATTGATGCCCACACTTCTATTCCTACATAAAATTCAACAGACCGCAATACCTGTGATAGCACTGTCCATCCCCCTTTCCCCTATGGATTACAATTCCCGCATGGATCATATCCCTCATCAATCAGTTCTTGTCTATCACCATGATAGGTCTTAGTGTTTTTTTGAGCCATTCTTTTCACACTCGAACAAGTTGGCAAATGAAATTTCTTTGTATTGGTATTAATCACATAATCAGCATCCGTCGTATTCTCAGACTCCTTGCTTTGCGATGTTTCCTCATCCGATGCAGAAGAGGCAGATCCGGTAAATTCTTCTCCTTTCGAATCTCCGGTAGCATAATCAATCGTAATATCCGGCTGCACATTATAGCAATATACGCAAAAACAGATTCCTTCCCCCTCATCTTCTACCGAGTACGCTTCCATCAATACACCACTTGCCAAAAAATTATTTTCTTCAAAAATCGGTGTTACACGATACATAACGTGGTTTTGTGTGCGATCAATATAAGAAGCCGTCTCCTCTTCATAAGGAAGCATTCCCTCTACATTCATATAACGGGTTCCGGTAATCAGATTCTTCTCATTTGCATTTTCTGCTCCCAAACAATACGCAATCAAATGGCAGCGATTGTATAAATAATTACCATCAATTCCATTGTACTTTACAGTATGCCAGCCTGTCGGCTTTACTGAACCGATTGATCCACGTTCTTGTGTCGGCATGGTTTCGGTTCCTACGCAGGCAAATGCTGTTGTACATCGACCAAGCGAATCGAGCGCGCCATAATCTTCAAATGCCTCATCTGTAATTTCATCCTCCGTAAAATACGGTTCATTATTATTCACCACATAAGATGCAACTCCGCAGTACTCCGGAATCTGCGTAATATCAAACGCATTCGAAGTCTGCTCGCTACTATCCGCAGCCTCTTTATGAGACTCTTGTTCTTGCTCTTCTTCCTGTGCTGCTTGCGTCTTCGTCTCTTCTTCGCTGACACTACTTTGTTCGTTGCTGACGACTAAACTCTCATCGGCAATTTCTGCCTGCGAACAGCCACCTCCCATAAGCATCAGCAGCAATATAAGCGGCAGTATAAGTTGTCTTAGCTTTCTCATAATACTCCTCTTCCTATCTAATTCTTACGTTCTATTATACCAAAAAAAGATATCTATCACACAACTGTCATAGATATCTTTTTAAGAATTCGTCAAGACTCGCTCGCGAGTCTTGCGCGCCGGATTCGGGTCTGCTTCAGCAGACAAATTCCTGTCCGAATCCGTGCGCATCCTCGCGGAGCGTTTAACTCAGTCGGAGCTTGTACTCCGACTGAGTTAAACATCAATGCGCACGAATCAGTTCTTCTAACACATAGAGTGCTTTCCCCTGATCGATGGACTGTCTTGCCATCTCGATTCCTTGTTCTATGCTGTCAGCCTCCTCTGCCATATAAAGCGCTGCACCAGCATTCAAAAGAACAATATCACGCTTTGGCCCTGTAATGGTTCCTTCCAAAATTCCCCGTGTGATTTTCGCATTTTCTGCTCCGTCACCACCTTGCAGTTCCTCCATTGCCGCTCTCTTAAATCCATAATCTTCCGGCGCAATTTCATAAGTTCTTACCTTACCATCTCGCACCTGTGATATTCTGGTCTTATCCGTTAATGTGATTTCGTCCATATTGTCATATCCACTTACAACCATTGCATGTTCCACGCCCATGTTCTTCATAACATTGGCAATTGTCTCTGTCAGATCCGGACTATAGACACCGATTAACATATATGTTGCATTGGACGGATTCGCAAGTGGTCCTAAGATGTTAAATACCGTTCTGATGCCAAGTTCTTTTCTTGCCTGACCGACATACTTCATCGACTGGTTAAAGTTAGGAGCAAACATGAAGCCAAGACCAATCTGCTCTACTTCTTCTTGCACTCTCTTAGGCTCTGATAAGATATTTACCCCAAGTGCTTCAAGCACATCACCGGCTCCTGACTTGCTTGAAATCGAGCGGTTTCCGTGCTTGGCAACCGGAACACCGGCTCCCGCAACCACGAACGAAGAAGTTGTAGAAATATTGAAACTGTAGGTACAGTCTCCACCGGTTCCCACAAAATCGATAAACTTCTTAACATTAGGATGAATCTTCATTGCTTTTTCTTTTAAGATATTGGCAAATCCAGTCACTTCTTCTACTGTCTCGCCTTTTAGTCGAAGGCCGGCCAAAAATGCACCAATCTGTGCCTGCGTCGCTTTTCCGCTCAGCATAATCTCCATAACTGCTTCAGCCTGTGCCTTAGTCAGATTCTCTCCGGATGCGGTTGTTGCAATTGCTTCTTTCATTTCCATAATAAGTCACGCTCCTTTGCCTGGTGCCTAGTTTTCGTTCAGCTCTTTTTTGAACTTGCGGATATACTGCTCCGCAACGCTCATGTCATAGCCATATTGTTTCATCAGATTAATAAAATAACTTCCCACGATTGCACCATCAATCGTATCCTTTAGATTCGCAACATCTTCTGCGTTACGGATACCAAATCCCATCATAATCGGAATCGGTGATGCCGCCTTTACCTTCTCAAGATAAGAGCGAACTTCCTTATGGAAGTCAGCCGCCTGACCGGTAACCCCCATAGAAGAGACGCAGTAGACAAATCCCTTTGCCTCTTTGGTAATCATCTCAATACGGTCTGCCGAAATCGGCGAAACCAGCTGAAGTAAATATGTCGTATCTTGTCCGTCTAAGCAGGCATTTATCTCGCCTTGCTCTTCATATGGAAGATCCGGAATTAACAGTCCGTCAACGCCAACCTGCAGACATCTGTCTACAAATGCCTGCACGCCATAGTGCAGAATCGTGTTGTAGTAAAGCATGAATACGATTGGAATCTCTACGCCTTCTCCTCTTACTTCTTCCACTGCCTGAAAGACCTTTGTAATATTCGTTCCGAGTAATATAGATTCGTAAGAAGCCTGCTGAATCACCGGGCCGTCTGCAACAGGATCTGAAAACGGAATTCCAAGTTCAATCACATCCGTGCCTGCCTTCTCCTGTGTTCGAATCAGTTCCTTGCAGCGCTCCATATCCGGAAGCCCTGCCGTCATATATGTAATAAATGCTTTTTCGCCTTTTTCTTGTAATGTCTGTAATTTTTGATCGATGCGGTTCATCTGCCTCTCCTCCTAATTGTCCTTCTTTTCCATGTAGTCGATAATTGTTGGTACGTCTTTATCTCCGCGGCCTGACAGACATAAGATCATGCTCTGATCCGGTGTCATCTCTTTTGCCTTCTTAAATGCATATGCAAGTGCGTGCGCACTCTCGATTGCCGGGATAATACCTTCTACCTCGCACAGTTCCATCAGTGCATCCATCGCTTCTTCATCGGTAATCGATACGTAAGTTGCGCGGCCAGAATCCTTAAGGTAGGCATGTTCCGGTCCAACGCCCGGATAATCAAGACCTGCAGAAATGGAATGCGCAAGTTGTACATTACCATCTTCATCCTGAAGCAGATAAGAGCGCATGCCGTGAAGCGTTCCCGGCTGTCCAAGTGCCATTGCAGATGCATGCTTTCCGGTTTCGATTCCAAGTCCTGCTGCTTCAACGCCAATCAGTTCTACCTCCTTTTCTTCAATGAAGTCTGCGAACATACCGATGGAATTCGAACCACCTCCGACACATGCCATAACCACATCCGGAAGTCTTCCTTCTGCGTCATAGTGCTGCACCTTGGCTTCCTTGGAAATCACGCTCTGAAATTCCTTAACCATTCTTGGATATGGATATGGACCAACAGCCGAACCGATGATATAAAACGTATCTTCTGCTGTCTTCGCCCAGGTACGGATTGCTTCATTTGTCGCATCCTTTAAAGTATTGCTGCCGGAACGGACACTGACCACATCAGCACCTAGCATCTTCATACGAAATACATTCAGCGCCTGACGCTCGATATCTTCTTGTCCCATGTAAACCGTACACTTCATGCCAAAGAGCGCTGCGCCCGTTGCGGTTGCCACGCCGTGCTGACCGGCTCCCGTCTCAGCAATAATCTTAGTCTTACCCATGCGCTTGGCAAGAAGAATCTGACCGATTACATTATTAATCTTATGTGCTCCCGTATGACACAGATCTTCACGTTTTAAATACATCTTCGTGCCATACTTTTTGCTCAAATTCTCAGCGTAGTAAAGCGGCGTCTCGCGTCCTACATACTGCTTTAAATAATAGTTATATTCTTCCCAGAATTTTGGGTCTTGAATTGCCTCTTCAAATGCTGTTTCCAGTTCCTTTAATGTATTCATCAGTGTCTCAGCAACAAACTGTCCACCAAATTCTCCATAATATCTTTTATCCATTTCTCGTTACCTCCGTCATAAATTCTTGAATCTTTTCTCTATCTTTTCCGCAAGTTCCTTCTACGCCGGAACTTACATCTACCAAATCAGGGTGAAAGGTTTTAATCCCCTGCGCTACATTATCACGATTTAATCCGCCGGCCAATATCAGTAGTTTTGTCCGTTCTTTGATTTCGGATACTACCTGCTCCCAGTCAAATGTCTTGCCGCCGCCGGCATTTGCCCCATCAAGGACAACGGCTTTTACCTGCTTTGGCAACTTCATCGCCTCATGATAGGCGTCTAAACTTTCCTTGATATTCGCAGCCCGCCAGATTGTGATCTTGCATTCGTCTAAGATACGCTTATCAAATTCTCCGTGAATCTGCAGCACGTCAAATCCTGCCTCTTCGATTTCCATGGCAAATGCAACTTCCGGCGATACAGTTACGGCCACCTTTAAAATTTCTTGATCGACTTCCTTCATCAACAATTCAGCTTCTGATAAGGGTAAGTTTCGTTTGCTCTTTGGATATCCGACTACAAATCCTGCCGCCTTTGGCTTAAGCTCATTGATATACGCAATATCCTGCTTTGTGGTCAGCCCACAGATCTTTACTCCTGCGCTCATCTCTTAAGCCTCCGCGTAGATGTTCTTCCAGTGCTTTGCTTTTTCCTTAGGATTCTCCGATTCCATAAAGGCTCTTCCAATTAAGAAAGCATTCACATTACACTCTTTTAAAAATCTCACATCATCATCTTCCACAATGCCGCTTTCTGCCACAAAGACTTTTCCTTCCGGCACCATCGGCGAAAGGCGCTTCGTATTATCAAGGCGAATCGTAAAGTCTCTTAAGTCACGGTTGTTAACACCGACAATCCTTGGATCAATCTTAAGCGCGCGTTCCATTTCCTTTTCATCGTGCACTTCCACGAGTGCATCTAAGTGAAGGCTCTCAGCCAGCTGATAAAAATCTTTCATCTGCGCATCGTCTAGAATTGCCGCAATCAGTAAGATTGCATCTGCTCCGATTACTTTTGCTTCATAAAACTGATACTCATCAATCATAAAGTCTTTTCGGATCATTGGCAGCTTGGAAATCGCTCGAATCTGTTTAAAGTAATCAATATTTCCAAGGAAATGATCTTGTTCTGTCAGACAGGAGATACAATCCACAGATGCGTTATAATCATCAATTCTGTCTGTCAGTTCCATGGTCTTTTTGATATTGCCAAGTGACGGAGATGCTTTTTTGAATTCTCCGATGATCGAAAGTTCCTCTTTCGCAAGCGCCTCATAAAAGCGGCCACCGGTAAATGCATCTGCCTCCACCAGCTTAAGTGCCTCCCTTTTTACTTCTTCAAACGGCACTCTATTTTTATCTTCTATTAGTCTTTTTTTCTTGTCTTCCACGATTACATCTAAAATCATCTCGCGTCTCCTTACATATTTAAGAAATTTTCAATCATGCGTTTTCCATGCTGCGTGTAAATGGATTCCGGGTGGAACTGAATTCCCACAACCGGATACTCCTTATGTTTGATGGACATAATCTCGCCATCTTCGGTTCTTCCGGTTACCACCAGGCACTCAGGAAGCGTCTTTTCTATAATTGCAAGCGAATGATATCTTGCCACCTTAATCGGCGATTCGATTCCTTCATAGATTCCATCTGCATCATGTTCTACCAGTGACTGTTTTCCGTGATACAACTCCTTCGCATAAGAAACGGTTGCTCCAAATGCTTCTCCGATGCTTTGATGTCCCAGGCAAATGCCCAGGATTGGCACCTTACCGGCAAATTCCTTTACGGCGTCCATACAGATGCCCGCTTCCTTTGGACTTTTTGGGCCCGGTGACAAAACAATGCGCTCCGGATTCATTTGCCTGATTTCGTCTATTGTGATTTTGTCGTTTCGTACGACTTTAATATCTTCGTTAAAGACTCCGATGTACTGGTACAGGTTGTAAGTAAAGGAATCGTAATTGTCTATCAGTAATATCATAAGTTCTCCTCCTCTACCAGGGTCTTCGCAAGTGCCATCACTTTATTACAACACTCGTTGTATTCCTTTTCCGGCTGTGAATCTGCCACGATTCCGGCTCCTGCCTGCAGATATACCTGCTTTCCTTTTTTCACCATCGTACGAATCGTGATGCAAAAGTCCATATCTCCTGAAAAATCAATGTATCCGGTTGCGCCTCCGTACAGTCCTCTTCTTACTGTTTCTAGTTCATCGATAATCTCCATCGCCCGAATCTTCGGTGCTCCGGAAAGTGTTCCAGCCGGTAAGAAAGAAGCTACCAAATCGAGCGGTTTATACTCACCTTTTTTCTTTCCTTCTACCAGTGATACGATGTGCATGACATGTGAGTAATACTGCACGTCCATGAACTTCGATACTTTTACGGTTCCAAACTCTGAGATGCGTCCCATGTCATTTCTTGCAAGGTCAACTAACATCACATGTTCTGCGCGTTCTTTTTCATCTGCAAGAAGGTCTTCCTTTAACCTCTCATCTTCCGCCGGCGTCTTGCCTCTTGGCCTTGTTCCCGCAATTGGACAAGTATACACCCGATTGCCCTGCTGCTTTACAATCATCTCCGGAGAACTTCCGATCACTTCGAACTGTCCATAGTTAAAGTAATACAGATACGGCGAAGGGTTCAGTTGCCTCAGCTCGCGGTATAAGGTAAATCCATCGTGCTGCGTTTCAATCGTCCATCTCTGCGAAAGCACTGTCTGGAAGATATGTCCTTCTCTTATATATTCCCGAATCTTTTCTACCTTCTGTCCATATTCTTCGAGGGTATCCGACTTTTTCACAATCTTGCCATCATGGCTAAATGCCTCTCTTTCATGCGGCTTTGCATTTCGAATCTTGCTCAGCATCTTCTCGATTTTTTTGCCGGCTCTCATCTCGCCTTCTCTTGAATCTTCTTCAAGTACAATGGCGCTTAAGGTCTCTGCCACCTGATCGACCATCACAAACTCTGTTACAAGCATCATCTGAATGGTTTCGATTCCAATCTCATCCGGGTTATCATCCGGAAGCACTTCTGTATATCTGACAAAATCATATCCAAGATTTCCAACCAGTCCTCCGTGAAATGCCAGATCTTCTCGTCCTTTCGAAACATCAAACTCGTCATAATACTTTTTTAACAGCGTAAATGAATTTCCCTGTAGAATTCGTTCCTGTCCCCGGATATTCACAATTTTTAATCCTTCCGGAACAGAAGTGATAATCGCCGTCGGCTCTGCTCCAAAAAATGTAAACCGATCATAGTCCTTACTATAACTTTCTAGCATGAAGCCTTTGCCATTTCCCACAAGTGCTTCATACATGTCTATGGCTGCTTCATTTACAATGCTAACTGTCTTTTTATAAATCTTTAGTTTCTTCTTCATGTACATCCGATCCTTTCTGATTTGGACTGCTCGGTAATCGGCTTTACTAAATAAAAAAGCCCCTGGTTGCAAACTACAACCAGGGACGAATATATCGTGGTACCACCCTTATTACTTCTCAATCCAATACGGAAGATTCAATCTTCGATATCTTACCCCTGTAACGTGAGGACACGGCATCCGCTACTTACCATCGGCTTTCACTTTGCGTCTAACAAATCCATTCACCTAAGCGCATATCTTACCGGCATCACACCAACCGCCGGCTCTCTGAAAAGATTTCATCAAAGGCTACTACTTTTGCTCAATGACTTTCATTGTTTTCACTTGTTGTATAGTCTACTATACGCTCTTACAATCTGTCAACAATAAATTTAAAAAAATTTATGTATTAGAATCCGATATTCCCCTGCAAGCTCCAATCTTTAAGCATACATATCAAATCCGGCTCCGATTGCCTGATAAGCAAGTGCACTGCGATCACTTGCATAGCCAACGGTTGCGCCCCCAAAGGAAGAAGCAATCTCATTATACCCTTGCGCCACTTGCTGTGCTTTCTCTAATCG
Organism: Eubacterium oxidoreducens; assembly: GCF_900104415.1. Classification (GTDB taxonomy): domain Bacteria; phylum Bacillota; class Clostridia; order Lachnospirales; family Lachnospiraceae; genus Eubacterium_C; species Eubacterium_C oxidoreducens. The sequence continues at coordinate 277,865 of NZ_FMXR01000005.1, read as the reverse complement.
TGCAGAAAGATCCACGCTCTCAGTCTGCTTCATCACTTGTGAGGTCGGATAAATCACCGGCGACACATCATCAATCTTATTTTGCTGCTTTACTTGAGACACATAAGCATCCGAGACATCCGCTTCATTTTTCAGTGCATAATTAATCGGCTGCACCACTTTTGTACTTACCGACGAAATTGGACTAATCGCAAGACTCATTATGATTCCTCCTTTCTTCAAGCTTATTATAGCACGTAAGTACTACTTTCTCAAATTTTACCTTCTCTGACGTGCTGCTTCATACATCAGGATTGTTGCTGCCATAGCTGCATTTAAAGACTCTAAGCTGCCATGCATTGGAATCATAATCCTCTCCTGCGCGGCCTTTGCGGTCTCTTCTTTTAAACCATTCCCTTCATTTCCGATTACAAAAGCCGTCCCCTGTTCATACGAAAATGTACCATAATCCGCTGCACTTTTATCTAAATAAGCCGCATAAGTCTTAATCTTTCTTTCTTTAAGTTCCTGCAAGGTCTCTTGCAAATCTTCCACAATAAGATATGGCATCCGAAAGATAGAACCCATCGTCGAACGAATTACTTTCGGCTGAAACAAATCTGCTGTCTGCTTTGTCATAATCACACCGTCCACACCTGCGCCTTCTGCTCCTCTTAGGATGGTTCCTAGATTACCGGGATCTTGCAGATCCTCCAATATCATAAACAGCGGCGATGCCTTTGTAAACAGCGCTTCCTTTTCATAAGTCGGCATCTTAATAATACTCAAAATGCCCTGCGGTGTTTTCGTATCACAAACGGATGCAAATGCATGATCTGCCACAACCTCATAAGGATAATCATGAAGCAAATTCCTATGCTCTTCTTTTTCCCAAAAATGCTCCGATACATAAACCTGTTCTATGAGCTCGCGCGGTGCATCTTGAAAGATGCGAAGCCCCTCTGCCACAAAATGACCTTCTTTTCTTCTTATCTTCGCCTTTTTATTGAGCTGCACAATTGCTTTTAGCTGTTTGGATGAAGTGCTCGTAATCATTCCTTACTCCTCTTTCTTTATGCATAGTCTCAAAACAAAGTTATACCTTAAATGTCGCTTTCGCAGTGATTCCTTTTTTCCTAAGCATCTTTTTATAAGCGGCCTTCTTCCCCTTAGGAACGGTAATCGTCATTTTACTGTAGGTCTTCTTAAATGCCTTTGTCGCAATATTTTTGGCCAACAGCTTCTTTGAGTAGATTGTTAACTTCTTGAGATTTGTACATTGGTAAAATGCTTTCGCCTTTATTGACTCTACATTCGCTCCAATGACAACCTTTTTGAGATTCTCACATTTATAAAATGCATTTTTCCCGATTTTAACAACATTCGATCCAATGACAACCTTCTTAATCTTATTGTTCTTGGCAAATGCTCCAGGGCTAATCTGCGTCACTTTATAAGTAAAGCCCGCAACCGTAATGGTATCCGGTATTGTTAACGTCCCCGTCTTGTCTGTTCCGACAATGGCTACGGTTTTTTTGGATTCGTTAAGCAGCGTATAATAATTCTTTGATACTTTGACCATTACCATGGTATTTTTCAAAGCTTTTTCATATGCTGCCTTTGCATCTGTCAAAATCTGATATGTTGCATCACTAATCAGTGCCTGATCCGACGCTGACAGTGCAGCATACGCCGTGCTTGCCGCTGTAATTAACTGGTAACACTGTGCGGAATATGTCACATCCCCAATCGAATTAATTAATGTTACGACATTTTTCACCTGCTCATTCACACTGTCTTCATCAAAATAAAATTTCACGCAGTTTATTGTAAATTCGCTATCTTCACAGGCCATACAATGCATCACCACACTGCCGGATACATCGCCGCTCCACTCATAATATCCACTTTGCAGCATCCAGCTATCCTCATTTTCCCCGGTGATCTCATAGGATCCTTCCACGGTAGCGTATACCTCGATTTTTTCAAACGCTTCATAGTTTGGCGCTGTAAATGTAAATGTTCCGCTTGTGTTAGACAATACGTTTCCTGTCCAGTTATCCTCATCGGTATCGCCGCTAAATTCTACCGTAATCTCATCTTTGGTAAGGGTATTATTCTCCGGCACAATATCCTCGCTCTCCCAGCTTAGACTAAGCGTATCACTAGCATAAACCTTATCTGCTCCTTGCTCTACCACTCCTAAGCTCCCGCCAATCATTGCTATAACGGCAAGCATTAGGGCCAGATTTTTCTTTAATCTTTTCTTTGGATTCATCCATATATTCCTTTACTAAAATCATTGCAAAGTGTTTCTCTCAGCCTGAGAAATCCCCCACCTATGCTAACGCTTTGAGGTGAGGGATTTCTCAGGCTGAGCTTATAACACCGCTCTTAGATTGCCAAATTACGGGAAATTTGATAAAAATATTCCGGTATTGACTTCTTCATTGCAAGTGCCTCATCAATGTCATAATCTACAAGTTCGCCATTCTTAATTGCAATAATTCGATTACTTGCACCTTCGCACAACAAATCGACTGCCTTGCAACCCATCGTCGTGGCAAACACACGATCTTTACAAGTCGGACTTCCGCCGCGCTGCATATGACCTAAAATCGTCGCTCTGGTTTCAATTCCTGTAGCGGCTTCAATTCGACGTGCCATACTTGTGGAATGACCGATTCCTTCTGCATTAATGATAATATGATGTTTCTTTCCTCGCTTAAAATTACGTGTGATATTATCCACTAATTTCTGCTCATCATAATCATATATTTCCGGAAGCAGGATATCCTCTGCTCCATTTGCAAGGCCACACCATAATGCGATATACCCCGCACCGCGACCCATCACTTCAATAATACTGCATCTTTCATGTGAACTAGAGGTATCACGTACCTTATCAATGGCTTCCATCGCTGTATTAACAGCCGTATCAAAACCAATGGTATAATCCGTACAAGCAATATCAAGATCGATTGTACCCGGAATTCCAATTGTATTAATTCCAAGTGCTGCAAGCTTTTGTGCTCCTCGAAACGAGCCATCTCCACCAATGACGACAATACCATCGATTTCATTTTCTCTGCATATCTTAGCACCAAGCTTTTGTCCTTCTTCTGTCATAAATTCCGGGCAACGAGCTGTTCCTAGAATCGTACCACCGCGTTGTAAGGTGTCTGAAACGCCACGTGCCTTCATATCTACAAACTCACCTTGTAAAAGTCCGGCAAATCCCCGCTGAATCCCCTTTACCCGAAGATCCTTTGTGATTCCTTGTCGTACAATAGCCCGAATCGCAGCATTCATCCCCGGTGCATCTCCACCACTTGTAAGGACCCCTATTGTTTTTATTTTCTTCGTTGCCATAAGGCATTTCCCCCTTATGATACTATTTCATTTCCTACCAAAAAACTTATTATCATTTTATTCCAATCATCTGTTAATTTCAATGGGCTTTTCCACGACCTTAACATTATTTTCCCCTAGCTGTTCATAGAGTTTTTTAAGCAGTGCTTCCTCTACGCAAATCGTCCTAGAAGGCGGTATTCGTTTCAATTGTTTTTCTTTCTTAAGATAGATAACAATCCGATCGCTTCCATCGGAGGAATCTAGTATCGTTTGAATAGCCGGAGCTTTCTTTTCGTATTCTTCTTTCGTTTCAAACTGAAGCCAAAGTTCATGCAAAAGCTCGTCAAATCCGATGATGGAATCGCAGATCAGCTTGCCGTTTTTTTCATCTTCCACTTGCACTTTGCCGGTAATAAACACCTTGGCATCCTCATTCAAAAGTGCCACATATCGATCATACGACTTTGGAAATACGATAACTTCAACAGTTCCAACAAGATCCTCAATCGTAAGAAATGCCATGATTTGATTGTTCTTTGTATATTTGATAGTTTTGGATTCGATGATTCCTCCAACCACAACGCGAGAATTGTCTCGTACTTTTGTTTCACCGGTTTCCTCATCACGAATGAAATCCGTCGTCGTAGCCGTAATATTCTTTCTCCATTTTTCTTCATATTCCTCAAGCGGATGCCCCGAGATATACACGCCCATAACTTCTTTTTCATAGGAAAGCATGAGCTCTTTTTCGAATTCCGGAACATTGGGAAGTTTCATGGCCATCTCCTTTTTTTCTTCTTCTGAAGCAAGATCAAAAAAGGACATCTGACCGGCCACTTCATCTTTTCTTCCTTTGGCTGCGCTGTCAATCATCTGCTCATAAACCATCATAAACTGGCGTCTGTTACCTCCAAGGCTGTCACAAGCACCGGCTTTGATAAAGTTCTCCACCATTCGCTTATTCAAATTACGCCCTACATGACGGGAAATATAATCCTCCAGCGAAGTATACAGGCCATTTCTACGCTCCAAAACCAGTGCATTTACCACCGGACGGCCAACATTCTTAATCGCACAAAGGCCAAAGCGAATGGCTCCATTTGAAACAGAAAATCCAGCTTCCCCTTCATTGAGATCCGGTGGAAGCACCGGAATCTTCATCTGCCGGCACGTCTGTATATACTCTGCAATCTTGGCCGAATTACCAACCACAGAAGTCATAAGCGCCGCCATATATTCGACCGGATAATAATATTTAAGATATGCTGTCTGATAAGCTACTACAGCATATGCTGCCGCATGAGATTTATTAAATGCATATTTTGCAAAATCAATCATTTCATCATAAATCTTATTGGCAACACGCTCATCGATACCATTGGCTATACAACCGGGAACGCCCTCCTTCTCATTCCCATAAACAAAGTTTTGTCTTTCTCGTTCCATGACTTCGCTTTTTTTCTTCGACATTGCTCTTCGAACGAGATCGCTTCGTCCTAGTGTATATCCTGCCAAATCACGTACGATCTGCATAACCTGCTCCTGGTAAACAATACATCCATAGGTCGGCTTCAAGATCGGTTCTAGCTGTGGACAATCATAAACAATATCCTCCGGATGATTTTTTCCTTTGATATAAGCCGGAATAAAATCCATAGGCCCCGGACGATATAATGAGATTCCGGCAATTACATCTTCTAGATTCTGCGGTCTAAGCTCCGTCATAAAGCTTTTCATTCCGGCACTTTCAAGCTGAAAGATTCCGTCTGTCCTACCGGTTGCCAAGGATGCATATACCGCTTTATCATCAAAATCAATATGATCGATATCAATCTTCTTACCGGTTGAGCGCTGCACCATTTTCACTGCATTTTGAATTACGGTCAACGTTCTAAGTCCCAGAAAATCCATTTTCAACAAACCAAGTTCTTCGATTGTTGTCATTGTAAATTGTGTTAGAAGAGTCCCGTCCGAACCTCGCGAAAGCGGCACATATTCATCCATCGCTTTTTGCGAAATCACAACCCCCGCTGCATGCATGGACGTATGACGCGGGAGGCCTTCTAAGCGCATCGACATATCAAGAAGATTTCGCACTACCTCATCCGTGTCATACTGATTCTTTAGCTGCGGATTCATCTCTAGGGCTTTTTTGATCGTAATTCCAAGCTCATTAGGAATTGATTTGGAAATACTGTCACAAAAAGAATACGGCAAATCCATCACGCGACCAACATCCCGAACAACCCCTTTTGCAAGCATCGTTCCAAATGTTACAATCTGCGTCACCTGATCCTTTCCATATTTTTCTACTACATAATCGATGACCTCGCCTCGTCTTTCATAGCAAAAATCAATATCTATATCCGGCATGGAAACACGCTCCGGATTTAAAAATCGCTCAAACAAGAGCTGATAACGAATCGGATCAATATTGGTAATACCTGTTGTATAAGAAACGAGGGAACCGGCTGCACTTCCTCTTCCGGGTCCCACCATGATATCGTGCTCTCTAGCAAAATGAATAAAGTCCCATACAATCAAAAAGTAATCGACATAACCCATCTTCTTAATTACACCAAGTTCGTAGTTTAAGCGCTCTTCCAGTTCCTGATAGTTGTCCGGATAACGCTCTTTTAATCCGTCAAAACATAATTTGTTTAAATAGCTCCACGAATCATAACCTTCCGGTACTTCGAATTTCGGAAGCTTGGTATTGCCAAATTCAATCTCCACATGACACCGCTCAGCAATCTTATGCGTATTATCAATCGCCTGCTGTGCATATGGAAACAGGGCACGCATCTCTTCTTCGGATTTTACAAAATACTGACCGCCCTCGTAGCGCATACGATTCTCATCGCTAACCTTCTTACCGGTCTGAATACAAAGCAGGATATCATGCGCCTGCGCATCTTCTGCGTAAGTATAGTGAATATCATTCGTGGCAACCAGCTCAATACCCGTTTCCTGTGAGAGTCTTAGAAGCTGTGTATTCACCTGTCGCTGCTCCGGAATGCCATGGTCTTGAAGCTCCAGATAATAATTGCCCTTTCCAAAACAGGCCTCGTAACGAAGTGCAACTTCTTTTGCCTGCTCATATTGTCCTTTTTGCAACGCTCTTGGCACTTCCCCTGCAAGGCATGCCGAAAGCGCGATAATTCCTTCATGATAAGTCTCTAGCACTTCAAAGTCCACTCTTGGACGATAATAAAAACCATCCACAAATCCTTTGGAAACAATCTTCACAAGATTCGAATATCCCGTGTTATTTTCTGCAAGAAGGACCAGATGATAATAGCGTTCCTCTCCGGCACCGGCTTCTCTGTCAAATCTCGACCCCGGTGCCACATAAACTTCACAGCCAAGAATCGGATTAATTCCGGCCGCTTTTGCTTCTTTATAAAAATCAATTACACCATACATCACACCATGATCCGTAATTGCAGCACTATCCATCCCGAGTTCTTTTACTCTGGCAACATATTCTTTAATTTTATTCGAACCATCCAAAAGAGAATATTCGGTATGGGTATGTAAATGCGTAAATGACATATCAATCACTCCATTTTTATTTCACACATTATCTGTCATCTTATGTTATGATAGATAACATATTAAAAATTTTAACAAAAAAGGAGTCGAAAGACAAACACTATGATAAAGAATAAAGTCAAATATTTCTTTCTAAGTATACTGCCCTTTGTAATCTGCCTTGGTCTTGAATTTCTCATCAGCATTCCGTTTATCGAAATTGCTCTGCTTCGTACCTTCTCTAAAGGACAGGCAGGTTTCTTTAATGCACTTCCGGAAAGTCTTATGGAATATTTTTCCAACACCAACTTTACCGGTGGCATCAGCTTCGCTTATTCGATTGTCGTAATCATCTTGTTTGGCATCTGGTATCATAAATTGAACAAGAAGCATCTTTTACGTGAACACACTTCTTTTTCCATCCGTTCAAACGGCGTATTGATTCTTCTTTGCATTGTACTGTATTACTCTTCCAATTATGTTACGACGATTACCGCTGCATTCTTCCCGAATGCGCTAACCACATACAATAACCTGATTGATCAAGCCGGGCTTACAAGCAATCAGCTCTCCCCGATTATGGTTATTTATGCGCTTGTCCTTGGACCAATTGGCGAAGAGCTTGTCTTTCGCGGCGTCACCTTAACTTACGCACGAAAAGCGCTACCATTTTGGATTGCCAATATCTTACAGGCCGCCTTATTCGGACTGCTTCACATGAACTTGATTCAGGGCGTCTATGTATTTGTCTGTGGATTATTCTTCGGATATATCCGCAAATCAGCCGGAACCATCCGCGCCTCTATTCACCTGCATATTATGTTCAACGTAGTCGGTCTTTTGGTAAGTCAATATCTTCCATACTATGACGGCTCTAAGATTATAATCAACGCTGTAATTTTAGCCGGAATCTTATTACTTGCTCTGACTCTATGCAAATGGTTTCATCATGCAAAAAGACACTGAGAAATATCCAGTGTCTTTTTTACAGATGTTTCACTTCATGTTCACTTTTCTTTCGTTTCATTTCTCTGATATATGCCGCTGTAATAATACCGCTTGGAAGCGCAATAATTGCCACACCTACCAGCGACGAAACAATCGTAATCAACTTGCCGATCACCGTTTCCGGAACAATATCTCCATAACCGATCGTCGTGATTGAAATCGTTGACCAATATATCGCATCAAAAAAGTTGCCAAACTGATCTGGTTCTACCTGAAAGATTGCCATCGCACTTATCACAATATATAGCACCGTAAGCACCAAAACTGCTACCAGCTGATGGCGGACATACTTAAGAACATTGACAATTGCTACCATCGTTTTGGAATATCGTGCAAGCTTAAGTGCTCTTAACACTCGAAATACACGAAATGCGCCAAATACCGCCGTGGACGGAAAAAAGAGGTTCAAAATCGGTAATACCGAAAGCAAATCGACAATTGCAAGCGGTGTAAGCGCATAAGCAAAATAGGCACGATAATGCTTATAGCCCATCTTGTAATCTGCCGTTGCAATACGTGCTATATAATCAACCAAAAACAATAGTACCGTAATAATATCAATCAAATGCGTATAAGTATTACTGGTTTTCACCGTTAATGGTAACAGTCCCGCCGCAATGGCGACATACATCATAAAATCATACGCCTTGCTCGCTTTATCCTCCGGATTGGAAACCTCGATAATCTCATAAAGTCTCTTTTTAAAAGAAATATTGTGTTCCATTACTCACCCCACCTCCATATACCTAAAGGTGTGTGAACATAAGCACACACAAGACAATTAACACCACAATTAGCAGATTCGATACTACAATCACGAATCGACTAAGCGGATCTTTCTTATGCTCAATAACCTGATCGTCTGCAATTAATATTGTCTTCTCTTTTTTCGCCATACCTAATACCTCTCATCCATTTCCCTTAACATTTATAGGAAAATTGTACTACACAACATCGTATAGGACAAGTGGTGAAATGGCGAATTATCGCGAAAAATTATTGCCTATATATTCTTCTATCTTATTAACAAATAATCCCACATGATAGCCATCCATCAGACCATGATGCGTCAAAACAGAAAACGGCATCCAGATTTTATCATCTTCTTTTTTAAACTTTCCATATGTCACCTTTGGAATATTGGTTTCCCCAATTTTCGCAATGGTTCTATCAAATGCCGAATAATGAATCCACGGAATAGAACTAATATGAAGAAAATCACTTCTTCCTTCCAGCTGATATAATCCACTTTCCTTAAGCTTTATAGACGCATTTTCCCGATTTTTTTGTGCCGCTTCTTTTATTGTTGGATAATTCTTACACTCGACCATCTGAAATACATCAAAGCCTTTTTCCAAATGCGTCGCAAATGCAACATTTTCTTCTACAAGATAAGGGGTATCCCCTTCAAATCGATAACGGAAATTCTCAATTTCATTAGACATCTTTACCGTAATGTAAATCATGGCAAAGTAAAAAGAAATCCCCTCTTCCTTACAATACTTGTAAAGCGGTGCAACATCAATGTTACAAGTCGCATTAATATACGGATAATCCGTTCCAAGATAAGACTGAAATAGATGAGTACGATTCCATGTTGTTAAGTCAATCATTTGTTTTTTCATGTTTGTTCTCCTTGTAATCAGATATTTATGCATAAAAAGTACCGCCCTGCGACGTCTGTTTGATACAACATCTTCGGTGCGGTACTATTATGTTCTTATTTATTTTGATGGACCATACTTAGCTTCACGTGCTGCAAGCGCTTCTGCCTTCTCTGCCTGGCGCTCTTCCCACATACGATCTGCTGTCGGTTTCCATGTCTCAGCATACGGAATCGTCTTTGCAACCAAATCATCAACGGCTTCCGGTGAAGTAAAGTCTGTCGAATGAGCTCCACTTTCTTCTACCATTTTCTTGATGTATTCAGGATTCTCAAGCATCGGGCATGGACGGAATGGATTGTCATTAAACGGCATTGTATTATGATAAGCCATAAACAGTGGTGACTGCAGACATTCAAGTAATGACATATCATCAATATTCGCATTGGAATAATGGATAAATACACATGGCTCAACATCACCATTTGCATTGATATGTAAGTAGTTCTTACCACCTGCGATACATCCTCCAACCCACTCAGCGTCATTCTGGAAATCCATACAAAACAGTGGTTTACCACCTTCCATAGCACGGATCTCTCTGACACGATGAATCATATATTCTCTTTGCTCCGGTGTGAGCATCAAATCAACAGATGCGTCATTTCCTACCGGCATGTAATGGAAGAACCATGCCATAATACATCCCTTGTCAATCAACATATCAAGGAACTCATCTGATGTTACAACTTTATAGTTCTTGCTTGTATAACAGATTGATACGCCATATACAAGACCATATGACTTCATAAGATCCATTGCGTTCATAACCTTCTGGAACACACCATCTCCACGACGGTCATCATTTGTCTCTTCGTATCCTTCAACAGATAAAGCATAGGAAATATTTCCAAGTCTTACGGTATCTTTACAAAGCTGTTCATCAATCAAAGTACCGTTTGTAAAGATATGGAATGCACAATCATTGTGCTTTTCAGCTAATTTTACAATATCTGCCTTACGAGTCAAAGGTTCTCCACCTGTCATAATGAAGAAATGGATACCTAATTCTTTTGCCTGGCAGATAACATCATCAAGCTGCTCATATGTTCTTTGCATCTTGTGACCGTATTCTGCAGCCCAGCATCCTGTACACTTTAAGTTACAGGCACTTGTTGGATCCATCAAAATAATCCAAGGCACATTACACTGATACTTTTCTCTGTTCGCACGAACTTCCTTAAATCCTGTAAGTCCTGCTTCATAAGCAAGATTCAATACATGCATCTTAACTACATTCGGGTTGAGATTTTCAAATGCATTGTAAATTACCTTAGTCCACTTCTGCTCCGGATCAGACAACATATTAATTGCATTGTCCCAGAAAAATTCAGGGAATGAATCTCCTGTTGCCTTATGTGCCAAGTTCAGCAACTTGACCATATTCTTCTCTCGATCCTTATTGATGTACTTGTACACTGCGTTGAATGCAGTCTCAAATGCTTTTCTTCCTACAGCATGCTTTAATGCCATGGTTAACTCCTCCTTAATTACCTGCTTCTTTTCATATCATAAGCGTATTTTACGCAACCATTACGACATATTTTATCATATTTTTCATGTGATTTTCACCGTGATATTGAACAAAAAACCACATCTGTTTTTTCAACTCTTTTATGCTTTTTCAACATATCCAACAAAACTCTGGGATTATTTTCCCAGAGTCTCGTTTTTCAAATCGGTACTTTATTCTCATTTTATCTTAAGCACTTTGATTTTTTCCAGTTCCCAGATTTCTTTTGCATATTCTTCAATCGTTCGGTCCGAAGAAAACTTACCGACATGCGCCACATTTAATATTGCGCTTTCGGCCCAGCCCCTTTCATCCCGGTATGCCTTTTCTACTTCTTCTTGTGCTTTCGCATACGAACGAAAATCCTTCAATATGAAATAGGTATCGGCATACTGCGTACTTTGTGTATTTAACAAAGAATTGTATAGATCCCGGAAGATTTCTGTATCATTATCCGAATAATAACCGTTAATCAGCTGCATCAGCACCTGGCGGATTTCCTGATCGGTGTTAAATATCTCCATCGGATCGTAATCTCTTGCCTGTTCATGTGCAATTACTTCATCTGAACTCATACCAAAGATAAAGGCATTGTCTTCTCCAACCTCTTCTACAATTTCGACATTCGCTCCATCCATGGTTCCAATTGTCAATGCTCCATTTAGCATGAACTTCATATTGCCTGTACCGGACGCTTCCTTGCTGGCCGTTGAAATCTGCTCACTGACATCTGCCGCCGCGAATATCCACTCGGCATTTGACACCTTATAATCCTCAATAAACACAACCTTAATCTTGCCTTTTATGCTTGCATCCTGATTGATTACTTTCGCAACGTTATTAATCAGTTTGATTGTCAGCTTTGCAATCTTATACCCCGCTGCTGCTTTTGCACCAAAAATAAATGTTCTTGGATAAAAATCCATAGACGGATTTTCTTTGATCTTATTATACAGATACATCACATGCAAAATGTTTAACAGCTGTCTCTTATATTCATGTAGACGCTTAACCTGCACATCAAAGATTGAACGCGGATCAACTTCTACGCCATTATGCTCGAGAATATATTCCGAAAGCCGCAGTTTATTTTGATATTTAATGTTCATAAATTCATGCTGCGCTTTTTTGTCCTTTGCATAGATTGCAAGTTTCTCCATATGGCTAAGATTTGTAATCCAGTCATCACCGATTCGTTCTGTCACCCAACTTGCAAGAAGTGGATTGCCATGAAGTAAAAACCGGCGCTGCGTGATTCCATTTGTCTTATTATTAAATTTGTCCGGGAACATCTCATAGAATTCGTGAAGTTCCTGATTTTTTAGTATCTCTGTATGAAGACGCGCTACACCATTTACCGAATGACCTGCACAGATTGCAAGATTCGCCATCTTAACCTGGCCATCATAAATAATTGCCATCTTCTCAATCATTTTTGGATTATTCGGGAATTTCTTCTCAATATCCAAAATAAATCGCCGGTTAATTTCCTCTACGATTTGATAAACACGCGGAAGCAGACGCGAGAATATCTCAATCGGCCACTTCTCCAGTGCTTCCGCCATGATGGTATGATTGGTATAAGCACAGGTCTTTGTCGTTACGTTCCAGGCTTCATCCCAGGAGAGACCTTCTTCGTCCACCAGGATACGCATCAGCTCTGCTACTGCTACCGTCGGATGCGTATCATTTAGCTGAAATGCTGCTTTTTCATAAAACCTACGAAGATCCGGATGTGTTTTTTTGTATCGGGCAATCGCTCTTTGCACGCTTGCAGACACAAAAAAGTACTGTTGTTTTAAACGAAGTTCCTTACCTTGGATATGATTGTCATTCGGATAGAGAACATCAACCAAATTGCGGGCAAGGTTCTCTTGCTCCACAGCCTTTTTGTAATCACCTTTATCAAACGAATCCAGCTGGAATACTTCAATCGGCTCTGCATCCCAGATTGTCAGCGCATTAACCATCCCATTGTTATATCCTACAATCGGCATATCATAAGGCACTGCCGTAACAGCCTGATATCCTTCCTGCACAAAGCGCACATTGCCATGTCCGTCATCTATCGTCTTTACGTAACCGCCAAATCGAACTTCCTTCGCATATTCTCGCCGGCAAAGTTCAAACGGATAGCCGTTCTTTAGCCAATTATCCGGAACCTCATTTTGATATCCGTCCTGAATCTGTTGTTTAAACATTCCATAGCGATAACGAATACCGCATCCATACGCCGGATAACCAAGTGTTGCAAGCGAATCCAAAAAACATGCTGCGAGACGGCCAAGTCCGCCGTTGCCAAGAGCCGGGTCGGGTTCTTCATCTTCCACGCTTACCAAATCAAAATCCAACTCTTCAAGCGCTTCTTTTACTTCCTTATACGCCGTCAGATTTAATAAATTATTGCCAAGTGCACGGCCCATCAAAAATTCCATGGACATATAATAGACGATTTTCGGATCTTTTTTTCTAACTTCCTCTTGCGTCGCCATCCAGTGATCAATGATTACATCTTTTACGCAATATGCAACGGCCTGGTAAACTTCCTGACGCGTTGCTTCATCTAGATTCTTACGATACAAAATCTTAAGTGCGTCTTTTACGTCCGTCTTGAACTTTTCTTTTTCAAATGGGCTTTTCATGGCATTACTTCCTTTCTACTGAGAGCGTTACTTTTTCTCCGTTAATGTTCCATTCTTTCTCATGCTCTAAGGATACACCATTTTCGATGCTCTCGGCTAGTACATCTGTCTTAATTACCTCAGCATTTGCCAAAATAATATCTGCCGACTTTTCATCCGCAATAAATCCAATCTTGATATGATCCATTACTTCAAAACCGGAATCCTTACGCATGTTCTGAATCTTGGAAATAACCTCGCGAACGAATCCTTCTTCTAACAGTTCTTTGGTAAGCTCTGTTTTAAGAACAACCGTAATCTCATTATCTCCTTCTGTCTTGTAACCTTCTTGCTGTGTCATGGTAATGAGAAGATCTTCCTCGGCAAGTTCTACGCCGTCTCCAATCTCAGGGAATTTTACTGCACCTTCACTCTTCAGCTGAGCCATCGCTGCATTACCATCCACCTGTGCCAAAGCCTTTTGAATCTGTCCTAAGAACTTACCATACTTTGGTCCAACCGTACGAAGCTGTGGCTTAAATGTATAATCGGTAAATGCTGAGACATCGTCTAAGAATTCAACCTTCTTTACATTCAGCTCTTCTTCAATAATCTGAACAAAATATTCCGGCAGTTCAAACAAAGCCTTTACATACATCTCTCCGATTGGCTGACGATTCTTGATATTGGCACCATTTCTTGCTGCACGACCCATAACCACGATTCTAAGTACTTCATCCATATTCTGCTCAAGTCCTGCATCAATGACAGCTTCATCCGCAACCGGATAATCACAAAGATGAATACTTTCCGGTGCACTCTTATCAAGGCTTCGAACCAGGTTTTGATAAATGTCTTCTGTCATAAATGGAATCATTGGAGCTGCCAGCTTTGAAACGGTTACAAGCGCTGTATAAAGCGTCATATAGGCATTAATCTTATCCTGCTCCATGCCCTTTGCCCAGAATCTCTCACGGCTTCGGCGTACATACCAGTTACTCATCTCATCTACAAAGGTATCAAGCGCTCTTGCTGCTTCCGGAATTCTGTAGTTTCCAAGGTTTTGATCCACTTCTTTAATCAAAGTATTAAGCTTAGACAAAAGCCATTTATCCATTACTGATAGTTTACCATATTCTAGAGCATATTTGCTCGCATCAAATTGATCAATATTGGCATAAAGTACAAAGAATGCATAAGTATTCCATAAGGTACCCATGAATTTTCTCTGACCTTCCTGCACTGCCTTACCATGAAAACGGTTCGGGAGCCATGGTGCAGAATTAATATAAAAATACCAACGAATGGCATCCGCTCCATATTCTTTGAGCGCATCAAACGGATCTACGGCATTTCCCTTTGACTTCGACATCTTTTGTCCATTCTCATCTTGCACATGACCAAGTACAATAACATTCTCATATGGTGCTTTGTTAAACAAAAGTGTAGATTCTGCCATCAGAGAATAGAACCATCCACGTGTCTGGTCAACCGCTTCCGAAATAAACTTAGCCGGGAACTGCTGCTCAAACTTTTCTTTATTTTCAAATGGATAATGATGCTGCGCAAACGGCATTGCTCCGGAATCAAACCAACAGTCAATTACTTCCGGTACGCGGTGCATAGCCTTACCGCACTTTGGACACGGAATCTCAATCTGATCGATATATGGTCTGTGAAATTCTACACTCTTAGCTCTTTCATCTTTCGATTTTTCAAATAATTCTTCACGGCTTCCAATCGATTCCATATGACCGCACTCACATTCCCAGATGTTAAGAGGAGTTCCCCAATAACGGTTACGTGACACGCCCCAATCCTGAATATTCTCAAGCCAGTCACCAAAACGACCTTTACCAATGGATTCCGGAATCCAGTTTACAGTATTGTTGTTGGCTACAAGCTGTTCTTTTACCTGTGTCATCTTAATGAACCAGGATTCTCTTGCATAATAAATCAGTGGGCTTTCACATCTCCAGCAATGTGGATAGCTATGCTCAAATTTCGGTGCTGAGAATAATAATCCAGCTTCTTCTAAGTCTTTGAGCACCATCTTATCGGCATCTTTACAAAAGACACCTGCATAAGACGTCTCTTTTGTCATCTCACCTTTTCCGTTTACAAGTTGCACAAACGGAAGGTCATAGCGGCGTCCCACCTGCGCATCGTCTTCACCAAAAGCCGGTGCAATATGAACCACGCCGGTACCATCCCCCATTGTGACATAGTCCGCGTAGGTAACATAATATGCCTTCTTATGCTGTTTTTCGATGATTTCATCTGCAAAAGGAAAGAGAGGCTCATATTCTTTTCCTTCCAATTCCTTGCCGATATAACGCTCTAAGATTTCATAAGCTTTCACGCCTTCTTCTTCATTTGCAAGAGAACCGAGTACATTGTCAAGAAGCGCCTCTGCCATGTAATAGGTATAACCATCTGCTGCCTTTACTTTTACATAGCTCTCATCCGGATTTACACAAAGTGCCACATTCGACGGAAGCGTCCAAGGTGTTGTTGTCCATGCAAGAATATAGGCTTCTTCCCCTTTGACTTTAAATCTTGCAATTGCAGAACGTTCCTTTACATCTTTATATCCTTGTGCAACTTCATGTGAGGAAAGCGGTGTTCCACAACGTGGGCAGTAAGGCACAATCTTAAATCCTTTATATAAAAGACCCTTATCCCAAATATTCTTAAGTGCCCACCACTCAGATTCAATAAAGTTATCATCATAAGTTACATATGGGTCATCCATATCTGCCCAAAATCCTACCGTGTGAGAAAAATCTTCCCACATGCCTTTGTATTTCCAGACACTTTCCTTACACTTGGTAATAAATGGATCTAAGCCATATTCTTCAATCTGCTCTTTCCCATCAAGTCCTAAAAGTTTTTCCACTTCCAGTTCTACCGGGAGTCCATGTGTATCCCATCCAGCCTTACGTGGTACATACTTTCCTTTCATAGTCTGGTATCTTGGAATCATATCCTTAATAACACGGGTCAGTACATGTCCGATATGTGGCTTACCATTCGCTGTTGGCGGTCCATCATAGAACGTATAAGTCTCCCCTTGTTTTCTTTGTTCCATACTTTTTTCAAAGATCTGATTGTCTTCCCAGAATTTTTCTGTTGCCTTCTCGCGGTCAACAAAATTCATATCTGCCGATACCTTGTTATACATGCTCTTTCTTTCCTTTCTTTGTTCCATTCCTCGAATTTCGAGATAAAAAAATGCTTGCATCCTTGTAAAAAGGATGCAAGCATAACTTACACTACCACCTGTTTACATTGTACTTAGAGCCCTTAAGCATCTGCATACACGTCATCCTTAACGCGGATGAAATCGGCGAGGCTTACTATATGTTCAGCCCGCGACTCAGAAGTGATCTTCAGATAAATGCTACTTGTACCGGCTCACACCACCCGCCGACTCTCTGATAGCTTCACGCTTACCTTACTGTCTTCGTCATCGTCTTTTCAATATCGGTAAGAATATACCAAATGCTCTCAATCTTGTCAAGATACTTCTTTTGCCATGTCGTATCCTAATTAATCAAAGTAAACGGTATAGGCTTCTCCATTACTGTTAAATTCGTAATTAACGGTATTCCCGTCATATTCTTCGATATCATCATATCCCGGCATCTCATCGATATTTCCACCATTATTATAGTAGTTATAAAGATCATCAAAATCCTCAAAGCCACCCTCATTTATAACTGACATAAAGCTGGCTCCAATCACCAGGCAAACAACCAAAAATAATGCAATCGAAACAATTCCTGTCACAATACCAGCAATCGCCATTCCTTTCTTGTTGCATTTATGAAGTGCGACTGCACCAAATACAATTGCCAAAATTGCAAGGATGATATTAAATCCCACACAGAATATCACAAGCGAAATGATTCCCAGTACCAAGGATGCTACTGCAAATCCGTTACCATTTTTATTCTCTTCATAATCCTGCGAATAATTGTTATTTTGAGCATTCTGTTGCGAAAACGTAGAAGCTTTATTGATATTAGGATTGTTATATACTTTTCCATCATATCCTTGACTGTGTGTAGTTTCTTCTTTTCTAATATATTCTTCCGAACCCTGTGCCCAATCAGTAGAAGTCTTTTGCTCATCTACTGTGGCATTAAGATTTGTCGGATTCCCGTATGGATGTTGCTGCTGGTTTTCACCTGTTCCATTGCTATGATTTTGTTCTTGATCCATCACTGTGCCCCTCCTATTTTTTTGTTTGATTTTATCATATTCAACTAACAAAAACAAACATTTTCCAATCCACAAAAAAGAGGAAGCCGGCAGCTTATGATGCCACCGGCCTTCATATGAAAAAGTTTTGTGTGTGAAAAAGCAAGTCTTGCAGATTCTTATAAAGTATCGTAACGAAGCCCTAACATCATCCCTTCGCTCTCGCTTATATAGCAAAAACCGCGAGAATAGTAGAGCTTAATTACTATCTTTCGGACAATTATATTGTATGCATGAATTATGACTGTGATATGTTTCATTTGTTAGAATTCTGTAAACAATTTATGAATACCTTTCTATCTTGACGAAAGCGTTCTTTCTATATATTATGTAACCGAACTATCATGAAACAAATCGCGAGGTGATAAATATGAAAAAAGCAAGGCAGATCTGTGCTTTGATCGGTGTCATTTTATTGGTTGCCCTATATGCTTCCACACTGGTCTTCGCCCTAATAGATTCTCCTAATTCCTTTGCTATGCTTAAGATTTCTATCTATGCAACCGTCATCATCCCGGTGCTCATCTGGGCAATGGGCATGATTGCCCGCCTGCTTAAGAAGAATTATTCTTCTTTCGAGGAAGATCCTTCTTTCGAGGAAAAAAAGGAAAATGAATAATTTTCTTGCCTGTTAGGTAGATTATTCCATTTCCGCATAACAAATCAAAATTATCGAATATCTGCATACAATTGCAAAAGGGTATAATAGCCATAGGTGGGTTTAAACATAAATATATTTAATAAATGGAGGAAGTTTAAAATGGCAAACATGATACCTTTTTCTGCAATTCGTCCGGCAAAGGATGATGTAGAAATCGCAGCAACTTGGGGTGCTTCAGAAGTTGAAGTAAAATTAAAAGAAGGCAAATTAAAACAGGTCGATGATCCTGCATACTATGTATATCGCATGGTTGCAAAATACAAAACATACGTTGCTGTTATTGCAGCTGCTGATGTAAAAGAATATGTTTCTCACGTTATCAAAGGACATCAGGATTCTGATCAGTCTGCTTGCGCTAAGCTTACAGCTGAAATCAAGGATACTAAGGTTCAGACTGTTCCAGCTATCATCGCTTACAAAGATCAGGATTATATTAAGACAATGGAGAACAAATACCAGCTTGACAAAGAGCCTTTGTATGACTTCACTGTAAATGGTGTACAGCACACTGTTTATGAAGTAGATAACAGTGCACAGCGTGCTAATTACGAAGATGCTTTTGCAGGCACAACGGATTATACAATTGTTGGAAACGAAGAGGCTGCTTCTGCTGCAGCTGAAGCAGGATGTGACAAATTCCTTGCAATGCTGATTCCTTACGGACAGATTGAAGAAGGCGATATGCCTCCTTATTTCGATGGTTTATTCCGTATGTTCACAGATGAACGTGCTGCTAAAAAGTGGGATCGTTTCTCATCACGTGATGGTTTTGTAGACTGCGAATTAGAAGAAAATGTTGCTATGATGACTCTTGACAATGTAAAAGAATTCGGTATGATTCCTCCTTCAAACGGAGTAAAGGATTCTACTGTAATCGTTTATAAAGATTCTGAATTACCAACAAAATAAAATTGATAACGATAGCCCTGAAAAACAGCTTTTTGTTTTTCAGGGCTTTTTCATTTCTCTTGTATCTTTACACCTTTATCTACTTCTTATTCTCCTTACAACAACAGCACCTGCAACCAAAAATGCAGCTACCAAAATTGTCACGAGCACAATCACAAATCTATTACCGATTGCAAAAACACTAGCATAATAGGACTCATTCTTCTCACTGTTCTTTGTCGACGAAAAACTTCCGGAATTAGTAAAGAAATACTCCTCTACTTCCTGTTTCGTTACATTTTTCAACTTCGGATCATCACCTCCGGTTCGAATTCCTACCTTTGATCCATCCATAAGACCTCCGGAATAGACGGTTGCATTCTCTTTGGCATCCTCTAGATACAAATCATCCGCTCTGCCATGGCTTGCGGTATTGTCACACACTTCCATCACGCCTTGGATTGAGATTCTATATTTGCCATCTACATAGATGCCGCCTCCATCCTTTCCAGCGGAATTGTTTTTTATAATGCAATCAAGCAACGAAACATAATCATCGTAGACAT
The DNA here is from genome assembly GCF_900104415.1 of Eubacterium oxidoreducens. Classification (GTDB taxonomy): domain Bacteria; phylum Bacillota; class Clostridia; order Lachnospirales; family Lachnospiraceae; genus Eubacterium_C; species Eubacterium_C oxidoreducens. The sequence goes on along the minus strand of NZ_FMXR01000005.1, from coordinate 257,811 downwards.
AGATTGCTCCACCTGAATCCTTTGCATAGTTGGACTTAAATTGACAATTTCGTATCACAGTTCCTTCCTCACCGTCAATATAAATGCCTCCTCCGTCATCGCCCGATGAATTTCCCAAAAACTCACATTCGCTCATCTCAAGCTTTCCTGCATCCATATAGATAGCTCCGCCTGAATCCCTACAATAATTGTTTTGGAAGACACAGTTTGTAACCGTAAGATTTACGTTACCTTCATCCGAAAAGATGGCTCCTCCATAATCCTCGCTCTCGTTTCCGATAAAAGTAGTTTTTGTAATGGTTGCCGTGCCACCGTCACAATAGATTGCTCCGCCATTGGTATTACTCTTGGCATCCCTGGTCTTATTGGCAAACACGGTAGAATTATTCATGACAAGCTTAGACTTTTTACCCTCCAGCTTTATCGCACCGCCGTGATCATTTGTCTGATTCCCACAGATATTACAGCCTTCTACTATCAAAGTGGCTTTGTTCTTAATATGAATACCACCTGCACCGTCCTCACTTGCACCTCCCATTATCGCGCCGCCTTTCACATCGTAGCCATAAAGCGTCTGCTGTCTGTTTGGATTGGAGTCTTTTATCGTAAGAACGGCTCCTGATGACACGTTAATTACTTCCCCGTCATCCGTCTGGTCATTGCCTCTTTGCCGGTTTATATTATGACCATTTAAGTCTATTGTAATACTCTTGTCATGCGGAACCCAAATGAATCCATCGTCAAAGCAATCCACTTTACTTTTGGAGTCATCAAGACCCGGTACATCTTTTCTCTTAACATCGACACCAAGATCATACTTGGAGTGGCTATAATTACTGCCATTCATCGAATGCTTTCCCTTTGATGTCCATGATTCCCAATCAGACAGCAGCTTAAATACCGTAGTAGTGTTTTTATTGCTTGATGACTTATAGCAGGTATAGGCCCATCCCTGATTAAATGTATCAAATCCTACCGTCTGTCCATCGGATGTCGTCACCTCGCACACAGCTGCAAAAGCGCAGGCGGGAGCTGCAAATGAAAAAGCACAGCCTATGCCAAATATAAAGCCTATGATAAAGATTATTTTATTTAATGTCTTTCCCATATCTTATGCTCTCCCTCCGATTCTTATCTTACTTTAACATCGTACCTTAACGTATTTCTTCCATAGTCTGTTATGTCATACCTTGCAGCAGACTTTACCGTGTTATCATATCTTGCGGCAAAGAGCCAAAGACGCGTATCTATAAGTTTTTTGCCGTCCAATGCCGTAGCTGAGTCATTAAGATTCGCTCTCGCTCCCTCATCCGTAAGAATGTACTCATATCGCACCTTTCCCGCCTTTGAAGGGATCGAATCGGCCTTCGATAACGCCAAAGCACAAAGCGGCGAGCTCGTTTGTGAAGTCTCATCTATCGTCGTATACATATAGATTTCCTTACCATCCGTTCCTTCATTTAATGATATCTCAGATACCGGATAGTATTCACAGCCGTTCTTAACAAATCCATCCTCATCATACGGCTTACCTACCGTTAACAAAATATCTTTTGTTGCGAGCATAAGGTTCTCTTCTAGTTCTTCTTCGTCACACGTTTTTTCGCTCACCAAATCATAGCCGATGCATACATATGTTTTTGTAGTCTTTGACCGATTGGCACATTTATGTCCTATCAGCTCCATATTAGTGTTGTAACTGTATACAAAAGAGGCTCCCTGGCGAAATGCATCCGATGCCGCGGCATTATAGCTTGAACCTGTTCCTACATAGAAATCCGTTATAAATGAATCCTCCAAATCGATGGACAGCTTGCCATACAGGTTGTTTTGCGGCTTCACTTCAAGACTGGCTGCATCCTGTTTTATCTCAGCCTTTTTCAAAATCTTCTCATACGGCTCAAGGTCATCATCATCATCCACTGCTGCAAGGCGTTCTTGCAGGTCACTTGGATCTGCCTTTTCTGCCGTCAAAACTGCACTGCTGTCGCCAACTACTGATTTTTCGGTAAATTCAAGATTCGTAATCGGAACTCCCGGTGTGGCGTTTGCAGATTTCGTATAATAATAGCAGTAATCTCCAACCTTATCTCCTGCCTTTGTGTACTTCACGCCTCCGACACTTATCTTATTTGGTGCCTCTTTCCCTGCTACATAGTATCTGATAATTCCCGTTATCGCCTCACTCGCATCATCTGTTCTTGATACCCCGACATAAGAGAATTTGCATGCTATATCAGGCAAAGAATCTTTCATAGCAGAATAACTAAATGAATATAGATATCTTTCCCTTAGTTCATCGTATTTTGCCACAATGCCGGTTCCTTTTTTCAAAACCTTATTGTTGTGTTTTAGATAATTGTACCAGGCATACTTAGGCGTAACCGCAATATTTGTCGAAAGCACTTCTCCTCCATATGCCGCAGCCCGAAGCATCGTAGAATCATCCGCGCCTTTGTATGCAAGTATTTTCGCAACACCCGTAGCTCCACTTGGCATAGAAAAACTTGAAACGTTAATTTTGCTTATATATTTGCCCTTCGTTACTGCCTGCCTTTTCAAATAGAAATGAATTTCATAATCTGCCACTGCCAGATCGTAATTGTATGTGGAATACTTATCTGTCATATAAGCAATTGGAAGCATACCGGAAGGAGCAGTGGTATTCTTGGTTATGTTAAAGTCCGATGCTTTTATGGCAGGGTGGTCTTCATCCACGCCAAGCGTATACAATCCTCTAGCCGCAAATCCAAAATATCTGTCCAGATTCACCTTTTGCCAGCTCTCATAATTTTCCGACATTTCATAAGGATAATCGTAATTTGGATAAAGTCTTAAAAGTTCTTCCGAAAATCCGCTATAAGCCTTTGATTTGGCAAGTCCCTGGTATCCGTCTATCAAATTACTGCATTCAAAGATATATACATCCGACGCCAGATATGCGCCATCCTCAGATCCTGCTGTATATGGAACACTATTTGCATAGGCCGAGCCCTTGAAATATCTGATATCGCTTATGGCTCGATACGGATTGTAGGTCGTAGCATAACAAAAATATCCATAGAACGAATGCCAGTTCTTATAATCATGGTTTCGAAGCACATTGATATTTACTACTTCATATCCAAGTTTCTTAGCCTTTTCTCTTACAACGTTTCCGCTCATACCTCCTACAACCGTTGTGACGCCCGCCAGATACTTCGTGTCAGAGGTAATATAGGTTACGCCTTCTTTTTCTTCCACCTCAGTTCCCTCCGGCACATATGCCACGGACGGCTGGAAATAGACAAAACGCATATTCTTATCTGTTTTTGAGTCAAACTGCGTATTAAAATTATAAGGTGCAGATCCACTTCCCAAGATAATCGGCTCATATCCTGCCGGCGCCTTATAAGGACCATCTGTAACAACAAAATCTGCAAGTATCGGTGCACCCGGAGCAGATATATAGGTATCCGAGTCACTTTCATTTGATGCTACCGCACTTTGATACAAGGATATGCCTGTACCGGTCGTGCCCACATAGCCATAACTGATATTTCCTCTCGTATATCCTCCCGATGCTGCATTTGCTACCTGTGTTACGTCTACCCTGATATCTCTTAGGGCATCTTCTACATTATCGGTTGTCGCATATCCAAGATAAGTATAATAGCCATTGTCCGGTGTCAGATTATAGTCGATAAACTCGTAATCTCCCTGCTTCATCTTAATCTCGGCTTTCGCCTTATTTTCCTTCTTCTCAGATACGATAACAAGGTCGGATACGTATTTGCCATCTGTCCCAAACATCGCACAATCCGGCTCTTCAATCGTCTTCTCGGTCTTGTAATAGAGATATATTCCATTTACAGTATCATGATACTGGTTCGAATTAAGATTTACCGGATTGCTGCTTCCAATCTCGCTAAATGCTTCATAACCACTGATTTTCCTTTTGTATTCCCCTTTCTTTACTAAAAAGATATCCTCTACATCCTCCGCACAAATCGGGCTTCCAACATCCGGATCTTTTGTGACATAAAGTCCGTTCCACTTCTTGCCCTGCCCTGCATTAAAGTCATTGTAGAGCTTCGAATTCGCTTTCTTTGCTTTTTTAATTGTATCCGCTGAATCCGTCAAATAATACTCAATCCAATTCTCAGATGAGTCGTAACTATCATGCACATTATAGGTTGACGTATATAAGGTATATTTTGTTTGCTTTTTGCCATCTTCTCCCTTATATGTAGCGACATCATAAAGGAAGTGTGGCACCGTAGACATATCCGGATTGTATTTATCTATATAGCCTTTAATCTTCACCGCAACATACCAGACCACCATAACGACTACATAAACTACCAGTGTGATAAGATTATATCCCAATGCTTTAACGGTCCATCCAAGTGCACTAAATATCATTCCTACAGAAGTCGCCAGAAATCTTTTTAAGACCTCTTTACCAACGAAATAGACAATTGCTTTGACCGCTAGTGCTCCCATAAAATAAGCTCCCATCGAGATACTTATAACTGCACTGCTCCATTTCAATACTTCTTCCCAAAGCTCCATATCCTTATCAAACTGCGTCAGCGCATAATACTCGTTTTTTGCAGAGGCCGCTCTTTTTGCCGCATCACTCATAGCAACCTCTGATTTATAGAGGGTATCATTATCTCCTGCATAAACCGGCACCGTACCATCTTTCGTCGCATCTAGACCTACCGCTTTTATTTTTTCTTGTGCTGCACGAAATCTTTCATCACAATAACCGAGCGAATCTGATGATGCATCCATATCATTAACAGCCTCAAGAATCCCTGAATATTTCATCATAAGAAGTTGCCCCGCACTAAGTGCCATCATGAGCGCATACCCCTGTCTGATATCTGACTTTGCACTAAGCGAAGAGGAACCAAGTGCCAGAAGATAATCTCCCACGCCTGTTTCATCCGCCATCGTATATTCGTTCAATCTGTTATAAGCCTGCACATAAAGAGCTTCATATGGATAATCTTTAATAAAATCCTCATCTAATACGCTTCCCTTATCATAATAGGTCTTAAGCGCCGATTCTAATTCATTAGAAAATGATTGCAACGGCTCTTTTAATGTTCTTACATCATCACTATAATACGAATCCAATGTGATATAATCGCTTTTTTTCAATCCCTCAAGATTGCTAGAAGCATCCGCAATCCTCTTGGCAAGATTTCCGGAATATCCGGTCACATCGCTTTGTGATACGCCAAGAGTAAGTCCCGACATAATAGATGTTATCACAGAAGGATTGCTTCTTTTTAAAAGCTTTGTTACCGCACTTACATCTGCACCTTCTCCAATCAAAAAATCGCCAAGTCCCTTATCTCTCAGATATGGTATATAGTATAGATTCAGATACTCTTGAGCCTTTGAAGCACAAATATCTCCTTGTGCTTTGTTTTTTATAACCTCACAAGCTGCTGAAACTATATCTTCCGCCAGGTAAGCCATGGACGGACTCATACTCTCCTCTACGCTCTCATAGTCGAATGAAGTATAGCCCGTATCCATCTCAACCATCTTCATACTCGTTATCGCTTCATCCCTGTTTTTAGTGGTTTTATAACCCAGATATACATATGCCCCGTCTCCGGCATCCGAAACCCAATCTTCTACCACATTCTTTCCTGTGCCCTGATTCAGGTCAGAATTTACAAGTGTATATCCGGCGTCCTCGCAAGCCTGCTTGGCCTTTTTGCTGTCATTGGAATCAAAAAGACGCACATCACTTACATAAACCAAATCCTTATCCGAATCTTCAGATGATGTCTCTTCCTCCACCTCATCGGCATAAACCGTTTCGGTAAATCCCGGCATCAAATTCGCATATATGCCTGCAGGCTGTCCAAAGAGTATCACTCCCATAAGAACTGCTGCCACTGTTATCGATAATTTACGAAATCTTTGTTTTTTCATACTCTCACCTTTAGAAATGTACAAAAGTCTCGCCGCACAAGATATTAGCCCCTGTTTTTTCTCCTGTATGCAGTAATTCCAGATACAATCGCTGCAATTGCAACTATGATAAGCACAATCCAGATCAGCCCACCATCTGCAAATGTCGAACCTGTTGCACTTACATCGGAAACATCGCCCTCTGTTGTCTCGTCGGCTTCTTCAAGTTCCTCATTGTCAACCACGCTATCCGCATCTTTTGTATAGAAAATATATGTACTATCAATAGATTTACCAGTGATGTCCTTGTTACAAAGATTGTACGCTCCTGCCTCTCCAAAAAGGGTGACCGGCTCATAATTTGCATTCGCTGTTGTATCTTCCTCCGATACCATGAGCGATTCCGCCAAAATCGGATCTCCTGCACTACTTGCCGTTGTGGTGTAAATGCCAATCCATTCCTTACCCTTTTTATTGTGAAGATCAGCCTTAGAATCATCTTTTGTTGTAACAAGAGTGTAATATACATAGGTTATTGCTTCTGATCCTGAAGGATAGGTACGATCCACCATATTAAAAGGAATGTTCGTAAATTCCGTGTTATCCTCACTACACAGATTGTATATCTCATATACTGCAGATGCTATGGATACCACTGCTGCCACTGCAAATACAACTCTTGCCCCAAGAATCGCTTTTCTAGCTGTTGCTTGTGCCGTTCGGTTGGTTGAAATTTTCGCTTCTCTAAGCTCTGAAAGCTGCGTCCTTTTCGAGGCAATTTTTCCCTCAGTGTCATTCTTCACCCACAGCTTAATATAAGTAGATTTCACCCTCGAATCATTCTTAGTCCAAAGAAGCATTTTTTCATAATCAGTAAGTCCTTTTTTTGCGTTCAGCCATATAGCTCGTTGTTCCGTTTCCGACAACTTGGCGAAATTTTTTATATGAAATGTAATGTTTTTTCCGCGAAGCATTCCTTCAGATTGCATTACGCTAAGTTGATACGCTTGATTCGATTGATAGAGTGCTTTTGTTTCTTTTGTCAGATTTTCTGCATATTCACTCAAAGATTTTTCAATGGTACTATTTTCTAATAACACTCCCTCTTGTGTAAGTTTCGAAAGCGCCTTTGAATATTTTACAATTCTCATTCCTGCCATACCACAAACCAACAATCCGGTAGCAGAAACTCCAAAAAATACAACGTCCGATACAATAGAATCACCTTTCGATGATAATCGCTTTAATGCCTCTCCGGTTATCGCGGTATCCGATTCAAATATGCTTCTGTCAACGCCTTCATAGATTGATTGAACACCTTCTCCAAGGGAAGTATCCCAGGTGGCGTCTGCTTCCTCACAATCTTCTGCCAGAACGCTCTCAAAAACTCCATAAAGTCCCGTATCCTGCATAATACTTTTTTGCCCATTACTCATCACATATGCAACCGGATACAAATCCTCAGCCGTAAGATCCTCTCTCATAAAGAACTCATATGCGCTTATGCTACCGTATGATGCCGCCTTTAAACTCTCGACAATCCCTGCCGTAACGAGCGTTTCGCCCGCTTCTACCACATCCGCTGCCTCGCTTGTGTGCTCTACATATGACTCAATTGCATCCTCCTCATCACTGAAGGTCTCATCTTCTGTAACACTATCTGATACATCAATTGCCTCTGCCATCTGTTTTTCTATCGCAGTTTCATTACCATTTTCAATCGCCGTTGCAAGAGACGTCTCTTCATAATCTTTAAAAGTCTCTTGGACACTTGCTATTTCATTTAAAATCGCTTTTGCGTCATCCCCATAATCACTCTTGATCTGCGCCTTGATTTTCTCATTGCTAAGCTTTGGTTTTGCCGTTTTATAGATTGCAACAAGGCCATCTGGTCCTAAGTCGCTTAAGCGGCTAAGCCATGAACCTTTTTTTACAACTTTCGTATCCTGCGCCAATACCAACAGATTCTCTATATCCGTTACTACGGTATCATTTCCTTGAAGAAATACCTTTTCCACATCTTCTCTTGCCTCTGAATCAGACGAGTTTTTTACAAGCTTTCTACCTGCTTCTAGAAGAAAATCACCCAGGTTCTTCTCGCTGTCATCTTCGTAAAATACATTCAGCATCTCATAGATTCCTTTTGCGGTATCCATTCCCACATCATAATTTTTGGCATACTCTACAAGTGCCGGAACTACAGTATCAACCTGTTCCTTAATCGCCGCCTTTTGCTCGTTTAAAAGAGCTTCATAATCGGAATAATTAAATCCACCGTTCATATTCATAACCTTAATATCGGTTATTGCCAAATCCGGATCCGACGTTGTCGAATATCCAATCCAGGCATGTGACTTCATACCATCATTAAAATCTTTATCCAAAATGGTATACTCATCTCCGATCTCTTTCGCTGCTTTCTCCTTTGTGTCTGCATAGCTAATCTTAATTGCTTTTACGTATTCTTTTTCGGCTGCATATGCTGTTAGCGGTTCTGCAATTTTTTGTTCACTTATAACGGATACAGAAGCTGTTAATGCAGCTATTAATACAATTGATGTTATTTTCTTTACCATCTTTTTCATCATAATCTTATCCTTTCGCTTTTTTTCTCACTATCCCACTTGCTCCAAATACTGCGGCAATTATAATTGCGATTACGATAATCGGTATTGCCGAAGAGTTCTTTGAAATTGCACTTGCCGTTGTCATGGTGCTCTTATCATCTATGCTGTATAACGTTTCAAATGGAGCATCTTTGACGCTATCTGCGCTTGTGACATAACCAATATTATTTATAAACTGGTTTCCATCTTTGTCGCTGCAATAGATGTTGGAAACCCACAGCACTTTATCACTGTTTGATGCGCTTTGATACTCCTTTTCATCATATAGATATTGGATCGCACCTACATCCCCTCCTTTAAGGTAATATTGAGAGATATAGTCTTTTGTTGAAATCTCTTTATATACTCTTATTCCCGGCGCATAGGAAATCGTATCCTCATCATCCTGTGTCGATTGTTCTTCGTCTTCCTGGATCGTTTCTTCCTCACTGTCTGCTTCCTTTGCCTGCGTCTTATCTTCTTCCTTGGTCTCTTCGTCCGCCGATTCCTTAGTATTTTCATTATCACTTTCAGCGTCGCTACTGTTTATCTTCGTATTTTCTTGCGAGACCTCATTTTCATTTTCCTCCTGCGAGCTATCTTCCTTTGTCGTCTTAGGCTGCACATCATCCTCTGTTTCCTTTGTCTCTTCCTCAGACGATTCTCCTTTTGTCTCCTCACTTTGGCTTGACTCGTCTGACGATACCTCTTGTGACTGTGTCTGTGCATTCTCATCATCTGAGGAAGTATCACTCTCCTTAGTTTCAGACTCTTTTACTTCTTCTTGCTTAGTCTCTTCTTGTTGCTCTGTGGTCTTCTCACTTTCGTCTGTGCTTTCTTTATCGCTATTATCTTCCTTCGTCTCTTTTGATTCTTCCTTTTTTGTTTTTATCTGTGCATTTTCCGGTCCGTATCCATATGCGATAAGATCCATGACCGGCTCTCCTGCATCCTGATCATAAGTCACATAAAACGAATATCCGTCTAATGCTTTATTGCCACCTCCGGAAACCTTTTGATAAGTTATTTCCTCTACCTGTATTTCTTTTTTCCCCGGCGCTGCGATCAAGGATCTAATCGCCTTTTTTTTATCGTCCGTTCTTGTATAACCCAGATAAACATTTGCATCTGTAGCCTCTATCGCATATCCCAGATAATAATTGCAACCAAGCGATGCGATTTTTTTAGCTGCGGCACTTTCATCTGATGCCTTAACTGCTACGACCTTGTCGATATAAGGCTTGTAGATATTTCCCTTATACATCTTAAGATACATCTCGGAAGCGGATATCCCTTCATCAAAATCCGCCACCTCATCTTGCGCATTTCGAACAACAAAAGAACCGTCCGAGCTAAGAATCTTATGGTCTGTTTCAAATCCATCCTGGCTTTTTATAACCTGAAATGCAATTCCTCTTATCGGCTCACCGGCATCTAAGCTTCGACTGGCATACAGATAAATGTTGCTGCCGCCGGTACCTTGATTTAAGCTTAGATTGCTGACTTTGCTATAGTTACATCCATCTATGCTAAGGCTCGTGCCGCTTCCAACTCTGATATCTGTTATTGCATTGTCGGCTGATCCCATCTTATAACCAAGATATAGAAGTGATGATTCCTCTGCATTGCTTACCGGATTCAGACTTATGCTCATCGCGGTATATCCGGCATCTTCTAACTTCGTTATGGCATCTGCTCCACTCATAATCTGCAAATCCGTAATATAGCTTGCGCTATTATCCGCTTTCGCGCTAAGCATTCCTCCCGGATAAAGCCCTATACAAAGAGCCGCCGTAAGAATGACTGCAGATATTTTCTTAATCATTTTATGTTTCATCTGCATTCTCCTTCGTTATCTTCTTGTACTTCATAGACAGCATCCCTATCATCACACCAACTACCACGCCGGTTCCACCGATCATAACGATAGATGATTTTCCAAATGCGCTTGCACTATACGCTCCCGCTTTATCAGCTTGTGCTTCGTCTACGATTCGATATCCAACATATACCGCTTTATCTGAAATGGCATCCTCATAGTCTGCAACATTTTTATCGATCAGCGTATATCCATTTGCTTCTAATATTTTTCTCGCCTCTTCTTTACTGTCAGCGGCTACAACCTCATAAGTAAAGGAATCGCGATCTGTTTCCTTTGCATATACCGACACCGAAAACAAAAGCAGCATCAATATACCTATTAGCGGAAACATTTTTATGATTCTCATAGAGTATGCACCTCCAAATCAAGTCTTTCCTGTTATCTTATGCCAATCTTATCACAGCGCCTGTTACAAATCTGTTACAAAAAAACGCAGATTGTGATGCACCAAAAGGGGCACCTCAAACCTGCGTTTTCTAATGATCAGTCCTTTTCATACTCTCCAAATCCCAGATATATTCTTCCGCCCAACTATACTGGCTCATAAATTCGCCTCTGTACTTTCTTATTGCAAGCGGATTCCCCTTCAAAAACTCATGATAATCGCATGATACTTTATCGCTAAGCAACCGGTATTCATTATGGCTGTGATAAAAGATTTCTTCCCATCCAACTTCCCTTAGTGTATTCTTAATATCTAAAACAAGGGCACTCATATATGAATTTTTGGATTTGCCGCCTTTTCCTTCCCAAAGAACTTCACTGATTTGTGCTCTTGTTGCCGTAGCCGAATTCTTAGCAACCAGATAGGCCACCATCTCTTTCGACTTGGTTCTTGAAAAATGAAGCGGCACACCATCTGCTTCTATTTGAAATTCTCCAAAGCATGTGATCTTAATGCCGTTATCATCCTTACTGTCTTCGGGCGTTATTTTGAGATGGTCAAGCTCCGCTTTAATATCCTGTGCATCCACCGGCTTTAACAAATATCCGCCAATATGAAGCCTCCACGCGTCCATTGCATATTCGCTATATGCAGTCGTCATAATAATATCAACATCCGCAGAAATCTCCTTGATGCGCTTGGCAACTTCAAGTCCATTAAGCCTTGGCATCTCCACGTCCAAAAAAACAAGCGCAATGTCAGGCTCGCTCTCAAATATTTCTACGGCCTCTTTCCCATCACTTGCAAGAAAAAATTGCGGCACCTTCGGTGCAAACACCTTGCTCACTTCTTTTTGCATACCGGTGCGCATCATCTTTTCATCATCCGCAATTAATATCTTCATAATCATTGCTCCTTCGGAATCCTTATGGTGATTAAAGTTCCTATCCCCTGCTTTATGTCAATCTCCATCGTACCATTACACATAAGCTTGATTCTCTTTATCGTGTTCACAACACCTATATGCTTTCCTTCTTGTTTTGCGAGTAATTCTACGTCAAATCCTACTCCGTCATCCTCGATTTCTATGATATGTTCCCGCTCTTTTTCGCGGCTCCTTATGATAACCTTGCCTTCCGGTGGATTCTTCTTTCGTATCCCGTGTTTTAGAGAATTTTCAACTAATGTCTGCACACAAAATGCCGGAACCTTAAAAGCAAGGTCTTGAATATCCATATCAAAACTTATCTGATGTTCAAATCTAACCGACTCTACATTTAAATAACATCTTACAGTCTCTAATTCACGGGCAAATTCTATACAATCCGTAACATCTAGAACATCAAGACTCCCCCTAAGATATCCCGATAAATTCTTAAGCATCGTTTTGGATTTTTCCGTATCTTCATCCAACCCGTAATAAATACTGGTAAGTGTATTATAGATAAAATGTGGCTTAATCTGATTATGAAGCAGTCGAATCTTTTCATCTGTAATCCAGCGCTCTCTTTCGCGTTCTCTTGCTGCCACTTCCTTCGTGTAATCCATCATGAATGCGACAAAGGTAAAGATAACCGAAACGCACGATGCAATATTTACAAATGAAATCCCATAATGATTTAGCTGAAATATCAGCGATATAAAGGGAAATATCAGTGCCGATAAGACTGCAACCTTTTCTAGCGTTCCAAGTTCTTTAAAGAAATTAAGCAAAAGCGCTAATATCAGGAGCATGCCGACCATATAGGTAAAGGTAATAATCCCGTTATAGGGAAGTCTGAAATATCGATTATGTTCATCAAAATCATATAAATAAGGATATATCGCATTCATGCTGATCGCTATAATTCCGATAATTCCAATGATATATTCTATATTTCTCCAATTCTTCACAGATACTTTGGCTCGTTTTTCTATCATCCTGCTAAAGTATGCTACCCCTGCCACAATAACAAGATATCCTAAAACAAACACCAAAAAATTGGAAATACGTACGATGTAAAACGCAGCTTCCCCTTCTCTGCCACGAAATCCAATTGCTATTGCATCACTTAGCAATAACAGTCCATCCGCCAGCACAAAGCGGATCAGTCCGATTGCTTTATTTTTGTCGGCTACCTTAGTCTGCCAGATCACAATCGCCGCAACTATGCAAAAAAAGGTGCCCCATCCTTCAATTGTCATCTGTACGATGTGCGAAAATCCCATCCTATCACCCCGGCGCTAGCCTTGTTTTCTGAAAGACGGCAATTTCTGATTTTTGACCAGGAAAAGGACTGCCGGTACATAGGTAACCATCGGCATTACAAATCCAAAGTATTTGTACGAATCCGACTGCACCAAAGTATTAAATGACGCATGATACGTAATGGCAAGTGCAAGTAATGCAAAGGTTCCACAATAGAATAACTTCCTTCTCTTTCTTACATAAGAAATACCAAATCCCACGCAGGCGGTACAGATTCCATGCATAACTCCTGATGCAAATCCCCTTACTAATGCCCAGAATATGCTGATGCTGTCTATGTTCTGTACCAGAATAACCATATTCTCAAGTACGGCAAATCCCACTCCCACGGCAAATGAAATCGGAATCAGTTTCTCTTTATTGTCACTAAATATAAACGCAAAATACAGCACCGGAAGTGCTTTTATAATTTCTTCTATCACCGGCGTAATATTGGTTGTAATATAATACATATCACGATCCATTAGATTGCTGACATATCCATTAATCTCTGCTGCAAACAAACATGCGCAGATGCCTATAATCATATATCCTACATAGAGTCTCGATCTTCCGGTAAGAAGCGGAAGCATCAAAACGAGTGGTACGATTATGCAGATAAATAGTATATATATTATATTGTCCATTTTGCCACCTCTCTTTTCAGCACCGGCAATACAATCACGCAGCATCCTGCTATGATGATATTGGAAACGATATATAATCCCGCTATTTGGGCACAATCTGAAACCATCATGATTATGGTCGCTGCGCACAATACCAAAGCGATCATATTATAGCCGCGAATGCATTTGATTACTCCATAATCAACATCCGGAAAAATAATATGTTTGAGGTGAAATCTAGATGCCGCCACCACGATTGCCGCAACAAGCGTATAAGAAATCTTTTTGGCAAGCTCTGCGCTTGTCATATATGCAAACACAAAAACAACTGCCAGCACAATCGGTGCGACATAACTGATATATCTGTATTTGGCAAATGTTTTGCTACCATCATCTGCTAATGAATCCATCTGTCCGTAATTGGCACTAAGCAAAAACAAAAAACACCCTACAAGTCCTAACATACCGACATTAAACCCGGACGGTATCATTTCTCTTGTAAGAAGCTGCAGCGTGAAATAAAAATAACTTATCATAATACAAGCTATTCCCAGTGCTATCATCTTGAGATACAACGCATTTCTTCTGACGACAATGGTAACTACCCCATATAAAAATCCAATAAGAGAAGCTATAAATACAATAAGAGCAGCTATCATTTCATAATCCATATCTCTCATCCTCCTACTAAAGTCCTATATATAATATAAACTTTAACTATACTAAAAACAAGGATTTTGCCCTTTTTTGTATAAATATTTCCCACAAACACAACAAAAAAAGGCCCTCGCCTTAGACAGGTCATAACCCATCTATGGCGATAGCCTTCGTTTATCATCTCGATTTATATTTCATTTTTCAAAACTCGTATGCGTCTTATCACTTTAGCACCTTATTCGCTTGTACTGCCTGACTCTTCTTCCTCCTCTGCCACCAAGCCGGATGGGTCAGTTTCAATCGAAGTAATCACAGAAGAATCCACAACATATACATCATCCGCATCTGCATTCTTGATATAATAATAACCGGTTGTATCATTATAGTCGCCAATCAGGATGGTAACCGTTTCGTCACCATAAGTTACGGTAAAGGTATTGGACGGATTTTCAAGACCATATTGTTCAAGGTCATCCGGTGCTTCAATCACTTGCTCTGTTTCAATTGCACAAAGTTCCTGTGCAACTGCCATGACAGAATCCTCATCTAGATCCTCACCTTCCATCTGATCGCAGGTCCATTCCTCATCCGCAAGTGTAAAGGTATAGGTCTCATCACCATAGATATAAGAAAATCCTGTCACGTCTGCGCTGTCAATCGACAGCGCATATTGTGTATCTTCTTCATCTGCTTCTTCTAAAGCCGCATTTACTCTGGTCAGTATAAAATACATGGCAATACATGCTGCTATCACAATAAGAAGGATGAACATACTTTTCTTTTGTCTTTCCATTAGTTTCTTCTCCTCTTAATCCAGATTATGATACCAGCTACGCAAAGAGCGATTGGAAGCAGATAAATTGCGATTGCTCCATAAGCTCTTGCAACTGCCTGTGTTACCGTAAGATAGCTTGTAGACATATCCTTAACCGCAATGGATACGGTGTTGGTTCCTTCTGTGTCTACCATTTCCTCGACAATGCTGCTAAACAGCGTCAGGTTGTTTCCGGATACAATCTCATCTGCATCGGTAGAGAATGTAATCGTGGAGGAAATTACAACCGCCTCACCGGTACCTTCTCCATCATCTCCGGTATTTTGATACCACAATCCCAGATTAAATGGTCCTTCAATATCACCATCTTCTTTTTCATAGGGCGTTGCGTTTGCAACATCTACCTTCGAAATGGCATCGTCTGAGGTTGTCAAAAGCGGTGTGATGGTCTCATTATCAGATAAATCATCCGTCGAATAATCAAGACCAATCGCTGTTGGCATAAAGATATATCCATCTGCTGCATCTGATGTCAGGTCTGTAGATAAGATTTCCGGAATCAGATAGTACGGATATTGATAATAATAACTTGAATTACTATCCGCTACAACGCCTTCCACGGTTCCCATGCCCATAGACTCTAATATACCTTCAAAATTCGGCATATCCTCTGTTGTATAACTAAGTGTAATTAAGACCTTACCACCATTGTCTATATAATCAATTACCTTTTGTGCATCATCTTCATTCAGATCCGATGTCGGTCCATTGATAACGAGCAGCTCACAGTCATCCGGAACTGCATCTTCCTGCAACAGGCTGATTGTCTCGATTGCAATATTCATCTTCTCGATTGCTTGTGTAAAGCTGTCATCTAATGATGTCTCACCATGTCCATCCAGCGTATAGATGATTGGCTGCTCCGTGCTTGTTACATAATTAATTGCACTTGTAATCAGACCTTCTCCGTCATAACCGGTTGTCTCATACTGGTAGGTTGTGTAATCAACTTCCGTCTCATAAATATCATCATAAGAAACAACCTTAGAAGTATCTCCATTTACAACGAACAACGAATTTTCTGTCGGTGCCTCATCTGTATAATTCTCATAGAATGTCGGCGATACATTCGGGTCTACATATTCAACCGTAATGTGTTTTGATGCATCCTCATAGCGACTCAATGTCTTGGCAAGAGTTTCATCACAAGAAGATTCCTTTATCCATACGTAAATGGTGATATCCTCTTCTAATGTATCTAGATACTCAAGTGTATCATCCGTTAATGTATATACCTTATTGGATGTGATATCTATACTTTTCGCAGCTTCCGGAAGCTGTGCCACTACTACATTTACCAAAATACAAACTACCACACCAACTGCAATCAGACTGCCGGAAAACATACTTAGCTGTAATTTTCTTGTGCTTGCACCGCTCCATCTTCTCTTCTGGATAGACTGGCAAGTCAAAAACAAAAACAAGATTACGGCCGAAACGTAATAAACAAGCCCTGATACACTAAAGGTACCTCCTGTAAAATCTTCAATTCCAGCTGTAATATCAAGCGCACTCATAATCTTTTCCAGAATTCCGCTTGCGGAAATCATGCTGGAAATAGATCCCATCATATAGGCTACAAATAATGCCGCAAAGGATATGATGGCTGCTAACACAATACTTTCTGTCAAGGAAGAAATGAACAGGCCGATTGCCAGACATAAAAGTCCATATAACCAAAGTCCGACAATTCCCACATAGGTCTCTGCGTAGGCGATTGAGCCAAAGCGTGACAAAATCACCGGGAATATACATATAATTCCCACGGTAATCGTATAAACTGCTGCCATCGCAAGGTATTTACCAATTACAATCTTACCAACCGAAACCGGCGCCGTAATAATCAACTGGTCGGTTTTGTTTTTTCTTTCTTCTGCCATGGCACGCATCGTTAGAATTGGTACCGTTATCAAAAACAAAAATGTAATGGATTGCAATACACTATCAATCTTTGCATAGGTATTGACCATATTATATGCATAAGAATACAGCCCGAAGAAAAACATCGTTGCCGCAATAAATACCCATCCAATTACATTTTGAAAATAGGATTTAAATTCTCGTTTAAAAATTGCGCTCACTACTGTTCATCTCCTTCCTGCTGTTCTTGCTCAAGCACTTTTGTTACTGTCATAGCCGGAACTTCTTGCTCCTTATTGTCCCCCTGCGTCTTTGCGGAATCATCAAGGGAAGATACGGTCGGAAAATCCATTTCGTTAGTGCTTTGCTCTCCGGTCAGCTCTAAGAATACCTCCTCGAGTGACTTCTTTTGAACATACATTTCCAAAATCGGAAGCTGATTGTCCGAAAATGCAAAGAATAAGTCTCTTCTAAGATCGATCTTGGCGCTCATCACTACAACGACTTCACAGCCACCTTCCTTTTCTAATACCTTCACTTCATCAATCTGATCCACCTGTGCAAGTGTCTTTTTCACTTCTTCTTCAGAAGCTTCAACAAACATATGCACATGCTGTTCTCCGTCCATCTGGGACAATAACGTTTCCTTATCATCATTTGCCACCAGACGACCATTCGAAATAATGAAAATATAATCACAGACTTCCTTTACTTCCGTTAAGATATGAGAACTTAAGATTACCGTATGCTCTTTTCCAAGTTCACGAATCAGATTACGAATTTCAATAATCTGCTGCGGATCAAGACCAACCGTCGGTTCATCCAAAATAATAATTTCCGGATATCCTATGATTGCCTGTGCAAGGCCAACTCTTTGCTTATATCCTTTAGAAAGGTTTCGAATCAGACGATTTCTCATGTCGTCAAGACCGATTCTTTCCATTACTTCTTCTACCATTCCCTGGCGTTTTTCCTTTTCAATCTTCTTAAGTTCTGCCACAAACTTTAAGAACTCTTCCACTGTCATTTCCCCATATAATGGTGGAATCTCCGGCAGATATCCTACCGATGCTTTTGCCTGTTCCGGCTGCTTTAAGATATCAAATCCATTCACTTTTACTTCTCCGGATGTTGCCCCCAGATATCCCGTTAAAATATTCATGGTTGTAGATTTTCCTGCGCCATTGGGACCTAAAAATCCGTAGATTCTACCTGGTTCAATCTTCATGGTCAGATCGTCTACTGCTGTATGATCACCATACTTTTTAACCAAATGATTGATTTCAATCACAACAATTTCCTCCTACTATATATTTATACCTTGAGTCTGCATAAGAAATGCACAGTACCCACATTAGTAAATATTCTAATTTTACTATGTGAAAATAGACTGTCCTTATTGTGTTTTTTATGTGAAAAAAAACAGAGGTCAAATTGACCTCTGCATAAATTATCTTTATTTATTGCGATAAATAATATCATTTCGTCCCGGACCATTCGAAACCATTGTGATTGGGAATCCAATCTGCTGCTCGATAAATTCAATGTATTTTCTACAATTCTCCGGTAACTCTTCGTAGTTTTTAATACCGCGAATATCGCTCTTCCAGCCCGGAAGTGTCTTAAGAACCGGCTTTGCTTTTTCCAGCTTGGCGGTCGTCGGGAAATCTGTTGTAACTTCTCCATCGATTTCATAGCCAACGCATACCGGAATCTCATCTAGATAGCCTAATACATCAAGCACCGTAAAGGCTACATCTGTTGTTCCCTGAATACGACATCCATACTTAGATGCAACACAGTCAAACCAGCCCATACGTCTTGGTCGACCTGTTGTTGCGCCATACTCTCCGCCGTCTCCGCCGCGTCTTCTAAGTTCATCTGCTTCTTCTCCGAAAATCTCACTGACAAATGCGCCTGCTCCGACTGCGGATGAATAAGCTTTACATACCGTGATAATCTGCTTGATTTCATATGGTGGAAGACCTGCTCCAATTGCACCATAAGCTGCCAATGTGGAAGACGAGGTTACCATAGGATAGATTCCATGATCCGGATCTTTTAAGGAGCCAAGCTGACCTTCTAACAAGATGTTCTTGCCTTCCTTAATCGCTTCATATAAGAATGCAGATACATCGCATACATATGGAGCAACCATATCGCGATATTCATGCAGTTCCTTTAATAATTCTTCCGGTTTAATGAGTGGCTTGTGATACAAATGCTCTAACAGCACATTCTTTGTCTCGCAGATGCGAACCACTTTTTCCTGTAACAGTTCCTCATCGAACAACTCACTTACCTGGAAACCAATCTTTGCATATTTATCTGAATAAAATGGTGCAATTCCTGACTTCGTTGATCCAAAGGACTTTCCACCGAGACGTTCTTCTTCATACTGATCAAAGAGAATATGATAAGACATCACAATCTGTGCGCGATCTGATACCTTGATTTTAGGCATCGGCACATTTTGATCTGTAATTGACTTAATCTCTTTAAAGAGAACCGGAATATTCAAGGCTACACCATTTCCGATAATGCTGGTTGTATGATCGTAAAACACACCGGATGGAAGAGTATGAAGCGCAAACTTGCCATAATCATTGACAATTGTATGACCGGCATTTGCACCGCCTTGAAAACGACAGATAATATCTGCTTCTTTCGAAAGCATATCTGTAATCTTCCCTTTACCTTCGTCGCCCCAATTTGCACCAACGACTGCTTTTACCATTTTCGTTACCTCCTGCTTTTCACTATCGCTTTTAACAATAAGCCGTTTAAGATTATACACCTATCAAAAACTAATGTCTACAACTGTTTTAACTTTTCAAGTTCTACATCTACATCCATCTGGTTACTTAAATAATGATAAGTAAAGGTGGAACTCGTCAGCAATTTACCATCTTGATTATAATTTTTCACTTCGACGATTGATAAAAGTTTTCCCGACTTTACTTCATGCGCCTTAGTAATTAAGGTATCCCCAATGTAAGCCGCTCTCATATAATGAATATCTGCATCTACCGTCGTGACAATTCTTCCGCCGGCCGTTGCGCATACACCGCCAACCGTGTCCGCAATGCTAAACAGCACACCTCCATGAATAGAACCGATTGGATTACCATGCTTATCTTCCAATTTCAGTGTTCCCTTACAATATCCCTCTCTTACCTCATCAATATGAACACCCAGATATTTGATGAATCCGTGTGTTGGATTTGTAAATTCTTCCCATGCGTTGTTACTCATTTTGTTACCTCTTTTCTACAATATCATATGTTTTTTCTTCCAGCCACCATGTTTATAAAAGCCGACCGCAATCACCATACCAATTCCCCAGGTAAACGGCCAGGCAAGCCAGATTCCCATTGACCCCCAATAAAATTGAAACCAATAGGCCAATATAATCCTTAAAAACAAATCCGCAAATGTCGATATCATAAATGTTTTCATTGCCGCCGCTCCGCGAAGCACGGCATCATGCATCACCTTAATCACCAGCACTACATAAAACGGAGGGGCAATCCGCAAAAACAATTGCCCGGTATGCACGGCTTTTTCATTTGCCGATGTCATAAAAAGCATCATCAAACGATCGCCTGCCAACACATACAACAGGGTAATCGGCACAATAATTATAAGACTTAACAAGATTCCATCTTTTAATCCTCGGCGTATTCTATCCATCTTGTGTGCACCAAAATTTTGCGCTGAAAATGTCGTTAAAGCATTTGACAGCGAACCAAACAACATAATGGCAAATGTATTTAGCTTGATTGCCGCACTGTATCCGGCAATCACTGCCGCTCCATATCCATTGACATATCTTTGGATAAATAAATTACATACCGAAACAAAGCTTTGTTGCAAAATCGACGGAATCGATACCAGCACAACTTTGCGAAACATCTCTGCTGAAAACAGCTGCGCTGACTCACTTTGCATTTTTCTAAGCCTTCTTAGCAAAATAGCAATTGCCAAGACGCCTCCGACTGCCTGTGCAATCAAGGTTGCCAAAGCCACACTTGCAACGCCCATATGAAATCCCACAACAAATAAAATGTCCAAAACAATATTAGACACAGAGGAAACGACCAGCAGCAAAAACGGCGTCATCGAATCTCCCATAGAGCTAAAGATTCCGTTGCAAATATTATACAAAAATACAAACAACAGTCCGACGCAGTAAATCCTAAGATAAGCAGCTGACTGCGCATATATATCGGCAGGAGTGTTTAAAAGTGTCATCATCGGATTGCAAATAATAAGTCCAACCACCATTGCCATCATGCCCAGTAATAAGGCTGTAATCATGCTGGTGTACGCCGCCGTCTTAAATTCGTCCATCTTCCTTGCTCCAAACTTTTGCGAGCAAAGTACCATTCCTCCGCTATTTAACCCAATTGCTATGGCCGTAAAAATCATCGTAATCGGATAAGATGCCCCTACTGCCGCAAGTGCATCCGCATTGATACATCTTCCGGCGATTATGCCATCCATAATACTATAAAATTGCTGAAATGCCACACTTCCCATAAGCGGCAGTGCAAATTGTATTAATATCTTAGGTGGTGATCCCACCGTTAAATCTCTCGTCATAGTTTACATAACACGACCGCTGTAAAGTGTTTTTACAGCGGTCTCGTTCCTCATTGAATTATACATTGTCCGGTAATTTCTTAGTTGCCGTAAGCGCTAACGCTCCCGGTCCGATATGGCACGAGATACTTAAGGATAATGGATTGATTACTAACCCTTCATCTTTTAATTGGGCAAGCACTTCTTCCTTAAATTCCTCAGCCGGACCTATGTCTTTTGTATATGCCATGTCCAGCCAACAGCCCGATCCATCTTCACTGCCAAAACGGTTCTTCAAATCATTCATCACAGCCTGAAGCATCTGCTTTTTTGCCTGTTTTATTGTTCTTGCCTTCGCATAACTATCCAGCTTCTCCCCCTGAATCTGCAATACCGGCTTGATTTTAAGAAGCGTTCCAAGTGCTGCCGCACCTGCAGTAAGACGTCCTCCCTTCTTCAGATACTCAAGTGTATCAATCATAATATAAATAGAAGAATCGAACTTCGTCTTCTCTAAATAGTCCTTAATCTCTTTTGCGCTTTTTCCTCTTTTGGCAAGTTCTAACGCATCTAATGCACTTCTTCTTTGGGTTACAGATATTCTCTGATTATTCACAACCTGCACTTTCTCATCATAGTCCTGTGCAATCATAAGTGCCGTCTCACAAGAACTACTAAGCCCCGAAGACATCGGGATATGTACAATCTCATCATATTCTTTTAGAAGTTCATCCCATACAGCCTGTACATCTCCAATTGCCGGCTGTGAAGTTGAAATCTCTGCACCACCTTCTAACTTTTCATAAAACTGTTCCTGAGTCAAATCTATATCTTCATAGAACAACTTTCCATTTATAAAAAACGGCATCGGAAGAACTGAAATTCCAAGTTCTTTTGCCTGATCCTGCGTAATACCACTATTACTATCTGTTACAATTGCAACTTTTGCCATCTGTTCATCTCCTCGTCTTTTTCTGCTTCCATAGACTTTTGTCATTATAGCACTGTCTGATAGAATATTTCAACTTTTAATGTTTTTTAGCTTTACTTTACATAATCATCTTACACTACAACAAAAAAAGCTGCGAAAAAGCGTAATGCTTTTTCACAGCGTTCTTATTATTTTCTTACTTTCTTGCATTCTTTAAAAAGTCCGGAATCTTAAGATCCTTTTGCGGAACAGTAGGTTCTGGCTTTTTCACTTCCGGCATAGAGTTCAATGTCGTAGGCGGTGTCTGGATTGTAGACTGCTGTCTAAGCAAACCATTCGACTGTGGTTGCTGCGTTGTCTGTGCAGTTCTATTTAAAAATCCACCTGTCATAGCCTGTGACTGACGCACATTGTTCGGAATCTGCTGCGCCTGCGTATTCGAGTATCTCATCTGACTGGTGACATTACCAAGGTTGGCACTGATACTTCCTACCGGCACTTCCGGCTGCATCGGAGCTTCCTCGCCAAGACCTGTTGCAATTACCGTAATGGTTGCGGCATCTGCCATCGTTTCATCATACTTCGCACCGAAGATAATATTCGCTCCCGGTCCTGTAAGCTCTTGCACATAACTTGATGCATCATTGGCATCCATAAGAGAAATATCTCCGGAAATATTAATAATTACATGAGATGCACCTGTAATGGTTGTTTCAAGAAGTGGAGACTCAACTGCAAGCTTAACCGCTTCAATCGCTTTCTCATCTCCCTTCGCCATACCAATACCGATATGTGCCATTCCCTTGTCTTTCATAACCGTCTGAACATCTGCAAAGTCGAGATTAATCAGAGCCGGTAAGTTAATTAGGTCTGTAATACCCTGTACTGCCTGCTGAAGAACTTCATCCGCTTTCTTTAATGCTTCCGGCATCGTTGTTCGTCGATCTACGATTTCTAATAATTTCTGATTTGGAATCACAATTAATGTATCTACCGTATCACGCAGATTCTCAATTCCCATAACCGCATTCTTCATTCTTGCTTTATTCTCAAACAAGAACGGCTTTGTTACAACACCTACCGTAAGAATACCCATTGATTTCGCAATATTCGCAATAACCGGAGCAGCTCCTGTACCGGTTCCGCCACCCATACCACAGGTTACGAATACCATGTCGGCTCCCTCGATTGCAGCCTGAATATCTTCTGCATTCTCTTCTGCCGCCTTAGCTCCAATTTCAGGCTTAGCTCCGGCGCCCAGCCCTTTCGTTAATTTTTCACCTATTTGAATTAAAGTTGGCGCCTTACAAAGAGTAAGCGCCTGCTTATCTGTATTAATACCGATGAATTCAACTCCGCCGATTGCTTCATCAACCATACGATTCACCGCATTATTTCCTGCACCACCAACACCAATGACAATAATTTTTGCCCCGGAGTCCATTTCATTTGTCTTAATCTCCAGCACGGATATTCCCTCCTACGTTCACACTATCTATTTATATGCCGTCTCATGCCCATTGTTAACCTCATCGCCCCTTTAGTTAACAGGCCTCGACACTTTTTTACACTTTTCTATAATATAATGAAAAGGCAAATTTATCAACCGTAAATTTGCCCATTTCCATGTTTTTCCACAATCTCAATTGTTAACCATCATTCTGATTTTTCAAACACTATGTCTGTTGTTTGTTCTGAATAATTCTCCATATGCAGTGTTCCTTTGTAACCATCAAGCTGCGGCAGAATTTCATTGAGTCTTAATACCTTATTCTCAAGATTGTCCGCATCTCCAAAGTTAACCTTTATCTTGCCTATTTTCAGCACGAACCTACCATTGTCTTTACACTTTATTTTTGTTGGTGTAATCGAATATTTCTTGAGTGTCTGTGTCAAATTCAACAAATCCTTAAGCAGCGAATTGTTAACCGGCAGCGTCTCATTTGCTGTCACCTTCTCAACCGACAATCCGGTCACATTTGGAACATCTTCAATCTTTCTTTTCGAAACTTCAACAACCAGACCATCCTTATCAAAATATGCATATTGGTTCTTTTGCGACTCCAGTGTCACATAACCAAGAAGCCCTTTTTCATACACTTCAATCTTAATTGTATGTGGAATCTTCATGCTAATTTCCATACTGTCGACAAATGGAATCACCTGTGTATCTTTGAACTTATACTTGAAAAAAACATATAGCGTATTCCAGGAATATTTGTCATTTAATACGCTATTTTGAATCTGCGTATCGGAATAAAGTTCATTACCGGACACTTCCACATTCTTCACGGTAAATACCTTCCAGACAATAAGTGCCAACAGTGCAAATACGATGACAATCACAAGAATGATTTTCCCTATTTTTTTTCTTTTTCGTTCCTGTCTTCGTTCTTCTTTAATCAACTGTTATCTATCCTCAATTCGTATACTTCTCGATACATTAAGTACCAATCCCATTTCCGCCATTAAAAAGATCAGCGACGTTCCACCATAACTGATAAACGGCAAAATAATACCGGTATTCGGAATCGTATTCGTTACAACGGCAATGTTCAAAATCACCTGCAATGCGATATGTGCAAATACGCCTACTGCAATCATAGAACCAAATAAATCCTTCGCATTGTTTGCAATAAACATAAAACGCCAAAGCATCAAAACAAACAACAAGATAATACAAATTGCTCCAAAGATGCCAAGTTCCTCACAGATAATGGAGAAAATCATATCATTTTGCGCTTCCGGAACCCCGCCAAGCTTTTGTACACTTTCTCCAAGACCTTTTCCAAACAAACCTCCCGAACCGATTGCATACAATCCCTGCAGAGTCTGATACCCATTATCATAATCTTCCGGATGCAGCCATGCTCCAATACGGGAAGATCGATATCCCTGTGCCAAAATAAGAGCAACGACTGCGAACGCTCCAGCCACCATAAGCCCTATAAAATACCGCGCTTTTGGTCCGGCTACAAACAGCATAATCATCGCAATTCCCATAATGATAATCGCGGTACTTAAATTGCTTACTGCTACGATTCCGCCAAGCGGTACCGCAAACGCAATCATCTTACAATAGTTTTTGAAGGTTCCAAGGCAATTGGGTCGTCTGCTGATGATCAGCGCCATAAAAAGAATAATTGCAATCTTGGCAATCTCGGACGGCTGAAACTGAATTCCTTGAATTTCAAGCCAGCGCTTTGACCCATTGTACTCTACTCCAAAGAAGATTACGGCTACACATGCAAGTAATGACAAACCATAGATTGGCAGTGCAAGGCGCTTCCATCTCCGGTAATCGACCACGATAAAAAACACCATCAATACTAATCCCAGCATCATATTTCTAAGCTGATGCCTGAGATAATAGGTCGAATCTCCAAATTTGTTCATCGCTTCATACGAGCTTGTTGAATACAACAAAACCAAACCAAATCCCAGCATGAAGATAATCAAAAACAGCAAGGTATAATCAAAATATTTTGTTGTACGTGTTGTGCCTTCTGCTTTTTGGCGCCTCATCCGCTATCCCTTCATCTCCCTGACAAATTCTTTGAACATATCACCGCGCTGTTCATAATTATCAAACATTCCCCAGCTTGCGCAAGCAGGGGATAATAATACGGCATCTCCGCTCTTAGCATTTTCTGCGCATATTCTAACTGCTTCTTCCAAAGAATCTGCAAATTCATAATCTTTAAATCCCATCTTCTCGGCCGTATCCGCAATTTTTTGAGCTGTCTGTCCAATCAAAACAAGCTTCTTTACCTTACCATCAAAGCTGGCAATCCACTCATCAAATTCGGACTGTTTATCATAACCTCCGCCAATCAGACAAGTCGGCCATTGCATCGCTTTGATCGCTTGAATTGCCGCATCCGGGTTCGTTCCCTTTGAATCATTATAATAACGAACCCCATTGACCGTATCCACATATTCAATACGATGTTCTACCGCAACAAATTCTTTCACCACTTTCGAAATCGTCTCTACACCGGCGCCGGCGCAATATGCCATTGCAGCAGCGGCCATCACATTTTCATAATTATGATTGCCAATCAGTTGCAATTCTTTCACCTTGGCAATCATCTCATAATCGTCTCCGATTTTAAGAAATATCTGGTCATTTGCCAGATAAATTCCTTCCTCAAGGCGACGTTTTGAACTAAAATAAATCACTTTTGCCTTTACTTCTTGCGCTCTTTTGCGAAGTATTTCATCTTCATAATTCAAAATCATATATTCCGATGGTCCTTGATTCTTCGCAATGGCCATCTTGGCATCTACATAACAATCCATCGTATGATGGCGGTTTAAATGATCCGGCGTAATATTCAAAATTGCACTCACTTGAGGCTTAAAATCAATTGCTGTTTCAAGCTGAAAGCTACTAATTTCTGCCACGGTAACAGAATCCTCCATCGTCTGGTCCGCAATCGATGTATATGGAATTCCAATGTTCCCAACTACGAAAGAATGGTTGTATGCCGCTTCCATAATCTTACCTAGTAAAGCCGTCGTCGTCGTCTTTCCATTTGTCCCTGTGATTGCAAGCACTCGGCCCTTTTCAAAATAATAACCAAGCTCAATTTCTCCCCAAATCGGCAGACCTGCCTCCTTAAGGCGCAGCACATTGGGATTGTCCAATGGGATTCCCGGGCTTAACACAACAAGATCCAAAGAACTTATGAATTTCTCCTCTAATGAGCCAAGAACAATATGTTCTTCATCAAGCCCCTTTACCGTCTCAGCGATTTCCGCTGCAACTTTATTTTCATTTTCATCATAAAGAAACACCTGTGCTTCATGTCTAAGCAGTAACGCACTCGCTGCTATTCCGCTAATACCTGTTCCATATACTAATACTTTTTTATTCTTCATACCAACTTTTCCCTTTTTTATCCTATAATCTTAATGCTACATAACCAACTGCGCAAAGGAATACCGTTATGATAGAAAATACTGTCACAACCTTTACTTCAGACCAGCCACCAAGTTCAAAATGATGATGAATCGGCGCCATCCGAAATACACGTTTTCCCTTAGTTGCTTTAAAATATGATACTTGAATCATAACCGAAAGAATCTCTGCCCAATATACAAGGCCAACAATTACCATGATAAACGGTTCATTTAACAAATAACCGCAACCGGCCACAAATCCTCCCAATGCAAGCGAGCCCGTATCGCCCATAAACACCTTTGCCGGATAACAATTGAAAATCAAAAATGCCATAAGCGCTCCAATTACGGTAAGCGAAACCACATCGAGCTCAGCGAACATCATCCGCCTTACAAATACAAAGAAAATCGCAACAATCAATGTCACCGTTGACGCAAGTCCATCAACACCATCCGTAAAATTCACACCATTTACCGTTCCTAGAATTGCCAAAAACATCACCAGAGCATAGATAATCGGTGCCTGTACATGAAGCAGTGTAAATGGAATATGAAGATTCGTTGCTCCCGCATAATGAAGAAAATACCAAATCATAAAAATCACAGTTACCACGATCTGAAGAAGCATCTTCTGCCAGGCAATCAATCCATCAGAGCGCTTTAACACAACTTTTAAAAAATCATCAATAAATCCAATAACCCCAAATCCCACCATCAAAAGAATATGTGGTATCGTATCGTAATTCCATCTTGCAAAGATCAAGGATGCCACCACGACTGCAATCAGAATGAAGATTCCGCCCATAGACGGTGTTCCATTCTTCACCTGATGCGATTTCAATTCTTCTCGTTCCGTGTTCCCCGCCTTAAGTCTTCGAAGAATCGGAATTCCAATCGGACAAAGAACCAAACAGACTACAAAAGCTACAATAAATGGTAATGCTGAATAAATCATTTCTACACCTCTAATTACTCTTTTCAATATTCATATAAGGAAGTATTTCCTTGAAAATGTTATGTGCAATCTCCTGCGCATAACTACTGTGAGCCTGATCTTCTACATTCGGCTCATCCACAACTACATATACTACCACTTCCGGATCATCTTGCGGAGCGTACCCAATAAAAGATACCAGATAATTACCATCACCACGCGGAATCTTCTGCGCCGTACCGGTCTTACCTCCAATCTCATATCCCTTTACTCCGGCGGTAGCTCCTGTACCGTCTTCAACAACTGCAAGAAGATATTTCTTCATCTGTTCCGATGTTTCCCTCGAAATCGTCTCTTTTAATAAAGTCGCATCTATCGTTTCTTCCACGGTTCCATCCGCTCTGTCAATTTCCTTTACGACATGTGGCTGATAATAATATCCACCGTTGATAATAGATGAAAAGCCGGATGCCAACTGGATCATCGTCACATTGAAATTTTGACCAAACGAGTTGGTTGCAAGTGTTGTCTTACTCATATCTTCAGCCGAATAGATAAGGGAATCTGTCCTTGCCTCTCCCGGTAAATCGATATTGGTCTTTGAACCAAATCCAAAGATGCTTTGATACTTCGCAAGATTCGAAGCCCCGATTGTATAGGACATCTGCATCAGCGCATCATTGCAAGATTCCATAAGTGCTTCCTGGATTGTCAGTGTTCCATGTCCGTTTCGATTCACGCAGTGAATAAAATAGTCACCGATTTGCTCACCACCATTGCAGACATAGGTCTCACTGCCGGACAATGTTCCGGTGTCTAAACCGGTTGCAACCGTAAATGGCTTTATGGTAGAACCCGGTTCGTAAGTATACGTAATGCAAAAATTCTGCCACAATCCATTCAGTGCGTCAAGTTCTTCCTCTTCATCCATATCTTCTATTTCTTCTTCCGTATAAAGACTGCTAAGATCCCACGGATCATTTAGATCGTAGTATGGATAATTGGCCATCGCCAGTATTTCTCCGCTATCCGGATCCATCACAATGACTCCGGTATGCTCACTTCCGTCTCCGCTTCTGGCATTATTCGCATATTTTTCATTAAACTTTTTAATATATTTTTCTACAATCGACTGAATGTTCGTATCAATGGTGGTTACAATCGTATTACCGTCGGTCGCTTCTACGATTGTTTTTTCATAGTCGGAATCTTCATCCAGATACCCATATTGGCGACCATCGGTTCCATTTAGTTCATCATTGTAATAATTCTCAAGTCCACTCATGCCTTCATTTCCCGAAGTGGTAAATCCAATCACCGCGCTGGCAAGAGAATCATAAGGATATTCCCGCTCATATTCTGTTTCAAACCAGATCCCACTGACATTTGGATAATTCTCATCATCATCTATAATTTTCTGAAGCTCTTCAATCTCTTCTCTGGTTTGCTTTTTTTCAAGTACATAATATTGACTTGTTGCATAATCTGTCAAAATTGTTCGAATATCCGACTCATCATAATTATCAAGGCACTTTGCCAACGCCTGAATGGTCGGCTCAATATCATCTTCATCTGCATTGACCACTTTACAATCCAATACAATATTGTACACCTGTGTACTAGTTGCAAGCACAGTTCCTTTGCGGTCTGTGATATCACCTCTTCTATATGGAATCGTTGTATTCGTATAGTCTTGCTGCGCCAGAACAATCTTGGTATATTTATCACCATTTACCAACTGTATATATATAATTCTTCCAATCAATCCAACTAACAGCACCAAAATAATCAAAAATGCTATTACCATTTTTCGTTTCATCCGAAACAAAAATTTGATTGGTATCTTTCTTCTTCGTCTTCGCATAAACTGTTATTCTCCCACGTTATTCAGGATTCATTCGATATTTCCATAAATGAAATGAGTGCATCCCCAAAAAATCCATTCAGGCATGCACATATCAGTTTTTATGAAATTTACGGAATATCAGCGTACTGCTGCATATAGTCTTGAGAGTCTACGCTGTAATAAACAATCTGATCGGCAGAAGGATACGTCATTCCCAGTTCCTTAATCGCCTTCTTCTTAATATCTGTAAGCGACACACTTGCCTCTATTTCTTTTTCATATGCATCGTTTGTATCCTGCATCGTAATCAGTTCGCTTTGCATCTCCACAACATCAGACTTTACCTCTGTCACATCCGCCTGCAAATGCAGATAACAAGCTGCAACCATTCCCACTGCCGCCAATGCCAACGTCATAAACAATACATTCCCTGCGGATAACGCTTTTGCTCTTTGTCTATTGCGTTTCGTCTGACGATCAATATGACGTCTTCGATGTTCTCTTTCGATTGGTGCTTCCTGCGGAAGAATCTCTCGAACTGTATTTCCTTCTATATAATAGTAGTTTTTTGTGTCTGCCATGTGTCCAACTCCTTATTATTTTCGGCTTATTTACATTTCTCAAATACCCTTAGCTTCGCACTTTTCGATCTCGAATTTTGTCTGATTTCTTCTTCACTTGGAAGAATCGGCTTTCGGGTAATCACCTTTCCCTTTGACTTGTTATTACATACACAGACCGGAAAATCCGGCGGGCAGGTACAAGGGTTTTCATTCTTTTTGAAATTCGATTTCACAATCCGATCTTCAAGCGAATGAAAGGTGATAATCGCCAATCTTCCTCCCGGATTAAGCAAATCGATCATATCATCGAGCGTCTCTGTAAGGACTTCGAGTTCCCGATTAAGTTCAATTCTGATTGCCTGATAGGTGCGTTTCGCCGGGTGACCCCCTGTTTTTTGCACCTTCATCGGTATAGCGCCGCGAATAATTTCATTTAGCTGTCTGACGGTTTTTATTTCTTCTTTTTGTCTCGCCTTAACAATATGCTTGGCTATATTTTTTGCGAATCGATCTTCGCCATAATCGCGAATGATTCGATACAATTCCATCTGTGAATACTCATTGACGATATCCTTCGCTGTGCGTGTCATACGCTCATCCATTCTCATATCAAGCATGGCATCTTCTGCCATATAAGAAAAGCCTCGCGTTGGAGTGTCTAGCTGATAAGAGGAAACTCCAAGGTCCAGCACGATACCATCCACCTTCTCAATGCCAAGTTGCCGAGCCACACTTGGCATTGCTTCATAATTACTGCGAACAATGGTAACTAGCTTTTCATAGTCTTTTAATTGCTGTGAAGCGGCTTCAATCGCAGCGGCATCCTGATCAATTCCAATCAGCCTTCCCGCTCCATTCAAACGTTTTACAATCTCAAGAGAATGTCCTGCTCCTCCAAGCGTTCCGTCAACATATATGCCGCCTTCTTTTACTTTTAATGCATCTACTGTCTCATGCAGTAGAACCGAAACATGTGAAAATTCCATATACGCCTCCGCCTAAATGCTAAGTCCAAGCTCAGCCATATGCTCTGCAATATCATCCATATCATCGAATTCTCCTTCTTCAGTCCATTTACTCTTGCTCCAGATTTCAATTCTGCTGAGAACTCCGACAGATACAACATCCTTTTCTAATTCTGCATATTCTCTAAGTACGGATGGAATCAATATTCTTCCCTGCTTATCAATCTCACAGCTAGCGGCACTTGCAAAGAAGAATCTCATAAACTTTCTTGCATCCTTAGTGGTCAGTGGTATTTCTCTAAATTTTGCTTCGATGTTGGCCCATTCTTCATTGGTATATACAAATAAACATCCATCAAGTCCCTTGGTTACGACAAACTCATCACCGAGTGCCTCACGAAACTTTGCCGGTACGATCAATCTGCCTTTGGCATCAATCGTATGATTGTATTCTCCCATGAACATGTGCCTTCACCTCTTTTCCTCGCATTACTTAGACTGTTTTCAGTGGATAAACCGAATTAATAGAAAGTTGTCCACTAAGTTTTCCACTTTATCCACCACTTTCTACCATTCGCCACCACAATCTACCACTAATTACCCTTATTCTACTCCACAGTCCTGCAAAAATCAAGCACTAGATGTAGTTTTCATAGGAATATATGCCCATTTTCCAGCCTTTTTGAATCTGAAATTTTCTAATTGGAAGGTGGTGGAGAGTGGAGGGATATCGGAATACCATTATGTATACATGATGTCTCACCCGCGGATTCCTATGAGTGTATCAAAAGTATTTTGTTATGCAGAATCTGTTATCATAACGAATCCGTTTTGCATAACTAAGTCGCGAAAAAAAATATAAAATGAAAACAGATAGAGGGGTTACCAATTAGAAATCGCTTCTATATATGGGAGTAGAAGCAATTTTTTAAAGACGGAGGTTTTTACAAATGAAAAAGAAAATTCTTGCAGGTATTCTTGCAGGTGCCGTGGTGTTCTCCATGACCGCCTGCTCATCAACATCGGACAGTTCAGACGGATCTTCATCCGACACTTCACAAGCATCCGATGGTGACATTACCATCGGTATGGTCTTAAAGACAGCGACAAATGCACATTTTCAGGATATTGCTTATGGTGCAACTCTTGCTGCCGAAGAACTCGGAATCAATATTAAAATCGATAATACAACCACAGAAACCGATGTAGAAGGTCAGATTACGAAATGTGAAGATTTGATTTCTTCCGGCGTAGATGCTTTAATCTTAACTGCTAACGACTCCTCAGGTGTCGGTTCTGCTGTGGAAAGCGCGCATAGCGCCGGCATACCATTTGTCACAGCGGATACTGAAATTGTGAATGACTGGGGCGATGATGTCAGCGAATATATGCCTAACTTCATCGGTGAAGATTATCAAGAACTTGCTTACCAACTGTCCAAACAAGTCTGCGAAGCACTCGGCGGCGAGGGTAAGGTTGTAATCTTAAGAGGAATTGACGCTGCAAGTTCTTCACAGCAAAGAACAGCCGGAATCGAGCAGGCGATTGAAGAATATGAAGGAATTGAAATTGTAGAATCTAAGAGTGCTAACTATGACCAGGATACTGCTACTTCTACCATGTCCGATATTTTACAGGCACATCCGGATATTGACGCCGTCATCTGTTGTAACGATATGATGGCAATGGGCTCTGTTACAGCCTTAAAAGAAAACAATATCGAACTTGGCGGAGAAGACGGTGTATTAGTTGCCGGACTTGACGGTAATATCATTGCGCTAGACTCTATTGAAGCCGGCGATATGTATGCAACACTTTATGACTGGTCAATGCTACAAGGATACTATTCTGTAATGCAGGCATATGATTTAATTGAGGGCAAAGAGGTACCGGAAGAAACACTTACCGTTGGTACTGTTATTACCTCAGAAAATGTTGCAGATTTCATCCCGCATGGTGAAATCGTAAGTGATTGGTCGTTTGGCTCTTCCATCGGCGAGGTCCCAAGTGAAATAACGGACTTCATGGAATATGGTCGAAGCCTTAACGAATAAGAAACCCCAAATGTTTTTTTACACACGAAAGGAACCGCCGCTTCATAGCGACGGTTCCTTTCTTATTATATATGCATACTATTTTGTTTTGCATGATTTTACGGAAGAATATGTTCCATAATATACAGATGATCCCATCTTCTTGTACGAACGTACTCTTACATAATATTTCTTTTTGCTCTTCAACTTACTAATCGTCTTTGAGGTTGTCTTCGCTTTTGTAACTTTGATTGTTTTTGCATTCTTAAAACTCTTAGAAGTTGAATACTGAATCTGATATCCGGTTCCGGATGCTTTACTGTAAGAAACCTTGATGGACTTCTTAGCTTTTTTCAGCGTAACAGATTCCTTATTTACATATACCTTATTTCCCTTGACATAGGAACCAAGCACTTTCTTGCTTCCATCTAAAGTATAGGCTGCTACTTTAACTGCTACGCATTTATTCTTCACAGAACTAATTGTGTAAGTAGCCTTTGTTGTATACTTAATTGTCCACTTAGAAGCATTATTAATCTTGTAAGCAATTGCATAACCATCCGCATTTTTCACCTTATTATAAGATACGGTTACTTTCTTCTTAGACGCATTAGCCGTCACTTTCAAAGAAGAAACCTTGCCCGGTGCTGTTACGGTTGATGTCGTTGTATCGTCTGCTTCCTTTGTATCTTCTTTTGCCTCAAATACAAAACCTGCCATACCATCCACAATCGACCAGCTGCTTAGTTCGCTTCCGTCTCCGGTATAATAATTAATCTGTGACTGCGTCTTTGCTGTATTGATATTTTCAATTGCCGCTTCGATACTTTCCATCTGTGTTTTTGTTGCTGTAATATTTTTATTTAACAGCTTTACAAATGTTTGCGATCCAAGTTCTGCTTTTGTCTTAGCTACCGCATTTTCAACACTTACAAGGTCAAATACCTGAACGCCGTTTGCAACAGTCTCAACCCTACTGTCTGCATTCGTTAATACTGCCTCACTATTATAGTAGCAATTATTCTCAACGCCGATTCCTGCAAGTCGTCCATTTAACGCTCCTACGTCTGTAGTTGTCTTTAAGGATGTGACATTTCCTGCTGCATAGCAGTTGTAATGAATACCTCCGCACTGTCCAACAAGACCACCGGCATGTGTTTTATTATTATTTCCGGCATTTACTACGACATCTCCCAGTGCGTATGTATTAACAGTTGTTGCTCTGTTATCAATTGCATACAGACCACCGGCATAAGCATTTCCTGAAGTAGTAGTTGCTGTTACATCTACATCAATTGCGCAATTTGCAATTGTTCCTCGAATTACATTACCGGCCAGACCAGCGCCGCGGCATGTATTTTCCTCTGTATTGGAAATTACAGTTCCTGTAACTTTTACATTACGAACCTCAAAACCATTCTGGAGATTTCCGGCAAGTCCTCCTACATAATTACCATACTGATTAGATGTATTAATTACTTCATTGGAAAGTACGATATTTTCAATTACCGGAACATTATTTTCGGAAGTTGGTAGTACATTAGATGAAACATCTCCTGTTACCACACCGAACATACCTGCCGTATATTGCATTCTTGGATCTTTAGTTGACTCTGTCTTGCTTCCGATGGTAAGGTTCGAAATCGTATACCCTTGTCCGTCGTAATTTCCTTTAAACGGATATACGCAATACTGCGTTCCTACACCATTAATCTTCGTATAAATGCCCCAACCGATTGGAAGCCATTCATCTCCTGATAATGTGATGTTTGCGATCTGCTTAAAGTACACCCCTTCAAAATCCACATCTTCATTTAATGCTTCTGCAATATAACGAAGCTGAGCCTGTGTGCGAATCAGATATGGGTCTGACTTTGTTCCCGAGCCACCTGCGAACTTACTTGCATCGACTGTGGCATATGTTGTGGTATCTCCATATACGGATTTTTCTAAAGCTTTACTGAGAGCTTGTGCATAAGCCTCGGCATCTGTCGCATCTCCACTTACTACTGTCTCTTTTGTGATACTTCCATTTGATACGACAATCTGAACAACCAGACTCCCTTCATCATCTCTTCCATACCAGGTACCATCCTGATAGGTTAATTCTTCTTCCGGAACAATCTCACACTCCGGCTGTGCATAAGTAACTGTCGTTGCCTCACCTTCCGGTACGAC
The DNA here is from genome assembly GCF_900104415.1 of Eubacterium oxidoreducens. GTDB lineage: Bacteria > Bacillota > Clostridia > Lachnospirales > Lachnospiraceae > Eubacterium_C > Eubacterium_C oxidoreducens. Next base: position 221,875 of record NZ_FMXR01000005.1, on the reverse strand, counting down.
TTCCTGGTTTTCATTTACAATCCACTTATTTAATACTGCACTATCAAGACCATAGATGGATGCAATATCAACCGGATAACTTTCATAATAACTGTTTAATGTAGCTGCAATATTTGTATAATTATCTGCTGTATAAGCTGTGAGGTTATCTGCAAGACCTCCGGTATACACTTCTCCTGCTTCATTCGTTCCGGATTGTGTAATATTACCGACTGATTCAACTTGTGTAAGCTGCTCTCCGTCGATGATCATAGCTGCCTGTCCATTGTAAAAACAGCTATAGCTCTTACCAATTCCCGTAATCCAGCCGGACACAGCTCCTACGTAATACGAATACTCTCCTGTCGTATGCGTTCCAGCGCCATAGCACCCAACCAGATTACCTGCCTGTACTGCCACAAGCGAGCTGACTGCTGCCATACCTTCATCGCCGTTTTCACGGGATGCACTTCCATATACATTTGCCTTAGAATAATCGTTTGCTACCAGTCCGCGGTTATTTAATCCTACAAGTCCGCCAACTTCAGCAACGCCATCACCACTTTCGACAATTGCTGCATAATCACCGGATGTTGCACTATTAATTATGACACCCTTGTACTGATATCCTGCAATACCTCCTGCAAATGTATTATTTTTTGCAGAATCGACTTCAATAATTCCATCAACGCTACAATTATTGATGGTTGCTCCTTGATAGGTTGAAGCGCTGCTATCCATATAACCTACGATTCCACCTGCAAATACAGAGCTTGAATATTTTACATAAATGCTGACATCTGTCAGATTTAAATTCTTAACAACCGCATGAGTATCAAGGACTCCAAAGAATCCAATAAATATCTCGCCATTGGTAATCTCAAACTTAGAATTCTCTGTTCCAATTGTCATATTAGAAACCGTATAACCTGCTCCATCAAAGGTTCCGTCAAATGCATAATCACTGCCTCCAACAGGTGTCCAGGTTGTTTCGCTATCCAGCTCAATATCATTTACCAGTTTAACCGTATAGCCTTTGTAAGTAACGCCTTGTGTTAAGGAAGCTGCAAAATTTCTAAGCTGTTCTTCTGTAGAAATCGTATATGGATCTTCCTGCGTTCCTGTTCCGCCTGCAAAAATCGTACTGTCCGGTGTCGGATTGTACCATTCATCTCCGGTTGGAACGACCTGATTCGAAGCATTTACTTCCCACTTACGTGGAACAATCGTTGCATACCCATAAGCAGCTAACAACTCCTCTGTATCGTAAAAGTTCGAATTAAGAGTAGATGCAAACTCTTCGCTTGTCATCTCACTTGCTGCTTTAGCGGTTCCTTCAAAAGCCTGATCAAAAGAAGTAGTAGTTTCTGAAGTTCCTGCTGCTACCAAATCGGTCTCTTCGGAGCTTGAAATTGTCTCAAGATCGGAATATGTATTAATCGTTAGAACCGTATCTTCCGAATAATATGCGTATCCACGAAACATTCCTGTATCCGGATATGTATCATATAGATTCGTTTCTGAATTTTTCGTCATACCCGATGTTGTTAATTGTCCTGAAATGCTTCCTATCCATTTATGTGAAGAGCCAGCATTTCCAACTGTGACATTTCCGCTTGCCGTTACATTCCACATCTTTCCGGCATACATTGCTGCTATACCGCCGGCCATCCCTCCATAATTACTGTTCTTCGGCGCAGATGCTTTGATATCTCCAAATGATGCATCATTAAATACCAATGTATTTGCTGCACTCATTGCCGTAATTCCTCCGGCATAAGAAGAAGTCGTTCCGGATGAGAATGCTGTAACATCTGCATCCGCGTAACTATTTACGATTGCTACATAATTTTGAGCATAACCAATAAGTCCTGCTGCATAAGTTAGTTTTGATTCTGTACTCTTAGCACTAATGCTACCTGATACGCTAATACCATTTACTTCAACAAGATTATTTGCTGTTCCCGCTGTCGTATAGCCTGCCAATCCACCGGCTCTAATCACACCATTTCCGGTTACATTAATATTAACATCTGTCAGATTAACATCTTCTACATCCGCTGACGCACCAAGCACGGAAAATAATCCCACATTGGTATCTGACGTATACTCACCTGTTATGGTCATTCCAGAAATGCTATAACCATTGCCGCTAAAGTTTCCCTGAAAAACCTGACTTCCATCTTCCATACCAATCGGATTCCAATTCTCACTGCTGTCTAGCGCAATATCATTGGCCAGTTCGATATAAACACCTTGATAGGTTGTTCCTTCATCAACTGCTGTTGCAAACCGTTCCAATCCTTCTGCCGTGCTGATTTCATAAGGATTACTTGCCTCTCCGGTACCTGCCGTAAATGGTCCTTCCGGATCAAGAGCGGCCTTTTCAAGTGCCTGCTTTACAGCATTTTTAATAGCATTCGAGCTCACGGTAGCCCCTGAGACGGTATCCACATCCCAAGTCTGTTCTTCCACGATCTCATCAAATAACGTTTTTGCCATTTCCCAATAAGAGCTTGTCTCTACCTGTGACTTTTCCGTTACCTGCTCAATCTTGTGATCTTCTCCGATTGTGACCTGTAAAGTCACCGTTCCTCCATAACCTTCTGCACTCCCCTCATAGTCACCCGCATAGTACGTTGTGGTCGTATCTGCAACTGCAGAGAAATTTGCCGGAAACATGGTTCCAACTGCAGTCAATAGTGCAAGCACCACAGCGCCTATCCGGGGCGTATGTTTTCTTACCATATTCTTCCTCCATTTCTAGTTCTAATAGCGTTACTGGTGTAAGTTTGCGCTATCCGTAGTATGTTATCACAATCAAAAGATGCGTGCAAGTGACTTTTGTTTCATTTCGCGTATTTTTTTCAAACAAAAAAACTGTCGTACGAATTCTTCTTCGTATGACAGTTTCTTATTTGATTTCTAAATTCTTACACGATATGTCGCCCGCTAAATCATAATATTTACCGCTCATCAAATCCTGCACCTTAGGACGAAGCGGATTTCCTTCATTATTATGAACTACCTTGACAATTGCACCATTATTCAGCATCACGGTTGCACCAATTGGATAGATTGTAATACAACGATAAAATGCCCGCAAAATATGCATATCAAATTTGTCCACCATCTGTCTGAGCATAACAAGCGCTTCATTGCTTCGTCTCGCCTCCTTGTATGGACGCTTCGTAACGAGTGCATCATACACGTCTACCACCGACAGTATTTTTCCCATATACGAAATCTCCCCGCCGCGAAGACTGTATGGATAACCGGAACCATTAATATTTTCATGATGCTGCAGGATTCCAAGTCCAACTTCCTCGCTAACCCCTTTAATGTCATGGATTATTTCATAGCCCCATATCGGATGTTTCTTTATGATTTCAAATTCTTCCGGCGTAAGCTTCGCCGGTTTGTTAAGAATTGCGTCCGGAATCTTCACTTTTCCAATATCGTGCATAATTCCCGCCATTGCAATATTTCGAATAGACTCTCCTTGCAAATGCATTTTGTTTGCTACAAGCATCGCCATAGCACCAACGTCAACCGAATGCTTAAACGTATACTCATCCGATACTTTAAGCATCTCGAGCGAAATATTCACATCCTCATTCTCCCCTAAGGTAGAGAGCATCTCCTTAGTGATATCATTGGCAATATCTACAATTTCATCCGGCTTCGCCCCGCTATACATATATTCGACTCCCAAAAGAGCACGTTTTTTTACATCATCGGCAAGATCGAATACCTGCGGTTCTTTCTTCGTCTCTTCTTCATTTTCCTGCTCAATCAAATCCGAAATCACAAATTCAATTGTCCCTTTGTATTTTTGAAGACGGTCATGTATTTCTTCATCTACATACGTACCGCCATGTAACAAAACAACGCCCTCTTTGGAAAAGACGTCCTTCGCTATAATACTCCCCAGCGGTACATTATAGGTATAATCCCTAATTCTCTCCTTCATAAGTATCCCCCGAATAACAACCGTTACTGCTTTTCTTTTCCCCATTTATGCAACACAATCATCATAACTGCAGAAACAATTACCAAAATAATTGCCAGCATCTGAGAAACTGCCACATTTGTATTTGGAATAAGCAACTGATCGGTCCGAAGACTCTCAATCCAGGCTCTTCCTAAACCATATCCAAATAAATATATAAAAAATGTTATCCCATAATGCTTGATATATCTGCGTGTCAGCAACAAGATCACAAGCAATGCAAGATTCCATACGGATTCATATAAAAATGTCGGATGAACCTGTATATACGAAATCCCATCCACAACTTCTATATGTTCTGACAAGGTCTGCGTAATATCACTGCTTCTTACCGCACTTACCGGCAATTGCATTGCAAAAATATTATCCGTGTAATCTCCAAATGCCTCTCTGTTAAAAAAGTTCCCCCAGCGGCCACATATCTGTCCTGTAATCAGACCGACACACGCAGTATCCGCCAATTGAAAGAACGGTTTTTTCTTGATTTTTGACAGCACCACAGTCACAATAATCGCAGCAATCACGCCGCCGTATATGGCAAGTCCGCCCTGTCTCAAATTAAAAATGCTCTTTAAATCATCCTTATATAAATCCCACGAAAATATCACATAATAGATTCTCGCACCAATTACACCAAAAATCACACCAAAGATTGCCAGGTCAAAATAATCCTCCGGCCTTTGCCCTGTCTTCTTTGCTACCCGTGAGACAAGTAATAGCCCAAGCACAACGCCGATTGCAATACAGATTCCATACATCGCAATCTCAAAATTGCCAATCGAGACCGACTTGATTACATAATCCAGGTTGATATGCAGATGCGGGAATAAAATACTCATATCCATAATCAATCTCTTTCTATTCTCATGAAAAAAGCCCTGCATAGCGGAAACTACACAGGGCATTTTTTATCTTATGCGTTTCTACCGCAGCACTTTTTATACTTCTTACCGCTTCCACATGGGCATGGATCATTACGACCAATCTTCTTTCCTTCTCTACGATAAGTTCCTGACTGTCTTTGTTCTTTATAAAGCGCATCTCTTTTGGCATCATCAAAAATCGCCTTCCACTGTGGGAGATTATATAACCAATCAGCTCTGGCATCTACCATGTTTTTGTATAATTTTTCTTTGTCAAATGCAAGGCTTACCTTGGTATCTTCTTCCATCTCTTCAATTGGATTCGGCTCGATAAGGCTGTCATTGATTCCGTCAAGGAAACCAACCATTGCCATGATATCCAGGTCATATTTTTCAGCAAGTTCCTTAACCGTTCCTTCCACTACTTCATCCGGATTTGTAAGAAGCTTTTCGTATACGCCCTTCTCTAATTCAAAATATCTTTGCCAAAATCTTTGAAGCTCACCTCTGTCAGCCTGTTCATTATATGCTATGCTTTGCCACTTTTCTAATAAAGCCATATATTTCTACCATCCTTTTATCCTATAATATTGTAATGCCCTCTACTATAGACACATTCACTTGTCTATTATAAAGCATTTTCCTGCATTTTACAAAGTTTTTTCTACTCTTCTCCAAATATAAAAGCATCAACCCGAAAGGAAATCATGACCTGATCGCGATAAGTCAGTTCCCAGACATCTTCTTCCTCGTCATACCGAATTCCTGTAACAAACGCTCTTGCCGGAATCTGCGCACAACCATGGACAAAGGTCGGATTGACCAAATACACTCCCGTAACATCTGTCAGCTCACAAAAATGCATCTGTGCCACTGTAATCAGAGCTTGTCCGCTATACCCTTCTGCTCCAACGCCATGTGCAAGCAACATATATTTACCATTGACATATGTAATTGTCACATCCATCCCCAGACTGTTTTCCAAAATATCTCCGATTGGTCCGGGATGTTGCATTTTCATATAGGAAACATCAAAATCCTCCGGAAGCTTTGTCTGAATTCTTTGCAAAGCTTCTTCGATTCTTTTTTTGACCTTGTTATCACCAAAGTAATCTCCCTCTTTGATTCTCATATCAATGGCAAGTTTCGCCTGCATATAAAAGGCGTATGCCATTGCCACATTACTCTCCCCTTCAATGCCATGTTCAAACATCTGTCCCATTCGAAGCGCCACATCAGCAAACTTCCCATCATATTCTCCATTACAAAATCGTTCATGATTCTCATCAAAAATTCTGGTAATCAGATGAAATGCCGCCTGTTCACTCTTTGGGCAGCCTAATCCCTGCTGAAGCATATCCGCAAGTTTATAGGTCGACTCAAAAATGCCACAAGCATGTCCCACCGTAAAATATTGAAATGCTTTTTCATATTCCGGCTCCGGCGTTGTTCTTGCGTAATAACATATATAACCTAGAGAGTTATAGCAACCCGGATCGCCATTGATTGCAATCAACCGCTCCATACATTCTCTTGCCGCTTTCCAATCACATGCAAAAAGCTCATTTCCGCCATAACAACCATATCCTTTAATATAAAGTGCATTTTCCCAGCCCTTTTGCACGCCTTCTTCTACATATCGAAGAAAGCGTTCTTTTTCTTTCTCCCCCTTTTTCAATAATTCATCAAAATCTTCTACATAACGATCTAAATAGGCGATTTTTTGTTCGTCAGTCCATCTCATAGCTTGTCCTCCCAATCACTTTCTTATAATTCAACAATAAAAGACACTCGTCCCTCACCGCATTCTATTTTGATATCCCCATGATGCTGCATCACAACTGCCTTCGCAATTGCTAAGCCAAGTCCATAATGTCCGCTGAAATCAACTCTTGCTTCATCTCCCCGATAAAACCGCTCAAAGATATGTTCTTGTTCTTTCGACTCAATTGCCTTCCCATCATTTGTAACCTTAAGACTTGTTCTTCCCTTACTTTCCCAAAGTTTGATCTCCACACAGCCATGGCAAAAGCAATGATTAATTGCGTTATCTGTAAGAATACTAACCAGCTGCTCGAGCATCTGCCGTTCTCCTTTTAGCTTGATTCCTTCCGGAATATCATAGGTAAGACGCACATTTTTTTCAAATGCAATTGCTTCAAATGGCAAAATTGCCGCAAGAGACAGCTTGGAAAAATCCACTTCTTCCATCTGCACACGTACCTGTTCAAGTCTTGCAAGATCTAACATCTGATGAACAAGCATGGACATTCGTTTATTTTCATATTCAACATTTTCAAGCCATTCGTTCTTGCCAATTTGCCGCTTTAACAATTCCACATTAGTCCCTATTGTGGTGATTGGCGTCTTCAGTTCATGTCCTGCATTGGAAATAAACTGTTTCTGGCGATTATAGCTTTCTTCGATTGGCTTCATAACCCAATTTCCAAGAAGCGCCGAAAAAACTATTAGGATTATAACTGCGATTGTTCCAAACAAAATCATAGTTCGCATCAGCGTCTTAATCATATCTCCGACTACAGAATTATCCATCATAGTAACAAGTACATAATCATCCTGTTTTGTCACCAAATAAACAATCTCACCGGTTGTTCCGTATTCTTGACCAGCCTCAAGAAGCTTTTGCGCTACTTGTTCTAGTTCTTCATCCGAATGAGAAGTCGGTGCATCATTTAGCAGTTCTTCCACATTATTATTTGAGTCAAAGACAACCGCATAAAAGGTTGCCACCTGGTATCTGTGAAAAAAATCATTATCCGCAATCTGCGCACGATTCTCATCATCTGAGTCGGATTCTTTTGTGATGTCCGCCGCTGGGTCGAAATCGCCTTGCGGCAGGCCATTTTCCTCATAACATGTTGCAAACATCTCAAGCATTTCCTTGTTTTCATGATCTACTTTGACCTGCGTTGAATAATAGATAATCACCAGCATACAAACTACAACAGCGACCAGAATCATTACCATTATTGCAATAAAACGCTGTTTTGATCTAATTACCATCTGCCACTCCTTCAAGCATATATCCCATGCCTCGCACCGTTTTTATCTTCGTCATTGTATTTAAAAATTTCATCTTCTTTCTTGTAAATGACATATAGACTTCTACATTATTATATTCCGCTTCATTATCATATCCCCAGACTTTAAGCGCAAGCTGGTCTTTTGATATGATTCGTCCCGGATTAGCCATGAAACACTGCATAATATGAAACTCTTTTTCTCCCAAACGAATCTCCTGCTGCGAAGAAGTACAGCTCAAAACGCCTGTGCCGACATTTAGCATAAGATCGCCCACCTTCATCAATCCATCTACTGATTTTAATCCTCTACGACAGAGCGCCCGAACCCTTGCCATAAATTCCTCAACCAGAAACGGCTTTGTCATATAGTCATCCGCTCCACTATCAAGACCAACCACTTTATCTGATACATCACTTTTCGCCGTAAGAAGCATAAGAGGCGTAACAATCCCATTTCTTCTTGCTTCCCGAACAACGGAAAATCCATCTTTTCCCGGCAGCATAACATCGATCACTGCTGCGTCATAGATGCCTGAATTTAGTGCTTGTCCACCACTAACCCCCTCCCTGTAGCAATCTACTTCATAGCCTTCCTCACTCAAAAGCTGCGATACCGCTTTTGCCATTCTTTTTTCATCTTCGATCAGTAATATCTTCACATCGCAACCTCCAATTGCCCTTTTCCCCACTTCTAGATTTGTGGAGTTAGAATTAATTATAATTATTTTAAAAGTATTTCAATATAACTTCAAGGTTCACATGATACATTGTTCCCATAAAATTATAATTTTATACTTTGATGCGCAAATATCGCATCAAAGAACTTTTTACGAGGAGGTTTTCTTAATGAAAAGAAAAGCAATTTCGATTACGCTTGTCGCTATGATGATTGCATCTCTTAGTGCCTGCAGCTCCACAGAATCGGATTCAAGTTCATCCGATTCTACTGCAGATTTGAGTGCAACTTCACAAGAAGATATCGAGTATATCGAAGAAACATTGAATCTGGCCAACAACGAAGGTCAGGAATGGACCTATTCTTCCGACGCTGACGCGTGGACCTTGTCAATTGTATCAGCCGTTGCTTATCCTGAAATCGAAGATGAGCAAGGCGTTTCTGTCTGCGTTCCCGGCGCATATGTCAAAGGAATTGACTCAGACGGAGATGGTACAGAAGATGTCACTGCCGAAGATGCCGGCTCCGACGCTGTACAAGGTTCTTTGATTATCGACTATGACGCTGAAGTCACCAGCACAAATGGTCAGACTTATACTGCCGAAACTGCACCGGTGATTCTAAACACAGGTGCTGCCGGTTACAGTTCTTCAACGAATACAGAAGCTGCAACCACCTACGCCGCAGAAGGCTACATCAACGTTGCCTGCGGTAACAGAGGAAAACAAGATACCACCGAAGACGAAGATGGCAATACCACTTACACCGGTGATGCTCCTTCTTGTCTTGTTGACCAAAAGAATGCTGCCCGTTATGTAAAGTACAATATCTTACTTGGCAACCTGCCGGGAAGCGTTGATTACTTTGTATCAACCGGTGGTTCCGGCGGCGGAGCACATGCTACTATGTTCGCTGCTACCAGCAACAACTCAGATTATTATGATTACGAAATTGAAGCCGGAGCAGTTGGTGTTTACCGAAACGAAGATGGCTCTTACTCCACAACCGTAAGCATTGATGGTACCGACTACGAACTCTCCGATGGTGCCTGGGGCTGCGTTGCCTACTCAGCCATCACATCACTTTCTGAGGCAGATATGGCAATGGCCTTTGAATATTATATGGATACCGATTATGAATTTGGTTCTAGCTTCCAGTCTCAGTTAGCTGAGTATCTGTCTGAAGAATACATGGAATATATCAATGAGCAAAACCTTTCAGTTACAGAAGAATCTGTCGGATTTGACTTAAATGATGACGGTGATACTGAAGATACCATTGATCTTTCCATCGAATACGATGAAGATAAGTATGCCGATACCAACGGCTATGGCGGCAGCTATCTTGATCTTTACATGGCTGAGTTTCAAGAGAACCTGCAATGGTATCTAGACAACCTTGACTACGCTGATGGATGGACCTGGTTCGATGAAGATGGTAATGCCTTAAGCGACGAAGAAGTTGCCGCAATGACTTCAGAAGACAAAGCCACAGCCTTTATTGAAGGACGCTATGCTAAGAGTACAAGTTCTTCCGAAGGAGGTATGGAAGGCGGCATGCCTGGTGGCGGCGGAAAAGATGGCGCTCCGACAGGCGAAGCTCCGACCGGTGAAGCTCCAACCGATGGCGAAAAACCTACTGCCGATGCTACTACAGAAGGCGACTCTTCTTCTACCGAGGAAAGAAGTTTCGACAATAGTGACGTTGCAGAAAACAGTGCCGGAGATACAATGGATGTTGGTACTCCGGATGCCGGAACAACCCAATCTGCAGGAAGCAGCACAGATTCTTCTAACTACTCTTCTTATGAAGAAATGCTTGAAGCCTATGAATCTGATATTGCTTCTATCGAAGAAGGCGATGAATATGGTAACAACATTGTAGAATTGTACAATCCATTAAACTACATCGGAAATGAAGACACCGAAAATCCTACCTGGATGCGAATTGTAATGGGTGCTTCTGAAGGAGATATGTCAATGTTCTCTTCTTTGAACCTTCAGATTGCAGCTGTGAATGCCGGTATCGATGCCACAATTGAATGGCAATGGGATGGCGGACATGTTCCTTCTGAGGTTCTTGGCGAAAGTCTGGCTCTTTACGTTGACGAAATGTACGGTGAGTATGTAGAAGGCGCAACAACCGTTACTAAGTCCGAAGCTACAAAGCAGACGGAAAACGGCGATGCCGAAGAAGCTACCGGTACAGATATCAGTAGCTGGGTATCTTATGACTCCGAAAATGGCGTTTCCTTCTCTCTTGCCGATGCTGTAAGCTATAGAACAGCCGGTGCAAGTAAGACAATTCCTGGATTCGATGTGATCGACTATGGACAGGAAGATTATGTATTTGGAGACAGTGATTCTGATGCGCGCCACTGGGATTCTTATCTCCTTGGCATCCTACAAGAACATGCTGATGAATTATCCGAATTATTTAATGCCGATAGCGAATCTACGGAAGAATAATTTCCAATTCAACATTTCGTAGATTGTTATCCTAAAAACCCCAAAAAAAGGCTGTGAAGATGAGTTATAAATTCTCATTTTCACAGCCTTTTGACATTCCTTATTCTAGCCCCGGGCTATAATCCATAAGAGGTATTGATTACAGATATGTTATGTTCATGGAACTTTTCCTTATCCTCATACATCTTATGATCCGCCCGTATTCTCAATTTATCCACCGTCATATGGGCCTTTCCCTCATATGACACCGATGCCACACCAATCGAACAAATCAGCTTATAACTACGCTTCGTATCCGCATTTACCTGCTGCAACTTCTGTTTTAGTTCCATCAGTTCCCGGTCAATCGACTCTCTTTCCTCTTTTTCAGCCAAAAGCAAAAATTCATCTCCGCCAAGACGTGCAATAAATAAATCTTTTCCTTTGCACACATCCTTTAAAATCTGAGCAAATTCTTTGAGCGCTTCGTCTCCCACATGATGGCCGAACATATCATTAATCTCCTTAAAATGATTCAAATCCATCATCGCCAGATACAAGCGCTTTCCCGGTTGTAGTTTCTCATATTTATAATCTACATATTGATCTGCCCGGCTTCGGTTATTAAGTCTTGTCAGCGAATCCACCACAATCATAGAATTTTGACCACTGTTAAAAATCAAAAACATTCCAATTGCACATGTCACCCAGATCACATTGCTGCTCGGCAAAAAATGTCTTAGTACTACGCCGCCAAGCGGAAATAACGGAAGCAGAACAAGATACAAGCCAATATCTGCCGGCATATTTCCTTTTCTTAGATGATACAGTGCATAAAAAAAGGCAACGCTCAGGATAATTGCACTAATCAGCGGATGAAGAAAATGGTACTCCCCTCTGCTATATACATTTTGTTCACTAATTGTAAATATCCATCCGGTCTTAACGCTTGCAATTGTCATAACTGTAAATATATACATGGGAATAAAAATCAATTGCATACGATAATTGAACATGGTCATCTGCGGATGAACCACCGAAATAATATATCCCAAAAACACATAGGCGACCATGAGTGTTCCAATAAAATAAACACAATCCGCTATATAATTCAGCGCCACAGCTCCCGAATACGTCATCGTCTCCGTCACAATCGCAAATATATCCGCTAGAATGGACATCACAATCAGGATAATCAATACTTTATATAAGATTTCATTTTTAAAATAGACTGTCCTATATGAGATATTTATAAAAAGCACCATTAAAATCACAAGTGCCACAATATCTACTTCTATATAGGAAACCAGTAGACTGTTCGACATATAATTCCTCTTTTCCTTTCTTGTCGTCCCGATTTCTGACAAAAAAGAGGATTAGGAATCCAATTATACACTCCCTAATCCCCATAATCATTGCGACTTGTTTATCGCGATAGACAACTACTTGAATAAATCTTGCAATGTGCTAATGAACACCGAAGAAAAAAGCACTGCCAAAATCATGAAAAGCATCACCCTAGACAGTCGCTTTCGTTTTCTGTCTTCTCTTAGTGATTCTTTCGCGAAAGCCTTATTCTCCCGCAAATCCAGATATTTCAAAAGGCGTATTGCAAGCGCCTCCTCTTCTTCCGGAACAAAAATATCTGTTCCAAGTAAAGCCGAGCCTTGCATAACTGTCCAATATCTATCCACAGCATCTGTCTTTTTAAAATAACACTCTATTCCTTCTGTCCTTAGCATCCGAGCTATATAATTCGCTTCAAATGCATCCTTAGCCGTATATAACTTTATCATGACTTTCTCCCCTTATGCAAACCCTTTTTTAGTTAACGCAATTATACAGCATCTTAGAGGCATTATGGGTTAAAATTTGATGAAAATTTTTTTAACAATTATTACCAAAAAATCAAATATACGGCTTATTTCCTGCGTTTCTAGTCCATATCTCCCACCAAAAATGTAACATTCTTACTCATGCGCCATTGTCTCGCGCTTGATTCCTAAATGAAAAAATCCTTTTGGACGAATCATAACTTTTACATTCGTCCAAAAGGATATAATTTTCTTGCTTACCTATTATCCGACCTGATAAAATTTTTGTTCAATTGAGTTATAATACGTGACCTTAAAATCAAGAATCACATCATCGCTCATTCCCCAATCGATATTCAGTCTTTTTATAACTTCCAACACATCATCCTCGTAATGAACCGCCAAATCCGGATTCACACTTCGCTCATCCATACCGATAAACCATTGACCAAACCCCGGCACATGCTCCGAATAAGATATATTCATATCTTCCGAATAACTAAGACGTACCACATCTTCTAAAATACCAAGAAATGTATTCAAATACATCTTCTCACTTCTTTTAAAAGGTCCTATCTTATAAACCGGCTTTTGTGTTCCTTGTTTCGAACAAATATCAAGCTCTACAAAATAACCCTCTCGCTTGTAGCGCTCCTTGGTTGAATAGTAATTCCATTTCTTCATAGAACCGCCTCCTCACATACGTTCCATTCCCTCATTTATGTGTGGTATTTTATATTATAGCACGATTTTTCTTTTTTTAGTACTTTTTTCGCGTTTTAATAAAAATTTAACTAGACAGATAGGATACCATCTTATATAATACTAATAATTTTCAAGAGAGGAGTGATAACATATGGATGAATGCACACATAACTGTTCAACTTGCAGCGCAGCCTGCAATGATACTCCGGACGGCGAAAGAAAGCCCAGCATTTTTCAGAGAATGGAGGCAGTAGCTGATCGCGCTGATGAAATCGGCGAGGATAATATCATTAACATGTTACAAGATTTTGTAACGGCAATTGAAGAAGAAGAGGCCAAAGAAGAAAATGCGTAAGATTTCTCCAATCTTACGCATTTACCTTTATTACAAACATTCCTTTAATATTTTAAATAATGTCTCAACATCAATCGGTTTCGCAATATAACCATTCATACCACAATTTATGGCTTTTTGTCGATCTTCCGCGAATGCATTTGCAGTCATTGCAATAATCGGTTTATTTTGCATTCCTTCTATATCTCGAATCAATCTGGTTGCTTCATATCCATCCATTCTCGGCATCTGAATATCCATCAAAATTCCGTCAAACTCTTTGGCTCGTTCACTTTTCATGATTTCCACAGCAATGTCTCCATCCGCCGCTGTCTCCACCACAAATCCGGCCTCTGACAATATCTCAATGGCAATCTCCCGATTCAGTTCATTGTCCTCAACCAAAAGCAATCTCTTACCACTAAACTCGTACTTTTGCTTTTCAAATTGCTCCGCTCTCTCCTCCGGAGCACATTCCTTAAATCGAAAGGCCAGTGCAAAATGCGTTCCCTTTCCTTGCTTACTATGAAACTCAATTGTTCCTCCAAGCATCTGCGCAATATTTTTTGCAATGGTAAGTCCAAGACCGGTTCCTTGAATACCGCTGACCGTTGCCGTACGTTCTCTCTCAAACGGCTCAAAGGCGTGCTTTGCAAACTGTTCACTCATACCGATTCCATCATCGATCACATGAAACGCCACCGATACATAATCCGAAGAGTCTTCATAAAGCTGCATTAATTTAAATGCAATATGCCCACCTTCCGGAGTAAATTTTATTGCATTTGACAAAAGATTCATAAGAACCTGTTTGAGGCGCAATGCATCCACCAACACCCATGGTTTTGTTATGTCTATTGTTTCCACACGAAGTTCAATCTTCTTATGCTCCGCATCCAGCTGAATCATCGAAACCAAATCGTCCATAATCTCAAGTAGCGATGCTTCTTTTTCTTCAATATACACGCGGCCGCTTTCAATGCGGCTCATATCAAGCACATCATTGATCAACGAAAGCAAATGATTACCGGACACCTTGATTTTGTCTAAATACTCCCTAATCACCTGCGGCTCTTGCAAATGTCTTTCTGCAAGGTTCACAAATCCGATAATCGCATTCAGCGGAGTACGGATATCATGAGACATATTATTTAAGAATGCGGTCTTGGAGCTGTTCGCATACTGCGCTTCCGAAAGAGCATTTCTCAAATCATTATTCATCTGCTTTTGCTGCTCAATATCCATCACTACTCCGTAAAAGATAATGGGAGTGCCATCTTTTCTACGTGTTGCTCTTCCTGCTGACCGAAACCAGCGATAGCCGTCTTTTAAGGTTCTCAATCGGAATTCTATATCATACGGCGTCTTACCCGTCCTGTCTTTAACCGCCGCCCAAAATATCTGATCGCTTTTTTCCAAATCCTCCGGATGGACAAGTTTTCGTATTCCTTTAAAAGGCTCCTCAGATGGATCCTTTCCTTCATATCCAAACATCTGCTTTAGATTCGAACTCCAATAAACATTCATACATTGATAATGTTCATCAAATTCCATATTCCAGCTGGCGCTTCCAAGCGTTGCATAAATAGTCGTCATCTCCTCAGAAGCATTCCTCGCCTTTTGCATTGCTTCAAGACGTTCTTGTTCTAGCTGCGCTCTTTCTTTTTGATCCGTAATGTCCAAAAACACACCATAAAAGCGTACCGGTTTTCCATCCGGCGTTCGAATGACATCCCCCATCGCGCGAATCCAGCGCCACTTCTTAGTCTTTGTCTGTATACGATACTCAACATCATAGATAATCTTACCGGTATTATCCATAATAACCTTATCCACCATGTCATAAGCCGTGCTCCAGTCATCCGGATGCAACCTACTACTCCAGGCTTCTACGGTATTCGGAAAATCGTGTTCATCTGTAAACCCGAGCATCCGGCGGAATTCATCACTCCAGGTCACTGCAAGCCACTTACCGTTTTCATCGATTTCGAGATTCCACATTCCGGATTTTATGATTTTACGCAAAACCTTATAATTATCTTCCGCTTCAATACGCGCAATTTCATTTTCATGTTCTGTTGTACGACTTGCTTCGCACAACACCGCGCTACTCCCATCATCTTTCACGCGAATAAAAACCATCCGATAATAGTCACCGGCAATCCCTTCATAATCAATCTGAAAGAATTCATCTTTTTTCAAACGTTCCATAACATAGGAAGACTTCGTAAGTTCCGTCATCCTGTCTTTGTCTTTTTCCCGGACGTTTAAACCGATATATTCGAGAATACGCTTTGAATAGATATATTCAGTCTCTACTCCACCTTCATTCACATCGTCTCTTTTATACACATGCAGAAAGTCATTTTGAAAATCAACATAAGACAATACCGAATACAACCGTTTCATCTTGCGCAAAATAGTTTGCTCCGGCATATCCACTCGTATTTCTCCCATGCTGCGTTTCATTGTCAAAAACACCCTCTGGTCGTCATCTCGGTACCTGGCCGCCTTTTCCATCTCTAGAACAATCGGCTCATAATGATCCTCTTTTTTCGTCCAAAAAC
The DNA here is from genome assembly GCF_900104415.1 of Eubacterium oxidoreducens. GTDB lineage: Bacteria > Bacillota > Clostridia > Lachnospirales > Lachnospiraceae > Eubacterium_C > Eubacterium_C oxidoreducens. Next base: position 205,434 of record NZ_FMXR01000005.1, on the reverse strand, counting down.
GCACATACAAAGGCATATCATTTTCTTTAAAATATTGGCGAAGATATTCGATCCGCCTTATCTTTTTTAGCTTATCCATATCCGGCTCAAGAATATGCACTCTATGTGTCAATGTCTCTAACCAGCACGAAAACGGTTCCTCACAATCGCCTGCCTCAAAATCTTCATCCTTAACAATACCATAGGTATCTTGTGTAAGATTACAGTGTAAAATCCTGTAGAATCGATTCCATAGCACATCGTTTAATTCATCACGATAGTCTATCATAAGCATTCTCCCCCCGGAAAATCCGAACCTCTAAATCTTAACTTTGTGTGCGCCCCAAACGGAGTGTTTATCTCCGGCAAAACTTAAGTCCAGGCTAAGATACAAGCCTTTATACCTATATAATACCATACCTATCTAGATATTCTAGATACTTATTCTTGTGACGGTTCTTCTTTTACCTGTATAACAGAAATACCAAGCTCTTCAAGTTGTTTTTCATCAACCGCTCCCGGTGCCTCACTCATAAGATCGGAAGCATCCTTAACCTTTGGAAATGCAATTACATCACGAATTGAATCCGCATGAACCATGTGCATCACCATTCTGTCAAGTCCATAAGCAAGCCCTGCATGTGGCGGGACTCCATACTGAAAAGCGTTTAACAAAAAGCCAAATTGCTCCCAAGCCTGCTCTTTTGTAAATCCAAGAACTTCAAACATCTTCTCTTGAATATCATCCTGGTGAATACGAACAGAACCGCCTCCAAGTTCGGTACCATTTAATACGATATCATATGCTTTTGCTCGTACAGCTCCCGGATTGTCATCTACCTTTTCCCAATCTTCTTCTACCGGCATGGTAAATGGATGATGCATTGCAACGAAGCGCTCTTCCTCATCCGACCATTCTAAAAGCGGGAATTGTGTAACCCATAAGAAATTGAATTGATTCTCATCTATCATCTCCAATTGCTTACCAAGTTCTAAACGCAGTGCACCTAACACATTCCAAACAATCTTGTTTTTATCTGCTGCAAATAAAATCAAATCTCCAACATTTGCCTGTGTTTTTTCAATAAGTGCCTTTAATTCATCCTCTGTCATGAATTTCGCAAAAGAAGACTTATACGTTCCATCCTCATTTATTCCAAGATATGCAAGGCCTTTTGCTCCGCATCCCCTTGCATACTCCACAAGTTTATCAATCTTCTTTCTCGGCATGCCGGCCTGCCCCGGAACCACAATTGCCCGTACGGATCCGCCATTTTCAAGCGCTCCTGTAAAGACTCCAAAACCGCATCCTGCAACCGTTTGGGAAACATCTATTAATTCCATGCCAAATCTGGTATCCGGCTTATCCGAGCCAAAACGATCCATTGCTTCTTGCCAAGGCATTCTTGGAAGCGGCAGGGCTATATCCACTCCGATTGCTTCTTTGAAGACATATTGAAGCAATCTTTCATTAACATCCATGACATCTTCTTCATCGACAAATGACAATTCCATATCCGCCTGCGTAAATTCCGGCTGGCGATCTGCTCGAAGATCTTCATCTCTAAAGCACTTTGTAATCTGGAAATAACGATCATATCCAGAGCACATCAATAATTGTTTAAACAACTGCGGCGACTGCGGAAGTGCATAAAAGCTTCCCGGATGCACACGGCTTGGTACAAGATAATCTCTAGCTCCTTCCGGTGTTGACTTGGTAAGAACCGGAGTCTCAATCTCTATAAATCCTTCTTTTGCCATGAAATCACGCATTAGATATGCGACTTTACTTCTTAGCATGAGATTTCTTTGGATATCCGGACGTCGAAGATCCAGATAACGATATTTAAGCCGAATCTCATCCTTTGTCTGTGAATTTTCTTCAATTGGAAATGGCGGTGTTTGAGCTTCTGACAAAATACGAAGCGAAGATGCAATGATTTCAATATCTCCCGTCTTCATATTTTCATTGACAGCGGCACTTCTTTTCTCTACTTTACCGGTAATTGCCACAACGTATTCGCTTCTTAAAGAGCCTGCCTTTTCAAAGCCTTCACTACCCACATTATCTTCATCAAAGACAACCTGTAACAGTCCTGAGCGATCACGAAGATCTACAAAAATCAGACTTCCCAGATTTCTTCTTTTTTGCACCCAACCCATTACGGTTACTTCTTCGCCGATATTTGCATTTGATACTTCTGTACATCTATGGCTTCTTTTCAAGCCTTTCATTGATTCTGCCATCGTTTTGTTCCTTCCTTATCTGTTGAAAAATTCCTCAATATTGTCATAGCCTTCCTGCGCAAGCTTTTCCTTTTGAAATTTCTTATTCTTATTCATTCTGACAACCAAAATCTGTTCTCCGGCCTCACGTGCTTTTTGCGCCTTGGCAATGACTTGTGTCAGTTTCTCTGGCGAATATCCTTTTTCAATCAGATAAGCCGTCTTCTTAGGTTGCTTAGGAACTTTAAATCCACTTTCCATAAGAAGCAGAATAATTCTTTCAAATCCAATCGAGAATCCACATGCCGGTACATCCTTACCGGTAAAATTACCAACCATCTTATCATAACGGCCTCCGCCTCCACAGCTTCCGCCAAATTCCGGCATCGCAATTTCAAAAATTGTTCCCGTATAATAACTCATGCCTCTTACTAAAGTCGGATCAAATACCATCTCAAAATCAGCTGTTTTTGCTGTATCCACCGCACTGATAATTTCAAGAAGATTGTTCTTAGTCTCCTCTTCCATATAATCCCCAAGCGTATCTGCCAGATATACGATTCCGTTTTCTGCCTTTTCAATGCCTTCAAACAGGCCAAGATATTTTTCTACTGTTTCCTTCGCATAGCCTGCTTCTACCAATTCATTTGCTACGCCTTCAAGACCGATTTTGTCCATCTTATCCAAAATGATGAACACCTTGTCATAGTCATCTTCTTCAAATCCACTATATGCAGCCATTGCTTTTAAGATTCTTCTTTCATTAATACGAATCTCAAATTTTTTGAATCCCAATCTGCCAAGTGTGGTTGTCGTTGCAAGAATTAATTCAATTTCTGCAAGATTTCCCGGCTCCCCAAGAATATCTATATCGCACTGCATAAACTGACGATAGCGTCCTCTTTGCGGTCTGTCCGCTCTCCATACGTTTCCCATTTGAAGCGCTTTGAACGGCGATGGCAAGTCATTTGCATGATTTGAATAATAACGTGTAAGCGGAACGGTCAGGTCATAACGCATTCCATAATCTACCACTTCTTCTTCCGTTGTGGACTCTGCAACATTAAGTTTCTCGCCTCGTTTTAATACTTTAAAAATCAATTTTTCGTTTTCACCACCCTGCTTATTAGACAGGTTTGCAATGTTTTCCATACATGGTGTCTCAATTGGGGTAAATCCGTAGCTGCGATAAGTTTCCTTAATCACATTTTGCACATAATCACGTATTTTCATTTCTTCCGGCATGATATCTTTCATACCATTTACAGGCTTTTTACTAAGTGCCATCTTCTTATTCCTCCATATTACAAACTTCCATCAACTGATTGATTACGTTTGCCTTTTTTTCTATCATATCATCAATTCTGTCGAGGTATGTCCTTACATCCTTTACATTGGCTGCTCGCTTAATCTTGCCCTCTCCTAAAATCATCTTGGAAATTGCCCCGGCTCCAGCTGCAAGAATGCTATGCACATCTTCCATCATCAAAATGTTATAGATGCCCTCATGTCCTTCACTGCAATAACCAACATTTTCCATATTGCCGGTCATATTCTTTTGCCGGTACATATAATAAGGCCAAAGCCCCATCTGTCCGGCACTTTCCATCGTCATTTGCATAATTTTTTCCGAATTATAACTGGTAAGGTTTTCGTACTCTTCTTTTTGTATATTTAATTCGGATGCCCGCTTAATAGCAAGCGAGTGCACCGTAAGTCCTTCCGGCTTAAGCTCTCGAATCCGGCGTAGCGTATCCGCCACATCCTCCATCGTCTCGTCCATAAGGCCGACGATCAAATCCATATTAATATCATCAAACCCCATCTGCCTTGCAAGTTGAAAACTTTCCACAACCTGTTCAACCGTATGCTTCCTTCCGATAAGATCGAGTGTCTTTTGCTGCATGGTCTGCGGATTAATGGAAATTCGATTCACGCCGTGAGCCTTTAGTGTTTGCAATTTTTCTTTGGTAATTGAGTCCGCTCTTCCGGCCTCTACGCAGATTTCGACAACGCTTCCTAAGTCAAATGCATCCTCTACCACTCGCAGCACCCGGTCTAATTGCCGTGCACTTAATGTTGTAGGGGTTCCACCTCCCATATAAATAGTCAGCAAGCGAAACTCCTTCATCCGATGTGCAATATAGCGCAGCTCCTTCTCAAGGCAATCTAGATACCGTTCGATCTCATCTTGCCATGCCGCTACCGGATATGACGTAAAGGAGCAATACAAGCATCTGGTCGGACAAAACGGAATCCCAATATATAAACTGTAACTTCTCTCTAAAGGCAGCTGATTCAGCACACAAATCTCGCGCGCTGCCACTCTTGTTGCCAAAGAGGCCTTCTCCTTAGAAGTGTAATACATATTTACCATATCTTCAATCGCCAAAACCCCCGTGCCTCCATCTAAAAGCACTTCCATCGGTCTTTTAGTTGGTCGAACGCCGGTAAGCGTCCCCCAAGGCAATGTCTGACCGGTTCTTTCCGAAAGATACCGATACAACGCTTTTTTTATTGTATTTCTTGCTACGGAACGATTCGCTGTGTCAATAGGATACTTCTCTTTCTCCACAATTAGAGAATCCGAAAGAATCCTGATAGCAAGCGAAAACGATATCACCTCTCCCGGTCGTGCCTGTTTCTTCTGAAAGATCACTCTTTCTTTCGGATAAAATGCTTTTACCAGAGAGTGGATATCGTATTCATATTCGTCCGTATTTACTTGTATATATATCATAACTGTTTCTAAAAGAATGGATTATACTGTTTTTCGAATCCAATTGTGGTAAGCTGCTCATGCCCCGGAAACACATTCGTGTCTGCAGGCAATGTCAAAAGTTTTTCTTTTACTGCTCTTACAAGTGTCGATGTGCTACCATTTGGGAAATCTGTTCTTCCGATTGATTGATGGAACAGTGCATCTCCGGAAAACAACAGCTTTTGTTCTTCTACATAAAAAGAACAGCCTCCCGGTGTATGTCCCGGTGTAAATAGCACCTTGATGACGAATCCGGCATACTCTAGTATCTGTTCATCTTTTACAAATAGATCCGCATGATAAACTGCCGGAGCACCTCCCATCATACCACCAAGATTGAACCTTGGATTTTCCAAAGTCTCCTTTTCCTCTTCATGCGCAATGATAGGAATCGCATAATGTTCCCCGACTTGCGCGGCCGCTCCTGCATGATCAAAGTGTCCATGTGTCAGCAATATTGCCTGAGGCTTGCATCCTAACTTATCAATCTCGCCAATCAGCCTTTGCGCTTCATCTCCAGGATCTATAACCACCAATTCCTTTGTATCTTCATTTATCAGAAAATAGCAGTTGGTCATTACCGGCCCTACTTCATAATTTTTTACGGAAAATAACATATTGTCTCTCCTAACCTGTTGTTCTTTGTATGTCTATTACGCTTTGAATCTGTCTTAGTTTCTCCATAATCATGTTAAGTTCATCCTTACCACGAATATTAAAAGAGAGACTAATGGTTGCAATCCCCTGCTTGTTTACCTTGGAATTCATTCCTGTAATGTCAATGCCCCGTTCTGTAAACGCTTTGGAAATGTCTACCAATAATCCGGTTCTATTATTACCAAAGAGCTTGATTTCCGCCATGTACAGCTCATTTTCTTTTTCTTCCTTTGAGCCCACTTCCCAAGATGCATCAATCAGTCTTGCTCTATCCGTCTCCGGAAGATTCATAATATTGATACAATCTGTTCTGTGAATGGAAACCCCGCGGCCTCTTGTAACAAAACCTACAATTTCATCCCCCGGAATCGGACCACAGCATTTGGAAAACTTCACTGCCACATCATGAATTCCTTTTACTGTAATGCCGCTCTTTCTTCTAGACTTTGGAAGCATACTTACCTTACTGGTAACTTCTTCTACCTGTCCGACTACTTCCGCATCCGTAATTTCCTTGATGTGATCCATGCGGTAAAGTTCCAGCAGCTTATTTACAATCTGCCCTTCTTTAAGACCGCCGTGTCCGACAGCCGCCAGCAAAGCATCCCAATCCCGAAATCCATACTTTTTTATGACTTTGTCCTGATACTCAGGTACGATAAGTTTCGCATACTCAATAGACTTATTCTTGCAATAGTTCACAATGAGTTCTTTACCCTTTAACATATTTTCTTCTTTATATTCACTGCGAAACCACTGATTAATCTTGTTCTTTGCTTGCGTACTTTTTACAATGCCGAGCCAATCACGGCTTGGTCCTCTTGAATTCTGCGAAGTTATAATCTCAATACGATCTCCGTTACGAATCGTATAATCAATATTGACAAGCTTTCCGTTTACTTTAGCGCCGATCATCTTATTCCCGACTGCCGAATGAATGCTGTAGGCAAAATCAATTGTCGTAGAACCTTTTGGCAGATTCTTAACATCTCCTGCCGGTGTAAAGCAAAATACCACATCCCCGAACAGATTCAAGTCACTTTTCAGTAAGCTCATAAATTCCTTGTTGTCCGACATGTCGCGCTGCCATTCTAATATCTGTCGAAGCCAGGTTAGCTTTTCTTCTTCCTGCTCGCCACTTGTCTTGATTCCGTTCGAAGCTTCTTTATATTTCCAATGTGCTGCAATACCATACTCGGATACCCGGTGCATCTCCCAGGTTCTAATCTGTATCTCAAACGGCACACCGTTTGGTCCTATCAGTGTTGTGTGTAACGACTGATACATATTCGGTTTTGGCATGGCAATATAATCCTTAAACCGGCCCGGAATCGGTGTGTATTGTTCATGAATTGTACCCAAAGCCGCATAGCAATCCTTGACATCATCTACGATAATTCGAATTGCAAACAAGTCATAGATCTGATCAATGGTCTTATTCTGATTGACCATCTTCTTATAGATACTAAAGAAATGCTTTGCTCTTCCCTCAATCGTTGCATGAATATTCGCTTCGTCTATGTGTTTTTTTACTTCATCTACAAGACTTTGGATATATTCCTCGCGCACATTCTTGCGCACGGCAATCTTCTCCACAAGATCATAATAGGCCTCCGGCTCAAGATATTTAAGCGCCAAATCCTCTAGTTCAATCTTGATTTTGGAAATACCAAGCCTTTGTGCAATTGGTGCGTAGATATCCATCGTCTCTTTTGACTTTTCCTTTTGCTTTTCCGGCTTCATGTATTTCATTGTTCGCATATTATGGAGACGGTCTGCAAGCTTGATAATAATTACGCGAATATCCTTCGCCATGGCCAAAAACATCTTTCGAAGATTTTCAGCCTGCACCTCTATCTTGTCCGCCTCATAGGCGAGCTGTCCCAGTTTCGTAACGCCATCCACAAGCAATTCCACTTCCGGTGAGAACTTCTCGGCGATTTCTGCTCCTGTCATGACCGTATCTTCTACCACATCATGAAGAAGTCCCGCCACAATCGTCTCCTTATCCATCTCCAGCTCAGCAAGAATAATTGCGACGCAAAGAGGATGAATGATATAAGCCTCTCCTGATTTTCTCATCTGTCCCTGGTGTGCATCATAGGCAATCTTATAAGCCTCCTCGACCAGACTAATGTCCGCAGACGGATGATATTTTCTAATACTTGCAATCAATTCCTCATACAAAGATTCCGGCGACGAAAAATCTTCCATTGTCTTTATCTTCGTTCGTTCCGATACAAGCTGATTTTCTATTTTTTCTAATCGTTCTGCCTTATTGTCACTCATTCGCACACACCACACTTTTCTTCAACCTCAATCGGAGCTTTCGTCTCGACCAAAATCAAAAATTCTATTCAAAATATTATAATGAAAATCCACTATAAATTCAAGTCTCGCCCAGTGAGAAACGGCGCGAAATCAAAGTCCCATTTCTCTTTCAAACCACAGCATCTTCTTCCCATCCAGCAGCAATTCTTTTTTTTGTACAAATCCGATCTTATCAAGCAAGCGAATCGATGGTTCATTTTCCGGATGTACAAATGCGCTTATCAAGTTCTCGCCCAGCTCTTCTTTTGCATAGGACAGCAAAAATTCACACACTTCTGTAGCATACCCTTGTCTTTGATAGGAAACGTCCATTACGTATCCGAACTCTATCACCTGACGACCTTGCACCGTTCTTTGTTCAATCCCTGCGCGGCCAATCAGTTGATTCTTTGTCTTATCAAAAACAAGCCACATTCCATATCCATACAGCCCATACATATTTTGTATATATGCCTTTTGATATTGCTCCTCTTCTTCCCGTTCATATAACGGCTCGATGTAATCGCATATCCCTTTTTTTGCATACAAACGAAACAAATCATCCAGATCTTCTAGTGCCAGCTCGCGAATCTTGGTTCGCATCGTGTAGCCGATTGTCATAGGATATCCATGAAACCGGTTATAGACCAGCAAGATGTCATCTGCCGTAATCATCTGCGCATCCATATAGACATATCTCACTTTACTAAGCTTCGTTTGGGCGCTTTCCTTTTCAAGCCCCAGTACCGCAATCTTATTATCATATGCAAAATCTACCATGTTCTGCGTTCCGGTCATAAGTAGCATATTTTCCGGCTTTACATCTGCATATTTCGTTGCCGGATACAGCTTAATCTTCCTTTTTTCCAATTCATTTTCCAGTTCACATACTTTATCTTTTGTAAAATACGCTTCCTCATAAAACACGTGTGTCAGCCTTGTCATATCACCTTTCTCCTTCATTTCCTATACTAACATGTTTTTGCAAAAGCCTTTACTATTTTTTACTTATCCCTTAAAATATAAAGAGTTTGATAATACAGAAAGGCGGATTATAATTATGAGTAACCCAATCGTTACAATCGAGATGGAAAACGGCGATATCATGAAGGCAGAACTGTATCCGGAAATCGCTCCTAATACAGTCAACAACTTCATCAGCCTCATTAACAAAAATTTCTATGATGGATTAATCTTCCATCGTGTCATTGAAGGATTTATGATTCAGGGAGGATGCCCTGACGGAAATGGAATGGGCGGTCCTGGTTATTCCATCAAAGGTGAATTTTCATCTAATGGATTTGAAAACAACTTAAAGCATGACAAAGGCGTTCTTTCCATGGCACGTGCCATGCATCCGGACTCTGCAGGATCTCAGTTCTTTATCATGCATGAGACAAGCCCTCATCTTGATGATAACTATGCTGCATTCGGCAAGATTATCGAAGGACAGGATGTGGTAGATAAGATTGCTTCTTGCGATCGTGATTATATGGATAGACCAAAGGAAGATCAGGTTATGAAAAAAGTTACGGTTGATACTTTTGGTGAGACGTATCCAGAACCTGAAAAATGCTAATATTTACCATGACAAACGGGGCTCGATAATTTTTGAAAAAAATATTCAAAATTGTGTTGACAACTACCACAATTAATAGTATGATTATATTCGTTCCGATGAGGAGCGCAAGACAAATGCGACAGTGGCGTAGTTGGTAACGCGCGACCTTGCCAAGGTCGAGACCGCGGGTTCGAGCCCCGTCTGTCGCTCTTTTATTTAAGATAATCCTTGTGATTATCTTATTTTTTTTGCCATGTCAAGACTCGTTCGGGCCCGCTTAAGCAGACCCGAATTCCTATACATCATTATTTATCACTTTCACTAAAGTCCGTATCTAATTGCATCTGAATACTGTAATCGGGATATTCGGGTTTGATTTTTCCAACAAGCTCCTCATAAACCTGCTCCCGATCTAGCGCATCAAAACTAATCACCACATCAAATCGTATACTCATCTCTTCCTTATCAAGATAAAAACCATGCATCTGCAACACATGCTCGTGCTCCATGACTATTTCCCTAATGTGTTCCCTTATTGCAATAGCTTCTTGATCTTTGGTATTTACCGAATACACCCCGATTGCCGTAAGAATCACATCATACTTGGCATATACATCCATCGTAATACGCCGAATCAGCTTATCTAATTCATTTGCCGAATAGGTATCCGGAACTTCTATATGAATGGAACCATTATAGGCATTCGGTCCGTAATTATTGAGCACCAGATCATATGAACCGCTCACATCCGGATAGCTGTTCACTAATGCCTTTATATTACTTGCAAGCTCAACATCTGCCCGTTCTCCTAGGATTCTTGAGAGCGCTTCGCGAATCATATCAATTCCGGTTTTTACAATAACAATGGAAATAATTGCTGCAAGATAAGCTTCCAGCGATATGTTAAATATCAAATAAATCACCGCAGCCGCAAGCGTTGCCGCAGAAATAACAGCATCAAGTCTGGCGTCTTCACCGGAATTAATTAAAGAATCTGAATTGACCTTTATTCCGACCTTCTTTACATATTGCCCAAGCAAGAGCTTAACCACTACCGCCACTGCTACAATAATCAATGATATCGAAGTATAATCCGGCATATCCGGATGAATTATTTTTTCAATAGATTCTTTTAGGGATGCAACACCGGCATAAAGAACAATAACCGAAATCACAAGTGCGCTTAAGTATTCTGCCCTTCCATGTCCGAACGGATGCGTCCGATCCGGCCTTTTCGACGCAAGTTTTGTTCCAACAATCGTGATAAGAGAACTTGCGGCATCCGAAATATTATTCACCGCATCCATCGTTATGGCAATAGAATGTGTCATAATACCTATCGTTGCCTTAAATGCCGCCAGCAAAACATTCGCCATAATTCCAAGGATACTTGTCTTTACAATCGTCTGATTTCTCTTCTTTTTGCTATCAAGCACTTCTGATACAGACACTTTTATGCTCCCCCTTTTTGATGCTTTTTTGTATTCCTAATCAGTATAGCATTCCCATATTGTCCACTTCAACTCCTACCGCAATCGTCTCCCTTCCACAAAAAAGCCCCGGCTAAGAATTAATGTCTTAGCCGGGGCTTTGATTACGGTTATCTGCTTTACTCTTCCCACTCTACCTTGCCACTCTTAATATGTTCACGAAGTTCAAGTTCTTTGTGAATCTCTTTATGAATCTCACGCCATCCTCGAACAATCAGATTCTTATCATCCTCCGGAATCCCACCAACAAGCTGAACTCCATTCGTTCTAAACTCTCTTTCATTATCGGAATAATTTCTTGTAAAGATACCATTTCTTCGAACCACTTCAATAACACCTTGAAAAATCTGAATGGTGAATCTGCTGCCATAATCATCTTCAACTTCAACAACGATTGCATCAACATCTTCAACGGAAACCTTCTTCACATATTCAACGATGTTTTCCCAGTATCTTTCAACAGCTTCTTTCATCTCTTTTGAACGATAAACAGTCTCCAATCTTCTAACTTTCATGCGTTTCCCTCCATAAAATATGAAACAAAGTTTTAGCATTTACTACTGAAAGTATACCACAGACTAGTACTTTTGCTACATAACCTTTTGATTATACCCATATATCTTTTTACTTATCCTTGCGCCACCTTTACTACTTACTTGTCTTTTTTTTTAGCCCTTGTTATAGTAAAATCAAAACAAAAAGGGGAGAGTTTCATGATCGTAACAAATAAAAAATGGATTTTTTATGGCCTTGTGTGCGCGCTTGCAATGCTATGTATTTTCCTATTAAATAAGCCACAAGTGACTGCCCAGGCTGCTACAACATACTATGTCAGCACTTCGGGCGACAACCGGCAAAGCGGTTCGAAGGCGCATCCTTTTCAAACCATTCAATATGGCATTTCACAATTATCTGCCGGTGATACATTGCTGATAAAAGGCGGTACTTACTACGAAACCCTTAAAGTTCCCAAAAAGATTCACGGCAAGAAAAATGCCCGTATCACCATTGCCAATGCACCCGGAGAACGTGCCATTATAAGCGGAAAGAACGCTTCTTCTTACGAGAGCGGACCAACCCTTCTTTCTTTGAATGGGACATCTTATATCACCATACGCGGACTTGAATTTACCGATGCGAGTGGTCAAAATGCCTGTGGTATCTACATTGCCGCCGGTACTCATCACTTTAAAATCGCAAAGAATCGAATTCACGATATTATCGTTCAAGATCCGACTACAAAAGATCGCTGCGCGAATGGAATCCTTCTTTTTGGAGACAGCGCAAAATATTCCATTCATGACGGGACTATATCCGCAAACACGCTTTACCGATGCACCACAGGATGGGCAGAGTGCCTGTCCGTTACGGGTAATGTCAAAAAGATTACGATTCATAAAAATACATTACGAAATATCGGAAATATTGGAATCGATCTATCCGGCAACTACGGCTATTGTAAAAAAGCATCTTTAGATTTTCCTCGTAATTGCAAGATTACAGCCAACAAAGTCTACCGATGCATTTCTCCAAATGCTACCTCCTACGGCATCTATATTGATGGCGGACAAAAGATTCTAATCAAGAACAATGTCGTAAAAGGTTGCCAGGGCGGCATTGAAATCGGTGCAGAGCAAAAACCCACAAAAGAAAAATATTCCACATCGCACATAACCGTAACCGGCAATAAATTATCCGGCAACCTAGAAGCAGCTATGGCGATTGGTGGTTACGAAAAAAAACTTGGATGGGTAACACAGGTAAGCATCACCAAAAACATCTGCAAAAACAACGGCACAAACGATACGATCGTTGCATTGTCGAAATGCAAAAATATAACCTTTACCCAAAATACGTTTTATAATAAAACCGGTAGTGCTGCCATCTTCTATAATGAAATGAGCCGTGCCTACACAAAGAATCTTACCTTTAGCCAGAACAAATATGGCAATAAGCAATGCTATTTTGTTCTTCATAATAAAGAATACACTTCCTTCGCAAAATGGAAAAAAGCAACAAAAGATAAAAACAGTAAGGTGGTTAAGTAAATTGAACAAATTAAAAACACTCATTATTATTCTAATCAGCGTTTGCCTATTTGGGTGCTGTCTCTCACTTTTTGCAAACACAACAACAGAAAATTCGGATTCCGGGAGCAGCAATGCTATACCGACAGCAACAAAAGTTACGCTTCCAAAATCCTCGTACACCTACACAGGTTCTGCCATCAAACCAGCCGTAACCGTAACAGCATCCGATAACAGCACCATCAGCGACGATTCTTATACGGTCTTTTATTCCTCCAACAAGGAAATTGGAACGGCAACGGTTACCGTCACTTTGACTGATGACGCTTCAACAACCTTAAAAACGACATTTAAAATTGTCCCTAAGAAATCCAAAATCACCTCGATTAAAGCAAAGAAAAAAGGATTCACCGTAAAGTTCAAAAAAGTCAGCACCAAAATGATTACCGGATATCAGCTCCAGTATTCTACCAGTAAGGATTTTTCATCTGCCAAGAAAAAAAATATATCTTCATCCAAAAAATCAAAAACCATTACCGGCTTAAAAGGCGCAAAGAAATACTACGTTCGCATTCGCACCTATAAAACCGTAGATGGAACAAACTATTATTCTTCTTGGTCAGCTGTACAATCCGTAAAGACTTGCAAATATCTTATTGCAATCGATGCCGGACATCAGCGCTACGCCAACTTAGCTCTTGAACCGGTCGGTCCTGGTTCTTCTACCAAGAAGGCAAAAGTCACCGGTGGAACTACCGGTGTTGCAACCGGTCTTACGGAATATAATCTGAACCTGCAGATTTCCAAAAAACTAAAAACCATATTGACCAATCGAGGATATGAAGTGTATCTAATTCGCACTTCCAACAACGTCAATATCTCCAATGCAAAAAGAGCCAAAAAGGCAAATAAATCCGGAGCAGATATCTTCCTGCGGATTCATGCTAACGGAAGCAGCAATTCTTCTACCACCGGAGCACAGACCATCTGTATGACGTCTCACAATCCATATAATGCCAATCTTTACTCGGCTAGTTACAAGCTTTCGAAATCGATCTTAAGTGCCTATACATCCAAAACCGGTATTCGCAGCGAGGGCGTTCAAACACGCGACGATTTAACCGGAACCAATTGGAGTAAAATACCGGTTACGCTAATTGAACTTGGTTATATGTCCAATCCATCCGAAGATAAGAAAATGGCCAATTCTTCTTTCCAGAAAAAAATGGCAAAGGGCATTGCAGACGGCATTGACCAATATTTCGGAAATTAATTGCATAGAGCTAAAAAATAAGGAACGATGAAGAAATATTCATCGTTCCTTTTGTTCGATTAATTCCATAACGTCAAGACTCGCTCGCGAGTCTTGCGCGCCGGATTCGGGTCTGCTTCAGCAGACAAATTCCTGTCCGAATCCGTGTGCATCCTCGCGGAGCGTTTAACTCAGTCGGAGCTTGTACTCCGACTGAGTTAATTTGCATAGTACTCTTCCATCTTTTCTTTACATCCTAGAAATACAGAATACATATTCGGATCAAATTGAGTTCCCATATTTTCTGTAATAATCCGGGTAACTTCCGGAACACTCATCGCCTTACGGTAGCAACGGTCAGTAATAAGTGCATCATAAACATCTGCAACAGCCATAATTCGAGCTTCTAACGGAATCATCTCTCCGACAAGACCTTCCGGATAACCGCCGCCATCCCAGCGTTCATGATGATAACGCGCTACATTAAATGCCACCTTCACAAAACGCTTCTCTTCTACGGAATCCAAAATCAAATGAACAAATTCCCCACTCTTAACGGAATGTGTCTTCATAATTTCGTATTCATCATCCGTAAGTCTTCCCGGTTTTAGAAGAATATGATTATCGATTGTGATTTTTCCTAAATCATGCATAGGTGCGGCTCTAATAATATCCTCAGCCATCTGCTCATCCATATCATAAATTCCCTGCTTTTGAACTTCTTCCACAAGGATACGAACCACTTCACTTGTACGCTTTACGTGACCTCCAGTATTGCTATCACGGTTATCAATCATATTGGCAAGCCCAATGACAACCTTTTCCTGAATACGTTTGATATTTTCCATCTTCTCAGATACTTCTTCATTTAGCGTCTTATTATAATTACGCATTACCTGGAAGACTCGTCTTTCTTCTGTTATATCGCGAATATCAAACAAATATCCTTGTGCCTTACCGGATCTGGCAAGACTAAATTCCGAGATTTCACATAAACAAGCCATTTCTCCAACTTGAAACTCGCTCGTTAATGTCCCCCCGTTTTTGTATGCATCTAAAAGATCATATAATATTTCATTGGCAAACGTTCCCTTTTGCAGCTGTTCATCTACAATCTGCATTTCCAGTTCCGGCATAAAGTCATAAGTCTTTTTGTTACAGCTTAGAAATTCTCCTGATAAACTAAGTGCCACATAAGCACGTTTGCTGTTTTCTGCTTGTTCTTTTGATACAAGAAACGAAATATCATGATTATGATCACGATCATAATTAAACGCAATCAATACGTCCGAGACAACATACAATGTCGGCAATGTGGAAAAGTCAATATCAATAAGTGCTTCAATAATATAAATCAAGATTCCTGCTGCCAAAACCGCAGTATACAAAATCAAGGTCTTACGCGAATACGTTCCCTTTTTCACCCATGCTACAATAAGAAGCCAGACAATCGCAATCATGACGATAAGCAAAAATGCCCAATGCACCGACTTAAGCGGACCACTTTCCATCTTTGTCGCAATTCCTACTCCGGTATCAATCAACTTCATTGACTTATAATAAAGCTTATTATGAATGCAATTCCATATAACGAAGATATGCACAAATGTTGCTATGTAAACTAAAGCCTTTCCCCATACCGGCATACGAATCTGCAACATTCGCAGAATCGAGAATAATATAATCACCAATAAGACAGTGCTATCTAAGTAAATAAACGCAAATGCAATCCGCGCACCTTCCACCGATGTTACCGTTGTCTTAAGCCAATATCCCAGTAAAATAACCGGCACCAAAATTACAATCGACCAATAGTAGATATCCACGACCACATAATTTTTCATAGCCATGTAAACAATGACACCGATTGAAATCAGCAATAGGATTTCAAAATATATACTAATCATCCGTACCTAACTCTCCTTCTCAAAAAAGTTACGTATACTTACAAGGATAGAATCTCTTGGTTGCGTCTTTAAAATATACCCTTGTGGTTTTAACTGTAGAAGTTCTTGAACTGTCTGCTGATCATTTTTCGATGTCAAAAAGATTACAGGCGGTCTTTCTTTTTGCTCTTCACTATTAAGCATCTCCAAAAACTGCGCTCCACTGCAGACCGGCATTTCATAATCCAGTAATATCAAATCCGGCCTCTTAATGCTAATCAGCTTTATTGCCGCAAATGCCGACGGACACACACTAACATTATAGTCGTCTTCGAGCCACTCTGTGATTGTACGAAGGAATGCCGGCGAATCATCCACAACCAGAACCTGCCTGCGAAGTCCGTGATTTTTAATCCGTTCCAGCAACTCCTCAACTTTCTCCGCTACATCTTTTGCATTAACCGGACGCTGAAACTTTTCTGCCACCAGCGCCGGTGATGTTACTTCCATCAGCGATTCAATATTCTCTGCCTCATCCACCAATATGATGTGACTTCCCTGCTCGATGCAATAATCATACAAAAATCCTCTCTCCTGTACGAATTCGAGCAGCATTTCCGCTTCAGCAATCACAAGCGGCGGCATGACCTTTGGATGGTTCGAAATACATTTACTGATTTCTAATACATCCGTTTTGATATTATATTCCTCCAAGAAAACTTTCAAAGCTCCATTTACAAAGGAAATATTATGGTGAATGACAAACAATACCTGAATTTCGTTTTGTTCCATGCGATTAATCTCCTATCATTTTCCTGCAAATCGTTTCGCATCCTTCAGCATCAAGATTTGCAACCGAAACCTTAATTTCCTCCATTACCTCCTGCAAAGCTTCATCATCTTGATAACTATCAAGCTCTTTTACAATGGAATCAGCCCCTTTAATATCATACGCATTCATACTGGTAATCAATTGCTTTAACAGACTGACTAATGCTTCTTCATGAATCGAGCCTTCTTTTACATCCACATTTCTAGTCTTTTCAAAGTATTCCTTAAAACTCAGATAGACCTTCTCCCAAAATTCCAGGAAATAATTTGTAGTCTCCAAAATCTGCTGCACCTTTTTATCTCTTGCCGCATATTCAAGCTGCGCAGCAGCGCCATGTAACTGAATCGCACCGCATAGTGCTGCCGAAGTTTTCATCGCATGTACTTTAATACGATAATGTGTTAATGCATCGTAATTATCCGGGTCTTCGCGCAGTTCATCATAATACTGTTTTAACTCTTCTGCATCAGACATCGCCAATTGTTCAAAGCGTTCCATGATACGAAGTGCACCATCTATACCACCACTGTGCTCTAAAGCATATCCAACATCCACACCTTCAATCTCCGGCATAGTGATTTCATTTTTTTCAGTATTTGCCGTTGATGCTTCCTCAATCAATTCCGGCGAAAGAATCTGCACAATCTTTTCTTCTAGCTTGCTTTCCTCAATCGGCTTGGCAAGGAAATCGTTAAATCCTTCCTGCAGATATTGCTCCTTCGCTCCTTGCATTGCATTTGCTGTAAGAATAATCACCGGCGTGTTTTTATTCTTTCCGTCCACCTGCTCACGAATTGCATGAAATGCTTCAATGCCATCCATTTCCGGCATCATATGATCCATAAAAATCAAATCATATTCTTTCTTTTTCGTTAATTCTAATGCCGCTGCTCCACTCGTTTCTTTATCAATCTGCATCTGTGTTTCTTTTAACAGATTGGCAAACACAATGAGATTCATATCATTATCATCGACTACCAATATACGCGCCTTTGGTGCTTTAAAAGATGATTTCTCATCCTCGCCAATCAGTTCTGTATTAACCGTATCCCAATTCACTTTACCCACAGGTGTCGAATCTATAACCTTTTGTTCAACCTCAAAATAAAAGTCGCTGCCTTTCCCATACACACTTGCCACTTTAAGCTGCGAACCCATAAGGTCCAAAAGTCCTTGTACCAGATTCATTCCGATTCCGGTACCTTCTACATTACGATTTTTTTTCGAATCAAATCGCGAAAACCGCTCAAACAGTTTCTTTTGATTTTCCGGCGTAATTCCGGAGCCGGAATCTTTTACAGAAAAGAGAAGATGTACTTTATCTTCTTGTGTCATCTTGCCGTACACTGCCATACGGATTCCACCTGATTCCGTATATTTAAGTGCATTTGTAAGCAAATTAATAATGACTTGTTTTAATCTTACATCATCTCCATACAGATGATCCGGAAGGTTTTCACTGACATCAATTCGAAACTCTAAATTCTTGCTTCGAATTCTTGTTTTCACAACACATTCAGCCTCATAAATCATCTTTTTCAGAGAGTACTCCCCTTCTACCAATTCCATCTTACCGGCCTCAAGCTTGGAATAATCAAGAATTCCATTAATCAGTGCCAACAGCATATTACCTGCCACTTTTATGTCCCTTGCATACGCTCGTACAGAATTTTCGCTGCATTCTCGCAAAATCATGGTATCGAGTCCTAAAATCGTGTTAATCGGTGTACGAATCTCATGAGACATATTTGCCAAAAACGCACTCTTGGCATTACTTTCTGAATTCGCTTTTTCTACCTGACTAAGCACTCGATTAATTTGTTCTTTCTCTTCATTAATCTGCTGCACCGTAAATAATACTTTTGTAACCATATCGTGATTATTTCGTTCCATTGCAATAAACTGGATACGATTCCAACCATACTTTTTACTCTCGTATTCAAATACAATGCTATTTTTCGTTGCCAATCTTCCGGCAATGGTACTTAAATCCGCAAATTCCTGCGTCAATTCGAGATATTCCTCTTTCGGATCCACTCTAAACAGATGTTCAAACTGTTCATGCGCCGGCATATCTTTCGGTCGATCTTTATCTTTTGTTAAATCATTTCCAACCAGCATAACTGTATCCGTCTGCAGATCCACAATATACACAACTTCATAAAGCTCTGACAGGCAGGAAATTCCGGACATTCGCAGTTCATTTTCTTTCTTGGTCTTTCGATAAACATAGCGGGCCACCAGATATATTCCGACAACAAACAGCCAGGCAACCGCCAACACAACGAAGATAAAGAAAAGAACGCCTTTTGTAATATCCCGGTAACAATAATAATCCATCGTATAATTGGTCAAATCTATTTCATCTTTATAATAAAAAATTCCTCCAACCGTAACACTATTTCCCGGAGGAATTGGTTTTTCCTGAAAGTTATCTGTAGGATAATAAATAACGCTATCTCCCTTTTTCAAAGGAATAAGCAAATCCGCTCCATCCATGATGTAATCCAGTTCAAGATCTTCAAGCTCATAATCCGCAAGACTAAGTTTTTGTACCGTTTCTTTATCCGTTCCTACATATTGATGAATCTCAACTTGTCCATTCCAAAACTGATTGATATAACAATCATTCTGAATATTAACCGTTATGCTCCAATCCTTCAAAAGCACAGATGAATTATTAAATACTTCGATATCATATATATTTCCCCAGATTCCCAAATCAATCTTTTCCCAAGATGAAGTACTGTCACCTCTATAATGCATATCTGCATAGATATCTTCCTCTTGCGCCAGGCCCACACTTTGATGCTTTTGATTATTGAAGTACCATCCTGATACCAATTGCGCTACAAGCAACAAAGCACATACCAATCCCATAATCACAATGAAAATAATTTTATTTTTAGCTCGATTTGCTTTCATTATCAAAATCCCCTGTCTAAGCTAAAAGTTTTCCTAAACCTTTATCATTTATGAATTATTATAGGTTATTTTTCCTATTTTTTCAATCAATTGTACTATCTCATTTTATCCTTTTCCTCTCCCAATGAATATCTTTATATATTTTTTCAATTTTTTATTTTTTTTTCACAATTAAGTCAAAAGTACTTGTATTTCAATTTTTTTAGTACTAAAATATAAATAATTTGATACTAATTACCTAAGGAGGATGTAAACATGAAAAATGCAAAACTTGCAACAAAAATATCCTTAATTGTTGTAATCGTTTTGGCTATCTGCTTGGCTGTTTTAGCAGTAATCACTAATAACCTTGCCACCAATGCCATGACTCAAGCAACACAAATGAGGATGAGGGAGGCAACAGAAGCACGCGCTCAAGTTATCGATGATTATATTGAATATATCAATGCTAAACTTGTCGCTTTCTCACGTTCGGATGAAGTGCGAAATGTACTGACCAATTATAATGAAGACACTTATCAGGAAGCGCAAGATTACTTAGATCGTATCGCAGCAGACTATGATTATATGGAGGGATTGTTTGTTAATCGAATGGATACCTGCCAGATTGTTCATAACAATCCGGATGCCATCAATGGCTACGAAGTTGAAGATGGCGTTGATGAATATCTTGCTGAAATTTTAGGAACCTCACCTGAAACCGGCATCCCGAATTTCTACGGTATCCGTACTTCACCGGCAACCGGCCAACAAGTACTTGTATCTTATTGCTCCGTCCTTGATGACAACGGAAAGGAACTTGGTTATGTCGGATGCGGAATCACTACCACCGGATTTCTCGAAACCGTAAGTGCGTTAACTTTCCATGGACTTGATAACGCACAGCTCATGATTATTGATACCAGTTCTAATTCTTTTGTCTACTGTCCTGATGAGGATAAAATCGGTTCAGAAGTAGATAATGACGGTCTTTTAAAGCTCTCCGAAAAAGCCGCAGCTTCCTCTGAAGCAATTAATGGTTCTGACGACGGTGATTCTAACCAGTTGTTCTACAACTCTATACCGGAGTATAACCTGTTAATATGTGTTCTAGATAGCACAGAGGAAATATATTCCTCTACGACTCACCTTTCTCACATGGTCATTCTCATGTGCGTAATTGTCGCAGTTGCAATTGCCATTATTACGATTTTGGTTGTATCTAAATTAGTAAAAGATCTTTCCAAGGTCAGTACCATCATCAAGCATGTTGCAGATACCATGGATATGACTCCTTCCGAGGAACTTAGTCATTATGCTGAGCGCGGTGATGAAGTGGGATATGTATCGAAAGCAACGATTGCTCTTACCGGCGCTGTTAATCAAGCTGCCAGTGCTCTTCAAGCCAGAGGAAAACAATTGTTTAATACAGCTGAGCAGTTATCGAATATTTCCAACCAGTCCTTAATGTCGGTTGAACAAGTCGAAGAAGCAGTACGAGAAATTGCAGAAGGCGCAACTTCTCAGGCCGGCGAAACAGAAAGAGCGAATGATAACGTAAATGAAATCGGTTCTCAGATTAATGATGCTGCAGACGTTACCAACAACATCATGACGACTTCCGAATCTATGAAAGAATCTTCTTTACATGTTACAGAAGTCATCGAGCAATTAATCTCCATTGGCGAAAAGACCACGGAAGCAATCAATGAAATTTACGAGCAGACCAATACAACAAACCATTCTGCAACACAGATTCAAAATGCAACAGAAATCATTACCTCCATTGCGGAAGAAACCAATCTTCTTTCCTTAAATGCCTCTATCGAGGCGGCCAGAGCCGGCGAACAAGGAAAAGGATTTGCCGTTGTTGCGACACAGATTCAAAAACTTGCAGAGCAATCTTCTGCTAGTGCACAGCAAATTGAAAATGTCATTGCAACCTTACTTGCGGATTCTAACAAATCGGTTGCAACCATGGAAAATGTAAAAGAAATCATGGCTCAGCAAGCTGAATATGTTCAAAAGACCGGCGTGATCTTCGCCGAAGTTCGTGAAGGAATTGATAAGACCTTAAGCGGTCTTGAAGAAATCTCAAGACGTACTAATTCAATGAACGATTCACGAAGAAATGTTGTAGACATTGTCGAAAACTTATCCGCTATTGCGGAAGAAAATGCAGCAAGTACAGAAGAGACCTCTGCTTCTGCCTCACTGGTAAACGAGTTGATGCAAAACATCTCGGAATCTGCAGAAAACGTGGCTCATATCGCAGAAGATATGGAACAGGAACTTTCTGTATTCAAACTATAACAACAAAAATCTCACACCACTCCTTTGATGGTGTGAGATTTTTTAATCCTTACAGTCCATATTTTTCTAAATCAACTTTCCCATCCTTAACTTCAATTCCATCCTTTTCCAAAAGCAGCGCTTGTGCGCCTTCCCCTCCGAACGCAAATTCCCCTGCAAGCTCTCCTTTTGCATTTACTACCCGATAGCAAGGAATCTCATCCGGATTGGGATTCTTATGCAGAGCATTTCCAACTGCTCTTGCCATCTTCTTATCGCCGGCCATTTCTGCAATCTGACCATAAGTTGCCACTTTACCCTTAGGAATGCGCTTTACCGCTTCATAAATCCTCTTGGCCGGACTATCTGTAACGAGATCATAACTTTCCGCAATCATCCGCTCAATCTCGCCCCTTGGAATCGAACCATCCAAAATAATCGTATTCCAATGCTCTTTATTCTGGTGCCAGCCCGGAATTACCGATGCATAGGTCTCTCTCCAAAAATCCCGCCACTCAGGGTCTACCTTCACATTCAAATTGATATACCCGTCTCGCTCATAGGTCCATAAAAACGCCTTTTTACTTCCCTTAACTCTGACAAGCTGCCAATTTAAATCCTTAAATGGCGCATCCTGATACGTATTTGGAAATGAAAGCCCATATTCTAATACTTCTTTTCTGGTCTTCATCATCCTTCTCCAATGCAAATATGCTTATTTTCTCTTATATCCTGTTATCATTGCCATAAAAAAACAAAATACAGATGCCCATGCAAAAAATCTGTGCCACTTCATAACAACCTACTCCTTTCAAATCTCCATTGAATCGCCACAGTGGACGTATTCAATCTGCCCTTTTAAGATGTCTTTCATGATTTCGTACGGCTCTGTTCCCGTACAATGACCGGTGAAAAATCTTGTCTTGCTACTCGCTAGTTCCTTCGCCGTATCTTTTATAAATGCAATATCTTCGTCCGAATAGCCCTCCTTACGCATCATGTGAAACCCGCTAAATACATAGTCCGGTTCCCCACCATATAACGCCTTGTATCTCGCCATAATATTTAAGATACCATGATGTGCGCATCCGGAAAACAGATAGATTCGGCCGTCTTGTCGAATCACAAGGCACTGCTCATGTGAAAAATCATCCGGTATCAGATTGCCATCCACCATCTTCCACAAACAATTATTAGTAAGTGGTGAGCCAATCTCATGTCCGACTCCGGAAAACAGTTCTAGTTCATCGTCAATGATTTGTGTTCCTTCTACAAGTTTCAGATTCTTAAGCTTTCGTATCGCAGGCGCAATGCCAATTGCGCGCGGCGCACCGCCTGAGCTTGTAGAGTAGTAATCCCCAAAGGACTCTTTTGTCACATAAATCTTCGCCGAATCATTGACAGCGGCAAATGGAAGAATGCCTCCACTGTGATCATAGTGACCGTGACTTAAAAATACGCTGTCAACCTGCGTAAGATCAATTTCGAGTCTTCGTGCATTTTCCAAAAAAAGATCCGTTTGTCCGGTATCCATTAAGATTTTATGTTGTTTCGTTTCCACATAAAAACACAATCCATGTTCCCCGGCACATCCGGATTCACCGGTTGTGTTTTCTACCAAATTCACGATCTTCATGTCTCTTCACCTCAGTCATAAGTACTATTTTATTATATACACGCTTTTTGTAAAAGACAATCAAAACAACTCTTAACTAGTTCTAACTTTATTCCTGATTTGAGCCTTTATCTTGCTCTGAAAGCTCATGCAAAATCATGATCATCATAACAAGATCTTCTTCCTTCTCGTTTCTTACGCCATGTCCTGCTCCGCTTTGGCACATATGCATATCTCCCGGATGAAGTATAAGCTCCTTACCATTATCATTTACCAGGGCTTCCCCGCTTAATACATAATACGTCTCAAATTCTCCGTCATGCTCATGATAGCCGATGGAACATCCCTTAGGAATTACAAGTTTGGAAAACACCTTCCCATGTCCCGGCGCCTCCTCCGGCAATAGCCAGTCATAAAATGTCAATGTCCCGTCTCCATCTTTAAGATGCTCCACGTTTCGAACGCGGATGTCTTCTTGTCTTCTGTACATATTCTTAACCCCTTTCTAAATCACCTTTGTATCTGTTAACACCACCCATATTCGTCACATTGGTATAGCCCATGGACTTTAATGCCTGTATAGCGCGCGAACTTCTCGCCCCGCTCAGACAGTACGCGAAGATTGGTGTCTCCTTTTTCTTCACCACTGAAGGTGCGTTTTGAATCATTGTCCCCGGAAGATTCACCGCACCCGGAATATGTCCCTGGCTGAATTCATGCGTTTCCCTGACATCCAAAAGAATCGCTCCCGGTGTTTTTTTATAATTCTCTAATTGCCGGTTGATATCACCTTGTTTCATTCTGTTAAATAGTCCCATATTAACACCTCCTGACCTATTCTTCATAAGTTCCTTTCATATAAGTTTTGCCCCAGTCGCATACTGCTTCAATCACGACCTTAAGTGTTTTCCCACGTTTGGTCAGTGAATACTCCGTCTTCGGCGGTACTACGGGATAAACCTTTCTATGTACCAATCCATCCGCCTCCAATTCTCGAAGTTGTTGTGTCAACATCTTCGCCGTCGCCTGCGGAATATACTTTTGAAGTTCATTATAGCGCAAAACCTCATCTTGTAATAAATGATATAAAATAATCATCTTGTACTTTCCACCAATCTGGCTAAATGTTGCTTCAACCGGACAATGAAACTTCATCTTTTGCAAAACATCCACCTCCTTATACTTTCCAAAAAGGTACTATATACCCTAAAAGTGCATTCTTACTAAAATCATTTATTTATGTTAGTTTTATCATGTTCAAGAAAACATTTCAATAGTTCGAAAGGAGATTTTAACTATGCAAAAAAATATCGGATCTGTAATGGGCTTATACCCGACACCTGTTACCATTGTTGGTGTGAAAGGAGAAAACAAAGTCAATTTTCTTACCATTGCACATG
The DNA here is from genome assembly GCF_900104415.1 of Eubacterium oxidoreducens. Lineage (GTDB taxonomy): Bacteria > Bacillota > Clostridia > Lachnospirales > Lachnospiraceae > Eubacterium_C > Eubacterium_C oxidoreducens. The sequence goes on along the minus strand of NZ_FMXR01000005.1, from coordinate 180,242 downwards.
TAGGTGTGGTGGAACATGGTCATTTACTCGTGAGCATTGATCGTTCTCACGAATACTCTAATTCCATCATACAAAAAACCAAACAACTGTCTGTAAGTCTGGTAAACCAAAAGATGTTAACAGCCGCTGACTATTGTGGCATTGCCAAGGGTGCCACCACCGACAAATCCACCGTATTTCCTTACTACTTTGAAGAACTGAAAGCTGCTCCTATCATCGAAAATGCACCGGTATCCATGGCCTGCGAAGTCATCGATTCCATAGATGTCGGTGCATTTACAAATTACATATTAAAACCGGTTCATACCTACGTACAGGAGGAGTGCCTTAATGAACGTGGAAAGATTGATTATGAGAAAGCTGATCCCGTCCTCTTTGAATTTCAAAGTGCCCAGTATCTAAACGTTGGAACTGTCATCGGTAAAGCGTGGATTCTCGGCAAGGATTATCAGCCAAACTAAAACTACATAATTCCCATCACGCGCTGCATTACAAGGCAAAAAGAAAGCATATTCTCTGAACGAATTCAGAAAATATGCTCTGAGCTTATATAGCTTTATTTTTTTATTAATCGGATGTCCAAATCCACATCTCCCGAGATTCCGTCAACACTTCCGGTACTGGTATATTGCCAGTACTCAAAGTGATACGGCGTCTGCGGCTTAGATTCATAGTCCGCATACCACATCGGAATATCCGTCAGCTCTCCAAGCTCCAGCTTATACGCCTGCCACATTAAATTGGCATATACCATCGCGTCATAACCGCCCTCTTCAATCGCCTTGCAAAAGGCCACCGTATTCTTTGTGAACTGCTCCGCGCTCACATCGTCGGTTCTAGCTTCCTCATTCAAGATACTTTCCGGATCATAGACAATCGGAAGCTGAAGATCATAGCCTTCTACGGCATCCATCACAAACTCAGCTTCTTCTCTGGCTTCTTCTTCACTGATTGCCTGCGAAAAGAAATATACGCCCACATCAAGTCCGGCCTTAATTGCCCCCTTTATGTTCTTCTTAAACTGCTCATCCAGATTCAGTTTTCCTTCGCTATATCCGCGATAGCCCACGCGAATAAATGCATACTCAATTCCGGCAGCCGCAACCTTCTTCCAGTTAATATCCCCCTGAAATTTCGAGACATCTACGCCGACACTCGATGTGTAATAATCATCTTCGTAGGTCATAAATTCTCCATCTAAAACAAAATTCTCTGCCGTATAGCTATTTTCTTCAACATCCGAGTCCACCGTCAGCTCGTGGTACTCTCCTTGTGCATCCACAAAAGAAATCACTTTTTCTTCTTGTGTCTGCACTACTTCCTCCTTTGTACTACCGCACCCCGCCATGCCAAACATCACGGCCACGATTGTCCCGATTGCTAATAGTTTTCTTTTCATCTGATTAACTTTCTAACCGCTCCTAACTTATCATTTCCTCTCTATCTTACCAATTTTCATGGGGAAATATCAAATATGATTACAAAAAAGCAGCCATGTCATACGACACAGCCGCTCATACGCAAGTAGTTCCCTACTATTATGCAATTGTCTTAATCTTGAAGTGCCGCATATCCTTCTGCGCCGGAACTGATTCGGATTGCATTATCTACGTTATAAACAAAGATTTTACCATCTCCCGGACGTCCTGTATAAAGCACTTTCTTAGCAGTATCAATTACGGTCTGTGGCGAAATCTTACTTACCACAATATCAACCTGAATCTTAGGAAGGAGATTCATCTCCAGCGGAACACCACGATAAGAACTTGTTCTTCCTCGCTGCGTACCACATCCTAATACATTCGTTACGGTCATACCATTGATTCCAATCTTATTCATTGCCTGTGCAAGTGCATCGTATTTACTTTGCTTTGCAAATATCGTAATCTTCGTAAGTGGCACATCACTTCCTGTCGAAACGGCATTGCTTGTTCTAAGCTGTACCGGAACAGCCTCGTCCATCGAAACAGCATCTTCTGCGATTGGTAATTCCTCATGTGATGAGAAATTATTAATAGAAGATGTCAGCGCAAAGTCTGCATAAGCACTTGCAAGATCATGCTCGGTTGCATCAAGTCCCATAATTTCCTCTTCTGCAGATACGCGAAGGCCAGCTGTCTTTTTAATAATTCCAAATACAATTAGGATGACGACAAGAGCCCATGCCATTGTGGCAAATAATCCAACAAACTGAATTCCAAGAAGCTTAAATCCGCCTCCATAGAATAAACCAATCATAGTGTTTCCAGAGCTGTCAACAATGGAATATCCAGGTGCTGCCGGTGTTGCAAATAAACCAACTGCAATTGTTCCCCAGATACCATTGATAAAGTGAACTGCTACGGCACCTACCGGATCGTCGATATGAAGTTTGTAATCCAATAGCCATACCCCATATACTACCAATAGTCCTGCTACAATACCGATAATCAATGATCCGGTAACATCCGTAACATCACAAGGTGCTGTAATGGCAACCAGTCCGGCCAGCGATGCGTTCAAACACATTGACACATCCGGCTTTCCGTATTTTGCCCAGGTGAATATCATACAAGTAACCGTTGCTACTGCAGGTGCAATCGTTGTGGTTAAGAAGATAGAACCCAGCTGCTCAAGCGATGTTGCTGCTGCTCCATTAAATCCGTACCAGCCAAGCCATAAGATGAACACACCAAGCGCACCAATTGGCAGGTTGTGTCCCGGAATCGCATTAACCTTAATGACCTTTCCATCAGAATCTTTTTTAAACTTTCCAATACGAGGTCCAAGCATTGCTGCACCAATGAGTGCGCACAGACCACCAACCATATGAATACAGTTAGAACCTGCAAAATCATGGAATCCCATATTGGCTAACCAGCCGCCGCCCCATGTCCAATGTGCTTCGATTGGATATAAGATACCGGACAGGCATGCGGAATAAATACAGTAGGAAGAAAATTTTGTTCGTTCTGCAACTGCTCCTGATACAATCGTTGCAGTTGTAGCACAAAATACTAGGTTAAATACAAATGCGGAATAATCAAAACTTCCATAATTTGAGAACATATCAAATCCCGGTTTACCAATAAATCCAAAATAATCTTCTCCAAGTAAGAAAGCCGAACCGATGACGATAAACATTACTGTACCAATACAAAAGTCCATCAGGTTCTTCATAATGATGTTACCGGCGTTCTTTGCTCGGGTAAAACCAGATTCTACCATGGCAAATCCTGCCTGCATCCAAAATACTAATGCTGCTCCTATTAAAAACCAAACTCCAAAAGTGGTCTCACTAACGCTGCCACTTACAAAATCCATTATTTCTTGAGTCATAACATAATCCTCCTTAGCTATCTTTCCAAAAACGAAAAAAAGAAAAAAGAAAAGGCGCGTTACCTATCTGCTAGCCGATAGGTAACACGCCGTTGTGCTTTGTGTCGTTTTTGTAATTTTGCTGATTTCATGTTATGCCTCCCCCAAAAGGATGTCAACACAAAATCTTAATTTTTTGTGAATTTTGTTAATTTGATAGAAAATTTAAAATCTTTTTCGAAATGTTTGTAAGATTTTACTAACCTTTAATATGTTTTAATACCTTCCCTTTCCATTCTAGCCATGCCAGATATTTATAACATGCATCCACGCTTTTACAGATTTTTCTTACCATCTTTTTTGTAACCTTGTCCGGAAGAATACGCAACCATTCTTCTTTTCTTTTTATCAAATTCGAGCGAATCAATTCCGGAATATCAGCCAAAGACTCATCCGGATTATTCCGGATTAATTTCAGAATTTCAAACATGTGCCATACTACCGAAACCGCGCAATTAGAACGATATTCCGGAAACATATCAATAAACATGTCATAGCAGTATTCATAACAACCATATGTAACAGCTCTTTTTCTTGTAATCTTAGAGCGCATGATACTTCCCTGCCGAAGCCGATAAAAGTATTTCACCTCCGGCACAAAGCAATATGACTTCATAACATTTCTGACATCTGCCGTAAAATAAACATCTTCACTATTGATATTATTTCGAAATCGAATTCCATATTTTTCAATCAATCTACGTGAATATAACTTATTCCAGACAACAACATCCATTTTGTTGTCTGTCATCATATTCTTTGACAGATAGTATCGAATTGCTTCTTCTTTCGTTAAATATTCTCTTTCCTTTTGCGTTGCAATTTGAGGATATCTGATCTTGCGCTCCCCGTCCTTTGTTTCTTCCACCGTTGCATAACAACACTCCACCAAATCTACCGTACCATTTTGCGAAGCTTCCACCAGCGTTCGAATCATATCTTTTGCGATATAATCATCGCTATCTACAAACAACAGATACTCACCCTTCGCATGATCCATCCCATAATTTCTCGCCTCTGACAGTCCATACTCCGCAGGCAAATCATAAACTACAACAGATTCATATTCTTTTCCAAATCTCTCACAAATCTCCATGCTTTTATCTGTTGAACCATTATTCAAAAGCAACACTTCCATTGGTATTTCCTTATTGTCCAATACGGATTTTACGCATTCCTCCAAATACGGTTCAACGTTATAAACCGGAATGATAACCGAAACCATATTCCCTTATTATCCCTTCTATATACTCCATAAATCTTCATACGCTCGCACACGTATTCCATGTTCAAAAAAGCTGCGTCTGTTTTGACACTCTTTTTTATAATCCTCAACTTTCTCAGGATGCTTTAAGCACGCAAGAAGCATATCTAAAATTCCCTGCTTTGAATTTTCACATATTATTCCGCATTCGGACTCTCCAAATATTTCCTTCATGCCTGCACAATCCGTCGTCAGAATCGGCAGTTCACATAAAAGCGCTTCCACTGCGACGGTACTAAATCCTTCCGCATATGAGGTAATCACCAGATAATCTGCTTTCTTCATATACGCATATGGATTTTGCAAAAGTCCGAGCATCGTCACTTCCTCAGTCAAGTCATTTTCCTCAATTAACTGACTAAGTTTTTCACGTTCCTCGCCTTCCCCAATCATATATAGATGAAATCGATAACCTTTCTTTTTTATCAGTCCAAGACTCGTAATCAATCGATCATAGCCCTTAACCTCAACCAGCCTTCCAACCGTTAATAATGTCATTTCATCTTTTGGCGGCAGATCAATCTCTTGCTGCGATTTTTCCCGAATCATCTCATCATCCACAATATTATAAATCGTAGTTGTCTTAATCCCCGGAAAATAATTTTCAAAGGATTGCGTCACCTGCTCAGATACTCCTACAACGCAATCATACTTTTCATACAACTTTCTTTGAGCTTCTATGTACTCCTTCGGCCGATTGCTATACAAACGATGATTGTCCGTATGTAACCATGCATATTTCTTTGCATCCGGATTTGTAGAATGCGCTACAAATTCCGTCGGCATGCCTTCATAAAAAGCCACCTCAATGTCATATTTTTCTTTTACCAGTTTACGGTATATCTTTTGTTTATCCTTGCTTGCATAGCTATGATTAAACATGCGATATTTCAGCTTGTTGGTATTATCAACCAGATACTGATACTTTACATGTGGTTTAAAAAAAGATTCAAACCGGAACGTATAACCATCATAAACGCTATTTTTAAAAATAGCGATAACCGTAATCTCATATTCTTTGGGATCCAATGAATTCGCCAGATCAATCAATATCTTTTCAGCACCACCTACTACCATAGATTCTACGTAAAAAGCAATCTTCTTCATTTGTTTTTCCCTCTCAAACTAATATGCTTTACATAACTTTTTGGCATCTTCTCAAAATAGAAAAAGCGTATTTTGTCTTTCATGGCAAGGCTTTTCGACTCCTTTTTTACAGCATGAAACCGTCGAAACCATCCATCCCAATCATCATAGCTAACCTGATGACAAATCGCCTTCCCATAATTTTCTATAAACATCTCTAAGAATAGTTTTCTATTTTCCATTTGAAAAGATTCCGGCATATCGGCAAAAGCCTGCACCCTTTCGTAAAATACAGTTAATGCATCCAGATTTCTCTTGGAAAACGAAAGATTTGTAATAGATTCTTCATTTTTACAATAGACATATCCTACAATATCCGTATCTATATATGCCTTAAAATCATGCTGAAAGATGTGATGAAGCACTTCATCATCTTCGTATATAATTCCTTCTAAAAACCTGCAATTAGAAAAGATGTCTTTTTTATACAATTTATTCCATGGTGCTACAATAAGGCCATTCCAGTGATCGTTTTCATTTAATTTTAATAGCAGCTGCTTTGCCGTAAGCTCCCCTTGAAATGAGACTTTCGATCGGTACAATCTCATCGGCTTTCCCATATACTCACCGCACTGATTTCCAATAATCATCCATCGATTCGCATCCTCATTTATATGTTCTGCCAATCGTTCTATACTATCAGCCGGAAGATAATCATCACTGTCAACAAAACGAATCCATTCTCCCGTTGAAGCTTCTAGTCCCAGATTCCTGCTTGCGGATACCCCTTTATTCGCATGCTGAGGATGATATAATACTTTGATTCTAGAATCTATTTTCTCCCACTTTGCCAGCATTTCATAACTGCAATCGGTTGACCCGTCATCCACAAATATAATTTCCAAATTGGAATAAGTCTGCTTTCTAATACTTTCCACGCACCGTTCTAGTTGCTTTTTAGCATTATATACCGGCACAATAACGGATATTTTACAACTAATATTCATACTACTCCCCTTCTCTATACTCCGATATCTTTATACTGTTTGAGCCTTCTTTTGGCTAGAATTTTTGCTTTTATCTTAGGCACCTTTACCCCTAATTCCAGGCACATCTTATCAAGCAAATCTTCTCTTTTGGCAATATATAAATGTGCTGCCATCTGCAACACACTAGCCGCTCTCTCCTCCGGCCCGGTTGCGTTTTTCGCATTGTTAAAAAACAATCTGGCATAACCTACCGGATTTTTTTTCATCAGTGCCCAGCTTCCCTTCGTCAGGCCATCTTCTAAGTATTCACAGACATATATAATCTCCCGGTACCAACGAAGCTTATATCCGTCTCGTGCAATTGCATCCCATACCACAGCTTCCGGTACAAAGTTTTCCCCTTCTTCCACTATGAACGGGTATTTTTTTAACAAATCAACGCGATAGATTTCTGCCATATCTGCCGTTAGATTATACTGCTTTCTTTCTAGATTCGTCGCCGTTATATAAGGTGTCTCAAACCCAATCTCCCCGCCGATTGGTTGCAGCTTGCCATCCCTGTAACGTCCTCTGACTCCGGATATGCCTGCTAGCGTTTTTCTTTCTTCTTCCGTAAGCTCTTCTATCCACGCAAGGATATGTTCTACTGCATGATTCAACAGATAATCATCTGAATCCACGATAAACAAATATTCCGAATCCACCATCTGCAAGGCACGATTAATCGCTCTTTGCTTTCCACCATTTTCAATCCTTTCATAACGGATCGGAAAGTCATGATCGTCTAACAGAATCCTTTGAAATATTTCTTTTGTATCATCTGCAGAACCGTCATCTATCACCAGCCAGGAAAATTCCCTGGAAGTTTGATGTTTTAACGATTCATATAATTTTGTAATGATATATGCCCTGTTATAAGTTGGCGTAAATATTGTAAGTGTACTCTTTGCTCCCATATTCCCCCATACTCCTATGCTTAAAGTATCTGTCCTAATTCTTCCATTCGCACTCGCAAATCAAATGCCTCTTTTCGAACAGTAAGTTCCTTTTGAATCTTCTCAAAATCCGGTTTTTGATCCAAATACGCCTTTATCATTCGATAGATTCCCTCTTTCGAATTTTCTTCAATGATGCCACATTCACACTCGCCAAATAACTCTCTCATTCCTGAACATTCCGTTGTAAGAATCATTTTCTCTAATATCAGCGCCTCTGTTGCAACCGTGCTAAATCCTTCCGAACGTGAAGAGCATACAAATGCATCCGCCATCTTCATATATGGATACGGATTCTTTTTAAATCCCAAAAGCTCGATATAATCTTCCAATTCATTCCGGCTAATATAGTTTTTTAATTCGTCTTCCATAGGTCCTTGTCCTAGTATACGAATCACAAAATCATAGCCTTCTTCCTTCAAGCGAAGTGTCACCGCTGCAAGGCGATCGTAACCTTTTTGTTCCACCAATCGGCCTACTGTAATAAATTCTACCGGCTTTCTACGCACCACCTCAATCGGCTCTTGTGCTTTCTTTATGATTTCCTCTGAATCTACCGGATTAAATTGCACTTCTACCGGATAATCATCCCCAAACTTTCGGATAAACTGCTGTCTTACAAAATCGGATACCGCATAGATACCATCGTATTTATGATAAGCATTTTGGTGCTCCTTTAGATTTTGATAATGGGTATCCGCATGCGCATTTTCAATCATATCAATATGAAGCCACGCATATTTCTTAGACGGCCGGTTCGATGCCGCTACAAGTTTTGTTGCAAATCCTTCTACGAATGCAATTTCCACGTCATAATCGTCGGTGATATATTTTTCATATACCTTTTGCGGATCTGCATGATAAATCTTTTTATATGCAGACTTATATTGCATCTTTTTTAGCGGACTGGTCATAGTCTCATAATCCTCTAATATATATAGCAGATTACAAGCTTCTTCTACCTGTTTCACATAAATCCCTGTCTTAACAATCGTAAGAACACTGACATCATATTTCGTCTTGTCTAGATTCTTTACGATCGTTGTAAGAATCTTTTCCGCTCCTCCACCCGCGAGACTTTCAATCACAAACAATACCTTTTTCATCTATTCTTCTTACCCCCAATGGTAAATTTAATGGTAATATAGTCTTATTATATGCTAAGATAATAGAAAATACAAAATACATCAATAAGGATTTCATCATATGAACGAAAAATCAAGAACGCATAACTCTATACTTAATATTATGGTTGGTTTCGGTGGTTATGGATTAAATCTGCTACTTAGTTTTATCTGCCGAATCATCTTTACCAGAACTTTAACAGCTGAGTATCTGGGTGTTAACGGTTTATTCGGAGACATCCTTACCATGCTTTCTCTCGCAGACCTTGGAATCGGTACTGCAATTGTCTATGCCCTTTACAAACCACTTGCCGACAAAAACGAAGATAAGATTGCCTCTTTGGTGCAATTCTTTGGTAAAGTCTATCGTATCATCGGACTCGTGGTTGCCGGTATCGGACTTTGCCTTATTCCTTTTCTTCCTGCGCTTATGAACGGTAGCTGGACCATTCCGGAAAATCTCTATGTCATTTATCTGATTTTCCTTTTTAATACAGCGTCTTCGTATTTCTTTACCTACCGGACAACGCTTCTTACTGCCGATCAAAAGAATTATCTGGTTGTTGGCGTTCATTACGTCTTTATTATTGCGCAAAATATTGTGCAGATTATATTATTAATTGTCACACACAATTTCTTATTATATCTGCTGATTCAACTAATTGCTACTTTACTTTATAATTTTACGATATCCTATATTGCCAAAAAACAATATCCTTTTATTGTCGGCAAAAAGATTACACCGCTTCCCAAAGAGGAACGTATGCAAATTGCAAAGGATACCAAGTCCCTTCTCTTTTACAAACTTAGCGGTGTTCTCGTAAACAATACGGATAATATTATCATTACTTCTATAAGAGGTCTTGTTCAAGTGGGACTCTTATCGAACTATACCTTATTCTCCGGTATCTTAAATTCTATGCTGGGATTTGTCTTCAATGGCCTCACTGCCAGCATCGGTAATTTCAATGCCCAAGAATCCGACGAACGAAAGCTCCACCTGTTTCACACGATTAATCTGGCCAATTTCTGGTTATTCGGCTGGTGTGCAATCGGCATTGCTTTTGTGTCAAGTCAACTGGTACATCTATGTTTTGGCGAAGACTATATGATGAATCTCGCGATTCCGATTATTCTTGCATTTAACTTCTATATGGTTGGAATGCAAAATGCCGTCCTATCCTTTAAGACGACTCTCGGATTGTTTAAATATGGTCAATATATCTTGATTATAACTGCGCTTATCAACATTGGCTTATCCTTATTGCTTGGACACTTTTGGGGCGTATTTGGCGTTCTTTTGGCTACTGCTATCTCACGCGCCGTTACCAATACCTGGTATGAACCTTATGCCGTTTTTAAGCACGGTCTACATGTAAAGCCTGCTTTGTATCTAAAACGCTATCTTTTCTATTTGATCATTTTGCTGATTTCCGGCGGCATCTGTTATTTTTTGTGCTCGCTGGTAGAGATTACTTTGCTTATTGATATTATCGTCAAATTTATTATTTGTTCGATTGTTCCTAACCTTGTTTTTTGGATTTTCTTACATAAACAAGCGGAATACAAGGACGGAATCGGTATGTTAAAGCATGCAGTTTCTCTGATTGGCGGAAAGATTAAGCATATCTTACATCGCGGATAGCATCCTTTCGATACGAAATATACGTGTGCATTCTCACAGAGCATTTCTCTTAGCCAAAGTTAGAAAAATGCTCTTACTGTCAATCCCTGTGCGAACGGCATCACATCATACACCTGTGAAAAACTGCCAATTCCATGTGTATCACCCTGACAACCATCAATCGCTCCATCCTTCATGGTTCTACTCATCAAATAACTCAGCGCTCCATCCGCAACCTGTCGATAGATATCATTTTCAAAAATGTAATAAACCTGTCTAAAGAAATATGCAAGCGCAGCCGTAGCCGAACTTTCCGGCTGTCCACCGCCTTGAATAATACTTCCAAAACTTCCATCTTTATTTTGATACTTACGATAGCACTGCGCAGCTTCGTAAATATAACTTCTAAGTTCTAGCTTATCCGGTCCGTCCTCCAGTTCCAGATACGTATCCATCAAGCCAAGAATATACCAGGCCTGACCTCTTCCCCATCCATAAATACTAAGCGGTAATCCTTTCTTAACCTGAAATGCATGGCAGGCAAGCTGCGTTCCCTCATACATCCCAAATTCCCGAAACTTTCGAATCTGTGAAACGGCAAGCTCAATATATTTGGGTTCCTGATATACCTTTGCGTATAATGCCAGAAATGGACATACCATTCCAAGTGTATCAACAAATCGAACCAGAGAATGTTTTCCTTGTGAATAACTGATCATACCATCTTCACAGAGATTATTCTCAAGCACTTCTACCATTCGATTCATCGCAGGTCTGACCTGCTCCGGATGCGGCGACGTCTTTAATACCGCATAGGCAAGCATTGCATAATCCACCTTGTCCACCTGCTGCTTCCAGCTTCCATCCGCACTTAGTACACGTTCTCTCCATTTGGCAATTTCCTGACACGCACGCTCAGACTGCAAATGATCCAGACCAAGTACCAGGCAGGCCGTCTGCCAGCTTTGGATCGTTGCATTTTTATATTTTCCTTGTAACTTATCAAGCAATACATATCTTTGGCTGTCGGTCTGCTGCACAACCGGTGTATGAAACAACCAATCATAGGCACACTCTACAACCGCCCTCTTCCAGGAACCACGCTCACCCCATCTGCCAATTCCGCGTCGTCTCATATTTCTTTTAAGATTGGCCGATGCATCCGTTCCCCAAAACGCAATGGTAATAACAGCGTAAATAATCAAGATAACCAGTACAATGATAACTCCCATTATTCCACCTCTTTCCATACAAGTTCTGCCGCGCTTCGTGCTCGTTTCACATATTCCGGAAGTATCTTTGTAAGATGGTCTCGAATTTCTTCCTTACGATTTAGAATCTGCACAAAAGCCTGATACAAATCCTCTTCCTGATCTAAACTTTGCACCGGAATGACATAACCTTCTTCCGTTCCAAATAAGTCTTTTGCAATTCCTCTCGCCTTAATCGAGTATCCTACCACCAGCGTCGGTACCGCCGTTGAATAAGCCGCAACCGAAGCATGCGTCCTTGCCGCTACCGTAACTTCACTTTTTGAAATGATACTTTTCAGCTGCAGACAGTTTTGGTCTTCAATCATATAGATGCGACCGCTGTCTTTATACTCTTCATATAACTGCATCAAAGGTTTTCGATCGTCATTTGCCTCCCAGACAACATGTGGGAGCAGCGCTATATCGAAGTTCGTATGATCCAAAATCCCCTGCATCAGCGTTCGATAATTGGCAAGCGTAATACCTTCTTTTGCTTCCTTGCTTTGAATCATCGGACTGACATTGATACAGATGTATGGATTATTCCCTAGACCGTCTGGTATCACCGCCTCTTGCATTTCCATGGTAAATGCCGGATCTGCGCATAGCACGGTATTCGGATTAATCTGTTTTAGATTCTCATAAGAAAGCGACTCTCTTGTAACAATCATATCGTAACCTTTTAAATCTTCTCTCATCTTGTCGGTCAGATTCTCAGGTCCGATTGAACACCCCCATAAAACGGTCTTCGTTCCCTTCGCTCTTACAATCCGATTCACCATATATAAGTAGTCGTTATCGCCGTAGCAATAATTGTCTCCTCCAATGGAAAGCAGTAACGTATCCTGATTACATGCATCAATAACCGGCTGATATCCGATTTCATCAAATGCCAACGGATTCTTTTTTATTCTCGTACCAATAAACCCTTTTACATACTCACTTGACAATCTTGATATCGTCTTTTTGGATTTATGAATCTCAATTAAATCTTCTCCGATATAACGATAGTCTTCCTCCGGCCGGTCGGAAAATACCTGCCCGGGATACTTATTCATTAAGCCGGCAGTTGTACGAACAAGTGCTTCACAACCATGATTCCCACTTCCGCCATGCGGAAATAATACAATATTTTTCATCTGCCTTCCTCCCTGCTACTTACGTAATGTCATATACAGATAGAATCCTTTATACTTCTTTTTTACAATCATATCAACGAATTTCTTTGGATAAGATGTGGTATCTGCTTTCGCAGCAGCTACTGCGACCTCATCATGATCCATAATATAGCGAATCGCCTTTTGTCTTTGCTTTTTGTCCATCTCATTTTTATTTGAAAATAATTCAAACAACGAATTATATGCATCATCAAAAATACGATGCGCGATATAAGCCTCCATTTCTTCGGTATACATTCCAAGCTTTTTATAGCATTGCACCATAGCCTTATTGATCATGATGCCATTATCAAAACGATCCTTTCGATACTTCGTTGACAAAGTTTCCTGATCATCAATCACATAGTGATATAACGGTTTATTTTTATAACAAATACCTTTTGCATAGCTAAGATATTGCATATTAAACATCAAATCTTCTCCATAAGAAGTCGTCAGTGGAAAACGGATCTTATGTTCTTCGATGATGGTTCTTCGAAATAATTTGTTCCAAGGCCCATACAGATAGTAACGCTTATTCAGTTCCAAAAAATCCTTTTGCGCTTCTTTTGTTACATTTCCAAATGAAATCTTACAGTCCTGATAAGCAATGCTTTGCGAACGAGACGGATATTCGTTTTGTGTCGATGCAATGGTAAGGTCCACATCATCTGTCATCTGTTCATATAACGTCTTTAAATAATTTGCTTCCACGTAATCATCGCTATCTATAAATGTAACAAAATCCCCCATTGCATGTTCTAGTCCGGTATTTCTCGCTTTTGACACACCGCCATTTTCCTGATGAATGACTTTGAGATTATCATTCCGAGCTGCGTATTCATCCAATATGTCTGCGCTTTCATCTGTCGAACCATCATCTACAAAAATTGCCTCATAATCCACATCCTGATTTGCACAAATGGACTCTATACACTTTTTTAGTTTCTCCTGCGAATTGTACACCGGAACTATAATGCTTATCATCGTATCTTCTTATCCTTCCTTGTTTTTTCTGATTTTTTCCAGTACATTTTTTCCCAAGGTCTTTGAAATAAGCCCTTTCACAACTTTTTTCGTTTGTTCTTTTTTCGACATCCAGGATACAAAAAACAGATGCGCACAGATAGAATTGTCCGTCTTTTCCATAATGCAATTCACATAATCATACGGCGAGAAATACTCAATCGGATAAATCACAATCCCATCTTGAATCTCCTGCTTTTCATTATTTCTTTTGAGTCCACGTCCTTCTAGAATATGCGTAAGCCTTTGCACATTCGTTGTGGTATTCATCGTCCCGTCTGCATTCATAAAATGTGCCCCTTCATAAGAAGAAACAAAGATATCAAGTGCCGGATGATTCTTCTCACATGCCATAAAGCTGGTTGCAATCCAGTTGCCGTATTCAAATCCAAAGACACATCTGTGATCTAATATCTTATCAAAGCTTTGAAACACCATCACATCCGTATCTAGATATATGCCCCCGTATTCTTTTAACGCCTGTGCCCGCGCCACATCCGATACAAAAGCATATTTCTTGTTCTCATAGGCTTCCTTTACATAGGCAGAAGAATACACATCAAAATTCTTTTCATTCCACTCAATAAACTGATAGTCCGGCAGGTTTTCATGCCAGCTATCCATACACCTTTTTACTTTATCCGGCATCTCATTGCCGCCAAACCAGCAATAATGAACGATCTTCGGTATCATATTTTCACTCCATCAATTTGTATATCTTTTCAAGCTGCTCTGCATTGGTATAATCATGCAGATAAGTATTTGCAACCAAATCCTCCATCAACTGCTTATTGTTTATCACATCCACAATTCCTTGTGCACAGCCTTCATTATCCATCGGCACCACAATTCCGTCTTCTCCATTGATAAGCTGTACAGATGAGGTCTCATACGCCGTAATTACAACCGGCTTATGAAGGAGCTGCGCTTCTATCACCGATACGCATTTTCCTTCCCATCTTGACGGCTGAACATATAAATCACATGCTTTGATATACGGATAAGGATTCGCTTTTTTCCCCAGCAAGATGACATATTCTTCTACATTTGCTTCACGAATCTTATCTTTAATCAGCTGCTCTTCTTTGCCGTATCCGATGATATACCAAGTGGCATCAACACCCTTTTTGCGAATTCGCTTTAGAATATCCGGCACATTATCAAAGTTTTTCGCCTCGCTATATCTGCCGATTGACAAAAGCTTCACGGCTCCTTTAAGCGGTTTTATTTCCTCTTTTTCCTGTAACTCAATCAGTGCCTTGGGAAGCACATTTTCAATGGTCAAAGACTTATCTTTTAGCTCCGGATAAAACTCCAAAAATGCTGCTTCACACTTTTTCGAAACATTCACGACATAATCCACTTTCGAGTACGCTTCCCGATCAAGCTCTCGATTCGGCTTTAACGAATGATAATCTGTATGAACCCATGCCATCTTAACCTTCGCATCTACTTTGTCCATATAAAACGGAACTCCCAAAAAAGAAATTGCCAGATCATAACTTCCCGGAATCGGTCCTAGAAGTTTACTTACATACTTTGAGGTATATTGCATGGATTTCCATACCTCTGCTTCTTCGCCGGTCTCCTTACAATATTTCGCTAATGCTTTTTTGGACTTAAGTCTTGCCAGCCCATACTTCATAAGCGAAGACTTAAGTAAGTCTTTGATTGGTCGATCAAATGTGGTATATTCCTGAATCTGTCCCAGAAGCGGTACATCCTTTGGAATATAGTCCATTAATTCCCCTTCATGGCGAAATAAAAACAACATAATCTCGAAACGCTCTTTATCAAATTTTTCCAATAATCCCAGTAAACTTTTTTCTGCGCCTCCGATAAACATCGACGGCATGATTACCAATACTCTTTTTCTCACTGTATTTCCTCAATTACAAGATTGTTTTTCTGTGTCACTTTAGAACCTGCCGGAATCTCACCATGCACAATACATCCGGCTCCGATTAAGCAATGATCTCCGATCCTGGTTCCTGCCAATATCACTACATTAGAAGCAATCCAGCATTTCTCACCGATTACAACCGGACGAGTTGTATGCTCAAACAAGACGCCTTCTTCTTTCGTAAACTTATGATTGTTATCATAAATCTTCACATCCGGTCCAAATAAGCAGCCACTTCCAATCTTCACCGACTCCTTGCAGCTTAATTTGAAGCCATCATTTAGATATACGCCGTCTCCGATCATAAGCGTTGCATTCTTATCCACATAAATTAACCCCCTGCCATCGGAAACGATATTTCGTCCAAATGTAACATTCGCTCCTTCTTGAAACTGAAATTCCATTTCTTCACTAAAAGACTGAATCTTATGTGCCTCTAGATTCGCTCCCTTTGCGGCTTTTTTCAATTTAAAATGATTTTTTGCTACCGTTGTATATGCCCCCATATGCTCTCCCTTTTTCTCCTATTAGTACTTCTTTCTCAATTATAAAACACCCCCAAACGATAGTAAAGAAAGAAAAGGCGGGAATTGCATACGAATTCCCGTCTTATTTTCTTGCTTTTTTCCTTATGCTTTGCTAATCTGAATCTATGAGATATAAAGTATTAGATACACATCCGGTTGGTTCGAATACCGCCGTCACCATTCGAGGAGACGGAGCCGATATCACCCCCGGATGTGAAATAACCGACGAAGATAATATTCATTTTAAAGTCTTAGAGATTGCCAAGGATCCACTGAACTTTATTGATCACGTGGAACCAACCAGGATTCTGACCATTCAGGGTGCTTTTTATTCCAGACGCGTTGTTACGGATGCCATCGAATCTCGCGGAAGCTTCTTTAGCGGCACCGGTGCATTTAGTGCCCTTATGAAGCACCTTAGCGAAACAGACTCTGACAAGGAAGACTAATAACCGGCGCGGCGCATCAATGCTGCGCCATGTTTTTTTAGATAGGCTCTATGCTCCCTATAATCCTTATTTACGCTTTCGACCAGTTTCCAAAACTTCCCGGAATGATTCATTTCGAGTCGATGACATAATTCATGTACCACTACGTAATCAATCACCTCCGGCGGTGTCAGCATCAAGAGATAATTAAAATTAAGATTTCCTTTCGATGAACAACTTCCCCATCTTGTCTTTTGACATCGAATCGTAATTCGGCCATAACTGACGCCGAGTTTTGTCGCATAATACGCTACCCGGACCGGCAGATAAGTTTTTGCTTTTTCCCGAAGTATGCGATGTTCTAAGTCGGTAAGTTTTGGTAGCATATCTAAGTTCTTTTTTTCACTTTTCATTCGATTTATATTACGCGCAATCCACTCACTTTGCTCTTCTACAAAGCGAAGCGCCCTTGCCTTAGACACATAACGCGGGATTCGCACGATAATACTAAAATCCGGTTTTATTTCTATCGCAATGCTTTTTCTTGCACTTTTTACTATATGAATCTTATCCTCAGTTCTCATTAATGTATCTTCCAATCCTCTTCCACTTCTTCTTGCATAACCTCAAAGCAATATGCCGTTCTTGCATGATATTCTTGATTGCTTCTTAAAATCACCTGCGATTCCTCCTCAATATGTATCGAATCCGGCAGATACTGTGTTTCTATTGCGATTCCTTTGGGATTTCCGGTGTAAATAACCGCACAAGGTAGATTCGTCATAATCTCTACCATACGTCCCGACAGACGATGGCGCAGTGCAATCTGTTCAAATCCGCTTCCAAGCATAAAGGCGTGATCGAAGCCTCCCGGCAAAGCAAGCTGAGGATGTGGTTTTGCCAGATTTTCTTTGATTTCATGATATTCATGAAAATCAAACGGTGTCCCCTCTACATTTATATATTCTCCTGTTGGAAGATGCTTAGAATCGATACATGCGATTTCATTTGCATCAATTTTCAATTCATGCGTATAGATTTCTTCTGTTCCACCGGACAGGTTAAAATAGGGATGTCCCGCAATATTAACAATGGTATCTTCATCCGTGGTTGCGACAAAATTGGTATAAAGGATATTATCCCGCAGGATATACTCCGCCTGCAATTTCAGCCTGCCCGGATATCCTTCTTCTCCATCCTCCGAAATATAAGAAAAGCGAATCCCATTCGGCAGGATTTCGGTCGAAAAAATCTTCTTATCAAATCCACTTGCACCCCCATGCAGATGATTCTCACCTTCATTTACCGAAAGCTGATAAGTTTTATCATTTAACCTAAAAGACGCTCCGGCAATCCGACCTGCCACTCGCCCGCACAAAGCTCCTAAATATTGTCCGTCATCCATTCCATGCGTAATCTCCTGATATCCCAAAAGTATATCCGCCATCTTTCCTTCACGATCCGGCGTAAAAATAGACAGCAAATGACAACCGACATTCGTCATTACCACACGAACCCGCTCACTCGTCATTTCATAAATCTGCATATCATAATCAATTGATTGAAGAACCTTTACCTTCGTCATTTTTCACCCTCATCGCTCTCTTTGTTGCTATTGTACCATAAAAAAGCTATAATGTATGACACCTGACGGAAAGGAATTGATCGATATGAAAATCTGGCTAACCAGACACGGACAAACAAATCTTAATAAAATGCGACTGATGCAAGGCTTAACGGATGAACCGCTTAACGAAACCGGAATTGCTCAGGCCAAGATGGCGCGAAACAATCTTGGCGATCTTGCCTTTGACGCTGTCTATTCCAGCCCTCTAAGTCGTGCAATCACAACTGCTTCCATCATTGGCAATATTCCAGGAGACGAAGTTATCATTGACGAGCGACTAATCGAAACCAACTTTGGACGCTATGAATGTGCCGACTACAACCATCTTGGTGTTGCGATGTCTTTATATTGGGCACTTCCAGAGATTTTCCCTGCACCGGATAGCGTAGAAACCATCGCTTCCATGACGGCAAGAAGCAGTTCTTTCCTAAAGGAATTAGAAACGAAAAACTATGAAAATGTCCTCATCTCCTGTCACGGCGGAATCCTCCGTGCACTTTGCGGTTATCTTTGCGATAAGCGCCTTGGTATTGTCTGGCGTCCCAAACCACACAATTGTGAAATTCGAGTATTTGAATCTATAGATGGAAGACATCGTTTTCTAAAGCAATATCCGTCGCCCGTATTAAAATCATAATTTCTAACAAATAAATGGCTGAGAAAATGAACGCTATCATTTTCTCAGCCATATTTATCCTCTTCTTCGGTCATATTTCACACTTGCATAATGCTTTGCTTTTTCTTCATACATGCGTTCATCGGCGATTCTTGCTGCTGAAATAATCGATTGTTCTTCCGTTTCCACTTGTTTTACATAACCGATTGCCAGTGATAACTCGCTGCAAAACTCGCCTTTCCACTCCGCAACTGCCTGTTGTAACGTTTCCACTGCTTTCGCCGTTGTCTTGTCATCGGCTTTATAAAGCACCACAAATTCATCTCCTCCGGTTCGATAGATATCTCCATATGTATCAAATGCCTTTTTCATACATTGTGCTGCTGCTTTAATCAATTCATCTCCCGCTTCATGACCAAGCGTATCATTCGCTTGCTTCAAACCATTCACATCAATAGAAAAATATCCTTGTTTATCCGATACCGGTTGTTTTTCCAAATCCTTGATTTTTTCTTCATAAGCGCGCCGATTCAACAATCCCGTCATGGCGTCTCGATGTGCAATGTAATCCAATTTCTTTTGACTTGCAGTCTTGTAGATAATGACCGCCATCAGCCAGACAAATATGCCCACAATCACAATCAATGTCACAATCGTTGCCACCATATGTTCTTGTAGAACATCCAGCAAAGTGGTTTTATAATAATCCCCTTCATATTTATAAGTCGCATTAACAACATAATCATCATCCAATGCATTAATGCCTCTGTCAAGCAAGGCTAATAGTGCTGAATTATCACTGCCGACGCCAAAACAGATTGCATTTTCTTCTGTCATTGGTGCTACCTGCAATTTATGATATCGCATTCTGTTAATATAACCATTTACCGAGTAATTGTTTAAATAAGTTGCATCAACCTTTTGATTCAATACCGCATCAAGGCACTCTTCTATGGATGCATAGTATTTTATTGTAGCATCCGGATATGCCATTTTCGTAATTTCTTCTTGTATCACATCATTTTTGTTTACTGCAAGGCTTTCCGGTGCTTCCACAGTATCCCTTTCTAGTTCTACCAGGTTCATGGAAGAAGAAATAATATCATCCGAATGAAATATATCATACTGTTCCAGATACCAGGTATGGTCACCGACCGGAAAGGCCACATCTATTTTCTGTTCCCCCAAGTCCTTCATAATATCATGACCATCATCATAGCCTTGATATGTTATCGTTACATCCTCTTCAATTCCCAGTTCTCTGACAATCCCTTCCATGAGATTCGATATCAAACCGGTAACATTGCCTTCCTCATCCGTGTCACTGAGCGGCAGAACATTATTGAGATATCCTATCACGATTTCATTGTCATGTTCTTCTAGCCACTGCGTCTCTCTATTCGAAAGCGCAAGACCAACGGCATTTTGTTTTAGATATTTTTGTGCCAATTCCTGCGTATAATACGGAGAGGAAATATTAATTTCAGCCAATGCTTTATTCAGTTGTTCTAACAAGTCCGTCCGTTCTTTTGTCACGCACAAATACATCTCATTTTCACCGATACTGATTACCGGTGACAACGTAGATGTAGTATCCGAGTAAAAAATCTCCGCAATCATTGCTGTGATGTTTCCTTGTTCCAAATCCTCATCACGTTCTGACACCTCATCATATACAACAACTTCTGCATCGATTTCATTTTTTTCCATCCAATCTTCAAGAACGCCCTTCATAAGACCGCTAAGCGTTCCGATCTTCTTCCCGTTTAACTTCGTTAAATCATTACTCAGTTCTTGTTCCTCATTATTGCAATACAGATAATAATCGTCGCTCCCCATTGAATAAGCCGGATAATTCATCACCTCCTCACGCTCTTTTGAATATCCGACTCCTGCAAGCACATCAACCTCGCCATTAATAAACATGGTATAAACTTCATTCCATGAACCATACACATATTCATATTCCCATCCTGCAATGGACGCCACCTTCTGCAGATACTCATAACCATATCCGCTTTTTTCCTCCTCATCGGAAGTTCCTACCTGAAAGACATCATTTTCATAATATCCTACCTTTACAGTCTCCTTCGATGGTGATTGTTCTTTCTCAGGATAATCTGTTGTCTCCTCTGTATCCGCATACATTACCATTGTTGGAACACAAAGAAACAACAGCAGTGCAACAACAACTCCTCTTTTCCATCTTTGTATGTTCTTTTTTCTTTCCATGCTCATTGCGCTCTCCCCCATCTCACGCTCTATATATCTAGTACATTAATACCATATTTCCCTTTATAATACAAGTATCTGTCCATAACTTAGCGGTTCCTTTTCCACATATTTAAGCTGGTTTCTCAGCTTTATAAACTAGTCATTTTCCTTTGAATCTGCTACAATAGCAAAAGAATTTATCTAGTTCCTGATTACAATTTTGGACCTGGATAAACGCTTCGTGCGAAGCGAGATTTGAATCACGGAAGGTAGGCTAGGTATCAGATATGTCTAATTTCAAACTGGTTCTCGTAGATGACGAGGAAATCGTATTGATGGGTATCACAAAAACATACAATATGGAGGATTTTGGATTCACTCTTGAAAAGTGTTTTTCCTCTCCTACAAAAGCGTTAGAAGAAATCGTTCAGATTCGTCCTGACCTCATTATTACGGACATTCGCATGCCTCGTATGACAGGACTCGAATTTGCCAAGAAAGCGAAGGAACTACTCCCGGATGTTGAGATTGTCATCATGTCCGGCTATGATGATTTTTCTTATGCACAGGCCGCCGTTAAAATCGGCGTACAAGACTACCTGTTAAAACCGGTCAAAAAAGATGAATATTCTTCTATGCTTCGCCGCGTACATGATCGTATCGAAGAGAAAAAGACGCAAAAAGAAGATTTTCATGATTTGCGAAAAGCCGTACAGGACAGCCAAAACGAGATCAAGAATTATTTCTTTTTGGATCTGGTTGATGATATCTATACCGGAAGTGCACGTATACAAAAGATTTACGACAACCTGGCATTCGACTTTAAGGATGCTCCCTTTGTCTTGATTAAATTTGACTATTCCAATGCGTCATTTGTCGACGATCCTATGTCTACTTTGGGACGCATCACGGATGAAGTCTATACCGAATTAGAATCCTTTGGAAATGTGGAGGATTTTTCTTCCGATGAGTACCTGTTCTTCTTTTTGTATCATGTTGAGGAAGCATTATCCGATGCCATACGAGAAACCGTTCTTGACTATGCCGAGCGTCATCGCACACATGGTCTTAATCTCTATGCCGGCATCAGCGACATACACACAGGGCTCGAAGAATTATTTGCTGCAAATGCGGAATGCAACCGTCAGATTTGGGCGAATCATATCCATCTAGACGATTCCCAGGATGCTTTTTTGGATCTTCGAAAAAATCATCTTAACATTCCATATGGTGACCTAGAAGAATTATTCCGCTCAATTGCTGCCGGTGACAAACAGGCCATCGATTCCACACTGCGCAATATCTATGCGATTCCTCGTAAGCTACAGTCACCTCTTGCAGAAAACTATAGTTATACACTGACCTATCTGATTTTACTTCGTATGTATCAGGTGCAGACAACCTTTACCAATGACACGATGTTCATCCCGATCGAACTGCAACAGATTAAGAATCTTCGTTCGCTCTATCCGACCATTGATGATCAAAACCAGCTGACCAAACAATTATCTTTATCTATTATTGACCATTTAAGCAATCAGACTTCGGAACATTCCTCTGCACCTTCTAAGAATGTTGCACGTGTGCTTGATTATGTCAGCGAACATTATAAGGAAAATATTTCTCTTGCGAAAACAGCACAGGCCGTTGCTCTTAGCAAGTCTTATTTAAGTGACATATTTAAAAAAGAGATTGGTATCACATTTTTAAATTATGTGACCAATCTCCGTATTGAAAAAGCAAAAGAACTGCTTTTGGATTCCACTATGAAAATGTATGAAATATCAGATGCCGTAGGCTTTCAAGATTATACTTATTTTTCTCAAATCTTCAAGAAAAAAACCGGTATGACGCTGTCTGAATATCGTAATCGTCACTAATTTGTATCATCATTTTCCCGTTTTGGAAGAATGATTTTACAGATTGTTTTTTCCTGTGTTTTTTCATAGGTCAGACCATATTGCAACCCGCACAAGATTTTGATACGCCGATTAATATTTTGTACGCCATATCCTTCCGGCTTAAAGGATAATAATTCCGTCTTATCCGGATGAAAGTCTAGTATGCGATTCATTTTATTTAAATCAATCTCATTTCCGTCATTTTCCACTACAAAGGTAACCTTCTCATCCACAATTAATGCAATTTTCAGCCGTCCACCTTCCTCTAGCAAATCAATCCCGTGCTTTAACGCATTTTCCACAACCGGCTGCAAAATAAATCGTGGAATATACAACTTGGGCAAAGGCTGTGGTGCCTCAATCTCATAAACCAAACGCTTACCATAACGAAACTGTTGCAATACCAGATAGCTCTTAATATATTGCAGTTCTTGCTCCACTGCGCAAAACTGACTATTATTTCGAATCAGACTTAAGCGAAACGTATCGGATAATGCGGTAATCATCTCACTGATCTCCGTCTGATCATTTGCCAGTGCCATCCAATTGACCATATCCAGCGTATTATACAAAAAATGCGGATTGATCTGACTTTGTAGCAAAGCCAGCTCTGCGTCCTTTTTTTCAAGGTCTTTGATATAATTATCCTGAATAAGCGTATGCATTCTTTCTAACAGTTGCTCATACGAACGATAGATACTTCCTACCTCATCTGCACGCGCCTGATAATTTTCCAGTTTTTCTCTGGATAAATCATTGGGCAATACGAGCGCCGTCTTTCTTGCTCCCTTATCCTTAACTTCTGTCTCCTGATAAGCATCCATCAAGGAAGATAAATCATGAATCGGCCTTGCCATATTCTTAGCATGAAATCTGGAAATCAAAAGAAGCATTACGATTGCAACTGCTGCCATAACCAGCACCTCCATCGCCAAGGTGCCCATATTACGGCTTACTTCACGAAGCGGTGTGATCATACATATGGTCCAATCATCATTTCCTAAAGTCTGTGAACTGACCACATATCGTTGACTTCCCAAATGCACAATGCTGCTTTCGTTATCAAGATTTACTTTCCCTAATGCCTGTGAGTAATCCGCTGTTTCATCATTCGAAGTAATCAGATTGTTGTTTTCATCGTAAATGAGTACATTCCCGCTCTTGCCCCATTCGATTTCGCTCCAGATTTCCTCTAAATAATCAGGACTGATATAAATAAACATATAGCCAAGTTGTTCACTTAAATCATCCATATTATAGATCGGTCTGGCAAAAACGATCTCATTGTCTTGTTGTGCAACATCCGTCGTATAGACACCTTGCTGCGTGTTATCCTCAAGTGCCATAGGAAACCAATAATAGGAAGCATCCGCCCCAGTTAGCTCCTCATACCACCATTTATGCGTAATGGAGGAAAAGGAAGAATAATTGCTAAATGCCCTCTCCGTTGAAAACACTGTACTATTCATTCCGGTCAGCACCACGCTATCTACAAAATCTCTATCCGCCACAAAATTATTAACAAAATACGCTGTCTCTGTATCGGAAGGATACTCTTCCCCATCCCGAACGGCCTTTAAGATTTCCTGTACTGCATCATTATAATAGATTTCCTGCGACATATTCTGCGTATCTGTCAAAACATAAGCAATCTTCTCATTAATCTCTTGAAGCTGTGCGTATTGACTCTCCTGTACAGTTGCAAATGTTCCTCTTTGAATAAAGAAAAAAGACAACACAAGAATAACTGCACATAATGGAACCGTAAACAAAATCGTCAGCAAAAATAATCCCGTCTGGTAATTACTTCTGTCATTTAAAAATTTCTTTATTTTGTAAAACGGTCCTCGTCTGATTCTCATAATTGCCCCTTTAATTTCTTTTATTTTATCTTACAGCAACTATGTTTTTTTGTAAATTATTGTATAATGTTCTAAGAGGTGAATTATGATTAATCCAAAGAAACGAATCGTCTCCGCTGTCATTATTGCAATCATTGCCATTGCCCTTGCAATCTTTGCCTATCTAATGCCTTACAATGACGATTCTATATCAAGTAAGCAAGATACGGAACAAAAAACCATAGAAATCTGGACATTCTTTGATATGAATACTCCGGATGATTATTATGTTGATTATTGGCAGGAACTTGCTCAAAAATATAATATCAACATTAACGTCAAGACGTATTCGACTCAACAGATTAAAGATAAACTTAAGATTGCAGCTGCCGGTCGTCAGCTTCCGGACATCTATCTTGTCTGGGGCGGTACTTATCCCGACTATCTATTCGATGCCTCCCTGGCTACTCCGATTCAGGGATATCTGTCCGATTGCGATGTGCATTTTCTGGATTCGTACACCAAACCTTATACGGATGGCAACAACTATATCATCCCTTGTCTTCCTGAAGCTTATGGTGTTACTTATGCCAATACGGCATTGCTGGACAAATTAGGTCTTAGTATGCCCACAACCTGGGAGGAACTACTTAAATTTGTCGACGATGTCAACACCTACAACCAGCAACATGGAACAGACTATGCAGCCATTGAACTGGGAAATAAAGATGCCTGGCTTGGGGAACTTCTCTATTACACAATTGCTAACAGCCTAAATCCCCAGGACTATACCGACCTACTGCAAGGTAATGCCTCCATTACGGACGAGACCTTTTCCAAAGCTGCTTCCTATATAAAGGAGCTTGAAAAGGCCGGTGCATTTGGCGATGATTTTATGGAAATCGGAGAGACGGAAGCGGTTGCCGATTTTATTGAAGGCAATGCTCTTCTCTTTCCTCACCAATCTACCATCGTCTATTATTTAATGAGTAATATGGGCGAGGATAACCTTAGCGTTTCGTCTTTTCCCGCCTGCTCTAGCGATGCTACCGGTCATATTCTTGATATCAACCATACATTGCGCCCCGGTCTTTGCATCAGTTCTACTTGTGACGATGCCGATCTTGCGGCGTCCTTATGCCTTGATTTTGCACTGCAGGTAAATGAATCCAATGTCACACAGTATGGCTATTTTAATATGACTTCCGAAGATTATCAGCTTCCTGACGCACTGCCGGAGCCTGTTGCTTCTATGCGCGAACTAGTATATGGTGCCGATCAGATTTCCGCTTATTTGTATGCGATTCTTCCTTCTGATAATGCTAATTCGCTTCGTTCTCTAACGCGAAATCTGTATGCCGGCTCTTATGACACAAATACCTTCTTGCAAAAGGCTTCTGCCTTCCTTGAATAATCGAATCATCGATAAAGGCCGGAACGCTTGTCCCGGCCTTTTCCTATATTTTGTCATAACCCTCACCTACGCTAACGCTTAGAGGTGGGAGATTTTCCCGACTGAGTTCAATCGTTCTCACCTGTGATGAACTTAGTCAAAACTCTCTAGCACGTCCAATCCGGCATCTGCCTCTAGTCCTTCCACAAAATCGGCAGAAATCACATTTAAATTCCAATCCTTGTTAATCGTATCATAAACCCATTGTCCATAAGCCAGGCCTTGTACGGAATAATGCTGCTCATTATAGTCCACCGTCCCGATTACCGTCTCAACATTCAGCTCACTTGCCGCCGCAATCAATTTATCTGTATTTAATGATTGCGCCTCCTTTAATACATTGTAAAGGATTTCAATATTGGCATAATCATATCCGGCTGTAGAAGGAACTTCTTCTTCTCCGGTCAGCCTTGTGAATTCTTCTGCAAGCGCACTACTTTTCATCCCATTGATCGAAGATTCGGTCGGAAAATCTCCATTCCACCAAATCTCTGTACAGATTCCATTTAGATTCAAATCTTCAATATCCTTCTTAAACAGTGCCGCCTTACCAATCGTAATCACCTTAATTGCACCAATATAACCATTGTTCTCAAGCTGCTGATAAAAAGTCTGAAAATCACTGTTAGACATAACCCCGGCAAGAATCGTAACCTGCTGATTCTTTAGATTTTCGATAATATTGGAAAAATCCTGCTGTCCTGCCTGATAACTTCCCGGATCATATGCCACATACCCATACTCCTCGGCGAAATCCGGAAGCGCCGTATCTATTGCAGCTCCTTCGGAATCATTTTGATGCATAATCCCAACTCGCATATTGGTATTATCTGTCTGCTCCCAGGCACTTAAAAAAGTCATAAGTTCGGTCTGCGTATCAAATCCTGCGTGAAAAGAATATTGATGCGAATCTACCGCCCATGCCTCATCCGGTGTATCCACCGACAAACATACAACATGATTTTTCTCACATACTTTTGACACCGGAACTGTCGTGTCGGCAGTCTTAGACGTAATCATGATATCAACGCCTTTTTCCTGAATCAGCTTTGTGGCAGCTTTCTTAGCCTGCTTTGGATCCGATGCAGAATCTGCCGTAACAAGAACTATTTCCGCATCTTTTCCGTCTATTTGAAACCCTTTTTCATTAACCTGATTAATCGCATACTGCGTTATTTCTTCTGTATATTCCCCATAGGAACTATATACTCCACTCTTTGGATATACAAATCCTACGCGAACAACCTGCGCACCGGAAGTTGTTTCCTCCGTGCTGACAGGCGATGCCGGCTGTGTACAACCTGCCATACTCCCCAGTAAAACAGTTGCTGCACAAAGCGCCAATACTTGTTTGTACTTTCTTTTCATTTTATCTTCTCCAACTCTTTTATCTCATCATATATCAAAGCGCCACCCTTCGTCAAAACCGAAGGATGGCGCTTTAAGAGGACTACCTATAAAAACTATCTTGATTACAGAAAGATTAGTTATGAACTGTAACCAAAGGAGTTTCTGCTTCTTGTTCTTGTTTTTCTTTCGCATCCTTGTAGTCACGGTTGTATCTATGCTCATCTACTTTCATGATGATTAAGATATTTACAACAGCTACGGCCACGAATACAAGGTAAGCGTAGCGGATCTGTCCGCCAGTAGCTTTTTGTACTACTGCATTAATCATAAACTGCATTGCTGTTACAGCACCCTGAATCGGGAAGATAACACTGTTTACTTTATTGAATCCCTGACGTCCGAATACAGATGTAGGAAGTGATGTTGTAAAGTTTGCTGATCCGCCGATTCCAATTGCGATCATGAACAGTGACACGATGACACATGGCATATTGTTTGTAAAGTTTAATACCAGTGCTGCTGCATACCATGCACCAAATCCAATCATTGTCTTCTTAGTTCCAAGCTTGTCATCAAATACTCCGATAATCCAAGATCCAACTACACCGATTAAGGCAAGTACTGTCATGATGCTCATAGCCTGATTTGCTGAAAATCCAAGTTCCTCATTTCTAAGAACAAGCTGACTCATTACTCCTACAGAGCAAATCTGGAAAAGACCTGTTGTAATTGCTACTGTCCAAACTTCTTTTGTCTTTAACAGTTTCTTAACTGTCCAGCCGCCATCATCATCTTCGTCCATGTTATATTCATTTTTAAATACTTCATCTGATACATTATCCGGATTAAGATGTCTTTCCTGTGGTGTGTTTCTGATAAAGATCATACCTACTACACCAAGAATCATAATTCCAACTGTTAATACGATTACACCGTGACCGATATAAAATCTTGCGATTAAGAATGAAAAAATCGGACAGAAGAAAGCAGATCCAAGGTTATGACCCATTGTTGTATAACCCATTACAACACCTTTCTTCTTCGGGAACCACTGTGCAACAAGTGCGCCACCGCAGATATATCCTGCTGACATAATTGTTCCGGTTACAAGACACATAAAGAACAGATACATGCCTACGCTTGTTGCATTACAGACACCATAATAACTAAGACCTGCTGCGATACACAAAACTCCCGATAAGAATCTTGCACCAATCTTTCTGTTTAACTGTCCCATTAAGATAAAGAACAGTACGCCAACAAGTCCGGCAATCGAATTCATAGACAATAATGTACTGTTTTCTACACGAAGATTCGCTGCGATTGCAGGTACTGACACATTCGATCCGTCATTACACATACCTACATAAAACCAGAACATCATCAGACAGTAAATAATAGGGAACCATCCAGCTCCAAAATTTACAATTGAACTTTTGTTTCCGTCATCAACTGCATTTTTCTTTTTGAATAAACTCATACCTTCTCCTTCTCGAAATCACTTTTTGATTCCGTCATTAAAAATAATATTGTTGATCCCATCTCCATTAGAGCGCTTTGCTCATCTGTTGCATTTATTTTAAAAAAATAAAAACCAAAATACTATGTGGTAAAATTTCGATTTTATTAAGATTTTTTCGGAATATGGAAAAAATATTGAATTTTTTTGTTTTTTCCCTTTGTTTTTTTGTGATTTTTAAATCTTCTAGTTCTTTTTTACCACACGCACTTTTTATATTGTATGCTTTTCACAGTTTTTTCACGCTCAAATTGTGCGCTTTGTACACCCCCCCATAAACGCCATAAAAAAACTGCACTTAAAATGATTTCTCATTTTAAGCGCAGCCTTACTTATGCTTATGATATACGTCCAAGAATCTTATATAACAATTGATACAATGTCGATGCTTCTTCCGGACTAAGACAGATGCATCCACCCATATTCTTTGGAATACTGACCGCCTTTTCTTTTAATTTTTCACCTTGTTTGGTCAGCGAAATAATCAGATTTCGCTCATCATCCTTGGCGCGTTCTCTCTTGATATAACCTTTTTGTTCTAGTTTTTTCAAAACCGGTGTAAGCGTTCCGGAATCTAAAAACAGTTTTTCACCCATGGATTTTACTGTGATTTCCTTTTCTTCCCATATCACCATCATGGCAATGTATTGGGTATAGGTTAAATCAATCGGATCTAAAAACGGTTTATAACGTTTTACAATTTCCTTAGAACAAGCATACAGCGGAAAACATAGCTGATTGCATAACTTTAGTTCATCATAATTTTCACTCATTCATCCAACCTCTTTTTCCTAGAGATATTTTTGAACAAACTCCAGCATCTGTGACTTAGGTACAAATCCCACATGCATATCTGCCAATGTACCGTCTTTGATTACAGCAACTGCCGGAATGCTTGTGATTCGAAATTCCTGTGCAAGCTCCGGATTCTCATCCGTATCCACTGCAAAGAAAGATGCTTTTCCTTCTAAATCTTCCGATAATTCTTCTAATACCGGTGCCAGCATCTTACATGGTCCACACCAGGTTGCATTAAAATCAATTACCTGTACTCCGGCTTTATCCATTGCTCTAAATTCTTCTGTATTAATCTTCTTTACCATATTCGTTTCCTCCTAAATTCTATTTTGCTTTCTTTTTTTCTGCCAGATAAGCGACAGCAGAAAGTGCTGCCACGTTGCCTTCTCCGGCTGCTTTTATATATTGATATGGCGTTCCTGTAATATCTCCGCAAGCAAATAAGCCATCAATATTCGTCTTCATACTTCGATCTACTGCCACATGATTTCCATCTAGTTCCAATCCCGGAACGAGCTGAGATGGTGCAATCTGCTGTCTGAGAATAAAGATTCCATCCGCTTCTAGTGCCTTGCCATCTGTTACCAAGGTTGCCCAGCCATCTGACACTTCAATCGACAACGGCTTTACACCTGTTATAACTTCAATCTTCTCACCAAGGTTCCCGGAAAAATCATACTGTGGCAAATAATATACCTGATCTGCACGTTCTGCTAAAAACTGTGCCTCAGCTTCATCCTCATCGCTATATGCCAGGATAATAGCGCTCTTGCCTTTATATAAGGCCGCGTCACAAGTTGCACAATAACTGACTCCGCGTCCTAAGTGTTCCATCTCTCCAATGAGC
The DNA here is from genome assembly GCF_900104415.1 of Eubacterium oxidoreducens. Lineage (GTDB taxonomy): Bacteria > Bacillota > Clostridia > Lachnospirales > Lachnospiraceae > Eubacterium_C > Eubacterium_C oxidoreducens. The sequence goes on along the minus strand of NZ_FMXR01000005.1, from coordinate 149,343 downwards.
GGCTTCATCGCACTCATACCTGCTGCCAAAATCACGCTAGAAGCTTCGTAATTACCTGTATGCCCCTGGATGGAAAAGAAATCTCCCAGCGCATATACTGCATTTACTTTGTCCGGTGTAATCTCTACTCCCATGTCTTTGGCGTGATCTAAAAATGCCTTTGACATATCTGCTCCGCTAATCTTAGGAAGTCCCAAATAGTTCTCAATCGTATGTGCTTTTGCTACTTTATCCGACGTACCCAAACTGCCCAAAAGAAGCACTGATTTATTTCTAACCTTCGCCGTTATTGCAGCTTCAAGCCCTGCAGGTCCGGTTCCAATTATGGCAATATCATATCGTTCCATAAATAGTCCTCCGTTCAATTTAATTGTATTCAATTGATTTGATGTTTCGATTGTACTCAATTAATTTGTACTTGTCAACACTTTTTTTTACAAACGCCGGGCATTTATAAAATTCTTTGGATTGTATACGCTTCATTCATTTCCACGACCCGATCCTTTAAAAGATCGGTAAGTTCCTCATTGTGCGTAGAAATAATCATCGTCTTTTTGGATTTTTTCATGTATTGCAAAAATTCCATAAGCCACATCTGGCTTTTTTTATCCAGTCCCGCAAGCGGCTCATCCATCACTAATACTTCTGGGTTCATGGACAACACACAGGCCAGGGCAACCTTACGCTTTTCCCCTCCGCTTAAATGATAGGGTGCTCGTTCAAGGAGATGCTCAATTCTAAACAGCTTTGCCACATCATCCCTTCTTTTGGCGACTTCTTTATAATCCAGTCCCATCTGCAAAGGACCAAATTCAATCTCCTCTTTTACGCTGCCACAAAAAAGCTGCACATCCGAATTTTGAAATACATAACCAATCTTTTGATGAAATGCCTTTGCATAAAGTTGATTTTGCATCTTTTTTTCCGTAATTTCATCATTTGCAAATGAATAGTTCCCTTCTTGTGCAAAAATCAATCCATTCATCAACTTGAGCAATGTTGACTTACCGCATCCATTTGGTCCTGTTATGACCACTGTCTCCTTTTGATTCACGGAAAAGCTGACATTGCGAAGCGCTACTTGTCTGCCATATGCAAAACATACATTCTTAAGTTCCATAATCGGAAACTCTACTGCTTCATTTTTTTTCATAGTTTCACAATCCCTTCAACAATCAAAAACAATGCCATAACAGCACCCATCAAAACAAATGCCAAATAATCTCTGCCCCGAACAGGTGTCTTTTTCATCGGTGGATACCAGCCAGAAAACCCTCTGCACTGCATCGCCAAAAAGACTTCTTCCGATGTTTCCTTGGATTTTAAAAACATCACCCCCAAAACACCTGCCATAGCATCCGCCTTTTTGTGATTTCGTCCGACCGAACGCACCTTTAACGCAATTAGCAATTGCCTGCTCATCTCACCGATTAATGCAATATATTTTAATGTAAGATCAAACGTAAAGATAAACAGGTTCGGAATCCCAAGGAGTCTAAGGGCTGCCGTAATCCTATTCCATCTGGTCGTCACAGACATCAAAACAAGCATTCCTACTGAAAAGAATACCTTTAGCGCGATTGTCACCATCGTTGTCGGATTCCCCAAAAACACGGAAGGTAACATCACCAAAGCTGAAACAATTCCTGCCATAACAGCTGTACTCATCACCCTGGACAACTGATTTCCTTTAAGAAAGCAGATTCGAATCAAAAAACTTCCAAGCAAAATATAGGTAAAAAACATATTCTTTGAACATGATACCAATACAATTGCATAGATTGTATATAACAATTTTACAAATGCATTAATTCCATTACAATAGACGCTCCCGTTTTCACGGAAGCGTTCTAATAAAGTCAGTATATTTAACATACTTTTGGTTATAAAATTATCATGGTCTTTTACCGGTGCATAAGATTCCTCTTGCTGCATCCAGTCTGGTATCTCATTTATCATCAACAGGATTCCTCGAAAAATCAATCTTATTTCTCATACGATTTGAAATCAATTTAAATATAATAATGGCAATTGCCACTCCCACAACAGCTGATAAGATATAGGCCACCACATCCGGAATCCCTGCCATCGTATAGTCGGGGAAGATATTCGATAACGAAAATCCATTTTCCAGACCGGCCGGTGTATAACCCAGCACATCACCATTTGAAATCGTCTGTGCAATTTCCTCGGCTCCCCATTCTCCCCAGGCGGTTCCCTGCGCAAGCAATCCTAACGGAACAGCAACAACCAAAACAGCCAACAAAATCCATACCGGTTTTATATTGATTTTTTCTTTCTCTTCTTCACGCAGAATATCCGGCGATGTCTTCTTTATAAATGCAAACAATGCAACTGTAAAAATCACTTCCACAATTCCAAATACGCTTAGATGTCCTCCAAGCATTGCCGGAATTGAAATCGTCAAATCATATGGACAATACAAAGCCTGCCCCTGTGCATCTGTAAACAACAATGGTTGAACCCCAAATTCGATGGCTGCACACAATGCCGCTGCATTAATCCCGATATAGGCGCCAATCCCCGCTGCCACATATCTTCCTTTATCACTCTTAACCCTTTTTCTAAGCAAATAATAAATCGCATATCCTAAGTATGGCAACACAAATGCCATATTAAAACAATTGGCTCCAAAAGCAAGAATTCCGCCATCCCCAAATAATAATGCCTGAATCAGCAACGCAATTGTAACAGATATACATGCCGCATTCGGTCCTAGCATCAACGCAATCAAGGTTCCCCCGACTGCATGTCCTGTCGTTCCACCCGGCATCGGTACGTTAAACATCATACCCACAAACGAAAAAGCTGCTCCAACACCAAGCAACGGCATCTTTGTTTTTGATACTTCAGGCTTTACCTTTCTTACTGCATTTGTCCACACCGGTACCATTGCCGCAGTCATCACTGCACAGGTAGCCGGACTTAGATAATTCTCCGGTATATGCATTTGAAACCTCCCTGCTAACTTATCGTCAAGACTCGCTCGCGAGTCTTGCGCGCCGGATTCGGGTCTGCTTCAGCAGACAAATTCCTGCCCGAATCCGTGCGCATCCTCGCGGAGCGTTTAACTCAGTCGGAGCTTGTACTCCGACTGAGTTAAATTCTAGTATTCTATTCGCTATAATATCCCAGATTTTTTCTTCTATATCATACACTTGTTCCCTTTCATTTGCAAATAAGAGGCAAGCAATTCCTTATGGGTTATCGCCTTGTCATAACTATTTTTCATAAAAGTATAAATTATGTATTGACAGCTCCAAAAATCCGCCATATAATTACCCAAGATAATTACTTAGCATAACTTTTGCAGAAAGGGATCTATTTATGAAACCAGATACGTTAAAAACTTTTATTGACGCATGTACCTATGCCCGAAAGATTTTGAGCTTTCTTCCTGCTCTTCCAAAAGATATTACACCAAGGCATATTCGTATTCTTGGTACCATACATGAATTGCAACAAACCAATTCCCTTGTCAAAGTCAGCGATGTTGCAGATGTCATGCATGCAACGCGTCCAAGTATCACCCGATTAATTAATGAACTCGAATCGCTGAAACTGGTAGATAAAAAACAATCCACCTCCGATAAGCGAATCATTACCTTGCAGCTGACAAAAAAAGGACATGAATATCAAAAGCTCTACATCGAAGACTATTATAAGGAAATGTCAGATATCCTCAGTGCTTACACCGATGAAGACATCCTTAAGACATCTAAGCTGTTAAACGATGTCTATGACACTTTAAACCAATCAGATTTAGGAGAGAAATTATGGAATTTGAAAGAAAATTAGATGCAAAATTAGTCCTTGCTATCGTTGCAACAGGATTGATGTCCTTTTGCGGTGTTTTAGTCGAAACGGCAATGAATGTGACCTTTCCGACTCTTATGGAAGAATTCTCTGTTACAACCTCAACGGTTCAATGGATTACCACCGGTTATCTGTTAGTACTTGCAACCATTGTACCTACTTCTTCCTTTCTTAATAAAAAATTTAAAATGAAGCAACTGTTTTTGCTTGCTGTTATCTTATTCATCGCCGGCACCTTGCTGTCAGCTCTGGCTCCTTCCTTTATATTTTTGTTACTTGGAAGACTGATTCAAGGTGTTGGTACGGGACTTGCTCTCCCGCTTATGTATAACATCATTTTGCAACAGACACCTTACGATAAACTGGGCATGATGATGGGCGTTGGAATGATGATTACCGGCGTAGCACCGGCTATTGGTCCAACCGTAGGTGGTCTCATGGTAGAAACATATGGTTGGAGAACCATCTTTATTGTGCTTCTTCCTTTTTTAATCTTTGCTCTCATTGTAGGCGTCATTTCCATTCGTCAGTCAACTAAGATTTCTAAGCCTTCCTTTGACTTAAGAGGCTATCTGCTTCTTGCCGGCTGCTTTGCCAGTCTCATTATCGGCTGTAGCATGGCAGGGGCATTTGGATGGATCAGCGCACCGACTTTGCTCTTACTCGCTGCCTCTTTTTTATGTGCTTTAGGCTTTGTTAAATGCACTTTACACCGAAAGAATGCGCTCATCAATCTTCGGGTTTTTCGAAGCAGACAGTTTACCTGCTCCTTGTGCGCTTTTTCCATAACATTTTTTATGGTGCTTAGTATCAGTTATCTGATTCCTAATTTTTCTCAGCTTGCCATCGGACAAAGCGCGCTTATTGCCGGACTAATCATGCTTCCGGGATCCATTCTTACTATGTTGCTTTCCCCAATCGGCGGCAAACTATATGATCGAGTGGGAGCAAAATTCCCACTAACACTCGGTATTGTAGTTGTGATAATCTCTCAAATCATTTTTCTTTTGATGATTCAAAATGCAAGGCCTGTAACCCTGATGGTAACATATCTTATCTTTGCCTTTGGTCAATGTCTGATTATCGGAAATACCATGACACATGGCATCAAGGGACTTGCCGAAGCATTAAATGCAGATGGAAATGCGGTTTATAATACTGCTCAGCAGCTATTTGGTGCAATCGGAACTTCCATTATCTCCTCAATTGTTGCCGCCTCTCAGGCGTCTTACGACATGACTCTAGGTACGATAACGGGTACAATGCATGCTTTTATTTTGCTAATCGTATTGTCTGCCTCCGGGTTTTTTAGTATTATCACAGCTTTAAAAAAGAAAAACGCCTAAACCAAACGGCGCACAAGACTCGTAGCTAAGTCCTGTGCGCCGATGTTTTGTTACTTTTTATCCGGCTTTAACGCTCTTTTCTTCTTTCATGTGTTTTGTAATAATTTCTCTTATAAGCATACATCTCCCGATCTGCTTTGTTAATGGTTTCTTTGATGTATGTTGTATCCTCTGTCCATGCAAATCCCGGTGAGAGACTGATATGCGAACTTTCTTCAAGAGCTTTTTCAAGTCGTTTTCTTTCCTTTTCAAAATCGCCTTTTGAAATTCCCGGCAAAAGGACAACAAACTCATCTCCGCCTACTCTATATACGCGTTCCACTTTGAACAAATCACATAATAGATTGGCAACATCGATCAAAAAGATATCCCCCTGTTTATGACCATAGCGATCATTTCGTTCCTTTAATCCATTCAAATCAGTAAAAATCACGCCCAACGAAATATGCATTCTCTCATAAGACTTGCAATTTGCCAGGTACTTATTACGATTGTACACACCGGTCAAAACATCATTATGACTCAAATGTTCTAACTGTTCCACAAGCTGATAATTTAATATCTTATTTGCAATAAACGGTGCCACCGAGTCAATTAATCCAATTGTGTCCACCGTGCTGTTTTGATTGTAATTTACCACATCCATGAAACCAACCAATTCACTGCCGTTATAAAACGGCGCCGCATACAGATTATAAACCCCCATTTTCTTAAGCCGCTCATAGATTACCGGCACGCTGTATTTAAGGCTTTCTACATTTTTGATATCGATAATGCCGGCCTGAACCAGAAAACTTCTCCAGGCAACTCTTTCTTTTTCAGGCATATCCGTTGTCAGATATTTCAAGGATTTCTCTCCGGGAGCATGCCATTCATAAAAGTTCCTTATACTTCCCTCATGTACCTCAAATATCTGTATTCGTTCTGCTTCCACCACCCGGCTAAGTTCCTTTAAGACCTGATTAATGAGGCTTGCATAATCTACTTCTACATTCATCATCTTCGCAATGCGAATGACCACATCATCTTTTGTTGCATTTTTCTTCAGCAACTCTTCCTCATTACTTCTTGTATCCGTATAAACATTAATACTTAAACAGTATCCCGGGATTCTTGTCGGTGCAATCACGAAATTTACCCAATGTCCTAATCTCTCTACATATTCATTCTTTCGTATCTGCTGGTTTTCAAGTAACACAACACGTGCACGTTCCATCCATCGCTCGTATCCTTCCCCATACACCTCGGAAAATCTGCGACCGATGATATGTTGTTGTTCTTCTCCAAAGGCATTGCAAAAGCGCTCATTTGCATAGACATACTCCAGATCGACAATGCTTCCCTGATCCATAACAGCTCTTAATATGGAATAGCCTACCGGAATATCCTTGCTTAGTTCCGCCATCATATCATAAGTAAGAAGCGAACTGTCGTCCATCCTAAATCCCTTGTGGTGTGTTTCCAAAGAACGATCCGAATTCTTCCGACACGTCTCGTTGTCAGATTCTTCTATATCATTAAAATAACCTATGAGACCTACTACTTTTCCGGCCTTTTCAATTGGGCATTTTGTAGCCTGAATCTTATGCAAGGCGCCTTTTGCAATCGTCTCTCCTATAGAACGATGAATTGTTTCTCCATTCAAAACCCGATACTCGTCTGCTTTGTATTTTTCTTCTTCTGAATTCCATCCTATATCCTCATCGGTCTTTCCCACAATTTCGGACAGCGATGCAATTCCGTAATACTCCAAAAAAGCCTTGCTTGCACCAAGAAATCTTCTCTTGTCGTCTTTCCAGAATATCTTAATATCGATATTCTCAACAAAGGAATGCCATATTTCATTTTCATCCTTTTCAACTCGTAGTGCTCGATTGGAATGACTTTCAAGCGATGCCTCTATCTGTTTTTTTAATGTGACATCTTCCAAAATTATTTTGAACATACATCCATGCTCATAAGACGCTAACATCTTAACCCGGATATAATACGATTTCATTCCCATCGTAAAAGCCATTCCTTCTTCCCGTCCATATTGCATGGCACGAAAGACAATATCATGGTAGGCTCTAGAAACAGCCTTTTCCTTCGTATTTACCGTTCGTTCAAGGACATCCTGTACGGTAAAGCCCTGTTCTCCAATAAGTCGTTCATATTCGGAATTAAAGTATACCAAAGAAAAGCGCTGTCCATCAAACAGCTGCAAAGACATGGCCTCATCCGTGATAACATCTTCTAGTCCGATATCATTATAAAAACTCCATTCCAGTTCTTTCTCCGGTATGATTCCATGTTTTTTTACTTCTTCATTAAACTTTTCAAAAGGCGCAGGTTCTCCAAAATAATAGCCCTGAATCATCTCGCATCCGATTGATTTTAAGAAATTATATTGCTCCTCATCATCCACACCTTCTGCAACCGTATGCATCCCAAGACTCTTAGACATCGTAACAATTGACTGTAGAATCCGTTTGCTTCGATTATTAAAATTACGAAGAAATCCCATATCAATCTTAATGGAATCAAATGTAAACTCTCGAAGCATCGCCAGTGAGCTATAGGCACTTCCAAAGTCATCCATATCAACGGCAAATCCTTCTTCCTGGAACTTATCTACATACTCTTTCATTCCTACCGGATCTTGCATAACCGTTGACTCCGTTATCTCCACACGGAAAAACTTTCTTGGCACTTTGGATTCTGCCACAATTCGCTTCATAACCTGAACCGGATCGGTCATTTTAAAATCCGTGCGGGATAGATTCACGGATACCGGAACAATGGTGTCACCGCGCTGCCTTGCCTTCTTTAAATCACTTGACAACCTCTCTAATATATAACGATCTAATTTATATGTGAGATTACTTTCTTCTAGAATTGGAATAAAGGAAGCCGGAGCCATAAATCCATATACCGGGTCATCCCATCTTGCCAATACTTCCGCACCACACAATTTACCATCTAATGCTCTGATTTTCGGCTGATAGTATGCTTTTATATATCCGTTTTTGATTGCTTTATCGATATTATTTAGAATATAATCTCGTTCTTTGGCATCTAATTCCATCTGCTTTGTGAAATATACGAACTTTGATTCATAGGTCTTTCTATCCATATCACAAGCCGTTCTTGCACGGTCACATGCCATCACAGCGGTCAATGGATCGCTAAACCCTGATGGAATATAGATTCCGACTCGAACCGGAAGGCTACGACCATCATTAAGATTTCTCATATCATCAAAAATCTGATACAATTTAAACTCAATGCCGTTCTTTTGCGCATATGCATAAAAATGATCTTCTCCAAAACGTGAACAACAATGTTTGGTAAAATATTTTTCCAATATCTTTCCAAATGAAACAAGCAGTTTTTGTCCCTCTTCAATACCATACTTTCGATTAAACATCCTAAGCCCGTTTAAATTAAATGAAAGCATTGCCGGAACACTTCCTGCGTCAACGATTTTATTCATCCCATTATCAGAAAGTTCCAAAAAGCTACTCATATTAGGCAGTCCTGTCAAACTGTCGTATTCCATATTTTTCATAAACTTACCCTCACTCGCCACGTCCTATGATATCTGAATCCTTATATTTATTTTATTATTTTTTATTTAATTTTCAAAGTCTAAATCCAATTTTTCAAACAAAAAGCACCACGCTGACTCTAGTGTTCAACGCGGCACTTCATCCCTACTTTATATCGACACATCCACAACCGTAGAATCACTTTGCGATGTGCTTGCTTTATTATTTTGACTCATCATTTTCTCAATCTGATTTGCTCTTGTACGGTAATCCGTAGCTGCCTGTTCCATCTTTTTCGATAATGCTGTAAAACTTTTCGAAAACCTGGCTTCTTTTGAAAACAGATTGGACAACTCCTCGATCGTGGTCTTTTGAAAAGTCTCCTTATCTACGTCTAGTTCTCCGGACTTCTTACGGGTAATTCCCATATCTTTAAGTTCCTCTTTGTATTTATCAAAAAGCTTGTTTAATTTACTCTTTACTGCCTTAACATCCTTATCATCCACATCACCTGTGGCATCCATCAAATTGTTATAGGTATTGAGAAAAGCAGATACTTCTACTAAGGAATCCTCATCTTCGTGATCGACTTCCTTTTTCAAATCCTTAATTGCTGCTCGAAGCGCTTTTGCATCTGCGATGGAAAGATTTCGTTCTTTTTCTCCGGAACGTCCAGCGCTACTGCTTCGAAGATTTCTGTCATTTCCATAGTACTTACGAAGATAATAATCTGTTTTTAAAGAACTTGAACCTGTAATACTAAACGAGGTTGCCATCTGCTCACCACCTTTTTTCTTCTTCAATCTATATTTCGGCTGATTGCAGATATTTCTTAACGACTAATTATTTTTATACTTCACCACTCCCTGCATAGCATCAAGTACAATATAAGCACCATTCTTAAGCATACTTGTGGCATGTCTGGCTCCGATTAGCACCGGTTTTTCCAAAGTAAGTCCTACTACTGCGGCATGACATTCTTCATGACCTTCTTCTACAATAATGCCTCCTGCCTCTTTCATAAGATAGAGCATTTCATTGTTGGTTTCTTTCGCTACAATAATATCCCCTCTCTTAAAATTATCTTTTAGCTCCTCGATATTTCTACAGATGCAGACATTTCCTTCTATCTTGCCACTTCCGATTCCTGTGCCTCTAAGGGTAATATGCCCGGCTGTTGTCACTTTGATTGTGTTCGTCGTTCCGGAAACTCCCAGTGGAATTCCTGCCGTAATCACAACCAAATCTCCCTGCTGAACAAGCCCCGCTTTCAGTGCCGCATCCACTCCGGTATCAAGTAGACTTTCTTCACTTTGTGCCTGCTCGACCCAAAGCGGATATACCCCCCATGATAATGCAAGCTGCCTGCAGGTTGTGATTTCTGTTGAACAGCCAACAATCGGACAATTCGGACGATTTCTGGAAATCATTCTTGCCGTAAACCCACTTTTGGTGACCGTTACGATTGCTGCTGCATCCAAGTCGGCTGCCGTCGTACAGGTTGCATGGGAAATCGCCTTTGTAATATCAATTTCATCCTGCGATCTTCTTCTTAGGCTTTTATCCTTATAATCTATGTGATTTTCTGTCTGTTTTGCAATCTTTACCATAGTCTGCAAAGCTTCTACCGGATACTTTCCGGCTGCTGTCTCTCCGGACAACATAATCGAACTTGTTCCATCATAAATCGCATTGGCCACATCTGCCGCTTCTGCTCTGGTAGGACGCGGATTGTGCATCATCGAATCAAGCATCTGGGTAGCGGTCACAACCTGCTTACCTGCCAGATAAACCTTGCGAATAATCATCTTTTGAATTGCCGGCACCTCTTCAAATGGAATCTCTACCCCCATATCCCCTCTGGCTACCATAATTGCATCGGAGACCTGTATGATTTCATCAATGTGCTCAACACCTTCTCGATTTTCTATTTTGGATATGATATTAATGGTATCACAATCATGTTTTTTTAATATTTTTCGAATCTCTAATACATCCTTTGCTGTACGCACAAAGGATGCTGCTATAAAATCAAATTCCTGCTTTATTCCAAACAAAATATCTTCATAATCTTTTTCACTGATATACGGCATCGAAAGATGCACATCCGGAACATTTACGCCTTTATGATTGGATATCTCTCCATCATTCAACACTTTACAAATTATTTCATCTTCCGTCAGTTTCACAGCCTGCATCGCAATCAGCCCATCATCAATCAGAATCTTTTGACCTTCTTTAATATCTCCGATTAATTCCTTATACGTTACGGATGCGATTTCTCCGGTTCCTTCTACATCCTGCATTGTCAGTGTAAAAAGCTGTCCTTCTTTTAATTGTTCTTTTCCATTCTTAAAATTTCCTAATCGTATCTCCGGTCCTTTGGTATCTAGGATTGTTGCAATTGGAAGATTCAGTTCTTTTCTTAATTTCTTAACACGATCAAGTCTCTTTTTTTGTTCTTCGTGTGTCCCATGTGAGAAATTAAATCTTGCCGCATTCATGCCCTCAAGCATCAACTGCTTTAGGGTATCCTTTTCATCTGTCGCCGGACCGAGTGTACATATAATTTTTGTTTTTCGAATATTTCCCATAATCGCCCACCTCAAATCTTTATTGTGCAATTGTAAAGCTTCCTCATTATGTGAAAAGGGGCTGTTGTTCCAGCCCCTTTTTTTGTTACTTGGATTTTATTCCGTTAATATTCGTCTTTAGTTTCGTTCCATAGTCGCAGTCAGAAGCCCAACCTTTTCCTGCTGGATTTTTTGCAATGGAAAGTGTTTCTATAAATGGGGAAACCCCACGTGTTACATATTTAAATCTTGTGTCCACACAAGTGTTTACCAGACTTTCCGAGCATGCATAAGCTTTTAGGTGTTGCACCTGTGCCCGAATACCTTCTGTAACACTTGAAAATGTTGCCGTAGTTGCACTGCCTCCGGAATCGACAGCACCAAGCCCGCCAAAGTTGCACTGGCTTGCCTTTATCACTCCTCCAAATTGCAAATATGCGGTCTCGAGGCAGATTTGAGAAAAGAGCACTTCTGCCTTCACGCCTTCTGCCGTCGCCTCATCATATACAATCTGACAAAATTCTTCTATCGTTGCTGCGCCTTTATTCTTATAGGTCGATGCCGGATAGGATTTACCACTTGCTTTATAAAATGCAACCATCTGTGCAACTGTTACGTTTTGTGTGCTTGCAGAACTGTCCATCATAATTTTGTAGCCGCCGACCTTACCGTAACTTCCATAGCCTTTTGCTCCGGTTTGCGCTGCATATGCCCGCACCCGATAATAAAGCTCATCTCCGGTATATGTCTTTGTATCCGTATAGGAAGTTTTGGACTTTACGGTTGCCAAGGTCTTATAACTGCTGCCATCCGTAGAATAATATACGATATAGCCATCTGCTCCCGTTACGCTTTTCCAGCTTAACGTCATTCCACTTGCCGTATTTTCAATCTTGCTGATGGTCGCTTTTTGCAAGACATCCACGGCAACTGCCGAAGAATACTTTCCGGCGCTCTTAGCCTGATAACCGGTTTTAAATGGACGAATCTTATAATAATAAGTCTTTCCTGCGCTAGTCGTCGTATCCTTATAGGTAACCGTTGTCTTACCACTGACTGTGCCTACTTTTTTATAACCACTGCTCTTAGAGGTACTTCGGTAAATATAATATCCTTCTGCTCCCGAAAGACTCTTCCATGATAACGATACATCTGCTCCGGATGCGGATTTTACTACCGTTAATGAAGTCGCACTTGTATACGTTGCAAGTCCTACGGCCTTGCTTACAGATCCATATCCCGTCAAGGAATTATTTACCACATAGGCTTTTATTTTATAATAATAAGTCTTTCCTGCCGTTAGATTCTTATCGGTATAGGAACATGTGGTTTCTCCACTCACAGACGCAATCCTGGTAAAGCCTTTGCTGCTTGATGTACTTTTATAGACAATATAGCCGCTTGCCCCGGATACTTTTCCCCACTTTATCTTAAGCGTTGTCGCTCCACTTCCATAGATTTTGCTAATGACTGTTTTCGCCACCGTCTTTGCCGCTTTCGTTGCGGAAAAAGTTGTATATCCACTTGCAAGTTGTGCTCTTACTTTGTAATAATAAGTCTTTCCTGCCGTTGCCGTCTGATCGGTATAAGTTAATTTGCTACTTGCTATCGTTGCTAATTTCTTATACGTTCCACTTGCCGAAGTTGCTCGATACACTTCATACTTTTTTGCTCCTGAAACTTTTGACCAGGTCAGTTTCATTTTATTGCTTGAAGTCGCTTTCGTCTTCGTTATGGATATTTCACTTTTGATTGTGCCGGATACGCAATTACTTGCAGATGCTTTGCTCGTACCTCCGCTATACTTTTTATAAGCGCGCACTTTATAATAGTATTTTGTGTCTACTTGTGCTGACGTGTCGGTATAAGTTAACGTGGACGCATCTTTTATCGTCGCAACTTTGGTAAATCCGCTATCGGAAGATGTGGAACGATATACAAGATAGCCTTTACATCCTGTCACCTTCGTCCAGGAAATCTTTAATCCGGTAGTAGTTCCTGTTATCACGGTTAGTTTTGCTGTCGTCTTTGCCAGCGAAACAGCTGCCAGAACCGAGCTGTATGCACTATAAGTCGTAGTACTTCCACTCTTTTTATAAGCTCTGACTTTATAGTAATATTTCACACCGGAAGCTACCGACACGGTTGCGGTATCCGTTGTATTACCTTTTACCGTCAAGACCTTGGTAAATTTCTTATTATCCGAGCTTTGATAAATCTTATAGCCGGTAGCTGTACTGACCGGAGACCAGCTAAGTTTTATTTTACCCGTAGTCGTTGATACTGCCTTCGATAATGTAATCGTGGTATTCGTTGACAAGGTCGAAGTCTTCGATAGTCCAAGGTAAGTAGCAATTCCGGTCGCATCCGCCACGCCGAGTTTTTTCAATCCTGCTTCTGATTTTAGATAATTGCCGGCATCCGAAGTACTCGACTGATAGCAATGCTCTACGATTACTGCCGGTATTCCATATGTCTTCGCTTTTCGAATGATCCCATAATAATCCATTAATGTTCCATTCGAAAAGGAATCGCCTGATTCACTGTTTCGAATCTTGATTCCTCTATTGGTTAACCCTGCAGCCACCAATTCATTTTCTATCAGCTGTGCCAAAGTCTTACCTTGCGTGCCAACAGCTTTTTGTATACTATTTTCTCCATTACTATTAGGATAATACACTTCCGCACCACTTGTTGAAGTAGACGCTGCCGAATTAAGATGTAAGGAAACATAGATATCCGCATTTACGGAATTAGCATATGTTACCCGCTTAGCATTATCTTCTGTACTTGTTGTTCCCGGATAAGGACATTGCGCACTTGTTCTTGTCATATACACCGTTACGCCTTGGTAGGTCTCAAGTTCTTCCTTGCAATAATTGGCAATCTTAAGCACTAATGTCTCTTCCTGCAAAGAATTAGCATGTGTTCCGCAATGTGTACTATCATGTCCCGGATCGAGCACTACGATCTTATTTGTACTCGCTCCCTTGGCAATCGACTTTAGTGTAAGACCAGACGCTGCTGCCGCCAATGCCGTGCTAAGACTACTATCTGAAAGCACTTTACCGTTTGCATCTGTTGCTACAATCTCGGTATTTTCAATAGCTTGTGCAAGCTGTTCATCTTCTACATATGCATCCGGTTTTGTCTCCACCACGACACCTAATCCGAAGATGGCTTCCATATCCAGTTCATTCAATTCGCAGCTGATTTCATCTCCCGACGTTGTCGTAAGTATTACGCGACTGATTTGATATTCCCCCTGCATCTTATCGTCATCGTAATCATACGAAAAAATCAACGACTCGTCTGAAACCGTTTGTGCATCTATCTGATATTCTTGTTTTGTTTGTGTATTTTCAAAATATAACTGTGCCTGCTCAACTTCTATATCGTCCTCAATTCCGACTAGAATCTCCTGCGTTTCGCCATATTCTACTGCCGGCGTATTCACCACCAGATAGGTAATCGCTTGCTCTTCATTCGCATCCGTATTATCACTGGCCAACACCGGAACATACTCCCCAACCCCTGCAAATATCATCCCTGCACACAAAATTGAAGCTACTATTGATTTTACTTTCAACATTGTCTTTCACGGAATCCTTTCTTATTTTTATGAATCATTTATTTTATTATTGTTGTTCCTGCTTTTTGCGTTACTGCTTTGATTGCATTTTCAGTATTCGTAATAATCACCTTACGTACTGCCGAATCACCAAGATAATCAACTGCAGCCTCTATCTTTGGAAGCATGGTTCCTTCTTCAAACTGACCTTCTTCCATATATCTGATGGCATCTTCCACCTTCAATACTTCTATCGGCTTTTCGTCCGGCTTTCCATAATTTAAAGCTACTTTTTCAGAACCGGTCATCATCATATAGATATCTGCATCCAAAAGATCAGCCAATCTACCTGCCGCAAGATCTTTTTCTATCACGGCGCTTGCTCCTTTCAGATTGTTCTCCTGCTTTAATACCGGAATACCGCCTCCTCCTGCCGCAATCACGACCTGATTGGCATCGGCCAGCGCACGAATCGCATCAATTTCAATAATATCAAGTGGTTTTGGCGCTGCAACAATACGTCGATATCCATTTCCCACTTTTGTGACATGATTTCCCTTCTTTTCTTCTATCTGTGCATCCTCCGAAGTCATTACGCGTCCAATAATCTTACTCGGCTCGTAAAATGCCTCATCATATGGATCAACGGTAACCTGTGTAAGAATTGTCGATACCGTTTTATAGATTCCTTTTCCAAGCAGTGCGCTTCGAATTGCATTTTGAAGATCATATCCGATATATCCCTGACTCATCGCTGAGCATACACTCATCGGTGTTGCCGTATAATCCGGATGCATTTTATAAAATTCTGTCATTGCAGTATGTATCATACCAACTTGTGGTCCATTGCTGTGTGAAATAATAATCTGATAATCCTGTGCTATCAGCTCCGCAATAATCTGCGCCACACGTCGCGTTGCTTTTTGTTGTTGCGGTAATGTTGTGCCTAAAGCGTCTCGTCCGAGCGCGATTACTATTCTTTTCTTCTTCATGATGTCTTCCTCTTTCCGAACATTTATTTGGTTAACAATCAAAAACCGTCTATCTATGACCATATTACCATATTTATTTTTTAGTCACAATATAGAAAATGGCGGAAAAACCTTGATTTTTCAAAGTTTTTCCGCCATTGTTAACTCGATTGTCAACCTTAGTTTTCCAATTGTGTTAATTTTTACTTCCCAGCGTTACCGTTATTTTCTGCTCTTGATAGGTACCATCTGATGCTCTTTGTACAACAATGTCAACCTCATCTCCGGCTTTGTAATACTGCATCTGTTCCTGTAGATATTCATAAGAGGTAATCGACTTGCCATCAAATTGAGTCAGGATATCTCCAACCTGAAGTCCTGCTGTCTCTGCGGCAGATCCGCTTGTTACCTTGGCAATGTAAACACCTTCCGGCATATTATATTGTTCTGCTGCTTCTGTTGTTACATCTACACCACTGATTCCAAGATATGCACTTTCGGATTCATCTACAATTTCTCTGGTTATTAAATTATTTAATATAGGCTCTGCCTTGGCTGATGGAATTGCAAATCCCATTCCTTCTACATCTGTATCCGAATATTTCGAGGAATTAATTCCGATTACTTCTCCTCGGGAGTTTAATAAAGCTCCACCACTATTACCCGGATTAATTGCGGCATCGGTCTGAATAAGTTCATAAGTCGTACTTTCTTGTGTAGTCTCATCAACCATAGTAACTTCTCTATCTAAAGCACTGATAACACCTGTTGTTACAGACTGTCCATAACCTAATGCATTACCGATTGCAACCGCCGAATCACCTACCGATAGTTCGTCCGAATCTCCGATTTGGGCAACTGCTATTGAAGAGAGCGTATCCTCAGAAAGCGAATCAAGCGCGATACTTACAACGGCCAGATCAGAAGCCGAATCTGTTCCTTTTACTTCCGCTGTTGCTGTTGATTCATCGATAAATGTTACCGTTATCGTTACTGCACTTTCCACCACATGATTGTTTGTTGCGATATACAGATAATCATCATCCTGACTGATGATCACTCCGGAACCACTACTTTCGCTCTCTTGCGTATAGGTCTGACCGAACCAATCAATTTGTGTTTCTCCCATATTGGTAATTGCTACAATGGATGGCATCACCGATGCCGCAATCTTAGAAACATCTCCCGATGCTTCGGACAGATCCGTCAGTGCTACGGTGCCATCTGTATTTAATGACGACTCCTCAGAATCATTCCCCAAGTCTGATGAGCTCTTGTTATCATTTTCATCTGATGCGACTACATAATCTGCAACATGTGTAAGTTTTGTTACAGCTGCAAAGCAGCCTCCGGCAACCAATCCAAAGATTACTGCAATGATTACGCATTTTCCAATCATACTTCCAATATTACCCGATCTGCCATTTCCTCTAAAGGAGAACGATGGTTTCTTCTTTGGACGATCGGCCCATTTGGAAAAACGCCGCTTCTTTTCCGCTTCTTTCCCCTGATTCATGGTTGTATAGTTATTGGTAAATGTTCCATTTTGCTGCGCCGTATCGTTACCTGACTGTGCGCTCCAGGATGTCGACTCATTCGTGGTCTTTGTCCCTTGCTGCGTTTCATAGTCATCTGCTCTCCAGGTCATATCCGGATTATCCTGATTGTTATAACGATAGGAATAAGTTGAATCACTTTGGTTGTTCTTTTCATTCTCATTCATCTTTACGCAATCTCCTTCTTTTCATTTTATGCTTCTACTATATAAAATGTTTGTGTCTTATCTGTGTTTTCTTACATTTTCCCTTTATCCAAAAAAAACAAAGACCATGTAACTCTCCTACACAGTCTTTTACAGAAAAACATTTCTCTCGCTTTTTATTCAACTGTAACCGATTTCGCCAGATTTCTTGGTTTATCTACATCGCAGCCTTTTCCAACGGACACATAATAACTAAATAACTGAAGCGGAATAATCGCAAGTGAATTCGTAAAATAATGACTCGTCTCCGGCACATAAATAACATAGTCTGCCGCCTTTTCCACTTCCGTATTTCCTTCATTGGTCACAGCCAATACAAATGCGCCTCGCGATTTTACTTCCACCATATTGGAAATGGTCTTTTGATACAAATGCTGCTGGGTAATCACAGCGGCAACCAAAGTTCCCTCTTCAATAAGTGAAATGGTTCCATGTTTAAGTTCTCCGGCAGCATATGCTTCCGAATGAATATAGGAAATTTCTTTCAGCTTTAACGAACCTTCTAATGAAATCGCATAGTCAATCCCACGTCCTATAAAAAACACATCTTTTGCTGCAATATAACGCGTTGCAAATTTTTGAATATTCTCCTTGTTATGAAGAAGAAGTTCAATTTGATCCGGAAGTTTTTTCAGGTCATTAATCAACTCCTTCTTTTCCTCTTTGGCAAGGAGTCCTTTCACATCTGCGAACTTAATAGACAACAGGTATAAGGCAATAAGCTGTGCACTATATGCTTTTGTTGTTGCAACTGAAATCTCAGGTCCTGCCCACGTATACATAACGCGATCTGCCTCACGTGCGATAGAACTTCCCACAACATTTACAATTCCAAGCGTTTGAATTCCCTGCTCCTTGCACAATCTGAGCGCAGCAAGTGAATCTGCAGTCTCTCCGGATTGACTGACAATAATCACTAAATCTGTTGGATTTAATATCGGATTGCGATATCGAAACTCACTGGCCACTTCTACTGCTACCGGAATTCGTGCCATTTCTTCAAACACATAACTTGCTGTTACTCCAGTATGATAAGCAGAACCGCAAGCCACAATACGAATCTGTTTGATTTCGCGAATCTCCTCATCGCTCATTCCCAGTTCTTCAATAACTACATCATTCTCAACAATTCTTGGATTTAAAGTATCTCGAACAGTCTTTGGTTCTTCGTTCATCTCTTTTAACATAAAATGCTCATAGCCGCCCTTTTCAGCTGCATCTGCATCCCAGTCAATATGAGAAAATTCTTTTTCAAGTGGTTCCGAATCAATACCGAAAAATTCAATCGCATCCTTTTTAAGAACGGCAATTTCATTATTCTGAATATAACAGACTTCTCTTGTATACTTTAATACCGCCGGAACATCAGAAGCAATCAAATTGCCATCCTTTCCCTGTCCTACAATTAAAGGCGAATCCTTTCGTACAGCGTACAAAACGTCCGGATGCTCTAAAAAGACAATTCCCAAAGCATAGGAACCTTCTACTCGATGAATCACTTTCGTGATTGCTTCAATCGGATCGCCATCATAATAGTAGTCAAGCAAATGTGCTACCGTCTCCGTGTCTGTCTCCGAAACAAATTCATAGCCCTTAGACTCAAGTTTATTACGTAGCTTTAAATAATTCTCGATAATTCCATTATGCACAACGGCAATTGTCTGTTCTTTATTATAATGCGGATGAGCATTTTCCTTAGTTGGTGTCCCATGTGTTGCCCAACGCGTATGACCAATCCCGATCTCTCCCGGCATCATCGCGCCATCATGTGTTAACTCACTTAACACCTTCAGCTTGCCGACTGCCTTTTTTATATTTACTTGCGTCCCATCATAAACAGCAATTCCGGCAGAATCATAACCTCTGTATTCTAGTTTGCTAAGCCCATCCAACAAGATTGGTGCTGCCTGCTGTCTTCCTATATATCCAACTATTCCACACATAATCCGTCTCCTTCTTACAATTATTAGTAACCGTCACCTTCATGAATCCCTGTACGATAAATAATGGTATCTGAAAAATTTTGCACATCTTCAGACGGTGTATAATCCTCTGTTCCATACAAAAATTCATGTAATTCTATTACATTTGACTCCAAGTCCGCTGCAATTACAGAATTTCCAACCGATAAATCCATCGTTGTTTTTTCAAACGGAAATCCGGAGGAATCTGCCACTTCATAAGAAAATAACTGTAGCAACAATGTTACCATATCCGAATTGGTTAAAGAGGTAGAAATCTCCGGAAGCAAATCATTCATCATACTATTTAAGGTAAAGATATTAGATGATTTTGCCTGCTTTATTACCTTTGAAATAATCTCTCGTTGTCTTTTGGTTCGCTTAAAATCTCCACCGTTATCTTTTCGAATTCTCATATAGGCCAAAGCCTGAATGCCATCTAAAGTCTGCGTTCCGGCTGAAACATATTCCGTATCCGGATCCACATCCTTAAGCTTACAGACTTCTTTAATCGGCTTTTTCATAAGTTTGGCTTCGTTCTTCGTTACTTCAACTTCTTCTACGCCGCCAAGCTGATCAATGACATCAATTACAGCCTCAAAATCTACCGATACGTAATTTTGAATATTCAAATCGAGATTTTCATTGAGCATCTCGACTGCCTGCTGCGCACCTCCAAGAGAATAGGCCGCATTCGCTTTATTAAAATCTTCATCATCATCGGTCATATTTAAATAAGTATCACGATAAACTGACACCATCTTTACTTCATTTGTATCATTATTGATACTAAAAATCATAAGAACATCTGCACGTCCATTTTCATATTCGCCGCTCGTACGGTTGTCTAGTCCAAATACGGCAATATCAGTGTAACCATCAAGTGTCTCAAGAGTTGCCGGATCTAGATTATCATTATCCGTCGTAATGCCATTGCGACTGATTTTTCCAAATTGAACAAACAGATAAAGTACTACCAGTACAACCGCTAATATCACCATTTCTATAAGAAACATACGTACCTTTCTCTTACGTCTTTGCCTAGCGGTCATTCTTCTTCTTGCCATAATAATTTTTCTTACCTTTGACGCACAATATAGCGTGCGTTCCCCTTTTCAAAATTCATATTATAATAAGGATCCGGAGATTTCAGTTCACTTTCCCATCTTTCTTTCAAAATAAGACGAGCACGATTCTCTTCTATGGTTGAATATTGTTCCGGTTCTTCCATTTCCACAATCACATACGGATCTTGTACCAACTTATATCCTGCTTTTTTCATCTGCAGGCACAAATCCATAGCCCGATACCTATGTGGAAGCTCCCATAAGAATCCTCCGGTCATCTCAAATGCTTCTTTCTTAAGCATCGCACAATATAGGTTAATACCACTTACATACTGTGTCAACTCCCCACGACCTTGATATCCTTTATAATTCTTCTTAAGTCCTGCAAATGCAGGGCAAACGAGACCGTTTTCAAAATAAACCAGACCGTTTTGCACAACTTTTCCTTTTGCATTTACGGATTTTGTTCCTACTGCTCCAACATCCGGACGTTGCAAAATTCCCATCATCTCTTCTAGCGCACTCTTACTTGGCAAAAAAGCAGCCTTTTCTATCATCAAAATATATTTTCTATCAAAAACATACTTCTGTCCGGAGTTTTCCTCTGGCATATGCCAGATTTCAACACCAAATTTACGAAGTTCTGTTATCTGCTTTGTCTCTTCAAAATACGCTCCCGAAATAATCACCAGCAGCTGCTTAAATTTGTCTGCTTTATAAATCGGACGAAAATATCCCTGCTCAAGCTTCATCTTCACTTCACAAGGCGTCCCTATTCTTTCAAAATGCTGCATGAGCGCTTTTGCCGCCACTTCTGCCGACTTCACTTTTCCTACCGGATTCGAAGTAGCCGATACATTCTTTAATCGTTTATGATATAAAACCTTCGGAATATGACAAATCTTCCTGGCCTGCTCCGTCGCTCGAAGTACAAAATCATAATCCTGTGCACCTTCAAATTCTTCCCGAAATGCACCAATCGTTTCGATTAATTCTCTCTTAACCACAAACAATCGTCCTATATAATTATTCGTATTTAATAATTCTTCATTGTAATCAGGTTTAAAGCATGGTCTTTGATAAATATTCAAATCCTCTGATACCATATCTTCATCTGTATAAATGAAATCAGCTTCGCTCTCCTCGTTTAAAAGCTTTACAATCTCATACAAAGCACCCGGTTCTAATACATCATCATGATCGACAAAAGCGACATAATCACTTTCTACCCTATTAAGACCCATGTTAAACGTAGAAGCAATCCCTCGGTCTTCTTTGGAATGTTCATATACAATTGGTAGATTCGGATACTTCTTTTGTATCATTCGAATAATCTGAAAAACACCATTCGTCTCAGATGCGTCCACAATGATTACTTCCCAGTTTGAATATGTCTGCACATAAAGAGATTCTATCATTGCCATCAATCTCTCCTGTGGCGTTTCATAAGCTGCAACCACAACGGAGATCTTTGGTTCAAAAGCAAATCTTTCTTCGCGCTGTCTTGCAACCTCCGCATCAGATGTCATAAACAGATAGCTATTTTCCGAATAAGACTGTACGGCATGACTGTTCCCCTCAAATGTATGCGAAAGAACTTCTCTAACACTTACACGTCCTAAATACTGTGCAGTCTTTCCAATCTGACTCCACTGGTTGATTGCACGTTTTGTCCGGTCTTTTTTTTCATTTTGTCTTGACTTATCCTGCCTACTTTGTCCTCGCGTGCTCTTCTTCGCCAATCCGTTGCTCCTCTCACCTGGAAAACGTCTTTAAGCAGCACCGACTTTATCTCCATCGATGCTGCTTTTTTATCTAACAACTACTCAGTTGTTGAATCGGAATCGGAATCTGAACTACTATCTGAATCTTCATCATCTTCATCATCTTCTGAGTTAATCACCGTTGCCGTGTACTGTCCAAGATTACTTATAATCTGCGAACTATATGACTCAGTTGTATCGGACACTTCATAATCATCTTCATCCGGATATAAGAATTCATGTAGGGTTTCTACATTGTTATCTAAGTCAACCGGAATTATGATATATCCGAGAGAACCTATCGTATTCGATGCATAGTCAAAAGGGAATCCCGTTGTATCTTCAATTTCAAACTTCGAAGCATTCTTAATATAATACTTCAGTTCATCATCACTTAGCGATACCAAAACTCTGTTATTCTCCGTCATAGAATCAAAGATATTGATTAGCTGTGAATAGCTGGCATCCTTCATCTTTTCAAGAATCTTTTCTATAACCTCTCTCTGACGCTCCGTTCTGGAAAAATCACCACCCGTAATTTGTCGAATTCTGGCATAAGTACATGCCTGAACACCATCTAATGTCTGTGTGCCTTCCGATACATAATTTGCCGTCTTACCTGTCAGATTCGCTGTTTCCGCAATATACTCTTGCATCTCTGCTGCTTCTTCTGCAGACACATCAACTTCTATTCCTCCAAGTTCATCAACAACATCTACCAGGCCGGTAAAATCAATTGTAATGAAATCCTGAATATCTAAATCCAGATTCTCATTAAGCATTGTAATGGTTCTCGACGGTCCACCTGCCGAATAGGCATAGTTGCATTTTCTGTATTTATCTTCACCCACATTAAGATAAGTATCTCGATAAACCGATGCCAAACGACATTCTTTTGTCTCATTATCAATACTTAAAACAATCATAGTATCAGAGTTACCACTTTGCAGACTCTCTGAAGTTCGATTATCAACTCCAAACAAAGCGATTGTGGTATATCCTTCTTCTACTACTTCCTCTTCTTCTGTATCTGTTGACAGTTCATATCTCTCTACCTGATCCAACTTACTTTGGATGTACGAATTGACAAAATAATATCCGAACACCAAGGCTGCAGCAACAATAATTAAGATTGTTACAATAATAGCCTTAATTTTTCTCTTTTTTCTTCTACTTCTTCCAGCCATGATTTATGGTTCTCCTTCAATAATTTCAATCAACGCTTAGAAAACGTGCTGATTTTTATTAAGTCGAATAACTTCTTTATTTTACTACTATTGTTCGTAAAATGCTATTCCCACTCGTATCTTTTAATTTAACTTTTATGATTTCTCCTTTTTTTAATTTTTTCTTAAGTTTTACCGTAAACTTCCCATCTTTGTCTGTTTTTACAGATGCAATTTTCTTATTGCCCCTATATAAGACAAGCTTTGTATTTTTCAGCGTTTTGCCTTTTATGGTCTTTGACTTTGCTTTTATTCCTTTTAACTTCATCTTCTTGATTGTCGTATTGGTGTTTTTACCAGAAGATGAACTCTTATATATTTCATACGTTCCTTTGTTGCAAAGCGTATTATTTGTCATTTTCACAGCTTTTGACACACTATACAGGCTTAATCCGGTACTTTTATTCTTTGTGATTGTATTTCCCTTAATCGTAACCTGTCCTGTGCTTACCAGCGTTATTCCGGTGTTGTTTTTTGTTACCTTATTTTTTTTCAGCAATGCTTTTGACTCTGTACCAATATAAACTCCGGATTCATTATTTTTACAGGTATTATTCGCAACTACCACATTGCTCTTTTGTAAAATAATGATTCCATAACCACTGTTATTATTCACCTGGTTACCTTTTGATTTTCCGCCTATGACAGACTTGCTTGTTGCTTCTGAGATTGATATTCCATTCGCTTTGTTGTTTTCAAGCTTATTATTATAGATATTTACAGTTGCACCTACAACGCTGATTCCATTTTCCTTATTTTTGCTGATTGTATTTTTGCTGAATTTCACTTGGGAATCATGATACACACCTACACCATGATTTCCATTTGCATTAATCTTTGAATTTTGGATATTTAATACGGACTTTTCTTCAACGCAAATTCCATTCGAGGAATTATTACAAACCTTCACTTGTTTCATGCTAAGTGTTGACTTAGATAGATACACTCCGTTTTTCTTGCAGTTTGTATAGCTACCGCCCGTTACCGATACCGTAGCACCATCCATCACTTTCAAACCTTGCCCACTTGCTCCGCTTACATAATCCTTTAACAGATTTACATTTGAATCACCTGCTATATATATGCCGTGGGTCTTCGTCTTATATATTTTATTATTTGACACCGTATGGCTCTTACAATCCTGAATATATATTCCGCATCCTTCAATCTTGTAGCCGGATGATGAACCAATGGTATTGCCTGAAACTGTATTTGAGCTCGCAGACTTTATCACAATTCCATTCGCAATCGAATTATTAGCCGAATTCTTTTTGCTTTCCGTAATTTTATTATTAGTAACACTAGAATTCGACACCGATTTCAAATATATTCCGGCATCGTAAGAATGGATGGTATTTCCCATAATTGTGACAGCACTTAGTGCATACGTCTTTCCTTGATAGTCGCTACCACTTATATATATGGCATAATTATAATTATAAGAAACAGATTTGCTGTTTGACACCGTAATCGTATTATTCCGAATTACGAGATTTACCGATGATACGATTTTTGCCTTCGACGGGTCGTTCGCTGTTTTTATCGAACTTGCTAGGGCAGTATAGCTTACGCCTCTTCCCACATTTTTCATGGTATTATTCTCGATTGCAACATTGATAGAACCGATTGGATTTACTGCCGCATTTGCAATATCTGAAAATGTATTATCTTTTATTTCAATTCCTTTATTGTAAATACCATAAACAACAAAATGATTGCCAATTCCTTTTGCCAGGTTTGAAAAAGTATTTTTGTAGATCAATATATTCTGACAAATTGTATCATCAAATGCCTCACAAGAGCTGGCATTATCATCACTATTTGCCACTTCAATCTGAATTGCCTCTTTTACTTTTGATCCTGTATAATTTTTGAATGAGCAACCATATACACTTATTCCTTTGCTGCTACATATTTCCAAATGATGACCATTTGTATCGCCATTTAATTCAACATTACGAAGGATAATATTTTGTGCATGTGAAATTCTAAAAAGCGAGAAATAAAGTAAGCTGTCGCTTATGCCATTGTTAATCAGATAATTCTCATCAAACTCGGCAATATTTCCGTCAAAACAGCCACCGTCAATCAAAATATTTTCTACTGAACTATATCCCGTCGGGGAAGCCTCATTTCCAAGTCCGCATCGAACTAATCCGGCACTGGCTTTCCCTTTCTTAAATGTCACCCCGGCCGTCAGATCCAACCATGTATTGGAATAGATCTTTATATATCCACTTAAATAATACGTTCCCTTTGGCACAACCAATCTATATAAGGTACCATCTTCTTGATTTTCTTTCACTTCATCAAGATAGTTTTGCATTATGGTTCTATTTTCTTCCATATCTTCACGGTTCTCACTTAACCCTTCCACTTCAATCAGCTGTACACCGGTGTATGTGATTGCCGCTCCGGTTGCCGTCGAAGATCCCGCCGAAACCGTAATCGTTGCTTGCTCCGATTGCACTGTGGCAGACTCACCTGCCATAGCTTTCATAGTGCTTGGGAACAAAACCACTAAGCATATGATAATCAGAATTTTCAAAAAACTCTTCACGATTTTTCCTTTCCCAAAAAATTCCTCATCCATCTGCGATAATCCCATCCATGTCAATTGCAAAACAAGTTACGCTTCTTCTTCTTCCTGTTCCATAAATTCAATGTAATGGTCTAACACTTCTTTCGTTGGGCCAATTTCCTTAAATTCCCCTTCATTGATCCACAAAACAGTATCACAAAGCTTTTGTATCGTATTCATATTGTGCGATACAATGACAACCGTTCGATTCTCATCGCTTATAAGCTCTTGCATCTTCTTAAAACTCTTTTTCTTAAAACGAGCATCTCCAACGCTAAGCACTTCATCTACCAATAAAATATCCGGCTCTAAAATTGCTGATATCGAAAAAGATAATTTCGAAAACATACCGGATGAATAAGTTCTAACCGGCTTATCAATAAACTTCTTTAATCCGGAGAACTTGATGATTTTAGGCATCTTTTCCATGATTTCATCCATAGTAAAGCCTAACAACAATCCTGTCAGAATAATATTGTCTCGCCCCGGCAATTCCTTTTGAAATCCAACGCCAATAGCAAGTAAGGATACTGTATTATTATGAACATCCACACTACCACCATCCGGCGAAAAGATTCCTGCCAATGTCCGAAGAAGTGTTGACTTTCCACTTCCATTTTTTCCTACGATTCCAAGAATCTGTCCTTTTTCCACATCGAAGCTTACTCCCTTCAATGCATCAACGACTTCTACCTTTTGCTTTTTTCGGCCAATCGATCCTCTAAACGACCGCGCCTTCATGCTTTTATATCTAACGTGTAAATCATTTACACTGATTGCTATCTCTTTCTCACTCATTAAATCACCTTCACATAAGTATTCTCATTTCGGTAAATCAAAACTACTCCCACTATAGACAATCCGATTGAAATTGCATACCAAATCAAAAGATACGTATACGATATCGGTTCCTTATAGATAATAGAACTTCTTAAGCCCTGTACAATATATGCCAGCGGGTTCCACTTTCCCAGCAAAGTTGCCAACCACGCATGTGTCTTTCCGATACGATTGTCAATAGAATAAAAAATACCAGTCATATAAAACACGACCCTCAGTAAAATGTTGATCACATTTTTCAAATCCGAAATAAACACTCCAATATGCGTACAAATACACATAACTCCAAAGGTCAAAATAAACAATAACAGCATAAGCGGTATCACATTAATCAGATAACAACTTGGCTCTAACCGAGAAACAAACATCATGATCACAATAATTGCAATGGAAAAAAGCATCTTGAATGCACGGACAAGCATTTCCACCTGATTCAAGACAAACTTAGGTAAATATATCTTTGATACGGTTCCTTTATGCTTTTTCACAATTCGAACAGAGGCTTTGACGGAACCATTAAAAAAGTTCCATGCGGTCAAACCAACAAAAATAAAAATTGGGAAATAATCTTCACGCGCCTCAAAAATCACGCCAAATACAAAGGCATAAATCAGCATGAAGCAAAATGGTTCTAAAACCCACCATACCCAATTCAAATACGAATCTGCAACATCTTTTTTGAGATTTGCTTTCGCTGCATATAATATATAACTCCAAAATTTCTTGTTATCTTTTATAAAACGCTTCATAACAACTATCTCTTCCATATCATAACTGTTTTACCAATTACAAAAAGAACATCCTCCTCAACTACTAAAGTTATCCCCTTGCTTTTCACCTATATTCTTCTCTCACACTTTTTGCCAACTCCCCTATCCAGTTACCTTATACCTGTTGTTCTAGTATAACCTCTGCCACTTTAAGGTCAAGCGGATAAGTGATTTTTATATTCTCCCGTTCGCCTTCTACTATACAAACATTTTCCCCGGACAAAACCATAATCTTACACGCATCGGTCAAAGAATCTTTTTCTTCAAAAGAAAGCGCATCATATTGCTCCTTTAATTTCTGCGCCTTAAATGTCTGAGGTGTTTGTTGCTGATACATATATCTTCTATCCGGAATTTGTTCAATAAATCTACCTTCCTTGTTGCTGCGCATAATGGTATCTGTCGCCGCAACCGCTGTTGCACATGCATCAAAAGACTCCATGCTTGCAATATTTTCCATAATAATTCTCCCCGTTACAAAAGGTCGCGCAGCATCATGAGTTACAATTACCGTTTGCTCATTCATACCATACTCGCTTTCGATAAATGCAATTGCATTCATAATCGTCTCATTTCGTTGCGCGCCACCTTCTATCACCTGCAACCGATCGCCCTGAGGAAAATATGTTGCCAACAACTCTTTTGTATAATCCATCCACTGTTTCGGTGTCAAAACAATAATCGTATCAATCAACTTATTGGAGAAAAACTTTTCTACCGTATGGACAAGAATCGGCTTTTTGCCAAGCAAAAGAAACTGTTTTGGTTTCGATACTGCTCCCATACGAGTCCCGTTACCTCCCGCCAGGATTACTGCATATACGTTATTTTGATTCATATTCCGATATGCTCCTTTCCAGGAATTCTTCTTTTTTATTGCATTATTGACACTTTAACACTTTTTTTTTAAGAAAACAACTTTTATTCCGGAACGATTTACTCATGTATCTTTGCTTTATTTACTATCGTATTCTTTCCTTCATTATGCTCTACAAGTTCTTTGAGCACCTGTTCATCCACAACCTTGTCAAATCCTTCCGTTGACTCTTTCTTGAACATGATTTTGATTGTCATCAGCATCAGTTTAAGATCAGTAAGAATGGAATAATTCTCAATATACATAAGATCCAGCCTCAATTTGTCATAGGCTGAAGTATTATACTTTCCGTAGATTTGGGCATAACCTGTCAAGCCGCCCTTCACTTTACTTCGATATACAAACTCCGGAATCAGTTTCGTATATTTTTCCACATGTTCACAACGCTCCGGACGAGGTCCACACCAGCTCATATCCCCTTTAAAGATATTAAGAACCTGGGGAAGTTCATCCAATCTTGAAGCTCTGATTATTTTTCCGACTCTCGTAATTCTTGGATCGTTTTGCGTTGCAGGTCTGGACTTTCCGTCCTTTTCCGCATCTACAACCATACTTCTAAACTTCAAGATAGCAAATACTTTTCCATCTTTCGTCACACGATCCTGTCGATAAAAGACAGGCCCATGATCGTCAAGTTTGATGGCAATTGCCACAATCAACATAATTGGCAGTCCCGGTATCAACGCAATTATTGAAAATATCAAATCGAAGATTCGCTTTCCTGCCGATTGTGCTCTCGTAAGACCGGTTCCTTTTACCAGCAAAAGCGGAGTGTCAAAAAGATTAATATCTTTTGCTCCTCGATTGATAATATCCGAAATTTTCGGAACAATATAAGCTCTTGTACACGTTTTATAACAATACTTCATAATATCGTTTCGCATTTCTGCGTGTACATCATTGATTACAACTGCATCATGCTCATCGATAATGCGACAGATCTTCTCAAGACCTTCCTCTGTGGAAACCATTCGCGTAATCCGATATTTGTCAGAACGGGTATCGAGCTTGAGTTTGATTGACACCGCCTTAATATCGCCATAGATAAGCACCATATTTCTGGGGACATATAACCTATGGTAAATCACGGAAAATATATATGACATCACAAGACATATCGCCATCCCAAGAAATGTCATTCCTACAAGCGGAAGCGGATTGATCATCTTGTTAATCATAAGCGACAACTGAAAATATGTAATAAAATTAACAATCACCAGCGCTACCCATTGCGAGATCACAACATCGGTCAATCTTAAATAACCAAACTTAAATCCCTCGCTGTAGTAGAACAAAATGATTGTCAGCAGGGCATACACCCCAAGAAGAACATACTTTCCACGTCCGTGAAAAAGATGTCCTTCTACTCGATAGAATCCGCGCCATACAAGGAAAAACAAGAGGGCCAGTGCCGCGATTTCTATAATGGCTTCCAGTTTTCGTATTGATGCTTTTACGTCATCATTTCTTCTTCTTTCATCCATACTATTTCTCACTCAATCGGTTCAACGCACTAAACAAAGCACGTACAGATGCTCTTGTAATATTAGAACTCAGTCCTACACCAAAGGTATCCTTTCCGGAATTCAGATCTTTTAGATGAATATAAGCTGCTGCCTTTGCTTCAGAACCTGCACTAAGCGCATGTTCTGTATAATCCAGCACTCTTACGTTGACATCTACCTTTTTGGCAATCGCTTCCTTAACGGCATTTAACGGACCGTTGCCGACCGCCTCTGAAACCATGTTCTCGCCTTTATAGGAAAATTCCAATTTGGCATGTGCGTCATGTTCTCCAACATCTTCAACCTTAACTCTGCCAAATGTAAATGGTGTGTTCTGATCCAAATATTCTTTATCAAATGCTTTCTTAATTTCTTGTGGAGAAACCTCTCCGCCCTTCTTCTCAGAAATCTTTTGGATAACATCCGCAAATTCACGATGCATACTCTTAGGCAACTTGTAACCAAAATTCATATCCATAATAAAGGCTACGCCGCCTTTTCCCGACTGGCTGTTGATTCGTACAACCGGCTCGTACTCTCTTCCGATATCCGCAGGATCGATTGGCAGATATGGCACATCCCAAATCTTGCAATCATGTTCTTCTAGATACTGTTTTCCTTTATTAATTGCATCCTGATGAGAACCGGAAAATGCGGTAAATACCAGCTGTCCGGCATACGGATGTCGCATCGGTATTTCCATTTTACAGCAGCGCTCATATACCTCTGCAATTTTCTTTACATTATCAATATTTAATTCCGGATCAACGCCCTGTGAAAACATATTATACGCAACCGTAAGAATATCCACATTACCTGTTCTTTCCCCATTTCCGAACAAAGTTCCTTCTACTCTGTCCGCACCGGCTAACAGTGCAAGTTCTGTAGATGCCACCCCGGTACCTCTATCATTATGCGGATGGATACTGATGATAATATTTTCTCTTTCTTTAAAATGACGATCCATCCATTCAATCTGATCGGCATAAACATTCGGTGTATTCATTTCTACCGTCAAAGGAAGATTAAATATAATTGGATTATCATTAAAATGATCCCATGCATCTTGCACCGCAGTGCAGATATCAAGTGAAAATTCCAATTCCGTTCCCATAAAACTTTCCGGAGAATATTCGAGCGTAATATTTCCATCAAAGTCAGCTGCAAGTTCTCTTACAAGCTTTGTTCCGTCAATGGCAATCTGCTTGATTTCTTCTTTTTCCATATGAAATACAACTTTTCTTTGGATTACCGAAGTAGAATTATAAATATGAACCACTACATTTTTGATACCTTCGATTGCTTCGAACGTTCTGCGGATGAGATGCTCCCTACACTGTGTCAACACCTGCACGGTTACATCATCCGGAATCATGTTCTCGCGAACAAGCTCACGCAAAAAATCATATTCAATCTGCGAAGCTGCCGGAAATCCGATTTCTATTTCTTTAAATCCCAAATCAATCAGCAATTGGAACATTTCCATTTTTTCTTCAACGTTCATCGGCTCAATCAGGGCCTGGTTTCCATCTCTAAGATCAACGCTGCACCAGATTGGCGCTTTTTCAATTTCCCTGTTCGGCCACTGTCTATCCGGAAGCGTAATAACCGGAGACTTTTCATATTTTTTGTAATTCATCATTTTCTATCTCCATTCTGTCTTAATATATTCAGTAAATTGTCAGGCTTTTTCACCCATTCCCGATTCCACGAGTTCAATCATCGCTTTCATCGCTTCGACTTCATCGACTCCCTCGCAGCAGATCTCAATTTCGTCACCACATTTTACACAAGCTGCAAGTACGCTCAGTACACTTTTTGCATTTGCAATAGACGACTTATGCTGAAATGTGATTTTTGATTTAAATTTCTGTGCGACATCACACATGATTCCTGCAGGTCTAAGATGCAGACCTGTTGTATTAATTATTGTTACCTTCTGGCTTAGCATAATTTCCTCCACCAATTTCTATTCGCTCGTATTCGTATCGGAGTCTCCTGATGAATCCTGGTTTGAATCCTCTTCACTCTCCGATTCCGTACTCTGCGAAGTAATTGTGATTGATACTGTCGGCGAACCACTCACCGTATATTTTTCCTCATCAAGACTTAGCTGGATTGTAAGTTTATATTCCCCTTCTCCAAGTCCCGATGCATCAACCGTTCCTGTTATATCCCCGGCCGTCAAAGCTTCTAGATCTGTTTCATTACCCATTAGTTTTATTTTAACCGTACTCTTAGCAAATGTACTTTCCAGGCCATCTGCAAGATTCAATACAGATAGGTTCTTTGTCGATACCGAATATGTCTTTGTGGCGATTTTTTCAATCGTCACAGCAATTGTAACCGTCTTTTCCTTATCATCCGTCAAGCTTACTCCATCCGGAAGATATTCCGTAATATCAACCTGTACAGATTGATCTTCATCCGCACCCGTCACATCAAGAAGGCTCGACGGTAATACAATCTCCGATAATGTCGATAATATTTCCTCATCACCTTGTACGCCAACCGACTCCGGCGAGCATAGAACCGATGTCACCTCATATCCATCAGCCGGCGTTCCTTCCGGTTCAATCGTAATCGGCACCGACTTTTGTTCTACAATTTCTGCCTTTACCGTTACTTTCTCACGGGAAAGCGTAAGATTATCACTACTGATTTCATTTCCATCTTTATCGTAGAAGACCAACGCTACTTTATCCTTAATATTTTCTGACATTCCTTCCACACTGATTGTGGCTACTACAGAATTAATTTCCGACACAATCGATTCTGCACCGGTTACCGTTATTACATTTGGCGACGCGGAAACAGAACCAACCGCATAACCATCTTCCGGTGTTCCGGTTGCACTTGCATCGATTACAAACTGTTTTGTCATTGCATCTTCAACACTAACTTGCATATTCTGCGTTGTCTTATTAATCGTAATCTGATTTGCATAACGATTCGCTGTCACCTCAATCGGCACTAGCGAAAGACCTTCAATCTGTCCCATATCCGCTGTTACAGTAAAGTCAGAACTGCTTAGCTGCTCCACCACGGAACGTGGAGCCGTTACCGTGAATACACATACATCACTGTCATTTAGGACTTCATATACTTTTCCCATGTCCGTAATAACATCCTCATTCTCCACCGTTACTTCTGCGGTAAACTGTTTTGTCGTTTGCGGATCATTAATATTGACCACTATCATCCAAAAGATCACCGCAAGAATAATCGCAAGTATCTTAAGTCCCCAATTATTTGTAATTACTTTCCAGACTGTCTTCATTCTTCCGACCTCCTTTGCTTTTGAAAGAGACCGGTTCTAAGATTCTCCGTCGTATTGGTATTGATATTCTTTAACTCACTGCGCAAATATTCCGGATCGATATCTCGCTCAATCTTTCCATGATGCGCAATTGATACCTGTCCCGTTTCTTCCGATACGACAATCGTCAAAGAATCGCTAACTTCACTGATTCCAACAGCGGCTCGATGTCTCGTCCCAAGTTCTTTGCTCAACTGCATATTCTCAGATAACGGCAGATAACAAGTTGCTGCTATAATACGATTCTCTCGCACAATAATCGCACCATCGTGCAATGGTGTATTGTGCTCAAATATATTAACAAGAAGCTGATAGGAAATAACACTATCAAGCGTAATACCTGTTCTTTCATACTCCGTCAGTTTATTGTTCTGCTCTACAACAATCAACGCTCCGGTTTTCACCTTCCCCATGTCAAAGCATGCGCGCACCAGATCATTCATTGTTTTTTCTGTAAATCTCTCATCATTTGTCTTAAAGAAATCCGAATTAAATATCGATGTTATAAATCGCTTTCTTCCTAGCGTCTCTAGCGCTCTTCTTAGTTCCGGTGCAAAGATAACCAAAAGCGCAATCACTGCAAAATTCAGCACTTTACCCGCCAGCCATAAGATGGTACTCATCTGAAACATTGCTGCAAACAAGATAAAAATCAGTACAACCAACAAGCCTTTTAAAAGAGCCCAGGCACGCGTATTTTTCATCCATACAATTACGTGATAAAAAAGGAATGCAATAATTGCAATCTCAATAATGTCTTTCACTGTCATGGATGGAAAATCAATCCAAAACAAATAATTATTCTTAAACGCCAGTGCATTAGATATAATCGAGTGCATCTCATTCCTCCTTTCTATCACAAATCCATCTTATAGATTACTTCTTTTATCAAAATTTTTTGTGTATGACTTCTTAATTTTTAATTAAGATGATCCTCTTTTTCCGATAAACCATCTTCAAATTCTGCTGCCAGATCCCGCAAAGCTTTCCTTTGCGCCTCTGTCAGTTCTTCTTCGTGTTCTTCGCTTTCATCATTTTCTTCGTTTTCTGTCGTCTCTTCTTTTTCTGCGGTGTTATAATGTTTGATTAATTTCTGTGTTCTTGCCACCGACTGTTTCGGTATTGCCTTTACAAAATAATAATATTCATCATCCTCAAACTGCACCCGCTCTACCCTTGCATAATCGAGCGACCTTGTCAAATACAAAAACAAAAACGCAATTACAATCGCTATCGCCTGTCCGATACACATCACCGGAATCTTTGATACATTCGAAGTGAGCATATAAAAAATCAGCATTCCGGCAACATTAATGATAACACCTATGGAAAGGGCAATATTTCTTGCATGATTAAAACTTTGCCTTCCTACTACATAAATAATGATTGCCGATAACAAAAATATCAAACCGGCAAAAATCATTTCCTGATTTTGAACCAGCTGACTAACACAAGCCTTTAATACTTCCAAACTTGTCGTGTCATCCGCCCGATACAGTGCTGCTGATTCTCGAACTCCTTTTAAGAAATAGTAATACACCATCCCCGTCAAGATTGCAATCAGCGACATCAGGTTCTTACGAAGTCCCGCAATATATACCACCACATAAGGCACCCCAATTGTAGCTAATAAGACGGTTACCAAAGCCAGGTATCCATCTTTGGGAACAAATCGAAAATACAAAAGCAATGACATAAAAAACAAAACAATCGTAAACATTGCCAGTTCTGACGAAAGTGCATACAAATGCACAACCACAAATACCGCTGCCACAAAAATTGTAAAATTAACCGGCAAAAAAGCACATACTACTGCCAATCCTACAATAATCCAGACATGATGCAACGAGCTCATATATCCAATATTTATATTAATTAACAAAAACGTAATAAAAGCCAACACAAAACGTGTCATCATCTTTACAAACGTTTCGTATTCTTCACAAAATCCTTCTATTCGATCTCGAAGTTCCAGTAAAGCTGCCATAAAACCCCCTAAACAATGAATTACTCATCGTCTTCTTTACCGTAATATCTAACCAGTCGGCTCAGCAATCCGTAATATCGCCTTTTCCCTTTTTCTGCACGTGTATATCGTATGTTATAAACGAAAAAGCAAATCACCTGATAAATCACTTCCAACACAAGATAATGAAGTATTAGTTTTATTAAAACAGGCGCCACTCCATCTACAAAATCATCCAGCAGTGCAAAATCCTTATATACAAGTTCGCCTCCTGCCAATGCAGCAAATGAAATGGTCGAGTAAATCCATCCCTTGACCATCTGCATTGTCACATAATCCCAACGATTATATTCACTTATTTCTAACGCTTTTTTCCCTTCGCCCTCTTCGTAAATGGCAAGTTTTGTCATCTGTTTTAATTTCTCTTCATCAACCATAAGCAACCTGCTTTCAAGTACTCAAAAAGATGCTCGAATGCATTCCATTCTCACTTCTTAAAGCAAGGACGGCATCCCGCCCGGGGACAATCTACCAGCCTTCGCCTTCACTTTACAAAAAAGCAAGAGCATCCCCGTCTAAGATACAAATATGCAAATGAGCATACACATACATAGTGATTATAGCACACAAGGGTACAAATGCAAATTCTCTGGTTGGACTGTTACTAAAAAAAGAATGTCGCTCGCGACATTCTGCGGAGTTGTCAAGACTGAGTTAACTTTCAAGGATTCTAAAACAATTTCCAATTATCCCAAAAAAGGCAGAGGATCAATTCCCCCGCCTCATTCTTATTTATCCAAGAATCTCATTCTAGGATTATCTTTTACCGGCTTTTTCGGTTCCACTTTCGGTTTCTGCTTGATACCGGTCGCCAGATTGTTTTGTACCTTATCCTTACATTCGTTACAATACTTACCTGTACGAATCATCTTTCCGCACAATTCGCAGTCAATCCCTACCATAGAATCTTCTGCAAAAACAAGTCTTTCCTCTCGTACCCACTGCTTGATCTGCTTAATTGCCACATCATTGTCTTCCGAAATCTGTTCTAATGATGCTCCCTTATTGTTACGCACGTATTCTTTTACTTCCTGGAATTTATCTTCCACTTTTTTTACACACGCAGGGCAAATCTTCGGGCCATTCATCCAATTAAATAATCTTCCGCACTCTTTACAATTTTTAACTTCCATGTCCATCCTCCATAGTTAATAATTTTTTCCGATTCCACCGCAAAGAGCAAAGACTTTGCATGCTCCGGACTTTTTCAAAACTAGCGCCGCCGTATCAATAGTATTACCTGTAGTATATATATCGTCTATAAGTACTACTTTCTTTAATATTACATCATTTTCTCGAAGAAAAAAAGCATTTTCGAGATTCTTTTTTCTTTCTATACTATTTAAATTCTTCTGGGGCAAAGTTTCCACTCTTCTGCCTAGAAGATTTTCCTTATAAGCTATGCCCGTTTCCCTTGCAACAACACGTGCAATCAGCGCCGCCTGATTATATTCCCTTTGACGCATCCTTTTTTTCGAAACCGGAATCGGCACAATAAGATCCACTCCCCGTTTCCTAAGCCATCCTCCGTAAATTCTTGCCAATTCTTTTCCAATCAGCTCGCCATAGTCTCGTCGGCCAAAATACTTAAAGCGCTCTAATATTTTACGCGCTTCGCCCTCATACACCCAAAGACTTCGTGTTTCATCAAAAAAATGTTTCTTTCTTTGGCAGTCACCGCATTCTTGTATACGCTCATTGCGAACCGGCTTGCCACAACATGTGCAATAAGGCTGCTGAATCCATTTTAATTTTTTTGCACATCCTTTGCAGATTCGTATTCCTTCTCCTCTTGCATACGCCCTTGCATCTCCCATAATTACCTTGTCGCATACAGGACATTTCGGCGGAAACACCACTGTCTTTAGCACTTTCATAACCAAGCTTAGCTTGTTCAAGCAATCCCCCCCATTTCATCAAGACTCGCTCGCGAGTCTTGCGCGCCGGATTCGGGTCTGCTTCAGCAGACAAATTCCTGTCCGAATCCGTGTGCATCCTCGCGGAGCGTTTAACTCAGTCGGAGCTTGTACCCCGACTGAGTATAGTTTGTCATACCCCCCACCTACGCTAACGCTTAGAGGTGGGGGATTTCTCCGACTGAGTTAATTTCCTAATTCTTTAATCCGTGACCGAAGTCCCGTATATCTTTTTGCCTCAGATTCATTTGCAATCATGGAAGAAAATGTCTGCTCACTTCCCACAATCGTGACGCATTTTCTTGCTCTGGTCACTGCCGTATAAAGCAAATTACGATTCATCAGCATCTGCGGACCGCCAAGAAGCGGAATGACCACCGCCGGATACTCACTTCCCTGCGATTTATGAATCGTGATTGCGTAGGCATGTTCCAACTCAGATGCCTGCTTTAGCGGATAATTTACAATCTTACCATCCTCAAACATAATCGTCATACATTCCATATAATCGTCAATGCTTTTGATTACTCCAATGTCTCCATTGAAAATCCCCAGACCTTTTTCCACCGCAAAGCCGGATTTCCCAAGGATTTCCCACTCCATCTGATAATTATTCTTCGTCTGCATCACCTTATCTCCCTCCCGAAAGATAACATCGCCAGACTCATATTCTGCCTTCACAGAATCCTTTGGATTTAGAAAATGTTGTAGCACGCGGTTAAGATTCTCAACGCCCAGTTTTCCCTTTCGCATCGGTGTCAAAAGTTGAATCTCATATGGATTGGCATCCACATACTTAGGCATCTTTTCAATGATTAATTGCAAACACACGTTAATAATCTTGTCGGCGTCATCCCTTTGAAGCAAGAAAAAGTCTTTACTTTTATTATCTGCCACAACCTTCTCGCCACGGTTAATTTTATGCGCATTCACAATGATGTCACTTTCCTGAGCCTGTCTGAAAATTTCATCGAGCATGACAACCTCGTATTCTTCCGATGAAATGATATCTTGAAGTACACTGCCCGGTCCTACACTTGGAAGCTGATTTACATCTCCCACCAATACCAGCCTTGTACCCGGTACAATAGCCTTAAGCAGCGCATACATGAGCGAAACATCCACCATCGACACTTCATCAATAATAACAGCATCCCACTCTAGCGGATTATCCTCATTACGTTCAAATCCACCAGTAAACTGTTCCCCCTCCTGCGGCGCTTTACTCACCTCAAGCAAACGATGAATTGTCTTCGCTTCATAACCGGTCATTTCACTCATTCGCTTAGCCGCTCTTCCTGTTGGGGCTGCCAGACAAAAATCAAGACCTTCTAATTCAAAAAATTTAATAATCGAATTAATCGTTGTTGTCTTCCCCGTTCCGGGACCTCCCGTCACAATAAGCACGCCTCGTCTAGATGCCTCAAGCACAGCTCGCCTTTGTTTATCCGCAAGGCTAATCCCATTATGCTTTTCAACCTCTGCAATTCCTTTTTCCACTTCCGCCTCATCAACATTTGCAACTACATTCAAATCACGCAGCATTGCCGCGATATTCAGTTCCTTGTAGTAAATAGGCGCTCCATAGACGCGTTTTTGTATGCCACCTTGCCCATCGTCTTCCTCTTTGATATACACTTTCCGATCAACTACCAGATCCATGATATGTTTTTCCATCAGCTCTTTTCTCACTCCGAGGAGCTTATGTGCCTTATCCTTCAGGATTTCTATCGGAAGACAGGTATGCCCGTCCATCATCGCTTGCGTAAGTACATACTGTATGCCGCATCGAACCCGATAATCGGCATCCGCCTCTATCCCGGCCTTTGAAGCTATTTCATCTGCAATCTTAAAACCGACTCCGGATATATCCTCCGCCAACCGATAGGGATTTTCTTTTAAGATGCGATACAATTCATTCCCATACTCGTGATATACTTTCATAGCGAGCGAAAGCGTTATCCCATATTTTTGCAAAAACATGATTGCCGAACGAAGGTCTCTTTTTTCCGCTATCTGCTGCGCAATCTCTCTTGCTTTTCTTTCGCTGATTCCTTTTACCTCCGATAAACGTTCCGGCTCTTCTTCTATAATCCGAAATGTATCTTCGCGAAATCGCTTTACAATTCTAGCTGCCAATGCTTGACCGATTCCTTTTACAGCTCCGGACCCAAGATAGCGTTCCATGGAAAAAAGATCCTCCGGTGCTTTACTGATATATTCTGTCACCTTAAACTGACGCCCATAGGTCGGATGATCCGTATATTCTCCGTGAAACTCATAATTTTCCCCTTCTGAGATTATCGAAAAATTTCCCACACAGGTCATTTCACGGTTTTCATTTACCAAAGCTAATACCGTATAACCATTTTCTTCATTTCTCCATATGATATGGTCAACATATCCTATAATCGTTTCCAATTGCCTTACCTCATGTCCTTAGTTATTGTCATTCTACAACATTTTTTGCTATAAAAAAACCCACGATGCCCTATTCCCATAGTGCATCGCGGATTCAATTGTTATCAGTATCTGTAATACAAAACGTATCTTTTGCTCTGCGTCAAGACTCACTCCTACGCTAACGCTTAGAGGTTGGGGATTTCTCCGACTGAGTTAAACTAATCTTCTATTCCATAATTACGTTTCATCTGCTCATACAGCATCTTGGCAAGTCCAACTCCATCTCCTTGCTCCGTCGCATCACTTGCGACTTGCTGAATCGTCATGTCCTTATAATAATCGGTCAAAGAGGACATCGAGTTTGAAGACGATTCTGTCTCAGGAACAGTTGCCTCCATCCCCTTAAAGATCTGTTCTAGAAAGTATGCTTCAAACTGCTTGCATACATCCATAAGCTCTTCCGATGTCGAATTGGAATAATCCGTATTCGTCAGTTCATTTTCAAGTGCATTCGTTGTGCTGCTCGCATCTGTCGCCTGTCCTGAATACAATGATGTTAAAGAATCAAGTGAAATACCCATTTAGTCCGCCCCCTTATCTCTTAAGTTCATTTGCGGTTGACATCATATCATCTGCCGTCTGAATTGCTTTTGAATTCAGCTCATAGGCTCGCTGTGCTACAATCAAATCTACCATTTCATCTGCGACCTGTACATTTGATCCTTCTAGATATCCTACATAAATCTTACTGCTTGTGAGCCCATTTGTTGTTGCTTCATTCATTGCCGCTCCGGAAGCTGCTGTTGCAGAATACAGATTATCTTGCATCTTTTCAAGTCCTGTCGGATTATTAAACTGATAAAGTCCAAAATACGAGGTAACCTGATTACCGGCTGCATTTGTGTAAGAAATCGAACCATCCTGACCAAATGATACGCTCTCCGTTGAGATTCCATTCGGTATGGTGATTGGATTACCATTGCTGTTAAGCACCGGATATCCATCTGCCGTGGTCAGCACCATGCCATTTGTTCCAACGGACCAGGTAAAATCACCGTCTCTCGTATAATATAATTCCCCATCATATCCGCGCACCTG
The DNA here is from genome assembly GCF_900104415.1 of Eubacterium oxidoreducens. GTDB lineage: Bacteria > Bacillota > Clostridia > Lachnospirales > Lachnospiraceae > Eubacterium_C > Eubacterium_C oxidoreducens. The sequence continues at coordinate 108,401 of NZ_FMXR01000005.1, read as the reverse complement.
GAAGAATCCGCTTCCGCTGATTCCAAATGCGGTTGCACTTTCCGATGCGACCATTGCTCCTTGCGTAAACATCGCATTAATGGAAGCCGTTCTCGTACCAAGTCCAACCTGCGCAGATGTCGGTTTTGTCTCTCCGTTTCTTGAAGTTGTTTCCGTCTGAAGTGTTTGATACAAAAGCGATTTAAATTCTGCTCTTTGTGTTTTATAGCCATTTGTATTGACATTTGCAATATTATTTGCAATCGTATCAACGTTCGTCTGCTGCGAAATCATTCCGGATGCCGCAGTCCAAAGTGCTCTCATCATATCCGATTACCTCCTATAATTTGCCTACCTGATTCACCGCAATCTCCACCATACCATCTATGGTCTGAATTGCTTTCTGGTTTGATTCATAGGCTCTTTGAATCGTAATCATCTCTACCATTTCCGACACAGTCTCTACATTAGACATCTCCACAGCGCCCTGCTCCACAGTCGCATCCGATGCCTGCACAACACCACCGTCTAGAAGATTATACATATTCTCTCCATAACGCTCGAGATAATCATAATCTGCAAAATCCACAACTCCAATCTGTGCAACGAGCTGATCATTTTGATAAATGTTTCCAAATTGATCGATGGAAATTTCCTGTGTCGGATCAAGCTGAATATAACTGGCTTGTCCGGTTCTTGAAGCTAGTGCTCCCGCACGGTTCAGTACATAATCTCCATCCTGCGTTACGAGATAACCGTCCGTTGTCAATTTGAACTGACCATCTCTAGTGTACTTGATGCTCGTTTCACCATCTTTGCTTGTAAATTCAATCGCAAAAAATCCATCTCCCGACAGTGCTACATCTGTCGCATTATCCGTAACCTTAAAAGAGCCCTGCGAATAATCAACATAATTTTCCCCGATCTTGACACCGGCGTTGATATATCCCAGGCCATCTGCATAGTTTACAGTGGTTTTATCTTTAATCTTATACGCCAGTTCCTGCTTAAAGGGATGCACTGTTGTGCCTTCTTTTTTATAGCCTGCGGTGTTCGTATTGGCTAAATTATTCGATAAGACATCCAGTCTATTTTGCTCGTTCAACATCCCTGTCCACGCTGTATATAAGCCTTTTACCATCTGTAAATCTCCTTTTGGATGTATATTTTCTGATAAAGGGTTCTTTCTACCAATCTATATATCGGCATCTTTCCCTTCACACTTTAGATATTTTTTGTGTTTTTATACTTCCTACATATTGTTTCATATTTTGAAATCAGCGTCAAGATATTGTGCAAAGCGTTTTTACGCAAAAAAAACCGCGAAAGCACTTGTATGCCTTCACGGTTTTCTAAACATTTACGGTTCATCACGATGGCCGGAGAGAAATTCTACATATTTTCCCGTTCCAATTGCCACACAACTAAGAGGATCTTCTGCTGTAATCGTATTAATTCCGGTCTTTTCTTCAATCAGGTCTTCTAAACCTCTAAGCAATGCGCCTCCTCCGGTCAATACAATACCTCGATCCGCAACATCTGCTGCCAATTCAGGCGGTGTCTTCTCGAGTACGCTATGCACTGCTTCTACAATCTGAAGTGTCGGCTCTTTGAGTGCCTCCTCCGTTTCTTCTGATGTAACGGTTACTGTCTTTGGAAGTCCCGTTACAAGATTACGTCCTCTAACATCCATAGACATAGATTCTGCCAATGGGAAACAGGTTCCTACTTTAATCTTGACATCCTCTGCCGTTCTTTCACCAATCAGCAGATTATGTTTCTTTCTCATAAAACGTACAATCGCTTCATCAAAATCATCACCTGCAATTTTAATAGAGGTGCTAACTACGGTTCCGCCAAGTGAAATAACTGCGATATCTGCCGTACCGCCTCCAATATCTACAATCATATTGCCGCACGGTTTGGAAATATCTATTCCTGCTCCAATCGCTGCTGCAACCGGTTCTTCTATAATAGAAACTTCTCTTGCTCCAGCCTGGAACGTTGCGTCCTCAACAGCCTTCTTCTCAACTTCCGTTACCTGTGATGGAACACATACGCTAATACGCGGCTTACGAAAGCTCTTCTTTCCCATTGCCTTTTGGATGAAATACTTAAGCATCTTCTCTGTTACAGTATAATCCGAAATAACACCTTGACGAAGCGGTCTTACCGCTACGATATTTCCCGGTGTTCTACCAAGCATTAAACGCGCTTCTTCTCCGATTGCTTTAATCTTATTCGTATCACGGTCAAAAGCAACTACTGAAGGTTCTTTCAAGGCTACACCTTTTCCCTTCACATATACCAAAATGCTGGCCGTACCCAAATCAATACCAATATCTGTTGAAACCATGTCGTTTCCCCTTTCTTTCATCCTCTATCTTTCATCAATGTACCAAAGTCTGTACATTGTCAATCCATCATGCATACAAACACGAATATATTATATACGATGGATTTGAATTTGCAAGTTTGTTTTGCAAATTGTAATAAAATCTTAACTTTTTTCGCATTTCTTCACATAACCATCACATTTATAACATATAATACACATGTACTAGCTAATAAGCTAATATAATTTTTCATAACTCAAGCACCTTCAATCCTAGATTGGAGGTGCACTCCCCAAGATTATTTAGATGATTATGCAATCATCTTTTTTTATTTGCCAAATTTTCTCCAAACAGCCCATATTTTCTCTACCAACAAGGCATTCCCAAATAAATAAAAAAAGTGTGCTTTCCAACATCAAAGCACACTTTTCACTATAAGAGCGGTTTTATATATTGCCCTGTATAAGAATCCTTATTCCTGGCAACCTGTTCCGGAGTCCCGGTTGCAACAACCGTTCCGCCGCCATCTCCGCCTTCCGGTCCCATATCAATAATATAATCCGCCGTCTTAATCACATCTAAATTATGTTCTATCACAATTACGGTATTCCCGCCTTCTGTAAGGCGATGTAGAATCTCCACCAGCTTATGAACATCTGCAAAATGCAGTCCGGTTGTTGGCTCATCCAAAATATAAATCGTCTTTCCGGTACTTCTTTTTGATAATTCCGTTGCCAGTTTAATTCTTTGCGCTTCTCCTCCGGACAATTGCGTTGAAGGTTGCCCCAGCTTCACATAGGACAGTCCTACATCATATAAAGTCTGAATCTTTCGCTGAATCGATGGAATATGTTCAAAGAAACCAAGTGCCTCTTCCACCGTCATATTCAAAATATCGTAAATGGTTTTTCCCTTGTATCTTACCTCAAGCGTCTCTCTATTGTATCGCTTTCCTCCACATACTTCGCACGGTACATATACATCAGGTAAAAAGTGCATCTCAATCTTTATAATTCCATCTCCGCTGCAGGCTTCACATCGTCCGCCTTTCACATTAAAACTAAATCGCCCTTTCTTATATCCTCTTGCTTTGGCATCCGGTGTTGCTGCAAACAAATCCCGAATTTGATCAAACACTCCGGTATAGGTTGCCGGGTTAGAGCGCGGTGTTCTTCCAATCGGAGACTGATCAATATCAATAATCTTATCAAGTTGCTCGGTTCCAACGATTTCATCAAATGCTCCCGGAATGGTTCTCGCCCGGTTCAGCGTCTTTGCCAGATACTTATATAAAATTTCATTTGTCAAAGAACTTTTCCCGGATCCTGAAACCCCGGTGATACACGTCATCACTCCAAGCGGAATCTTGACATCAATATTCTTTAGATTATTTTCCTTTGCACCCTTAATCATCAGATAGCCGTTTGGACTCTTTCTTTGTGAAGGAACCGGAATCTTCTTTCTTCCGCTTAAGTAATCCCCTGTAATTGACCGCTTGCACTTCATAATCTCCTGCGCCGTTCCGCAAGCGACCACTTCGCCTCCATGCTCACCTGCTCCCGGCCCAATATCAACTATATAATCCGCCTGTCTCATCGTATCTTCGTCGTGTTCTACCACAATAAGAGTATTTCCAAGATCGCGCAGGCGTTTTAGCGCTGCCAATAATTTATCATTATCTCTTTGGTGAAGTCCAATACTCGGTTCATCTAGAATATACGCTACACCTACAAGCCCCGAACCAATCTGTGTTGCCAGACGAATCCGCTGCGCTTCTCCTCCTGACAGAGTTCCTGTTGCTCTTGACAAAGTCAGATAATCCAGCCCAACTTCATTCAAAAAACCAACTCTTGCCTTGATTTCCTTAAGAATCTGATCTCCAATCATATGCTGATGTGCAGACAACTGTAATGTATCCAGATAAGAATAAAGATTCTTCACAGACAAGGATGTGATTTCATAAATATTCTTATCCCCAACCGTCACCGCAAGCGAACTTTCTTTCAGTCTTTGGCCATGACATACGGTGCATGGCGTAATTCTCATAAACTGCTCATACTCCGCTTTCATCGTCTCAGATCCAGTCTCACGATATCTCTTTTGTACATTACGAATCAATCCATCAAACGCGATATCATAATCGCCCACGCCGCGTTGCCCTCGATAATGCACGGTAACACTCTCGCCATTCGTTCCATGAATCAAAATATCTTTAATCTTTTTCGGATAATCTTTATAAGGCGTCTCCAAGGAAAAACCATAATGCTCGCTTAGTGCCTTTAATGTAGCATAAGTAAAGCTCTTCTTATCATTGCACGACTGCCATCCCATAACCTGAATAGCGCCTTCCATAATACTAAGCTTTTGATCCGGAATCATAAGCGCCTCATCAAATTCCATCTTATATCCCAGTCCAAAACAATGCGGACAGGCACCAAAAGGATTATTAAAAGAAAAGCTTCTCGGTTCAATCTCATCAATACTAATCTGACAATCCGGGCAGGCAAAACTCTGCGAAAAATTTATTTGCTCGCCACCGACAATTTCGACTATCATCAGTCCATTCGCCAATGCCAATACATTCTCAACCGAATCGGTAAGACGTCTTTCTATACCGGGCTTTATAACGAGTCTGTCAACCACAATCTCGATATTATGTTTCATGTTTTTTTCGAGCTTGATTTCCTCATCCAGATTATACTGATTGCCATCTACCATAACCCGAACATAGCCACTTTTTCTTGCCTGTTCAAATACCTTTTGATGTTCTCCCTTACGTCCCCTGACAACCGGCGCCAGCAAAAGAATCCTGGTCTTTTCTTCCAGTGCCATAATTTGGTCACACATCTCGTCAACTGTCTGCTTGCGAATCACCTTGCCACACTTTGGACAATGCACAATTCCAACCCGTGCATAAAGAAGACGAAAATAATCATAAATTTCCGTAACCGTTCCTACTGTTGAACGCGGATTTCGATTCGTCGACTTTTGGTCAATGGAAATCGCCGGCGAAAGACCTTCAATCTTTTCCACATTAGGTTTCTCCATCTGCCCTAAGAACTGGCGGGCATACGACGACAACGATTCCATATAGCGTCTTTGTCCTTCCGCATAAATCGTATCAAATGCCAACGAAGACTTGCCCGAACCCGACAAACCCGTCAAAACAACCATAGAATCTCTTGGAATATCCACATCAATGTTTTTTAAATTATGTTCATTCGCTCCGCGAATCGTAATCAATTTATGTTGTGCCATACTAATCCCTTCTAATCTCCAAATGCCTCTGCACGCATTTTCTTCAAATCTATCATCTGATCCCGAAGCTGCGCCGCAGCTTCGAAATTAAGTTCCGCCGAAGCCTTTCGCATCTGCTTTTCCAGCTTTTTAATAAGCGCATCAAGTTCTTCTTGGTCCATAGACTCCGGATCCTTTGCAAATTGTACCTGCTTTGCCGCAACTTTCTTAGAAATACGAATCAAATCACGAACGCTTTTTTGAATGGTGGTAGGCGTTATTCCATGCTCTTCATTGTAGGCCTGTTGCAGCAATCTTCTTCTTGCCGTTTCCTCAATTGCCACGCGCATAGAATCCGTAATTGTATCCGCATACATAATAACATGCCCCTGCGCATTTCTAGCCGCACGTCCTATCGTCTGAATCAGTGAAGTCTCCGATCGCAAAAACCCTTCTTTGTCCGCATCAAGAATCGCTACTAATGTAATCTCCGGAATATCGAGGCCTTCTCGCAAAAGATTGATACCAACAAGCACATCAAAAACATCCATACGAAGATCTCTAATAATCTCGGTTCTTTCTAGTGTATCAATATCCGAGTGCATATATTTAACCCGAATCCCGACCTGCCGCATATAATCCGTCAAATCTTCTGCCATCTTTTTGGTTAATGTCGTAATTAATATCTTATTCTTCTTGTCGGTCTCTTTCCTTACCTCTGCTATCAAATCATCAATCTGTCCTTCTACCGGACGCACATCAATCTCCGGATCGAGCAGACCTGTCGGTCTAATAATCTGCTCCGCTCTCAATAGTTCATGCTCCTGTTCATACGCTCCGGGAGTTGCCGATACAAACATGATTTGATCAATCTTACTTTCAAACTCTTCAAAATTAAGCGGCCGATTATCCTTCGCTGAAGGTAGTCGAAATCCATAGTCCACAAGTGTAGACTTTCTCGACTGATCACCATGATACATGGCACGAATCTGCGGAATTGTCATGTGCGACTCATCTATAATAATCAGGAAATCATCCTTAAAATAATCCATCAAAGTCATCGGCGCCTCACCCGCTTTTTGTCCGGTGAGATGTCTTGAATAATTCTCTATTCCACTGCAAAATCCCGTCTCTTTCAGCATCTCTATGTCAAAATTCGTTCGCTCTGAAATGCGCTGCGCTTCTAATAATTTATCCTGCCCTTTAAAATATAAAACCCGCTCTTTTAATTCTTCTTCTATCGTCACACAGGCCTTTCTCAGTTTTTCCTGCGGCATTACATAATGTGATGCCGGAAAAATCATGACATGTTCAAGCTGTGCCTTTACCTCTCCGGTAAGCGGGTCAAACTCCGTAATCCGTTCTACCTCATCGCCAAAGAACTCAACACGCACAGCGCTTTCTGTGATATTCGCCCGAAAAATCTCCAGCACATCTCCATGTACACGAAAGCTTCCCCTTTGAAAATCCATTTCGTTACGAATATATTGCATCTCAATCAAGTCACGAATTACATCGTCACGGTCTTTTTCCATTCCCGGTCGAAGTGATACCGTCATTTCCATAAAATCCTCCGGGCTTCCGATTCCATAGATACAAGATACCGATGATACCACTATCACATCACGTCTCTCTGCCAGTGATGCCGTTGCCGACAGTCTTAATTTATCGATTTCTTCATTGATTGCAGAATCCTTTGCAATATAAGTATCCGAAGACGGCACATATGCTTCCGGCTGATAATAGTCGTAATAAGACACAAAATACTCGACTGCATTCTCCGGAAAAAATTCCTTAAATTCTCCATAAAGCTGCGCTGCAAGCGTCTTGTTGTGCGCTATAATCAACGTCGGTTTATTTAACTTTTCAATAACATTAGCCATCGTAAATGTCTTACCCGATCCGGTCACTCCAAGCAGAGTCTGGCACTGATTGCCTTCTTCAAATCCCTTCGTGAGTGCTTCAATCGCCTGTGGTTGATCACCGGTCGGCTGATAGGCTGCATGTAACTTAAAATCCATATCCTTCTACCTCTTTGATAAGCATCAAAACCATCATCTGTGCTATGCACTTAGCAATAGATAACTTCGTCAAGACTCGCTCGCGAGTCTTGCGCGCCGGATTCGGGTCTGCTTCAGCAGACAAATTCCTGCCCGAATCCGTGCGCATCCACGCGGAGCGTTTAACTCAGTCGGAGCTTGTACCACGACTGAGTATAGTTTGTCATAACCCCCACCTACGCTAACGCTTAGAGGTGGAGGATTTCTCCGACTGAGTTATACTAAGTTAATAGTAAACTCCACCTTATAAGGTGTCAAGCCTTTTTGCGAACATTTGTTCTGATTTTATCAAAGAACAAAGTCCGCAAGCGGAGCGTTTTTGTTTCATAGGGAATTTTGGAGAAATTTAAAAGAGGCCGCGCCCAGATGATTGATTTCATCATCGAAAGCGACAGCCTCGTTTCTCCGACTGAGTTAAATTAATTTCCTTTAGAAGGAGAAGGTGTTTTTTCACAAACACTTAAGTAATGTTTCTTACGAGCCTTAAATTCTTCATCCTTGAACAGATTTACAAGACGAGACTCATTTTCAAAGATATCATCTCCATGAAGTTTCTTTCCGGACATAGTGTCATGAGCCTTGTGCTCATCTGCCGGGTCAAACTTAAATTTGAATGCATCATCTTCAACCACAATCGTTCCTTCCAGTCCGCAAAGTTCACAAACCGCCTTTGTTGTTCCCGGGAAGATATAGAAGTTATTACCCTGGCAATGCGGACAGACACCCGGTGTTCCCTTCCAATAAGACTTGGTATTCTCAAGAACAGGCATCTTGTGTTCTGCTAATGTTTTTTCGTTTTCTTCTTTAATCTCTTTTGCTGCAGCTACAAGATTGCGACCAATTTCTTTCATTCTTTCAACCTTGTCATCCTGCATAATAACATCCTTAGACCATGAGAAGTAATCATTATCAATTACCTTCCATCCCGGACTCATTGCAAGCATTGCATGATCGGTCTCAACACGAAGTGCCCAGTCAGAACCGCCAATACCAACAAATGAAATGGCTTTTTGCTTGAAATATTTCATATCAAGACCTTCTTTACCCTGCTCAAGCAGCTGGAAATGTGTTCCTAAAAGAAGTCCTGTATCATGTCCCGGTCCCATACGGTCACATAATATATGATAAAGACCGGAAGCACCAGACTCAAAAATCGGATCTACAAAAAGCACACCATCTGCTTCCACCATTTTTTCATAGAATGCTTTATAATCATCCTTTCTTGTACAGATCATGCCCTTACCCATTACAAGACCTCTTGAACAGGCTACGCATCCTGAACAAGTCTCAAAATTCCAATCGAACGCATTCATGAATTCGATTTCAGCTCCCATTTCTTTTGCTGCCTCTAATGCTACGCAGCACATCGTATCATTGTTTCCATTCTTTGTTCCCAGTGAAACTCCTAAAATTTTCATTTATTATACCTCCTAATGAAAAACAGATTCGCTCTATCATCTCTTGTAAATATTATATTTTGCTCAGCTTATTCTGTCCAATATTTTTAAAGCATGGAATTTTGTATAGGTTTTTGTATGGATTTTTATACAATTGTGCACTTTTACTCATTTCCTAAACTATATTTCTTTTTCCGGTTCCCAAAATTCAACATGTTGCCAAATTCCGTTTTCTTTTCTTCTCTCCAGTAATGCGCAAAACGGATTACTTGGTCTTTTTGCACAATCCCCCCACCAAAACAACAGTTTATAAAAAAATGCTCCGATGGCAAAAGACCATCGAAGCATCTGTTTTTCTTATCTCATTGTAAGATATCCACGATAATTTGCAAGATTATTACTTGGTGTATAATCAGCCACTGCTACAGAAATAAATCTGTGATATGGCTTCAAGAACGGAAATGCATCCTGCTCAGCCCATGATGGTTTTGCCAATTTCTTGGTATCTTCAACCATTACCTTATACCAGCCGGACTGATTTTCAAACCAAACTTCTACTACAAAGTCCATGGTGCAGTCATTGATATCTTTCTTAACATGACTCATCAGAATTCTTGTACACTCAGGAGCTGCTTCAAAGATTGGAAGCACTTCCTCGCGAAGCCACTTCTCACCTTCTGCTTTATCTACTCCGTCCGGGAATCCGATTGAGAAGTTGAAACGATAGTTAGCTCCATCTTCTATAGTACGGCCTTTTCCCTTGATATCTTCTTCCCACCACATTGGAAGGAAGCAAAAAATAAATGGATTCGCGCCTTCAAAAGCAGCCTTACGCGCTTCATTACCAATATCTCCATCTTCTTCACCCGGCTTAGGACCGTTCTTCATCATCTCAACCGCTGCTTCCGGAAGATTTCCCTGCCATAATAACACATCTGGTGGAAATGTCTCCGCAATCGCTTTAATTTCAAGACGTGGATCCAAATCACTTACCAACCAGTGGTGCTCAGTCAGCTGCATCTTGCAATATCCAAAACGATCACCTTCCGGTGGGCATGGGAAGGATGGATAAAATGCGTACTTTGTTACGTATGGCTCAAACTGTGAAATACTATCCGGTATATGTGTTTTATAAAGCCATCTTGTAAGATTCGGTCTGTAGTCTTCTTTTGCACAGTTCACATAAATCAGACTGCGCATAGGTTCAAATTTAAAATCTGCCATAATAATTACCTCCTGTAAATATAATTGGATTATAGCACAGAAAAACCACTGCGAGAAGTAAAGATTTTGTATGATTTTCCCAACTTTCCATATCGTACTACCCCATTCCATTTGCTATTTGTGAAAAAAAAGCATATAATGCAATTCGTGTGAAAAAACAGAAAGGGTTTTAACAAATGAATAAGATGAAAAAATTAAAACCGGACGCCGACGGATTCTTATACGGTCTTGAGGACAAAGTTCCCGCCGGACAATCCACGGTGTACGGCCTGCAATATCTGGTCTATTTCCTTGCAGGAAGTGCTATTATGCCTGTCATAATCGGTACATACCTCGGATTAGATCAGGTTCATATTGCGCAAATGCTTCAACGAACATTTTTACTAAGCGGAGGCGTCTCCATACTCCAGGCAATTTTCGGACATCGTTTTCCAATTATCGATGGTCCTGCTGGGTTGTGGATGGGGCTTTTGATCATTCTATCAAGTGCTTCTACATCCTTTGGAAAAGGCCTCAATGTTCTTCGAGCAGATCTCGAGTTTGGCATGATTTGTGCCGGCATTATGGTTGTGATCATAGGCTTAACCGGTCTAATGGATAAGATATTAAAAATCTTTAACCCCATTATCAACGGAAGTTTCTTGATTCTCATGGTGTTACAAATGAGTGCTACGGTCATGAAAGGAGCCACCGGAATATCTTCCGGAAATATCACAATCCAGCCAAAATATCTGTTCATATTTTTTGTAACAACTGCAATCATTGTTGTAATAAACTTAAAAGCAAAAGGATTCTTCCAATCCATAGCAACCTTGATTGGCGTTGTCTGTGGTTGGATACTCGCTTATCTTCTTGGAATCTCGCCGGACTTTATCTCCTCTCATGACGGATTAATCGCAGTACCACAGGCTTTTGCCTGGGGAAAACCTACCATCGATTCTTCTGTTATCATTACATGTTTAATCGGGGAATTTGTTCTTTTTTCCAACTTTGCAGCAAGCATCCATGGTATGGAAGAAATGCTTCACAAACCTGCCGATCATAAGACCATCCGCAACAGTACACTCCTGTTCGGACTTACTGCGGCACTTACCGGAATCTTTCCGGTACCCGGATTTGTCCCATTTGCCTCAGCGCCAAGCACTACCAAACTGACTCGCGTTGCCGCAAGAGGACCGTTTATTATCGGTGGTATTTTTATGATGGTTCTTGGCATTATTGCTCCAATCTGCTCTTTCTTTGCAGCAATTCCACCATCGGTAGGTTATTCTGCTATGATGATTGTATTTGCCATGATGATGATTCAAGGATTAAATGAATTTAAAAAAATAGATTTCTCAACCCGCGAAGGTTTTATCGTCGGCATTTCCTTTATGGTTGGCGCCGGCATTATGTTCCTTGATTCGACCTCATTTTCATCAATGCCACAGATGCTGCGTTACATCGCATCAAATGGCTTGATTGTCGGATTGATTCTTGTAATCTTGCTTGATCAGGTTATATTAAGAAAACCAAATCCCAAACGCATAAAAGACTAACCGCACTTTCATTCATAACTTAATGACATAAAAAAAAGTTTCGCATGATTGTTTGTTTATCATGCGAAACTTTTTTAATCCTGATTCATAATATCTTTTTCTTCCATAACGCTCATATAAGCCGGACGAATAATCTTATCGGTACATACCAGTTCTTCTATTCGATGCGCACTCCAGCCCACGATTCTGGCAACTGCAAACATTGCCGTATACAATTCCATCGGAATTCCCAGCATCTCATAAACAAATCCGGAATAAAAGTCGACATTAGGACTTATCTTTTTATAGGTATTTCTCTTTCCTGCAATAATATCCGGAGCAAGAAGTTCTATATTTTCGTATAATTCAAAGTCCTTTTGGCGTCCTTTTTCCTCAACCAGTTTCTCCACGTAAGATTTAAATACCCGTTCTCTCGGGTCGGAAAGTGCATAAATTGCATGCCCCATTCCATAAATCAATCCCTTTTTATCAAAGGCTTCTTTATTTACAATCTTCTCAAGATACGCTTTTACTTCATCTTTATCCGAAAAATCCTTTACATGACCTCGGATGTCCTTCATCATTTCCATTACCTTGATGTTGGCACCACCATGCTTTGGTCCTTTCAACGAAGACATCGCAGCCGCCATCGTCGAATACGTATCCGATCCCGTTGAGGTAACTACACGTGTCGTAAATGTCGAATTGTTACCACCACCATGTTCCATATGAAGGATTAGTGCCGTATCTAATACCTTGGCCTCAATCGGCGTGTACTTTTGATCCGGTCTTAACAACATCAATATATTCTCCGCTGTTCCAAGCTCCGGCTTCGGATGATGGATAAACATACTGTTACCACGTTCATAATGATTATAGGCATTGTATCCATATACTGCTAATAACGGAAGCTCCGCAATTAATTGAATACATTGACGCAACACATTTGCAAGGGAAGTATCCTTTGCATCTTTATCATAAGACGCAAGCGTTAAAATACTTTTCGTCATAGAATTCATAATATCACCGGTCGGGGCTTTCATAATTACGTCCCTGTTAAAATTCGTAGGAAGTGTTCGATACTTTGCAAGCAAATCACTGAATTCCTGACGTTCCTGCGGATTCGGAAGTTGTCCCATCAATAGAAGATACGCAATCTTTCCAAAACCAAATTCCAAAGGCCCTAATTGGTCAATCAACTCTTCTACACGGTAACCACGATACCACAGTTCTCCATCCACAAACTTCTTTCCACCATCTACAAACTTTGTAGAAATAACCTTGGAAATATTCGTAAGTCCTGTCAGTACGCCTACGCCCTTCTCATCACGAAGACCACGGTATACGCCATATTCATCAAAAAGGCGCGGTGCCACCTTATCATTTTCCCGGCACAGCTGCTCTTTATATCTTGCATATTCTTCGACTTCTCTTATCATCTTATGTTTCCTTCTTTTCTTTATACATTATGCTCGTTATCAAGCACCTCATCCAATTGCTTCATAAGGCTAATCAGTTCTATCATTTTTTCTTTTCCGAATTCCTTAAGCACCGTTCCATAATAAGCTTTCGCATTTTCTGCCTGCTGCTCCATAAGTGCCCATCCGGCTTTGGTAATGATTGCATAAGTTCCTTCCGAGCCGTCTCCATCATGTGTCCAATAAACCAATCCCCTTTCCTGCAATTTACGAACCATCTTCGAGGTCATAGACATCGGCATGGACATCATTTTGGACAATTCTTCAAGATACATCTTTCCATCGCACTCATCCATCTTTGACGCTTTTTGCGAAATGTGGTAAAGCACGATATACTCTTGCAAACGCACACCCTTTAAGATCTGCTGAAACTGATCTTTATTTACCAGATATCTTCGATACGTTAATTCATTGAACAGACGTACAATCTCGTCTGCATTCATTTTGTTCACATCACACATATTAAATGCCCACTTTCTATTCTTTACAACTGCAGCAAATGAAATCGTTTCTCTTTGAAAAAAGCAGCCCCTATCAGAGGCTGCTTTACCTTTGAATGCATTATCATTATTTTCTTGCACACTCGCCGTCGCGGCCTAGTAATATATTCAATCCGTGATCTAACTGATCAATCACCATATCCAAGCTTTCCCGAACAGCCTTCGGGCTTCCCGGAAGATTTACTATCAATGTATTGTTTCGAATCACAGACGCTTCTCTTGAAAGCATCGCTCTTGGCGTAATCTTCATCGAGCCTGCGCGGATTGCCTCTGCAATTCCCGGTGCATTTCTCGTTGCTACCGCCAATGTTGCCTCCGGCGTCACATCTCTTTTAGAAAATCCGGTACCTCCTGTCGTAACAATGAGGCTCACCTGTCTTTGGTCCGCCAACCGGATTAATGTCTTTTGTAATGCGGACTGTTCATCCGGAAGAATCATCGTTTCTACAATATTATAACCGGCCTTCTCTAAGATTTCTACAATAGCAGGGCCGGACTGATCTTCTCTTTCACCTTTTGAACCTTTATCACTCATAGTGATAACTGCTGCTGTAAATGGCGTATTATTTTCAAATGGAAGCAAATGTGCTTCATCTCCCACCTCGATGGTTCCCCCCTTGATTACCCTGGTAAAGATTCCCACCTTCGGCATAATACATTGCCCAACTCTTTTATAAATCTCACAGTGATCGTGGCAATCTTTTCCAATCTGAGTAACTTCAAGAAGTACCTCACCAATCTGGATTCTGCGTCCCACAATAAGTGACTGGTTAATCAAATCTTCAATTCCGGATATGATAAGATTCTCACCAAAAATTCCATTTACAATTTCTACATCATTTTTCTTAAATGCTTCAATCTGCTCATATGGCAAAATGCTTACCTGTCTATGCCAATGACCAGCATGGGCGTCCTCTTCAATGCCCCAATCTTCTCTTACCTTAGCCTGCTTAATCTCAGTCTTTACAACACCCTTTTTTTTGCTAACGCAAATCGCTTTTACTTCACCCATAATTACCATTACCTTTCATCCATACCAATCATGACTGTTCATCGGATTTAGAACCCCATCCCAGGCGTTCTCTCTTCTCCCGCGTATAGGAATAAAGTAAGAAATCTTCTCCTACTTAATTCAAGTCAATTCAGAAGACATTTTACCATTACAGACCCGCATTTGCAAGTAAGCATATATTCTTCCTTATCTCTCATCCTTTCTCTTCCATTTCATTGCAAAAAAGACCGAAGCATCAAGTTGATGCCCGGTCCTTTCTCGTATCTACCGCTTATCACAGTCTTAATCCGTTGTAGTACCTTCCGTATCCTCGGTATCTTCCGTATCTTCTTCACTTAATTCTTCGATATAACTCTCCGCTGTAGATGCTCTTGAAGTATTCGGATAAAGCTCGACGACGCGCTCATAATACTTAATTGCTTTTTGTGTCTTTTCAAGATGGCGATAAGACTGTGCCAAATAATACACCGCATAGCCATCTTTATATTCCTCATCTATATCGACAATTTCCTGGAATGCTTCTGCTGCATCCTCGTAATTATATTTGTTATATGCACTATATCCGGTCGAATACAGATCAGAAAGTTTCTCCTCATTGACCTCCTCTGAAATGGTATCATAAAGCGTCTGTGCATCCTCGCTCAAATGCTTTCTGTTCACATTATCAAGTGCCTCAGCCGCACTGTCTAAGTCTTTCTCTTCATATGCTTCATATGCCTGCAACAGATAATCGTAGGAAGAAATCTTATCGTCTCCGGAATCTACTTCCTCTTGCAAGGATGTATTCTTCTCCTCAAGACTTTCTATTTCAGCTTCCAAAGAACTGATTTTCTCATCTTTTGTTGTAATTGTGTCATTCGCTTCACTAACTGCTGTATTACTTTCCGTCTTAGCTGCCTGCCTAACGCTTGGCACAACCAAAAATGCGGTTACCAGTACCCCGATAATCACGCCTAATATAATATTCAAAATAGTCATTCCGGCTGTTGTTTCCCTAAATGTCATCTTTGGCCTGATTACCGTATCATTTCCGCTTTTGTATGTTACCAAATCATCCTTTTTCCCAACCGGACTCTTCTTTCCGTCCAAATGAAGCTGCTTTCGCACTTCCTTCATGTAGGAAAGCGTCGTAACATTATGTGCATCAATCTTAAATGCACTTTTCAAGGTCGCGCGCGCTTTTTGGTATTCCCCTTCATGGATATAAAGCAGTGCCAACAACTGGTATGCCCTCACATAGTGGGCATTCATAGCGATAACCTTCTTCAGTTGTATGATGGCAAGGTCATAACTTCCCTGATGACAATACATCAGTGCCTGATTATATTTTTTTATCGTCTTATTAACGGTATCAAGCTGATTTTGATTATTCTGTACATCCTTTAGATATTGATCGGCAATATTATCATTTGGATTCAGATTTTTCGAAATCACCCACTCGCCGATTGCCAATACCACTTCACCCATTTCATAATAAATGAGTCCAAGCAGATTTCTTGCATCTGTATGGTTTTTATTAAATTTTAAAGAACGCTGAAGATCCTCTACTGCACCCGAAAGATCTCTTACGGCTGCCCTATTTAGTGCCTCATTATAATAATAATTTGAGGTATTCATCAGCTTTTTATATACTTTTACCTGCAACCCACAGTTCGGACAAACAATGTCCGCTCCAAGAGTTGCTCCACAACTATAACACTTCATGTCTTACCTCAATTGATTACTGTTTCTTGTCGCTTCTTTCGTCATTTCTTGCAGAAGATCTGTCATATCACTAAGATCTTTATTGTATATTGAGTCTTCAGCCTCTTCTACCTCTATGCTTGGTTTGAATTTTTTTAATTCTTCTTCGAATTTAATCATCTTTTACTCCTTCATTTACAGCAACAAAATGGAAGAATCTTACATTCTTCCATTTTCTGTTTATGTCTTATATTGCTTGACCTCGCGTATCGGAACAGTTAGGAAATCTGCCGTCCGGATCCAAGCCGCTCAAGCACAATTTTATCACCGCGACGCACAAGTCTGCAATAGACTTCTTTTTGTTTTATTTTTGTTTTTATTTCATCTATTCGCACCATAACTCTTGGATACAATGCCGCGGTTATATTAATTAGTGCACTGGCGCCTTTCGCCATCGTATCATTACATTGTCGTAACTTAGCTCTTTCTGCTGCAATCACGGAAGTATCTCTGATTTTTGCGCGAAGGAGCTGCATTCGCCGCGGGTCTTCTCTCATCGATACGCCATGTTTCTTCTCGTATTCTTCAAATGCATTCAATGCCTGATTGATCTTATCAAGTTCCTGCTCTGTAGAGGCAATTTTTGCCTGCAAGGCTGCAATCTGTCCGAGAATCTCAGATTCCACGCCTACGCCAACATAAGTCTCAACTTCTGTCTCATTCCCGATATTTACCGCATCAATTCCTGCTAGCGCTGTCACATGTCCTCCGATAACCGCACCATGTCTTCCTGTCAACACAACCTTCTCTCCGGCTCTGATCGTGCAATCAATCATAGAATCCGACTCAATATTGCCATCCGCTTCTACGCTCACATATTCCATAAACTTCGCATATACATTTCCCTTGGAAATGATACGCCCCACATGGCCGCCCTTCACTCCGTTTCGAACCACAATATCCTTTCCGGCTTCAATTGTAGCACCTTCAACAATACCATCAACGGTCACAGACTCCGTTGCAATAACAGCTGCTCCGGTGCAGACATTGCCATGTATAATAACGTCTCCCGAAAAATTGATGTTACCGGATATCACATCCACATTACCAAAGATTTCATGCACCGGCAGAATCGTTATTCTATCCCGACGCATTTCCACCTTCCCATCATACTGAGAAATGTAGCTCAAATTGTCTTGTGTACGTACAAATCCCTTTCCTTTGAGCGGCGGAAGTTCCTTGCAAATCTTTGGTGCAATTCTTGCCCCCTTAACCGTAATCCCTTCCTTGCCTTGTACTGCAGGATAATAATGAACAATCTCCTGTCCCTGAACAACAGCTTCAATCAGGCTTACATCCCAATAATCCACACTGCCATCATCATTCTCTTTTGGAGTACGGTTCAATTCTTGTTTAAATTTATAAACAAAATATCCATCCTTGCCTTCTACAACCGGCTTTCCTCGAGCTACCGTAAGACGGACGCCATACATCTCTTTCTCAATGACTGCTCGCAGAATCTCTTCATCAATTCCAAAAACAATCCCCGCAGCATGCAGAAAAGACCGTAATTCTTCAATTGTATAAGCCGGTTCTCCCAAAGCAGGCGGTGGAAGTTGCATATACGCTTCCATATCATCATATGTAACTCCGACCACCGGTTTTACCAATCGTGTCGCCATCTACTTCTCGCCTCATTGCAATCAATTGCTATACTACCACTCTGTCCAATTTCTAATTTTTCAGACAGTTCATCATTATATTTCAATTATTCAATATGCATTTTATCAGTTTTTCTAATTTTTTTCAAGAAAAAACCATACTTTTTTCCTATTATATTTTGTGAAATCTCAAAAAATAATCTGACTTATACTTCTTTTTCCTGCAACAAACCGGTTCTATATGCCTCAAGCAGTTGTGTCAGGCCTTCAATATTTGCACGCACTTCCCTTCCTGCATCAGTGTCGGCAACAAGCTTTCGTCGAACCACCTTTTGCACCAGTGTATGATCAGAATGGATGTCCAATTCTTCTCTCACTGCCTTTTCAACCGATACAAACGGCTCATGTGCTGCCAACATCATTCCATAGGAATTATAAACCAATGTATATCCTGCAATTCCTGTCTTGCTCTGATATGCTTTTGAAAAACCACCATCTATTAACAGCAATTTTCCATTGCACTTAATCGGCGATTCTCCCTTCTTTTGCTCAACCGGTACATGTCCATTTACAATATGACTGTCCTTACCTGACAGACCAAATTCTTTCATAATACGCTTTACAACCGTCTCATCTTCCATCAGCTTGTAATACGGATTCTTTGGCTCTTTGTGCGTTTGTTTATCTGCGATGAAGTAACGCTCAAATGTCGTCATCTTACCTTTTCCAAACACCGGTGAATTCTTATTTTCCCAGATATACCACATTAAATCCATGCCCTTTTTCTTCTCTTCCATATCCAATGAAAAATAAGCTTTTCTAGCATAGCTTTCTAGAATATCATAAAGCGCTTTTCCGCTATATTTCTTACCGTAAATGTTGACTTCCTTAAAGGAACCATCCTCATTAAGTGGCACACAACCATGGTAAAGCAAATTGTCATTATATACCTTATACAGATTTCCTTTCGAATACAAGAAACGAATATGTCTTTGCAGTTTTTCACATCCTACAAAGCATCTTCTAAGATGTTCTACCACTTCTGCTTCTTCCTGCGAAAGTTTGAAAGGATCGTCCGGATCAAGTGTCGGGAAATTGGTATCAAGCAAAGGGTATTCCTTTCCTTCTACCATAACCGTGCCTTTCTCAAGATCCATTGTGTTCATA
Source organism: Eubacterium oxidoreducens (assembly GCF_900104415.1). Classification (GTDB taxonomy): domain Bacteria; phylum Bacillota; class Clostridia; order Lachnospirales; family Lachnospiraceae; genus Eubacterium_C; species Eubacterium_C oxidoreducens. Next base: position 89,150 of record NZ_FMXR01000005.1, on the reverse strand, counting down.
ATAAGACGCTCATTCATGTCAAAATCCGGATGTTCTAGCATCTTTTGTCCTTCAAGCTTAAACTGAATCACCGCAATTGCCTTATGCATCTTCTTATCAAGTTCAGCATCTGTAGCATCATATTCATCTTCACGGTAATTGAGTTTGAAACAATCACATGGATCGTTCGCATACGTATTAAGCGCCAATTTCACTAGCGGAATCAGGTTAATTCCATATCCGTCTTCTAATACATTCAAATTGCCGTATTTTGCCGAAATACGAAGGAGATTCGCCATACAGCAAGTCTCTCCGGCTGCAGCACCCATCCAGATAACATCATGATTTCCCCATTGAATATCCACAGAATGATGTGCCATTAACGTATCCATAACATCATAAGGGCGAGGACCTCTGTCATAGATGTCACCAAGCACATGCAAATGATCTACTACGAATCTTCTGATTACATTGCACATACCCACTACCAGTTCTCTCGCTCTTCCTGTAGTTATCACTGAATTGATAATCTCATTATAATATGCCGTCTGATCTGACATCTCGATTCTTCCAGACAAAAGTTCCTCTAAAACATATGCAAAATCTTTCGGCAATGACTTTCTCACCTTAGACCGTGTGTACTTTGAAGATGCTGCGCGGCACAGACGAATCAATCGATAGATCGTAACCTTGTACCAATCTGTTTTGTTATTCTCTTCTGCAAGAATCCTATCGAGTTTTAGCTCCGGATAATATATAAGTGTCGCAAGTGTCCTTTTCTCAGCCGCCGAAAGTGAGTTGCCAAACTCATCTTCAATCTTTCTTCTAATTGCTCCCGAACCATTCTTAAGTACATGTTGGAACTGCTCATACTCTCCGTGAATATCCGTCAGAAAGTGTTCTGTCCCCTTTGGCAGATTTAGGATTGCCGACAGGTTGATAATCTCTGTTGCAGCCGAAGCAATTGTTGGAAACTGCTTTGCCAATGTTCTTAAATAAAGTTCATTATCTACTTTAAAGTCTTTCCCCATACCAGTACTCCTCTACATGTAATAAAATGATACACCACCATTTTAACACAAAAATGTGCTGCTGCATTACGCAACAACACATTTTTCGTAATCTTTATTTATTCTTAATAACATCGCTCATATCGTAAAGACCGGCGTCTTTTCCCTTTAGGTACTTCGCAGCCTCAATGGCACCTTTTGCAAATACACCTTTCGAATAAGCAGTATGATGAAATTCAATCACTTCATCAGGTCCTGCAAATAAAACTTCATGCTGCCCTACAATATTTCCCGCACGAACAGCTGAAATGCCAATCTCTTTCTTATCACGTTTCTTACGTTCCTTCGAGCGGTCAAATTTATACTCATAGCGTTCTAAGAGACCTTCATTGACGCTATCTGCCAGCGCAAGCGCAGTTCCACTCGGCGCATCCAGTTTCTGATTATGGTGACGTTCTACAATCTCACAATCAAATCCGGCAGCTCCAAGCACAGCTGCTGCCTGCTTTAATAGTTCCATCAAAGTATTGATTCCCAGCGACATATTTGCCGACTTCAAAACAGCCACTTTCTTAGCTACTTCTTTTACTTTATCATTTTGCGCATCCGATAATCCGGTTGTACATACAATGACCGGAATCTGTCTGCTAACGCAGGTATCCAAAAGTCCATCGATTGCCTGTACCACTGCAAAATCGATAACCACATCCGCATCCACATCACACTCTGCTATCGATTTATATACCGGATAGGTATTTTGAATATGATCCGACACATCCACTCCGGCTACAATTTCAACTTCTTCATCCTTTGCGCACAGCTCTGTGATTACCTGTCCCATATGTCCATTGCAACCATGCATTATTATTCTCGTCATGACGTCACCTCCATCGCAAGTCTCATCTTCTTACGCAAGCTTTAATCCAAACTCTCTCATTGCTGCCTTAAGACCTTCCTCATGTTCTTTTTCAAGCTGAGTAAGAGGCATACGAAGTGGTCCTACATTCATTCCCATAAAGTTCATAGCCGCTTTTACCGGAATCGGATTCACTTCGCAGAACAACTGCTTAATAAGCGGATATGCTTTCAACTGCATCTCCATTGCTTTCTTGGTATCTCCCTCCAGATAGCTTATGCACATATCATGCACATACTTAGGCGCAACATTGGAAAGAACCGAAATAACACCAAGTCCGCCAACTGACATAAGTGGAATAACCTGATCATCATTACCGGAATACATTTCCAACTTACCATCTGTCAAACTCATCGTATGCACACCCTGTTCAATATTGCCGGTTGCATCTTTCATTCCAACAATGTTTTCTTTTGTATGAAAAAGCGTTGCTGCTGTCTGTGGTTGGATATTACATCCCGTACGCGATGGCACATTATACATAATAATCGGTACTTTAATCGCATCGGCAATCATGGAATAATGTTTAATCAATCCACCCTGCGTAGCTTTATTATAATAAGGAGTTACAACCAAAACGCCATCTACGCCGGCGTTTTGTGCGTCCTGCGACAATTCAATGGCTGTCTGCGTACAATTAGAGCCTGTACCGGCAACAACCGGAATACGCTTTTTGGTAAATTCTACAGCAGCTTTAATTACCTGCTTGTGTTCCTCTATTGTAAGTGTAGATCCTTCACCGGTAGTTCCTGCAATAACAATGCAGTCAGTGCCGCCGGCAATCTGCATCTCGATGATTTCCTCGAGTTTATCATAATTAACCTCCAGGTTGTCATTCATCGGTGTAACGATCGCGATACCTGCGCCCTTAAAAATTGACATATTCCTATTCCTCCTACATCATCTAACAATTTTCCAAACTTTATACTACTACTCAACTGTAATATTGTAAATATCTGTTGCTGCTTCTCGAATCATATCATCGAGATATCTTCCGGTCAGTACTAACACGGTTCCTTCCGGCTTCGCTTCGAACAGGCTGCGAACCTCCTCTTTGCTGATTAATCCGCTGTGTACCAATCCCAAAAATTCATCCAATACCAAAAGTTCACAACTTCTTGTTGACATAACTTTCTTGGCAAAATTAATTCCGTTTTTCATATTCATGCTTTCTTCCTGCTTCTCTGTTTCAGAAAGATCGTTAAAATTCTTATTGCTTCTTTGAAAACGAAAATACTTCAGTTCCGGTTCCATTCGTGTAAAATATTCTGCATTAAACTCATTAGTTCCCTTAAAAAACTGAATAAAATTCGTGCTTATACCACGGCTTGCGGCTTCTACTGCTTTTCCAAGTGCAACTTGTGTTTTCCCGCGGCCTTCCCCATAATATACCGTAATATTATCATAGTCACTCATGTTCAAGTCCTCCTCCGGTTCGCAGAGCGTTTCCCCTCACTCGGAGTCTCCCCCCGACTGAGTTAAAAAATGTTTCTAACACTAGAATCACATAGTTTCCATAATTTTATTCTGAAGTCCAAATAACGATAGCATAAACGCCCCTAAAATGCAAATATTTCTGCTTTTTCTTGCACACCTTAATTTTTATTGCTATAATGTATCGTTAGTGCGTAAGAAAACCGTAAACAACCTTATTATAATAGAAAGAAGGCTTACCAATATGCAAACAACAAGAGAGGATATTCGCAATATTGCAATTATTGCACACGTAGACCACGGCAAGACAACACTTGTCGATGAATTACTGAAACAAAGCGGCGTATTTCGCGCCAACCAGGAAGTACAAGAACGCGTCATGGATTCCAATGATATCGAGCGTGAGCGTGGTATCACAATTCTTTCCAAAAACACGGCTGTATTTTATAAGGACACCAAGATTAACATTATCGATACCCCTGGTCATGCCGACTTTGGTGGTGAAGTTGAACGTGTTTTGAAAATGGTGGATGGTGTTGTACTCGTGGTAGATGCTTTCGAAGGCGCAATGCCTCAGACGAAATTCGTTTTGATGAAAGCTCTCGCGTTAGACCTTCCGGTCATTGTCTGCATTAATAAGATTGACCGTCCAGAAGCACGTCCGGACGAAGTCATCGATGACGTCCTCGAACTTTTCATGGATCTTGATGCTTCTGACGAGCAGCTTGACTGTCCATTTATCTATGCATCCGCCCGTGATGGTTATGCCATGAAAGATCTAAACGACGAACGAAAGGACATGATTCCGCTGTTCGAAACTATCATAGATTATATCCCTGGGCCAACCGGTGATCCGGATGCCAACACACAGGTTCTCATTTCCACAATCGACTACAACGAATATGTTGGTCGTATCGGAATCGGTAAAGTGGATAATGGTTCCTTAAAAATAAACCAGGAAGCACTTGTTGTAAACCATCATGATCCTGACAAGCAAAAGAAAGTTCGCATCAATAAACTGTATGAATTTGACGGTCTTAATAAAGTAGAAGTCGACGAAGCCAAGATTGGTTCTATCGTTGCGGTATCTGGTATTGCTGACATTCACATCGGAGATACCATCTGTTCTTTGGACAATCCGCAGCCAATTCCGTTCCAAAAGATTTCCGAACCAACTTTGTCCATGAACTTTATTGTCAATGATTCTCCTTTTGCCGGACAGGAAGGTAAATACGTAACTTCCCGTCACTTAAAGGATCGTCTGCTGAGCGAACTAAATACCGACGTGTCTCTTCGTGTAGAAGAAACAGAAAGCACCGATAGCTTTAAAGTATCCGGTCGTGGAGAGCTTCATCTGTCTGTCTTAATTGAAAATATGCGCCGTGAAGGTTATGAATTTGCGGTAAGCAAAGCAGAAGTATTATATAAAGAAGATGAAAACGGAAAACGTCTCGAGCCAATGGAACAAGCGTATATCGATGTCCCTGAGGAATTCACCGGCGCCGTTATCGAAAAACTCAGCCAGCGAAAAGGCGAACTGCAAAACATGTATCCAATCAGCGGCGGATATACTCGTTTGGAATTCAAGATTCCTTCACGCGGTCTGATTGGTTACCGCGGAGAATTCTTAACAGACACCAAAGGAAACGGTATCATCAACACGATTTTCGATGGATATGAGCCATTTAAAGGCGAAATCGCATATCGTAAGACAGGTTCTTTAATTGCCTTTGAAACAGGCGTATCGGTAACCTACGGACTGTTTTCCGCACAAGATCGCGGAACCTTATTTATCGGTGCAGGCGAAAAAGTATACGCAGGTATGGTAATCGGTCAGTGTGCTCGTGCAGAGGATATCGAGCTTAATGTCTGCAAGAAAAAACATCTGACAAATACCCGTACTTCTTCCGCTGATGAAGCCTTGACCCTCGTTCCTCCAAGAATCCTAAGTCTTGAACAGGCAATTGACTTTATCGATACCGATGAACTTTTAGAAGTCACTCCCGAATCTCTTCGTATTCGTAAACGAATCCTAGACCCGACTTTAAGAAAGCGTGCCGGTTTCAATAAGAAATAAAAACAAAAATCCAATTGATAGAAACTTCTGTCAATTGGATTTTTTTATTATTCGATTCGGCGTTACAACCAAATCCAGTTCGATATCTAATTCATCTGTCTCAACCCGGCTGGCAATCTGCTCTTCAAACCCTATGCCGATTTTCCACAGCCCGGAATGCCTCGCAAAAAAACGATCATAATATCCTTTTCCATATCCCATGCGATATCCTCTTGTATCAAACACCAGACCGGGCGTTAATACCGCAATCTTTTTGTCTGCAAAAGCAAATTCTTCACACGAATCTACCGGTTCCATCACATGAAAACAACCTTCTTCTAATTGCTCCCACGAACAAACCTTGTAAAATATCATATCATCGCCTTTCACCTTAGGCAATGCCAACTCTTTGCCCTCTGCCATCAACTCTTCCATAAACGAAACAAGGGACACCTCACTGCCGAGCGGATAAAAGGCAAGATAGGCATCCACTTGATATTCGCAAAACAGCTTCTTAAGCCGGGCACAGATCTTTTCTGATCCTTTTGTGCGTTGCATATCTGACATCTCATTTCTAAGACGACTATATAGCGCGCGTTGCTGTTTTTTATTCATCCACTTAATTCCTTACTGATAACTGTCATACAAACGCTTAAATGCCGGAATCGAATCCTTAACGATCTGGTAAGGTACACAATATGAGATTCTTACCCAACCCGGTCCATAAAATGCTTTTCCCGGAGCCATAAGTATGCGCTCTTTCTTGGCCCTCTGGCAAAATTCCCAATCGTCCTCTTCTAACGCTTTCATAAAGAGATAAAATGCGCCATCCGGTCGGATGCACTCATAACCAATTTGCGTCAAAGAATCATACAACAGATTACGATTCTTCTCATACACACTTACATCAACCGCCGCGTCCACACACTTAAGCAACATCTTCTGCTGCAAAGACGGCGCATTGACATATCCCATATAACGCATAGAAGCCGTAAGACCGGCAAATACTTCATTCACATCTGCCATCTTCGGTGATAATGCTGCATAACCGATACGTTCTCCGGGAATCGATAACGTCTTACTATAAGAATAAACGATAATCGTATCATCATAATAATCCGGAATAAACGGAATCTCGATTCCATAAGACAGCTTTCTATATGGCTCATCTGAAATCAGATAGATTGGATGTCCATACTTTTCTTCCATCTCACGCATCACATTGGCAACCATTTTGATTGATTCCTCCGTATATACAGCACCGGTTGGATTGTTTGGAGTATTAATCAGCACAATGCGGGTTTTTTCAGAAAATGCAGCGCGAAAAGTTGTCTCATCCGGCTGCAAAGTCTCTTGATTACATAATGCCGGAACGAGCTTTCCATACAGCGTTTCTACATAGCTTTTATATTCCCAAAAATACGGTGCAAATGTTACTACTTCATCTCCCGCATCCAATAATGTATTACACAAAAGCGCAATTGCACAAGCCGCTCCCGAGGTCATACAGATATTTTCGACTCCATAGGATGCAGCGTACTTACCATTTAAGTAATCCGCAACACACTGTCTGACTTCCGGATGTCCAACATTACTTGGATATCCATGAAGTGCCAATGGTGCTTGCGTATCTAAAATCTCCTTCATTGTGTCATTAACAATAGCCGGAGGTTCAACCGATGGATTACCGATACTAAAATCAAAGATGTTCTCTTTGCCATATATGGCCGCAAGCTTCTTACCTTCTTCAAAAATATCACGAATTGAAATCGCCTCTTCCAAGGACTTTTGCATACGTTTTGAAATCATTTTTCTTTTCCTCTCAAAAATCAAAATATCAAGAGTTATTATTGCACTTTAAAGCGTTAAAGTCAACTATAACCGTAACGCCTCTTACATACTTTTGATTCTTTCGAGTGCTGCGAGCGAATTTTCATAAGTTCCAAATGCTGTCAAACGAAAATATCCTTCACCGCTCGGTCCAAATCCGGATCCCGGAGTTCCAACAACATTGGCACGCTCTAGTAAATCATCAAAGAACTCCCAGCTTGTCATATTATTCGGTGTCTTCAACCAGATATAAGGTGCGTTAACACCGCCAAACACAGTATAGCCTGCATCCTTAAGTCCCTGCTTTATAACTGCTGCATTCTTCATATAATAAGCAATCTGTTCTTTAAGCTGCGCTTTACCTGCTTGTGAATATACCGCTTCTCCTGCTCTTTGCTGAATATACGGCGCACCATTAAACTTGGTTCCGTGACGACGCGCCCACATATCATGAAGCGACGCATTTTTACTTTTAAGGTCTTTTGGCACAACGGTGTAACCAAGTCGCACTCCGGTAAAACCTGCATTTTTTGAAAAGCTCTTAATTTCAATTGCACAGGTTCTTGCTCCTTCACATTCATAGATTGAATGCGGCACATCCTCTTCTGATATATAAGCCTCATAGGCAGCATCATAGATAATGACTGCTCCAACACGATTTGCATAATCTACCCATTCTTGCAATTGTGCTTTTGTAAGCGTTGTACCCGTTGGGTTATTCGGACAACAAAGATAAATCATCTGTGGTGTCTCCTTTGGAAATTCCGGCACAAAATGATTCTCCATGGTCGTTGGCATATAAATCACCCTGCTCCATGTCTCCGTCTTAGGATCATAGGTTCCGGTTCTTCCCGCCATAACATTTGAATCTACATAAACCGGATAGACCGGATCGCATACTGCAATTTTGGCATCTTGTGAAAACAGTTCCTGAATATTACCGGAATCCGACTTTGCACCATCCGATACAAAGATTTCGTCTGCGCTGATTTCACAGCCCCTTGCCTTATAATCATTTTGCGCAATCGTATTACGCAAAAATTCGTATCCAAGATCCGGCGCATATCCCTGAAACGTATCTGCATTTGCCATCTCGTCAACCGCTTTGTGAAGCGCCTCAATAATCGCCGGCGCAAGAGGCTGCGTGACATCACCGATACCCAATCGGATAATCTCTTTCTCTGGATGAGCCTGTGTAAAATCACTCACCTTTTTTGCTATGTTACTAAATAAGTAACTGCCCGGAAGCTTTAAATAATTCTCGTTTACCTCAAACATAATAAGTAATCCTCCTAATTTATATATTTATGTATATCTTTTCCCTTTAGCCATCCATCATACTAATAATCATCTGCGCCGTTTCCGTAAGTGACGTTGCCGAATCCATGCTGGTCTTTTGCAGATACTTATGTGCCTGCTCCTCACTCAGCTGATTTCGTTCCATCAAAATATGCTTGGCCTGATCGATGATTTGTTGTTCCTTTACACTTCTTTTCTTCGGTTGCGCCTTGTCCTTCTTGCGCCGCCGTTCCATGCCATATATCATCATCTCAAGAGTGCTCAGCAGTTCATGTACCTTAAGCGGCATCGAACATGAGACGATATTTCGATTGCCATCTTCAAGCAAGACCGCTTTTGATGTAATAAGCAACATCTCAAAATTTTGAGGAACATATTCCACCATTTCTTCGCAAGTCATATCCACAAACCGGTATGCCGAAATCAAAATCCCATATTCAAGATCTTGTATCTTACCGATTGCCTGACCTCCCGTTGTGCAAACAGCTGCTACGTCATATCCATTTTTAATCAAAATATTTCGGATACTTCTACCGACTTCCGGCTTTGGGAATGCTACCACAATACTTAGCATCTATGCACCATTCCTCTCCAACGGGTTCTCTAATACTTATACAAATACTCATCAACTTCCCACTTTGTTACCTGCTCGCGATATTCCATCCATTCGGTCTTCTTAGCCGTAATATATTTTTGTGAAATATGAGAGCCAAGCACTCCCTTGATAAATTCATCTTTTTCAAGCTCGCGAACAGCCAAAAGCAAATTCTCCGGAAGATATTCGATTCCCCGACGCTCTAGTTCCTCATCGGACATCTCGTACACATTTTCATTTACCGGTGCCGGCGGCTCAATTTTATTACGAATTCCATCAAGACCAGCCTCAAGGCAAACGGCCAGACACAGGTATGGATTTGCAGCCGGATCCGGACATCTAAGTTCCACTCTCGTAGACGCTCCTCTTGATGCCGGAATACGAATCAGCGGACTTCTATTCACCGATGACCAGGCAATATGATTTGGTGCTTCAAAGCCCGGCACCAATCTTTTATAAGAATTTACCAGCGGATTCGTAATTGCGGTCATTCCTTTGATATGTTTTATCAACCCACCGATAAAATAGTACGCTTCTTTGCTAAGACCAAGTTCATCACTTTGATTTTCAAAAATATTTTTTCCATCTTTAAACAATGACATATTAATATGCATACCGGAACCGGCAATTCCATATTTCGGTTTTGGCATAAATGTTGCATACATGCCATGACGCTTTGCAATTGTTTTAACTGTCAATTTAAATGTCATAATATTATCTGCGGCATGCATCGCTTCTTCATATTTAAAATCAATTTCATGCTGCGCAGGTGCCACTTCATGATGCGATGCTTCAATTTCAAATCCCATATCTTCCAATGAAAGCACCATATCTCGCCTTGTATTTTCCCCAAGATCAATCGGTCCTAGATCAAAATAACCGGCGCGCTCATGAGAAATCGTTGTCGGCTGTCCGTCATCATCTGTGTGGAACAGGAAAAATTCGCACTCCGGTCCCACATTGAATGTATAGCCATCCTTCGCTGCATCCTCAATAGCGCGTCTTAATATATAGCGAGGATCCCCTTCAAACGGTTCCTGGTTTGGTCTGTATATATCGCAGATCACACGCGCCACTTTTCCCTGCTGTGGTCTCCATGGAAACACCTCAAACGTCTCGTAATCCGGTATCAGATACATATCCGACTCTTCAATCCGGACAAATCCATCTATCGACGAACCGTCAAACATACATTTATTGCTTAGCGCTTTATCAAGCTGACTTGATGTAATCGCCACATTTTTGAGTTGTCCAAACATATCGGTAAATTGAAGGCGTATAAACTCCACCCCTTCTTCTTCTACCATTCTTATAATATCTTCTTTTGTGTATCTTCCCATAATGTTACTCCTTTACTGATAACTTTGAATTCTATTCAATACTTCTTCCAATTTCAATGAACCGCCAAATGTATCCATGGCACTTCCTATCGTCACATTAATATTTCCACCACCAAGCCGGTATATGGTATCAATATCTTCCATGGATGAAATCCCACCGGCATACGTCAATGGAATCTTACCCCACTGACCGAGCATCTGCGCAAGTTCACTTTCTATTCCACTATTCTTTCCTTCTACATCTACTGCGTGAATCAAAAATTCATCCGCATAGCTACTTAGCTCATCCAAAAAAGCTTCACTAATCTTCTCTTGCGTAAACTTCTGCCATCTGTCTGTCACAACATAATAGTCGTCATCTTTTCTTCGGGCACTCACATCCAATACCAGGTGCTCCTTGCCAACCTGATTCGACAACTCCTTTAATCTGTCATAATTAATTCTACCTTCAGAGAACACATAGGAAGTCACAATCACATGTGATGCTCCTGCCTCCAAAAACTCGATTGCACTCTGCGGCGTTATTCCTCCGCCAACCTGCATCCCATTCGGGTATGCGTGCAAAGCAGAAATTGCTTGCTTTTTTGTTGCTTCATAATCAGGAGTTCCTTTCTTATCCAAAAGAATAATATGTCCTCCCGTAATGTGTTTCTTCTTATATAAATTTGCAAAATCTGCCGCATCCCGATCCGACACGAAATTCTCCTTAACCTTTGAAGATGCATCGGTAATCGAGCTTCCGACAATCTGCTTTACCTTTCCTGCATGAATATCAATACATGGGCGAAACTGCATAATTCGACTCTCCTAACTGTCAGTTTTTTCCATTGTAACATAAAAAAAGACAAAGTGCTCCTAAGTCGGAACGCCATTGTCCACAAAAAATCATATCATACTTTCTTAAAATTGTGAACTTCTTTTATTGACTTCGTTATATAACTTTGCTAAACTTACTAAAATCCCCTAGTTACGGGTAATTGGTGGGCAATTCACCATTTCAAATAAAATATAGATTCAACGAAAGAGAGGAAAAAAAAATGGCTCGTATTATCGGCGAAGGAATTACATTTGATGACGTACTTTTGGTTCCGTCTTATTCAGAAGTAACACCAAATATGGTTGACCTTACTACTTATCTTACAAAAAAAATCAAACTTAACATCCCTATGATGAGTGCTGGTATGGATACCGTTACCGAACACCGTATGGCAATCGCCATGGCTCGTCAAGGTGGTATCGGAATCATTCACAAAAATATGTCTATCGAACAGCAGGCAGATGAGGTCGATAAAGTAAAACGTTCCGAGAACGGAGTCATTACAGATCCATTCTTCCTTTCTGCAGAGCATACACTTCAAGATGCCGATAATCTGATGGCAAAATACAAGATTTCCGGTGTTCCGATTACGAAAGAAGACGGAACACTCATCGGTATCATCACAAACCGTGATTTAAAATTCGAAGAAGATTATACCAAGAAGATTTCAGAATGCATGACCAGTGAGAACTTAAGCACTGCACCTGTCGGTATCTCCTTAGAAGATGCGAAGAAGATTTTGGCAAAATCAAGAAAAGAAAAGCTTCCGATTGTAGATGACAATTTCAAGCTTCGCGGACTGATTACCATTAAAGATATTGAAAAACAGATCAAATATCCAAATTCTGCCAAGGATGATCAAGGTCGTCTCTTGTGCGGCGCAGGAGTCGGATTTACTGCTAATATGATGGATCGTATTGCAGCCCTCGTTGAGGCACATGTTGATGTGATCGTTTTAGATTCCGCTCATGGCCATTCCAAAAATGTGATTGAGGCTGCTGCCAATATTAAGAAGAAATATCCGGATCTTCAAGTGATTGCAGGTAATGTAGCAACCGGAGAAGCAACGAAAGCATTAATTGATGCCGGAGTTGATGCTGTAAAGGTTGGTATTGGACCTGGTTCTATCTGTACAACCCGTGTCGTTGCAGGTATCGGTGTTCCACAGATTACCGCTGTTATGGATTGTTATGAAGCAGCAAAAGATGCCGGTATTCCAATCATCGCAGACGGTGGTCTTAAGTATTCCGGTGATATGGTCAAAGCACTTGCTGCCGGCGCCAACACCTGTATGATGGGTAGCATGTTTGCCGGATGTGACGAAGCTCCGGGAACCTTCGAATTCTATCAAGGAAGAAAATTTAAAGTTTATCGTGGTATGGGTTCTCTTGCCGCTATGGAAAACGGCAGCAAGGATCGTTACTTCCAGGAAGATGCCAAGAAACTGGTTCCGGAAGGAGTCGAAGGACGTGTGGCCTATAAGGGTTCTGTAGAAGATACCGTCTTCCAGTTAATCGGTGGTATTCGCTCAGGTATGGGATACTGTGGATGTGCGACAATCGAGGATTTGAAACAAAACAGCAAATTCGTTAAGATTTCAGCAGCTTCTCTTAAAGAATCTCATCCTCATGATATTCATATCACAAAAGAAGCACCGAACTATTCTATCGACGAATAATATAATTCGAGACACTGTTACTGTATGTAGCAGTGTCTTTTTTCTTGTACTTTATACCCAAAAACACTATAATAATAGATAATGGTAATTTTATATTGGGGGTAAACTATGAAACAAAAATCTACACTCTTTGCAACCGGAATCATTGGTGTGCTGATTGCCGGTATTATTCCGGCTCTATTCACATCCGGAATCATTGGCGGTAGTTTTATTCAACAGATGATTGCAACTGCCGTATGCATTGTTATTGGGCTGATTCTTGTTATTATTGGTATTCAGATTTTTGAAAAAAACTATTCTAAGACCAATCACGAAACATCTACATACCCGGACGAAGTTCCTACTGTATCCGGACTTCTTCGTGAAGAAGCCGGTGAAAACCCTGATGATAGTTTCGCAGATGAACAAGAAATGCTTCCTTCTAAACCGGCATCTACGCACGAACAGCTGAACACTTCCATTAATGATATCGCGGAGCGTTCTTCAACCATTGCAGAGGGTATTCAAAATATTACATTTATCATGGACGAGCTCACTGCCTCTTTAGATCGGACTGTAACTTCTATCTCCGATTTGAATGAAGTTGCCAATGAAATGGATACTTCTTTTGCTGATATGCAATCAGCTGCCAAGGAAAATTCTGATTATATGGAAGAAATTTCACGAAAAGCACATAATGTCAGACTCGCTTCTCTTGACACGAAGAACGAAGTTATTACAAAGGCGCAAGAAGTCGAAAAATCCATGACCGAGAAGATTGAAGCTTCTAAAGCTGTTCGCCAGATTGAAGAATTAACAGAAAACATTCTCGAGATTTCCGATCAGACCAATCTGCTTGCACTAAATGCTTCCATTGAAGCTGCACATGCCGGTGATTCGGGACGAGGATTTGCAATTGTTGCTTCCGAAATCACAAAGCTTGCCGATATGACCTCAACGACCGCAACACAGATTCAAAAAATCAGTAAGATTGTAATCGAGAAAGTCGAAGAACTTGCGGAAGAATCTGCACATGTCATCGATTTTCTAAACACACGAACAACTTCCGGTTATGATAAACTTGTTGAAACGAGTAACGATTATCAGAACGATTCGAAGATTATGTTTGATATGATGCAGGATTTTGCCGGTGCTATTACGATGTTAGAAGATCATATGAGTAATATTACACAATCTTTAGAAAGCATTGCATCTTCTTCACAAAACAATGTAGAAGAGCTTTCTACCGCAAGCGATACAACTTTCCAGGTTCTTACTGCTGCGGACGAAACTTCACAGCTTGCTAATAATAGCCGAAACTTACTAAACAACATATCATAGAGATTTCATAGGTAACATACCTACGCAGAAAAAAACGGACATATAAATCATATGTCCGTTTTGTTTATATACGATTTTTAACAATCTGCTCTGACAATTCCATCACCTTTTGCATTTCCGCGCTTTCATTAGGCGCCGGCTCAAGAATTTCATGTTTTGTCTTTCCTTCTTCTATCTCGATCACACATCCAAGCATAGACTCTTCGTTCGGCTTTGGTACATGAATCGTATAATACTGAATCAAATCAAGGCTAAATGAATAGGTGATATAGACTCTTTTACAATGTCCGGGACGAGCATTTTTTTGCGGCAAATCAATGCGAATAAGACCAAGATCTTGCGTGATATTTAAATCCATCACCGAAAAGTCACTGCTCTTATAAGGACTTTCTAATCCCTTAACCTTCTTATAAGGATCCGAAAAGATCTCACAAATCGCACCTTCACCGCCTTCACAGATAGAATCGAATCCCTTTTCCTTTTGTTCAAACAAAATCTTCGGAAGAAGATGCAGTTCAATACTTCTTCTTGTAATATCATGAAATTGCTCCGGCGTCATCTTAACTTCTTTTCCCGGAACAACCGGCACTTTACCCTGAGCAAATTCTTTGACAAATGCATCAATCGCCGGTTTTTTAAATGTAACATTGTGTGAAAATGCATTCACTACAATACCTTCTAATTTAGCATTTTGAGCCAGTTTGCAGCAATCCGAGAATTTCATATCCAGTACAAATGGAAATTTATTCTCCTTAGGAAGTTCTCCATGTCCCGTATAGACACCGAAGAAATGACCACCTTCATTGCTTTTTAATATTGCCGGCACCGGTTTGACACCTTTTGGAAGCTTAATCGCCTGTCCTTGCTTGGCATCTTTTAACTGATTGCGATCAAACTCCGGAGGAAAATTCGCCTGCATTAAGACTCTTGTTGTTCCAAGGAGTGGAACAATCTGATTCATAACTTCTTTTTTTTGATTCTTAGAAAACTCCTCTAACAATGTCTCGAGCTTTCCGTTATCTACATCTTTAATTGTTTTCGCTTCCATAATTTATTTCTTCTCCATCTTTCGTCAAGACTGATCACCCGGTTATCTGCATGAGGTTAATCAGCAAAATCCAGGTCAGTCCGTAATAGCTAACGACAGCAACCAAATCATTCACTGTCGTAATCAGTGGTCCCGACGCCACTGCAGGGTCTACTTTAATTTTATTAAAGAAAAGTGGAATCAAAGTTCCCATGAGAGATGATATAATCATCGCTACCAACAATGAAATACCGATACACATAGAAATCGCAAATGATTGATGCACCGCAAATCCTTTTGCAATATGAATATATAAACCGGTTCCAACAAATGCCAAAATACCAAGCAAAATACCATTGGTAAATCCTACACGCATTTCTTTAAATACCAGCTTCGCCTTATTCTTAAATGTCAGATTCTCATCTACCAGTACTCGAATCGTCACAGCCAAAGACTGCGTACCTACATTACCTGCCATATCGAGAATCAAGGACTGAAAAGCAATCACGACCGTAAGCTGCGCTACAACGCCCTCAAAGATACCAATCACAGAAGAAACAACAAGCCCTAACACAAACAGTATCAAAAGCCACGGAAGACGCTTTTTCATGCTTTCGAGTAAGGGTTCCTTTAAATCTTCCTCGCCTATCAATCCGGCTAACTTCGCATAGTCTTCTCCCATTTCTTCATCGACAACTTCAATGACATCCTGCGCTGTAATGACACCAATCAGCTTCTTGTCATTATCCAATACCGGAATGGAATCTTCCGAATAATCTTTAATTTCTTCAAGACATTCCGCGATATCTTCATGTGCATAGACATAAGGATAAGAAGTCGAAATAAGATCTTCAAGATTCGTATGCGTTCTCGCAACAATCAAATCCTTTAAATCAATCGCTCCATAAAATGTCTCATCATCTTCTACAACATAGATTGTTCCGATATTATCATTATCTGCTGCCTGATCCACTAAAGACTTCATAGCCTGTCGGATGGAAAGACCTCTTCCGATCACAATGTAATTGGTTGTCATCTTACTACCAATTTCATCATCGTCATAAGAAGAAATCATACGAATATCCTGCTTTGATTCTTCATCAAGCAGGTTAATCAGTTCATTTCTTTTGTCGTCTTCAAGTTCCTCAAGGATGTCAACGGCTTCATCGGCATCCATGGATTCTAAGATGTTGACTGCCTGATCGATACCCAGCTCGGAAATAATCTCCTTCGCAACATCCTCATCCAGATATGCAAATACATCCGATATTGCTTCATCTCCCAGAATCCGGAACAATTTCACTCGTTCTTTCGCACTTAAATCATCTAGGATTTCCGCAATATCGTTATCATGATAATCATTTAAAAGTTCACGAATAGCATCATCTGAAGCGCTACTTTTTAAAATTGCAATCAGCTCGGCTTCATAGTCCGGTCTTTCAGGTACGATGGTATCCTCTTCAACTTCAATTTTGATTTCATTTTCATCTTTCGTTGACAAAACACCACCTCATTTCTATTCGTTTTATAGACTGAAAAAACTCTTATACTAAGATAACATATTTGTTTATTCAGTGTCCACAATCTCATCCATAATCGCCCAGATTTCCTCTCGTCCCTGCTTCGAGATCGACGAAAATGGAATCAATGTGGTTCCTTTCTTTAATTCAAGACCTTCCTTTAAGATCTTAATCTGCTTTTGCACCTGTGAACGTTTCAGCTTGTCAAGCTTTGTAGCAACGATCACCGGTTCAAACCCCTGATATACAATCCAGTCATACATCATCTTGTCATTTGCCGATGGTTTATGGCGAATATCAATTAGCAAAAATACTTTTTTAAGCTGCTTTGATGTATGTAGATACTTTTCAATCATCTCACCCCATTTTTTCTTCTCAGCCTCAGATACCTTCGCAAACCCGTACCCCGGAAGATCAACCAGATAGATTTCTTCATTAATATTATAATAATTGATCGTCTGCGTTTTTCCCGGCTGAGCCGAAGTCCTCGCTAAAGCTTTGCGATTCATTAAAGCATTAATCAAAGAAGACTTGCCGACATTAGATTTTCCTGCAAAAGCCACTTCCGGAAGTGTATTGTCCGGAAGTGTACTTGTATATCCACATACTGTTTCCAAATTTACATTTTTTATAACCATGTCTTTATTCCTTTATCAGCGCAGCCTTCAAAACCTGCGACATTTCTGATACGTAGATAATATTCATTCCATCTGTAACTTCATCCGGCACCTGTAATACATCATTTTCATTTTTCTTAGGTACGCAGACCGTATCAATCTTGGCATTCTTCGCGGCAAGCAATTTTTCCTTCAATCCTCCGATTGGAAGGACTCTTCCGCGAAGTGTCACCTCACCTGTCATAGAAAGATTGGCTCGCACCTTAATCCCTGTAACAGCCGACAAAAGCGCTGTCGTCATTGTAATACCTGCAGATGGACCATCTTTTGGCACAGCGCCTTCCGGAATGTGAATATGAATGTCATGTTCTGCAAAAAAATCCTTTTCAATCTTATATTGTTTTGACTGACTTCGAACATAGCTTAATGCCGCATATGCCGACTCCTTCATGACATCTCCAAGTTGTCCTGTAAGCTTTAGCTGACCTTTTCCCGGCATAACATTTACTTCAACTTCTAGTGTTACGCCGCCTACGCTTGTCCATGCAAGTCCTCTGACAACACCAACCTCATCGGAATCATTCTTCAAATGATCGCGGTATTTTTCTTTTCCAAGATATTCTTCTAGGTTGGTTTTTGTAATCTTGATTGTTTTCTTCTCATCTTCATAGATTTCTTTTGCTGCTTTTCGGCAGACTTTCGCAATCTGACGCTCACATCCGCGCACCCCGGCTTCCTTGGTATAATACCGGATAATTCTGCTCATAGCTGCATCTGTAATTGTTAGCTGCTTTTTCTTTAGACCATGTTTTTGAATCTGTTTTTCTAAAAGATGGTCCTTTGCAATATGAAGCTTTTCCGTTTCGAGATAAGAACTTAGCTCAATAATTTCCATACGATCCAAAAGCGGACGCGGAATCGTTTCAAGCGAATTCGCTGTTGCAATAAAAAGCACCTGTGACAGATCAACCGGAAGCTCTACATAGTGATCGCGGAATTTGCAATTTTGCTCACTGTCGCATACCTCAAGCAATGCAGAAAACGTATCCCCTTTATAATCTCTTGACACCTTATCAATCTCATCAAGAAGTAAAAGAGGATTCTTCACGCCGGCATTTTTCAGTGCATTTACAATGCGCCCCGGCATAGCTCCCACATAAGTCTTTCTATGTCCACGGATCTCGGCTTCATCATGCACTCCGCCAAGACTGATGCGTTCATACTTCTTATTCAACGCTTTCGCCACACTACGTGCAATCGAAGTCTTTCCGGTTCCCGGCGGTCCAACCAGACACAAAATAGGACTATCGCCCTTTGCCGTAAGATTACGAACAGCCAAAAACTCTAGAATTCTTTCTTTTACCTTTTCAAGTCCGTAATGATCTTCCGCTAAGATCTTCGCTGCATTATCCAAATCATTATTATCTTCAGACGTCTTATCCCACGGCAAAGCTAATAATGTTTCAATATATCCTCTTGTCACCGCGCTCTCAGACGAGGTCGGCGATAACTTATTAAGATGCTTAATTTCTTTTTTTAGTTTTTCTTTTACTTCCTCTGATGCCTCAAGAGATTCCACCTGGCGCTGAAATTCCATGATTTCACTATCTTCATCTTCTTCGCCTAGTTCTTCCCGGATTAATTTAAGTTGTTCTTTTAGCACGTATTCTCGCTGATTTTTATCAATACGTTCCTTGACTTTTATCTGCAGATCCTGCCGAATGTGAAAGATATCAATTTCCTTTTCAAGTTCATCCATAAGAAGCTGTGCCTGCTTATCAAGTTCTTTCGTAGCAAGCAGTTGCAACTTTGTTCTGTTGCGAAACGGGAGACTGTTCGCGACATGATAAATCATATCTTCTAGCTCGTCAATCTGTTCGATTCTGTCTGATACACTCTTGCCGATTTTATCATTGAGCTTACAATAGCCTAACGCCATATCCTTAATTTCACGAAGCATTGCTTCTAGCGAAATATCTTCTACCTGCTCTTTTTCGCTTTTGGATTCCACGCTAACTTTCGCTAAGACATACGGCTCTTCTAGTTCAAACGAAACAAGACGTGCGCGTACCTGACCGATTACAAGTACACGCACCACATTCTTTTGAAGCTTCACAATCTGCTTTATCTCAGCAACCAAACCATATTCATATAAATCTGCCATGGCCGGTTGTTCCTTTGCCGGATCTTTTTGCGTCGCAATAAATATCTTTTGTTCATCTCGCATCGCCGCTTCAATCGCCTTGATGGATTTTTGGCGACTGACGTCAAAATTCACCAGCATACCGGGAAGCATCGTCATCTCTTTTAGTGCAACCATCGGGATATTTTTCATTTCCGACACGATTAACTTACTCTCCCTTTATATTCTATTTCTTTTCCATCTCTAACAACAAGAGGGAAACCGGTATTATCAATTACCTCTTTCGTAATCAGGCACTTTGTTACGTCTTTTTCTGACGGAATATCATACATCAAATCAATTGTTGCATCTTCTACAATTGTTCGAAGACCTCTAGCTCCGGTCTCGCGTTCTAGTGCTTTTTCAGCAATCGCTACGAGGGCGTCTTCCTCGAATTCAAGTTCTACTCCGTCCAATTCAAACAATGTCTTATATTGTCTTACCAAAGAGTTCTTCGGCTCTGTCAAGATTCTAATAAGTGCCTCTTTATCTAGTGCGTCAAGTGATACAATTACCGGAACACGTCCGATAAACTCCGGAATCAATCCGTATTTCACAAAATCTTGCGGATGCACTTCTTGTAATACCTCACCAAGATTGGTTCCTTCAGGATTTCCAAGTTCTGCATTAAATCCCATTGATTTTTTATTCATTCTGTTTTCAATAATTGAATCAATGCCTGCAAATGCACCGCCGCAGATAAATAAGATATTCGTTGTATCAATACGAATCAATTCTGCTTGCGGATGCTTTCTTCCACCCTTAGGCGGAACGGATGCTATCGTTCCTTCAAGAATCTTCAATAATGCCTGCTGAACACCTTCACCTGATACATCTCTTGTAATAGATACATTCTCAGACTTCTTTGTAATCTTATCGATCTCATCAATATAAACAATACCGCGCTGTGCACGTTCAATATCATAATCTGCCGCCTGAATCAGCTTCAACAAAATATTTTCCACATCTTCACCGACATATCCGGCCTCCGTAAGCGTTGTAGCATCTGCAATTGCAAATGGTACTCCAAGAATCTTTGCCAGTGTCTGCGCAAGAAGTGTCTTACCCGAACCGGTCGGCCCAAGCATCAAGACATTGGACTTTTGCAATTCCACATCTGTCTCCTGTTCAGACAAAATTCTTTTATAATGATTATAAACCGCTACCGAAAGCACTTTCTTGGCACGTTCTTGACCAATGACATATTGATCCAAAAAAGCTTTTAATTCACGTGGTCTTAAAAGATTAATATCTTCGCTCGTAAACATTTCTTCTTCATACATACCATAAAGTTCTTCATCCACGATCTCTTTGCAAATATCAATACACTGATTGCAGATATATTGCCCCGCCGGACCCGAAATTAATTTTTCCACCTGCGCTTCAGCTTTCCCGCAAAAAGCACATCTAGGGATTTTGATATTCGTGTTTTTTCCTTTTCCTGCCATTAACTCTCTCCTATTTCGTTTCTCCTAGCTATTACGCTAAATATAGCGCAATAGGGACAGGCCTATTGCAGGCTTCTGTCCCTTAAGATCAAAAATTATTCGCGATTTGTGATAACGCTGTCAATCAGTCCGTACTCCATCGCTTCCTTCGCATCCATATAATAATCGCGTTCTGTATCCGCTGCGATAACATCATATGGCTTTCCTGTATTAGCTGCCAGGATTTCATTTAATTTTTTCTTGGTCTTCAAGATATTTTCTGCTGCAATCTGAATCTCAGTCGCCTGACCTCTAGCTCCACCTGATGGCTGATGAATCATGATTTCCGCATTCGGAAGTGCCATTCTCTTACCTTTTGCGCCTCCGGCCAAAAGGAACGCTCCCATGCTGGCTGCAAGGCCTATACAAATTGTTGATACATCGCACTTTATATATTGCATCGTATCATAAATTGCCATGCCGGCCGTTACCATTCCACCCGGTGAATTGATATAAAGCTGGATATCCTTTGAAGGGTCCTCCGACTCTAAAAACAGAAGCTGTGCAATCACAAGACTTGCTGTTGTCTCATTCACTTCTTCACCCAAAAAGATGATTCTCTCTTTTAATAATCGAGAATAAATATCATAGCTACGTTCACCCTTACTTGTCTGTTCTACGACGTAAGGCACCAAACTGTTTGTAATCATTTCGTTACCCTCCTACACATTTCTATTATATCAAAAAACACAAGAAGGTGCTGCACCATAAGGCATATCGCAGCACCGACTTATCACCGGGCATCCCCGGAATATTCTTCTTAAGCTTCTTCCTTATCTGCTTTCTTTGTTGTCTTCTTAGTTGTAGAAGATTTCTTAGCAGTTGTCTTTTTAGCAGTTGTCTTCTTTGGCTTTTCCTCTTTTTCCTTAGCCTCTGCTTCCTTCTCAGCCTTTGTCTTAGCCTTTGCTCTTTCTTTTACATTTTCCATAACAAAGTCAACGGCTTTGCGAATCTTAATATCATTCTTAACAGATTCCATCTGTTCCGGCGGAACCATTTCCTTAAGCTGTGCAAGTTCCATGTTGTACATTGCTGCTGTCTCTTCAAGTTCCTTCTCAACATCCTCATCTGTTACTTCGAGATTCTCAACTTCCGCAATCTTCTCGAGAACCAATGTGTTCTTGATATTTCTTTCCGCATCAGGTCTCATCTGTTCTTTGAGTTTATCCAGATCCATTCCTGAGAACTGCAGATACTGATCAATAGAAAGTCCCTGCTGCGCAATTCTCTGTCCAAAATCGTCAATCATTCTCTGAACATTCGTTTCAATCATAGCTTCCGGAATATCCATCTTAGACTTATCTACGATCTTAGCTACTGCTTCATCTTCTTTATCTCTTGTTGCCTGCTCTTCTTTTCTCTTGGCAACAGTCTCTTTTACGCTTTCTTTATATTCTGCAAAAGTATCAAATTCAGATACGTCCTGTGCAAATTCATCATCAAGCTCAGGCAGCTGCTTTTCTTTGATTTCATGTAAAGTAACTGCAAATACTGCCGGCTTTCCGGCAAGCTCTGTCTGTGGATAATCTTCCGGGAATGATACGTTAACTTCTACGTCTTCTCCGCTCTTCTTACCAATCAGCTGCTGCTCGAAGTCTCCGATAAAGCTATGAGAGCCGATTACCAGTGAATAGTTTTCAGCTTCTCCGCCTTCAAATGCTGTACCGTCAATGGTTCCCTTAAAGTCAATCACTACGGTATCGCCATCTTTTACTTCACGGTCCGTAACGGTTACTGTACGTGCATTCTTTTCTCTTTCGCTCTGAAGTTCTGCTTCAAGTTCTTCGTCTGATACGCTACAGTCAATCTTCGTAACGGTTACTCCATTATATTTTCCAAGCTCTACGTCCGGCTTAGTTGCTACTTCAGCAGTAAAAATCAAATTCTTTCCAGCTTCAATCTGTGTAATATCAATTGCCGGAATAGATACAATATCTAATTCACTTTCTGTAGCAGCCTTGGTATAAGCTGATGGAAGAAGCTGATTAGCAGCATCTTCATAAAAAATATCTGCGCCATATATTTTCTCGATTACTTTTCTAGGTACTTTTCCTTTACGAAATCCCTGAATCGAAATCTTACTCTTCTGTTTCTGATAAACTGACTCGATTGCTTTCTCAAAGTCTTCTGCTGGTACTTCCACAGTAAGTTTCGCCATATTATGCTCTAACTGTTCTACCTGTACACTCATTTTTTAATAATCCTCCTTAATAATAACTACTTTCCGCTTATTATAAGCCTATTTTTGACAGGCCCTTGTCGCCTCAAACGCAAAGTAGCCTACAATCAAATGGCATTATATCACAGCCTAGAGTAAATTTCAATTAAAAAACTATGCTTTGTGCAATCTCTTTTGCCACAGACGCATCCTCTAGCTCTTCTAATATTGCAAGTGCAAATTCTATCGTTTTGCCCATGCCGGGTGCGGTAATGATATTGCCGTCTTTTGTCACTTCATTCTTTACATATATAGCGCCATCTAATTCCTTTTCCATCCCCGGATAGATGGTTGCTTTCTTTCCATTTAAGATTCCAATCTTACCAAGAACTCCCGGTGCTGCACAAATTGCAGCAATCAGCTTGCCCTCTTCATATGCCCTCTTAACTTCCTTGTGAATCTTCTCATTTTTTAATAAGGTCTCATATCCTCCAAGTCCACCCGGAAGAATCAAAGCGTCCAGCTCATCAAATCGCACTTCATTTAGGCGCTTGTCCGTAACAAGTGTGATTCCTCTTCCTGTTTTGACGGTCTCACAACCTTCTACATTCACAAGATCCACAATCACATCCGCTCTTCTTAATACATCCACTGTTGCCAATGCTTCCACATCTTCAAATCCGTCTGCCAAAAAAATTGCTGCTTTTTTCATTTTTGTTCCTCCTATGCTATACTTAATGAAGCAAATGGGGCTTACCCCAATCTGCAAATGAAAGGATATCATTGCCATGGAAATTGAACGCCGATTCTTAATTGACACTTTACCAAACGATGCCTTATCGCATCCGTTTCGCATGATTACGCAAGGCTATTTAAATACATCGCCTGCGATTCGCGTCCGATGTGACAACGATCAATATTACATGACTTATAAAGGCAGAAAATTCAAAGGTTCTCTTGCCGTAGAAGAATATAACCTTCCGTTAAATAAGGAAAGCTATGAACATCTTTTAGCCAAAGCTGACGGATATATCATCTCCAAAAAAAGATATCTTATCCCCGATCAGGGCTATACAATTGAACTGGATGTTTTCGAAGGTGTCCATGCTCCACTTATCATTGCCGAAGTGGAATTTCCTTCCGACGAAGAAGCTCTGCGCTACTTACCTCCGTCCTGGTTTGGGGAAGAAATCACCGGCAAAAAAGGGTATTCCAATTCTTATTTAAGTGCACATACAGCGCCGTTTTCGTCCAACTAACGACCAAAACGGCCTGTTTCAAATCGGTTCTTAGTATCTAGACAAACGCTTAATTGCTTATATCGTTCCTCTATCGGACCTTCTTCAATAACCACGTCAAGTACAACTGCTATATCATTAATCAATCGATCTGTCAGTTCATTTTTGATTTCTTTTAGCACTTGTATCTGTTGGTTCGTATCCTGTGCATCCAAAAAGCGAAGCAACAGCGGATTCGCCTGTTCGCCAGCCTCTTCTTGGCTATGCATTTCATCCATCTGCGTTGCCGTCTTTAGATTTTCCTTTTTCTCCTCATCCGCAATCATCGAGTTTCTATCTACTTTTTCAAATCGATACTTCTGCGTTACCTGCGGATATTTTTCATGATCCACTTCACTTAAGAACATCTCTTTTGGCCTTGCATAAACACGATAATCTCCATAAAGAGCCTGATAAATAACCAATTCTTCTCCTGTCTCAGAATGCTCAGCAACCGCCACAATCTGATACATTTTATTTTTAAAATGGCGAAACAACTCGCCGCTATGTACTGTTCTCAAATCCTTACCTTCATTTCCTGCTATAACGCTTTATTAATCATTTCTATGCCTTCCGCTACAAAATCCCGCGAAAACCGGATTTTGGTATCCGGTCCTTTAATCATAAGGTCTCGAACTGTCGCCATCAGATCCTCATTTTCCTCTCGAAGCCGCATCTGTTCCTGCTTGATAATTTCTTCCATATTCGGCTTTTTACGTTCTTTTGTCGAGGCCATATCTGGATTTACTGCTGCATTCGCCTGTTCTAGTGTTTTATCCTTACCAAAATCCTCATTCACATTTCGATTGGCTCTTTCTAAAATTTCAGATGCACTGCTTTTCTTAACAGGTTCTTCAAACAGATTCGCCCAAGAAGTTTCTTGACTTTTTCCTTTCGCGGCATTCTTTTGCTTCGTCATGGCGGCCTTTGCTGCCATACTCTTATTTTGTTTTTTTCCTGTCTTTTTCTTTTGTGCGGATGTCTGTTGTTCCTTCACGCTCCACTCTTGCGTCTGATTGACCTGCGCTGCCTGCTTTTTCAGTGCCTGCATCTTTTGCTGCTGCTTTGTTTTCGCAGCTATATTCTTAGTTGCTACTGATGAAGCAATTAAAATAACAACGAATATCACCCATATTACCAATATTATCATAGACAGCCCCCTCGATTACAGGTTCTCTAATATCTCCTCTGCAGCATTAAGCTGATCAATTTCAAGTTCTTCAAATGCTCCGGCATCCACCTTTTGTGCGTATAACGGATTGATTGGAAGTTTTCCCAAAACTTTCGTCTTGACACTCTTTGCCACTTCGTCAATGCTGCTTTCTCCAAACACAGAAATCTTCTTACCACAATCCGGACATTCCATATAGCTATAGTTTTCAACCATACCAAGCACCGGAATATCCATCATTTCCGCCATATTATATGCTTTTTTTACTATCATGTGCACCAAATCCTGCGGCGAGGTCACAATCACAATTCCATCCACCGGAAGAGATTGAAATACCGTAAGCGGTACATCCCCTGTTCCAGGCGGCATATCCACGAACAAATAATCAATGTCTCCCCAGATTACATCTGTCCAGAACTGTTTTACCGCGCCGGCAATAACCGGTCCTCTCCAGATAACCGGTGCCTCTTCATCTTCCATCAAAAGATTCAAACTCATGATTTTGATTCCGCCATCTGTCGCAATCGGATACACTCCATCTTCTGTTGCTTTTGCCGGGCCTTTGATTCCAAACATTCTCGGAATAGATGGACCGGTAATATCCGCATCTAGAATTCCTACCTCATATCCCTTTTTCTTCATTGCAGCTGCCATAGATGCTGTTACAAATGATTTTCCAACACCACCCTTTCCGCTTACAACTCCGATTACTTTCTTTACGGAAGATAACGGATTACATGCCTCTAAAAAGCTTTGCGGCTTCTCGCCACAATTACTGCTACATCCTTCACAACTTGACTTATCACAGCTTCCTGCACTTGCACATTCCTTATTCTCTGCCATTTGTATCATTTCCTTCTTTCTTTATCAATTGCTAAGCATTTTTCTTAGCCATAATTTCTTTTAGTGATTCCGTGTATGGTGCTTTTGCAACGCCATACTCTGTCACTATACCTGCAATCAATTCATGATCGGTCACATCAAATGCCGGATTATATACTCTTACATCATCCGGTGCCATTCTTTTTTCATACCACATCTCGGTAACTTCCTCAGCCGGTCGTTCTTCTATCTTAATCTGATCACCTGTCGGAGTATTCAAATCGATTGTCGAAGTCGGTGCGCATACATACATCGGTATATGATATCTTGCTGCAACTGCTGCCACATTCGCGGTTCCCACTTTATTCGCCACATCCCCATTGGCTGCCACTCTATCACACCCCACAAATATAGCATCAATCCATCCATTACGCATAACGGTAGAGGAAGCGCTATCGCAAATCAAGGTCACGTTCACACCGGCTGACTGAAGTTCATATGCAGTCAATCGTGCTCCCTGCAAAAGCGGTCTTGTCTCATCTGCATAGACCCGAAATTCATATCCTCTCTCATGACCTAAGTAAATCGGTGCTGTTGCGGTTCCATATCTACTTGTCGCAAGCTGTCCCGCGTTACAATGTGTTAATATTCCGTCTCCGGGTTTCACAAGTGCAAGTCCATTCTCTCCGATTGCTTTGCATACCCGAATATCTTCTTGTTGAATCTCTATCGCTTCTTCCTTCAAAAGCTGCTTTATTTGTGCTACTGACTTGTCTTGATTTGCTGTAACAACCGCTTCCATACGATTGAGTGCCCAGGACAAGTTAACTGCAGTCGGTCTTGAAGAGTCTAAATATTCCTTTTGCTTTTTAAATTCTTTATAAAAAGCATCATAATCCTCTGTTACAATCTGCTTTGCCAGCAAATAGATTCCATATCCGGCTGCCACTCCGATTGCCGGTGCACCTCTTACCTGCAACAGATAGATTGCATCCCAGATCTGCTTTGCCGTTGTCAGCGTCAATAACTCTGTCTTACCCGGAAGCTGCGTCTGGTCGATGATAATCATCGCGTTGTTCTCATCATCCAAATGAACCGTCTCGTAGTCCAGAATTGTTTTCTTTGTTTCCATAGTTACTCCTCATTCTTTCCAAACTTTGTTAACGATTATTATATCATTTCCCTTATAAAAGTTCTACACTCCGAAACCGGTGCGCTAACAGATTTCCCTAAGATCATTTTTATTCTAGGCTTTCTAGATTATCCTACAAGGTTTTCCTCCTAAAAAAAATGCATGTATAGCATCCTGATTTTCAACGTCAAAATCAGTCTCATATACACGCATTTGTATAAGTATTCAATTCTTTATATTAATTCTATCGCTCCGCCTACCGACTCGTCGCCATATTATTTGTTCCAAGAAAAAACCAAGCAACGCATATACAAGCAGCTTTTTCCACCATATGCTCCCCGCCTCGTCTAATATCGAATATGCATTGAGCCAAGATTCTCTCCCTACATTCATGATTTGACACAAAATTGCATATATTTCCACAAATACAAATACCGGATATACCGCTTTAGTAAAATGGATCACGAAGTGCGCTACCGACATACTTAGCCATACAAGCACCAAATAACTTCCCATACATCTCCAAATATCTGTAGCCTCATCCACTCGCAAAAGCACCAATCTCACAATCAGAGATGTCACCCCTAGCACTATCGCACTGAAAACATAATGATAAGCGAATATACAACTCTCTCGAAAGCCCCCAGCTATTTGAATACTTTCATAAACTGCATCTTTATACACCTCTTGAAATGAAATGAATAGCGGCACGCTTCCAAACATTGCAACAACAATACTCATAACATACATCGAATACGTATAGACCAATTCGGAATCATCTTGAATTCCACCTCTTGTATAAACACATGCGATAACAGGAATCAGCACCCAAAACAGTATTAAATATGTGACAAATACGGTTTTTGCATTTTTGATATACCAGCAAAATATTTCCGCATTATTTCTAAGCATCTTAGCATATTTCCTTTCCCATCGCCTTGAAATAAAGAGTCTCGATATTGTCCGTTTCATATTCCTGATAAAGTGTTTCTAAATCCCCCATGCAAACCAGACTTCCTTGTTTCATCAGCATAAAACGATCACACATCTGCTCTAATTCTCCAATCTCATGTGAAGAAATCCAAACAATTCTATCACCCTTTATTTTTTTGATAATATTTCGAAAATTCACACGTTCTGCTGGATCCAACCCCACAGTCGGTTCATCCATAATCAACAGCTGAGGTTCCCCCAAAAGTGCCTGTGCAATTCCTACTCGCCGAAGCATTCCACCCGAAAGATTTTTGATTAGCTTATCTCTTTCCTCCGTCAAATTAACAATAGTTAAAACACGTTCAATATCCTCTCGCCTTTGACTATGCGAAATATTCTTTAAACTGCAAAAATACTTCATCGTTTCGCCAACCGTAAGTCGTTTCAAACAGTCAAAGTGTTGCGGGACGTATCCAATTGAAGAAATTCCATTTTTCGTAATCACTCCCTTGTATGATTGCACCTCTAACGTAGAACGAAACAAAGTTGTCTTACCGGCTCCGTTTTCACCAATCAATCCATATATTCCCGGTTCCATTGTAAGAGTTATCCCATTCAAAGCTCGATCTTTGCGAAACGAAACCACTACCTGATTCATCTTAAGTTCTACTTTATTCATTCGCTGCCTCCCTGCTCTCAACATAGGTCTCTATGATTTCTTCTGCCAAAGTATCCGCCTCTTCTTCCAAATACATATTTTCTACTCCCAGATACAATATATTTCCACAAATATTACTTGTCGCCCACATGTCACTAATCTCCGCTGACTTTGGCACAAAGACAATAGTATCAATCGAGTGATTTTTCAAAATATCTACGCCTGTCTCATCACATCTTGCCTCCAATGCATCCATCAATTCATCTGGTGAAAAATTAAACCCAAGCGTCTTTTCAACGAGACTTTGATAAACCACACGATATCCATCTATTTGCGTTTCTGTTACATTTCCACCTATCAGCGTTGGTAAATTCGTTACGCCCTTATAGTTTGCCGGAAACTCATCAATGTCGCCATTGTCAATTTCCTCTTGTGACACCGCATCTAAATTGGTATATTCTATCTGACCATCTTCCAAAAAACCAATTTCAAATTCTGTTTCCTGAAGAAGCTCTTCGCTTGTGTTATATCCCATCTGAAGGTTCCCATCTTCATCCTTCGAATTTATAAACACGCTTCGAAAACCAGCTTGCGGATAATACGCGAAATAGCCAGGCAAATACACAGCACCACTCATTGCGTAAAACGATGGATTCCAGCCGTCATACTCAAACGTCAATTGCGACACCTTACCATCGGTCTTTACTGTAATATAATCCCCCTCTCTGGTATATTCGACTTTTTTTCGATTCTCATCGTAAATATACACCCAATCAAATCCGCGATACAAGGTAAACTTATACTCTTCAACCTCTTCCTCGCCCAAATATACCGTGGTCTCAGCACCAAACGTATAACTATCCGCAGAAAAATAAGGTGTAATTTCATATTTTTCCACCGTAAAGTCCGCTGCTTCCTCCTCGCATTCTACTGTATCTTGAAATTCTGCCGACTTATTTGATGCCGTCCTTACGTTCAAATCATAATTGAGATAATTTCCTGCTGTTATCACATTTTTCATCGAATTAATGCAAAAGATCACACAGACCGCTCCCAAGATGAGGCTTACTTTTTTCCTGGCAATTGGTCTTTTCATCAAAAGAATGATTGCTTGTGATGCTAAAATCCAAGTCAAATAAATATAAAAACGATAACTTTCTGCCGGAACCAAATATTGATAATCTACAACCCACGTATCATTTGGCTGTTCTAACTGAAAGAAGCGATAAATCCCATCCAGATTCACTCCCAATAGTTCATACATTGCAATATTGACTGCATAAAACAATCTACAAACCAAAATCGCAACAATCAGAACCGCAAAATATCCTCCCCATTTTCGCCTGAATAAATACGCAAAACACTTCCCAACAAAAACTCCAACCAAGGGGCAAAGCAAAAAGTTCAGCACGAGCACTTTCATGAACATTACAAACAATTCTTCCTGTAATCCCACATGATTTAAGGCTATATCATCCATTAGGAAAACGAGCAAAAAAATAGCACCCACAGCAATCAAAACCATTACGTGCTTTACTGCTACATACTTAGCAAGTCCCCCTTTATGAATTTTCAAATTTTCAACAAAGTCTTTTTTTTGTAGATTCGAAAACATTTCATATGAAATAAATAACATCCCCACAAACACAATAATTGCCACTCTCTGAGAAATCTGAAATCCCTGTATAAATTCATTTCCACGCGAGAAATATTTTGTAAGCGCTCCTGTTGCAATAAACAAAGCTCCCAAAACCACTAATACGTATTTTTTTCGAACTTCCTCCTTCAATTCCAGCAAAAACATTTGCATGTACCCCCTCCCTACTACGATAAAAAGCATTGAGCCACAATATACCCAAATAAAGAGCGTGCCACAAATTTGACTCACTCCAATTATAAATCTTCCTTTTTGTCTTTATCTCTCAAAATAGTTGCAATTTCTTCTGTATGCTGAGAAATTTTCTTTAGTTTTCTATAAAATACTACAATAACAATTATAACCAACACAATCCAAGCATACTGCAAGATTGTTCCCAAAATAAAAGCCATACTTCCTCCTTTATGCTACAGTTTACAATTTTGTTTTATTATAGCATATCCTTCGTCCCCCCAAATCTAATTTGCATAATTTCAAAATAAATCGACACATTTTTCACTTTTTTACTAGTTCAAGGGCATTATCATCTACATTTTCCCACTTTTTGTTTCACATCATCATACAAAATATTATAAGCTGTCCGATACGGCTTCGTCACAGATATTTCCGTACCATCTTTCATAATCACTTTTCGTTTACCATATTCATGAATATAATCTATATTCACAATATAGGATTGCGACAACCTGACAAAATTACCCGGAAGCCGCTCAGTTATATCACTTAATTTTCCCGAAAACTCTATCGTGTCTTCCAGGGTCGTTTGCATCTTGAGGCAATGCTGCTTACTTTCCCAAAATTGAATACAAGAAAAAGGCACTGCACAAATATTTTGTTTTTTCTTGTACCAAAACATACGCAAATCCATCGCATCCTTTAAATAAAGCGAATTTAACATCTGATGCATTTCGCTTTCTTGGATCGGTTTTATCAAACAATCATATGGATGGATTCTAAAAAGTTCTGTTTTCACGTGCAAATTAGCCGAAAGAACAACAAAATGCGTTTTATGATCCTCTAATTCTTCTCGAAGAAGTCTCCCACATAGCATTGTTCCAATTTCATTCTCATCCAAATCAAAGAATATGAGATTTAGGTTTCCCGCATACCACTCATCAAATCTTCCCACTGCTTCTTTTGACCAAATACGAAATTCAACTTTATCATCTACATTCTCAAAGAAATTTTCTACCGAACTCTTAATTCCACTAATTACAACCTCACTGGTTGCACATATCCCCACTCTATATGTCATTAGAATTGTCTCCCTACTAAACAGCAAAAATACCTTTGAAAATGATTATAACACATTTTCGTTTCGTGTTTTCTCCTATTATTATAATTGCAAAAGAATCGTTGTCACATGCAGTTTCCACCACTTGCGACCACAATCCTTTTGTAATCTGATTATTATTTTATTTTCTCAACCTTAATTGCACACACCTTGTATTCCGGAATACGGCAGAACGGATCAAGCGCTGCATTCGTCAACCAGTTGCAGTTTCCATCCGGGAAATGGAACGGCATCCAAGTTTCTCCGGGCGATACCTTCGTTCCAACTCTAGCGGTTGTCTGAATAGTTCCTCGACGTGAAGATGCCTTAACAAGTTCACCATCCTTAATTCCAAGACGATCCGCATCCTGCTCGTTCATCTCGATAAAGGATTTACCTTCAATCTCCATAAGTCCCGGAGTACGGCCTGTCATAGCACGAGTTGTGTAATGATAAAGGATACGTCCTGTCATCAAGAACAATGGGTATTCTTCATCCGGAAGTTCCTTAGAAGGTGTATATTCCGTTGGATAAAGCCAACCAAGTCCTCTTGAGAACTTACCAACATGCATAATTGGCGTTCCAGGATGGTCTTTGGAAGTACATGGCCATTGAAGAGCATTTTTTGCACACTCTTCACTGTCAAGTCTTTCATGTGAAATTCCGGCAAATGACGGTGTCAAGGACGCAATCTCATCCATGATTTCTGCGGATGTCATCTGTTTTTGCGGATATCCCATACGATTCATAAGATCAATGATAATATCCGTATCCAAACGAATATCAAATTCCGGATTCTGTGTCAAATCAACAGCTTTACGTACTCTTTGTACACGTCTTTCCGTATTTGAGAATGTTCCTTCTTTTTCAGCATATGACATACCAGGCAAGATGACATCTGCAAGTTGTGCTGTCTCTGTCATAAACAATTCCTGAATCACAAAGAAATCAAGACTCTTAAGTGCTTTTATAATATGTGTTGTATCCGCATCTGTTACAACCGGATCTTCTCCATAGATATAAAGGCCTTTAATCTTACCTTCAATCGCTGCCGGGAACACATCTGTTGCATGAATACCAGGTTCTTTTGAAAGCTCTACGCCCCATGCTTCTTCAAATTTCTTAACAACATCCGGATTCTTTACTTTCTGATATCCAGGGAAATCTGTTGGCATAGCACCCATATCGCAAGCACCTTGCACGTTGTTCTGTCCACGAAGAGGATTTACTCCACAACCTTCACGTCCAAGCTTGCCACAAAGCATTGCCATATTAGACATTGACATTACGCCTCTTGTACCTTCCGAATGCTCTGTTACGCCCAAGCAATATATAATCGGCGCCTTATTCGCTGTTGCATACATTCTTGCAGCTTCAATCAATCTTTCCTTTTCAATGTGGCAGATTTTAGCTACCTTTTCCGGTGTATAATCCTTAACAATTTCTGCTAATTCTTCAAAACCTTCTGTACGCTCTTCCACGAACTTCTTATCAATGAGATTCTCCTCAATCATGATATGCATCATACCATTTGCAAATGCGATATTGGTACCCGGTTCAATCTTCAGATGAATATCTGCATATTTTGTAAGGCCAATGTCACGTGGATCTACGACTATTAATTTCGTTCCGTTTTGCACTGCCTGTCTAATCTGCATACCAACAACCGGATGCGCTTCTTCCGGATTGGATCCAACCAAAAGAATAGCATCCACATCATGTGTAATATCATAAATTGGATTTGTCATTGCGCCTGAACCAAGTGTCATAGCGAGTCCGGCAACGGAAGCCGAATGACATACGCGGGCACAGTTATCGGTATTGTTGGTTCCAAAGCAAGTACGTACCATCTTCTGCACCATGTAGACATCTTCATTTGGTGATCTTGAGCAGGCAAATCCGGCAAGCGAATCAGAGCCATACTTTTTCTTAATCTCCATAAACTTAGAAGCTACCAAATCCAGTGCTTCATCCCAGCTTGCTCTTTCGAACTCACCGGTCTTTTTATTCTTAATCAAAGGATATTTGATACGATCCGGTGAATGTACAAAATCAAAGGAACCGGAACGTCCTTTTACACAAAGTTTTCCATGATTAGATGGTCCATCTGCTGCAATTACATCTACAATCTTATTATCTTTTACAACCAAATCGTATTGGCATCCGGTTGCACAATGCGGACATGTAGTACGAACTTTTTTCGTCTGCCATTCACGATATTCTTTTCTTCTCTTTTCTGTCAAAGCTCCTGTCGGACAGGCTTGAGAACAGTTACCGCAAGATTCGCAAAGCGTTGACTTCCAATCTTCACCGAATGGAAGATCTATCAGCATGTGTGTTCCATCACGCTTTACATCTATCGCTTTTCTTCCTGTTACATGCGCACAGGTATTCACGCAGCGCTGACACTGAATACACTTGGATTCATCGTACACAAGGAACGGATTTTGATCTTTATATACTTTCTGCTCCTGCTTTTTCGTTGGTACATAAGTAGATTCTTCTACTTCATACTCACGGCACAGTGCTTCTAACTCACACATTCCGTTCTTTCCACAGTTAAAGCAATCCTTATTATGATTCGCTAATATAAGATTGAGCATCGTCTTTCTGCTCTCGCGAACCTTATCGCTATTGGTCAGAATTACCATCCCATCTGCTGCCGGTGTATTACAAGCTGTAACAAGCTCATCTCTTCCTTCTACCTCAACTACACAGATACGACAAGAGCCTACTTCGCTTACATCTTCCAGATAACAAAGTGTCGGTATCTTGATGCCATTGTCTCTTGCCACCTTAAGAATGGAACCACCATCCTCAGATGTGACCGCCTGACCATCAATGATTAGTTTGATCATCTTGATATTTCCTCCTGATTTCCAATTATTGTCTTTCCCTATATTTTCTATAGATATTTTCTACGTATCTATTTTAGTTGCACTTGCTGTTTTTTACTATTCGCAGATTCACTATATTTATTTGTATATTCTATGCTATTTATACAATTATCTTATTTAACCTTCTTCAATAAAAAAAGCCCGCAGAGCAAATCGCTCCTACGGGCTGTCAATTCATCCTTATAAAACAGACTTTAAAAATGCCTGTGTTCTAGGATTCTGTGGATTTGTAAATAAGTCCTCCGGTCTGCCTTCTTCCGCAATAATCCCATCGGCCATAAACAACACTCGATCTGCCACATCTCTGGCAAATCCCATCTCATGTGTCACGCACAGCATTGTCATTCCTTTTGCTGCTAGATCTTTCATAACCTGAAGCACATCTCCGACAAGCTCCGGATCCAATGCAGAAGTCGGTTCATCAAAAAGCATGATTTCCGGTTTCATAGCCAGCGCTCTTGCAATTGCCACACGCTGCTGCTGTCCTCCTGACAAACGCGATGGATACTCATTCGCTTTATCAGCAAGACCAACACTCTCAAGAAGCTCCATGGCTTCTGCCTGCACCTGCTGTGGATGTTCCTTCTTCACGGTAATCGGGGCAAGCATAACATTCTCAAGGACGGTCTTGTGCGGAAACAAATTAAAACGTTGAAAGCACATTCCCATTTCTAAAAGAAGTGCTTTTCTTTGTGCTTTGCTGACATCCGCAATCGTATGATCCTTTTCACGGTGCAAGAACAAGTCTCCCTTAATAAAAATCTTACCGCTAGTAATCGTCTCAAGCTGATTTAGTGAACGAAGATAGGTGGGCTTACCGGCACCCGAAGGTCCGATAATACAAATCACTTCCCCCTTTTTCACTTTGAGATTAATATCCTTTAAGACTTCAAGGCTGCCAAAGCTTTTGCTGACATGCTCTGTCTCTAATATATATTCATAAGACTCACTCATAATGCAGCCTCCTATTCATATACCGAGAACTTCTTCTCGATTTTATTAAATATAAACGTGAAGACTCCCGTGATGATCAAATAGATTACCAACGCCGGAATGAATACCAGATAGGAACCCTCGCTTGTCATAATGTTCTTTGAAATTGTTGTAATATCCATCAAAGAAATTGCAAATACCAAAGAAGCATCTTTTAAAATCATAATAAATTCATTACACACCGGCGGAATCATACGACGTATGGACTGCGGAATAATAACCTTTGTCATAGACTGTCTGTAGTTCATTCCCAGAGCTTTTGATGCTTCCATCTGCCCTTTGTCAATTGACTGAATCGCCGCACGCACAATCTCTGCACAATATGCACCGGAGTTTAACGCAAATGCAATCAAAGCCGCAAGAAACGCGCCCTTGTAGACTGCCTCATTATCCGCTGCAGAAAAAAGATCTCTCCATGCGAACCCGCAGATTCCCGGAACTGTAAAATATATTACGAACAGCTGAATCAGCAGAGGCGTTCCTCGAAAGAAGAAGATATATGCCTGACAAAATTTCGACAAAATAAGATTTTTACTCATCTTACCTAGTGCCAGAAGCGTTCCGAGAACAACACCGAATATGGTAGAAAGCACCGTAAGCACAATCGTCAATTTCGCACCATGAAGAATATTTTCTCCACAGCCAAGCATACGATAAGTATAATTTACCATCTGTCCGGCAACCTTTGCCGCACCTTCATCTGCCTTATAAACTTTTCCCGCAAAACCTACATACTTCTCATTTAACGTTACCTGTCCGGAACTGGTAAATGAGCAATAGTTAATTACAATCAACGAATTATAAGTTGTCGTAACTCTCTTACGGGTACTTGTCTCATCCTCCTTAATCATCTCCTGCATCTCATCCGATGCTTGCGCAATCATTGTTTCTTTTGTTGGTTTTACTGCACACAATATGCCTGCTACAACAACGATAATTGCTACGACACCAATCACCTTGGCAAGCGTCTTTTTCCACGCAGGCATCTGTTTCACTTGTTCGTTCATAATTCTCCTTTAACCGATTCTTATTCCGTATCGTCTCCGAACCAGTAATTTCTTGTTTCTTCAAGCCATCCGTCAGCTTCCATATCTGCAAGAGCCTGATTAATTGCTGCCTGAAGCTTTGTATTGTTGATACCCATAGCGATACCAAACACTTCTGCCTCTTCCTTATCTTTATAAGCAATCTCATAGACATCTGACTGACTTGCCACATAACTGTCTGCAACAGAGCTGTCACATACAACGGCATCAATCTCACCGTTTGTCAGCTGTGTAAAGCAGGCTGTAACCTTTTCATTTTGTACAATATTGACATCAATTGTGTTGGTTGATTTCAAATCAGACATAACAATATCTGAAGTGGTCTCCTTTTGTACTGCAATCGTCTTACCATCAAGATCATTTAAGCTTTCAATCTTAAGGTCGGAGCCGGCCGGAACCACTACGGTCTGATAATTGGTAATATAAGAATCTGAGAAAAGCATGGATTCTTTTCTTTCTTCCGTAATCGTAACACCTGAGCAAACCACATCATAGTTTACGTCAATTCCTTCAAAGATACCATCCCATCCGGTATTCACGACATTAAGTTCGAGTCCGAGACGATTCGCAACTTCTGTCATAACATCAATGTCATATCCGATTGGTGTTGTTCCATCTTCTGCAATCGTTTCAAACGGTGGATAGTTTGCATCACAGCCCATGGTCAATACGCCATCACTGATAAATTCAACATCAGACACATCAATCGTGCTTGTCTGCGTCTCATCTGTGCTCTCCGCTACTGAGGACTCCTTTGTCGTTTCTTCACTAGAAGAACCACATCCTGTCATCATCCCCAGTACGCCCGCAGTTAAGGACATCGTCAATAATAATGCAATTTTCTTTTTCATAATAAACACTTCTCCTCTCACTTTTGTTGACTTTTGTATCTATTTTATCGACCGAAAAAAGGCACAACGGTATGCGCTGCGCCTTGCCTACTAGAGAGTATATGAAAATGAGACATTATTGTCAAGATATTCCCTCTCTATAACTTCTTATTTCTTTACTCAATACTGCATACATCTCTTTTGGCTCAATCGGTTTTCCAAGATGTGCATTCATCCCAGCCTGTCTTGTTCGTTCTTTATCTTCTTCGTTAACATTTGCCGTCATAGCAATGATTGGAACATCCGCATCCGACCTTTGCAATCCTCGAATTTCCTTTGTAGCACAGTATCCATCCATAACCGGCATCATAAGATCCATAATTACAGCATCATAGAATCCTTCTTGCGATTCCTTATAGGCATTTACCGCTTCTAAACCATTATGCGCAATCACAAGATCCAAATGTTCTTTTTCAAGAAGATGTTTTAACACTTCGATATTAAGCGGATGATCTTCTACCACGAGAATATGCTTTCCTTTCAAATCAATCAGGCCTTCTTCCTCATCCTCTTGTTCCTCCACAGGCTGTGCATATTCAAATGTCAATCGCACCGTAAACTTGCTTCCGACACCAACTTTTGATTCTACAAAAATCTCTCCATCCATCAGATCCACAAGCTTTTTGGTAATTGCCATTCCAATGCCGCTACCACTCGTGTTATTCGTCTCATGCGGATTTTCCTGGGTAAACGGATCAAAGATGGTCTTCATAAACGCTTCTGTCATACCAATTCCGTTATCTGCAACGGAAATCTCTACCGTAATATCATCCTGTGTATGTGTTATTTCTTTAATCTCGCAGTCAATTCGCCCTTTTTGCGGGACGAATTTTATTGCATTTGACATAATATTGACAAAAATTTCCTGTACACGAACCGGATCCATCATTAGCCACTTATTTAGCTCACCTATCTTTGGAAAATGAAGTTCAATCTCCTTTCTCCGAAGATCTGCTGCTAACGTTGCCATCAGTTTCTTCAGCACATCCGACGCTTTCACCGAACGCTTCATCAAAGTCATATTACCGGTCTCAAGCTTGTGCAGATTAAGCGTATCATTTACAAGTCCGAGCAGGTACTCCGATGAATCTTCTATATTCTCAAGCAATCTTATTCTCTCCTTTGGATCATCCGTTTCTTTTACCATCGGCAAAAATCCCAAAATGGAATTAAGCGGAGTTCGCATATCATGCGATACATTGGACAAGAAACTATTTCTTGCCAAACTAGCCCTTTTCTCTGCCTCTAAGGCTTTCCTTAACATCTCTTGCTTTTCCCTTTCAGCCAACCAGGATTCCGTAATATCTCGAACTGTAAAAAGAAGAATATCCGGATTGTCCTCAATTGTTCGAAATGTTGCATGTCGTACATTCTTCATTTCTCCGTTTTCTTTAATCGAATAGGTAACTGACATACTACCTTCTTCATCCACAATACGAAGAATTTTCTCCCAGGAAAACATCTCTTTTACATTTTCCAAATCTCTTTGTTCATAGTTTACTGCATAGTAATAAAATAAGTCCATAAAATCCGACTTAAATACCCCATGACTATTATCAATTTTGGAATAGTAATAACAATTTCGATTTTCACGCTTCACAATGGCAACTGCTTCGTAATCATTTTCCACAGTTGTATTCATCAATCGGGTTACGGCTTTTTCATGTTCGATATCGGAACAATATACCACTGCTTCGAGTGCATGATTAATCGGATTTTGAATCATTTCAATCCACATCCGATACCAACGCGACGAGCTCGTCTCATAACAGCTTTTAAACTCATACATCACTCTAGGTTGCCCTTGCTGATAACTGGTTATTAGATAATCTCGATTAAATATCGATTCAAATTCTGCTTTTTGTTCTTCTCCTTCTACCATCTCTAAGGCCGCCTTGAAGAATCCATCTGTGGTTCCGGACTTTTGTAATTGCATAAAGACCGGATAGCGGCTAACCCCCATCCCGCACCAATTCTCTGTCAGGTTTAAACGAAAACTTGCAATCGTATTCGGATTCAACTTCACAAGAGAATTTAGATGATTTCGATAGATTTCAATCGCTTCCATCTGATCGGTCACTTCATTGCCAACGCCATGTGCGATATTCGGCGCACCATCCGTATCAAACTCCACCAAATACTGCACATTAAAGCATCGCTGTCTAGGCCACCCTTCCTTGTAACACCAAAACCGGCCTGACACTTCCTTTTTTCCACTATATAAGTCGTTATAGAGTGCCAAAAAATCCGCAATGCTATTCTCACAAACAATCCCCTGATTAACAATCTGTTCCGGTTCTCCATGTTCCATAAATCCGAACTCGTCAATCCCAAAAAATGATTCATTGGCATTCACAACACGCTTTTTCTTAAGATCATAATCCCAATAACACAGATGCGCCAAATCAATCACTTGCTCGTAACGTTCTTTGGAAAAGCGAATGCGAGCATCCATATTACGCTTTCTTGTAATATCATGCATGACAATATACACTTCTATCGCACCGGTATCCTTATGAATAAAATTGGCTTCTATACTTAGCCAGATATAGTTTCTTATACGCTGATTAAAGAATCGAACCGTTCGCTTTTTATTTCCTTCTAAACACGGAATACGCTTTATAAACTTTCTGGCTTGTTCTCGCTGTTCCGGATGTATAAATTCAAGCAATTCCGATACTTGATAATGTCCACTCGTTATTCCCAGCACGTATCTGCCGGCATCATTACAATGCGTCATTTCGGATTCTCCGTCATCAAAAACGACCGTTGCAAGACCTGCCGGATTCTTATCCACCGACCCTTTCAAATACGCATTTTCCTGCCTTAACAACCCCGCATACTCTTTCAGTTCTTCTATTGTCATCTCTTGATGAAACTGAAACATCTCAGAGAGTTTTTCAAACCTTTCTTCCGGAAATTTTTTCATAATCAACGCATCCTTTTTTGTTACATTTTTCCTACATTTAAAATAATTTTAGCACGACAATACTATTTAAGCAAACAAAAAGGGGAGCGTTTTTCTCTTAGAACAAAGCATGTCGCTTGCGACATGCTCGCGCCGAGCGCGGTTGCAGAATGCAACATTTTCATCTCGCGCGAGTGCGCATCCTTAGCGGAGCATTTTTTGTTTAATAGGAAATGCAGAGCAATTTCCTATTAAACAAAAAAGGTTTTGTTCACATCTTGCGTAAACAAAACCTTGATTCTCCAAACAAATCGCACCCCGAATTTTATAACATATGTGCTCTTAATTCCTCTCCTGACAACGGACTAAGATATGCCGGCGCAATATCAAATACTGTCTTGCAGCCAACCTGTCCCTCACCTGAAAGTCTATGAATTGCTCTTGCAAATGCAAGGATTACAGAAGAGGTAAATTCCGGATTAGAATCTAATTTCAAACTATACTCAATCACATGCTTGTGCTCTTTTTCAAGTCCCGTCACACCGGTACGGAATACGAATCCTCCGTGAGGAATTCCTGCATGATCTCTTTGCATCTCTTCTTCACTGATAAAATGCACCGTTGTATCGTAATCCGAAAAATAATTCGGCATCGTCTTGATATCTTCTTCAATCTGTTTTAAATCTGCCCCTTCTTCTGCCACGACAAAACATTCTCTTGTATGTTTCTGTCTTGTTGTAAGCTGTGGATTCTCTCCATTTCTTACAGCTGCAAGTGCTAAGTCAACAGGGATAGTATATTGACGACCATCCTTTACGCCATTCACTCTTCTGATTGCATCCGAGTGACCCTGGCTTACTCCTTTTCCCCAGAAAGTATAATCATTTCCTTCCGGAAGAGCGATTGAGCCGTATAATCTCATAAGAGAGAACATTCCCGGATCCCAACCACAGGAAATCAGTGCCACATGACCATTGTCCTTTGCCACCTTATCCACATTGGCAAAATGTGATGGAATATTGGCATGCGTATCAAAACTGTCAATTACATTAAAATACTTCGCATACTCCGGTGTCTGCTTTGGAAGATCTGTCGCAGAACCTCCGCAGATTACAAGCACGTCAATCTCTCCTTTTAACTTCTCTACCTCATCTACAGAATATACTTTCACACCTTCTGTAGCCGGCTTTACTGTTGCCGGATCTCTTCTTGTTAAAATTGCAGCAAGTTCGATATCATCATTTTGTCTTACTGCACTCTCTACACCTCTACCAAGGTTTCCATATCCTAAAATGCCAATCTTCATTACAATGACCTCCTATACATCTACGTTACACATTAAATGCGGACGGAGGGACTTGAACCCTCACGTCATAGACACTAGAACCTAAATCTAGCGCGTCTGCCAATTCCGCCACGTCCGCTGATTGTCTTTGACAACACGCTAAATTTTATTTGATTTAGCAATGTTTGTCAAGACGTTTTAATCACTTGTTTTTCCGGATCAATCTTTGTTTTAATTGTTTCCACCATTTCCATCATATACGGATGCAAATATTTGCCTGCTTCTTCCTGGGAAGTATATTGTGTAAGTGAATTTCCAAGCATATAAGCTTTAATCACGCATTCGTTTGTACGATGCATCCGCTCCGCCTTGTTTTCTATATACGGAATTTCTTCATGCAGGATAGCTTTTAATTCCTCAAGCTTACTCCTTACCACTTCTGCCGCCACCGGCTTATTCAGCGGAAACACATAGCGATTGGCAAGCATCGTAATTCCGGCTCCGGCAAAAGTATAGATAATTCGCTGCAACAGCATCAGCGTTACGCTCGTCTCTAAATCATTGAGTGCCAGTGCCGAACAGGTGATATAAGATACCATCGACTGATATCCATTCGCCGAATAAATCAGGAAATTGAAGATGGTCATGATGGTCACACGCTCCGGCACAGACCGGAATATATAAAACAAAATCAAACAAAATATTATTCCTCGCACGGTACCTAATACCCTTTGCTTGACGCGGTCTGTCGTATAGTCCGCAAATGGAATCAGCATAAAGAACACCGAAATCGTAAGCCAGTACGCATTTGGCCATCCACTCACATAAGCAAACACGAGTGTAGGCATCGTAATGCACACCTGTCTCATGCCAAATCGATAACGATTAAGGCGCAAATCAAACTTTGCCGTCCGAAATTTCAATCGCTTGTTATCCGGAATCTCATTTGACTTTAGATATGCCAGACGCTGCAACAACCGTTCCATAGCAGCTATTTTATCCGGCATCGCCATCTCACTTTTCGACTCATAGACAAAGGCTTCAAAAAGACCTATATACCGGCTGTAAATATTGACAGATTCATACATTACAAAGCTGGCCCGATTCGCCCCATAAACAATCTCACTCATTCGGCGA
This sequence comes from Eubacterium oxidoreducens, assembly GCF_900104415.1. Lineage (GTDB taxonomy): Bacteria > Bacillota > Clostridia > Lachnospirales > Lachnospiraceae > Eubacterium_C > Eubacterium_C oxidoreducens. Next base: position 45,806 of record NZ_FMXR01000005.1, on the reverse strand, counting down.
TTATTCTTGCAGATTTCACTTCGCAGCCTCTGTGCCTCCTGCAACTCATCACTTGCGACAGCTTTATATAACAAATAACAATTTCTCTGACCTTCCCCGGCCAATGTCACTAGTATATCTTCTTTCTTTCGAAGTCCCATAAAAAACAAAAACAAAAAGATAATCACAAAGCTGGCTGCCAAGGCAAGGATTCGATTGCCAAGCGCTGCCGGTGTAGACACCGGTGCAATCTGAAAGAAGATCAGTGCCATCCCTGCCGGAAAGTAATTATTCATCTGGTATTCATCTATCAAAAGTGCGCATAGCCAAAATAGTGCCGCTGCATTAACTATGATACACAGCGGAAGATTCACCAATGCCAGATAAGCTGCCAAAGCCATAATACAATAGATCATGAAAGTTTTGGCCATACAACTGTAATGACGCTTAAGGTCCTTAAAGCGCAAAAAAGAAAGGGTCGCAAATGGCCCAATCATGGTATTTTCCATTCCAAAGAAAAAATAAGTAATCAAAAATATTGCCGTCACTACACAAGTAGGTGCGATGGCATCCTTTCCATGATTGTACCAGAATTCTTTTACCTTAAATTCCCTAAGCTTACTTACCTTCATACTTAATAACGGATTTCACCTCGCATCCTTTCAGACGTTCTCTTCCCTTCAAGTCTGTCAGTTCCATCAAAAACACTGCCATAACAACTTCTCCGCCAAGCTTTTCCACAAGTTTGACAGCAGCTTCCACAGTTCCTCCGGTCGCAATCAAATCATCCACGATCAGCACTTTCTGTCCCGGCAAAATAGCATCTTCATGCATCTCCACTTCTGCGCTACCATATTCTAGCTCATAGCTTTGTGATACGGTTTTCCACGGAAGCTTCCCTTTCTTACGAAGCAATGTGACACCTTTTCCATATCGGTCCGCCAATGGCGCTCCAAACAAAAAACCTCTTGACTCCGCTGCCACAATGACATCAAACTGCGTATCGCCTATCAACTCCTGCATACCTTCAAGTGCCAGGCGAAACCCTTGCGGATCTTGAATAACCGGCGTAATATCACGAAACAAAACTCCTTCCTCCGGAAAATCCGAAATCGAACGCACATAATCTTTCACACTTTTACTCATGACACAATCTCCTTACTTAATCTCTATCATTATACTCCAAAACATCTCTTCTAGAAATACTAAGTGCTTTTTTTAACTCAGTCGGAGAAATCCCCCACCTCTAAGCGTTGGCGTAGGTGGGGGTTATGACAAACTATACTCAGTCGGGGTACAAGCTCCGACTGAGTTAAACGCTCCGCGAGGATGCGCACGGATTCGGACAGGAATTTGTCTGCTGAAGCAGACCCGAATCCGGCGCGCAAGACTCGCGAGCGAGCCTTGACATACAAAAACATTTTCCTACAAGATAAAAAAAGCGGAAAGTCATATAAACTGACCTTCCGCATTTCATAGATAATGAGACATCGGGGACTCGAACCCCGGACAACTTGATTAAAAGTCAAGTGCTCTACCACCTGAGCTAATATCCCATATCTGAAACTGGGCTAGCCGGATTCGAACCGGCGCATGCAGGAGTCAAAGTCCTGTGCCTTACCGCTTGGCGATAGCCCATTAACTTGTACTACTGCTTTACCAGTAAAGGTGGATAGAGGGATTCGAACCCTCGGCCTCCAGAGCCACAATCTGGCGCGCTAACCAACTGCGCCATACCCACCATAATGTGCTCGAAGGGATTCGAACCCCCGACCCACGGCTTAGAAGGCCGTTGCTCTATCCAGCTGAGCTACGAACACATATCTTTTACAACATTTGTAAAAAATAAGCGGGTGATGGGAATCGAACCCACGTATCTAGCTTGGAAGGCTAGTGTTCTACCATTGAACTACACCCGCATAAATCGGGGTGACAGGATTCGAACCTGCGGCCTCCTGGTCCCAAACCAGGCGCTCTAGCCAAGCTGAGCCACACCCCGTAAGTGTGAATTTTTATCGTCTGCGATTGTCGTCCTTCGCGTGACGCAATTAGTATTATATTATAGAGCCATATATCTGTCAATCACTTTTTTTATTTTTTTTTAATTCGTAAAAAAGCACGAAAAGCCGCTGATTACAAGCGAATTTTTTTCCGCTTTTTACAAATATTCTATTTCAAAATGAAGTCGATTCTCATCATCGAGTTCCAACATGATATAAGATGGACGCCTGCCTTCCTGACGAGGATAAGCCAAACTTCCGGGATTTACCAATATCAAATCTCCCTCATACTCTATCACCGGCCTATGCGTATGTCCATACATCACAAGATTCACGTTTTTTTCTTCTGCCACGCGGACAAGATCTGTCATCCCGGAATTTACATAATAATAATGTCCATGTGTCAAAAGAGCACGATACGGACCAATCTGTGTAATCAACTCAAATGGAAGATCACTGTAATAATCATTATTGCCCGCTACAAATTCTACTTCGCAGCCGGCAATCGCTTCAATATAATCTTCACAGCCCTCCACATCCCCTAGATGAATCATCCGGTCAACGAACTTCACCTTCTCAAGCGCTCTTTCAAGATATTTGTGTTGCCCATGAGTATCACTCACAATCATGATTCTTATCATCTGCCCTGCTCCTGTCAACCACTTCAAGCGCCGTGTTTATAGATATGCTTTAATTACCTCTTTCATCATCTCAAGTGCCTTTCCTCGATGGGATATCTGATTTTTTTGTTCCATCGTAAGCTGTGCACTTGTGCAGTCAAATTCCGGCACATAGAATATCGGATCGTACCCAAATCCATTCTCTCCTGCCGCCTCATAACCAATCATTCCCTCCATTGCAGCTTTGATTGTCTTATGCGCACCATCCGGAAATACGACTGTGATAGCACAGACAAATCTAGCTGTTCTCTTCGTCCAAGGGACATCATCCATTCGAATCAAAATCTCTTTATTCTTTATCTCATAAGGGGTATCTTCTCCAAGATATCTTGACGACAAGACTCCCGGCTCCTTATCTAAGGCATCAATCTCCAAGCCGGAATCATCCGCCAGAACAATTGCATCTGTATATTTTGCAACCTCCGTCGCTTTAATCAGTGAATTTTCTTCAAATGTTTCTCCGCTTTCTTCAATATCAATCTCTATATTTGCCTCTTTCATCGATTGTACCGGAATGTTAAGATCGCCCAGAATTTCTCGTATCTCCTTCATCTTACCTTCGTTGCCGGTTGCAAATATAATCTTTTGTTCCATCTGTCTTTTTGCTCCTTCTTACAGCCCTTTATCATATGCATCTTCAATTGCATTAATAATTGCCTTAGCAGCTTTCTTTTGGTAACTCTTCGTCTGAAGGCGTGCCAATTCTGATGAATTGGACATAAATCCAACTTCTACCAAAGCAACGGGACAGTCGCTGTTTCTTACAATATAAATATTGCTTCCTTCTTCCAGTCCCTGATTTTGACTTCCCAACTGAGAAGTCAATTCATCCAAACATAATTGCGCAAATTCTTTTGACGCATTTTGCGCATCATCTTCATACTGCTCATTGTAAAGAACCTGCGTACCATTTACATAATCTGCCGAATCATAACTTAATGTGTTGTTATGAATACTGATAAAATAATCGGCATCTGCGCCATTCGCAAGTTCAACTCTTTGGCTAAGCGTGACATTCTCATCCGTTGTACGGGTATAATACACCTTAATCTCATCTTGTTTCTCCATCTGCTTTTTGATTTCTTTGAGAATCCCAAGATTGATCTCTTTTTCCTCTACTTCATCAAAAGTCGCACCGCTATCGCTTCCTCCATGACCAGCATCAATTACTACTATTTTATCATAAATCTCGCTTGGTTTCACAAAATCTATGTAAATATATTCCTCATGCCCTTCTTTTACTTCCGTCTCAATTTCATAAACACTATTCAAAGAAAGCGTAAGAATAGCATATCCATCTTCCACAGAAAAACTAAGATTTTCTATATAATCCGGCTTGCCAAGCATCGGATAATGATAGAAATAATCGGCATCAGTAGTCGGAATTTTAATCTCTATGACGCGATTGAGATAATCATTGTCAAACTGCACATCCTCTGCACTGACCCCCGTTGGAAGTTCCATTCGAAGCTGTTGTTCAAACTCTGACACCTCTTTATTCTTTTTAATCTCATTTGTGTAATACTGCAAAAGCTCTAAACCATCCATCTGTTCAAGCTTTTCTTTCTCCTGTCGCATTGCCACAAGTTTATCATGTGTACTTCCCATCACACACATGCCACCAACCCCGGCGACAGCTATAAGAACTGCAAGTACTACCAGTCTTTTTACTTTAGCAGGTTCCATCGTATTTCCTTTATTTATCCGTATAAGCCTTTATACACAAATTACATGAATAGGTCTCTTCCACACTCACCCAATCCTTGCCCGATATCGAGATATAGCCTTCACCATCCGTGATGATTGCATCTTGTGAAAAATTATCTGCACGATATTCGATAGCCAACGGGTGATCATTGTCCGGTGCGGAAATTTTAATCATAACAGCAAATTGATGTCCCTTTTCAAGATGTAATTTTTGACTAAAGTCCACCGTATAATAACCGGAATTTTTCTTATTACCGGAGGCAAGCAATATCGCATCATCCAAAGAATCTGTATTTTCATAATCCTGCACAGCATACACTTCATAATCCGTATCTTCGGATGTCACATAAAAGCCGACTGCGCTAAGACTTTCATCTTCTTTTGCCGTATAGATATTCGCCCCATATACGCTGTCCGACCCATAGCCAATCTGCCCTACCCAGCCGCACAAATCGGACTGGTAGATGGAATCATAATTGTCGACCGCTTCTATGCCGGTATAGACGACATTATTGTTTCCAATATTGGTATCATAATAAGATACATAGAAAAAACCATCGTCCCCAAAGCTTTTTCCCCAGCTGTTCTGACAGATAAAGGCGCCGTCCCCTTCCGGTGTGCTAACAAAATTTTCCTTGGAATAGTCATCATCCCAACCGACAATCACAATATCATGATTCGGCCTTGCATCTCCGTTATAATAATAAGATTTATTATAATAACTATACTGTGCATTTGAACTATAGCCATTCGTCATCGAATTATAGATCGACGTCTGCACGCCTCCATACAACATCACCGCCTGCTTAATCGCATCATAATCCTTATCGGTAATAAGCTGAATCTCCTGCACATGATAGACCGCCTCTAGCGAGTCCTCACTCTTACCATCTCCATACGGATCGTCTTCTTCCAAAACCGGTCCTTGCCATGCTGTAAGATATGCCATGCCCATCGTATAGTCTCCGCCATCATACTGATTGGACGAAAAACTATTACTGATACTCATGTGATCCACGGAAAACTGCTGCGAATTCTCCGGAAGTAAAATCGATTCCATAGACGACAATGCCGCAAATGCCCAGCAGGTTCCATACGCACCCTGATTTAAGATCTCACCGGTTCGCCCTTCCTCACGAAGATCATAGGTCTTTGGAAATTCTATCTCATTATCTCCGGATACAATCGTAGCCATATTGTTCTTAGCATCCCACTTATAAGTGTACCCAAACACTTCAGACAGTACCGCTGTTGATACATAATAGGTGTCCTGCTTTTTTTCCAGCACATGCTCTGCTTCATGGTTTTCTCCATTCACGCAGTACGAATCCGCCTGCAGTTTTACCGTGAACGTTGTGGTTCCCTTATCAACTACAAGCTTTTTCTTATTGTAAATGTGTGCAGAACAGGCAAAACACTCTCTAAGCATATCTACCGGCATCATAACCTCTAATTCCTCACTCACATAAAGCCCGTCTGCGGATGTATAATTTTCCTTATCAATGCTCAATGTCAGATCCTGCTCATTCGCATATGCTGCCATAATAGAATGCCAATAGCTCTTAGATTCTGCAACTATCTCCTCATCCTTTTGAAGTTGAAACGCCTTCTCATACAGATGATTATATTGTATGTACACAATGGCCAGTGCAACAATGCCCAGCACAATGAATCGACGTGTCTTTTTCATAATCATTTGCTTCCCATATTATTTCTTTTTCTTTGGTGGTTTTGGTCCCGGATACTGATAAAAATAAGTCTTAATCATGCCATTATAAATCTTGCGATTCTTAGTCGCTTTCTTCCCAATATCCCGCTGCGCATCCTCATAGGATGTAATCAGATAAAATGACCAGGTATCAAGACGACTCATAGCTTCCTTAATCGCACTATACAATGGCCCAAGTGCTTCCTTCTCCTCAAGTCTCTCCCCATAAGGCGGATTCGTAATTACAAATCCATATTTCTTTGAATGATTCAAATCACGTACATCTCTTTGTTGAAAATGAATCATCCCATCTACGCCGGCACGCTTCGCATTCTCGCGCGCCACTTTGAGCACTTCCCCATCAATATCATATGCCTGAATATCTGTTACTGTTTCTGTATCAATATCCTCTCCGGCTTCTTTTGCAACATCATACCAAAGCTGTCTTTCTATCAGGTTCGTCCAATTCTCAGCCGTGAAACTTCGATTAAGTCCCGGTGCAATATTCGCCGCCATCATCGCCGCTTCAATTGCAAATGTCCCGCTTCCGCAAAAAGGATCCACAAAGCTCCTCTCCCCTCTCCACGGCGTAAGCATAATCAAAGCAGCTGCAAGCGTTTCCGAGATTGGTGCTTTTCCCGAAACCGTTCGATATCCTCTCTTATGTAAAGAGACACCCGACGTATCGAGCGTCACAAGCACTTCATCCTTCATCAAAAATACGCGGATCGGATATTCCGCGCCATCTTCCTCAAACCAGGATACGTTATAAGTTGTTTTGAGTCTTTCTACAATCGCTTTTTTTACAATCGATTGAATATCAGACGTACTGTAGAGTTTACTTTTAATCGAGGAAGCTTTCTTCACCCAGAACTTTCCATCCTTCGGAATATACTTCTCCCACGCAAGAGCTTTGACTTGTTCAAACAGCGATTCGAATGTCGTTGCCTTAAATCTTCCAATGCTCAGCAGCACTCTTTCCGCCGTCCTTAGATAAATATTGGCGCGGCAAATCGCTTCCGCATCCCCTTCAAAGATGACTCTTCCATCTTCGACCTGGGTAATCTCATAACCAAGGTCATAGATTTCCCTTTTTAATACTGCTTCTAATCCAAAGTGACAAGGTGCCACCAATGTAAATAATTCCATCTATATATTCCTATTCTTTAGTTCATAAATTTCTCAATCAGTCCCCAGACAATCAAGATAACACCAGCAATCAGTCCTGTCCCATACCATTTGTTCAGGCGGAACGGTCCGGCCTTGACCTCCCAGCCTTTTTCCTCTGAATATTCAGCTTTGATGCCGTGATAATTCTTCATATACTGATCGTCCGGTGTATATGTTCTTTCTTCCACTTCAACTTCCTGCGTCTCATTCACATCATTCAAATCATAGCCATGAGACTTTGCCGCCTGTGCAAATCGATTCTCCCGATTTACCTTAACAGTCCTCACAGATGGTTCTTCCACAATTCTTGTGCCAGTATCTTCAGCCGGCTTTTCAGCGGAGGTTACAATCGTTCTTGCCACTACACTTGGCGCGCCAAGTTCTTCAATCACTTGTTCTTGTGTTTTCCCCTTTGCGCACTCTTCCATTATGTAGTTATCGTAATAACGAACTTGTTGATTAATCTGTGCCTGAGACATCTTCCCAAACAAAGCTTGAGACAATTCAACCACGTATTCGTCTTTCGGTTCCATGTTGTATTCCATGCTTTCTCCTTACTCCGATAATTCATCCAAAGTCTGACCGTATGCTTTTAGAAACTTATCACAAAAGATCTTTACCTCTTCAAGTTCCTCACACATCTCGTCCACCGCTTTTTGAATCGTATTCTTTGCTGTATGAAACTCACCGTTACCGGCCTTTTCTTCGTTAATACACTTAATCAGTGCCGAGAGCTTATCTGCCGCCTTCACCAGACGACGTACGTACAAATCCTCTTTCGATGGTTGTTCTTCCCAGAAAATTTCAGAAAAATCCCGGCGCATCTCTTCCGGTAATTTATCAATTAATTTTTGTTCCGCTACCTTTTCCACTTCTTTATATGCACTTCGAATTGTTTCGGAATAATATTTCACCGGAGTCGGCATATCTCCTGTTATGATTTCGGAAGCATCATGATACAAGCCGATAACCGCCGCCTTATCCGCATTCAGATTCTTGTTAAGATATAGATTTCCAATCTTACAAAGTGCATGTGCAAGCATCGCCACTTCCATCGAATGCTCGCACAGGTTCTCTTCCCGCGAATTGCGCATCAGCGCCCAGCGGTCTATATATTTCATACGTGCTATTGCCGCAAAAAAATTATAACTTTCTTTCTCCATTTATCGAATCCTCTTCGTTATTTATCTATTTCACTATACCACGAAAGCACGAGCAAAGTAAACGCTTGCGTTTATTTTGCGACGCTACGCGATAACGGTCGCTCTGCGGCCGTTATACCACATATCCGCTTTAAGATAAATTCTCTCAGCAACTTATTTTAGAATAATTCCGGTCGTTCTTTTATCAGTTCATTGATTACATTCACAAACCACTCCACAGCTTTATTCCCTGTATTATGCTTCCAGCCCATACTGATTCCCACATCCGAAGTTCCTGCCTTAAGTGGGACAAAGGTTAGTTTTCCCGCCTGTCCGTACTGCGTTCTTTGCGGCAAAATCGATATTCCAAGCCCCGCTTTTATGCAAACAAGAATTTCTTCCAAAGAGCCACAATATTGCACCACCCTTGGCGTAATCCCCATTTTTCTCATCACCTGCATAATCTGGTGTGACATAAGCGGAGCCCGCTTCGGATCATACATCACAAATGGCTCCGTCGCTACTTTTTCATAATCAATCGGCGTTTGTTCCAAACATGGATGATCTGCCCTGGCTACCAGGCAATAAAAATCCTCATAGATAACCTGATGTGCATAATTCTGTGTTTTTTTCAAATCCGTGATAACGGAAAAATAAATATCGGCCTCATCTGCTTCTATTGCTTCCGACACGCCTTTTGCATCATTTCGAACCAGCTTGATTTCCACCTGCGGATAGATTTGATGAAAACGATTCACCACCTCCGGCAAAAAATGTTCGCACGGACTAAGCAAATATTCGATGCAAAGCGACATCTCATGAAAGGAATCTGCAAGACGTATCCTCTCTCTGCTGCCGGCTTCAATAGAAAGTATCTTCTTAGCATCTTCTAAAAAAAGTTCTCCGGCCTTTGTCAGATATACATTTCTCGTATTTCGGACAAACAACTGTGCCCCCATCTCCCTTTCCAATTCCGTAATCTGCCTGGAAATTGCCGGCTGCGTAATATAAAATTCCTTGGCCGCTTCTGTAAAATTCAGATACTTGGCCACTGCAAGAAAATATTTTAGCTGATCACTGTTCATCATTAGTCCCCACCTTTATTAATACCATCTCTTTATTAATCAAATAATTTTTTTCGATTTTTCAGCCCTATTTATAAATGATATTATATCAATAGGCAAATATTTTGTATACTATATTCTGCATACAATGTCTATTTCATATCAAGGAGGTTTCATATGAAGGTATTGGCAATTGTTGCCGGAAGACATAACGGCAACAGTGAAATTCTAGCAAAAGAGGCATTACTTGCCTGTCAAGAAGCAGGCGCTGAGTGCAAACTCATCAATCTATTTGATTATCACATCGAAATGTGCACCGGTTGCGAGTGCTGCACCATGCAAATGGGTGAAGTTATGCAAGGCAAAGGTACGTATAAGGGATGCGTACTAAAAGAAAAAGATGATATGGATAAGATTATCAACGAAGTACAATCTTCAGATGGACTGATTATCGCAGTTCCTTCTTATGATTTAGCTCCAAGTGCTTTGTATCTTAGATATGCACATCGAGCTTTGGCATATGAAGTTTCTTTCCGACTCGCAATTGGCGAACTAAAAAACGACCCTCATCTCGTTGGCGGACTGATTGCTGTTGGCGGTTCTTGTCACGATTGGCAGTCCCTCTCTCTTGAAGTCTTAGGAGCCAGCTTATTTACACAATCTATTCAATGCGTAGACCAGATGATGGCAACCAGAAACGGTCGTCCGGGCAACGTTCTTCTTCGCGATGAACAGCTTGAGCGTGCTCACAAAATGGGGGAAAATATTGCTAAAGCCATCCAAACCCCGGTTGAAGCACGAACCTGGCTTGGCGATGAAGACTTTGGTGTCTGTCCAAGATGCCATTCCTCTCTCATCTACCCGGGCGAACCACACTGGGATGGAATCGAATTTCCATTTGAATGTGCCGTATGTGGTTCCGGTGGAGATCTTGAAAGAACGAAAGACGGCAAGTACCGCTTCGTCCTTGCTCCAAACGGACTGATTCGAGATCGCAATAACAACGAAGCACGCGCCGAGCATCTTAAAGAAATTATTGCAACCCGAATGGAATTTATGAAGCAACAAGATATCGTCAAAGAAAAATACAAAAAATATAAAGAGCTGCAATTTCCTTCTATCTAGAAGCGTGGCCAAACAAAAAACGACTGCATTTAGTCAGTCGTTTTTTTGATCCATTCATCTAGACTCAGCGGATGATAATCGCTAAACATACAAAAGCAATTTATCATCTGACAAGGTGTATGCTGATATGTCTTTGTATATTTTATATATTTGATTTCACTTCGAATCTCATCTTGAAAGTGATTCATTAATTGTGCATCCGGTGTATTATGTACATGACCATATAGCATATATGTCGTATAATTCCCATCCTGATCCACTTTGTATTGTCCATGATAAAACAAGACCGGATAATGACACAATATCACCTTACGATCCTGATCGCGAATCTCTTTATACGAACAGATTTCTTCAAAACAAGATGGATCAAATTGTTCTTCTTCAATATAGCGATCATGATTTCCTATCAGCAGCGTCTTTCTTCCATGAAGCATCCTTGCAAGTTCACAGGTCTGCTTTGCATCCCCCATGGAGAAATCCCCTATGATATATACTTCATCCTCTTGCGAAACCTTGTCATTCCACTTGCGAATCATATAGGTATGCATCTCATCGGCATCAGCAAATGGTCTGCCATCTTTTTCCATGGTATGCCTTCTTGGAAAGAAATGCGTATCGGAAATATAATACTTCATCCGTTAAAATGCCCTTTCTAAGATGGTCTTAACATCTTCCTTTGTCAGTTCCATAAAGGCACCCTGACATCCTTTTGCTGCCCGCTCAGCCATTGCCTCAATCTTACTCTTATCCTCTATTCCGAGTTCTCTAAGATTCTTCGGAAGCCTTAGCGTCTCAAAGAAAAATTCTTTCAATTTCTCAATGGCCTCTCTTGCAGCTATAGCATCATCCTGATTTACAATTCCCCAGACATTTCTTCCAAATTGTGCCAATTTCTTCTTCGCCGGAGCATAATGGTCTAGAACATATTCCATCCATACCGGAGTCAATACAGCAAGGCCTTCCCCATGTGTCACATCATAATATGCCGACAATTCATGTTCCATTGGATGCACGCACCATTTCACCGGGGCTCCATAACTTAAGATTCCATTGATGGCGAGCGAACCGCACCACATAAGATTCGCTCTGGCATCATAATCCTTTGGGTTTGCAATTGCAATCGGACCGTATTTTATACAGGTTTTTAAAATGGATTCGCAAAATCCTGCCTGCACATCTGCGGCCGGCACATTCGTGAAATAGTTTTCCATCGTATGGCTCATCATATCCGCCGTTCCTGCTGCCGTCTGACGCGCCGAAACGGAATATGTATACGTTGGATCTAAGATTGACATTGTTGGGAACAGTCCATCCGCATGTGTTCCAACTTTATCCGGAATCGACGGATCCGAAATAACCGCAACCCGATCCATCTCCGATCCGGTTGCCGAAAGTGTCAAAACCGTAAAGATCGGAAGTGTCTTCGTAATCTTTTCAGAATCTATAACAAGATCCCAGGCATCCTGATCATAACACGCGCCGGCTGCCACAACCTTGGCACAGTCAATTGTAGAACCGCCTCCCACTGCAAGCACCATATCAACACCCTGACTCTTACAGATAGAAACGCCGCGTCTTACCGTATCAATATGCGGATTCGGTTCTACTCCCGACAACTCCTGCACCTTAATCTTATGCTCTTTCATGATTGCAAGCACATCATCGTAAAGCCCTGACCTTTTAATACTTCCGCCGCCATAAACAAGCAGCACTTTATTTCCATAATTCTTTAATTCAGAAAGATGTGCAAGCTGTCCCTTTCCAAAATATACTCTTGTCGGAATCGAATAATTAAACTTCTCCATAAGTATTCCTCTTAATAAAATTTTGCAATTTCATCCACGCTTTTACGCTTTGGCATCTGCGCATCTACCCCTGCATGTCCAACTGCAATAACGCTCATAACAATTTCATCTTCCGGTATAGACAATACCTCATGCAGTTTTTTCACATCTCGAATTCCCATAACAAGAGTTCCAAGCCCCAAATCTGTTGCTTTTAAAATAAGATTTTCGTTATGCATTCCCAGATCATAAGCGCCCCATTCATTGTGATCTAACTCTGTCGTAGCTGCACCATCTCTTTCATAACCGGAACGATTCTTTACAAAAGAAGCAACCACAATTGCACCAGCGCCTTCAATACTTTTGACATTAAAATCCGGAAGCGCCGCCTTTACATCCTCCATCGCCTCCTGTGACATTGCCACATAATAACGCGCTGTCTGTGCGTTTTTCCAGGATGGTGCATAAATCGCAGCCTGTATCATCTGCTCGATCTGCTCCTTTGTTACATGCTTAGAAGCATCATATTTTCGAATACTTCTCCTTGTTTGTGCCACTTTCTGAAACTCCATTATTTATCATTCCTTTCCGTAATATCATACTCTATCATCTTACCGCCGCTAAACATGCCGCGTTTATTATTCTTAATCACATCAAATACAAATTCGGGATCCGTTACTACATAACTTGAAATTCTGGTTACTCCATGATCAAACAGCACCGGAGTAATCGGACCGGATGGGCCTACAATTGAGAACTTCGCATCTTTTTTCCTAAGTTCTAAAAGACGAGGAATTGTCTTATTTCCAAAAGTCATTCCGGTTGCAAATACATAATCTGCCTTTGGAATCAAATCCTCGCACGCACTTGCCGGATAATCACCGGCTCTTGGCGAAAGCTCTAACACATGCAGGTCGCAAATAGCCTTCAGTTGCTCTTCAATATGTGGAAAATGTCCAATCACCGCAACATATTTGCCTTTCATAGCCTCTTCCGGATTATTAAATGGATCATTCTTCTCTCGTGCCTGCTTACAACTTTCTCCATTTGTAAAATAATCCAGTCCCAGCTTTGTTATATGTTCCCTTGAATTGTAATATGCATTAATTGCACACATACCCATTGTAGCTTCTTCCAGATTCCAGCTTTTTACGCCTCTTGCTACATCTTTTAACGTACGCCCCCTCAATTCGCAGCTATACATCCATGGTCGTGTCGGATTTCCAAAGGAATGTGCCACTCCATTATATTCACCTGCGCGAATCATCGAAAAATGACCACCATATACATAATCTTCTACTACAATATCTTCTTTTATTCCCGCAATCAGTTCATCATAGATTTTCCACATATCCATTCTCCTCGTTTTCTTTGTTTTGTTCTGTTTTATCCAATATCATAGTACTTTTCTTATTTTTTACAATATCCATAACTTCCTGATGCGTCCTTGCAACAGATACCTTGCGCGCCAATTGCTGCCCCTCTTCTTTTGTCACATTTGTCACGCGTTCCCGCACATACCAGACACTGTTAAGACCGACGCTGAGCCTGGTCAGCCCCCAGCCTGACAGGATTGCAATCATCGGCGCACTTGCAGCTGCTTCCCCACACATAGATACTTCAATTCCTGCTTCATTTGCCGCCTCAATCGTCATCCCAATCGCTCTTAGGACAGCCGGCTGGAATGCGGAATAAATTCCCGCAACACTGGCATTTGAGCGATCACAGGATAAGACATACTGCGTCAAATCATTGGTTCCTATGCTAAAGAAACTAACTTCTTGCGCCAGCTCTCTTGCCATAAGTGCTGCTGATGGAGTCTCAATCATAATCCCCAAACGACAATTCTCATCAAAGGCAATCCCTTGCTCCCTTAGCTCCTTTTTGCATTCTTCCACAAGTTCCTTGGTCTTTCTTACTTCTTCCACACTCGTAATAAACGGAATCATGATGGAAAGATTGCGGTGTTGTGCACCGGCTCTTAAAATAGCCCGAAGTTGTATCTTAAACTCGCCCGGATGCTCTAGTCCATAACGAATCGCCCGATATCCCAGATATGGATTCGCTTCCACCGGCAGATGCAGATACGAAATTGGTTTATCTCCTCCTACATCTAAGGTGCGAATGGTTACCGGCTTATCTTTCATAAGCTCCGATACCTGTAGATAGGCTTGAAACTGCTCTTCCTCCGATGGTATCTTCGTCCTTTCCAAAAACAAAAACTCGGTTCGAAACAGGCCAATCCCATCCGCGCCTATCTCTGCTGCCATACCGGCTTCTTCCACACTATTGATATTTGCCATAATCTGGTAGGATCTTCCATCCCGTCCTACCGATGGTTTCGTCCGAAATGAAGAAAGAAGGTCCTGATGCCGCAGCCAATCTTGTTCCTTTTCTCTCCATCTTGCAAGTGCCTTTTTCGGCGGATTCCATTCTAACTCTCCGCTGATTCCATCAATTGCAAGCAAGCTTCCATCCGGAATCACGCTCATGGCATTTTTCTTACCAAAAATCACCGGCACAGCCATCTGTCTTGCCAGAATCAGCGCATGACCATAAAATCCGCCCTTTTCGGTGACAATTCCGACAATATAGGTCGTATCCAGCTGCGCTGCTATCGTCGGAGTCAATTCGTCCAAAACCAAAATTGTCGGTTCTGTCTGCTTAAGGCCTGACGTATCCTGCATTCCAAATAGGATTTTTATCATGCCTTCTTGCAATTCCAATGCATCTGCTGCCCTCTGACGGATAAAGGGATTGTCTACCTTGGCAAGTTTTTGCGCATAATACTGCGTCACATCATACACCGCCTGCGATGCACTACTGCCTTTGGCAATTGCTTCTCTTACTTTTTCCTGCAGCTCTTCATCCTTCAAAAGCATAATCTGAGAATCAAAGATAGCAGCATGCTCTTTGCCAAGCTTTTTTTCTGTCTTGGCAGATAGATGCTGCATCTTTTGAATAAATTTCTTCGAGCCTTTTTCAAATCTTGCAAGTTCTTCCCGCTCAGATTCCACCACAATCGTTGACAAATCCGGCTTACTTGTATGTATCTTAACTACTTTTCCGATTCCTATGCCGGCAGACGCGCCGACTCCCTTCGTTTTCATAGCTTACTCCTATTGTTAAAACTTAAAAAATTTCTTGATCAGCACTCTGGCCGGTTTGTAATAAATACCTTCCAGTGCCCTTTTTACATTTTTAAGTTCCTTTCGAATCTCAATGTTTTGCGGACAGTGCTGCTCGCATTTTCCACAATCCACGCAAAGCGACGCATTATGCGGCTCCTTTTTTATACTCGTTTGCATCAAATAATTTTTTACAGATGCCCATTTTCCTTCTACCGACATATCATTGTATACCGCAAAACAGGTCGGAATATCAACGCCCCTCGGACAGGGCATACAATACCCACATGCAGTGCAGGCCACTTTGATGCTTCGATCTAGAATATCACTGACTTTTCGAAACAAAGCCAGTTCTTCTTTACTCATCTGACCGGCCTTGGCCTGCGATGCCGTATAAACATTTTCCTCTAGCATCTGCATACTGTTCATGCCGGATAATACCACGGTAACTTCTTTATGATTCCAAACCCAGCGAAGCGCCCACTCTGCCGGCGAACGATTCGCATCCGCCTCGCGAAAAGTCTCATAGACCTTCTGCGGAAGCTTTGTCACAAGCTTACCACCTCGAAGCGGTTCCATAATCATCACCGGAAGACCTTTTGCGTGCGCATACTCAAGGCCGCTTCTTCCCGCCTGCTTATGCTCATCAAAATAATTGTATTGAATCATACAAAACTCCCAGTCATAAGCATCTATAATTTTAATAAATTCTTCTTTTCCGCCATGATAGGAAAATCCAATATTGCGAATCTGACCGCTTTCTTTCTTTTGGGCAATCCATTCACAGATGCCAAGACCTTTTAGTCTTTCCCAGGTCAGTTCGTCTGTCAGCATGTGCATGAAATAATAGTCTATATAGTCTGTCTGCAGGCGTTCTAACTGCGTATGAAATATTTTGTCCAAATCTTCCGGCTTTTTCACCAGATAGGGCGGTAGCTTCGTTGCGATAAAGATTTTATCCCGAAGCCCTTCTTCTTTCACGATTTTCCCAAGCGTCTCTTCCGAACCTGAATAAATATATGCCGTATCAAAATAATTGACACCATCTTTAACTGCCTGCACAATCATTTTTCTTGTTTCTTCTTCCGACTTCGGAAATCTCATACAACCAAGACCCAGTTGCGAAAGTCTATCTCCATTTTTCGGATTCACTCTGTACTGCATCGTTTCACCTACTTATCTTTAAAATGAAAACTTTTCTTTCCGGACGCATAATCTGCCACGATATGTCCATTTCCTTTTAATTTATATTTGTATGTCACAAGCCCATCTAAACCGACCGGTCCTCTTGGCGGCATCTTACCGGTACTAATTCCCACTTCTGCTCCGAATCCATAACGGAATCCATCTGCAAATCGAGTCGATGCGTTATGATAAACGCCGGCCGAATCCACCAAATTCTGAAAGAGATCTGCTGCCTGCTGATTTTCTGTAATAATCGCATCTGTATGATGAGAACCATAACGATTGATGTGGCGGATGGCTTCCATTTCATCTTCTACCACCTTTACCGTCATCTTATAATCCAGATACTCTCTATAATCAGCCTCACTTTGAGCCGGAATATATTCCACTTCAATCTCTCCGGCTCCCGGCAGTCTCTCCATAACTTCCTTAGCAATCTCTTTATGCAGTAAAAGCGTCTCCGCCGTATTGCAAGCTGCCACATACTGTGTCTTAGAGTCCACAATCAGCTTAATTGCCTTGTTAAGATCCGCCTCTTTATCCACATAGATATGACAGATTCCATCTGCATGTCCCATAACCGGTATGTCAGAATTGTTCATGATATGTTGAACAAATGCATTAGAGCCTCTTGGAATCAATAGATCAATCGACTCTGTACATGTAATTAGTTCATCAATGGCCGTTCTATCTTCTATCAGTGCAGCAAAATGCTCCGGCAGTCCGGCCTTGACTGCGGCCTCATAAATCGTATCAAAGAGTATCTTATTCGTATGCTTTGCTTCTGATCCACCCTTTAAAATCGCACCATTTCCACTCTTGATACATAGCGAAGAAATCTGTACAAGCGCATCCGGTCTTGATTCAAAAATAACACCAATCACGCCAATCGGACAGGTCACGCGTACCAAATGAAGGCCCTCGTCAAGATCTCTTTCCATCAGTACTTTTCCGCTTGGATCTTCAAGTTCCATAAGTCCTCTAATTCCGGCAGTTACATCCTCAAGTTTATGTTCATCAAACTTTAATCTGCCAAGAATCGGTTTTGCCAGATTGCTTCCTGCCTCCAGATCCTTTTTATTTTCTGCAAATATTGCTTCTTTCTTTTCTTCTAGTGCAGCCGCAATTGCCTCTAATGCCTCATTGCGCAGTTTTTCAGGTGCACTTCCAAGCATAATACTTGCACTTTTTACTTCTCTTGCTAATTCTTTGTAATCCACGGTAACTATAGTCCTCCTTTGCCATTATTCCCTACTTAATTTCGACCATTCAAGTGCCATATGAACCGCATTTTTCCATCCCTTTAACAACTGCTTTACAGCATCCGGTTCCATGACCTGTGTAAATTCCCGGTCCAATTTCCAATTGTCTTGTATATCTTGAATATCTTTCCAATAACCCACTTTCATTCCGGCAAGATATGCCGCACCAAGAGCCGTTGTCTCTACGCAGCTTGGTCTTACTACCTTAACGCCCAATAGATCTGACTGAAATTGCATCAAAAAGTCATTCTTGGATGCTCCGCCATCTACCTTCAAAGCTGTGATCTTCTCTTGCGATTCTTCTTCCATCACTTCTAGAATATCATGCACCTGATAGGCAATAGACTCTAGTGTAGCTCGAATAAAATGTTCTTTTTTGCATCCTCTTGTAATACCAAATGCACTGCCTTTGGCGTAAGGATCCCAATACGGCGCACCAAGCCCTGTAAATGCCGGCACAATGTAGACGCCTCCGGTATCTTCCACTTCCCTGGCATATTCTTCGGATTGGGCAGAGGTCTTAATCATTCGCATCTCGTCCCGCAACCACTGAACTGCGGCGCCACCCACAAAGATACTTCCTTCTAAAGCATACTGCGGTCTTGTTTCCGTGCCTGCCGCTATGGTCGTCAACAAGCCTTTCTTAGAGTTGACTATCCGATCACCGGTATTCATAAGTAAAAAACAGCCTGTCCCATATGTATTTTTCACATCTCCGGGTTGCACACACATCTGTCCAAATAACGCACTTTGCTGATCACCGGCAACTCCGGTGATTGGAATCGCATCTCCAAATGCGCTGATGCTGGTGTGCCCGAATTCGCTGCTTGATGGTAACACCTTCGGAAGCATGCTGCGCGGAATATCAAAATACTCCAAGATACGCTGATCCCAGTCTAGCTTATGAATATCAAACATCATCGTTCTAGAAGCGTTGGTATAATCTGTCACATGCGACTTTCCATCGGTCAGTTTCCAGATTAGCCAGGTATCGATTGTACCAAATAAAAGCTGGCCTTTTTGCGCTTTTTGTCTTGCTCCCGGAACATGTTCCAAAATCCAATTTACTTTAGATGCTGAAAAATACGCATCCGCCAACAAACCGGTTGTCTTTTGCACATATTCCTCAAGACCATCCGCCTTCATCTGTTCGATGATATCCGCAGTTCTTCGGCACTGCCAGACAATTGCATGACAAACCGGCAGACCGGTTTCCTTATCCCAGACAATCGTGGTCTCCCGCTGATTGGTAATTCCGATGGCCGCAATATCCGTTCCTGACAACCCTACCTTTTCCACTGCCTCTACCGCAACTGCCAGCTGCGAAGACCAGATTTCCATAGCATCATGTTCTACCCAGCCCGGCTTCGGATAATATTGTTTAAATTCTTTCTGCGCCATACTAACAATGGTTCCTTGTTTATCAAACAAGATACATCTTGAGCTTGTCGTTCCCTGATCAAGGGCCATAATATACTTCTTCATGAATCCTCTCCTTTTGCACTATTCTTATTATACCAAAATTTAAAAATATATATAGTGTTTCAGCCGCTTTTTGGTCAAGACTCGCTCGCAAAAAAGGAATCACATACGCATTCTCATCCGCACATGATTCCTATCGACTCTATAATCCTTCAACCTGATGCCTTCTAGATCTCACCATCTCTAAAGATTCTAGCTAAGATCTTCACACATCCTTCCACACCAAGCTCTCCGGAATTAAGCATTACATCATAATTGGCTCTTGCGCCCCAGACCTTGTCGTAATAGTTCTTGCTTTGCAATGCTCTGTCCCTATCCGACCGAATAATGGTTTCCTGCGCCTTCTCCTTTGATAATTTATAATGCTTAATTGCATATTCTACTCTTTTATCCAGTGTTGAATAAATAAACACCCGAAGCTGCTCCACATCCTGTCCCAGAATAAAATTCGCAGCTCTTCCAACGAAGATACAAGGGCCTTCATTTAGCTTCGCATAAACAAAATCTTTCTGCGCCTTATAGATCTTCTCATAATAATTGTTCTGCGCGCCCATACCCATAACCAGATTGAACAAAAAGCTGCTCGTCACCTGCTTTTCTGCATTTTCCACAATTTCTTTATCAAGACCTGTTTTCTTTACAACCTCATCTATAATCTGCGTGTCATAAAATGGGATTCCAAGCTCCTGTGACAAAATCTTCGCTATCGTATGTCCACCGGATGCATACTCCCTGCTGATTGTAATAACTCTTCTGCTCATTTAGAGGACCTCCTAGCTCTTTTCCTTGCCAAAAAACATATTCCTCTTGTTCTATAACAGCAAGCGATACCAATTAAGTGCACCCTTATATGCCTCATACACATCTGCCACTTCAATCTCTTTCAGCAGCATGACACGTGACACTTCCGGCCAATAAGCTTCTTCATAATCCTTCATAAACTGGAACAACTCTGCATATGGACCCTCACCACTAACGAGTGCATCATAGATTTCCTTTGATACCTTTACTTCCTGCAGTGCTTCTTCAATCGTTCGATCCAAAATCTTATCCAATACAGAGAACAATCCCATTAAGAATAGTTCTTTTTCCTCGTTCTTAAATCCAAATAATTTCGACAGATTCTCTGCAAATTTGGCACGAATCAGTGACAATCGCATAATTTCACTTGGCCTGTCCGCACAAAGTTCACGGGTGATTGCCGTAACAATCCAGCGTTTCAGCTCCTTTTGTCCCAGCATCGCAACTGCATGCTGGACAGAATTAATACCGGATACCACCGTCATTCGGTTCACCATATTTAAAAGTGAGACCACAATCGCCGTATCACGTTCAATGACATCTGCCGCTTTCGTCAAATCATAATCCCGTTCATTTACAACATTAAGCAATTCGATATAAGTTGTTTTAAGAGGTGCCATCGCTTCCTTCTTACCACGGGTAATCGGAAGTCTAAAGAACGAGCCTTCATACAGATCATAACGCCCTTCCTTTGCAATCTCTTCGTATTCCTCCATACTCTTAATTCCAACTACACATATCTTAATGCCCGGATATGTCTTTCTAAAAAACTCATCCGCTCTGCTAATCTGCAGTTTCTTAGGATTGATAAAGATATAATCCATCTCGGAAATAATCGCTTTATAATTCTCAAAATCAGCACCCATTAACCGGCGGATTGCAAACCGATAACCTGCTGCCTTTAATTCTTTAATTCGCTCAATATGATTATCACATGGAACAATTGCTCGATCTATTAACAAAACCAGCTTTTCAGGCGGTGCTCCGCACTGCTCGTTTAAATCTGAAAATAAAGATATTTCGGTTAATGGAACAAAAATATCAAGATCCCCGGATATCGTCTCCATCCCCATAACATCAATCAAGTCCAATCCGATTACATAATTCGCTCCGTCAAGTTTACTGAACCCCGAATACTTAGGATGTAAAAAATAATTTTCTTTTCTGGCAAAAATAGAATAAGCTTTTACTGCCAAATCTGCATCAAATAATGGGATAAGTGTCGCTAGCATCGCAAGCCCCCCCTTCTAGTTTTTTCTTGTTTCCATAATAGCATATTATCATAAAAATGCACATAATTTTTCCTTTATACCGCATATTTTAGCTAGTTTTTCAGGCGTTTTTTAACCTGAAGTATATTCTTGCATTCTTTATATTCGTATTGAACCGCGTCCATCATTTTTTTCACCATAAAGATTCCCAGTCCGCCAATCGGCCTCTCCTCGGCCGAAAGAGTTACATCAGGCTCCTTATTTTCCAATGGATTATATGGTTTCCCACTATCCTTAAATGTAAGAACCATAACTTCATTACCATCTTCAAATTCTACGCACACGGAAGCTTTTCCCGTCTTGCCGTCATATGCATACTGCGCAATATTGGAAAATATTTCATCAATAACCACGTCAATCTGCATCCTTAGCTTTGGCGGGCAATCCACCTCTTCTAATTCTTGATTTACAAATTCCGTTACAACAGCTACTGTTTCGATATTGGCATCAACTGTAATTTCCTTCATATGTCCCCCCATTAAAATACTAAGCCGTTTCATCGCTTCCATTGTATTTAAACGTCAACATGGTCAAATCATCAAACTGCGGTGCTTCTCCTACAAATTCATCTACCGCTTGTCTCACATTGTGAAGCAATTCCTTGCCGTCTGCTTCCTTTGACCGGTTTAACACCTCTAGCATACGCTCTGTGCCAAACATTTCATTATTAGCATCTGTCGCCTCCGGCACTCCATCCGTATATACAAAGATTCGATCACCGGGCTCTAAGTCATATTCATTTTGACGATATCGCATTCCCTCTATCGTTGCAACAGCAGGAGAATGTTTTGTTATGACAAGTTCAAAGTCTCCATCCTTCTTTTTGATTGCCGGATGTTCATGCCCTGCATTTGATTCTACTACATGACCGGTTTTCAAATCGACAATTGCAAGCCACACCGTCACAAACATGCCCTGTTCATTCGTTTCGCAGATCTGATTATTCACCTGTTCTAGAATCGAAGAAGTATCTCCCCCCATCTGCGCACGGGTTCTTATCAGCACCATGGATATCATCATAAACAGCGCAGCCGGAACTCCCTTGCCGGATACATCAGCAATTACCAGAGCAATATGATCTTGATCGAGCATAAAGAAATCATAGAAATCTCCACCGACTTCTTTGGCCGGATCCATGCTTGCATACAACTCAAATTCTTTCCTGTCCGGAAACGCCGGGAATATATTCGGCAGCTGCGACGCCTGTATCTGTGTTGCTACATTGAGCTCTGCACCGATGCGTTCCTTTTCCGCTGTCACCCTCTTGATATTCTCGACATAAGCCACCAGGTCTTTTTCCATCTTCACAACGTAGCCTGCAAGAAGCTGCATTTCATCTTTTGTTTTGATCTGGCTTAGATAATCATTTTCACCATCCGCCGGTATCCCGGTATCGCCAAAACGCTTTACCTCTTTTGACATAAGATTGATTGGAATCACAATTCCCCGATACATAAAAATCAGATACAAAATGATAACGATTACCACCACAATGGAAATCACCAAAATCGTATGTTTGACAAATGACTTTACAGCGCCTTCAATACGCAGCATCGGCACTTCCACGCCAATCACAGCGGCAAGTTGTCCATCCTCTGTAAGAATCGGTTTTAACGCGGACATATTGTAACCAAAATCACCGTTAGAGATGATATAATCATCCTGATTTTGCTCCGTTTCAACAACTTCTGCAAACAGCTCGATGTTATCCGGATTCATCGCACTGCAATCCCCCAATTGAAAGCTCTTATCTTCCGTAACATAATTGTCAAAGATATAAACAAGCGGCTTCCAACTATCATCGCCTTGTGAATACGCCCGAAGATTCTCAGCCGAATAGATGGTCACATAGACATCGGTAAGCTGCATATTTTCTCTAAGCGTGTTAAGCCTTTTTTTGACATTTTGATACGCCTGACTATTTTCGATTGTCGCAATTGTATCTGCGTCCCCTTCGATTGCAGCTTGCGCATATTCCTTTAGCTCCTCGGCCGTAATCTCATCCGCGATCTCACTTGCTGCTACATCCGCCACATAATAAGCCATATCATAATACTGTTGACCCATACTGCTCCATTCGCCTTCGATGCCGATATATGCTGTTATAAAGCAAATAATTGCACCTACTATTACAAAAGACAGAATAAATCTTCGTGCAAGACTTCTCTTAGCGTTCATATTTCTCCTCCTTTAAGAACAGTGCGCCAAATATCAAAAATACAACTCCAAACATAGCATAAATTGCGCCAAAAATTGTCATTGGTATCATATCACCTTCACTGTTTGCCAACACTCCATACAAAGCCGGACAGATAATCTGTACCGCGCTGCCAATACTTCCATAAATAGTTAAAAGCGCCGCTTTATCATCCTTGTTTTTCTCCCCCATACTTGCGAAATTACCGGTCAGTGTCGGTGTTCCAAACCCATCAAAGACACCCAGTATCACTGCAGAAATAAGAACAACGATTGCGGATTTTCCAATCAGCAATACCAAAAAACCGGCCGCTCCCATAAAGATTGCAACTGCGACAGCCTTATTCTTATGAAGTTTCTTTAGACGTTTCACCAACCATACGCCCATGTACAATCCGGCAATTCCATTTACCAGATAAGCATAACTTGTCACAATCGATTGCTGTCCTATAATTCCCATATATACCGGAAGAAACGCAACCACATACATAAGTCCGATATTTAACGGAATATCGGTAAGTATAATAACCCATCTGTATTGTCTGTTTCTTAAGACCTCTATAAGAGAAATCGATTGCTTTGTCTCAACGACCTGATATGCTCTCTTATCATTCAATTCTTTCCATGCCACAAAGATTGGGCTTAGTGCAAATACAATTAGAATAATAACTCCTGTAAACAGATAATTTCCCAAATAGCCAAATACTCCGGCAAGAATTGATCCTAAGGATGAGCCGACGGTTATTCCGCCAAGCAGTCCCGCATTAAGCCCTGCAAAATGCTCCTTTACATCCGTATCACTATCGCTTCCTAGAGAGACAAGACTGTTAAAAACATACTTAAGAAATGCAAATCCTATTCCGCAAAACATCCGTAAAAGAATCAGCATATATGGCGATGACACCCCTGCGCATGCCAGGTTGCCGACGATCAGCATAACGGCAGCGGCTCCCATTAACACATACGGATTTTTATTGGCATATATCCTTTGCACAATCAGTGACACCACAAGCACTGCTATCAGTTCTACCGTCAGTGGCAAAGAAGAAGACAGGGATTCTGATAACGAAAATACTCTCATATTATTTTGTCGCATCACAATCGCCGCATATGGCATACTGATATAGATTGCCGTATACATAACAAAGGATAATACACGAATACTGCCGCCGATTCCCTTTTTCGTATAATAGCTTTGCTTATGCTGTCTCCTTTTATGAATCTTATCGAGTATGGCCGGTATCAGATTGGTAAATTCCACCCCTATAATGATGCAAATAATAATAATTGCCACCAGATACATAAGGAAATACTTTTGCTTTTCATGCACATATGTAAGATCTAACTGTGCCGTAACCGTACCATCATTTGCAATTGTAATCTCCGATACTGCATCATTTCGTGCCGCCACCTCGTCAAAATGCTCTGACAATTCTGCAATTTCTGATGTACCAAGCCCCTTGTCCATCAGCGCGTCAATTTCTTCTTGTACATGTTGCTGTGTATTGCTTACACTTTGCTGTATCATTTTCTCATAGTCGCTGCTAAGACTTAGCAGGGACACATCGCTAACATCTACCAGGGTGCCGGAATCATATAGCACAAATAAGTAGCCCTCAATACCTCCCTCGCTATCCGAAATTTCATAGATAATTCCGTCGTAACTTCCCATTGAGACTTCTTTTGCATAAACGTTTTTTTCAAACTCTGCGTTTTGTTCCTGTCCCAGATAAGCATATAACCAGGTAAGCATGTCTTTGTTATACGCCGTCTGATTACTCTCATCTTCTTTATCGCCAAATACTGCTGTAATCATCTCAGTATCAGCATCTGTTACAACCACTCCAATTCCTTGATTTTGATATCCCGAAATCGTCCGTAGTTCCTCATCAAGTCCATAATAGTTCGACAGTTCTTTTCCATATCTGATGGAGGTTTCAATATTGGTCACACACTCCTCGGCAAGTGTCTGTATATACTCTTTTTCAAGCTCAAGTGCCGTATTTCGATACGCCATTTTTGAAATCCAAAACAAAAATAACAATGTCACAATAATAATTACAGCATAGATTCCAAGTCTGATATGTACACTTGTGTTTTTCACTTTGTCTTTCCTTCGTATCATTCACGCTCCCCGCTTCCTCCATATATTTGTTCCGATAATAAAATAATATCATCCGGAACCTCATACCCAATTTGATTTGCCGTATCCAAATTGATGGAAACATATGGCGATGGAACAAATTTTTGATAAATATCTCCCGGAGATTCTCCACTTAATATTCTTGCAAATGCATCTGCCGCAAACGGTGCCTGTGATACGGCATCACTTGCTGCCATAAGCATTAACGCTCCATTCTTTACAAATGTCTGCCCGTTTTGCACAAATACCGGAATGTCAGCCTTGATAAACACACTAAGCAACTCGTCCATTCGCTCAGAATCCTTGATCATATCCGTATTTAACAAAAACGCATCGAT
The DNA here is from genome assembly GCF_900104415.1 of Eubacterium oxidoreducens. Lineage (GTDB taxonomy): Bacteria > Bacillota > Clostridia > Lachnospirales > Lachnospiraceae > Eubacterium_C > Eubacterium_C oxidoreducens. The sequence continues at coordinate 19,641 of NZ_FMXR01000005.1, read as the reverse complement.
GTGTTCTTCTTCTACCAGCTGTTTATAAGCGTTTTTTAGATTATTATAATATTCCTCTTCACTGTTTTGCCCGGAAATGGTTTCGATTTTCTGTTCCGCAATTTCCACGCCGAGTGCTTTTGCCGTCTCACCATAAATATCTCTTGCCGCTATCGATTCATCATAATATACCATTCCCAGTTTTTGAAACGAATATGCATCATGATAGAAAGAAAGCTGATTTTTATACACCTGTGAACTTGTATGACACCATACATTATCTTGCCCGGAATATTCTTGCTTTTGCGACAGACCGGCGGATACCGGATCTACGGAGTAATAAACCATCACCGGTACATCCTCAATTCCCATCTCTTGAATAATCAGTTTGCCCGGGGACGTACCAAGACAAAGAATCAGATCGATTTCGCCTTCTTTAATTCCCTCTTCAATCTCCTTTTTTACTGTCTGGGGATTATCAAGCGCAATATAATAATTATATTTCTTTGAAAAAGAGATATAATCGCCGGTTCCCTGCTGTGCAAGATAATCTATCAATGCTCCTGCATCGGTATCTTGAGGGTCAAATGGAAGCTTGTCAAAATGCTCAATATTCATCCATCCCATGTCATTGATTTCTTGCAACAGATAATAGAGCATCTCACCGGACGGCGGATAAGGATCTATATCGACATAACATATATTATAAGTTGTTCCATCTTCTTTCGTATGTGCAGCCTTATTGTTCCCGGCCGTTTGAAAATATTCCTCTGCCTTCTCCTCGGCTACAGTCGTATCTTTACTAATCGACATAACAAATGCACTAATTGGAATGGTAAATAACAGGACGAAAATTATGGTAGCTATCTTTTTCATTCATCCAATTCCTCCCGTTTATTCACATGAAATACCCATCTGTGATTGGCACTTTCCAAAATCGCCACCGAACCACATAAAGAAACAATTGGCTTGCTGCCACCTTCATGCCGGTTTATCGTTTCTTCATCCAAAAGCCGATCAATATATACCCGTTCTTTTTTGTATACAAAAAAAGCCCCGTGATGCATTGATCTGGTTCTGATTTTTCTTAAAACTTCCTCCGTAAAGGAAGGCTTTATAATATTTTCCAATAATACTTCATAATCTTCATGTCTCATAACCGGTCGATATTCGCCGCCTGTCACAATCTGCTCAGCCGACGTTCCATTTACGATATGTTGGTATAGACAATCCAGCAGCTTAGGCAATTGATCTTCCAAACAATCCAGTACGTCTAGCGCATTCATCTCCCTGCGAATCGCACAGACCTCTCTTCCAATAATCTCTCCTTCGTCAATTCCGGTCGTCACCGTATGAAGAACAATCTCACTTTCCTTCTCCCCTAAAAGCACCGTCCACAGATGTGGCTGATGCCCACGATTATAAGCCAGGCTGCCCGGGTGAACATTGTATATCGGCATCTTTTGCAACACTTTTTCATTGAGAATAATCGGACATGCATTCATCAAAAAACACGCAATGTCTTTGTGTTTATCCAATTCTTGTGCTAATTCATCGTTGTTTTTTACAATCGAAAACGGCACCGATGCATATCTGTGCTTTGCCTCATATACATCCGTACATAATCTGCTTCGAGGTGCCACAAATGCCTGCACCTCAAAGCCATCATGTTCCATAAGAGCATCAAGCGCCCTTGTTCCATAGCCTAAAAACCCGACTTTTATCTTTTTCATTATGCGCCCTCGATATTCAAAATATCTACAAATCCTGTCACATCAAAGATTTCCATAACGGCTTCATTTGCATTCTTTACTACCATCTTCCCCTGCTTATTCATGGTTTTTTGTGCAGAAAGAAGTACGCGCAAACCTGCTGAGGAAATATACTCGAGCTTTTCAAGATCAAAGACAAGCTCTGTCACTCCATTGAGTTGTTCGCCAAGTTCCTTTTCAAGCTGCGGCGCGGTTGTTGTATCGAGCCTTCCATCAATATCAATTGTTAATTTGCCCGTATCTTTTGTTTTCTTAATTTCCATTATTACGTTCCTCCTTAAAACTTGTCTCTTCGATTTATTTAGTACGAAGCGCACATTAACTTAGTACATTCGTACCGCTTAGTTATTTTAATACTATCATCATTATGGTTTATTTTCAATTCTTTTTTGCTAGCATCTTGTTTCCATATCCCCTATACTTGTATTAACTTATTTTTTCCTTGAAAGGGGTCTTTATGTACGAAGAATTATACGAGCCGCTCCCCGATGTAGATGCCTATCTTAAGCGCATCGGATTTACCGGCACACCAAAGGTTAATCTTACCACTCTTGAACAACTGATTTATCTTCACCAGACGGCTATTCCCTTTGAAGATATTGATGTGCACTGCCGCAAAGTCCCTATCACGCTTGCCATCCGTGAACTTTTTGATAAAATCATCCTCGGCGGACGCGGGGGGTATTGCTTTGAACTAAATTGCCTGTTTTATTCTCTTTTGCAGGCACTTGGATTTACGGTTACTCCTTGTATCTGCAAAGTGCTAGAAGGCGAAGGACCTCATTTCATTGCTTCCCATCGCGGAACCATCGTTCATCTAAATGCAGATTGCTACTATTGCGATGTAGGATTTGGCGGACCGGTTCCCCCCGGACCGTTAAAGTTTGAAAACAGCACCTTACAAACCATTGGTCCTAATCGCTATCAATTTATCAAATGCGATAATTCCTGGTGGGAGCTTGTGCGTATCAACTCCAAGATAGAACCCGTATCCATGCTGCTGGTAAATACCGAGCCGTTCGATCCGGTTGATTATCTAAGTATGAATATGATTTGCTCTGATCACAACTCTCGACATCATAACCGTTTCACCGATCATCTAGTGCTCAATATCCGTACAGCGGATGGGCACGCATCCATCGAAGATGACGTCTTTACACTTCGAATTGGTGAAAAGACCATCCGCGAAACGATTGATGATGCGCGCGCGCACAAGCTATGCCGCGATGTCTTTTGCATCAGCGCCGACTTAAGCTCCATCAGGTTAATTCCCTAGCTGCCATACCCTGAGCTGACCTCGTTTATGCACAAGCCACGTCCATTTTTTTCACAAAAAAAAGCCCCGCCTTGATGATTTCCCCTAAAAACATGCTTTAGTGGGGTATCATCAAAGCGACAGCTTTTTTACCGCATTCGTTTTAATCTTATATATCTATGCAAGAAATAAAGCAGGATATACAATCCAATTCCAATCCCAACTCCATATGCCAGATTGTTGCTCGCCACTGTCACAACAACTGTCATAATGGTAACGATTGTTTCAAACACTCCTTTTAAACTTCTATTCGAAAACATCCCAATCAGATTCTTCCAGTTAAATGTCGTAATTGACACAAAGATCATCACACCGATCAATGCTGCCAGTGGAATAATGCCAAGAATCACAGATCCGACTGCCAGAAGGAATGTAAGGATTACTCCCGCCACAAAGGTTGACATTCTACCACGACCACCACTTTTGACATTGGTAATCGCCTGACCAATCATAGCGCATCCCGGCATTGCTCCAACAAGCCCGCAGATTATATTCACAATTCCCTGCCCCACGCATTCTCGGTTTTTATTACTCTCTGACTTTGTCATTTCATCTACCACCTGATTGGTAAGCATGGTCTCTAACAGACCCACAAAAGCCAAAGAAAGCGCATATGGAAAGATAATTCCAAGCGTCTGCCTGTTAAACGGCGCCGCCGGCAGATGAAAGCCCGGCCAGCTTCCTTTCAGATTCCCTAGATCTGCAATCATCCTTACATCACTATTGCCACCGCTAATCAGCGCAATTACCACGCTTACTGCGGTCACCAAAATCAGTGCCACCAAGGTAGAAGGAACTGCTGTCGAAATCTTTGGAAACAGATAAATAACGGCTAGTGCTATCCCGATAAATAAAACCATCTTCCCTATACCGCCGGTCGTTACAACCGTATTTTCCAGCAGCGACGTAATCTGCGATTTAAAAATAATAATGGCAAGCGCATCGACAAATCCCGCCATCACCGGAGCCGGCACATAACGCATCAAATTACCAACCCTGCACAATCCAAGTACAATCTGAAAGATTCCGGCCAACAATACTGCCCAAAACAAATAGGCCGTCCCATGCTCTGCAATCAGCGTAACCACAACAACTGCCATAGAACCGGCACCTGCAGATACCATCGCCGGACGCCCTCCAATAAAAGAAAGCAATATCAAAAATGCAATCGAAGTATATAATCCATAGATGGGTGGCACTCCGGCTACAATTGTAAATCCAATTACTTCCGGAATTACCGAAAATGCTGAAACAATCCCCGCTAAGATATCTCCTTTAAGATGAAACCTCCATTGCCCTAATTCTCTTTTTATCACATTCATAAACATTCTCATTTCCAATCATATTGAAGTAACAAGCCGACGACACCCTCATAGCAGTCCTCTTCTAAAACATCCGACTGCACATCCCAGCCAACTTCTGAAACGCTTTGTGCCGCGCTCGAAAAGCTTTGCGCTGCATGCTCATCCGCATTATAAGCTTCCTGCGCCGCCTTGCGGTCTTTTGTCAAATCTTCTCCCACAAGCGCACTTGCAAGTTCCCTCTGCTGCCAGATTGTCGTTGCTTCTTCCTCATCAAGGTAAGAAAACAACGCCTCCTTATAAGCGTTATCAACATAATAATAGGCGTCCAAACACCCCGAATAAACCAGATAGGGACACTCGCTTTTCATGCAGGCAATCTCACTTAAGAAATTGGCATCATCTTCTTTATAATATCCCTTATGATGACTCATCTCATGAGCAAGCAATGATGGATAATAAAGACTCATCGTATACTTGTTATACGTTACTTCCATCGTGTAAGGATACGTATATCCCGCAATATTCATCCACTCTAGAACATCCGAACAATACGATTCTTTCATAACCGGATAGCTTCCATCTAGATATTCAAATTCATCACTGATTCCTTTCAGCGCCGCAATTACCTGCTCATCAACATCTTCCTCATAAACGATGTTGCCATCTTCATCCCGCCCGATCTCTTCAGCTGCCTGATTCAGCATCTCTACAATGTCACTTCGAAGTTTCTGTAAATCTCCAAGTGTATATTTTGTCACAGTTTCTTCACCCAAGTCAATACTATAACGAAATGGAATCGACCAGTTCAAAGTATATATGAGCACAACAACCGCTGCTCCCAATAATAATGCCTTTGAGTAAGATACTACCCATCTACGATACTTGCTTTTTGCTCGCCAAAACAGCAGCAAAATCACCAGTACCAGTTCTAGAATCAAAAATCCGGCCGCACAATACATCATGATTTCACCAACATTAATCGGAACCTTCCCCATAATGCCACCGTAATATTCTGCAATTCTTATATAGATTACATGATGATACACGTTTACAAACCGTTCACTAATTGCCAGTACATGTAACAGTATGATTGTAACGGCCAGCACAATCATCCATTTCCAGTAAGTTGAAATTCGCTTCATCCGTCCTCTTGTCTCCCTACAAAGATGTACATTAAGAATGCCGCTGCACCATGTGCCGCGGCCGTCTCTTACGAATTCGTTGTCTTTTTCTTTTTGTTAGAATTATTTTTCCTTTTATTCTTCACATAGACAACCTGATGAACCTTATCTTCTGCAAGTTCTGTCTTAAGGTCAAATAGATTCTCATGCTCTCTTATGAGCTCTGAGATATTACGATATCCATAGATACGAGAATCGAATCCCGGAAGTCTCTTAGACAGATACGTTCCAACTCCTGCAAGATTCTCCCAATCATTATCAAGATAGCCTTTAATTGCCTTTAATACCGCTTCTAATTTCGGTACGTTAATTGGCGTATCTTCCGCTACCTCCACAGTCTCATTTTTCTCAGACTGCTGCGCATTATCCTGTTTATTTTGATTTTGCGACTTCAGATCATTATTGTAGATCAAATCGAGCAAACGAAATTCATCGCAAGCATTTACAAGTGACTGGCTTGTCTTTTTCTCACCCATTCCTATGACGGTAATACCATCTTCCTTAATGCGATATACCAGTTTTGTAAAATCACTGTCCGAACTGACCAAACATATCATATCGACATCACCGGAATGTAAGATATCCATCGCATCAATGGTAAGTGCCTGATCAGCAATACTTTTTCCATTTGCATAACTAATCTGCAGCATTGGCGTGATTCCCTGTTCCGGCATCACACGATACCATGCCTTTACCGTCGGTGAACTGATTGAGCCATAAAGCCTTGAAATCTTAATGCGGCCTAGATGCTGCGCCTCGCTTTTTATATATTCTGCATATTGCGGAGAGATATTATCCCCGTCAATCAATATTGCAATTGTCTTTTCTTCCATTACTGCATCCTTTCCTTTTGCCTCCATTGTATCACATTACCAGAGCGTAGCAAATTGGATCGCACACACATCGTTAAAATCATCTGCAAACTCCTATCCCATGTCGTGGATTAAAAGAAAAAACTGCTAATCACCCAAATGAGTTTTCTCCTCAAAAGCAGGCGTTTAGCAGTTCTTTTCACTTATTCTTCGGATACTTCATAAGCTTCAAATTCGTCGCTTACGCTAACCCCAAATGTCTTACAATTATCTGCATTATATTTCTTCGCTACGTTCGGTGATGTTTCAACAGCCATCGTTGTGATATCTGCTCCATTCACCAAGATTTCGTAGGCCATCTCACCGGTCTGATATCCCAAATCGTAATAGCTGATGGCAAGCGTTGCCACTGCACATGTACTATTTAGGCCTTCCTCCCATCCCACGATTGCCGGTGTATTCGCCGGTGTTGCCACATTAGAAATCGTTTCCATACAAGAGGCCGCCGTATTATCGGTTGGAATATAAAGTACATCACTTCCATCACATGCAGACTGTGTGACCGAAGCTACATCATTGGTATCTGCAAATGTATAAATCTCTACCTGATATCCAAGTTCTTCTAGGTAGGTTGTCATATTGTCTGCCTGATAGACCGAATTTGGCTCAGCTGAACAATATAAAATACCAACCGTTGTTGCATCCGGGAACAATTCCTTTATCAAATCTGCCTGCTGATCAAGCGGTGGCAAATCACTGGTTCCTGAAATATTACTGCCAACCGTTCCTGTCCAATCTGAAATATCAAGTGCTGTCGCATAATCGGTTACCGATGTCCCAAGAATTGGAATATCACCGGTTGAAGAAGCTGCTGCCTGAAGCGCCGCAGTTGCATTTGCCAAAATCAAATCATCTCCATCTGCCACGAACTGATTCGTGATCGTCGAACAAGTCGCGGAATCACCGGATGCATTTTGCACATCGAATTCCACATGCTCCTTGCCCAGCTTATCTATAAGTGCTGCCTGAAATCCTTCGGTTGCGGCATCGAGCGCTTCGTGCTGTACCAACTGACAGATTCCTATTCGATAGGTCTTTGAGGATGATGCGTCTTCCGTAGATGAAGCCACCGAAGAATCTGTCGATGATGAGCCACAGCCTGCCAATAAAACTCCAGCAAGACCTGCGCATACAAGTGCCGATAATACTTTCTTTTTCATACTTTTCCTCCAAAATATTCTTTTTTCATATATTAAGAATTGTAATTGCGCATCTTAAAGATTACAACTCCATATTTCCAATGCTATAATAAGAAAAAGTTATATTGTAGCTGTTACTTGTACGATTTTATTTTCATAATCCTATGCAATATTCAATTCCATTATAATAGGAGGCTTTTATGACACTTAATCAACTAAAATACTTTATCGCAGTTGCACAATCTCATAGTTTTACAAAAGCAGCGCAGCAATTTTACATTTCTCAAACGGCTATTACACAGCAAATCAAGGCTCTTGAACAAATTGTCGGCACCACATTGATTGACCGAAACAAGCGCCCCATACTCTTAACCCCGGCCGGCAGCGTCTTTTTGACAGAGGCAAAATCCATGGTGGAGCAAATGGAAAATGCTGTTACCATCGCCCAAAATGCTGCCAGCGGTCAGCGCGGAACTCTCAAAATCGGCTACACCAAAGGCTACGAAAGAAGTAATCTGTCTAACTGGATTCGCGGGTTTCATAAGGACTATCCCAATATCTTCGTAAGCTGCTATCGCATGACCACGGATCTTCTTGCCTCTCGTCTTGTCGGCGGACAGTTGGATCTTATCTATACCTGGGATAGCACGAATCTGCAACAAAATACAGAAATTGGCTATTGCGCCGTAGAAGACGTTCCTCTCATGGTTGCCCTCTATCCTTCTCACCGTCTAGCCGGCAAAAAACACCTCACCCGTAAGGATCTGATAGGAGAAAAATTCTTATATATGTCTCCATCAGAATCAACCAATTCATACGGCGATGCTCACTTTATGACACTCTATGAAGAAGCCGGCTTTAAACCACAGATTGTCTTTCGTTCCACCAACGCCGAAAGCATCTTGATTATGGTTGCTTCTGAGCAAGGCATCTCTATTTTGCCTGATTACTGTACCAAAAAACTAAGCAACGCAGACAATCTTATCTTTATCCCATTAAAAGGGGAACATGAATACGAGCGAATTGATGCCTTATGGCGAACAGACAATCACAATCCTGCATTACATCAATATCTTCAGTTATTCTAATTATTTTTTTTCATGCTATTGACATATTACGACAGGCGTAGTATATTTACTTTGCCAGACATACTACGTATGACATAGTACGTCAGGCATTACAACGACAGTCAATGTAAGGAGGAGCTTGTGAATACGATTAGCAGCGATGTGATACGTGGTTACATCGACACCATTATCTTATTTCTTTTACTAAATGGACCTTCCTATGGATATGCCATTTCAAAAGAAATTCGAGAAAAGTCCGATGATAAATACGTAATCAAAGAAACAACCCTATACTCAGCCTTTTCAAGAATGCAAAAGAATGGTTACATCCAATCTTATGCCGGACAGGCTGAGAACGGAAAGAAAAGAACTTATTACACCATCACCGATGAAGGTCGCAGACACTACCGGGACAAATGCGAAGAATGGGTATTAACCAAAGACGTTATCGAACGTTTCATCACCGAAGAGTAGACTAAAGGAGAATTATGAAAAATGGATACAATCAAAAATTATCTTGATAATATGTTCGCCCGCCTTCCGGATACCGAAGAAGTGCGTGCCGCCAAAGAAGAACTAGCGCAAATGATGGAAGATAAATACAGCGAGATGCTAGACGCTGGACATACCGAAAATGAAGCCGTTGGAGCCGTTATTGCGGACTTTGGAAATCTTGACGAGATTGCAGAAAGTCTCGGTATCATGATCAATGAGCCTAAGGACAATAATGCAAACGAAGAGCAACAAAAAGACAATGACAATTCCAATCTGCACGCTTCACAGACCGGCAATCCCGACGCTCCGATTGCCTATTATGTAAAAGCAAAAAAAGAAAAAGACATCAAGTACTACTACAATAAACCGCTTGCACATTTCATGTCCGGCTACCGGTCTATCGTGCTATGTGTCTATCTCATCTGGAGTTTTATCACCTTCGACTGGCACATCACCTGGGTTGTGTGGGTCATTGGCGCAATCGTCTGCGCACTGATTGAACACGTATGCGCTATCGATATGGAGCAAGATGCATATAGCCGCCTTGAATGCTTATCAAGGCGCCGCGTTGTAAAGGTTTATACCGGAATCTTAACGGCTGTTACTGTCATTATTATTGTTCTAACAAGCCTTTTTCGATGCACACCGCTTAGCTCTACCATTGCAGATGCCGAATCGATCACTTTCGGGCATACATTGAAAGATTCCTTTACTCAAGTAGAGGTATCGGATCTAATCGGCGACGTAACATTCGTAACTGACGAAAAAGCAGGGATAACCTATAATGGCATGGAGCAATACCAGCCAACCTATACCATTGAAGATGGCGTCCTGAAAGTAGAGCCGAAGGATGATTCTTTCTTCTTCGGAATTCATTTCGGTGATGAACAGACACCAAGCAGCACAACAATCACAATCCCTACCGATATCACTTTAGAGAAGTTATCGCTTGACTGCGATTATGGCGATATCACTGTCGATGCTGTTAAGAGTGCCAAATCCACTTTTAGCATCGACGTCGGCGATCTGCAGATTGAGACAGATGCCGACCTTGGAGAAACCACCATCGAATGCGACACCGGAAACATTCTTCTCGATTCCGCAAAGTTCACATCTTTGGATGTCGAAAGCGATATTGGAAATATCACCCTAAACGGACTTGGAAATCTCAATTCCTACACCATGGATTTATCCTGTGACCTGGGCGAGATTACCTTAGGCGATGAGAACTTCGAGCATGCTTATAAACAACCCGGCAGTGGAGATTGTACCATTAAGGCGAATACCGATACCGGCAATATTGAGTTATCATCCAACTAAGAAAAAAAGCATCCTGGAAGTTTAGCCAACTAAACTTCCAAGATGCTTTTATTTTTCCAAATTAACAAGAGACGACTTAGCGCCACCTGCATAGAACCAATTGCAGTTCCTAATGTATTAAAGATCACATCATCCGTCTCTGTGGTTCCAAGCGCGAAGGCAAACTGCAATGCTTCCACTACCACGCTAAGCAGTAGTCCTATCAAAATCGTTCGCCCAATACACGCACCCATCTTATGCTTTACGCTTAAGACCTGCGACATTCCAATTCCAAATGGTACGAACAGAGCCGTATTCATAATCGGCATGCGAAACTCTTCACCAGCCGTCATCATTGTAGTAAATGGAACCCAAATCACTTCTCTTATGCCGGATTCCCGAAACAACGTAAATGCGACAGCACCAAGCACCCCAACAACCATAACCATAATTCCAAGTTGTCTGCTAGCGCTTTTATATTTTTCTCGCGCTATCATGCCAATTAACAGATTAAGGACTGCCATCACAACCACCATCATTATAATGAGCAAAATCATCCTGCCAAGCGGCATTGCATAAATCATCTTTTGTACTGATTCCATTCCTTATCCCCAACGCACTTCTTTGATCTTAAGTTCTCCGCGGATATATTGCTCTTGCATCACAAGCTGTTCTCTAAGAGCCTGTGTAACTGCTCGCGCAACACATTCCCCAAGCTTGGTATCTGTTCCGGCTGCCGTCAAATAAATCTCAGACTCTTCATCCGAAACCACAATGATTCCATCCGTTCCCGAACCACTTGATAACTCCTTCGAATAACAACTCTTAATCTGCAGATCCCGAATGGTCGCCGTCTTCGCTTCCGTTGCCACCATCATAACCGTAGCTAATGCTCCGTCGCTTAAATGCGCATTGATATGCACCATTAGGTTTACTGTTCCGGATGTTCTTCCTTCTCCTTCCAGCACATGATAGACCTCATCCTGTTCCCACATGGTAGCCGTCTCACCTGCACGTCTTCCATTAGAATAGACTCCGCCTGTCACTACAACGGTAACGGTATAACCTCCAAATGACGCCTTTCGAACATCCGCATATTTCATCATTGCTGCCGTGGAAAGCCCTGTCACTGTTGCCGCATCATAGCCTAATTGCTTTGCCGCATAAGCCAGATGTTCCCGGTAGGTAGCTCCATGCATATCACACTGACCGCTCTTTGGGTCTTTATCACAGTGGTTAAACGCTGCCTTAAGATCTGTCCTGATACCACCGTTTAAAGCCGAAGTGCTAATCACCTTGCGCTTTCCGGCAAATGTCATCGTGATATCCTGCATCGTTCTTGTTATAGAATCTTTATTATCCAAATAAATTGTATCATTCATACCAGGCTCTTTCTATAATAATCCGTATTTTGTTTTCACGCGCTCTAGTTTTTCAAGAAGCGGGCGCGCAAATAACAACATAAATATAATCGTGCTCACACCATGCACCAAATCAACCGGAAGTCCCGATATATAAAACGCAATCAGACTTTCCTTCGTAATGCGTCCATATGTCATCAAGATTGCAGCCGGATTCATAATGCCACCAAAGATAAAGATAGAACACATAAAGCCAAAGACGCATAAGCTTAATCGTTTCGCTTTTAATAAACCTTTTTTAAATAGGATACCGGCCAAAAATCCAATGATTCCATAAGTGAACATCTGCCATGGTGTCCAAGGTCCTTGTCCCATAAACATATTAGACACAAACATGGTAAGAACGCCCACTAAAAATCCGGCCTCTCCGCCCAGCGATACCCCGGCAATAATCACAATCGCAGTTACACACTTAATGTTTGGCACCATAAAAAATGCGCCTCGACCGGCAACGCCGATTGCTGCAAGTACTGCAATTACAATAAGCTCTCTCGGATGCGGCTTTCTGCCTTCAAACATTAAGAAAAATGGTACCATAGCAAAAAACACAATAATCAAACTGCTAAGCAGGTAATTGTGCCCGTGAAAGATTCTCACAGAAAGGTATAAGAGAATCGGACAGACGATTATCATCAAAAGAAATGCCATCCAGGTTCTCCCTCCTACTTTGTGATCGTGTCTTGGCTGTATAATCAATCTTAGTGCTTCCTTCTCCCAGGCAGCTTTCGTCTTAGTAAGAGGCACCTGCTCACTTGCTACCACTTTTTTTTGAGAAATATCCCCCCAAAATTCATCCACAAACCTGTCTAACTGTTCTTCTTCAAGCATGCAATCACATCCTTTCCGGTAACAGCCTCTGGAAAGACATGACGCGCCATTCTATTGGCCGCGGTTGTATAGAAATTATTTCCGGCAAAAAACTGCGCCGTCTTTCTTTGTGTTACAAGATTCCCCTCAAAAAACAGACCGACACGGTCTGCATATTCTGCAACAAATTCCATATCATGAGACACCATTAGAATAGTAATCCCTTTCGAAACCAGCTTACCAAGGAGTTCTCCCAAAAACTTTTTATATTCTGCGTCCAATCCCTTAGTCGGCTCATCTAAAAGCAATATCTTAGGGCGAAGAAGCAGCACTTTTGCCAATGCTAGTCTTTGCTGTTCCCCACCGCTTAGATCATAAGGATGTCGATGATACAACGGTGTCAATCTAGTTAAGGACGCAATGCCTTCTATCGCTTTACTTTTCTCCATCGGAAGGTCATATTCCTTTGCGTTTTCGCGTTGGCCGCCAAGCATGGCATAGAGGTCTTCTTTCACTGTCTTTTTTAGGAACATTGCCTGCGGCGACTGCGGCAAAACGCCCATCAGCCCCCTGTATAGTTCCATTTCTGAATACTTTCGAATATTTCTTCCTTCAATCAAGATCTTCCCGCGGTACGGCGTTCTAAGATGACTGATTAAAGACAGCGTGGTACTTTTACCGGTTCCGTTCCCCCCAAGAATTGCATAAAACTCCCCCCGATTAACGGTAAGATTAAGATTCTTAACAACATCCGGACCATCCTTTTCATAGCGAAACCACACATCCTTTACTTCAATGATCGGATCGGTCTTCTTATCTTCCTTCTCATCTTGTACAACCATCTTGGCGTTCTCGCATCCATCAAGAAGTGCATCCAGCCATGCACGGCCTTCATTCACTGTTAGCGGACATTCCAAAACATTGTCCACTTCACTATAAATCTGCATCGGAATCGGCATGGCAAGAAAGCTTCCACTGTGCTGCTTTTTTAGGCTACTTCCGACATCGCGAGGACTTCCCTGACAGAGTATTTTGCCTTCTTCCATCACAAACACCCGGTCTGCATACGGAATAATATCCTGCAATCGGTGCTCCGTGATTATTATGGTCGTTCCTAAATCCCGATTCAGCTTGCGAACAGTCTCCAAAAAATCACTAGCTGCAATCGGATCAAGCTGCGCTGTCGGTTCATCTAGAATCAGCACCTTTGGATGCATCGCCATAATGGATGCTAGATTAAGCAGCTGCTTTTGTCCGCCGGATAATTCCGATACGTCCTTTCGAAACCAGGATTCAATCCCAAAATAACTTGCCATCTCCGCCACACGAAGACGAATCGTTTGTGTATCATAACCTAGACTTTCCAGTCCAAATGCCAATTCATGCCAGACCTTATCCGTCACTATCTGGTTGTCCGGATTTTGCAATACATAACCAATCTCGCTACTTTCTCTTCGAGCTCCAAGTTCCCCAATCGGTGCACCATCATACCGGATTATTCCTTTTGCGGTTCCATGCGGCTTGATTGTCGGCTTTAATTGCCGAAGCAATGTGCTCTTACCGCAACCACTCGGACCACAAAGCACGTGAAATGCACCTTCTTTTATATTCATAGAAAGCTCTGCTATCGCGGGCGTTTCACACTCCGGATAGTAAAAGCTGAAATTTTCAATTTGATAGATTCGTTTTTCTGTTTGATTCTTCATCCATTTCCTCATATATTGCACGATAGGTCAAATCCATTCTCTTTCCTATCTGACCTATACTTGCTTTCCTTCTAATATCCTCAACCAGATTCATTAGAAGTGGAACAAAACAAAAGACTGCAAATGCGACAAAGGTAATTCTTGCCATAATCTCAGAACATGTCACATCTGCTGCATATCCTTGAATCGTAAATCCTGCCAAAATTATGCGTGGGTCGTACTGTGCAAATGCCGCCCCATGCATGAGTCCATATAAAATCACCAGGAACAGTCCGCTAAAAACTCCTGTTACAATTACATCTCTTCGGTCAAAACGATATAGCGAAAATGCACTTCTTCCCGGAAGTCCATATCCTCTGTTTCTCATCGAATCCGCTGTGTCAATCGCATTTTCCAATGCCCAGGTAATAAGAATCGATAAGATTCCGAACCCGTGTCTAACTCTTTTTATAAATCCGCCATTGGTCACATCCATCCCCACGCATTTTTGTGCATTTCTAATTTGCTTTAGTTGCCGCAATAATCTTGGCACAAAGCGAAGCGTCATCGACAACAACAGCGAAATTGCCGGTATCATTCTTCCAAATAAATATACAAACTTATCGGTCGTCATAACTTTGTTAAAACACCCAAACCATTCGATTACCACAAATAATATCGCGCCTAGTACGACTCCATATATGGACGCTTCTAGCGTAATCCAGTTCCCGCTTTCTTCCATATAGATCAGCTGCGTCACTCCATAATGATTAAAACATGGATTCAAGCACGCCACAATAATCAGCAGCGGTAACGTAAAAATCAGATTCCTTCGAATTACGCTTTTGCTTCCTTTTAGGTAAACTGCATACGAAGTTGCACCCGCAAAAGACAGAATAAGTAGTACCGGATGCTGCACGAACATGGTGCAGCCCAGCACTACTATAAAATAATAAAGGTTGATAATCGGATGACATCGTGAAAATGTATCCATCATATGTATTCCTTAATTCTTATTTGATTTTAATCTTAAATGTTAACACATTAGACTTTTTATACTTGGTTGTTGCTTTCGCGTAAACCTTAATCTTGTAAGTTCCCTTCTTGGTTCCCTTCTTAATGGTTACTTTACCATTCTTGTTTACTGTAATATTTTTGCTGCTTGACTTATATACAAGTGTTGTCTTCGCATTCTTTACCTTGATTTTAAATGTGCGCTTCTTTGTCTTAGAGTATTTATACTTCTTAACTTTTGTTGGAGACTTCTTGGTAATTGTCTGTGCGTTCTTTGTTACCGTAACTTTGCAGTATGGAGCAATGATTGGCGAACCATTATACGTCGTAGTTGATGCCAATGAGATTACATAAGTACCTGCTTTTGAAAAGGTCAACTTGATATTACCTGATGAATCTGTTGTCCCAACTTTTGTTCCGTTACTTGTTACTGCTACATTAGAAGCATTTGCAAAAACAAGATTGTAATTGCTGTCATAACCACTAACAGCCTTCAGATTTAGTGTTGTTGATGAACCTACCGTTGTGCTTACTGTACTTTTATCAAATGTCATATATACATCAGACCAGAGATTTGTGTCTTGATAAAAGAAAAATTCCACCTTATCATTTGCCGAAAGTTCAACGTTATTCATCATATCTACAGATGTGCTATTTACATAATAACCAAGTGAAGATGTCTTTCCAAACGCAGCAGTAGTCCATCCCCCCGGTGCCGTAAACGGATGCGTCTCATAAAACTTCTCTCCATAAAGCTTTATATGCGCTGCTATAACTGCATCTAATACCGTCGGAGTGTCGGTATCATCACTACAACCAACCTGCGCTACATAATTATCATCTAAGTCCGCAGAAACCGTTAATGTAGTAGGCGTCATAACATACCCGGCATCGTATACCGAGAACGTTACATCCAACGACTTAACCTCCGCAGCATTTGCTGCTGTCGCAGTTCCCATCAGTGCAGAACCTGATAATACAACTGCCGCCGAAAGAACTCCGGCCATTAACTTTGTCAACTTGTTTTTCCTCATTGTTATTCTCCTCCTCATACTAGTGAATATTTATAAATCTGAACCAAGATTGCAGGTATATTCCCAGCTGATCACATCACCATTTTCAACGGTATACTCTGACGCTCCGTAGTTCGGAGTCCATCCATTTACCGAATAAATCCATCCTGAGTTTTCTCCGCAATCAAATTCATACAACTGGTTAATGCCCTCCACATAATAACTACCATATCCCGGCGTATATTGAGAAGACATGTGAATGCCCTTCTTTTGACATACGGCTTTTAAGATATCAAATACCGTATCTCCCTCATCATATGTGACCGTCGTCTTTTTCAAGATTACACCGCTAGAAGGAACAAATTCTTTCTTCGAAGAATCCAATTTATCCATATTATCTAGAATAGTATCGCATCGAATAGTAATTGTGCAAGTATTTTCTTCATCCTCAGATGCTGTGTTTGATTGGGACTTATCCGTCTCGTCTGATGATGCACTTGAACTGCTCTGTTTTGTCCCACTATCCTTGTCGTTATCGGATGCGTCATCCTGATTGGAACTTGCATCTGTATCACGATCACTTTCGTTCTCCTTAGCTTCAGCGATGCTGCCACCACCAAGCACATAAAAGGTTCCGCCGGCTTTATTTATCGTAAGTGTAATTGTGGTTGTCTTTGCTTCCTCATCCACCTCAATTGCAGCATCCGAAAGCTCATACAACTGCTCGTCCTCATAGATGCAGTACACCACACGCTGTGCTTCCCACACCGTCGGAAGTACAATCGTAAGTGTCGGCGCTGCAGCCAAATACATATCTGCAATTGTCACCGCCAGGCAATACGGTGCATCCTCAGCTGCCTTTTTGATTTCATCCGTTCCATCCTCGGTAAGCGCCAATTTCAAATTCTGCTCTACCGGATTTTGAATCATTGAGCCATCATATGCCCAAGAATATTCGATTCCATCTTCTATGCTTCCGGTAAAATACCAGGTTCCCTCCTGCCCTGCAATCGAGGCAATCTGCTCTTGTGTGATTATACCATCTTGTGGAATCTGTGTATACGTTTCTAACAGTTCCGTATCATCACTGCTGCTTTCTGTCGTTTCAGCGCAACCCACAAGCGCCATCATTGCAACAAGAATTGCCAAAAGCATTGCGATATATTTTTTTATGTTCTTAGGTAGATTCGCTACTATCATTTATCTTTTCTTCCCCTTCATAATCGATGAAAGAGTATATGCCACGACCAAGGCAGCTACAATACCGGCACCAACCACCCATGGTGTCCGGCTTGATTTATTTGACTGTAAGACTGCATCCATCTTGTCACTATCCGCCGTCGCCACAACTTCTCCCTCATCCGAAACATATTCCTCCGGTGCAAAGTCCCATCCATCTTCAGAGTGTTCTTTCTCATTTTTTTCTGAATCCTCTGCCTTGTTTGCAGTGCTTACGGAATTGGCACTTGAAGATTTCCTATCATTAGTACCATCCGTATCTGAATTAGAAGATGACTGCGCCGCAGTTGTTTCCTCTGTTGTGGAAGCCTTTTGAGTCTTAGACTTCTTGTTATCGGACGAACTGTCATCCGTATTTTCCTTCGCTGAAGTCTCCTTATCACTACCTGTATGCGTCTTGCCATCGCCTGGTAATCCTGCTGTCAATGTAAGATCCGACATATCATACAAAAAAGTCTGAGCATTCTCACTTCTAAGATAAGAAACAAGTGCATAATACGCCTGCGTTGTGGCTAATCCATTGGCCGAATGATTGCTCTTTACATGCATAAATCCGCCGTCACTTAGCTGAAAGGAAAGTAAATTCTCTACAACATTATAATCATTTTTTATAAAACGACTATCGGTATCTGCATCAATCCCAATTGCACTAAGCGCCGTAAGCACCTGCGCTGCAGTTTCTGCATTTTCATAGCCACAGCTTTTATATCCACCATCCGACAACTGTGCATTAGATAAACAGGTAATAGCTCTGTCAATTGCCTCTGTTACCTCTTCATAACCTTCTCTTTCATAATAAGGCGAAAGCGCCTGCACGGTCATCGCCGTCATATCACCATCCGGTATCGTTCCGGAATAAGCCCAGCCTCCGCCACTGATTTCTTTTCCCAGAAGATAGGTTACAAGTTCATCTGCAAGCGCACACCTCTCACTTGTTTGGTAATCTGGATGACAATGAATCGCCAGCAATGCCCACACTGCACCATTCATTCCCTGCTTCGTAATCTCTGATACGCTGCTTAGATGATCGAACAGATTATAACCGGCCACATCCGTTGCATCAACTCCGATACTTGTGAGTGCCAAAATAGTTCTAGAATACTCTGTTCGACTTGTTCCACTTGATAGGACACCTTCTTTATAAGCCAGATAATTAGCTACATTATTATAATAAACGGAAAAAAAAGACTCCGAGGTACTCATCCCGCTTCGTGCCTGTGCCAATACGATAAATTCCTGTCCGTAATCCGGATCGAAATAATTATTTAACACATACGATCTGCATTTATTTATAGAGGAAGTCACCTGTGACTGTGCTACGGATGCGCTCACCCCATTCGTAGACATGCCAAATAACATAATCATACCTAATACGATTATGGCAAAACTTCTATATATAACAGAATGTCTTTTATCATACTTCAACATACGTGATTCCTCATGCCTTTTTTATACATCTAAAACGCAAAGCGCCTATCTCATTCTAACATTATTTATGTAGCTATGTTGTACTTTTTTACACAATCTGTCAAGACGTAAGCGCCTTATTGTTCACTTTTACTTAATCTTATAGGAAGTAACATTCATTTTACTTAATACACAGATCGCTTTATGATAAAATTAAGAATAAAGTAGTAAAGGAGGCTTAGTGTGAAAGAAAGTAGAGGAAAACCATAAATGGACGCACTTAAATAAGCTGTCTAAGGCAGGCAACTTTTTGAAGTGTTATAGCGTTAGGAAAATAGATCAAGAAGCTAATGGTTCATCAGGAGGAAGTAACCCCTCTCGTTGCAATAGTTTCTTGGCTTGCTTGATAGCTTTTGTCTTTTGTTTTTCAACAAGAGCTTCAGGCATATCAATCTTGTAAAGATCGCTCGGATTCCACTGCTCACCAGTAGACAGCATCTGGTAGATGGCGGTAAGAATCATACGGGCAATAGCGATAATGGCTCTTTTCTTGCCACGGCGTTTAACAAGAGATTCATATTTCTTTTTGTAGTAAGGAGATTTGTCAGATTTTACGGCTGCATGAGCACACT
>NZ_FMXR01000023.1:3849-32001 GCF_900104415.1 Eubacterium oxidoreducens | reverse complement strand
GGCTTCTGCATAGGCAAGAAGAACTGGGTGATGATTGATACTGTTGCAGGCGCTAAGTCCAGTGCAATCGCTTACAGTATTGCTGAAACAGCAAAGGCAAACCACTTGAAGCCTTATGAGTATTTCAAACACTTACTCACAGTAATTCCTGATCACATGGATGATACGGATCGAAGCTTCCTAGAAGAACTTCTTCCTTGGTCAGATGAATTACCAGCTGAGTGCAGAAAACCAATGAAGTAAATGTCACGACTACGGGCGTGACTTAATTAAAAGGAGGTACCGGTGGTTTACCGGTTACGAAATTATAGTGAATGCATGGAGTATTATAATACCGATCATCATTGGACGGTTACATCTGCATTTAACGCATCTGGAATAATTGCAGATGAACTAGAAGATTTATATGGCATAGATTTTGAAGGGCATGACCAATACAATGATTTAAAAAATTATGATACCGTGACATATGAGAATTGTTTTTTGGGATCAATAGGTATTAAAGTTGGTCCATATTTTGCAGGAAGAGATGATTTTACTATATATAATCCGAAATTTCAGACTGATTTTACATTTGAACATTACATAAATGATGAATTAGATTTTGAATACTCGGGAGATTTTTGGGAAACATTTGTTGATGCAGATATGTTAGAAGATGATAATTATAATAATAAATATGATGTAAATATGCATGGAGCATATGCCGAATCCAGAATATGTAACAAAAAAGCACAGAATAATTATAAATGTCTTTTGATTACGCATTCATATGGAAGGGCAATGGCTCAATACATGTGCATGGATTACAGTGAGCTAAGATATCTAGATCCTCAAAAAGGAAGATATAACGGAAATCTTATCGAATATATAAAAGAGTATCAGCCGGATATCGTAATATATATGTATAATGATCTCGTTAATGTGGGTGATGGCTACTGGGAGGAGTAAAAATGCGATTCAGCAGCTGACTGTAGGCTCTTACGTATAAATCACCTTCAGCCACTTTAGGCCTTTAAGTTTCGACAATTTAATAATCACCATCGAAATGATAAGCGTAAGCACCACAACCAAAACATAACGCCATAATCCGTTATTGAATTCTATATGATTTCTAATGAAACTTCTAAATAATAGTTCATTGACCAGCGGATGCATATAAAACAGCAAATAGCTCATCGAACGAACCATGCTATATCCTTTCCGATCTTTTAGCTGTACTTGTAGTACAAACGAAAACAAAAACATACATGCCGGCATTAAAAACAAATACATATCATGTTCTTTTATCATTCTGTGTTCTTCAAGTCCATACACCTCGAAGTATAACACAATCATTGAACCAATGAACCCCGCCAGCGAAATCCATTTCCCAATATGCACCTTACAAAAAGCAAAACACATTCCAAGCGCCACAAAGAAAAAACCATCAAACACACCATTTCTTGTTGTTATAATGATTTCCAAAGCTCTATATGCAATATGACAAAGTTCAGGTGCTACTTGTTCCACCGACTTAAGAACTCCAAACCAAGATTGGCCAAGTAGTCCAATCAAATATAACACCGTTGAAATAACAAGTATTACCATCGGCTTTACCTTTATCCATAATAAAAAGGCAACCAATAAAACGGCAACTATAAGGGCTGGCAAATACCATAAATGAGTATAGCTCCCTGAAAAAGCAAGATTTTTCCCCCATAAGATCCATGCCTTCTTAGGCCCTATCGGATCATTGTAAATAAAAGTCAATTTAAGCGGAAAATATATAATGGTCCACACAAGATACAATCGCAAAATTCTTAGCACATATCGAATAGGCCGCTGCATCGAAAAATTAGCGACACTCATTTTTTGAAACAACAAAAATCCGGATGCTGTAAAGAAAAACGGTACCGCAATTCTCGCAATATACTGCTTGAAAAAATAATTTCCACCTATAACAAATTCTGATTGTCCCTCGCCAAACATCTTCACATGTATCATCACAACCAATATGGCACATATAAATTTTGTAACATCAATCGCGTTAAAATGCGACGATTTCCCCTCCACTTTAATTACCCCCTACTTTTTTTATTTCGAAAAACAAACAGTTTACTGATTACATAATTTAGTACAATTACTACAATCTGTGCTACTACCTTCACTAGCACACCATCGCTATGAAGATACGAAATTCCAACCCAAAGGATTACTTCTTCCACAACAAGCGTAAATACACGCCCCCCAAAGAAAGAAAGCATTTCAATCAATACCTTGAATCTTGAATGGTGCTGGCTCTGAAACACCCAGATTCGGTTTGTTATATATGCAAACATTACTGCTAATATCCATGAGAACACATTAGCAATCAAAGCATTCATCCCACATACTTTGTAAAACAATGCATAGGATACTACGCTTACAATGAATGTTAATCCACCAAAAAACAGATACAATAATACTTCTCTGTTTTTTTGATAAAACGATTCGAATATATTAAAAGGTTTTTTATGAAATAACCTATCAAAAAAATCTTCTTGATGCATTATTCTCTCTCTTTCTTTTTTTCTCAAAAAAAGCAACACATACAAATATAATCACACCAACAATCGAAATTGCCAATCCTGTTCTAAGTCCGGGCGATTTATATTCCATGTATATCTCATGTGTCCCTTCATCAACAACAAGTCCCATAAAATCTCCCGCAAGATTTTCTATTTCTACCTCTTGACCATCTATATAAGCTGACCAATACTTCTCATTAGAAATACTCAAATATACCAGACCGCTCTCATCTGCATCTATCGTACCACTAATTACATTTCCTTCACAATTTAGATCAGTATCTCCGCCTTCTTGAAGTGTTGCAATTGCCGACTCAAATACGTTTTTATCCAGACTTGCCGCATATACCGTATGCTGTCCCGTAGTATCACTCTTATGTTCGATTGAAATTACAATCTCATCACCGGCATTATAATCTCCCACATACATACTGTTTGTTAGAAATCTTGTACAACAATCCTGTACAACTTCTCCGTTAACATAAAAAGCACAATTTTGTTCATAATAATTAGAATGAAGATTAGTTCCATCTAAAAATACATATACGGGTCCATCCGCTTGAACAGATAAAGTGTATGTCTCCATTCCATCTACCGTTCCTTCATACTCCGGCTCAATTGATTTATATACATCTGCATTTTCACCTAACATAGCCGACAAGAACAATTCCTGATTTTCATATGGATTTGTACCAAAGTCAACCGACTCTGTCATTGCATCATTGACAAAATATCCTAATGGTAATGCATAGGAATTCCTCAGAACCTTCTGCCCATAAAACTCATCTTGACCAAATTCCGTATATCCATAGATTTCATCTTCAAACTGGATATATCTCACAGATAACAACGAATCCATCAAAAGTGATGGACTATTCCAATATGTCTCACAAACAAACAAATCTTTTCCCGGAATATCAGAATATCCAACATTTTTCAAAAACTCATCAACTTTGATATCATAGGCGGAACTATAGTTTTCAATACTATTATAGCCATAAAGCAAAGACTCACCCGTAGCTACCTCTCTATCCATTTGCACAAGATAACTATTATTTTTTTCGAAGCGATAAAAAGCTCCATCTGCATCTTCATCTAATACTTCGAGCAATTGTTCAATATCATTCGTATACTCGGAAAAAGTATCTGTTTCAATTGAATATTCTTGAAATGAAAGATGTTCATTATATCCGGTTTCCAAAAAAGCAAATGCCATCAAGAATATAACTATAATAGGCTTTATAAACCTTGATTTCCAATATACTCTAAAAATAAGCAATGCCAATCCAATTAAAAACGCTATAACATATACGAAAATCAAAGCTTTAGAAGCTCCCAATTCACCACACGCTGCTAGCAATCCCACAATAACTGCAGTAATAACGACCGCTATAATAGGGGTACGTTTTTTTAATTCCCCATTTTGCGCGCAATATACCACACGACCTGCGATAAAAATCATCGAAAATCCGAACACAAATGCAAATCGGAAATAATAAGAGGTACTTCTAACATAAGCTGTCCATATTAGTTCTATATCCTGAAACATAAAGCTCATTATTAAAAGCGCTAATAAAATTGCTGCACAAATCTTCTCTTTCCATAAAATGCTTTTACAAATAAAAAAACAAACAACAGCAACGCAAATTAATGTCCCACAAAAAATAATCGGAGCATCTTGTCCATTTCCAGCTGCCGTCACCTCAAAACCACTTAAAAAATGTAAAAAATCAAAATGTATTATTCCGCTGATTCCCACTCTATAACCAGTTGCTTTGCCGCTGACAAGACCACTTAAGGATGGCATCAATACAACTGCAGATGTAATTACCCCCAAAAGCATTACCATTATAAATTGTAAAATTCTTTTTAGCGCCTCACCTTTATTGGCAATCCAGTGAACGCCATATCGTACTATTAACTCATAAGCAAAAAGCAAAATTGCCATTAAACACACCATGTATCCCGTATACCAATTACAAACAATTGATAATGACACCGAAATCCATAACAATTTCCAACGCTTTTTGTTGACCAATGCCCAAACACCTAGAGCAACAAGAGGAAGAAATATTACGCCATCCAACCACATAATGTTTCGACAATAATATACGCAGTACTCCATTAACGCATATGAAGTTGACAATATAAGCGCTCCCCATAAATTCAAGTCATATCTTTTTTTTAAAAAAATATGACTTGTCACACCGCAAAGCCCAATTCGTAGAACCGTCATAAACACTAAAAATTGCGGAATCTGTGCTTTTTTAAAAAAGATTAAAAGAATATTTAAAGGACTTGAACAATAAAATCCAATTATGCCAAATATCTGTCCACCAAGTGACTTTGCTGTCGAATAGTCAATGGATGTATTACCGTGGAAAACATCCCAAAGGTAACCATAGTAATCCTTATGCTGAAGAAACTGATCCCATATAAACATGGATTTACTTCCAAATGGCATTATGTTATTAATTGCCATAACCAGAAGCGTAATAAGCACCGGCACGCCAAAAGCGATTACATATCGTAACTTCCCAATATTTTTTGCGCTTATTTGAAACTTTTCTTTAATCTGCACTGACCTTTTTAATCCAAACACGAATTTTCTTCCTCCGCTTAGCCAAATACTTACCATCAAAAAACAGGAAAAATAATATCTTCCTGTTTTTATCCACATTATCTATTTATCTCTTACTTGTATCATGAAGACGAATAAGTTCCATTTCAAAATCTCGTTTTCCTTTTTCTTGTATATTTGACAAAATCAATCCCGTAAATACTGACATAATTGCAGCAATTAAGGCAAACCCACATACCACCAATGTCGGAATACGAAGCACCAATCCCGTTCGAAGATATTCTGCAAATACCGGTATAAAAAATCCGACACTTAAAGCCAAAAGAATCAACGCAATTATGGAAAAGAACCCTAATGGCTTATAAAAACGGAATAATCTAAAAATCGTTCTAAGTACTTTAAATCCATCCGAATAAGTATTTAACTTAGACTCACTATCCTCTGGTCGATCTCTATACTCAATGATGACATTTTCAACATACATATTCTTATCAATTGCATGAATTGTCATCTCTGTTTCGATTTCGAATCCTTTTGATAATACCGGAAATGTCTTTACGAACTCATAACTAAAAGCTCTATACCCTGTCATAACATCTCGAATATCACTTTTAAATAATGTATTAATGCTATTACGTACAACCGTATTTCCCATATTATGAAAAGGTCGCTTATTTTCTTCAAAGTATGTCGAAGACAGGCGATCACCAACAACCATATCTACTTGCTTTTCTAATACAAGTTTCGCCATTTCACGTCCGTTTTCTGCCGGATATGTATCATCACCATCAATCATGATATAACATTCCGCATCGATTTCACGAAACATACGACGAATCACATTTCCTTTTCCTTGCATATATTCGTTGCGAACAATTGCACCATGTTCGAGCGCAATTTCTGCTGTTCGATCTGCAGAATTGTTATTATATACATAAATTATAGCTTCTGGCAGCTCTCGTTTCCAATCATCAACTACTTTTCCAATTGTTTTTTCTTCGTTATAACATGGAATAAGCACCGCTATTTTATCCATAAATTATCCTTTCAAATTTTCTGTGTAGTTTTCTTCCTACACCTATTTCTTTACCCTCATTTGCTTTTCGTCCTCACATCCAACGAATTAGATGTCTCCTCTCTTTTATGCTTTTTTTAATCTTGCCCAGAAAGACTTCTTTTTTGACTTAGCTCCTGATGGTTCCTTTTCTTTATTCTCAGAAGATAACTTCTTCATCTTCTTATACAGCTTCTTTTCATGTAGTAGAACTTTTTTGTTAATCTCTATTTCTTTGTTCTTATTAGCTTGTGAATTCTTCAATTTCTCAGCTTTTACCATCTGTTTTTGGTGCTCTAGCATAAAGAACAAATAATCTTGCGCATCCAACTCCAGAACACGATGTAAACGCTCATACTCGGATTGGTTATAGAAATAGTCCTCCTCATGATGATAAACGCCAAGCTCCTCTAACCATTCATTCTTAATCTTTTCATACAGTTTGAAGTAAGCTTCTCCTTGAATGGACTCTAGATTCCATAAGGTGAAATGCTGACAATAATTTATGAAATCCTGCTCATATCTTTCATATAAGCCCCAAGTCTTAAGTTGCTCACGAAGCGCAAGTAGAGCCTTATAAAAGCAATCCCAGCTCTTTTCCCTGGTAACCGAAAGACTGTCATCTACTTTTCTATGATGCGCCAAAATCTCCGAATTGATTACAATGGATTGCGCTTTAATAAGTGCAGAGAACACAAACAACATATCATTAGTGGTTCGCTGCTCTTGGAACAACAGATGATTTTCCAAGACAAATTCACGCTTAAACAATTTATCCCACGCCCATCCAACACAGAGTTTAAACACATCATGGCTCACTTCATCCATTGTAAATGGACGCTTTTTAGGTAGCAAGTTGGCATTAATTGTATATGGAATATCTCTATACTGGTGCGTATTTTCATAAAATTCATCCGAACGGAAGACAACCACATCTGCCTCATACGTATATGCTCTATCATATGCTTTTCGAAGCATGTCATATTCAAAGAAATCATCCGCATCAAGGAACGACAGATACTCACCCTTTGCATATTGCAGACCATTATTTCTAGCTGCGCCCGCTCCGGCATTTTGCTGTGTAATCACCTTTACTCTGCTATCCTTAGCCTCATACTCGCGTATGATTTCAACAGTATTATCGGTAGAACCATCATCTACTACAATGACTTCGATTCTAATCTCGTTCCATAGCAAGATCGTGTCCAGGCACTGACCGATATATTTCGCACCATTGTATACCGGAATAATCACGGAAACTCTCAGCTTTTCATAGAACGCATCCGGATCTGCCAAAATCTCATTTAACTGCTTCCATGCATGCAGTCCAAGCACTTCTTCCGTTACAGTTCCATCGTTGACAGCATCTTTAAATTCATCACAAATATGATGGAGATATCCTGGTTTTAGATCCTCTGACAATCGACGATATGTCATCATAAAATTGCCATACTTCTTGCGCCAATAGATATCCGAATATGTTTCTTTAATCCCTTGTTTTTCCAGCAGTTCTCCAATGAATTGATACTCCTGTGTAATACAACGCTCTTTTTTCTTGGAAAACATTGAAGAATTAGGATTATCTCGTCTATTCATATAATATGGACGATTTATAAACATGACACGCTGACCATGCGCAAATGTCTGGAAATAAAATCCATTATCCTGATATGACGCTCCCGGTGTCTCATTATGTCTGATCTGATACTTGTTTAAGAAATCAACACTATAAATACCGCTCCAGGTGTTCATGATAAACTTAAACGTCTCACGTTCTTCACTTGTATTGATTACCTTGTTATAATACTTCTTTTTCCCTGTCAGCCGATTGTATTTTTCCATCAGACTTCCGTCCGGATTAACGGTAAATCGAATAAAATCCGCCTTAACAAAGTCAAGCTCATTGATTTTACAGACACGATATAATTCTTCGAACATCTTAACCGGCACAAAATCATCCGGTTCTAGAATTCCCAGATACTCTCCACGTGCCTTATCAATACCAATATTCATAGAATTACCATAACCGGAATTGGGTTTATCCACTATTACAAAACGTTTATCAACTGCCGCATATTCCTGCATAATTACCATAGAATGATCTGTCGAGCCATCATTCAATATGATGAATTCACATTTTTCCAATGTCTGATGTGTCAAGCTGTCTAAAGCAAGATTCAGATAATCTTCTACATTCATGGTTGGAATAACAACCGTTACCTTTGGTTGCTTTTCTACCTGTTTGTGATAAAGCTTATATTTCTTAGGAAGCGCATATTCTTTATTACAACCATCTATTCGTCTCTTTTCGTTCATCAAATAATGGCGATACAACGCTTCTTTATACTTTCCTTCGTATTTCCGAGCGAAACGTTCTGTTGTCTCTTTGATCCATAAATTTTGAAGATCTTCTGCCTGCTCATCACTAAGCTCATCTTCATTTTCCTCGGCATTGATTAGATCTGCATCATTATCCAGATAGCCTTCCTCTTCAACCGTCTTATAATATTTCATACACAAGTCAAAGAATCGTCTCATTTCAAGGTTAACAATGTTCACAACCTTTTTCTTCTCTAAGCCGCATTCGATGCATAAATCTTCCACTTTCTGAAGAAGAAAATTAATGGTCTTACCATAATCATCTGCATATCCCTTAAAGGATTCAACATCCTTACTAATTATCAACTTATCCAAAGAACGAACCGCAACCCGGTCCATACAATACATTGTATTTGAAGACTTTAATAACGTCTGGTAGTAAAAATCAAGATCTATTCCATATGGATACGAACCAAATGTAATGCCCTGCTCTTGAATAAATGCTCTTTTATAGATTCCCGTCCATGCTTCATGATTAAAATCCTTGTCATACAACAACGAATCTTTTTCTAAGCTCACACTACGATGAACATCTCCCGGTCTTAACTCACTAAGCAGATACTCTCTAAATTTACGATATATTTTCTTATCATCATCATATATTACCGTCATAAAACGCAAAACATCGGTATTATATTTTACTGCTTTATGGTACACTGCCTCAACCGCATAATCGAGTACGATGTCTCCACTCTCAAAAAGGAGTACATAATCGCCTTGTGCCTTCTTTAGTGCTGTATTTCTAAAATCTCCGAGGCAATTTCCTTCGCTTTCAAGTAATACTACTCTACTGTCTTTTTCCTTGTATGCCTGAACACATCCTTGCACATCTGCAAGTCCTTTTTTCACCACACATAATAGCTCAATGTCCTCAAGTGATTGATTCAACAGACTATCAAGTGATTTTTGAAGTTCCTCAACATTGTCGTTTTGAACGGATAATATAATAGATAAATTCATATGGTTTCCTCTCGCTCTCAATTATTATAGTATTTGATTGCATTTCTCTAATGCTGATGCAATTACCTGGTCCATATCATAATATTTATATTCTCCCAAGCGCCCTCCAAAGATGACGTTGCTTTCTTTTTGTGCCAACTTGGCATATTGCTGATATAAGCTTGTATTTTTCTCATTATTCACCGGATAATATGGTTCATCCCCCAATTTCCACTCGGAACTATATTCTCGGCTGATTACCGTCTTAGGCTGTGTTCCGAATTCAAACCACTTATGCTCGATAATTCTTGTCCAAGGGGTTTCACTGTCCGTATAATTAACCGCTGCATTACCCTGGAAATTCGGAATATCCAGCACTTCCGTATCAAATCTTACCGAACGGTATTCTAAGACTCCCAACTTGTAATCAAAGTATGCATCAATCGGACCTGTATATACAACCGTCTTAGCCATTGCATCATACTCTGATTTTTTCTCTAGATAGTCCTCATTTAAGCGAACCTCTATACCGTCTAACATATTTTCAACCCACTTGGTATAGCCGCCGATTGGAATACCTTGATAGAGGGCATTGAAATAATTATTATCAAATGTTAATCGAACCGGCAATCTCTTAATAATAAATGCAGGAAGTTCATTACAAGGTCTTCCCCACTGTTTTTGTGTATAACCCTTAATTAACTTCTCATAGATATCGGTTCCAACCAGACTGATTGCCTGCTCTTCTAGATTCTTAGGTTCTGTAATGCCTGCTTCTTTTCTTTGCTGTGCAATCTTCTCTTGCGCTTCCTGCGGCGTTACAACTCCCCACATCTTATTAAAGGTATACATGTTAAAAGGCAAAGAATATAATTCACCCTTATAATTTGCTACCGGTGAATTGGTAAAACGATTAAACTCTATAAATCGATTCACATATTCCCACACTTCTTTAAGGTTGGTATGGAAGATATGTGCTCCATACTTATGTACATTAATACCTTCTACCTCTTCCGTGTAGACATTTCCTGCAATATGAGATCGCTTATCGATTACTAATACTGATTTTCCTTTTTCCTTTGCTTGTTGCGCAAACACTGCACCATACAGTCCGGCGCCAACTACCAAATAATCATACATGAATGCTTTCTCCTCAAATTAATCTCTGCAATAAATATCTCTTGTATAAAGCTTATCCTTAACACTTTCAAGAGCCTCTTCGTATCGATTTGCCACAATAATATGCGAACGCTTCTTAAACTCTTCAAAATCACGTACTACTTCATGTCCAAAAAGTTCCGCTTCTTTTAGTGTTGGCTCATAAATAATAATCGTCTTGTTCTTATGCTCGATTCTTTTCATAACACCTTGAATCGAACTCTTTCTAAAGTTATCGGAATTGGCCTTCATGGTAAGACGATATACTCCAATAACATAATCTTCATTTCCACCATTATTCTTCTTGGCAAGTTCCATAATGCGATCTGCCACATATTCTTTTCTTGTTCGATTGGCCTCTACAATTGCACTCATAATGTTCTGTGGCACGCCGGTAAAGTTCGCTTTGAGCTGCTTTGTATCTTTTGGCAGGCAATATCCACCATAACCAAATGAAGGATTATTATAATGATTTCCGATTCTCGGATCCAAACTAATTCCCGCAATAATCTGACTTGCATCAAGTCCCTTCATTTCCGCATAAGTATCTAGTTCATTAAAGTATGCAACTCGCATTGCCAGATAGGTATTGGCAAACAACTTGATGGCCTCTGCCTCTGTAAAATGCGGGAACAGTACATCAATCTCTTCCTTGATTGCACCCTCCTGCAACAGCTTTGCAAAAGTATGCGCAGCCTGCGTTGCTTTTTCGTTGCCTTCTTCATCTTCAGGAACCCCTACAATTATTCTTGAAGGATATAAATTGTCATATAAAGCCTTTCCTTCTCTTAAGAATTCCGGTGAGAAAATAATCCTTTTTGTATTATATTTTTTTCTTACAGATTCGGTATATCCAACAGGTACCGTTGACTTAATTACCATAATAGATTCATTATTACATCGCATTACCTGCTCAATCACTGCTTCTACCGATGTTGTATCAAAATGATTTTGCTCATCATCATAATTCGTTGGTGTGGAAATAATGACAAGTTCTGCATCTTTATACGCACTATCTCCGTCTGTTGTAGCTTTCAGATTCAATTCCTTATGTGCAAGATAATCCTCTATCTCGGCATCTACAAGCGGAGAGATTCTCTGATTAATCATATCCACCTTTTCTTTTACCAGGTCAACTGCCGTTACTTCATTATGTTGTGACAGTAATATTGCGTTGGACAATCCAACATATCCTGTTCCTGCTACTGCAATCTTCATTCTTTAGCTCCTTATATCTATTTATTATTTGGGCATTCGTCCCAACTTTCTTCCTGCGCGATAGAACAGCGTTTTCTTTATTTCCTCAAGCTCCTTTGATTGCGCATTCAATTCCGCTTTCAACTTCTTGATGGTTTCTTTTCTTTCCTTATCGCGAACTTTATTTCTAGCCACGGTGCCACCCTTGGCCTTAACCTGTCTATAACTTTGACCAGCCAGATACATGAGCACATCTTGTGGTGTCTGATGCAAAAGTGCCTCTACAAATCCTCTGTGCCAGCTTACGTAATAGTAGTCCTCATCCTGTTCCCTTATTCCGAGCTTCTCACAGCCTTCTTTCTGTAAATATTCCACCGTTTCTTCAAATGCTTTCCACTCCGTTATATTTCTTAAAAAATACACAAGTGTTCCTAGTATCTTGTTAAAGAAACTTTGCTCAGGATAAACGCCATGTTCGATCAGTGATTCTCTGGTTGCTACCCAATTATAAATCGGAGTAAGTGGCGCCTTGGTCAATCCTCCGAACAAGCTCCCCTTTTGATCCACTCGATAATTGATTAGATGCTTTTCCACAACTGTTATTCTCTGTGCCATACAGATTAGATTTTGCGTGAAAAACAGGTCATTTCCATTTCTTGTGGTGTGAAATTTTATTCCTGATTCATCTACAAATTTTTTTTCAAATAACTTATTCCATGGATGCGCCGTCGCAAAATTCATAATATACCCAGGAATATCTTCTCTATTAAACGGCCGATTGTCCGGAAGCATTTTCTTCTTCACATAATTATTCGCAGGCGATAGCTTTTGGGAATCCATAGAAAAATGATTAACTCCACACACACATATCTGCGCATGGTCTTTCACTGCCTGCTTATACATACATTCTAGCGCAGTCGATTCAAAATAATCATCTGCATCCCAAAAAACAAGATATTCACCCTTTGCAATACTCATACCATAATTTCTTGCTGTTCCGGCATACTGATTCTCCTGATGCAAAATCGTAATCCGCTCATCTTGTTTGCTATAATTCTCAAGTATTTGATTCGTAGAATCCGTCGATCCATCATCAACGACAATTATTTCAATCTCTTGTAAAGTCTGGCCGATCACACTATCCATGCATTCTGCCAAAAACGCTTCCCCATTATATACCGGAATGATAACTGATACTTTAATTTTCTCCATTATTCTCCCTTAATCAATCAATATATTCCTATGCATAACGTGAACCCGGTCGATAAACCAATATTTCGACCGGGTTTAATATTTTTATTTGTTCAATGTATTAAGTGTACGTTTTTTCCCGTTATTTGTCAATTTTTCATTTTTATTCAGCTTATAACATTTGCCTTATTTGGGCTATTATCGGCAGTATCAACTTCTTCTTGGGGCTGCGACCACGCTTTTCTTGCCTAGCTCCCCAAGCGCCGACAATTCTTGGGGCTACGACCCTGGTTTCCTTACCCAGCTCCCCAAGCGCCGACAATTCTTGGGGCTACGACCCTGGTTTTCTGGACTAGCTCCCCAAACTCTGACAATTCTTGGGGCTACGACCCTGGTTTTCTTACCTGGCTCCCCAAGCTCCGGCAATTCTTGGGGCTGCGACCCTGGTTTTCTTACCTGGCTCCCCAAGCTCCGGCAATTCTTGGGGCTGCGACCCTGATTTTCTGGACTGGCTCCCCAAGCTCCGGCAATTCTTGGGGCTACGACTCTGGTTTTCTGGCCTAGCTCCCCAAGCTCAAACAATTCTTGGGGCTGCGCACCGCTCTTCTTGACGAGCCCCCCAACCAAAAACAATTCTTGGGGCTATGCCCCTGGTTTTCTGGACTGGCTCCCCAAACTCTGACAATTCTTGGGGGTGACGCTTCGCTTTTCTTGCCCGGCTCCCCAAGCTCAAACAATTCTTGGGGGCACGACCACGCTTTCTGGCCTGGTGCCCCCAAGCCATAACAATTCTTAGGGGGGCACGACCCTGGTTTTCCTGCCTAACTCCCCAAACAACGACAATTCTTGGGGCTGCGACCCTGGTTTTCTTACCTGGCTCCCCAACTCATAACAATTCTTGGGGCTGCGACCCTGGTTTTCTGGCCTAGCTCCCCAAGCTATAACAATTCTTGGGGCTGTGCACCCGCTTTTCTTGACGGGACCCCCAAGCTCCGGCAATTCTTTTCTTGGAGGCGCGATCTATCCTAACCCCCTTCTACTTCACCTTTACCTTTACCGTCTTCACTACCTTCTTCGCCTTATAACAATCATTCCCGACAGCCTTCACGACCACCTTCACCTTGTATGTACCCTTCTTCAGATTCTTCTTGAGCGTAATTTTACCGTTCTTTTTGCTAACCTTGATTTTCGCATTGCCCGATTTCATTTGGAACGTAACAGTACCGGCAGCTTTGGATACCGTAAGTGCCTTTTTCTTAACCGCCTTCTTCTTGAGCTTAGAAGCCTTTACTGTGATGGTCTTTTTGTGCACCTTCATAGGATTGGCAGCCTTTGTGATGGCAAATGTCTTCGTCGCCATCCCACTAAAATCACCGATACAAGAGATTCTCACGCTAGCTGTTCCAACCTTGATGTTATCCACATAGCTAAGCACATAATCTGTGCCCTGCTTAAGCGTATAGCCACCGACCTTAATTGTAACGTCCGGCTTGATTTCCTTGCCGGTATAAGCATACGAAGACTTTTGTAATGAAATCGTCGCATTCGTAAGCGCCGCTTTTGTAAGCGTAACGCTCTTATTAAGATTGGCTGGGATCGAATGATACACCGTTCCATTGCTCGAGGCATATAGATACGGCAGTTCGATTGCAACCTGGGCAGACTTCTTCGGCGTCTGAATCACTTCTAATGCATCGCAACCATATAACATATCCGATGCATCCGTCACTTTGCTTAAATCAAAACCACTCATATCAATGCTCGTAAGACTATTGCACTCCCAGAACATATTGCAAACCCTCGTAACATTGCTCGTATCCCAGCCGGTAGTATCGACTGTCTTAAGGTTGGTCGCATCCATGAATATCGAATCACTGTCCGCCGGAAGATACATTGTTTGAGATGCTGCGTCCATCTGAACCGCGATCAAATCCCCAATATCCTCTAACAACATGCTAGAAGAAAAAGCACTCGCATCCAACGTTCCTTCAGACGAATTCAGCGTCACCACTTTGCTGCTCGTATCATAAGCTCCTGTGACATTACTTCCGACCAGATTGCTAACTGTATACGCATCTGCATTTGCCGGGCCGCCCAGCAGTAATCCTGCACATAAAAGTGCCCCAATCATTCGCTTGCATCCCCTCATAATAACTCCCTTTCATTGATTTTCTAATGTAATATGCTCTTATATTATACCATTTCTAATTCCATTCCTTAACCGAATTTCCCTGCCACCATAATTTGACAGCCTATATTGTTTATAAAAGTTTCACGACTCACTTCTTGCACAACCCTGCATTGTATGGTAAATTAGTACCGTATCTAAATTTAGGAGGAATGATTATGAATACCAATTTAGCGATTCAACAACAGTATGTACGCACACAGCTTCGTCGTATAACGATTGCAGTTATTGCCTTATGCGCTGTGTGGCTTATTTTTAGCATTCGTCCGGTACATGCCGCACAAGCCGGAGATACCGTCACGTACAATAATAATATTATAGCAACCTACACAAATTCTAATACGGTGACCTACCACCCTTCTGAAGACAGTAACCAAAACTACAAATGGCTCAATTATCTGCTTAGCAAATCAGGTAAATTGACAATTAATATACCTTCTGGATCCGATTTTCATATCAACGGACCACTGATTCCGACCAGCAACAAGACCATCAACGCTACCGGATCAACCATCACTATGAAGCCAAATACCTATGTCATGATGACCAATCCGACAAAAGCGATTAAGAATCTTACAATCAAAGGTGGAACCTGGCGAAGCCCGGATGATGGCGGTCGAAAAGGAAGTATGTTCCAGTTCGCATTTGCAAGCAATATTACATTGGATGGCATTGATGTGAATGCCAACTTCAGCGGACACTCGATTGAAATTATTGCTTGTAGCAATGTTACCATCAAGAATTGTACCGTACGTGCAATCGGTAGCAACCCAAAAAACTGCAAGGAAGAACAGATTCAGATTGATGTCTCAACTAAGGCAACCGCCCCTAAAGTAGCTGCCTACGGTGCAAAATATGTAAAAGGACAGACCTGTAAAAACATCAAAATCATCAACAACACCGTGTACGGAGCACGCGCAATCGGCGTCAACTATCATGCTAGTTGCCCATCGAAATATCACAAAAATATCGTGATTAAGAATAATGTGTTACACTCCACAACCTCTGAGGCAATTCAGTTCTTTAATGTAATTAACGGAACCATATCCGGTAACAAGATTCGAACAGATGCAACCAGAAAGACAGATAATGCTTCCTATACCATTGCGGTGCATATTCAAAATAACGGAAAGGCACCTGCCGCGATGAAGTCATCTGTCATCACCGTTAAGAATAACCTTATTTACGGAAATCGAAATGGCATATATGTAAAAGGATATAGTACAAGCGGACGATTTGGCAAAGTAAAAGTCACCAAAAACACGGTGTACTGTAAGAAAGGAAAAGCAAATTGTATTGATCAGACAAGAGGCAGTTGCCGCTCCTTCAAAGTAACCGCAAACAAAAAACACAAATGGACTAAGTCCACTGATATACAAGTCAACTTAGCATAAGCAAAAAGCTGCGCAAGGTGAAATCACTTCATCTTACGCAGCTTTTTGTCAAGACTCGCTCGCGAGTCTTGCGCGCCGGATTCGGGTCTGCTTCAGCAGACAAATTCCTGTCCGAATCCGTGCGCATCCTCGCGGAGCGTTTAACCCAGTCGGTGCTTGTACCCCGACTGAGTTAAAATCCGTATTTCATAACTTCTTTTGCAAATGTCCGATAACGCTCATAATAAAAATAAGAACGAAGCGTATGCATATCCTCCGGCGTTGTAACCTTAATATTGTTACGCTCACCCTGATACAGATGAACCGATTCGCCAAGTTCAATCATAAGCTCACTTGAAGATACCGGATTAAGGATTCCTCTCTTCTCAGCTTCTTCATGCGCCCACAGAATCTTCTTCATCGTATAACCTTGTGGCGCCTGCGTGATATACATAGAGCTTCTCTTATAACTCTTGTTACAGGTATCACCATCTTCCGAATATAATAACGAATCAATACTCGGTGTTACCGGCACAGCCGTCTCATACTTCTTGGTATATTTGATGCAATTATCAATCAATTCTTCTGATAGCATCGGACGCACTCCATCACAAATCAAGATGATGTCATCATCCTTAGAATATTCGGCAACACGCACAACACCATTGTGAATGGATTCAAATCCATTTGCACCACCCGGCACGATATCTTCCACCTTGGTAATTCCAAAATGCTTGATTTGCTTTTTCAGTTCATCAATCCAATCTGCCTTACAAGCCACTACAATCTTGTCCACCAACGGATGATTCTCAAAATGCTCCATGGTTCTGATAATAATGGACTTTCCTTCTATTTCCAAAAACTGCTTTGGCACATCTGCCGAAGCGC
Source organism: Eubacterium oxidoreducens (assembly GCF_900104415.1). Lineage (GTDB taxonomy): Bacteria > Bacillota > Clostridia > Lachnospirales > Lachnospiraceae > Eubacterium_C > Eubacterium_C oxidoreducens. The sequence goes on along the minus strand of NZ_FMXR01000023.1, from coordinate 14,504 downwards.
CCATTCGCGTTCCGCTTCCTCCGGCAAATAACATAGCTGATATCATCATATCCTACTTCCTTTCCCTTATATCGTTAAGTCAAGACTCGCTCGCGAGTCTTGCGCGCCGGATTCGGGTCTGCTTCAGCAGACAAATTCCTGTCCGAATCCGTGCGCATCCTCGCGGAGCATTTAACTCAGTCGGAGCTTGTACTCCGACTGAGTTAAATTCCCTGCTGGCGAAAACTCTCACAAAGTCTTTCAAACATCTCCGGCAGGTCCACACGCGGCTTCCATCCAAGAGATTGTAATTTATCCGAATTAAGATGCATCGCCACATCCGGAGCATAACCAAATGCATTTCCTTCCGGAATATCAAATACCACGTTGCTCTTTCCATCCGAAATGGTATCTGCCACCAGACGCGCAAGATCCTTGATCTTAATTGCCGTAGAAGGATTCGCAACGGTATAGACCTCTGCGTCTACTCCATTTAACAAAATCGTCAAAATGCCACGGATACAATCTGCCGTGTAACAATAATTACCGGTTGATTCCCCCTTGGTATGAAGGACAATATCTTCGCCCGCCATCGCACTTTTGGCAAATTGTGCAAAGACACGACCATCTTCTTTTGGAACGCCGGCTCCAAACGTTTGCGCCAGACGCGCTACCTTGGCCGGCACCTGATACTCTGCTGCATAGCATGCACACATGAGTTCACACATTCTCTTGCCTTCCGGATAACAACTTCTCACATTGGTAACATCCACATAGCCCAGATTCTCTTCTCTAACACAGTCCAAAGAAGGATCTGTCACACCAAAAGCCTCCATAGACGAAAGATATACCACACTCTTCGTCTTCTTTTCTTTGGCAAGTTCGAGTATATTCTTCGTACCCATAAGCGCAATATCAATTGTTTCTACCGGTCTTGTCACCATGGTCTTAGAAGCCGTAACGCTGGCTCCATGAATGATGTAATCCACATCACCTTCCACGCATAGCTCCTTTGTAATATCGGCAACCACCGGCTGAATGCAATCTCTATCCCAAAGCTGACCATACATCGCGCGAGCCTTCTGTTCATTACGAATCAGCGGACGAATCGTAAGATGTAAGTCCTGCTCCCGATTGGCAAGGGCCAATGCCTTTACCGCAGTCGAACCCACCAGTCCGGTAGCGCCCGTAACTAAGATGACAGCACCTTGCATCTTGCGAAAATCAATATCGCTGCGCGCAATATCTTCTAAGTCTTGTTGAAGCACTGCATCGTTCATACTTTCTAATAACATAGCTGCGTTCCTCCTATGAGCTTATCTCTTAGCCAATTATAGCCTTATTTTGTATACCAATCAACTATACTGCGGCAGATCTGCCTGTCCGTATCCTGCGACATATGAGCAAATCGTTCCGATACCGATACCTGAATCCCGGACAGCACATCCATCAATTCGTCAAATGTCGTCGCCTCATACTGCTCTTTTGTAAACAGATCCAAGGTATGCATCGGTCTTTGGTATTCATAGATTGCCTTGTCATAACGATAAAAGATGAGTGGCCGCTGAAATAACGAATACTCATAAACACAGGAAGAATAATCCGTAATCATAATATCCGCAACATAAATAAGCTCATTAATATCTGCATCCGACCAATCCCAAATCACATCTTGACATTCCTTCGGAATGCTGATGGCTTCCTGAACAAACGGATGCATCTTCACGATAAACAAAGCCTTTTGTTGTCTGCAATACTCCGCAAGCCGCTCTAGATCCAGCTTGGAATAATCCCAATATGCATTACTGCTTCCCTTCCCACGAAAAGTCGGGGAGAACAAGATCACCTTGCACTCTTTTAATAAAGGATTCTTCTCATATAACCGCTGCGTCACCTGCTCGATGGTCTTATGACTTAAATAGCCGTCAAGTCTTGGCATGCCCAGCGCTTTGAACTTCTCTGGATCGCAGCCAAATACTTCACTGTATATATCTGTCAATTCTTCCCGATCCACAATGACATCCGTATATCTGCGATGACAAGATACATAAGGATGCGGAGAACCATTCATCCCAAACCTTGCATAACCAACTGCCTTAAATCCGACTCCGGCATGCCATAGCTGCACCAGACGCGTGGTCTTTTTTAGTGGCACCAGGGAAAGCACCGGCACATAATTATCAACAAATATAAGATTCGCCTTTGCCAGCATCGCCACCTGACGAATGGCATGTCGCGCTCGAATCGCAAGTCCATGATTTTCATCGCTAAATGTATTAATCGCATAGACTGCCTTGCGATATCCCGGCATATCCGTCTCATAAAGTGCTTTTAGATTGCCACTTAACTGCTCCCCATTTTCCGTAAAAAACAGCACCGTCTTGTCCTGGTTTCGTGCAAATGCATAGCATAACGCATACTCGCAGCGAAGCAGCTTTATATAAATGTTTTTGGCAATCGTCGCACACTTTCCTTTGAGCGTTGCATTTTCCGTACAAGAACGAAAACGCTTGTAATAACGATTCTCAACCATAAAGTTCGTGCGAATCACAAACGCTTCTCCATCTTCCTCTTCTTCCAGCGAAAACTGCACCAGATACGCTTTCTTATTCCCATTGTATGGAAAGATTCTAGACTTATCTCCAAGCTTTGATAAGAATTCATATGCAACCGTCACCGGCGTATTCTCATATAGAATCCTCCAGGTGCCTTTATCAAGCATTTCCCCACCGGGTGTATTCGATATGTTAAATGCCAGCTCATTTTCCTTACCAATCAGCGCAATGGTCACCTTTCCATCCGTCAAACAAAAAGAAGCTCCCTCAACCGACCGGTCAAATACAAAGTGAACATTAACACGTTCCCAATAAATCTTATGAATAGTGAGCATAATTCCTCCTATAGCATCTTCTCTAAAAAGTCTGCAATATCTTGCGTGGCATGAGGCGTCATCTTGACATAAGTGTCACGCCAGCGCCTTAGCCGATCATAGTCATACTGCCCGCTCCTTATCGCATCCATGATCTGGGTAAAGTCCGCACTGATACATCCCGGCAATTCCTTAAGATAATCCAGATTCAATCCACGCAGATCTTCATACAAATCAAAATCAAAATTATAAAAATACAGCGGCTTTTCCATAATTGCCGCCTCATAAATGATACAAGAATAATCACTAATCACATAATCCGCTGCAAAGAGCAAATCAAAAGAAGAATATTCCGGACAAGTCAGCACCTTCCCATCCCCAATTTCCACTTGCGAAAGCGGGTGCTTTTTGACCACCAGATTGAATGCATCATCCCAGCCATTTACCATATCATTCAAAGCCTTTTGAAATGCTCCTTCCTCCTTCCGAAAAGTCGGAACATACAAAACAACCGGCTTTTCAGCCAGTTTCGGATAATGCTTTATAATTTCTTCTTTTTTCTTTGCGCCATAGTCTTTATCCAAAAGGAGATCCATACGCGGAAGCGGCATAATCGTCACCGCTTCATCCGGATACCCAAATCCTTCTGCAAGATAGTGGCGGTAGCCTTCTCCGGCGCAAAAGATTGCATCGTAATTCTTATGCATACGCATCAGATGAGCCAGCTCATAAGAAGATCCTTCTGCTTGGTTCAAAATCTGATATCCGAACTTCTTCATCGTTCCCATCGAATGCCACATCTGCACCACTTTGAGTGTCTTCTTGTGTTCAAACAAACTGATCGGAATACAATAAGAATCCAACACCACCAGCTTGGAGGTTGCAATTGCACGCATCTGCGTTAACATATGGCATCCATAGCTTAGTTTCGACTTCACCGAAGAGTTTACTCCCCCCGGCAAAGTCTTACATAACATAAGCACTTGTAAATCAGGATCCTTCTTGCGCATCTTTTTTGCAATCATCTCAAACTCAAAGGACGGCTTGTCCGATTGACGTGAGATAAACAGCATCCGATTCTTCGTAGGAGCCTTTTTCATAATGCCATACAGGCAGTTTAATGATTTTATTCCTGCTTTTAATATTCTTTCATATTTCATATTATTTCCGGTTCAAATCGCTTTTAATCTGTGTTGTGGAAATCTCCGGAGTTCTTTCGAGATATACCACTTCACACTGTTCTTTTAAGAAGTCAAACTTGCCTTCCCAATCATTACCCATTACAAATGTATCAACACGGAATTCTTTTACATCGCTAACCTTCTGCTCCCAGTTCTCCTCCGGGATTACAAGATCCACATAGCGAATTGCTTCTAGCATCTGCTTGCGTTCCTCATAAGTAAAATAGCATTTCTTTTGCTTTGCATTCCAGTTAAACTCATCCGTAGACAATGCCACGATAAGATAATCTCCCAGCTCTTTTGCTCTACGTAAAAGGTTGATATGTCCATAATGCAATAAATCAAATGTTCCGTATGTAATTACCTTTTTCATAAATACTCTCCTTCTTCACAAGCCCGGTCTACAACCTGCACAAATTCATCTACATTCTTGATATAAGTGATTTTATCATCACTTTCTTGTTCCTCTAAGGCATACACTCCCATGCTTCTAGACTTCGCATAGTCAAAGGCTGCTCTAAATACACGATCGCCCGACTCTAGCGCTTGTCTCATTGCCTTACTTATAAGCAATACCTTTACTCCCGGCATCGTTGTCAGAGAGAACAATTTCGATGCGTCATCCACATCATACAAGATGATTACATCAAATGCAGCCGAACCATACATTCTCTTAGCATCCAGCGCAAAATCATATAATACAAATTTCTTGATATCCTCAAATGCAACCTTACCTTCTTCGTAAAGCTTTAACAACTCCTGTACACGCACTGTCAGGAACGATTCTTCTTCTACACCGATAACCGAATGTTCAAAGAACAATGGATAAATCTCTTTTCTAAAAGGTTTGATCCGATTTCTCGCACAACTAAAATACAGTTCCTGCGCTTCACTATGATAACCGGCTGCAAACTGTGCCATCATATCTCTTTCTTCTTCATCAGAAGCGCGGTCGGTATACAACAAGATACGCTTTCTTTGATCGTGCTCAATGGTTTCAAGATTTAGCCCTGACTCATCTCCAAGGAACAGTCGACATAACTTCTTAGCATTCTCTTTTGAATCATAGGCATTAAAGAGTTGGTATGCTTTTTCATCATCATAATTTTTCGGCTGCAACATGCAAGCTAATACTTCTTCTTTCGTCGCAGCTTTATCAAATGGAAGGTCCATCAGATTCATATAAGTTCCACGCTTTTTCGCATATAACTCATAATCACCACAATGCAAGATGATATGCTTTCTGGTTGCCAGATAATCGTAAAACACGCTTGAATAATCCGTAATCAGGGCTTGTGTTGCTGCAAGCAGTGCATAACTGTCTACATTTGGCGGGAATTTTTTCACTCTTGTATAGGAATCGTAATCAATAAAATCGCTTACTTTATGATGAAGATTTACATACAAGATACAATCTGACGGCAAATTCGCATCAATATAATCCAGCAATTCCTTTGACTCTGCTACCACTTTTTCTTCTTTTAAGTAATCCTTCCAAGTCGGCATATAAGCAAAGATTCGTTCGCCATTCGGTGCTAGAATCTGTTTTAGCTGTGTCATATCACCTGCCATATTTTCCAATATTCCACCGGTTCTTGGATAACCAAGCAGGAGCGCTTTTCCGTTCATCAGGTTTTGCACCTTATAGGAACGAAGCATATTATCCCTTGTATATTCATTTGGATACAGCAGATAATCCGCTTCTATGAAGTTCTTTTGCGTGATTCCGTTTCGGTGTGCATTCTTCGAATTCTTGGCAAGTCCCAATTTCTTAAGCGGCGTTCCGTGCCAGATATTAATGACCACCTGTCCCGGCTTCTTTACCCAGCCTTGCGGGAAGAATACTTCCGTAATCAGATACTTTGCAGACTCCATCAGGATGGAGTATTGACGTTCTTCTAGTACAGGCTCTGTACGCGTCCAATGATTATTACGGATATACTCTTTTACAATTTCTTGCGTACTTTCATTCGTTCGAACGTACATCCGATATTCTTTGAACTCATCATTGCTATTTAACTCATTTAATATATACTGCAGGTTTCCGCGCACATTGTGTCCTAAGCCCAAGAGCAATATGGCTTTTTCATCCAATGATTCTTCATAATATCGATCGGTAATTCGCTTACGCTGTACCAGCTTTTGGTAGGAAGATAAAAGATTATTAACTTCCTTAAGGCTATGCTTGCGGTTATCAAAATTTTTGATTGCAGCATCGTTAGGACGCACGCTGAATTCTCTTCCGGTATGACGTATATGATTCTCCTGATACTCTAGCATGGTCTGATAGATTCTCTCACAGTTATTGTGATCATTGTAATAGAAGAAATCATCTGCTCGTGCTACGTATTCCGGTTTCATCTGGCATCCATTTTCCATATATTCGCATAACAAATCGACGAGCTGTTCGTTATTGCGCACAATTTCGCCAAATCCCATCGTATCATAGAAGAAACTGCCTTCTTCATAATGCTGCGGAATATCTTCATGATGCAGATAGACAACCGGTTTTCTCATATATGCAAAGTCGAACTGTACACCGGAATAATCCGTGACCATAAGACTTGATTCGCAAAACATCTTCTCATAACTAAAATCGCCTACAGATGGGATGATATCTACCATATCATTTTTCTCAAAATCTTTTAACTGCGCACTTACGATTGGATGCAATACGTATGCAATTCGATAGCCGTATTTCTTAGCCGCCTCAATCAATCTTGGGTGGTTGATCAGTGCATTATAGACTTTATAGTAAGAGCTTTCCTTAAACATCGGGTTGTAATCCCTTTGCTGACTCTCACTTTTACGAACCGGCGCTGCCGCCTGCATTCTCCAGGTCGGGCTGATTAAAATCTGTTTCTTATCTCGATTCACAAGGCCATCATAGCGTGGGACTCCTGTCAGCTTTAGGATATCCATTCCCGCATAGTTATATACCGGTCGGCTTAAGTTCTCAATCTCATATTTGGATGCGCAAAAATACAGCCGGATATTATCTCGCAAACGATTCTGCGCAACTGCAATCTTTTGCACGGACATTCCATGTTGTACACAACAGACATGAAAATCTGTCAAATCACGCACATAACTTGATTGCATCATTCTAAAATCATTAAATGCAAATACGGTCGAATTCGATATTACCATCATATCTGCCAGCAAGAAAATCAAACGGTGCTTTATACTGCCTCGAACAAGTGGCTTATAGCCGTCTTTTTTCAGTCTTTCATAGTCTGCCGACTTTTTATCCACCAGATAATAATGCTTGATATCATCGTTTTGCGCACATGCATAGCGATACAGATATTCCGAAGAATCTCCTGCCTTATAAATTTTATCCAGATACATCCAGATTGGCTTTCTCTTCAAAAACGGTTTCGCCATAAAATATGCTTTTCGCACAGCAATAAAGATATATTCTCTCTTTCTCTTTTGTGCGCGCATCTCTTTGATCAGTGCCCGCTCTTGCTTCTTCCAGCCATTTGCCGTATCCTTCTTAACCAAAAGACCGTCTTCTGACTTGGTCATGATATATTCTTTGTCTTCTCCAAAGCGCCAATAACTGTTCTCAAATCGTCCACTCATACGGCTAAAATGCGACTCATATGAGAAGTGAATCTTCACGGTCTCTTCTCCAAAATTGGCAAAGCAAAAGAGATGTCCCTTTAAAATGCTACTGATTGGTATCGACACATGGAACGAATGTGCCTTATATAAACTAATTCCGAATACTTTGTTAATGCTGTAGCGCTGGTTATATTTTAATTTATACTTTTCTGTGCCGGCTACAAAGTATACGCTATCCGCCATGCTATACAAAATCGGATGTACGGAACCATCAATTTCCAGATATTCTCCATCATAATCCATGAAGACAATATTCGTTGCCATTTCACAGACCTGATCTAGACTTACGCTTGATGCGCCATAATACATATCTCCCATCAGATAATGCTTATCAAAGGTAAAGTCTTTTCCATTCTTCCAGGTTCCATATATCCATTTTAATGAATTTGGAACGGAACACTCCTTTACTTCTCGTGCATTATACAGTACTTCATCCGAGATATAGGCGAAGCATCTTCCAATCAGACGCAGGGTTTCCATTCCCTGTTCCTCATCTATCACATGTTTATTTCGATTATTCCAATTAGAGAGCAATCGACTTGCTACTGAGAACATAAAGTCATATTGCACCACCGTCGGTACTCGTTCTCCGGCTTGTTCAAATTCTTCAAGATATGGCAGCCAATAATCCGTAAAGGATCTGTTATACCAATCCGGATTATAGACTCCTTCATAGTATACCTTCTCTCCTTCGGTGAACTTCGCCAAATGAAACTTTTGCATCTGCAAAAATATCATTTTCTTTTCTTTTACGCAGGCTCGTAAGCAAAAATCTCGTTCTGCTTCCATTCCCAATTCCGGACGATATTTTATATGTTCTAATAAGCTCTTTTTGAAAAAGGTTCCTTCCATAAAAAAAGGATGTATTGCATATCGCTTTGTCAGATTTAAATACACCACTTCTCGCTTGGACATGGTTTTTGCAAATGGCGTTGTTGCTTTATTCGGCCAGAACTTCTTCGGCATTATGATGGCATACTCTTTATGTGCGTTCGCCTCGCTTTTCGCCTTTGCTAGAAGACCTTCTTCACAGGTATCACCGCCTCGCATGACGGTAAACCATTCTCCATCTATTTTATTCATTGCAGCAAGAATGATTTCATTGTCATCTTGCTCCTCAACGTCTACTTGCTGAACTGTTACATTCTGGGGCAAAAGTGATCTTATGTCCTGCTTTAGCTCCGTTGCAACCAAAAGCTCGATATCTCCATTTATCTTCTTCGCCTCTGCAGCAATGCTTTCTATGGTTGCTTTTTCTTCTTTATTATCTTCTGTCGACAAATATATAATTGATAATTCCACAACAGATACTCCTTTGTCTTTCTATTTCGAACACTTCACTTATGTGAAATCCCCATAATAGCTCATAATCCACAGACAGTTTATCATAACAGCCCCCTTTCTTTCAAGTTTAGAGGGCTTATCGGCATATCGGCATATCCATTCTTGGGGGCGCGCTACTGGTTTTCTGAGCTGGCCCCCCCAAGCCATAACAATTCTTGGGGCTGCGACCTTGGTTTTCTGGCCTAGCTCCCCAACCTCAAACAATTCTTGGGGCTGCGACCACGCTTTTCTTGCCTGGCTCCCCAAGATAATACAATTCTTGGGGCTGCGTCCCTGGTTTTCTTGACGGAACCCCCAACCCAGATCAATTCTTGGGGCTGCGCTACTGCTTTTCTGGCCTGGCTCCCCAAGCCCCGGCAATTCTTGGGGGCACGACCACGCTTTCTGGTCTGTTGCCCCCAAGCCATAACAATTCTTGGGGGCGTGCCCTCGCTTTTCTCGCCTGACTCCCCAAGCTCAAACAATTCTTGGGGCTGCGCCCACGCTTTTCTTGCCTGGCTCCCCAAGATAAAACAATTCGTGGGGCTGCGTCCCTGATTTTCTGGCCTAGCTCCCCAAGCTCAAACAATTCTTGGGGCTACGACCCTGGTTTTCTGCCCTAGCTCCCCAAACAAAAACAATTCTTGGGGGTGCTACCACGCTTTTCTTACCTGGCTCCCCAAGCTCAAACAATTCTTGGGGCTGCGACCCTGGTTTTCTTACCTGGCTCCCCAAGCTAAAACAATTCTTGGGGCTGTGCCCCTGGTTTTCTTACCTGACTCCCCAAGCCCCGGCAATTCTTGGGGCTGCGCCCACGCTTTTCTTGCCCGGCTCCCCAACCTAAAACAATTCTTGGGGCTGTGACCCTGATTTTCTTACTTGGCTCCCCAAGCTAAAACAATTCTTGGGGCTGTGCCCCTGGTTTTCTTACCTGACTCCCCAAGCCCCGGCAATTCTTGGGGCTGCGCCCACGCTTTTCTTGCCCGGCTCCCCAACCTAAAACAATTCTTGGGGCTGTGACCCTGATTTTCTTACTTGGCTCCCCAAGCTAAAACAATTCTTGGGGCTACGACCCTGGTTTTCTGGCCTAGCTCCCCAAACTAAAACAATTCTTGGGGCTGCGACTCTGGTTTTCTGGCCTGGCTCCCCAACCTAAAACAATTCTTGGGGCTGCGCCCCTGGTTTTCTTGCCTAGCTCCCCAAGCTCCGGCAATTCTTGGGGACGCGACCCCACTTTTCTTACCTAGCTCCCCAAGCTCAAACAATTCTTGGGGCTGTGCCCCTGCTTTTCTTACCTGACTCCCCAAGCTCAAACAATTCTTGGGGCTGCGACCCTGATTTTCTGGCCTAGCTCCCCAAGCTCAAACAATTCTTGGGGGCGTGCCCCTGCTTTCTGGGCTGGTTCCCCCAAGCCAAAACAATTCTTGGGGGCACGCTCTCGCTTTTCTTGCCTGGCTCCCCAAACCAAAACAAATCTTGGGGCTGCGACCTTGGTTTTCTTACCTGGCTCCCCAAGATAAAACAATTCTTGGGGCTACGACCCTGTTTTTCTTACCTGGCTCCCCAAACTAAAACAATTCTTGGGGCTACGACCCTTCTTTTCTTACCTAGCTCCCCAAGCTAAAACAATTCTTGGGGCTGCGACCCTGGTTTTCTTACCTAGCTCCCCAAGC
>NZ_FMXR01000023.1:0-3674 GCF_900104415.1 Eubacterium oxidoreducens | reverse complement strand
TTCCTGGGGCTGCGATCCTGATTTTCTTACCTGGCTCCCCAAGCTCCGGCAATTCTTGGGGCTTCGACCCTGTTTTCTGGCCTAGCTCCCCAAGCAACGACACAAAAATAAAGAGCTACGACATTACCGACTCTTTGTGAGGGGGAGTATATAATCGGTAATTTCGTAGCTCTTTAAAAGAGGGAGAATTGTAAATCTTTTCGATTTACGAGATTATGAAAAAGTTTTTATATATGCAACGCTGTCATTTTTGGGAGGTAGACAGCTTGCAATTGTTTATCGAGGAGTTGTTTGTTTCCTTCGATGGTTATACTATATCGGCCGAATGTGATAGGAATGTGTATGAATTCGGAAGATTTATTGAAAAAGAAAATAATCATATGTGTCTATTTACAATTTACAGTATAACTGTAGTCTATGAGGTGGTTTTTCTTGCCTAGCTCCCCAAGCCAAAACAATTTTTGGGGCTGCGACCCTGGTTTTCTTACCCAGCTAAATATTCGATTTTGAAATAGCCTTTGTTATTGCAAAAAAAAACAGATGTCTGGTATCAGTCATCTGCTTCACTCGTTAAGCCATATATCGCTCTATTTGGAGTACAAATTTTTCAAATCGTGGTAGTGAAAAATAGATACGGCCGTATGTAGACGTGTCTATTAGCCCACATTCTTTTAAATTTTCTCGATATGGAGAAAATTGATTGGATTCCATGTTTAATATTTTTCGAATTTCTGATACTCGATGTTCTTTGCTATGAGCTATTGCACATACAACTTCACGTTCTTTTTCGGTTAAATGTTCCCAAATTGGTCTATATGCGCCTTCCGATAGAAGTGCGTCCATTTCTATTAGAATTTCCTCATCTGCTTGTTTTTTATTTGACTCCCAAAGCAGCATCCCTAGAAGCTGAAACGCATAGGAATATCCTTTTATCGTTTTCGACAACTGCAAAGCTTCTTCATCATTAATTGAAAAAATCTGTTTATATTTATTCTCAATCAGTAAAGGATTTAAAGCATCAAGTTTTATGCGCGGTAATCTTCGCATAAAAGTTCCATTTGTTGAGTTTGCAAGTGCGCTAAAGTTTTCCGGCAATGCTGTCATGAGTAAAAAAACAGGTAGTTTTTCACCAATAAAGGCTTGGAAAGAGTGCGAAAACGCTCTTAGATTTTCTGTATTTGAGGCTTCATCTATTGTGATTAGGACAGATATTTTCTTTTCCTTTGCTACTAGAAGCATCTTTTTTAGAATCGTTTCGTTAGTAGAAAAAGTTTTTTTTGAAAATCCGCCCCCAAATCCCGCAACCGAGATATTAATTTCCGATATCGTTTCTTCTTTTAAGGAAATAACCTCTCCAAGCTGGCTAATTGCTGATTCGTACAAATCAAGTTCAGGATTTAAACGAAGCACTTCCCAATTAGGTTGTTTTGCAAAGTGGTTTTGTATGGATGTCATTAACACTGTTTTTCCGCATCCCCTAACTCCCGTTATGACATAGCCTTTTGACATGGGTTTAGGGCTTTTAAAGTCTTGGACTACTTTTTGAAATTCATTATTTCTGGGGATCATGGAATCCGGCTCTACGCCGAACAGAATTGTGAAAGGATTTTCCTTCATATTTATATCTCCTTATAGGTTTCTTATAATCTTATATCTGCTTATAGGTTTAATAAAATCTTATATCTACTTATAGGTTTTGTCAAGAAGGTCTATTACGCCTCTTTTTTGACACTCCGCGAGGATGCGCACGGATTCGGACAGGAATTTGTCTGCTGAAGCAGACCCGAATCCGGCGCGCAAGACTCGCGAGCGAGTCTTGAAAATCTTATTGATTTTTCGTATTTTTTCGCATATAATAAATGTAACAGAAACTAAGTTTCTATTGGGCTGGTCGTAAGACCCAGGTCCATCGACGGCGGGGAAGTTCCCCGCTATTTTTTTGACTATACTACCGAGGTAAAACCAGTTGAAAGAACTAATCTCCGTGACCTTAAGAAAAACTATCTGAAACCGTTACAGAAAAAAGAGTGGACATAAGTGTTAGAATACTTGTCCTCTCTTTTTTATTTATCAAACGGCAACAAGTCTTGGGGCTACGACCCTGGTTTTCTTGCCTGGCTCCCCAACCTAAAACAATTCTTGGGGCTGCGACCACGCTTTTCTCGCCCGGCTCCCCAACCTAAAACAATTCTTTGGGGCTGCGACCCCGCTTTTCCTGCCTGGCTCCCCAAGCTCCGGCAATTCTTGGGGCTGCGACCCTGGTTTTCTTGACTAGCTCCCCAACACAAATCAATTCCTGGGGGCGCGACCCCGCTTTTCTTACCTAGCTCCCCAAACTAAAACAATTCTTGGGGCTGCGTCCCGTTTATCTTACCTAGCTCCCCAACCAGCAACAATTCCTGGGGCTGCGACCCTGATTTTCTTACCTAGCTCCCCAAGCTAAAACAATTCTTGGGGCTGCGTCCATGCTTTTCTTGCCCGGCTCCCCCAAACAACAACAATTCTTGGGGACGAAGCCCCGCTTGTCTTGCCCAGAGCCCCAACCAACAACAATTCTTGGGGCTGCGCCCCTTCTTTTCTTGCCCAGCTCCCCAACCCAGATCAATTCTTGGGACGTGCGACCACGCTTTTCTTACCTAGCTCCCCAAATCAAAACAATTCTTGGGGCTGTGCCCCTTCTTTTCTTACCTGGCTCCCCAACCAACAACAATTCCTGGGGCTACGCCCCCGCTTTTCTGGCCTGGCTCCCCAAGCTAAAACAATTCTTGGGGGCAAGCCCCCGCTTGTCTTACCTATCTCCCCAAACAACAACAATTCTTGGGGGCTGCGACCCTGGTTTTCTCACCCAGCTCCCCAAACCATAACAATTCTTGGGGCTGCGCCCACGCTTTTCTCGCCTGGCTCCCCAAACAACAACAATTCTTGGGGCTACGCCCCCGCTTGTCTTACCTATCTCCCCAAACCAGATCAATTCTTGGGGGGCGAAGCCCCGCTTTCCTTACCTATCTCCCCAAGCAACGACACAAAAATAAAGAGCTACGACATTACTACCTCATTAGGGGGGGGAGGGTTAAAGTAGTAATTTCGTAGCTCTTCAAAAAAGAGGGAGAATTGTAAATCTTTTCGATTTACGAGATTATGAAAAAGTTTTTATATATGCATTGCTGTCATTTTTGGGAGGTAGACAGCTTGCAATTAAATTGTATCAAGGATTTGTTTCCTTCGATGGTTATACTATATCGGCTGAATGTGAATGACAAGTGACAGCTTGCTAAAGATTCTTTGAACTCAGTCGGAGAAATCCCCCATCTCTAAGCGTTAGCGTAGGTGGGGGGTATGACAAACTATACTCAGTCGGGGTACAAGCTCCGACTGAGTTAAACGCTCCGTGATGATTCTTGCAACATCCGGACAGCATTCTTATAACACTCGGACAAACATTCTTAAAATATCCGGACAAGCATTCCTATAACTTACGGACAACGTTCCTAAATTATCCGGACAAGATGACATCTTAAAATCGCTTTCTTAGAATGTATGTATATACATTCTAAGGAGGTAATGAAATGAGGTGTCTAGAACCAATGATAATTACAGAAATCCTTCGCTTGAAGGAAATGCATCTTACATACCGTGAGATTGCTGAAGCTACCGATGTATCAAAAACAACTGTA
>NZ_FMXR01000006.1 GCF_900104415.1 Eubacterium oxidoreducens | reverse complement strand
TGTCCGGATGTTATAAGAACTAACGTCCGAATAATGCAGGAACCAATGTCCGGATGTTACAGGATGCTTGTACCAAATAGGCAAGAATAATCATTCAAAAAATATCTGGTACGTTAATAAATATTGTAAACACAGGGATTTTTTATATTTGTCTCATATGCTCATATATTTTTATATTTATATATAGAAAAAATAAAAATATAAAAATGGTAAGATTATAAATTGAATAATACTTAAAAAGTTCTTTCGAAAAAGTGAGCATATGAGACAATTGTTCAAAATCCTTTATTTTACGCTGTGATTTGCGTGAACAAAAATATGAGATGTAAATATTGAGGTCTCATATTTTAGTGACGAGGTTTCCAATAAGAATCCATTCTTGCTATTCTTGCAGCTGCAAATTTGGCGTATTCTGAATTATCGTCGTTTTTATCTCTGTCATATAAGAGATCAACATCCCTTTTTATTGCGTTAACATCGATTTCAATTAGGTTATTTATTATATATTGTCTAATAATTGAAGCAGTCACCCATTCAACCAGTTGTTCTTTTAGGGCATCTTCAGGTATGTCTTCTATTGGTGTATTTTCATATGATTGATAGTTTTCATATTCGTCAATAAGCTTAAGTGCTTCATCTCTTTCTGCTAATAGATGAGCATAGTGGGTTTTGGTGATAGATTCGTATCTTCTTATGTCTGTATCTGTTAGTTCTTCTTGGCGGAGTGCTTTTATTTTTAAGAAGTATTCAGTATTATTCTCTAGATATTCTTTTACGGCTTCTTTTGGATAGTACAGGAGAGGGCGTCGTTCTTCACCTTTGTTGTGAATTTCAACTTTGTATTTTGCGAGTGATCTTGTAATATGCATCATTACGTTTTTACGTATTTGGCTATTTGATTTTTGCTTCTTTCTTATTGGTTCTAACTCGAAACGTTTTTCAGCTAAAGAGTATATCTCACTTGCTTTATATAGCTCTTGAGATTCGTCTTCGAAAGTTACAGGTAATAGGTAAGCTTCATGACCGATTTTTATTTTTTCATCTTTTTCTATATTTTTCATTTTTTCTCCTGATTTTAACTACATACCATTGACAAGCATAAATGATTGCAAACGTTTATATTACTAAAAATATCGATTTTACGCGAAAAAGTCAAGATAGATTTTGGAAATTTTGATATACAAATGTAGTTAAAAATGTAAATAAAAACCTTTACTTTTATATAACTGGTGATATACTCAAAGCATAGAACACGGTATATCGATTGAAATATGATTTGTACAGATTTAAGAAAATGCTCAGAAGGAGGAGTTGATTTTATGAATACAAAAACTATAAATTCTAAATTGTTTCAGTCCCATAAATCGGTAATAAGGGCAATGCGTAAGTATCAGAAAGAATCTAATGAAGCTAATGCTAAATTGAATACAATGATTGAAGACGTAATATATGCGCTTAATAATGATTCTGCTGTTCAGGGGAAATCCGCTAAGGAGCTTCGATGCGAAGCTGCTTTTGGGGATTTTATGGATTCTTTCCTTGAAGAAACCTCTGAACTTAATAAAATTCCCATGGCTTTGATTTATTTTGTTTATAAGATGTATTGCAATAGATTTTCTGAATATTCTTTTGATACCAAAGCACAATTTAAACATGCGCTGTTGATGTATCTTGAATTATGCGAGGATAAAAAATGGGTATTTAAGGAAGATCAGTGCAGGTGGCCTTTAAATGATGATATTCCGAAACTTCCTAAGACACTTAAAGGTATTGAAATGAAAAGGTATTATAGTGAGTTTGATAGACGTAGAGGTGTCTTGGTAAAAGTTGTTTAACTATAGCAATTGAGGTGAAATTATAGATGAATAGTATTGGTGACTGGCATTGGCTAGTCATCAGTATGGAAAGGAAAAAATATGAGCTTTGATTATGAGGAGAAAAAGATTCGCGTTGGACTAGAATATCATCCAGAAGATTGGGGAAACTCTGTCCCAAGAAAAGAAGAGGACCCTTTTGATTATTTTTACAAAATAGAAACAGATAATATTAACGCTGTCGCAAGTAGTCAAGATGAAAAAGAGGATATATCTGAGATAAGAATCAGGGAAAATGAAATAATTAGAAATGCACTTGAACCATATCTTCGTGATATCGAATGTCTAGGTATATATAATTTATCAGAAGAGCAGGTTAATGATATTGTTCTAGAAACAATAATTTCGCAGGTTGGCGATTATTGTGATGATGAAGAACGTGAAACTTACAAAGGACACTTTCGTCTTTGGAAAAAATATGGAATACAGCAAACTCGCCCTGTGACTGGAAAGCCAGCTGATGTCAGTATTATTAATAAGAACATTTGCGGATATGTACCGATTTGCATTAAAACTAGTAGAGGTTTTCGAAAGGAAACTGAATTTTACTGTAGGAATTCAGTAACAAATGCGTTAGTAAGGATTAAACAATCTATATTAAAACAAATGATTCGGGGTAAAATAATAACTGGTAATTATATAGAAGAGGTTGGTTAACTCAAGACTTATTGTTGAATAAGCGAAGCGAATTCTGCTGGAGTGGGACCTCGGCTATGCCGAGCAAGAACGGAGTGATGTGTCGTCCCACCTTATGCCCTTTTTATTCTACAGCGTAGGACCGCACAAAAATGGTACAAGATGGAGAATTCCCTTGGTGTATCGGGCTTTGCAATTTACACACCAAGGGCTTTATATGATGTTATTTGTGTGTAGACACTTACATCATGTGTAAATTATGAAAAAAAACCTCGCAAATATAGCATTTGTGATGACGCAATTTCAACATAACATGACCCATTGATGTGTCATTTACACACATATCAGATTGAGGGCAGGGTGCCCGCCTTCTTAGCGGGGATAGCCCGAAAAAAATATATGAATGGTGGTGATTTTAATTGGCTAGAGCAAAAAGGTTTACTCAAAACCCAGGTAATACTGCAATTGCATATTATAGATACAGTTCTAGTGCTCAAAAGGATACTTCTATAGATCAGCAAAGAAAGGCTGCAATAGAATATGCTCAAAAGCATGATTTAACTATTATAAAAGAATATGCTGAACCAGCCATGAGCGGAACTCGATATGACCGACCACAACTTCAATTGATGCTTAGAGAAGTTGTAAGACTTCGACCAGCATATCTAATTTTATGGAAGACAGATAGATTGTCGCGTGATCAGTATGATGGTCCTATTATAAAAAATGCACTTAGAGCAGCTGGGGTGAAAACTGTTTATGTGGCAGAGTATATTCCAGAAAATGATGAAGGCTCTGCGGTAATTATGGAATCATTATACCAAGCTATGGCGGCTCAGTTTGCTATTCAACATGCTAAGAATGTACTAAGAGGAATTGAATTTGCGCAGGAAAATTGTTTGTATTGGGGGAGAACAATATTCGGGTATAAAGGTAAACCTGATTCTAAATATGAGATTGATGAAGAGAAGGCTCCGATAGTTAGAAAGATATATAATGACTACGCGAATGGAGTACCTATGAAGACAATCGTCGATTCTCTGAATTCGTCAGGGATAAAAAGTGTTCGTAATAAAGATATGACTATTAATTCTGTTCATAGGATTCTAACGAATACTAGCTATATTGGTGAATATCATATAGGTGATACTTCTATTGCTGGTGGGATGCCCCGTATTATTGATGACGAGTTATTTTTTCAAGTGCAAAAGATGCTGAAAAAGAATAAGCGTGGTGGGGAGAGAAAAAAGTATGCTTCGGATGATAATAATACAATAGTCGATTATTGGCTAACTGATAAGCTTGTTTGTGGTTATTGTGGTGATCATTTGCATGGCATGAGTGGAACTTCAAAGCAAGGAAATCTTTACTATTATTACAGTTGTAATAATCATAGAAAGAAGAAAGATCATTGCAGTAAAAAGAATATAAGAAAAGAAAAATTAGAGGCTTATGTATTATTCTTTTTATCAGAATTGATTCAAGATAGCACTATTAGATTATCCATAGCTCAAAAATGTTATGAGTATCACGAAAATCAATCTGAAGATTTTGAAAGTTGTGAGAATGCTTTGAAAGCATCAATAGCAGATATAGATAAAAAACTGAATAATATAATGAAAGCTATTGAACAAGGTATTTTTAATGAAACGACAAGTCAGAGAATGAATGAACTTGAGGTTCAGAAGTATTCTTTATCTGAGGAAATTGAGAGAACTAAACTGCGTAAAGCAAGTAAATTGAAATTAGAGGATGTCATTAGATATCTGGATGTCTTTGCACTAGATATGAATGATACTTCGTCAAGGGCTGTGGTTCTTGATTATCTTATTGACAAGATATATGTGTATGATGATAAAATAGTCATAACTTTGTTCTATACAGATGATAGAAGAACTATTAACTATGAAGAATTAGACGATATTCTTGCTAATAGGAAAGTGATAGATGAAATTCTTAGTGGTGAGACTTTTGATATAGAACAAAATAGTAATCCAATAGCGGATACTATGTTAAAAAGTTTGATTGGCGATAATGAAGATTTTTTCGCCTTGGGGGTTCGCTGAATTATTACAGAGGTCCACTTTGATGCAGTCGGAGTTTTTGCTCCGGCTGATTTATTATGCCCTGGCCTAAGAGCGAGTCTTGACGTAGGATTGAGTACAGGAAATGATTGCCCCTGTTTTAAACATTGAGTATAATGAAAAAAGCATAGGGAACAATAGATGGGAGAAGAGGGAGTATGGCTTTAGAAGTAGTAATCATCGGCGCAAGCGGACATGGAAAAGTGATAGCGGATATTGTAAAGAAATCAGGAGATATTGTTCTGGGATTTTTGGATGATGCAATGGAGCAAGGAGATGAATTTTGCGGTTATCCGGTATTGGGAAAAGTGCCTGATTTTCCGAAATACATAGAGAAGTATTCCTTTGTAATTGGAATTGGAAATCATACAGTAAGAGAAAGAATTGCTCTTGAGCTTTCCGGTAAGAAAGCGTCTTTTTATACAGCAATCCATCCAAGTGCTCAGATTTCATCTGTTGATGTGACGATTGGGGAAGGAAGCGTTGTTATGGCCAATGCGGTAATCAACTCCGGCGCAAGAATCGGCAGACAATGTATTATTAATACGGCGGCGGTAGTAGAGCATGATAATCGTATATCAGATTATGTACATATTGCGGTTGGAGCTAAGCTTGCCGGAACTGTAGATATTGGAAAGTATAGCTGGATAGGAATCGGAGCCACGGTCTTGAATAATTTAGACATTTGCGATCGTTGTTTGGTTGGAGCGGGCGCTGTAGTGATAGAACATTTAACAAAACCGGGAACGTATATTGGCGTACCGGCAAAAAAGATAAACTGACCTGGTTAGGTTATGATAGAACTAAGTAGTTGTAGGAGATTATGAACAGTTATGGATGGTAAGAACGGTTCAAATGGACAAAAATTATTAGTGAATCGTTACGAGTTTGAAACTCAGCAAGAGTATGAACGTGCGAAGAAAGAACAAGCGGCTGCAAAATTTATTCGGCAGAAGCTTGAATTTGCTGCTCCTGAAAAGGTGTTACAGATTTACAATAAAGTGATTGATGAGAAAATGTTCGAAACTCCGGTCGGACTTGAATTTTTAAGAGAACTGCAGACACATTTAGTGAATGATCCATCTGTTCCTTCGGAACGTATTCACAATATCCCTGTGAAGACGAAGGTGGCAGAGCAAGGAGAAAGCGGTTTGGAAAAGACTTTGGAAGAAAAAAGTAAAAAGGAACCGCCGGAGGTTAGAAAATGGCATAGGAGATTTGGCGTTGTATTATTGCTGGTTTTTATTTTAATCGCAATGGTGATAGCTATGTTTGCGATTTTGGGAACGTCGGATAGTGTTACGATTCTTAATTACAAAGAACAGATTATCAACCAATATGAAGAGTGGGAGACGCAGCTTGATGAGCGGGAAAAAGCAATTCAAGAATACGAACAAAAGTATGGAATTGATTCATCGCAATCACAGAATTGACATATTTTATTGCTATGCTATTCCTAAGAAAGGTTGATATGTTATGGATAAAAAGAAGATTCTTGTTGTGGATGATGAAAGCAGGATGCGTAAGTTAGTGCGTGATTTTCTTGTGAGAAATGATTTTGACGTGATAGAAGCACAAGATGGCGAAGAAGCACTTGAAATTTTTTTTGGAGAAAACGACATTGATTTAATAATTCTAGATATTATGATGCCAAGAAGGAATGGTTATGAAGTGTGTAGTGAAATTCGTGAACATTCTAAGGTCCCGATTATCATGCTAACGGCCAAGGGTGAAGAAACAGATGAATTGCAAGGGTTTGATTTGGGGGTAGATGAATATATTTCTAAGCCGTTTAGCCCGAAAGTTCTGGTGGCAAGAGTGGAGGCGGTTCTTCGAAGAACATCGCCGGATGAAGAAGAAAAGCTGGAAATTGGCGGCATTGTAATAGATCAGGCTGCACATACGGTTCATATCGATGAGAAAAGTGTTGAATTAAGTTTTAAGGAATTTGAATTATTGACATATTTTATAAAGAATCAAGGGATTGCGCTTTCAAGAGAAAAGATTTTAAATAATGTATGGAATTACGATTATTTTGGAGATGCAAGAACGATTGATACGCATGTCAAGAAGCTTAGAAGCAAGATGGGAGATAAAGGAAATTATATCAAGACCATTTGGGGCATGGGCTATAAGTTTGAATGTGAGAGGTAACAGGTAAACTCTGCTTAGTTTTTGAGCAGAGTTTTTTATCTTAGTAGGGGTGCAATCTGCGATTAAGATAAACGCTTAGAAAAAAGCTTGTCAGGCGAGACTGGAAAGAGGTTTAGGTGGATATGATAAGAAAAAAACAATATGGATCAATCAGAACGAAAATGTTGATTATTATAATCGCGGTTGTAGTAGGAACATTAGTCTTGTGCTTGTGTTTGAATTCGCTGTTTTTAAGTACCTTTTATTCCATAAAAAAGCAAAATCTTTTGATGGAAAGTTATGAAAAGATTAATACGGCTTGTGAAAAGGGAACGCTTTATAATAATTCTTTTCAGACAACATTTGAGACAATTGCATCAAATGGTAATATTTCAATATCTGTATTGACTTCAGATTGGGATGTGGTATTAACATCGGCAAGTAATTATTCTACCATTCGCTCGCAGATTGGACAGCTTTTGTTTGATAGTACGGTGGAATCGGATGTGATAATCGAAAACGAGAATTATAGAATGGTGGTTATACAAGATGAACGTTTGCAGGAACAGTATATTGTCTTGTTTGGGACGTTAGAGGATGGAAATCAGATATTGATGCGTACACCTCTTGAGGGAATTAAAGAAAGTGTCTTGATTTCCAATCAGTTCTTACTGATTGTTGGGGCGATTTCTATCGCGGCCGGAGCATTTGCAGTTCTTTTGATAACAAAGAAAATTACCGATCCGATTTTATATCTTACGGAACTTTCAAAGAAAATGACGCAGCTTGATTTTGAAGCGAAATATGTTTCCAGACAAAGAAGAAAAAATGAAGTAGATGTTCTTGGAGAACATATGAATGATATGTCAAATCAGCTAGAGCAAACGATTGCAGAACTAAAAAGCGCCAATGTGGAATTGCAAAAAGACATAGATAAGAAAAATGAAATTGATAAGATGCGAAAGGAGTTTTTGTCCAATGTATCACACGAATTAAAAACGCCAATTGCCTTAGTTCAAGGATATGCGGAAGGCTTAAAGGAAAGTGTTGAAGATGAGGAAAATCGTGATTTTTATTGCGATGTGATTATAGATGAAGCAGCGAAAATGAACGAACTTGTAAAGAAACTTTTGACTTTAAATCAGCTTGAGTTTGGACAAAATCAGGTGGAAATGAAGCGTTTTGAACTGATGGAACTGGTTGGTGGTGTAGTGCAAAATTCAAATATTTTGGCGAAACAAGAAAATATTTCGATTGAATTTGAAAAACAAGATCCGATTTATGTATGGGGCGATGAATTCAAGATAGAAGAAGTTATTACAAATTATATGAGCAATGCGATTCACTATGCTTCTGGTGAGAAGAAGATTCGCGTTTGGGTTACCGGTGGAACAGAAAAAGTCAGAGTAAATGTGTTTAATACGGGAAGCTGTATTCCGCCCGAGGACATCGACCGAATCTGGGGAAAATTCTATAAAGTAGATAAAGCACGAACGAGAGAGTATGGAGGAAATGGAATTGGCCTTTCAATTGTTAAGGCTATTATGGATTCGCATGGTCAAAAATGTGGCGTGGAAAACCTGCAAAACGGCGTTAATTTCTGGTTCGAAATGGATTGTTCAAAAGAACAGCAAAATGTTGTTTCTTTATAACAGAAATGCTAAAATACTTTTGATAGTATAAGTTTCGCGTAATGTTCGCGCGAGGGAACGGTGATAGAGATGAGAAAAAGATGGATATGTCTTGTCGTAATTGCAGCAGTGGGGTTCATGCTTACCGGATGTGGAACGGAGATGATTTCCGTTACGGAAGAAGAAGCAGATACCATAGCAGCTTATTCGGCACATGTGATTTCGAAATATAATAAAAAAGCGGAAGATGGGCTGACAACGCCTACGGAAGAAGAGGAAGAAGCGCAAGAAGAGAGCGAAGAAACCACACAGGAGACTTCACAAGAAACATCACAAGAGGAGAAAGAGACGGCTGATCCAAGTACAGAAGGGGATGATTCGTCGGGAATTTCAACGCAAGAAGAAACACAGACCGATGAGGATTCAGAAGAGATTGCAGAGGATTCTTCGTTAGAGACAACAACTTTGGAGAATGCACTGGGAATTGACGGAATCACATTTACTTATAAGGGATATGAAGTGAAAAAGTCAGTGGAAGAGGGGTCTTATTTTTCAACAGAACCTTCCTCACCGGATAAAAGATTTGTACAAGTGACGTTTAATGCGAAAGCAAGTAAGAAAGTTGAACTTGATACGTTATCGATTGGACCGAGATTTCGGTTGACAATTAATGATTCAACGACAACCTTGTCACAGGCTACCTTATTGGAGTCGGATTTATCTACTTATTCCGGAACGATAAAGGCGGGAAAGAGCCAAAAAGTCATGCTTTTATTTGAGGTGGATAAGTCTGTAGCTAAGTCAATAGAGTCTATGTATTTAACGGTTACGGTAGAGGATACTGCGAAAAAGGTTGAATTGGAGTAAAAAGAACTTAAAAATGAGAAAAAAGAACTATTTTTTTCAAAAAAACAATTTATTTTTTTGAATGTTGTGCTATAATTTAACTAATTGTAGATTGTTTATCGGGAGGAGAGCGCACATGGATACAAATATTCTTTTGGAGAACGGAACTAATGAGCTGGAAGTTCTCGAATTTACTTTAGGAGATAATCATTATGGCATCAACGTTGCGAAGATTCGTGAAATATTAAAATACCAGCCGGTAACACCAATTCCGAATCCGCATCCAAGCGTGGAAGGCATATTTATGCCGCGTGATACCATGATTACGGTTATTAATTTGAAGACTTCACTGGGGCTTGGAGATGAAGCATTTGAAGGTCTTTTCATTATTACGAATTTCAATAAACTGAATGTAGCATTTCATGTGGATGAAGTGATTGGAATTCATAGAGTGTCATGGGCCGATATTATTAAGCCGGATCATTCCATTAATGCTAATGAGAAGGGTGTATCAACCGGTGTAATTAAGATTGAGGATAAGTTAATTGTTATTTTGGATTTCGAGAAGATTGTAACAGACATTTCGCCTGAGACAGGTCTTAAGATGTCTGATATTGAACAACTTGGAGAACGCGAAAGATCGGATGTTCCGATTGTATTGGCTGAGGATTCTCCAATGCTTAGCAAGATGATTACAGATTGTCTTAAAAAAGCAGGTTATACGAATCTTAATGTTAATGGTAATGGCAAGGAAGCATGGGATAAACTTGTTCAGTATAAGCAAGCAGGTACTATTAAGGAAAATGCAGCTTGTATTATTACCGATATTGAGATGCCGGTAATGGATGGACATCGCTTGACAAAACTTGTAAAGAGCGATGATGATTTGAAATCGGTACCTTTGGTTATTTTCTCTTCATTGGTAAATGATGAAATGAGAAGAAAAGGTGAACAATTAGGTGCTGATGCACAGCTTTCAAAACCGGAGATTGGACAGTTGGTAGAAGCAATTGATAAGTTGGTTAATCTTTAATTCAATCGTAGAAATCACTCACTTGTAAGCAATTGTATAGGTGAGGATGATAACAAACAAGTTTTTTCATAGGACGTGATTTTGGTCACGTCCTATTTTTGAGTAATAGTGGGTGGGAGGACATGTCGTGAGTCAGAACGAGGATTATTTAGACAGTCTGTTGAATTCAGTAACCAGTTTTAAGGAAGAATTAGATCTTAAATCGGGGTTAAATGACAAAAAAATAGAGAAGGAACTCGAAAGTCTGACGGATATGAATCCAAAATTCGATCCGCTTCTAGATGATATGGAGGATGATTCCTTTATTTCCGAGTTTGAAAAAGAGTTGCTTGAAGATGATGATTTGTTTCCAAATCGAAAGGCAGAATCCTCTTTTGTTCCGAATGATTTTTCAGAATCAGAGCAGGAGAAGAGTTTTTTTGAAGATATTGATAATATGATGCCATCAGATGCGCTCGATGAAAAGACCAAACAGAATTCGGTGCCGGAAATCGAGGAAGTAAATCGTGGTGAAGAATTTAAGGCAACTGAAGTGCCGGATGCGGTTGTACTTGGTGAGGAAGAACAAGTTGAACCGGAAATGCCTTTGGAAGTAAATGCGATTTCGGAGAATGAAAGCGATTTGGATGAAGCTACAGCTGAGCCGGATTTAGCCGCAATGTCTACGCCTGATTCGCAAGAAGAACAAAGTGCGCTAGAGATGGAACTTCCTGAAGGAATGGTTATGCCGGAGGATATTGGTGATGGAACGCAGACAGATGAATTGCCTAAGGAAAATGAACAGGAATTGCTTGATTTGTTGTCCGGTCTTTCTGAAAATGAAGAAATAAGCGAATTAAGTGATTTGCTTAAGGCTGATGAGGAAGATATTTTATTGGCTCCGGAAGAAACTGAGGAGGAAGTGGAGGATACGCCTGATTCTGCTTCGGATGATGCTGAAGATGCAGCTAATCTGTTAAAACAGGAAGTGGAAGAAGCTAAGTCAGAGAAGAAAGCCTTAAAGAAGAAAAAGAAAGATAAGGATAAAAAGGCTAAGAAAGAAAAGAAACAAAAAGAAAAATCGGATGAATCTTTCTTTGATCGATTAAAGCGGATTCTTTTTGGAGATGACGATGATGAAGAAGAGGAAGAAGTAGAAGTTCCGGAAGAACAGATGACGAATCTTTCAGATGAAAATCTTGAGATTCTGAAACAGTTAGATGGTGAAGAGTCATCTGAGAAAGAAGAAAAGGGAAAGAAAGACAAGAAAGATAAAAAGGAAAAGAAGAAAAAAGAAAAGAAGCCGAAGAAGGAAAAACCGCCAAAAGAAAAGAAGCCAAAGGAAAAGAAACCGAAGAAAGAAAAAAAGCCGAAGGAAAAGCTTCCGCCTGTTCCAAAAGGACCATTGATTGCAGGTGCTATTTTGGGAATTTCTATTTTTGCATTAGTATTTGTCTTTACAAATCTTACCGGAACTGAGAGAATATTGTCTAAAGCAGAAAAGGATTTTTACGCTGCTGATTATATTCAGGCTTATGAAGATATTGAGGGCATGAAGATTGATGAAAATGATGAAGAGACACAAAATCTTTATCGTAAGATTCAGTTGATGGCATTTATCTGTAAACATCGGGATAATTTCTATCTGTTTGAAAAACAAGAATTATACGAGGATGCGCTTGATTCGTTGTTAAGAGGTGCTAAGGTTTATGAAAAATATGCAGATGAAGCCAATAATCTTGAAATTGGTGATTTGTATGATACAGTAGAAGCTGAAATAGAGCAACGCTTAAGCGATACCTATCGCTTGGATCGAGCAGGGGCACAGGAGATTTATTCGCTGACAGATCGACAAGAATATACAGATAAGGTATATGAAGTCGTAGAAAGCCTGGGACTTGTCAGTAAAAAAGTGGAAAATGACAGTTAGATAAGATATTCTTTATGAATAAGAAATAATTTAGGGAAAGTCCGATACAATGATGTGTTTTATATCGTGTATTGGGCTTTTTCTGGGAAAAATGAGGTGACAAAGTATGATTGCAATCATAGATTATGATGCAGGTAATATCAGAAGTGTGGAAAAGGCATTTGATTATATTGGGGAAGAGTCTGTTTTGACCCGTGATCCCAAAGAGATATGTTCGGCGGATCACGTTGTGTTGCCGGGGGGTTGGTTCGTTTGGGACAGCAATGGAACAAATCAAACGCTTTGAACTTGACAAGGTGATTCGAGAAGTGGTAGATCATAATAAACCATTTCTTGGAATCTGTCTTGGGCTTCAATTATTGTTTGAGGGAAGTGATGAAAGTAAGGGCGTTGAAGGCCTTGGACTATTGAAAGGTACGATTAAGCGGATTCCGGATAAAGAAGGCTTTAAGATTCCGCATATTGGATGGAATTCCTTAGAGCTTATGAATGATGGCAGACTCTTTCACGATTTGCCACAACAGCCGTATGTCTACTTTGTTCATTCTTATTACTTGACAGCTGATGATGAAAGTATTGTAAAAGCCAGATGTAAGTATAATGCTACGATTGATGCATCTGTTGAACAGGGAAATATTTTTGCTTGTCAATTTCATCCGGAAAAAAGCAGTAGCATAGGTCTTTCCATTTTAAAAAATTTTGCAAATATATAAGAAAGGTTCATGAATCATGTTTACAAAAAGAATTATTCCTTGTCTTGATGTCAATAATGCAAGAGTAGTAAAGGGCGTTAATTTTGTAAATCTAATTGACGCAGGAGATCCGGTTGAGATTGCTGCAGCGTATGATAAAGCAGGCGCTGACGAATTGGTTTTTTTGGATATTACAGCATCTTCAGATCATCGCGCAACCGTTACCAAGATGGTTGAAAAGGTAGCGCAAAAAGTGTTTATTCCATTTACTGTTGGAGGTGGTATTCGAACAGTGGATGACTTTAAAGAAATTCTTAGAGCAGGAGCAGATAAAGTATCGGTTAATTCTGCAGCAATTAACAATCCGAATCTTATTGCAGAGGCTGCGGATAAGTTTGGAAGTCAGTGCGTGGTTGTAGCGATTGATGCTAGAAGAAGAAAAGACAAAAGTGGCTGGAATATATATAAAAACGGTGGTCGCATAGATACCGGAATCGATGCTTTAGAATGGGCCGAGAAGGTGGATCGTTTAGGAGCCGGGGAGATATTGTTAACCAGTATGGATTGTGATGGTACAAAAGCCGGATATGATATTGAATTGACCGCGAAAATTTCGGATATTGTATCTGGACCGGTAATTGCTTCGGGAGGTGCCGGAACAATGGATCATTTTTATGAGGCGTTAACAACCGGAAAAGCGGATGCTGCGCTTGCAGCTTCGTTGTTCCATTTTAAAGAACTAGAAATCAATGATCTGAAAAAATATTTACAGAAAAAAGGCGTAAGCGTCAGATTGTAGGGAGAAGTATGGGAGCGATTACAAATGATTGGCTCAAAGTAGTAAAGCCGGAATTGGAAAAACCATATTACAAGGAATTGTATCAATTTATGACACAGGAGTATAAAACCAGAATTATTTATCCGCCTGCTGATGACATTTTTAATGCATTTCATTTTACGCCTCTTAGCAAGGTGAAAGTGTTGATACTAGGACAAGATCCTTATCATAATGAAAACCAGGCGCATGGTCTTTCGTTTTCTGTAAAACCCGGGAATGAGATTCCGCCATCTTTAAAAAATATATATAAAGAATTAAATGACGATTTAGGACTGGCGATTCCAAACAATGGTTATCTAAGAAAATGGGCAGAGCAGGGCGTTTTGATGCTGAATACAGTGCTGACTGTTCGTGCGCATCAGGCTAATTCTCATCAAAACAGAGGATGGGAACAGTTTACAGATGCGATTATTTCGGCAGTTAATAAAGAGGACAGGCCAATTGTTTATTTACTATGGGGCGGCCCGGCGAGAAGAAAAAAATCAATGCTGAATAATCCTAAGCATTTAATATTAGAAGCATCACATCCAAGTCCGCTTTCGGCATATAGAGGATTCTTTGGATGTAAACATTTTAGTAAAGCGAATGCATTTTTAAAAGAACATGGTGTAGAACCGATTGATTGGCAAATCGAGGATTTGTAGGACTTTAGTACGAAATCTGTTGAAATGTCTAAGGAATGTCTTTATAATAGACGATATAGATAATGAATCATTGTAATGTTATTTATAAAGGACAAGGATGTCGGATTATGAAATGACTATAATTCAAAGGAGTGATCATATGTCAATTTCAGTTTCATCATTATTTTCGAGTTTATCCGGATCAAGTAGTTCTACAAACTACTTTGATTACAGTAGTCTATCGGACTATAATATGATTCGTAACGGAACCTATTATAAGCTTATGAAGTCTTATTATGCACAAGAATCATCTACTACGTCAGACTCATCTAGTGACAGCACAACAGAGACGAATGCGCTTAATCGTATGTATACGGATGCAACGAATCTTAAGAGTTCTGCACAGACTCTTTTAAGTAGTGGTTCTAAAAGTGTATTTAATAAAACAACAACAACGGATGAGGAAGGAAACAGCTCTTACGGTTATGATACCGATAAGATTTATAATGCTGTAAAGAGCTTTATAGATGATTATAACTCGGTTATTGAAGAAGGCGATAATGTTACGACGGATAATGTTACCGATCCGGTTGTTTCAATGATTAAAACAACCAAAGTCAATTCCTCTCTTTTATCGCAGCTTGGCATTACAATTGGAGATGATTATCAGTTATCAATTGATGAAGAGACATTTAAAAATGCAGATATGTCGGTTACCAAGTCGTTATTTAATGGAGCCGGATCGTATGCATATACAATAAGTTCATACGCTTCGACGGTTGCGAATAATGCATTAAATGCAACAGGAAATTATACATCTTATTCAAGTAGTGGAAGTTCTTATGTCAGTTCTTCTTCGGCACTTGGATCAGTCCTTGATACTTCAACGTAAAAGGAACAAAAGCCTTCGCTGATGCGGAGGCTTTTTTATAATGGAAAGTAAGCAATATGTTGTAAAAAAAATGAGGGAATGATAGAATGTGAACAGAAATGAAAACTCACTTTGGGGGTATAGGATGCTTGAATTTTTGGCAAGAAGAAAACCACATGATAGAAAGTACAAAAAAAGCAATAATGGGATAAAAGAAAGGACTTTAAAAAAGATGGAGAGAGATGATGTACTGTTAAAACAGATTGATGAATTCAAAGAAAAGGCTAAGCAGTTGCAAAGTCTGATAGAATCAAAGGAAAATAAAGTAATGGAACTTCAAGATATTGTGGAAGAACGTGAGGGAAAAGCCAATGATCTTGAAGAAGTAATTGCTCAAAAACAGGTAAGGGTAGATGAATTGACACAGAATTTTGAAGCCCAGATGCAAAAGGTGATAGATCTCATTGATCAAAAGATGAAAGAGATTAGTGATAAGACAGATGAGACTTTCGAAAATCTTGAAGCTAAGACAGATGAGACCTTGAATCGAGCATCTGAGCAGATGGAATCTGTTACGGACAAAATGGAAGCTAACAAAAAGGATCTTGGGGAGAAGATTCATAATGAAACGGTAAAGTCTTATCGGAATATGCAAGTTTGTTTTGACGAGTTGAATGAAAAGATTGATGCTCTATCTGAAAAAATAGAAAAACAAAAGAATGGTAAGGGTATTAGAATTGCACTTTTGATTCTTTCGATTATCACATTAGCCGGTGTAGTGGGTGTTTTGGTTCAGCAATGTGGTTTGATGTTTATTTCTTTGATGTAAAATAAAAGAGGTGTAATATAACATGGCGAAGCCAGGTAGAAAAATTATGGTAATCGGGCACAAGAATCCGGATACGGATTCCATAAGTGCCGCGATTGCCTATGCTTATTTGAAAAATGTAACATTAAATACGGATGAATACGAAGCGCGGCGAGCAGGAAAGATTAATGAAGAGACAAAGTATGTCTTGGATCGATTTCATGTAGCGGCGCCTTCTTATATCAGTGATGTTGGAACACAGGTATCAGATATCGATATCAGATTTACGCAGGGAATTGACCAGAATATGTCGTTAAAAAAGGCATGGGAAATCATGAAAAGAGACGATGTGGTAACCTTGCCGGTTACAGATGAGAATCAGTATTTGCAAGGTCTTATCATAACTGGTGATATTGCGATGTCTTATATGGATGTTTATGATAAAGGAATCATATCAGAAGCATGCACACCCTATCGAAATATTGTAGAGACGCTAGATGGGCAGATGCTTGTGGGAGATGAAAGCAAATGCTTTGATAAGGGAAATGTTCTGGTCGGAGCAGGAAATCCGGAAGCAATGGAGGAATTTATTCATGAGCATGATATGATTATTCTAGGTAATCGTTATGAATCGCAGATTTGTGCGCTTGAAAAAAAGGTAAGCTGTATGATTGTCTGTGCTAATTATAAGGTTGCATCCACAATTAAAAAGCTTGCAGAGGAAAAAGGTTGTGCTATTATTTCGACACCGTATGATACCTATACGACAGCACGATTGATTAATCAAAGTATGCCGGTTCGGCATTTTATGAGAAAAGAGAATCTTATCACTTTTGAAGAAGATAGTTATGTAGAGGAAGTTCTAGAAGTTATGTCTAAGGAAAGACATAGAGATTTCCCGATTCTAGATGGTGTCGGCAAATATATTGGTATGATTTCCAGACGTAATTTATTACAATCCAAGAAAAAACAGGTTATTTTGGTCGATCATAATGAAAAATCGCAGGCAGTGGATGGGATAGATTCGTCGGAGATACTTGAGATTATTGATCATCATAGATTGGGAAGTTTAGAGACGATGTCTCCGGTATTTTTCAGAAATCAACCTCTTGGTTCATCTTCTACGATTGTATATTTGATGTTCAAAGAAAAACATATTGAGGTACCACAGGAGATTGCAGGAATATTATGTTCCGCAATCATTTCCGATACACTTATGTATCGTTCTCCGACCTGTACGCAGGTAGATCAGGTGTGTGCACAGGAACTTGCAGCAATTGCCAAAGTTGATGTGGAAGAACTGGCAATCAATATGTTTAAAGCCGGAAGTAGTTTCGATTCTAAGACAGTTGAAGAGATATTTTATCAAGACTTTAAGACGTTTACGGTATCCGGTATAGAGTTTGGTGTTGGACAGATTAGTTCTATGTCAGAAGAGACGCTTTTGTCAGTAAAAGAACAATTGCTAAGTTATATGCCAACAGCATTAAAAGAACGTGGTCTTGATATGGTATACATGATGATGACAAATATATTAGAAGAGTCTACCGGTTTGTTAAGTTATGGTAAAGATGCAGCGGAAGTTGTAGAGAAGGCATATCAGGTAAAAGAACAAGATGGTGTGTATAAGCTTGAGGGAGTTATTTCCAGAAAGAAGCAGCTGATACCATCATTTTTAGAAGCAATGCAGGAGTAGTTTAAGTGAAAGAAAGACAAGAGTGGAAACCGGGGAATATGTTATATCCGGTTCCGGCGGTCATGGTTAGTTGTCAGCGTAAAGGAGAAGAACCTAATATTATTACGATAGCATGGTGTGGCACGGTTTGTTCGGATCCGCCGATGGTATCGATATCTGTAAGACCGAAGCGATATTCTTATGATATTATCAAAGATACCGGAGAGTTTGTCATTAATCTGGTAACAAAAGAATTGGCTTTTGCAGATGATTATTGTGGCGTTCGGTCCGGACGAGATGAAAATAAATTTAAAAAAATGCATTTGACACCGGTTGAGGTTGCACATGTTAATGCACCCGGTATTGATGAATCACCGGTGCATATTGCATGTAAGGTGAAAGAAATAATAAAGCTGGGTAGTCATCATATGTTTTTGGCTCAGGTAGTTGGAGTATCGGTAGCAAAAGAGTATATAGATGAACATGGAAAATTTCATTTAAATGATCTTAATCTTATTTCTTATTCGCATGGTGAATATTATACATTAGGAGAAAAGGTCGGTAAATTTGGATATTCTGTTCAAAAAAAGAAAAAGAAACATAGAAAGTAGGAAAGTCACTTTTGTAAATTGGTATTTGCAAAAGTGACTTTTTTTGGGAGATTGTGGAAAATTGTTAGACAAGACTACTGTCTTGTCAGTAATGTTTACATATGGTAAAATTATTTTCAATTGCACAGAGGCTTGCAAAGCGAAAGGAAGATTAATCATGAATGATATCATTGAGGAGATAAATCAATTAAAGAAAGAAAAGGATGCCATAATTTTGGCGCATTATTATGTAGAAGGCGCGATTCAACAAATTGCTGATTATGTAGGGGATTCTTATAAATTGGCACAGGTAGCGGCTCAAAACCCGGCTAAGGTGATTGTCTTTGCCGGCGTTAATTTTATGGGTGAAAGCGCGAAGATTCTTAGTCCGAACAAAAAAGTTCTTATGCCGGATCTTGAGGCAGATTGTCCGATGGCGCATATGGTAACACTTGACGATATCAAAAGAGCAAGAGAAGAATATGAAGATCTTGCTGTGGTCTGTTATATTAACTCAACGGCGCAAATCAAGACGGCATCGGATGTTTGTGTGACAAGTTCGAATGCTTTGCAGATTGTGAAAGCGCTTCCTAATAAAAATATTTTCTTTATTCCGGATTCTAATTTAGGAAATTATGTGAAACAGATGGTACCGGAGAAGAACTTTGTTGTTCATGACGGATATTGTCATGTTCATCATCATCTTACAAAAGAACAGGTAGAAAAAACGAAAGCAAAGCATCCAAATGCGCTTTTTTTAGCTCATCCGGAATGTAGAATGGAAATTCTTGAGTTAGCGGATTATGTGGGAAGCACATCGGGAATTATTCATTATGCGACAGAAAGTGAAGCGAATGAATTTATCATTGGAACAGAAAACGGAGTGTTTTATGAACTGGAAAACAAGAATCCGGATAAGAAATTTTACCCGGTAGAAGGGATGAAATTCTGTCACAACATGAAGAAGAATTCTTTGGAGAAAGTGTTGGAATGTTTAAGAGAAGAATGTGGGGAAGTACAGGTGAGTGATGAAACACGTATAAAAGCAACAAATGCTCTGGAACGTATGCTGGGACTTGCCAAATAAATGAAGTTGTCCGTGAATAAGGGCAGGAGGTATCTTATGAAAACTGATATCGTAATCGTTGGAAGTGGCTGTTCGGGGTTGTATGCAGCCTTAAATCTTCCAAAAGACAAAAAAATAACGATAATTACAAAGGCGGATCTTACGAGTAATGATTCTTATCTTGCGCAGGGCGGTATCTGCATGCTTCGTGATGAGGATGATTATGAAAGCTATTTTGAAGATACAATGAAGGCCGGGCATTATGAAAATGACAGAAATTCTGTGAAGATTATGATTCAATCGTCTCAGGACATCATTTCGGATTTGATTCACTATGGGGTTGATTTTCATCGTGATAATCAGGGGAATCTGACATTTACCAGAGAAGGCGCACATTCGAATAAACGAATACTTTTTCATGAGGATATTACGGGAAAAGAAATTACCGGCAAGTTATTGCAAAGAGTAAAGGAACTTGATAATGTCGAAATCAAAGAATATTGTACAATGGTTGATATTATCAGTCGCGGTAATCGCTGCTATGGTGTGATAGTGAGAGAAAGTGATGGTCAGGTTCATGAAATCCTGGCTAATTACACGATACTTGCTTGCGGTGGAATCGGTGGATTGTATCGCCATTCGACAAATTATCGTCATTTGACAGGAGATGCTTTGGCAATTGCATTAAAACATGGCGTAGAACTTAAAAATGTTGATTATGTTCAGATTCATCCGACAACCTTTTATTTGGAAGATTCGAATGAGCGTAGCTTCTTGATTTCAGAGTCCGTAAGAGGTGAAGGCGCAATATTGTTAAATAAAGATAAGAAAAGATTTGTCAATGAATTATTACCAAGAGATGTTGTGACACAGGCCATACTTCAGCAGATGGAAAAGGATCATATGCCGCACGTGTGGTTGTCAATGGAGAATATTCCGGTTCATGAATTGGAAGAGCATTTTCCGAATATTGTAGCTTACTGTAGAGAGAAAGGTTATAATGTTCCAAAAGAACCCATACCGGTTGTACCGGCACAGCATTATTTTATGGGCGGTATTAAGGTGGATTATTATAGTAAAACAACGATGGACCAACTTTATGCCATCGGAGAGACTGCATGCAATGGAGTGCATGGGAAGAATCGTCTTGCCAGCAATTCGCTGTTGGAGAGTCTCGTTTTTGCCAAGAGAAGCTCGCAGCAGATTGCAGAACAGTTTGAGCAGTCAAAATGTCTTGAACATCTTGGAAATGATTTTGATTTTTCGCTTTATGATGATGAAAAATATCTTGGCGAACAATATCGTAAGATGATAGAACAGGCTATGGAAAGGAGCGCTAGTTAATGTTTGATCAGGTAACTATGAAGTTAAACGTAGATCCGCTGATTCTAAGCGCATTACAAGAAGATATTACAAGTGAAGATGTAACAACGAATGCTATAATGAGAGAACCAAAGCTAGGAAACGTTGAACTGATTTGCAAGCAGGATGGAATCATCTGCGGACTTGAGGTGTTTAAACGTGTCTTTACGTTGTTAGATGAAAATGTATCATTTGAAGAATATGCCAAAGATGGAGATCGTATTCAAAATAAAACGGTGATTATGAAAATCACGGCTGATGTGAAGACACTCTTATGCGGAGAAAGAACAGCACTTAATTATCTGCAGCGTATGAGTGGTATTGCAACCTATACTTCTCAAGTTGCAGATTTGTTAAAGGGAACCAAAATTAAATTATTGGATACAAGAAAGACAACGCCAAACATGCGTATTTTTGAAAAGTATGCAGTAAAAGTTGGTGGAGGAACGAATCATCGATATAATTTATCAGACGGTATCCTGCTAAAAGATAATCATATAGCAGCTGCAGGAGGCGTGAGAAAAGCGGTTGAGATGGCTCGAGAGTATGCCCCATTTGTTCGCAAGATTGAAGTAGAAACGGAAAATCTTGATATGGTGCAGGAAGCTTTAGAAGCCGGTGCAGATATTATTATGCTGGATAATATGACGGATGAGATGATGAAAGAAGCGTGTGCGATGATTCAGCACAAAGCGCAGATTGAATGTTCAGGCAATGTGACCAAGGAAAATATTTCAAGATTATGTGATTTGGGAATTGATTTTGTTTCATGCGGTGCATTAACGCATTCGGCACCGATTATGGATCTTTCTTTGAAAAATTTAAAAACGAATATATAAAGCAAAAGCCGGTACCTATTAGGATCTGATAGGATGCCGGCTTTTATCTATTTGATTAGAATTTCCAAGAGATGATGGTAGACTTCTTCGCTTTGTGCTCTCCAGTTGGAACAAATGGATTCTGCCATTTCAATCGTCTGGACATGCATTGTTAAATCAAGATAAGTAGTGGATTGGCTGTTTAACTGGCAATTTGCATTATATCCGCCGGTTGTCTTATAATAATTGGCCACACATTGTATGTCGGAATCGTAAGGCAACTCAATGGAAGAGAAGTAGTCTTTGATTTCATCGCGAATTTCCTGTGATATTTGTTCCGGAAAGTAGGATAATGTCTCTCGTCCGGATTGTGTTATAGAATAATAAGTGTTATTATGCGTTTCCGCAAATGTAATAAACCCTGCTTCGCTAAGTTCCTGGAAAGTCACTTGTACGGTGAAATAATTAGTATAATCATGTTGTTGGAAAAAGTCGGTAATTTGGGTTCCAAGCAAAGGTTGCTTTGCTTTGTTGAGCATATATAAGATAATAAGCTTATATAGACTTTGCACTTGCGACATTAGTCATTTCCCCCTTTATAATAGATTCCTTGATAGGTATTTCTTGCTTTCATAGTTTTTTGAATTGAATTAAAAACAACTAATTTATTGGAAGTCCACTGTGGTTCAATAAGAAGATCTTTTGGGCCATCTCCTGTAAGGCGGTGAATAATACAATCAGGCGGAAGTAGTTCTAGACTGTCACATACGAGATTCACATATTCTTCGCAGCTTAATAAAGGAAAAGGATGCTGCCGGTAATACCGCCCTAGTTGTGTGTGCTTTAAGACAAAGAGCATATGGATTTTTATACCGTCCGTTCTTCGGCTTGCGAGATATTGAATGGTTGCAAGCATCTCCTCTTTGGTTTCTTCAGGTAAAGAGAAGATGACATGTGTAATTACGTTTACTCCAATCGCGTGGAGTTGGTCACATGCTTTTTCATAGTCTTTTATATGAAAGTGGGTGTTCATACGCCGGTGAGTTCTTTCGTGAATCGTTTGCAACCCTAGTTCAATCCAGACCGGTTTTATCCGATTGATTTCGTCTAGTAAAGCAATAATTTCGTCGTTTAAACAGTCCGGCCGTGTGGCAATGGATAATATTTTGATATCCGGATGAGAAATCGCTTCCGTATAAAGCGTTCTTAGACGTTCGACGGAATCGTATGTGTTGGAAAAGGCCTGGAAATATGCAATAAAGTATCTGCAATGAACTTTTTTGGACAGATTACGTTTGCCTTCTTCAATTTGCTCTGTAATGGAAGAAAAAGCAGCAGGGGCGAAATCTCCTGATCCGCCCTCGCTGCAGAATATACATCCACCGCTAGAACATGTGCCGTCACGGTTTGGACAAGTCATACCGGCATTAATGGAAATGCGGTACATTTTTTCACCATATGTGTTTTTGATATAAGCATCAAGAGAATGATAGCGCTTTTGATGCCAGGTTTCATATGCTGTCATAGTTTTATTTAATATGCTCGCGAACTGCTTTGCTTACAGCTTCCGCAACACGTGGATCAAAAGCTTCCGGCATGATGAAATCTTCGTTAAGTTCATCGTCGCTGACAAGGTTGGCAAGCGCTTCGGCTGCTGCAAGTTTCATTTCTTCTGTTATCTGACTAGCGCGACCTTCCAGCGCCCCTTTAAAGATTCCAGGGAAGGCAATGACGTTGTTAACCTGATTTGGAAAATCACTTCTTCCGGTTCCGACAACTTTGGCTCCGGCTTTTTTAGCAAGATCAGGCATGATTTCAGGTGTTGGATTGGCCATTGCAAAAATAATAGCATCTTTATTCATTGAAGAAACCATTTCCGGTGTGACTATGTTTGGCGCAGAAACACCGACAAAGATATCAGCACCTTTTAAAGCATCGGCAAGTGTACCGGTCTTGTTTTCAAGATTTGTAACCTGGGTCATTTCTTTTTGCATCCAGTTAAGACCATCGTAATCTTTATGAAGAATTCCATTAATATCGCACATGGTTGCATGTTTAAAGCCATATCGAAGAAGAAGCTTGGTAATTGCAATTCCGGCAGAGCCTGCTCCGTTGACAACAATCTTACAGTCTTCTTTCTTTTTGCCTGTTACACGAAGAGCATTGATGATTCCGGCAAGAACAACGATGGCTGTGCCATGCTGGTCATCATGAAATACAGGGATGTTCAAAGTTTCTTTTAAACGTTTTTCGATTTCGAAACAACGAGGTGCTGAAATGTCTTCTAGGTTAATGCCGCCATAATTTGGAGCAAGATAAGTGATTGTTTTTACGATTTCGTCAACATCTTGTGTATCAAGACAGATTGGTACTGCATTAACGCCGGCGAATTCTTTAAAAAGTACACATTTTCCTTCCATAACCGGCATACCGGCAAGTGCACCTATGTTGCCAAGTCCTAGTACGGCGCTTCCGTCAGAAATAACAGCGACAGTATTTGCTTTCATGGTATATGTGTAAGCATTTTCCGGATCGTTTTTTATTTCGATACAAGGCGCAGCAACACCTGGGGTGTATGCGATTGATAAGTCCTCTCTGGTATTGACAGGACTTTTGGAATTGATGCATAATTTACCGTTCCATTTTTTGTGTGCTATAAGGGCTTTTTCGTTCAAATCCATGATAAATGATCTCCTTTTTATTTTCTAATTCCATCTGAGTTATAATAGCATACCAAAATAAAAACCTCAATGAGTGGAACGGATAAAAAGTAACAAGTTCATTTCCAATTTTGGGGAAATAGTGGTAGAATAAAACAGATTGATTGAAAAGGAAGAAAATGTTTATGAAAGCATGGCAACATTTAAAAACCGTAATGCGTCATAAGCGTTTGGTCAGACAGGGCTGTTTTAAGGTTGGACTTTACAGACAAGGCATCTTTCACGACCTGTCCAAATTTTCACCTACCGAATTTATGGTGGGAGCAAAATATTTCCGGGGTGATGTCAGTCCCAATAATATTGAGCGGCAGGAGAAAGGGCTGTCTTATTCCTGGCTTCATCATAAAGGACGAAATAAACATCACATTGAATACTGGATTGATTTTGGATTTGAACCGGGTCAAACACTTGTGGGGATGAGGATTCCCGAGAAATATGTGGTAGAGATGGTAATGGACCGTATTGCGGCTTCGAAAGTTTATCAAAAAGAAAAGTATACCGATGCAAGCTCGCTGCAATATTACCTGAGAGGAAAAGACCATTTGGTAATGCATGATGAGTCGCGACAGTTATTAGAACATATGCTTAAGTTACTCGCACAACAAGGCGAGGAAGCTTTGTATGAATATATTCGAAAAGAAGTATTAAACAGATGAGGAGAAAAGAATCATGATTGATGGAAAAAAAGTATTATTTAGCGGAATGCAATCAACAGGTGATTTAACATTGGGAAATTACCTTGGAGCTTTAAATAATTGGGTGTCTTTGAGTGAGGAATATGAATGTTTTTATTGCGTTGTAGATGAGCATTCTATTACAGTAAGACAAGAACCGGCAGAACTTAGGAAGAGAGCAAGGAATCTATTGGCATTATATATTGCTGCTGGACTGGATCCTAAGAAGAATTGTATTTATTATCAGTCTCATGTATCTGGTCATGCAGAGCTTGCTTGGATTCTCAACTGTTATACATATATGGGTGAACTTAATCGGATGACGCAGTTTAAAGATAAATCCGCTAAACATGCTGATAATATCAATGCCGGTTTGTTTACGTATCCGGTACTTATGGCTGCAGATATTCTTTTATATCAGACGGATGTTGTTCCGGTTGGAGCAGATCAAAAGCAGCATCTGGAATTAACCAGAGATATTGCACAAAGATTTAACAGTATTTACGGCGATGTCTTTACGATTCCGGAGCCATATTTTGGTAAAGCAGGACGCAAAATTATGTCCCTTCAAGAACCGGATAAAAAGATGTCGAAGTCTGATGAGAATAAAAACGCTAGCGTGTACCTGATGGATAATCCGGATACAATACGAAGAAAGTTCAAACGAGCAGTAACAGATTCTGTGGGCATTGTTCAGTATAGTGATGAACAGCCGGGAGTTAAGAATCTTTTGGATATTTATTGCGCTTGTACGGAAAAAACAACGGAAGAAGCGGTTAAAGAATTTGCAGATGGTGGATATGGACAACTTAAAGAGGCCGTTGCAGAAGAAGTTGTTGCTAGGTTAAAACCGCTTCAGGATGAATTTGACAGAATTATAAAAGATAAAGAATACTTAAACGGTATCATTAAAGAAAATGCAGAAAAAGCGCAGTATTTTGCAAATAAAACACTACGCAAAGTGCAAAAGAAAGTAGGATTTCCGGAGAGAATCAGATAATATTCATATCTTGTGGTATCGGACAATAAAACTTTAGATGCTTTTGGGTGATGGGATGGTCAAATTCAAGACCGGATGAATGAAGTGCGACCCGATTGATATAAGTATAATCCGGATGATAAAGATAATCACCGGGTAATGGATGCCCAATATGCTTCATATGTACACGTATTTGGTGCGTGCGGCCGGTTTCTAGCTGCAAAGCTATATAAGATAAGTCTTTATCGGAATGATAGGCGAGAGAGCGATAATGTGTGACCGCTCTTTCGCCGTTTTTTGTATCTACACATCTTGTGATTGTGGAATGAACCTCTCTGGAAATTGGTGCATCAATCACACCCTCGCCTTCAAGTCTTCCACAAACAAGTGCTTCATAAGTCCGATGAAGGCGTCTGTTTTTGGCGGCATTGTATAAGACACTTGCAGAAAATGGATTTTTGGCAATGATGGTAAGACCTGTGGTATCACGGTCTAGCCGGTTGATGCATCGAAAAACAAAAGATTGATTTTGCTGTTGATAATAATAAGCTACAGCATTTGCCAGCGTATTGTCATAATTTTTGTATGAGGGATGTGTTGGCATACCGCTTGGTTTATTTATAACTAATAAATCGTCATCTTCGTATACAATGTCAAGTGGAAGCTTAATCGGAATGATTTTATCAGAAGATTCCTCTTCGTTTAGGGTAAGAGTTAGGATGTCGCCTGTCGATACTGATTCGCGAGTATAAGCCCAGATGTTGTTTTTTACAATGCCATTTGGTGTCTTTTTTAAAGCCACGATGACTTTGTGGGAAAAACCTTTGCTACGGATGAATTGTTCGATTGTCATATTGTTGAATTTTTCTTCAATTTTATAAATAAGTGTGCGTTTCATGTATCCTATTATTAAAGATTTGTACGAGGAGTGCAAGAAGTAATTCTTTACAAATAAAAATAAGGATGCTAACATAATAGCATCTTAAAATCTATATTTCTTTCGTCGGATATCCCGACATTTTTCAAATCCTAGAAAGGAATTTAATTGTATAGTATAACAGAAACGGCAATTCTTAGAGGAATTGACAGTGTTTTAGTGTCGATTGAAGCTAATATTTCGGAAGGATTACCTGTATTTGAGATGGTGGGGTTTTTAGGAACCGAAGTAAAAGAAGCGAAAGAGCGGGTTAGAATTGCACTTGCCAATAGCGGATATGCACTTCCGGTTCGAAGAATAACTGTGAATTTTTATCCGGCTAATTTAAAAAAATCAGGAACAGGATTTGATCTTCCGGTGGCACTTGCGCTTTGCGGAGCGATGGGGATTGTGGATAAAAATAGGTTAGAAGAAGGACTTGTGGCTGGGGAGATATCTCTTAGCGGAAAGATTTTGGCGGTGGAAGGAATCCTTTCCATTGTGGATATGGCAAGGCAGAAAGGTAAGAAATACTGCATTATCCCTAAGGGGAATGAAGAAGAAGCTATGCTGGTATCCGGTATAAAAGTGTATCCGGTTAGCACTTTGCGTGAAACAATTGATTTGTTAAAACGAAGGGATTTTTATGAGATAAAAATCGTTAAAACGAAAATGCAAAATGAAATACAATCGTATCCGGATTTTTCGGATATTGCAGGTCATGAACAAGCTAAGCGTATATGTGAAGTTGCAGCAAGCGGGATGCATAATTTATTAATGATTGGACCACCGGGAGTCGGCAAGACAATGTTGGCAGTTCGGATACCGGGAATACTTCCGCCGCTAAACGAAATTGAAAAGATGGAGCTTTCTAAGATTTACTCAGTTAGCGGACTTTTGAATCCGGGAAGCGGATTGATTTCAGAACGTCCATTTCGCAGACCGCATCATTCCATCTCAAAAGGCGGGTTAATAGGGGGAGGAACAGCGCTAAAACCGGGCGAAATTTCGCTTGCACATGCCGGAGTTTTGTTTTTGGATGAGTTCTCCGAATTTGATAAAAGTGTTTTGAGTGAATTACGAGAGCCTATGGAAGATAAAAGAATCAGAATCAGTCGCTTGAGCGGGAATTGTGAATATCCGGCAGATTTTATGCTTGTTGCGGCAATGTCTGCCTGCAGGTGCGGTTATTATCCGGATATGAACAAGTGCACATGTACGTCTTCTCAGATTGGCTCCTATCTGTCGTCTGTTTCGCAAATGCTTTTAGAGAGAATCGATCTTGGAATCGAGATTATGCAACAGCCGATGGGGATTTTTTGCAGTCGTGAACCAACAGAGACTTCAGAACAAATTAGAGCACGAGTGATGCAGGTTCATGAAATTCAAAAACAGCGATATAAAAAGGAGTGCTTTTCTTATAATGGACAGATTCCGTCATCGAGAATTGAGAATTTTTGTCCTCTCACAGAGGAATTAAGAACATACATGGAAGA
Source organism: Eubacterium oxidoreducens (assembly GCF_900104415.1). Taxonomy (GTDB): domain Bacteria; phylum Bacillota; class Clostridia; order Lachnospirales; family Lachnospiraceae; genus Eubacterium_C; species Eubacterium_C oxidoreducens. Next base: position 264,652 of record NZ_FMXR01000006.1, on the reverse strand, counting down.
GATGTTTGTAAAATTAAAATTAAGCACAAGACGGTATTATAAAATTATGCGAGTTGCCCGTACATTAGCGGATATGGATGGGAGTGAGCGGATTTTAATAGAACATTTAAGTGAAGCATTATGTTATAGAAGTATAGAAAAAAGTTTTTGGGAGAGAAATGAGTATGATTTATGAGTATTGGTTGGCGAATACCGGTAGGTTTACACCGGTACAGATAAATAAACTTCTAAAGGTTGCCGGTTCGCCACAGGAAGTATATCGAATGCGCAAGGAGCAGATTCAAAAGATTTGTTTGTGGTCTGAGGATGTTTACGAGGAATACCAAAGAGAAAAAAAGTCTTGGAATCTGTTGGGGCGCTGGGAAGAGTTTAAGAAGTTAAAGATGGGTTTTTTGACCATTTTGCAAAAGGAATATCCAGCCGTATTAAAAGAGATATATGACCCACCGTATGCGCTTTATTATTATGGAAATCTGGAATTGCTCAAACGACAAAAGATTGCGATTGTTGGTGCTAGAAGATGTAGTGATTATGGCGCAAAGACAGCACGAGTACTGGCGCATGGATTGGCACATCGCGGGAATTGTATTGTCAGCGGTATGGCAGAGGGGATTGATGCGTATGCGCATGCTGGAGCTTTAGAGGGAGTCGGGAAAACAATAGCGGTTCTTGGATGTGGAGTCAATGTATGCTATCCGGCGAAAAACCGGGCATTATATAAAGCTATGAAAGAGCAGGGGTTAATCATTAGCGAATATGGGCCGGGAGTACAGCCGGTGGCTTGGCATTTCCCGATGAGGAATCGGATTATTAGTGGCTTAAGCGAGAAAGTAATTGTTGTAGAAGCCAAGGAAAAAAGCGGTTCTTTAATTACGGCCGATGCAGCCCTTGATCAAGGAAAAGATGTTTATGCGGTACCGGGGCGTTTGTTGGATCCTCTTAGCAAGGGATGCAATGAATTGATTCGACAAGGTGCCGGAATTATTTCGGATGCAGATGCTTTTTTGTCCCAGTATAACGCTTGCGTTTTGGAATTAGGAGAAGCTATAAATAGTAGTTTGTCTCAAGATGAAATGAAAGTTTATCAAAGTCTGGATTATTATCCGAAAAGAATAGAAAATATCATCGAAGAAGCAGCGATGGATTATAGACAAGTGCTTGTTGCGGTATCTTCCTTGATTGCAAAAGGCTGTGCAAGAGAAAGTTTTAAAAATCAATATATTCGTGTATAAAAGTGTCAAAAAAACATTAATATGGTAGAAAAAAGAACATCATTTTTAAATTTTTTCTTGAAATTGCCTATCTGTTGGTGTATAGTTGTCTCGAATTTTATGCTAAAAAAAAGAATTTTGGGAGCTGGAAAAATGGCAAAATATTTAGTGATTGTCGAGTCGCCTGCCAAGGTCAAGACAATAAAAAAATTTTTAGGGAAAAACTATGAGGTGGCTGCTTCGAATGGCCATGTAAGAGATCTTCCTAAAAGTTCATTGGGGATTGATGTTGAACATGATTTTGAACCTCATTATATTACAATCCGCGGAAAGGGAGATGTTTTGGCTAAGCTTCGAAAAGAAGTAAAAAAATCAGATAAAGTTTATCTCGCAACTGACCCTGACCGAGAAGGAGAAGCGATTTCATGGCATCTTGCTCATGCTCTGAAATTGGAAGATAAATCATTTGCAAGAATTACATTTAATGAGATTACCAAAAATGCAGTTAAGGAATCTTTAAAGAATCCGCGTGAAATAAATATGGGACTTGTTGATGCACAGCAAGCAAGACGAGTGCTTGATCGTATGGTGGGATATGGAATTTCACCGCTTTTATGGGCAAAGGTAAAACGAGGATTAAGTGCGGGACGTGTGCAATCAGTAGCACTTCGCATTATTGCTGACCGTGAAGAAGAAGTAGATGCTTTTATTCCGGAAGAATACTGGACTTTGGACGCGAAGATTTTGCCGGAAGGAGAAAAGAAAGAACTAACGGCTCATTTTTATGGTTCAAAGTCAAAGAAGATGAATATTTCTTCCAAAGAAGAAGTAGAAAAAATTATGAAGGAAATCGAGGGTGAGACACCTGAGATTGCGGAAATAAAAAAATCGGAACGTGTAAAAAAACAACCATTACCGTTTACAACAAGTACATTACAGCAGGAAGCTTCGAAACGCTTGAATTTTTCAACTGTGAAAACAATGCGTTTTGCACAACAACTTTATGAAGGCGTTGATATCAAGAAAAAGGGAACGGTTGCGTTAATTACATATCTTCGTACGGACTCAACCCGTGTTTCGGAAGAAGCCGAAAATGCGGCAGAAGCGTTTATCAAAGACGTACATGGGGAAGAGTATGTTGGAAAACGTGAAAACAAGTCAAAGAATCATAATAAAATTCAAGATGCGCATGAAGCGATTCGACCTACGGATGTGACGTTGACACCATCTATGGTAAAAGAGTCATTGACAAGAGATCAGTTTCGTCTTTATCAGTTGATCTGGAACCGATTTATGGCCAGCCGTATGACACCGGCTGTGTATGAAAGAACTGCGGTTAAGATTAAGATGGGAGAATATTACTTTAATGTAAATGCATCTAAGGTGAAATTCGATGGTTTCCTGTCCGTGTATTCAGTGGAAGATGAAAGTGATGATGAAAAGAAAGTGATGCTAAAGGGCGTAGAAGAAGATACGAAGCTTTCTTTTTGCGGGTTTGAACAAAAACAGCATTTTACGCAGCCACCGGCTCATTATACAGAAGCTTCTTTAGTCAGAACGCTTGAGGAGCTGGGGATTGGACGTCCAAGTACCTATGCACCGACGATTTCTACCATTTTAAATCGAAGATATATTGCAAAGGAAGGCCGTCAGTTGTTTATGACAGAGCTTGGTGAAGTTGTAAATGCTATCATGAAAGATGCTTTTCCGGCAATTGTGAATGAGCAGTTCACCGCCAATATGGAATCTCTTCTAGACAAGATTGAAGAAGGAACAATAGACTGGAAGATTGTTGTCAGGAATTTCTATCCGGATTTGGATGAAGCGGTAAAAGCGGCTGAAAAAGATTTAGAGAAGATAGAAATAGAGGACGAAAAGACGGATGTAATCTGTGAAAAATGTGGCGCCAATATGGTTATCAAATATGGTCCACACGGTCGTTTTCTGGCTTGCCCTAATTTCCCGGATTGCCGAAATACAAAGCCGTACTACGAAAAAATCGGTGTACCATGTCCACTTTGTAATAGCGAAGTTGTGCTTAAGAAAACGAAAAAGGGGCGTAAATATTATGGCTGCGAAAAGAATCCGGACTGTGAATTTATGTCATGGCAAAAGCCTTCTTTAACCAAATGTCCAACCTGCGGAGGTTACATGATAGAAAAAGGTTCCAAATTAGTCTGTGCAGATCAAAACTGCAAGACGGTCTTAGATTTACCGCAGTCTGAGAAGTAGATTTTGAACAGGTGTTGTGACGGACAAGTGTACGAAAAAAGGTGAAAAGGTCGATGGAACTATGAATTAGATACTTTTTTACTATATAAATAATCTGAATTGTTGCAAAATATAAAAAAAGATGTTAATATTGTTGTGACTATTCAGATTATTTTTGTTTCGGAGGTTTATATATGAGCGTTCAACTTTTAGATAAGACGCGTAAAATCAACAAGCTTTTACACAATAATAATAAATCAAAGGTTGTTTTTAATGACATTTGCGCGGTGCTTACAGATATTTTAAATTCCAATATTTTGGTGATTTCCAAAAAAGGAAAAGTGTTAGGGGTTGGTAAGGATGATAAGATACCGCAGATAGAAGAACTTTTGCTCGGAGATGTTGGCGGGTTTATCGATCCGTTATTAAATGAAAGACTTCTGGGAATCTTATCTACGAAAGAGAATGTTAATTTAGAGACGCTTGGATTTGAAAAAGATATAAAAAAATATTGTGCGATTATCACACCGATTGATATCGCGGGAGAACGTCTTGGAACCTTATTTGTCTATCGTCTGGAGCAAATGTATGACATTGATGATATTATTCTTAGTGAATACGGCACAACGGTTGTTGGACTGGAAATGATGCGTTCGGTTAACGAAGAGAATGCGGAGGAAGTGAGAAAACGTCAGATCGTTAAGTCGGCGATTAATACGTTGTCATTTTCTGAACTGGAAGCGATTATTCATATCTTTGATGAATTAAGTGGCAGAGAAGGAATTTTGGTTGCAAGCAAGATTGCAGACAGAGTAGGAATCACAAGATCGGTAATTGTGAATGCACTTCGAAAATTTGAAAGTGCCGGCGTTATTGAATCGAGATCTTCCGGAATGAAGGGCACATATATAAAGGTTTTAAACGAGCTTGTGTTTGAAGAAATCGAAGAAATAAAAAAACAAAATAATAATCAGTAAGTGAATGGAATCAACTGCTATTAAACGGATTTATATATTACTATAGGTCCGTTTTTTATTTTGAAAACATTGAAAATGTAGATGCGTATGACTTATGCAAGGCGAGAAAGCAAGATATAGTATTAAAGATAAAGGAAATCCACCATATGGTGTAAAAAGTACTTGTTTTTTTGGCTATATAAATTATAATGAATATGAGTAATAAGATAAACATAGTGCGTCTGTATGAAGTTAGTCAAAGTGCTTAGGAGGTTATGGATCATATGATTAGTACGAATGCGTTTAGTTATGCTGATGTATTAACAAAAGCAGCTGATGCAAGCTATCTGAGAGAAACGCTTATCAGTAATAATATTGCCAATGTTGATACGGTTGGTTATAAAAGACAGGATGTAGGCTTTGAATCAGTTTTGGAAAGAGAGCTGGGGATGTCCAAATATGAGATGCTTGATCAGAAGATTGAGAATATTCATATGAATCATTTGACAGCGACGGCGTATACAGATGCCGAGAATTTTTCATACCGTGAAGATGGAAATAATGTGGATATTGATACTGAGAATGTTGAACTTGCAGCTGAGCAGATTCGTTATCAAGGTCTGACAGAAAGTATTGACCAGGAATTTTCTCGATTGAAGAGTGCAATCGGTAATTAATCATTAGATAAGTTGTAGAAAGGAGATAGACGGATGTCAATATTTCAAGCTTTTAATATCAATGCATCGGGGATGACGGCGGAGCGATTTCGTACAGACATTATTTCCGAGAATATTGCGAATGTTAATACAACCAGTACCGAAGATGGAACTCCTTACACACGTAAAGTTGTTACATTTCAAGAAAAGGGTGCTTCGGCAGATTTTAGAGAAGTTCTTAGAAGAAATACGAATGATTTTATCGGAAATGGGGTAAAAGTAACATCCGTGCAGGATGACACAGAGACAGAATACAAGATGGAATATGATCCATCGAATCCGGATGCGGATGAGAATGGATATGTAACATATCCAAATGTAAATATTGTAACAGAGATGACGAATCTTATTGATGCCAGCCGTGCATATGAAGCTAATGCAACCGCATTTGAAGCGAGTAAGTCCATGGCGCAAAGAGGACTTTCTATCGGTACATCATAATTTCAATATTTTATGGAGGGATAACCCGTGAATATTAATGCACTTACGAATGTATCGTCGCCGTATATCACACAGGCGGCGGAAAATGCCAGTGCTACCACGGAAGAAGAAGCGAGTTTTGATACGTTCTTGTCTTCGGCGATGGGATTGGTAAATGAGACAAATGATTTGCAAAATACAGCAGAGTCTGCTGAAATTCAATTTGCTTTGGGACAGATGGATAATACACATGATTTGCAAGTCGCACAAGAAGAAGCGAATATTGCTTTACAGTATACGGTAGCTGTTCGTGATAATATTATTGAAGCATATAATACAATTATGAATATGCAGATGTAAGCATATATGGTTTGGGAATATAAAAAAGGGAGAATGCATTCATGCCGGAACGATTGAAAGGGATTTTGGATCGTCTAAAAGAATTTTGGGAAAAATTATCGAACGCGCAAAAAGGGATTTTGATATCAATAGTAGCTGCGGTTGTAGTTGCTATTGTGATTGTCGGCGTTTTGTCTTCGAGAGAAACCTGGGTTGAAATTGTGACTTGTGAGAATACAACGCAGTCTGCCCAGGTAAAAGAATTGTTAGAAGAAAATAGTTATGAATATAAGGTTTCATCAGATGGTTTGACATATAGTGTTCTTGAAGAAAATCAGGCAGATGTCAATATTTTGCTCGGTGAAAATGAGATTCAGTCAACCACCTATGATATTGACAAGGTTTTTGACGGAAGTTTTTCTACTACTGAAGCTGACAAATCAAAGAAATATCAATTATATCTGGAAGAGAAGATGGCAGAGCAACTGGCAACCGAAGATAATGTTGCATCAGCTACGGTTACATTGTCGATTCCTACAGATGATGGAACTTTGATTGCGCAAGAGCAGGATACTTACGCGTCTGTCATGCTGGAACTGGACGGAGAGATGGACGAAGAGCAGGCTACAGGGATTGCAACATTTGTTGCAACTGCGGTCGGAAATGATAATACGGATTGTATAACCGTTATGGATACTACCGGTAATACTTTGTTTACCGGTGGCGATTCGGATTCGGATTCGGCGATTGGAACGGCCTCAGATCAGCTTAGTTATCAAGAAGAAGCTGAGTCTTTAAAACGTTCGGAAGTATCTAATGTAATTACAGGGACCAATGTTTATGACAATGTTAATGTTGGATTGAATCTGGTATTGAATTATGAAAATACGGAGTATACGAATCACCATTACTACGTCGATGAGGATCAAACGCAAGGTTATCTAGATAGCAGAAGTGAATATAATGCGGAAACAGAAGGTGGAAGTGCTGCTGTTCCGGGTACAGACTCTAATGATGATACGACTTATGTTACGGAGGATTCAGAGACGTCAAGCAGTACCATCTCTGATGTGACAGAGGATTATTTGCCGAGTGAAGAAATTACAAATACGGAAAGCGGAATTACGATTGATTATGAGACGTCTTCCGTTTCTGTTGTTGCTACCTCTTATCATATTTATAATGAAGATCAGATGGAGGAAGATGGAACGTTAGATGAACTTGGCGTTACATTCGATGAATTTGTAGAGCAAAATTCCGATAGAACGATGTTGGAAGTAGACGATGAACTTGTGGATGCGGTAGTGAAGGCAACCGGCTTTACCGAGGAAAATGTTTCTATTGTCGCCTATGAGGTTCCGTTCTTTCAATATTCGGAAGGAAGCGGAAGAACACTTACAGATTATTTTGAGATTATTCTTGCAATCTTGATTTTCGCTCTGCTTGGCTTTGTTGTATTTAGAAGTACAAGAAAGAACAAAGAGGAAGAAGAGGTACAACCGGAACTTTCGGTTGAGACTTTGTTAGAATCAACGAAAGAAGCTGAGGAAGTTTTAGAGGATATTGATTATACTGAAAAATCTGAAACTAGAATTTTAATAGAAAAATTTGTGGATGAGAATCCGGAGGCGGTTGCGAGCTTGTTGCGTAACTGGCTGGATGAGTAGTAGAGGTTAACTGATGAATGATGATATGACAGGAGTACAGAAAGCTGCGATTTTGATGATTGCGCTTGGACCGGAAAAATCGGCTACTGTATTTAAGCATCTCAAAGAAGATGAAATTGAAGAATTGACTTTAGAGATTGCCAATACCCGAAGTGTATCTCCGCAGCTTAAAGAAGAAGTGCTTGAAGAATTTTATCAGGTGTGTCTGGCACAACAATATATTGCGGAAGGCGGTATTGGATATGCTAGAGAATTGCTTGAAAAAGCATTGGGCGATGAGAAGGCACAGGATGTTATCACTAAATTGACGGCATCCTTGCAGGTGCGTCCGTTTGAATTTATTCGAAAGACAGATGCAGCTCAGATTCTGAACTTTATTCAAGATGAGCATCCACAGACGATTGCTATGATTTTGTCGTATTTGCCTTCGCCGCAGGCAGCACTTGTGGTTGGTGCTTTGCCACCGGAGAAACAGGCAGATGTTGCGAAACGTATTGCAATGATGGATCGTACCTCACCGGATGTAATTAAAGAAGTTGAAAATGTTTTGGAAAGAAAACTGTCTTCTTTGATCAACCAGGATTACACAATTGCCGGTGGAGTGGATGCGATTGTAGAGATCCTCAATTCTGTGGATCGTGGAACAGAAAAGCATATTATGGAATCGCTGGAAATTGAAGAACCTGAACTTGCGGATGAAATTCGTAAGAAAATGTTCGTATTTGAAGATATTCTACTTCTTGATGACCGTGCAATTCAAAGAGTATTGCGTGAAGTTGAAAACAGCGATTTGGGCATTGCGCTTAAGGGTGCTAATGAAGAAGTGCAAGGAGCTATCTTTAAGAACCTTTCGAAACGTCTGGCAGCTATGATCCAGGAAGATATGGAATTTATGGGACCTGTACGTATGAAGGATGTTGAAGAGGCACAGCAGAAGATTGTAAATATTATCAGAAAGCTTGAGGATTCTGCAGAAATTGTAATCTCCAGAGGTGGAGGTGACGAAATCATTGTCTAATTTCTATCCAAAGGGAAGTTTACTTCCAAAGGGTGTCGCGAAAAGAGTGATTAATTCAGATGAAATATTTGAACAAAAATTAAAGGAACGTCAAGAGCAAGAGCGCAGAATCAGAATGTTGACGGAGGGTGAGGATACGGAAGAATCTGCTGAGTTTGTCGAAGGGATTATGGCACAGCAGCTAGAACCGGAAGAAGAGCCGTTGCAACCGGAGATTGATTTTGAAGAGCTGCAAAGACAAGCAGACGAAATTATTTTTAATGCGCAAAATCAGGCGGAACAAATTATAGATAATGCGAAAGCACAAGCGAAAGAAATTATGGATAAAGCGGTGCAAGAAGGCAAAGAGTTAGGATATGAGGATGGAAAGAATCAGGCTATTGTCCAGATGGAAGAGGAAAAAAGCCGGATAGAAGCAGAACGAAATGCTATGCAGCAATCCTATCAAGAAGAACTTGAAGCTTTAGAGCCGAAACTTTTGGATGTTATATTAGAAGTCGTGGATCGTGTTTTTCATATTCAATTTAGTGAAAAAAAAGAAATACTTTTATATTTGATACAAAATACCTTATCCAATATAGAAGGAGGAAAAGAATTTGTTATTAGGACTGCACCGGATAATGTTTTGTTTTTGCAGGCTCAGACAGAAGGAATACAGGCAAGGGTCGGACAAGGAGCAAGCATTGATTTCGTGTCAGATCCGGATATGACAGGAATGCAGTGCGTGATTGAGTCTTCTAACGGCATTTTTGAGTGCGGAAGTGATGTGCAACTTGAGAATCTGATTGCAGATCTTAAGAGTCTGTGCAGTTAATCGATTGTTCCCGGTGGAGGCGTCTTTCGCCAAAGATACTTGAAAATGATGGGAACCGAAAGGGTGAAGGGTTTGGAATATGATTTGAATAAATATCTACAGGTGGCTCAAAGAACGCATTTTAACAGTTTGGGCCGTGTGGTAAAGATTGTTGGACTTACAATTGAATCAGCCGGACCGGAAGCAAACCTGAATGATTTATGTAAAATAATTTCAGATACGGATAAAGATGCTTATGTTATTGCAGAAGTGGTTGGATTTGCAGATAAGCATCTTTTGTTAATGCCGTATGATAACGTAGAAGGACTTGGAGTTGGATGCCGGGTGGAAAATCTTGGGCATTCTCTGGAAGTTAGTGTTGGACCGGCTGTTTTGGGACATACTTTAGATGGAATCGGACGAAGCATTGATAATCTTGTGCTGGATACTCCTTATCATTATCCGGTTGAGGCTCCGCCGCCAGATCCGCTTACGAGGGAAATTATCAGTGATGTACTTCCACTTGGTGTAAAAGCAGTGGATGGATTGATAACGGTAGGAAAAGGACAAAGAATCGGGATATTTGCCGGTTCCGGAGTAGGAAAAAGTACGCTTCTTGGAATGTTTGCCAGAAATACGAAGGCTGATATTAATATTATTGCCTTAATCGGAGAGCGAGGAAGAGAAGTTCGAGAATTTATAGAACGAGATCTTGGGGAAGAAGGAATGCGGCGTTCTGTTGTGGTGGTAGCAACTTCGGATAAGCCGGCGCTGATTCGTAATAAAGCAGCAAAAACAGCAACGGCAATAGCCGAATATTTCCGCGATCAGGGAAAAGATGTGTTGCTTATGATGGATTCTTTGACACGATTTTCTATGGCGCAAAGGGAAATCGGACTTGCAAGTGGAGAACCACCGGTAACAAGGGGATATCCGCCGAGTGTGTATTCGGAAATGCCGAAGCTTTTGGAAAGAGCCGGCAATTCTGACGTTGGTTCTATTACAGGCTTGTATACGGTGCTTGTAGATGGTGATGATTTTAATGAGCCGATTACCGATACGGCGCGTAGTATATTGGACGGACATATTGTTTTGTCAAGAAGACTTGCGCAAAAAAATCATTATCCGGCGATTGATGTATTACAAAGTATATCAAGATGTATGTCGCAGATTGCGGATAAGGAACATAAAAAAATTGCAGGACAGCTTCGAAATGTTTTGGCGACATATAATGAAGCAGAAGATCTTATTAATATTGGCGCATATCGTAAGGGAACGAATAAAGAGATTGATTATTCCATGGAGCATATTGATAAGGTGAATGAATATTTGACACAAATGACGGATGAAAAGTTTGGATTTGATGAAGAAATTGGAATGCTTGGAAGTGTATTTGAAGTTTAAGGAATGATGCGTAGTGGCTAAATTTACCTATAAATTACAAAATATTCTAGATATTAAATATAAATTGGAGAATCAGGCCAAGTCTGAATTTTCCATGGCAAATGCTACGCTGCTGCGAGAAGAAGAAAAATTAAAAGCGTTAACAACCAGAAAAAAACTTTATGAGATGCAGGGGAAGAATCTTGTTAAAGATAAGATTGATATTGTGGCCATAAAGGAAAATAAAAATGCTGTTTCTGCAATGATGTATGCGATTGAACAACAAAAAATTCAAATAAAACGTGCACAGGATATGGTAGAACAAGCCAGGCGAAAATTAAATGACGTAATGATGGAACGTAAGACACATGAGAAACTGAAGGAAAAAGAATTTGAAGAATTTAAACAGGAAATAAATTACGAAGAAAACAAGTCGATTGACGAGTCGGTAAGTTATACATTCGGCAAGAAGACAAAAAGCTAAAACGAGGGAATATATTATGGCAGATGAAAATAACAATGTAGATCCAAAAGCTGACAAAAAAGCTGCAAAGGCTGCAAAAAAAGAGGAAAAGAAGAAAGCAAAAGAAGCAAAAAAAGCTGCAAAGAAAAATGGTGAGGATGTATTTGACGACGAGGATGAAGAAGGTTCGTCTAAAATAGTCGTTTTATTTGCTACCATAATAATTATTGTTGTTTGGATTGCGATTCTTGCATTGATTATTAAGGCCGATGTCGGAGGATTTGGAACAAATGTTATGACTCCAATCTTAAAAGATGTTCCATATGTTAATAAAATTCTTCCAAAATCCGATACTATAGATACGGGAAGTGTTTCTGCGGAGGAGGGAACTCAGTATGATACACTTGAAGATGCTCTAAATCGGATTAAGGAACTTGAGATTGAACTTCAAGATATGACAACCACGACGGAAGAGTATAAGGCGAAAATCAAAGAATATAAAGCCGAGATTGCACGTCTTAAAGAATTCGAAGAAAACCAGAAAGAATTTGAAGAATTAAAATTAAAATTTGATGAAGAGGTTGTTTTTTCTGAGAATGCACCCGATATAGAAGAATATAAGACTTATTATGAAAGTATAGATCCAACTAATGCAGAATTGATATACAAGGAAGTACTCGAGCAACAGCAGGCGGATGAAGACATGGAAAATTATGTTTCTATGTACTCCAACATGAAAGCATCGGAAGCGGCCGAGATATTCGATACGATGACGGATAATCTTGAGTTGGTTGCGGAAATTCTGGAAAATATGGAATCAGACACTAGTAGTGCCATCCTCGGGAAGATGAATGCGGATACAGCAGCTAAGCTGACCGTGCTTATGAACCCGCAAGAATAGATGGGAAAACTGCCTAAGGATTATGCAGTTTTTATCCAGGCAAAAGATGCCGACAATGGAAGGAGGAAAGAAGACGTATGAAGTTAACCGCTTTATCGCAAACTCAGAGTGCGAATCTAGCAGCAATGCTTACAGGCGTAACATCTTCAGTGACAGAAAATAAAGTGCAAGAAATGAATGGCGCAGCGTTCTCGCAGGTGCTTAATGGAACATGTGAACGAGATGTGACAAGTTCTGATTCTAATGCTGGTCATGAAGATGTTTTTCGTGTGGAAAAAAGCAGCGAATCAGTTGCAGGAGATGTAATTGAACGCTCTAAGGATGTGCCGGCAAATGAGAAAATTACAAAATCGCAGGAGAATTTGGAAGAGGAGAGTGAAGTTGTAGCAGAGGCTGCAGCAACATTTGTAAATCAGACAACGCAGGCGATTTGCGAAGCTTTGGGAATTGATGAAGAACAACTTGTAAATGCAATGGAAGAGTTGGGAATTGGATTTATGGATCTTCTTCAACCGCAAAATCTTAACAATCTGGTAGCGCAATTATCCGGCATTCAAGATCAGATGAATCTTGTCTTGGATGAAAACGTCTCGAATTTGCTTTTGGAAGTGAATCGGTTTGCTCAGGATTTTATGCAGACCACACAGGGCATGGTAATTCCGCAAGATATTATGCAAGTGATGGCAACGGATTTTGAAAATGGTGAAATTCCGTTTGAATTACAGATGGATAGCCAGACAATGGAGCAGAATTTGATGCAAACGGATGCCTTGGTAACGCCGGCTGGTGATGCGACAAATCAGCAAGTTGTAGATGAGGTAGAACAAATGGTTGTGCAAAGTGCTACGCAAAAAGGTACTAATAATTTGACACAAACTACCGGAGAAGATAATGCACAAGCACTTCAGAATCAGCAGGTAAATGACGATACTAATAGTGAGCAAAAAGGAAGTGCTCAAGCTGATACGAATGCAAACTATTTTGAACAGTCTCAAGATGAAGAAGCGACATTCAATTATAGCAATGCAGCTGAAAACCAATCGACTCAAAATGCACAAACCACAACTAATCAATTTGCGGCGCAGGTTCAAACAGCGCAGACAGTTTCTTATGCAAGTGAAGTGAGCTATGCACAAGAAGTGCTTGAACAGGTAACCGAATTTGTTTCAACTAATGTAACGGCTGATACATCAAGTATTGAAATGTCATTGACACCGGAAACACTTGGAAAGCTTTATATTAAAGTGGCACAGGTTGAAGGACAGATTACGGCAACGATTACGGCAACAACAGAAATAGCCAGACAGGCGCTTGCTTCTCAGGTTTATACTTTGAAAGAAGCATTAAATCTTCAGGGAATCAAAGTGGAAGCAGTAGAAGTATCTGTCGCAACACATGAATTTGAGAGAAATCTCGAAGAAAATGCAAATAGTAAACAACAAGAGCAGATGGGAGAGCAACAAGAAAAAGTTTCTCAAGGACGCAGACGAAGCCTGAATCTTACGCAAGAAGGCGAAATGCCGGAAAATCTTACGGAAGCTGAACAACTTGCTGCAACAATCATGAAGGATAACGGTAATTCCGTTGACTTAACTGCTTAGGAAAAAGAAAGGGGAAAGAAATATGGCAAACACGGTAAGCGTGGTTGATGGAGTATTGCAATACAATGCAACTTCTAGTTCGTCATCTTCGACTTCAAGTTCTGAGATGGGAAAAGAACAGTTCTTGCAATTGCTGGTTGCACAGATGAAATATCAAGATCCGCTTGAACCAATGGATAATACAGAGTATGTTTCTCAGCTTGCTACATTCACACAGGTTGAAGAATTACAAAATCTTGGAGCATCTATGGCGGATATGGAAGCCACCAATCTTTTGGGCAAACAGGTAATAATCGAAACCACTTCAACAAGTGGAGCGACAACTCAGATTAGTGGATATGTTGATTATGTTCAAGAAGAAAACGGCGAGATGATGCTTGGTGTAAATGGAAGTTTGTATTCCATTAGCGATGTGATTACGGTTATTGATAATGATTATGTTACAGCCGCTTCATTGGCTTCACAGTTTTCTACACTTATTTCTCAGTTACCAAGTGAGGATGAACTTACAGCAGATGATCAGGAAACGCTTCAGGCAATCCGTGATATTTATGATTCGCTTACGGAATATCAAAAGAGTTTTATTTCCAGTGATGATCTTAGCACCTTGACCGCATTAGAAAAGGTAATGAGCACGCTGGTGTCCGACGAGGAATAAACCTGTTTCAAGGAAGAATGAGGTGAGATGCGTTGAATAAGATTAATAAAACTTTTTCATCCATCGAACAAGTTGCGGGACAATATTTAAAGAATTCTTCACAACAGACTCAAAACACAACAAGTGAAGGATTGTCATTTGAAGAAATATTCCTGCAAAAAGCCAAGGAAGATGGCGGAGTTAAATTTTCAAAACATGCAAGTCAAAGACTTGATGATCGCAATATTACATTGACGGCTGAACAAAATGAACGACTTGAAGGTGGAATTGAAAAAGCAAATGAAAAAGGAATCAAAGATTCCCTGGTATTGATGGATTCGCTGGCATTTATTGTAAATGTGCCAAACAAAACAGTAGTAACAGCAATGGATCAAACAGAGACACAAGGTAACATATTTACGAATATTGATGGCGCGGTAATTATTTAGCCGGACCTATATGGAGGCTGATGCTTTTGACTGACAGAGAAAGCAAAACCATATGCGCCTTATGTTTAAGGAGGTCACTTAATTATGATGAGATCACTTTATTCTGGTGTGGCAGGACTGAAAACACACCAGACCAAGATGGACGTTATCGGTAACAATATTGCCAATGTTAATACAGTTGGATTTAAATCTTCATCTGTAACATTTAGCGATATTATGTATCAGACAACACAGCAGGCATCTGGAGCAAATGCCACAACCGGTACCGGCGGTGTCAACGCAAAGCAAATCGGTCTTGGAGTTTCTACAGCAGCGACAAAGGTTTCGATTACATCAAGCGGTGCTGCCGAAACAACCGGAAATGCATTTGATATTATGTTAAATGATGCAAATGCAACGAACTTTTTCATAGTAAATAATGGAACAGAAAATATCTTTACAAGAGATGGTTCGTTCTATGTTGATAATGCAGGTAACTTATGTATGGCATCTACCGGTTATAATGTAATGGGATGGCAGGTAGATGAAAATGGTAACATTGTGAAAGACACTGTTAGTGCTCTTCGTATCATGCAGCCGGCTAATTTAACATCAGCACCGGAAGCAACTACAGCAGCTACTGCTTCTGGAATTATTGATAAAAATGATCCGAACCTGGAAGATGGACTGGCTATGAATCTTACCATATATGATAATCTCGGTTATTCTTATATTGTGAAATTCTCAATTACTTCAACAGGTAATGATGGTGTATACAGTGCTGAAATAACAAGTGTTACCGATTCGGATGGAAATGATGTTATGGCGGCAGCCGGACTTACAAGCGCAGACATTGTAAATAATGGAACTGCAAATGGTACATTTACATTATCTTATTCGACTGCAGATGGTTCTTTTGCAGGCGTTGATGGAGATGCTAATGATACCGATTTGGTGTTGAATTTAACCGCTCTTGGCGATAGCTTTGCAGATGTTACAGTTGATTTTACGGATACGCAGAATGTTGATAATGGCAAGCTCTCGACAATTGGAGTTGATAGTGGTGATTCTGACGGATATGGAGCTGGAAAAAAGCTGGGAGCTATGACGGGGGTATCGATTGATAATACCGGTAAGATTTACGGAACATATGATAATGGTAATACCGTCCTTTTGGGACAGATTGCAGTTGCTCAATTCGCAAATGCATCGGGCTTGGAAGCTCTTGGCGATAACTGTTATGCAACAACTTTAAATTCTGGTGAATTTGATGGAATCGGTGTGGATATATCTGCAGATGGTGGAAGCATGACAACAGGAGCTTTGGAAATGTCTAATGTAGACCTTTCTTCTGAATTCACATCTATGATTACAACGCAAAGAGGTTTCCAGGCAAATTCGAGAATTATTACAACTTCGGATTCTATGTTGGAGGAACTTATAAATCTGAAACGATAGTACTAAATATTACCAGATATAAATGGTGAGATTAGGGGTGTTGCGAAAAATGCAGCACCCCTATATGTTGTATGAGGAGAAAAAACGATTTTTTGAAAAAAGTCGGATTTTCTCTTGTTTTATTTAAAAAAAGTATGTAGACAATTAACACCAAATCTAGTAGAATATGACTAGAGAATGTCATAGTGCGGTAACTATGACATAAGTTCAAGTATTGAAAGAGGGTGAGATAACAGATGGATTTGGCCTCAATAGCCGGCTTTGGAATGGGCGCAATCATGGTTGTCCTTGGTATTATTACAGGTGACGCTGGTGTGGCAGCTATGGGTAACTTTATTGATCCGACCTCGGTTATTATTACAATCGGTGGTTCTTTGGCTGGTGTAATTATGTCCAATAAGATTCCGGACGTTATCAATGGAGCAAAAAGTGCTACGCTGGCACTTAAAGAACAAAACAATGATCCGTCGGAAGTGATAAAGAATATTATAGATTTATCGAATACGGCGAGAAAAGAAGGTTTGCTTGCATTAGAAGAAGCGGCAAACGGTATAGAGGATGCCTTCTTGAAAAAAGGCATTATGCTTGTGGTTGACGGTACAGATTCCGATCTTGTTCGTGGTATTTTAGAGACGGATCTGGTGTGCGTTGAAGCAAGACATAAAAAAGTATTTGCATTTTGGGAAAAATGGGGAGAAATGGGTCCTGCCTGGGGAATGATTGGAACGCTGATAGGTCTTGTTAACATGTTACAGGCTCTTGACGATGTAAGTACAATCGGTCCTAATATGGCGGTCGCTCTTCTTACGACACTGTATGGTTCTTTGATTGCCAACTGGATTTGTAGTCCGATGGCATCTAAGCTTAAGGTGAATAATGATGCAGAAATTGCAATGAAGGAAGTAACAATTGAAGGTCTTCTTTCAATTCAGGCTGGAGAGAATCCGCGTGTAATTGAAGAAAAACTGAAGTCATTCCTGTCACCGGAAGCACGTAATGCAATTGGTGAGGCCGGAGGTGAGGAATAGTGGCTAAAAGACCGCAAGAAGATCCACCAAAAGGCTCGCCGGCATGGATGGCGACATTTAGTGATTTGATGAATCTATTGCTTTGCTTTTTCGTGTTACTGTTCTCGATGTCAACGGTTGATGCAGAAAAGTTTCAATTGGTTATCGCTTCATTACAAAGCAGTTTCAGTGTTTTGCCATCCGGAGGGTCATCCGTAGGTGATGGACAACTGATTTCATCCGGTATTAGTCAGCTGGAGAATTTTGATGTTTATTTTGATGCGACGACAACTGAGGATGGAAATACAGAGCAAACACCTGAGAATGAAGATGAAGAGGAAGAAGATTCTTCACAGGGAACAGAAACGCAAGATCAGGCTCTAAAACAAGAGGAGCAGACACAAAGTGAAGCTCAGCAGCAAAAAGAAGCTCAGGAATCTGTTGAAGAACAAGCCCTTGCGGAATCTGAAAAGATGGCTGAGAAGATTGAAGAACTTATGGAAGAAGAAAGTATTACTTCCGGAGTTAAGATTGATTTTACAACGCAGTATGTACAACTTACGCTAAATGGAGCGCTATTATTTGAGTCGGGACAATCGGATATTAAAGAAGAAGCTTATACACTTGTAGATAAGATTGGAAAGATTCTTGAAAATTATGATAGTAATTCGATTGAAGTTGAAGGACATACAGATAATGTTCCAATCAGTACGGAGAAATATGCTAATAACAATGTACTGTCTGCGTTTAGAGCACTTAGTGTAATGGAGTATCTGACAGATACAACAAGCCTTGATCCTGCGAAGATGAAAGCGTCCGGTCGAGGTGAGTATGAGCCGATTGCAGATAATTCAACTTCAAAGGGAAGAGCAAAAAACAGAAGAGTGGAAATTAATATTTATAATTCATTTTATTCGGAAGAATAGAAAAGAGGACTTGCAATGAAGAAGAATTTATTAACCTTGATTATATTGGTATTGTGTTTTGCAAATGTTGCTCTGACGGCGGTGCTTGTTATCACGATACTTCCGGAGACGCAAAAAGCTAATGAACTGATTACAAAGGTTGCGGATGCAATCGATTTGGATTTGGAAGGTGGCGTTGCTGTAGATACGTCTGAGTCTGTTTCGATGGAAAATATTACTTCATATTCCGTAAATGATGGAGAATCTATAACCATTAATCTGGCAGACTCCGGAGATGGAACTCAGCATTTTGCAGTTATTACAGTATCGATCGAAATGGATTCGACACATGAAGATGCTAAAACATATACAGATCTTTCAACATATTCAACAATTATTATGGATTTGATTAATGAAGTTGTTTCAGCGCATACGTTAGAAGAAATGCAAAACAACCAGACAGATATTAAAAAAGAAATTTTAGAAGCGCTTCAGACAAAGTTTGATTCGACTGTGTTTACCGGCGTAAGCTTTGGTAGTGTGACATTGTCATAAAGTGAGTAGATAAGGGAAAGGTGGTGAGAATTCGTGGGTGAAGTTTTATCGCAAAATGAGATAGATAATTTACTTCAAGCTCTTTCAAGTGGAGAACTTGATGTGGATGAAATGAAAGAATCGGGCGAGAAACAGGCAAAAAATTATGATTTTGCAAGACCGGCGAAGTTCTCAAAGGAGCACCTTCGAACATTGGAAAATATTTTTGAGCATTATGGAAGATTGCTTTCGACAAACCTGCCTGTTTATTTGCGTAAGAATGTTCAGGTGGAAGTGATGAATTCGGAAGCAGTTACGTATTCTGAATTTTCGAATGCACTTTCTAATCCGGTAATACTGGGCGTGGTAAATATGGAACCGTTAAACGGAACTATTATTATTGAACTTGCCGACAATTTAGGATTTGCGATGGTCGACAGAATGCTTGGCGGAACCGGAAAACCTTTGGAAAAAAGTCGTGATTTTTCGGAAATTGAGATGCTCATAATTGAAAGAATTATGGTCGCGTGTGTGAATTTGTTGGAGGAACCTTGGGAAAATGTTGTGGAGATTCATCCAAGGTTGGAGCGAATTGAAACGAATTCTCAGTTCGCGCAGTTTATTTCACCGAATGAAATGATTGCGATTGTGACAATTGACATCAAGATTGGTGATGTTGACGGACTTATGAATGTATGTTTGCCGTTTATCACTTTGGAAGATGTTATTGATAAGTTGAATACTAAGTTTTGGTATTCAACGATGCAAAATGGAGAAAATGATACTTATAAGGCCGAAATTGAGGGTATGCTGAATAAAGCACCGGTTCCGCTAAAAGCGGTTCTTGGGAAAAGCGTGATATCTGTCAGCGATTTTGTTGGCCTGCAAGTTGGTGATATTATTCGACTAGATTCTAAAGTTAATGATGAAATGGATGTATATGTTGGAAATATCCGTAAATTTAAAGCACTTCCGGGAACAGCCCAAAAGGATTATGCTGTACGTGTTACATCGATCATCAGAGAGGAGCAGTAGGGAATGGATGGAGTTCTGTCACAAGAAGAAATAAATGCATTATTGAATCAAGCAGGCTCAGAAGATTCGACCGGCGCATCTGATGCATCGGAAGCGGCGGAGGATGGTAATGTTTTGACGGAGAGTGATAGAGATGCTATCGGAGAAGTTGCGAATATTAGTATGGGAACTGCTGCAACGACACTATTTTCGTTGGTGAATCGCAAGGTTGAGATTTCAACGCCGGTAGTAACAGAATGCACGTGGGATGATATTGTAGATCAGTATGAGAGACCGTGTGTATTTATTCGAATTGCTTATACCGTTGGACTTGATGGAAGCAACCTCTTGGTTTTAAAAGAGAATGATGTTAAAATTATTACAGATTTGATGATGGGAGGAGACGGAACCAATACGGATGGGGAACTCGGTGAGTTGCACCTTAGTGCAATCAGTGAGGCGATGAACCAGATGATGGGATCTTCCGCAACTTCATTATCATCAATGCTGAATAAGACAATTGATATCAGCCCGCCGATTGCGGACTTGATTGATTTGGCTGAGGATATGGATGAAGCATCAATCGATGAGTTTTTGACAGGTAAATTTGTAAAGATTTCCTTTAAGATGTTGATTGGCGATTTGGTTGATAGTGAGATTATGCAATTGTATCCATATTCATTTGCCAGATTAATGGTAGAAAGCTTTATGAATACGATGCAAGGTGGTGGAGAAGCTGCGCAAGAACAAGAAGCACCAGCACCACCGCCACAACCGGCACCGGCTCCGGCACCAGCTCCGGCGCTGCAACCACAGGCAACTACGCCACCGCCACAACCGGCACCGGGTGCACAACCTATGGGAATGCCTATGATGCAGCCGGATATGTCGCAGATGATGTATCAGCAACCGGTTACGGTTCAGCCGGCACAATTTGGCGCATTTAATCCGGCGGCAAATAATTTCGTTCAGCCGGAGAATATTGATTTGATTATGGATGTACCACTCGATGTAACTGTTGAGCTTGGGCGAACAACAAAATCAATTCAGGAGATACTTGATTTTGCGCCGGGTACTATTATAGAATTAAATAAAATTGCCGGTGAGCCGATTGATATTTTGGTTAATGGTAAATATGTAGCAAAAGGCGAAGTGGTAGTAATTGAAGAAAGTTTCGGTGTGAGAATTACCGAAATTGTAACAGAGTGATCAATAATGACGTAAGTCATTTGAGATAAATTCAATATGCATACTAAATTATAGAGGAGAAGAAACTATGGCAAAAAGTGTTTTGATTTGTGATGATGCAGCATTTATGAGAATGATGATTAAGGACATTCTTACAAAGAATGGCTATGAGATTGCGGGAGAAGCTGAAAACGGTGCAAAAGCTGTTGAGAAGTACGCTGAGACAAAACCGGATCTTGTTCTTATGGATATTACAATGCCGGAAATGGATGGCATTCAGGCGTTGAAGAAGATTAAAGAATCAGATGCGGGAGCAAGCATTATTATGTGTTCTGCTATGGGACAGCAGGCAATGGTTATCGAAGCAATCCAGTCAGGTGCGAAAGATTTTATCGTAAAACCATTCCAGGCTGACCGTGTTCTTGAGGCTGTAAAAAAAGTAATTGGATAATTTGATATTTTTAGGAGCAACGCAAAATTCGGCGGTGCAGTTGATTGAAGTACTTGTGATTTTTGTTTTTGTGCTTGTGATTACGGTTGTGACAACAAAGTTACTTGCCAATTACCAAAAAGGTAGGATTGCAGGAAGTCATATTCAAGTGATTGAAGCGATGAAAATAGGAAATAATAAGTATATTCAGATTGTGCAAGTTGTTGATGAATATTATGTGATTGCTCTTTCGAAAGATAACGTATCAATGCTAGGGCAGATTACGAAAGAAGAGGGAGAGGCCTTAAAGCGCTCTAAGAACACTGGTAATACTGCTTTTGGTAAAACACTTAATGAGGTAATGGCTAAATTCAAAGATACGTTGCCGAAAAAATAGGAAAATGAATAAGATAAAAAAGTTTTATTGTAGTGCATCAGTTGTTTTTGCAATATTTGTACTGGTTTTGACAATTGCTTTTGCATTTTCGCCAACACATGCTTACGCCACTGAATCTGATGCAGCCGCTGCTGCGGATGCTTTACAGGATTTGCAGGTGGACTCTACGAGTGGTGCAGCGGATGCGTCAGATGATTTAAACAATGGAATTTCAATTGTATATAACAACGATAGTGGCAGTTTGTCGGGGGCAATTAGAATCCTGCTTGTGTTAACAGTGATTTCGCTTGCTCCGTCTATCTTGATTATGCTTACCTCTTTTACGAGGATTATCATTGTTTTACATTTTGTGCGTTCGGCGATTGGTACGCAAACCGCGCCGCCCAATCAGGTTTTGATTGGGCTTGCGTTATTTTTAACCTTATTCATCATGGCACCGATATTCAGCCAGATAAATGAGGAGGCTATTAAACCGCTTGATGCGGGAGAAATTACGCAAGAAGAGGCTTTTGAGATAGGAATGCAGCCGCTTCGCGAATTTATGTATGAACAAACGCAGGCGAAAGATTTGAAGATGTTTTGTGAAATCGCAGATGTCACTTATGATCCGGAAAATTTAGATGATATTTCAGTTACAGTTTTGATTCCAAGCTTTATAGTTAGTGAGCTTAGAACTGCATTTATCATAGGATTTTTGATTTATATTCCGTTTATTATCATTGATATGGTGGTTTCGTCTATTCTTATGTCGATGGGAATGATGATGCTACCGCCAACGACCATTTCGATGCCGTTTAAGATTTTATTGTTTATATTGGCAGACGGATGGAATCTTGTGATAGGGAATCTTGTTAAGACGTTCTATTAACCGGGCAGAGAGTTTGTATTTCTGTCCGGATTTATGAGAGGTGAAAGAAATGATTACAGAAGCCCAGGTGCTTGACATAGCAAGAGAAGCTATTTATACAATTATTATAGCTGCGGCTCCGCCACTTCTTGTTTCACTTGTGGTTGGACTGGTTGTAAGTATATTTCAGACAGTAACATCGATTCAGGAACAGACTCTTACGTTCGTACCTAAGATTATTGCTGTTTTTGCCAGTATTATGATATTTGGATCGTTCATTTTAAATCACATTACAACGTTTATGACGGACCTATGGCAAAATTTTAGCGTGTATTTAAGATAAGATGATTTATGGTTAACTACTCATTCACACTCGAAGAAATTCAATATTTTGTATTAATTCTAGTACGAGTATCTATGTTTGTGGCGGTTGCTCCACTTTTGGGGCAGACAAACGTTCCAACAAGGATAAAGGCAGGATTCGCACTGTTTTTTACCATTGTTTTGTATAATGTTGTTCCGTCAACGGAGATTGATTATGCAGGCATGTTTGGATATTCTGTACTTGTAGTAAAGGAAGGAATTACCGGATTGCTGATTGGATTTGCGGCAAATTTGTGTAATTCTATTGTTTTATTTGCAGGTCATATGATTGATACGGAGATTGGTCTGGCGATGGCAACGGAGTATGATCCGTCTACTAGAATGACAGTCACGATTTCCGGAATGTTATACAATTATTTTGTACTTTTGTTATTGCTGGTAAGCGATTTGATTGGATATCTGATTGCTGCTTTTTCGGAGTCTTACACATTAATTCCGATTGGCGCAGCAAGCTTTGAGTGGGATAATTTACTCACTGCTTTGATCCGATATATGACGGATCTTATGTCAATTGGATTTCGAATTATGCTTCCGGTTTTTGCGGTGGTAATGGTAATGAATTGTATTTTAGGAATAATGGCAAAAGTATCACCGCAGATGAATATGTTTTCTGTCGGCATCCAGATAAAACTTTTGGCCGGACTTGCGACAATGTTTTTAACGATATTTTTATTACCTTATATTGCATCGTATATAAATACAGAGATAAAACAGATGATTGTTATGTTTATTAAATCGATGTACTGACGCAGGGAATATTATGGAGATAGAGACAAGGGAGAATTATATTCCGTTATTGGCATATGACCTTCAGCGATTTGCAAAAGAAGGACCCGGCGGTGAGAAGACGGAGCCGGCGACTCAAAAAAAGCTGGATGATGCCCGGAAAGATGGAAAAGTTGCAAAAAGTAAAGAATTAACATCAGCCGTGGAACTTTTAGGTCTGTTTTTGGTAATGAAACTGTTTATGGCTTATGTTGCAAATGGCTTGCTTAATTTGTTTAGTTATTTTTACAATAAAATACCGGATCTTTTGGTTGATAATCACGGAGGTTTTACTTATAAAAGTACGAATCTTTTGGCATCCGAGGCATGTCTTAAAATTATCGTAATTTCTCTTCCTTTTTTTGGAATGGGAGTTGCGGTTGCGGTTGGAATAAATGTGTTTATGATGAAGGGGATTTTGTTTACGACAAAGCCCTTAAAACCGGATTTAAAAAAGTTTAATCCGGCAAATGGTATTAAGAAAATTGTTTCAAAGGATTCCTTGTTTGAACTTTTGAAATCAATATTGAAACTGGGAGTTATTGCACTTGTAGCATATGCAGTATTAAAAGGGCAGATTAATCAGATTTTTCTGCTTTATGATATTGAACTAGAACAAGCTGTAATTTTGGTTGGACAGGTTATTATTAATACTGGACTGGCGATTTCTGCAGTTTATCTGGTTGTTGGTCTTGTTGATTGGATTTACGAATATCGTAAGTTTAATAATGATATGAAGATGACCAAGCAGGAAGTGAAGGATGAAATGAAGAATACGGAAGGAGATCCGCAGATCAAAGGCCGACAGCGCCAGAGAATGCGTGAGGCTTCGCAAAGACGTATGATGAGCGATGTTCCTTCTGCAGATGTTATTATCACCAATCCGACGCATATTGCAGTTGCATTAAAGTATGATGATGCTGTTTCGAAAGCTCCGATAGTCGTTGCCAAGGGAGAAGAATATCTGGCAATGAAAATCAAGGAAATAGCAAAAGAAAATAAGGTTGATATTGTGGAAAATAAACCACTTGCAAGAATGCTTTATACAAATGTTGAAATTGGAGCGGAGATTCCTCCTGAGTTGTATCAGGCAGTGGCAGAGATACTTGCGGTGATTTATAAAACAAAGAATAGAATTTAAGTAGAGAATTAAGAGAGGAGGGGAAGGTATGCCAGGTGGATTGAAAAAAGCCGATATAGGAATTGGTGCATTTCTTTTAGCTGCTGTATTATTCTTTATTATACCTATCCCTTCGTTACTTCTAGATGTGATGCTGGCGTTTAATATTGCGTTAGCACTTGCAATTTTATTCAATTCATTATTTGTGCAAGAAGTTTTGGACATGTCCTTTTTCCCGACCTTGCTTTTGTTTACAACGATTTATCGTATTTCGTTAAATGTATCATCTACCAGATTGATTCTTACAACGGGAAACCCGGGAAATGTTGTAACAACGTTTGGTCAATTTGTTGGTGGCTCTAGTCTGATTGTAGGAGCAATTATTTTCGTTATTTTGCTAATTATTCAGTTCTTGGTTATTAATAAAGGTTCTGAACGTGTTGCTGAGGTAACAGCTAGATTTACACTTGATGCGATGCCCGGTAAACAGATGGCTATTGACGCGGATTTGAATACCGGTGCAATTACAGATGAAGAAGCCAAACAGCAAAGAGCCAAGATTCAAAAAGAATCCAGCTTCTTTGGCGCTATGGACGGTGCTACGAAGTATGTAAAGGGAGATGCCATGGCCGGACTGATTATCACCTTTATCAATTTGATAGGTGGAATTATAACCGGTGTAATGGGTGGAACGGAAATTCAAGAAGCGCTTAATACCTATGGGCTTTTGACAATTGGTGATGGATTGGTTTCGCAGATTCCGTCGCTGTTAATTTCGCTTTCAACAGGTATTCTTGTAACCAAGGGATCAAAAGAAGCTGATTTTGGAACGACTTTAATAAGTCAGTTGTTTGGAGTGCCAAAGGTGCTTTATATTGTAGGCGCAACATTGTGTTTGCTGGGAATTGTGACACCGCTTTCCATTGTGCTTTTTGTTCCATTGGGAGTTGTATTTATAGTTGTTGCGAGAAAAGTCGAAAAGGATCTTGGAATTGAAGCAATCGAAGAAGAGGTGGAAACTGCTGAAACAGAGGCAGAAGAAATTCGAAAACCCGAGAATGTGGTATCATTGTTATCCGTTGATCCGATCGAGCTTGAGTTTGGTTATGGAATTATTCCGCTTGCGGATGTCAATCAAGGAGGAGATTTGCTGGATCGTGTTGTAATGATTCGAAGACAGATTGCACTTGAACTTGGTACCGTTGTACCAATCATTCGTCTGCGTGATAATATCCAACTTAATCCGAATCAATATATAATTAAGATTAAAGGCGTTCAGGTGACAGAAGGTGAAATTTTATTTGACCATTATATGGCAATGAATCCTGGATATGTAGAAGAAGAGATTAATGGTATTCCGACATTTGAACCATCGTTCCACCTGCCTGCGATCTGGATTACGGAATCGCAAAGAGAACGAGCGGAAACGCTTGGTTATACGGTAGTAGACCCTCCGTCAATTATTGCAACTCATTTGACGGAAGTTGTTAGATCTCATATTTCTGAGTTGCTTACAAGACAGGATGTTCAAAATCTTGTAGATAATCTCAAAGAGACCAATCCGGTACTGGTGGATGAACTTATACCAAAACTTCTAGGACTTGGTGAAGTTCAAAAAGTACTTCAAAATATGTTAAAAGAAGATTTGTCGATTCGTGATCTTTTGACGATTTTTGAGACATTGGCAGATCATGCGGCAACAACTAGAGATACTGATGTTTTGACAGAGTATGTAAGACAGGCTTTGGCGCCTGCAATCTCTGCAAAATATTTTCCTGCGAATGAAACGACCAGTGTTGTGACACTAGATCCGAAAGTTGAGCAGGATATTATGAATTCCGTGAAACAGACAGAACAAGGAGCTTATCTGACACTGGATCCGGAACGATCAAAGGCAATCATATCTTCTGTGGAAAATGAAATTGCCAAGCTAGAAAACATCGGTAAGATGCCGATTATTGTGACATCACCGATTGTTCGATTATATTTTAAAAAAATGACTGAAGACTATTTTCGAGACCTTATCGTCGTTTCTTATAACGAAATCGAATCTAATGTTGAATTGCAGTCTGTAGGGATGGTGACCGGCTAAATGACGATTAAAAAATTTCTTGGGAAAACAGAAGAAGAAGCAAAGGAAAAAGCAAAACAGGAACTTGGACCAAAAGCAATTATTATGAGTGTTAGAGCTGTAAAGTCAAAAGGTTTGGCAGGGATTTTCAAAGGAGTATCTTTTGAAGTAACGGCAGCAATTGAAGATCAAGATGATGCAAAAGATGCGAAGGGTTTTCAGCTCGAACAGACAAGACCGGAGAAGATTAATCTTGCGGCAGATGAAGAGATTCCTTTACCGACACAACCTGTACATGAAATGTCAGCTTCTGCACAGGCAAAAAAGTTGCAGACACGATGGAGAAGATTCAACCGCTTTTACGAAGTAATCAGCAACAAAAAGATATATTTGCACAGAATGTGGGGGACGGAGCGCAAGTGTCTGCGCTTGAAAGATATGCGAAGAAATCGGAAAAAACAAAACGAGACCTTGACAGTCGTCTTGAGAATGTCAAAAACTCTTTGGATGAACAGATGAAGGAAGAACAATCGGTGCCGACAAGACCTTCGCGTAATCAGGAAAGCCTACGTGTTATGAAGATGGTTTATAAGGTTCTTCTGGAAAATGAGGTTGATGAAAAATATGCAAATCAAATCTTAGATGAAATGGATGGCGTATTGCGAAGTTCAAGCAGTATGGATGTTATGCTTTCTAATATTTATCAAAAAATTATTTTGAAATTCGGGCAAAATGAAGGAATCAATTTAGAAGGAAAACATCCAAAGGTATATTTCTTTGTTGGTCCGACCGGTGTCGGAAAAACAACTACAATTGCTAAAGTTGCTTCGAAATTAAAAGTTGAGAGTGGCAAAAAGGTTGCGTTTCTAACAGCTGATACCTATCGAATCGCAGCGGCGGAGCAGCTTCATACATACGCTAATATTTTGGATGCTCCATTACAGGTTGTATACTCGCCGGAAGAGGTGAATGATGCACTTGAACAACTGACCGATTATGATGCAGTGCTCGTAGATACAGCTGGATTTTCACATAAAGCAAAAGAACAAAAAGATGATGTGAGACGTCTTATATCCAAAACATCTACGGCTTACGATAAAACGGTATATTTGGTTTTGAGTGCGACAACTAAATATAGTGATTTGCTCGATATTGCAGATTCTTATGCACAGATCTGTGATTTTGATTTAATATTTACGAAGCTGGATGAAACAAATCGTTTTGGTAATCTTTTGAATGTTTGTTTGTATACGGGAGCACCTATTTCCTTTGTTACGAATGGACAAAATGTGCCAGAAGATATCGAACGCTTCAATTCGCAAAAGATTGTAAAACAGCTTCTGGGAGGGAGAGAATCATGGACCAGGCAGAAGGACTCCGAAATATAATTAAGGCAAAAAATCAAAGAGAAAGCCAACCCGCCAGAGTGATTACAATTACCAGTGGAAAAGGTGGTGTGGGTAAGTCAAATCTTGCCGTGAACCTAGCCGTGCAGTTGCGGAAAAAGGGGAAAAAGGTTATAATTTTTGATGCAGATTTTGGTCTTGCTAATGTTGAAGTTATGTTTGGATCTATTCCGAAATATAACCTTAGCGATCTCATTTACAGAGACAAATCCATGGAAGAGATTATCACAAAAGGCCCTATGGGAGTTGATTTTGTTTCCGGTGGAAATGCTGTTGCAGGACTGAATAATTTGACAAAAGAACAGATCGAATATCTTGTTAGAAGTTTATCGCAACTAGATTATCTTGCGGATATTATTTTGATTGATACCGGAGCAGGAATTTCGGATGCTGTGATGGAATTTGTGCTGGCTAGTCCGGAGGTGTTATTGGTTTCGACTCCGGAACCGAGTTCGCTTACGGATTCGTATTCTTTGCTCAAGTCGCTATATCATAGTCCTAAGTTTTCCCAAAAAGAAGCTAAGGTACGGGTGATTGCGAATAAAGTTCATTCAAGAGAGGATGGACTTGAGGTTTTTCATAAATTAGATACGGTAGTGCATCAGTTTTTGTCGGGTAGTATCGAGTATCTTGGTATGATTCCGGCGGATCTTGCTTTGGAAAAAGCAATTCGAGAGCAAAAACCAATTTCTATGAAAAATCCGAATGCACGATCTGCAAGGGCATTTGAATTGCTTGCAAGTAAACTTTTGGATGAAAATATTTCAAATGAAATAAAAATCAGACGTGGATTTTCAGGCATATTTGCCGATTTAATATACAGTAGGAGTTGAAAAAAATGCCATTAGAGAGGTTTAATCCCGGGGATAAGATTGACATAAAAGTAGTTAAAAATATAAATCAAATAATGGGAAATCAGACAGTTCTGATTTTTAAAAGTTCCATATTTGATATCAATGAAGATGGATCTATTCGAATTGCAATGCCTACCCAAGCTGGAAAGACTATTTTATTTCCGGTAGGAACTGATTTTGAGGCAATTGTATATACAAAAAAAGGTTTATTTTCTGTTGATTGCATGGTAAGGCAGCGATTTAATGATGATGGACTTTTGACGTTAGATGTTGATCTGGTTTCGGATATAAAGAAGTTTCAAAGAAGAGAATTTTTCAGACTAAGTAAATTGATTGATGTGTCTTATTTTCGAATTCCTTTGGAAGAAGGCTTAGAGATTGAAGAGCAATATCAAAAAGCTTTATTGACACAGCCAAACGAATTACTCCATGGAACGATTGTGAATATAAGTGGGGGCGGTGTAAAGCTTTTGTTGTCACATCCGTTAGAAAAGGATGAATTGATCTTAGTAAAGTTCTTCCTATCGGATAGCAACGACAATAAATTATATCAGCTAATGGCACAGACGATTGAATGTGAAATATCCGAACGTATAAAAAATAAATATGCAGTTCGGTTAAAATTTGTAGCCCTAGATAAAAGCATTCAGGATACTTTGATTAAACAAATATTCCTGGAAGAAAGAAAAATAATAAAGAAGGTCTGATTATGAAAAAAAATCTTTTAGTTGTTGATGACTCTGCACTTATGAGAAGGGTAATCTGTGATATAATCAACACAGACAGTGATTATGAAGCAAAAGATGTTTGCAGAGATGGACAGGAAGCTTTTGAAGCAATCAAAAATAAGAAATACGATGCTGTTTTGCTTGATGTAAATATGCCGCGTATGGATGGCCTTCAGCTTCTTGAAAAACTGCAGAAGGAACGAATCAAAGCTACGGTAATCATGGTCAGCACTCTTACAACTAAAGATGCAGATGTTACGATTAAAGCAATGGAACTTGGGGCAATTGATTTTGTAACTAAGCCGGACAATATCGGCAAAGCAAGGGGCGATGATTTTAAAAAGCGTTTACTTGACATTGTGAATGCGGTATTAAAATCAGGCAATAGCAAGAATTTCTTTGCACCGACTCCGACGCCGCCGAAGAAAGGAACCGTACCAAAAGCTGCAATTAATGCTCCGAAATCCCGAGGTGGGAAAAAGTGCATTGCAATTGCAAGCTCGACGGGAGGACCTAAGGCTTTACAAAGCGTAATTCCATTCATTGCAGGAAATATTGATGCGCCGCTTTTATTGGTGCAGCATATGCCGGCTGGATTTACAAAGTCTATGGCGGATCGATTAAACGAAATCAGTAACATCGAAGTGGCTGAGGCAAAAGAAGGCGACAAACTTGAGAAAGGCAAATTGCTTGTGGCTCCGGGGGGATTTCATTTTGAAGTGGTTCCGTGTCCGGATGGATCACATAAGATTCATTTAGATAAGTCTCCGGCAGTTGGAGGTCTTAGACCATATGCCAATCTGATGTATGAGTCGCTTAAACAAAGCAAGTTTGACGAGATTACCTGTGTTGTATTAACGGGTATGGGGGCAGATGGTACAGAAGGTATTGTCTCTTTGAAAAAGAAAAAGAAAATTCACATTATTTCTCAAAATGAAGAGACTTGCGTTGTGTACGGAATGCCAAAGGCAATTGCAGAGACCGGATTAGTAGATGAAGTTGTTCCATTGACAGAAGTTGCTTCCTCAATTAACAAGAAAGTGGGGATAAGGTAAGATGGATGTTAGTCAATATCTGGAGATTTTTATCGATGAGACAAATGGACATTTGCAGGATCTTTCCGACAGTGTTATGACGCTGGAAAATGAACCTGACAACATGGACATGATTAATGAGATTTTCCGTGCGGCGCACTCACTTAAGGGTATGGCGGGCACCATGGGATTCAAGAGAATGCAACACTTGACTCATGATATGGAAAATGTATTTCAAGAAGTCCGAAGCGGAAACATGAAAGTCAATAGCGAATTGATTGACGTGATTTTTGAGTGCTTAGATGCGATTGAGGGATACCTTGATAATGTAAAAGCAACTTCGGATGAAGGAACAGATGATAATGAAGCCTTGATTAAGGAATTGAACAGGGTTTTAGCTTCCGGTACCGGACAGGAGATTTCGGAAGAATCAGATGAAGAAGCAAAAGAAACACAGGATGAGCAAGAGGCATCTGATGAAGATGATAGAGCGCATTATAAGAATATCCGTGTAGATGAAAATGAAACGGAATCTATTCAAAACGACCTAAAAGATGGCCTCAAACTTTATGGATTTACGGTATATATTGAGGAAGAATGCTTGTTAAAAGCTGCAAGAGCATTCCTTGTATTTAAAGCAGTAGAAGAAGCAGGTCAGATTATGGCTTATCTTCCAAGCTCACAGGATATTGAAGATGAAAATTTTGAAAATGACTTTAGCTTTTTGTTTGTGACAAGTCAGGATATTGAACCGGTTATTAGCGCGATTAAGGCTGTTTCAGAAATTTCGGATGTTGTATGGGCAGAACTTGATGATGTTCCTAAGGATATGCCTAAGGAAGATAAAGAAGAAACTGCACCTGCAGTTGTAGAAGAAAAGAAGGAATCATCACCTGCTCCTAAGGTAGAGAAGAAGGAAACACCGGCTAAGACTCCGGCTAAGAAGACGGCAGCAAAACCGGTTACCAGTAGAACAATCCGTGTTGATATTGAAAAACTCGATGCTTTGATGAATCAGGTAAGTGAGCTTATTATTGCTAAGAATTCACTTGTTTCGATTTCCGCAACAGAAGAAGGTTCTTTTGAATCACAGATGTTCCATGAACAGATTGAATATCTTGAAAGAATCACAACGAATCTTCATGAATCTGTTATGAAAGTTCGAATGGTTCCAATTGAAAGCGTTGTTAATAAATTCCCTCGTATGATTCGAGATTTGTCTAAGAAACTTGACAAGAAGATGGAACTTCATATGAGCGGTGAAGATACCGAACTTGATCGTACTGTTGTTGACCAGATTGGGGATCCACTTCAGCATTTGCTTCGTAATTCAGCCGATCATGGTTTGGAAAATGCGGAAACAAGACGTGAAAGAGGTAAGCCTGAAACGGGAACCATTACATTAAATGCGTTCCAGGAAGGTAATAATGTCATTATTGAAGTCAGTGATGATGGTAATGGTATTGATATTGAAAAAGTACGTAATAAAGCAATCGAAAGAGGCATGTATACGGAAGAACAGGCAGAAGCCTTATCAGATAAAGAGGTTATCGATTTGTTGTTTATGCCAAGCTTTTCAATGGCAAAAGAAATTACCGATATTTCAGGTCGAGGCGTTGGTCTGGATGTAGTTAAGTCCAATATTGAAGCTCTTGGCGGAGATGTTGAAACACATAGTGTGTTTGGACAAGGAACGAAGTTCACGGTTAGACTTCCACTTACACTTGCGATTATTCAGGCACTGATGGTTGTGGTTGGACAAGAAAAGTATGCAATTGCACTTGGATCTATTGCAAATATTGAATATATCAACAAAGATGATATTAAATATGTGCAGGCGGATGAAGTAATTCATATTCGTGGAGATGTGATTCCACTGATTCGCTTAAATCAGATGCTCGATATAGAACCGAGAGATGATGAGTCTGATAACCTTACTGTTGTAATTGTCAAGAAAGGTGAGCGTCAGGTTGGTCTTGTAGTAGATGATCTGATGGGACAGCAGGAAATTGTTATTAAGTCATTAGGAAAATACATAAATGGAAATAAGATTATTTCCGGGGCAACGATTCTTGGTGATGGTGAAGTAGCATTGATTCTTGATGTAAATACATTGATGTAAGGAGGCTTTTGAACATGGCAGATTTAATGGAAACTGTAGAAGTGGAAAAGAAACAATATATTGTAGTACATATTGGAGAAGAACAATATGGAATCGATATTGGTTATGTTGATAATATTGTTCGAATGCAGCCGATTACCAGAGTTCCAAAAGCACAGCATTATTTTAAGGGAATCATCAACCTTAGAGGTGAGATTGTGCCGGTTATGAGTATTCGTACAAAGATGGGACTTGAGAATGATGTAGAAACAAATCTTTCGAGAATTATCATTTTAAAAGCTGAAGAAGCGGCTAAGCTTGGCATTGTCGTAGATGAAGTAAAAGAAGTCGTGATGCTTGGTGATGATGAGATTGATCGTAATGTGGATACGAAAAAGGATCAAAAGTCGAACTTTATTAATGGCATTGGCAAGAACGGCAATCAGCTGATTTCTTTGTTCGATATCAATAAGATTATTGAAGAGAATGAAGCTGTTTAAACGAAGAACATATAGTTTTCTCGGCCATCTTTGCGCATGATGAAATGTTTATGGGACTGAGATGTGACATGCTCAGTCCCTTTGTGTTAAAAAATATATGAGGTAATCAATAATGGCAGAAAATACATTTGATAATATTAATAGTATGTATCTTGATGTTTTAAAAGAAATTGGAAACATCGGAGCAGGAAATGCAACTACAGCAATTGCAAGCATGCTTGGATTTAAAGTTGATATGAGCGTGCCTAGTGTAAAACTTATGGAGTGTCAGGAATTGCCAACGGCAATTGGACCTGAGGAAGACGTTGTTGCCGGTATTTATCTAGAAGTTATGGAAGATATTTCGGGTAGCATGATGTTCATTTTAAGTCTTCCTTCCGCACAATATCTTGTTAATAAATTGATGATGCGTGATCCGGAATATAGTGCACCTTTTGATGAAATGGATATGTCGGCATTAAAAGAAATCGGTAATATTATAGGAGGCTCTTATCTTTCCGCGTTATCAGGGCTGACAGGTCTTACAATAGCACCTTCGGTTCCGGCATTGGCGATTGATATGGAGGCCGCAGTGTTAAGTGTACCGGCTATTGTGTTTGGTCAGATGGGCGATAATGCGCTTTTAATTGAGACAAAATTCGGTGATGATGTTATGATTGATGGATACTTTATTCTTATGCCGGATGTGGAATCTTATGAGAAGATTCTTACGGCACTTGGAATTCAGGTATAATCAAAGAAATAAAGGTAAAGGTATGTAAAATGGCAACTGTACATAAAATAGGAATTGCCGATTTGGCAGTAGCAAAAAGTCCGGACATTCTAACGACGTTAGGGTTGGGTTCGTGTATCGGGATAGCACTTTACGATCCGGTAAAAAAAGTTGGCGGATTGGTTCATATTTTGCTTCCTGATAGTACACAAATTAAGAATAATGCCAATAAAGCAAAATTTGCGGATACAGGTATCGATTTATTGTTGTCAGAATTGCAAAAGCAAGGAATTGGCAAGACGCGACTTGTGGCGAAGATTGCCGGTGGAGCCAAAATGTTTGAAATGAGCGGAGGTTCTGCAATTGGTAATGTCGGAGAACGAAATGTTCAGGCTGTAAAAGCAAAGTTAAAATCACTTGGTATCCGAATTAAGGCAGAAGATTGTGGACTTAATTATGGACGAACAGTAGAGCTTCATTGTGATACCGGTGATTATTATATCAAGGCGGTTGGAAAACCGGTGAAAAAAATATAAGAGGTTGTTAAATGAAGACAAAACAGATTCCGCTTATTATTATGTTGATAGGCGGTGCTGCATCTAGTTTAATATCTGTCTTAACGGGAGTATCTTCGAAAATAATGCTGGAGAGACTCTTGATTACGCTTGTTGTCTTCTTGGTTTTAGGCGGAGTGATTAAAATCATTGTAGATAAGAATTTCAAAAACATTCTGGAACCGGATGAACAAGAAGAGACGGAAGAAATCTCAACGGAAGACGGCGATATAGCCCCGTCTGAAGCGGATTTAGAGCAAAATGTAAGCGAGCAGTCCGAAGAGCAAACAGGTGCGTTGGAACAAAATCCCGAATCGGTCGATGATGAATGGGGCTAATATTTAGGATAAGGGGAATTTTATGAAGGCTGTTGATAAGCAAAAGTTGTGGGATACTTATCGAAAGAATCCGAGCGCAGCTTTACGAGAACAGATCATAATTGAATATGCATCTTTGGTTAAAATTGTAGCAGGTCGTCTTAGTATGTATCTTGGATACAATGTTGAATATGACGACTTGGTTAGTTATGGCATTTTTGGACTGATTGATGCGATAGATAAATTTGACTTAAATAAAGATGTTAAATTTGAAACATATGCATCGCTCCGGATACGAGGAGCAATTCTGGATCAAATTCGCAAGATGGATTGGATTCCGAGAACGGTAAGAACAAAACAAAAAAAGATTGACGAGGCAATACGTGAAGTAGAAGCTAAGACAGGTTCTGTTGCAACGGATGAAATGATTGCTAAATATCTTGAAATCAGTGAAGATGAACTGAATAACTGGCAATCACAGCTTAAGGTGACGAATGTTGTTTCATTGAACGAATATGTAGAACAAGGTTCTGAACCTGTGATGGATGCAAGAAACAATTCGCATTTTGAACAACCGGAAGAAGTTATAGAAAAAGAAGAACTAAAACAAGTTCTTGCGGATGCTATGAAAACTTTAACAGAAAAAGAACAAAAAGTAATATTACTATACTATTATGAAGATATGACACTGAAAGAAATCAGCAAAGTGTTAGAAGTGTCTGAGTCGAGAGTTTCACAGTTACATACGAAAGCTCTTGCTAAAATGAAAAAGAAGATGGGACCTTACTTTAATATTTTAACGGACTGATATTTTGGAGGGACTGTGATGGATGAGTTTATGAACGTCTACATTCCGGGGGATCAGATGTTGGCTATATGTACATTTGTTCAACCAAATGAAGGTGGAACTTTAATGACGGAAGAAGATATTAGAAAGGTTCTTTCGGAAAATGGTGTTGTATACGGGATTAAAGATGATGCAATTGCAAGATTTTTAGCCGATCGAAAATACGATGAAGAATATATCTTTGCCGTTGGCGATGAAATGGAGCAAGGAAAAAATGGTGAGATACAGTACCATATTTCGACTTCTCATGAAATTGTCCCAAAGATGAAAGCGGATGGTAGCGTTGACTATAAAGATTTGAATCTTCTTAATTCGGTTCAACCAGGATTTGTGTTAGCAACAATGACAGCACCGCTTTCGGGAAAAGACGGAAAGAACGTAGTAGGCGAAGTAATACCGGCAGTCAGTGGAAAACCGGCCGTGTTTTCTTATGGGAAGAATATTAAGGTTTCAGAAGATGGAATGAAATTAATATCTGAAATAACCGGGAATGCATCTATTGTAGGAAATAAAGTTTTTGTTTCGGAAGTGCTAGAGGTTGCCGCAGATGTTGATTTGTCTACGGGAAATATAGACTTTGTCGGAAGTGTTCACGTACATGGTAATGTTAAAGGTGGTTTTTGCATTAAGGCAAAGGGCGAAGTGATTGTAGATGGTGTCGTTGAAGATGCGGTCATTCATTGCGGTGGTAATGTAATTGTCAAACAGGGCGTTCATGGAATGGGGCGCGGTGAGATTATTACAAAAGGAAATATCTGTGCAAAGTTTATAGAAAGCGCAACGGTGTCAGCCGGAGGTGTAATAGAAAGCGAATCTATATTACATAGTCAGGTAGATGCTAAGGAATTTATTAATCTTATAGGGAAAAAAGGGCTTTTGATTGGAGGTAGAGTACAGACTACGGGAAGTATTAGTGCTGTTACCATTGGAAATGAAATGGGTACTACAACATTGATCGAAATTGGATTCGACCCTAAGATGAAAAAAGAATATGATGAAATTAGAGGTCGTAAAATAGAGATTAAGGAAAGTATCGAATCGGTCGGAATGATTGTTGCGAATTATAAGATGAAGACAAAAAAAGGTGTTAAGCTAACGGAAGAACAGACGAAGGAGTTTAAACAGTGTCTTCAAAAACTGCAGTTTCAACAGAAAATACTGGCTGATATGGAGAAAAAAGAAGAGACTATAAAGGAGCTGTTAAAAAAGCAGACAACTGCAGGTGTAAGCGTTACCGGAACCGTGTATCCGGGAACTACAATTTCAATTAAAGATATAGCTTTATCGCTGAAAGCAAAAGAAGATCATACAAAATTTGTATCTGATGGTGGCGAGATTATAAAAAAACCACTATAATAGATATGCGATATTATTCCCCGCTGAGAATATCGGCGGGGAATTTTTAAGATGATGATGAAAAAGAAATCGAGGTGATAGAATGTCTATTAGACCAATTGATTTTAATGGGATGGTTCAAAATTCTCAAGATGTTACAAACTTTCAAAGACAAGAAGAAAATCGAGGAATGGTACAACAGCAAAATGTATCGACTCAGTTTGAGCAACAAGCGCAAGAAAGACCTCATAAGGTAAATGAAAAAGATGATGCCGGTTCGAGTGCGGACAGTGGTTCGATGAAAGATGCGAAAGATAAAGGTAACGGCGCATACAAAAAAAATGAAAATAATAAGAAAAAGAAAAAAGAACAAAAGCAAGATAGAATTGTGCTAAAAAGTCAGGCACAATCCTTTGATATGAAGATTTAGCGAGGCATATATGGTTGTAGTTGAAAGTGTTATGATTGTAATCGGGGTGATTTTTATGATTGGGAGTTTTTTTGTAATGGAAAAACTCTCGCCGAAAGAACTTCAAAAGATTGCGGAAATCAGTGACGAAGAAATAAAAAAAATTGTTGAAAGAGGGATGAATCAAGCACAAACTCAAGTAGACGATAAAGTGGATCTTCTTGTAGAAGAGTCTGTGGAACATGTGGAAGGGAAATTAGACCATTTGACGAATGAAAAGATTATGGCTGTGGATGAATTCTCTGAAACGGTTCTGGAGAAGATTCATGCGAATCATGAAGAAGTCATGTTTTTATATAGCATGCTCAATGATAAACATACAGAATTGATAGACTTTGCAAATGAATTGCAAACATCGATTCAAGACTTGAGGGCAGAGAAAAAAGAACTTGAAGTAATGAAAGTGACTGTGGACACAACATTACAAAATACGATCCAGGAAATATCACAAAAGGATACAAAAGAAGAAGAGGAGCCTAACTTAGAGCAAGAAGAAGCTTGTGAAAATGAGGATTTGGAAGAGCAAAAGAGTAATCATAATGAGGAAATATTGAGGCTGTATAAAGATGGAATGGATGTGACACAGATTGCACGCCAACTAGGAATTGGTCAGGGAGAAGTGAAGTTTGTCATTGATCTTCATCAGATTAACATACAAAGATAGGTAGGAGTAATAATAAATGAAACTTAAATATTACCTTCGAGGACTAGGAATTGGTATTATCATAACGGTTATAATTATGATGATAGCCTTTCATGTTCATGGTAGCGATATGACAGATGAAGAAGTAATAGAACGTGCTAAGCAGCTTGGAATGGTAGAAGCAGAAGATAGCGGAGTTGTAGCAGATCAGACCACAGAAGGCGACACAAGTGATACCTCTACAAATGAGGCTTCGGACTCTACAAGCACATCGGATACAACAAAAGAATCAACGTCAGATACGGACTCGACTTTAGAGGAGGAATCTAAGAGTGAGTCAACAGATGAGGAGGAAACAAAGTCTGATGAATCAACATCAGAGGAAACATCATCTAACACGAATGAAACAAAAAAGTCTAAAACTGTTAAGGTGACGATTAATAGCGGAGCTAGTTCGGATACGATAGCACAGTTGTTATATGAAAAAGGAATTGTAGATGATGCATATGCATTTAATGATTATCTGGTCTCAAATGGATACGCCAATGTGTTAAGGACCGGAAGTTTTGAATTGCCGACCGGAGCAAGTTATAAAAAGATAGCAAAACTGCTTACAAATAAGTAAAAAGCTCTTGCAAATGCACTTAGACCTGTGATACTATATCATAGGTCTTTTTTAGAGGGCCGTAACTATTAATCACATATGTATATGATCTGTTTGGTGCCGGATATGGTTTGGCAGATTGAAAAGCATATGGAAGGAAAACCAATTGGAGGAAAAACAATGAGCGTAATTTCAATGAAACAGTTACTCGAAGCAGGTGTTCATTTTGGACATCAGACAAGAAGATGGAACCCTAAGATGGCTCCTTACATCTACACAGAGCGTAATGGTATTTATATCATCGACCTTCAGAAATCTGTAGGTAAAGTAGATGAAGCTTACAAGGCAGTATTTGATATTGCTGCAGAAGGTGGCAAGATTCTTTTTGTCGGAACAAAGAAGCAGGCTCAGAATGCGATTAAGACAGAAGCAGAGCGTTGCGGAATGTATTATGTAAATGAAAGATGGCTTGGAGGAATGCTTACTAACTTTAGAACAATCCAGAGCCGTATTAAGAGACTTAAGAATATTGAACAGATGGAAGAAGATGGAACATTTGAAGTTCTTCCTAAGAAAGAAGTTATTGAATTAAAGAAAGAACAGGCTAAGCTTGAAAAGAATCTTGGCGGAATTAAAGATATGAAAGAAATTCCGGATGCAATTTTTGTAGTAGATCCTAAGAAGGAAAGAATTTGTATTCAGGAAGCACATACACTTGGTATTCCGTTGATTGGTATTGTAGATACAAACTGCAATCCTGAAGAACTTGATTATGTGATTCCGGGTAACGATGATGCAATCCGTGCAGTAAAACTTATCGTTTCTAAGATGGCAGATGCAGTAATCGAAGCAAATCAGGGTACAGAAGTTGAAGTAGCTGAAGAAGCACAGGAAGCTACAGAAGAATAAGATTGAAATATTAGGAGGAAATAGAAGATGGCAATTAGTGCATCTATGGTAAAAGAACTGCGTGAACTTACTGGCGCAGGTATGATGGACTGTAAAAAGGCATTAACAGAAACTGACGGCGATATGGATGCTGCAGTTGAGTTCCTTAGAAAAAATGGTCAGGCAAAGGCTGAAAAGAAATCAGGTCGTGTAGCGGCTGAAGGTCTTTGTGCTGTTGAGCTGAAAGATGATCAGACAGCAGCTGTTGTTGAAGTTAATTCAGAGACTGATTTCGTTGCAAAAAACGAGAAATTCCAGAACTTTGTTAAAGCTGTTGCTGTACAGGCGGTTAATTCAGATGCAGCTGACCTTGATGCATTCATGGCAGAAGCATGGAATGAAGATACTTCTAAGACAGTTAAGGAAGAGCTTGTAGAAAAGGTTGCAACAATTGGTGAAAACCTTACGATTCGTCGATTTGAAAAAGTAACCGCTGACAATGGTTGCGTTGTTTCATACGTTCACGGCGGTGGAAGAATTGGTGTACTCGTAGTAGCACAGACAGCAACCGTTAATGATACGGTAAAAGAAGCTCTTACAAATGTTGCAATGCAGATTGCAGCTATGAATCCTAAGTTTGTAGACAGAAGCGAGATTAGCGAAGAATATATCAAGCATGAGGAAGAAATTCTTCTTGCACAGATTAAGAATGATCCTAAAGAATCCCAGAAACCTGAAAAAGTTATTGAGGGAATGATTAAAGGACGTATTAACAAAGAAATGAAAGAAATCTGTCTTGTTGATCAGGTTTACGTAAAGGCAGAAGATGGAAAGCAGACTGTCGGCAAATATTTGGAGCAGGTATCTAAAGAAGTTGGTGCAGACGTTAAGGTAGAGAAGTTCGTTCGTTTTGAGACCGGTGAAGGAATTGAAAAGAAAGAAGAAGACTTTGCTGCAGAAGTAGCTGCTCAGATGAATATGTAATATTTTTATTACAGATAAAGATTATATAAAAACCCTTTAAACCGTGATGAAACGTTGTTTAAAGGGTTTTTTCTCAAAAAAATATTTTTAAGGGGGTTCATAATCATGGATATGGATATGGAGTTTAAACGAAAGCTTCCGGTTCCACAGGAAATAAAAAAACAATTTCCGGTAAGCGAGAAAGTAGCAAAACTAAAAGAAGAAAGAGATCGTGAGATTAGAGATATTTTCACTGGAAAATCAGATAAATTGATTTTGGTAATAGGTCCTTGTTCGGCGGATCATGAAGATGCGGTATTGGATTATCTTGGAAGATTAAAAAAAGTACAAGAACAAGTGGAAGATAAGATATTTATGATTCCGCGTATTTATACGAATAAGCCAAGAACAATCGGTGTTGGTTATAAGGGAATGCTTCATCAGCCGGATCCGTCCAAAAAAGAGGACATGCTAAAAGGAATATTAGCTATTCGTTCGTTACATACTCGTGCTGCAGAAGAAATAGGATTTACTTGTGCAGATGAAATGTTATATCCGGAAAATCACAGGTATTTGTCCGACTTGTTATCTTATGTTGCGGTTGGAGCAAGATCGGTAGAAGACCAGATTCATCGATTGACAGCAAGCGGGTTAGGTATTCCGGTGGGAATGAAAAATCCAACAGAAGGTGGACTTACGGTTATGATGAATTCCATTACTGCTGCACAACATGGTCATACCTTTATTTATCGAGGTTGGGAAGTGGAAACAAAAGGAAATCCGTACACGCATGCAATCTTGAGAGGGTATGTGGATAATGAAGGAAAGAGTAGACCGAACTATCATTATGAGGATCTTCAAGAACTTGTAGGCTTGTATGCGCAAAAAGAATACCAAAATCCGGCAGTAATTGTTGATGTAAATCATGCAAATTCCGGTAAGAAATATGAACAGCAGATTCGTATTAGTAAAGATGTAATAAGCAGTTGTAAACAATCGGCCGAAATTAGAAAACTTGTAAAAGGATTAATGATTGAAAGTTATATTGTTGATGGCAATCAATCTGTTGAAGATGGGGTATATGGCAAGTCAATCACAGATCCTTGTCTCGGATGGGAGAAAACGAAAAAGCTTATTTATGAACTGGCAGAACAGTGGTAATGCGAAGAGTATAGCAAGGGTGATTACCTTGCATAAGCTGGCCTCTCATAGTATAATTATGACATAAAAAAAGCTTTGATATTATACTTGTCAGGGGGGTGAAATAATGGCATATAAAGATACGATTTTGATTGTAGATGACCAGAAAATCAATCGAGTTATGCTTAGTGATGTGTTAGAACAAGATTATATGCTGTTATTTGCCGAGGATGGAAAACAGGCAATTGAGATTTTAGAGAATAATGCTTCTGAAATTTCTGTTATGATTTTGGATATTATTATGCCTAAAGTTGACGGATTTGAGGTGCTCAAACGAATGCAGCTTTCCTCTGTCTATTCCAAGATACCGGTAATTGTAATTACAACACAGACCAGTTATGAAAATGAAGTCAAAGCATTAAAGCTTGGTGCTGTTGATTTTATTACAAAACCATTTTCACCGGACGTTTTAACTTATAAATTGCAAAATTTGATTCGCTATAAGAATACGACCAATATGTTTAGCGTTGTCAAAGAGGATTTTTTGACAGGAGTCTTTAGTAAGGATTATTTTTATCAGTTGGTGAATGAACAATTACTGCTGTCAGAAGGTCAAAGCTATGATATGTTGGTTGCAGACATCGAGAATTTTAAATTGATTAATGATTCTTTTGGTGTTGAGGAAGGCGATAAACTCTTGCAATATTTTGCAAATGTTATTCGCGAATGCGCGCGTAGGTATCATGGAATTGTAGGAAGGATTGGCGGAGATCATTTCGCTTTGTTGCTTCCTTGTCATGAGTCCGGAAGAGAAAAGACGGAAAAACTTGAGCATGATATAGCAGATGAGATTACGGCATCTTTAATGGCTTATCCGCTTAAGTTCCGTATTTATGCCAAACTAGGTGTTTATCAATGCAATAATACAATGCTGACGATATCGCAAATCTGTGACAGAGCCATGCTTGCAGCGCAGGAAATTAAAGGGAATTATAATGTCAATATTTCTTACTATGATGATGCGATTAGACAACGTTTACTTCTTGAACAGGAAATTGAAGGAGAGATGAAAACAGCACTTGAAACAGGACAGTTTCAGGTGTTCTTTCAACCAAAGTTTAGTATCAAAGATGAGAAACATGCAGGTGCAGAAGCACTGGTTCGATGGATACATCCGGAAAAAGGAATCATTCCACCGGGACAGTTTGTTCCTATTTTTGAACGGAATGGTTTTATATCAGAACTTGATTTGTATGTAATGCGACAAACTTGTGATTTTATTGCAAATCAAAAACGAAATCATCTGCCCTATGTTCCAATTTCTGTAAATGTTTCAAGACGTGATATTTATAACGAAAGTCTTCCGCAGGTTTTATCTAAAATTGTCGAAAGTTATCAACTTGACATATCGGATATTCACTTGGAAATTACGGAAACATCTTATACGGAAAATTCACAGCAATTGATTGGCGTAATTACCAAGCTTAAACAGCTTGGATTTGTGATAGAAATGGATGATTTTGGGAGTGGATATTCCTCTTTGAATATGCTTTCAGAATTGCCGATTGATGTATTGAAACTGGATATGAGATTTTTGCAAAATTCTTTAAATGCATACAGTCAAAATTCTAGTATTTTGAGTTTTATTATATCACTTGCGAAGTGGATGAATATTTCGGTTGTTGCAGAAGGAGTCGAAACAAAGTCTCAGCTTGAATACCTTAGAAATCTTAATTGTGATTATGCGCAGGGATATTATTTTGCCAAGC
This sequence comes from Eubacterium oxidoreducens, assembly GCF_900104415.1. Lineage (GTDB taxonomy): Bacteria > Bacillota > Clostridia > Lachnospirales > Lachnospiraceae > Eubacterium_C > Eubacterium_C oxidoreducens. The sequence goes on along the minus strand of NZ_FMXR01000006.1, from coordinate 220,924 downwards.
CAATGCCGCGAGATGAATATTATGCTATGATGGAGCATGCGCAGGTAACAAAGGTAGAAATAGAAGATGATTTATCAAAACAGGGAATCAGGATCACCGGAGTGCAAGAAGGTGAAGTGATGATGATTGTTGACGATATGAAGATCAACCGGATTATGTTGTCGAATATTTTTCAAGACACATTCAAGATTGTGGAATGTTCCAATGGACAAGAAGCATTGGATTATCTTTCGGATTCATCACATCGGGTAGATGTAATTTTACTTGATTTATTAATGCCGCTTATGGATGGGTATGAAACGATGCGTCTTTTGAAGCTTGATCCTAATCGTAAGCAGATTCCAATTATTATCGTATCGCAACCCGGAGAATCGAATGAAATTAAGGCACTTAAGATGGGGGCTTCAGATTATATTACCAAGCCATTTAATGCATTAGTTGTAAGAAAGCGTGTAAGTAATGCGATAGCGGAGCAGCGCTTTAGAAAAATGATTTCATATGTGAATAAGGATTTTTATAAAGATTGAAGGAGAATAAGATAAAATGAAGGAAAGGGTTGAAATGACAGAAGGTAGAAGCATGATGCTTGATGCGGTTTCTGTTATGGGAACGGAGACGATAGACCTTCTTGAAGCAACAGGCAGAATTCTTGCGGAGGATGTTTTTGCACAGGAAAACATTCCTCCGTTTTCGCGGTCACCACTTGATGGATATGTTTTAAAAGCTGCAGATATTAAGAATGCATCTAAAGAACATCCGGTTACACTTCCGATTTTGGAGGAGGTTCCGGCAGGAAAGGTTGCTACGCAGCCTCTTAAAGAAGGAACTGCGATTAAGATACTTACAGGAGCACCGATTCCGGATGGCGCTGATCTTGTGGTGAAGTTTGAAGATACGGAATTTACCGATGAAAATGTAACTTTTTTCAAGCCGGGTAAAAGCGGTGATAATATTGTTCCTGTGGGAGAAGATCTCAAAGAGGGACAGCTTGTTTTAGAAAAAGGAAGCAAGATTACGGCGCCGGTAAGAGGGATACTTGCGGGACTTGGAAAAAGCAAATTGAAGGTATATAAGAAAGTGCGTATTAAGCTCATTAGTACCGGAAGTGAATTAATTGAAATTGATGCGCCATTAGCACCGGGAAAGATACGTAACAGTAGTGTTTATACGCTGGCTTCTTATCTTAGTATGTCGGGTGCAGAGGTGACAATATGTCCGAATGTAGAAGATACGGTAGAAGCAATTAGCGAAGCTGTTAGAACGGCTTCTTTGGATGCAGATGTGATTATGACCACAGGTGGCGTTTCAGTTGGCGATTATGATCATTTAAAGACCGTGATGACACAGCTAGGAGCAGATATTTTGTTTTGGAAGATGCGTTTAAAACCTGGCGGAGCGTTCTTGGCTTGCGTATATAAGAATATACCGGTGTTTTCTTTGTCCGGGAATCCGGCATCAGCAGCTATTTCGATGATTCTTACTTGCCTTCCGGCGGTAAGAAAGATGAGTGGATATACCCAGTATATGCTTCCGGAAATAGATGGAGTATTGGAAAGTGACTTTAAGAAAAAAAGTCCGAATGGAAGGATGGTACCCGGAAAATTAAGCATTCAAGAGGGAAAGGCGATGATTTGGCTTTCAGGACATTCCGGAAATGGAATGCTTCATCCTTTGCAGGGGTGCAATATAATTGGAGAACTTGCACCTTCCATGGAAGGGGTAAAAGCCGGAAGTATGGTTCATGCATATTATATCGGAGATTTTATTTAACTCAGTCGGAGAAATCCCCCACCTCTAAGCGTTATCGTAGGTGGGGGCTGTGACAAACTATACTCAGTCGGAGATAGGATAAAGTAAAAGATTGGGTATTTTGCGGGGAGAATTTGGGTTCGATAATATGATAAGAATGTAGGATGGTAAAAACATGAAAGACTTATATGGGAGAAATATAGATTATCTGCGATTGTCAATTACAGATCGTTGTAATTTTAGGTGTAAATATTGTATGCCGGCAGATGGGGCACATCTCGTAGATATGGATGAAATACTTACTTACGAAGAGGCGATTCGGGTTTGTGAAATAATGGCTCGTAATGGTCTTAAGAAAATTAAGGTTACTGGAGGAGAGCCACTTGTAAGAAGAGGCGTAGAGGGGATGATTGCAAGCTTAAAGGCAATTGATGGTATTGAACGAGTTACGATGACAACAAATGGTCTTTTGCTTTATGAAAAAATGGAAGATTTGGCAGCTGCAGGAATTGATGCGATAAATATAAGCCTTGATTCACTTAATCGTGATTTGTTTAATGATTTGAGTCGTTCGCCTGCTTCAAGCGATAATTTTGAAAAAGTCGTGAAAACACTGGATTTGCCTGAGCGTTATCCGGATATTATGTTTAAAATTAATTGCGTGCCATTAGGGATAGAAGGGCAGGACTTATTACAAATGGCCGAATTGGCAAAGGATCGACCATTGCATGTTCGATTTATCGAGATGATGCCGATTGGTGTGGGGGCGCAGTTTGAGTTTGTTTCCCAGGAGGATGTATTAAATATCATTAAAGAAAAGTATCCAAATGTGCGTTCCTATGAAAAGAAACTTGGCAATGGTCCTTGTGTTTACTATGAGATACCGGGTTTTGTTGGAAAAATAGGCTTTATTAGTGCTATGAGTCATAAATTCTGTAGTGGATGTAATCGTATTCGTATGACCTCGACAGGCTTTTTGAAGACTTGTCTGCAATATGAAACAGGAGTGGATTTGAGAGAGGCTTTAAGAAATAATGCTTCGGATGAGGTGATCGAAGAGCTTATCGCCCAGGCACTGCGAGTTAAATCAAAAGAACACCAATTCCTTGAGGTTGATAAAAAGGCGGAAGAGAAAAAAGATATGTCGCAAATTGGAGGATAATTACTCTTTTTTATTATGTATTTTATATAAATATATGATACAATAGGTTGTGATTAAAAATATGGGAGAACACTATGGCTAGCAATATTACGGATTCTAATCTCAAAAAGAATCGCGACCGAAGGAAGAGAATCAATCGTATTAAGATTGGAATGCTACTTACGATTTTCATCTGGATAATTGTTTCTATCATATTATGTGTATTTCTTGGGATTCGGGTATATTCTTTAAAAACACGTATCAGTGATATGGAGAATAACCTTACCGTTTTAGAACAACTTATTACAACTGGAGAGATTAACTATAAGACAGATTCGTCAGGAGATGATTCGGCATCCGTGAGTAAAGGTATGGAGACCGAGGATCAGGTAGAGAATATGAAAGTCTATCTTACTTTTGATGATGGCCCAAGTGATAATACGGCAGAGATTCTTGATGTTTTGGCGGAGTATGATGTGAAAGCGACATTTTTTGTAACCGGTAAGACAGATAGTGAATCTAAGAAATTATATAAGAGAATTGTAGATGAAGGTCATACTTTAGGTATGCATTCTTATTCACATAAATACAGCGAGATTTATAATTCGCTTGATGATTTTAAAGCAGATTTTACCAAGATACAGAATTATCTTGAAGAAGTCACAGGCGTAAAGCCGGTATATTACAGGTTTCCGGGAGGAAGTTCTAATCAGGTAAGTAATACAAGTATGACAACTTTTATATCTTATCTGAATGAACAAGGTGTGACTTATTTTGATTGGAATGTCAGCAGCGGAGATGCAACCAGTGAAGCTTATTCAACGGAAGATATTATTACCAATGTTATGGGAGATGTTCCGAATTATTCAACATCAATTGTGTTGTTGCATGATTCCAACAACAAGAGCACCACAGTAGATGCATTACCGTCATTGATTGAAGAATTACAGGCATCTGATGCCCAAATCCTGCCGATTGATGAGGATACCGATTTAGTTCAACATATTTATTACAAGAGTGTTGAATAAATAACTGTATCACACAGGATAGATAATAGAATTAGGAGGAATAAATACAAATGAGCTTTTTTAAAGAGTTTAAAGAAGATTTTGCGCAAGCGGCGAAAGAGTTGATGCCGGGTGAAGAACCGGCGGAGGAAATGGCGCAAGATCAAGAAGATATTGAAATCAACACCTTGGAAAAGGATGTTGATGTCGAATCAGAACTTGCTAAATTAGATGATTTTCTTGAAGAAGTTGATGAGCAGGAGATGCAAGAGTCTTCTGCTAAGACATTTGCAGCACCTCAGGAGGATGTTGCGGCTTACCAGGAAGCAAAAGACAAACAAGATGAGTCTGCTGCTGATCAGGTTGAAGCTGAAAAAATGTCTGATGAGGAGGAAAACGAAACAGATAGTGCAACAGAGCCAGATGCTACTGAAAACGTAGTTAGTATGGCCAGTGAGCCGGATGCTCAAGAGGATGTATTAGATAATGTATCAGAGCAGATGGCAGCAATAAATGAAAATGAATCAGTAACGGAGGAGAAAGAAATGGATTCAATGGAAAAAGATGTAACAGAAGAGATGAAAGAAGAAACAGCAGTTGAGACGGAAGGCAAAGAAGAACAAGTAGATCTTGAAGGTGAGATTTCCGATGAAGAAGCGGTGATCACACAAGGCATGATTATTCGCGGTGATGTTGAAACAGCTGGTTCAATTGAAATTCGCGGAAATGTTACAGGTAATGTGAAGTGCCGTGGCAAACTTGTTGTTACAGGAAAAATTGAAGGAAATTCTGATTCTTCTGAATTCTTTGCTGATTCTGCTAAGATTACAGGAGAGATTAATTCTACAGGAACGGTTAAAGTTGGCTTAGGATCTGTCATCGTTGGAAATATTACAGCAACTTCTGCTGTAGTTGCAGGTGCAATTAAGGGAGACATCGATGTTCAAGGACCGGTAGTGGTTGATACATCTGCTGTTATTAAAGGAAACATTAAATCACGTTCTGTACAGATTAATAATGGTGCAGTAATTGATGGTTTCTGTTCACAGGTTTACGCTGATATTGATATGGATAGCCTGTTTGGAGAAAACTAATATGAAAAGAGTTTTACTGAAATTAAGCGGTGAAGCGTTAGCTGGCGATAAAAAGACCGGATTTGATGAGAATACTGTAATTTCGGTTGCAAAACAGGTAAAGCAGTTGGTTGATCAAAATATAGAAGTTGCAATCGTGATTGGCGGCGGTAATTTCTGGCGAGGTAGAAGTTCGGAAAATATCGATCGTACAAAGGCAGACCAGATTGGGATGCTTGCAACTGTTATGAATTGTATTTATACTTCTGAAATCTTTCGTTCGGAAGGCATGGATACTTCGGTAATGACACCATTTGCATGCGGAGCGTTTACACAGTTGTTTTCCAAAGACGCTGTGAAAGAAGCTTTTCGTTTACATAAAGTAGTATTTTTTGCAGGAGGAACCGGTCATCCTTATTTTTCAACCGATACAGCCACTGTTCTTCGGGCTATCGAAATTGAAGCAGAAGTGATTCTTTTGGCAAAAGCTGTTGATGGAGTTTATGATAGTGATCCTAAGGTGAATCCGAATGCAAAAAGATATGATGCAATTTCGATTGATGAAGTGATTGAAAAACAGCTTGCGGTTATGGATCTTACAGCATCTATTATGAGTATGGAAAATAAGATGCCGATGTATGTATTTGCATTACAGGAAGAAGATAGTATTGTGAAGGCAATTACTGGTAGATTTAATGGTACCGTTGTTACGGTATAAGGAGGCAGATATGGACAGTAGATTAGAACAATATGAATCAAAGATGGGAAAATCTTTAAGCAATTTGTTAAATGAATATGGTTCTATACGTGCAGGTAGAGCGAATCCGCATGTATTAGATAATATTATGGTGGACTATTATGGAACACCAAGTCCGATTCAGCAGGTAGCGAATGTTTCTGTTCCGGAAGCGCGAATGATACAGATTCAGCCATGGGAGTCGAACATGGTAAAAGAGATTGAAAAGGCTATCATGACATCTGATCTTGGAATCAATCCAACAAATGATGGTAAGATGATAAGACTTGTATTTCCGGAACTTACAGAAGAGCGTCGTAAAGAGCTGGCAAAAGAAGTAAAAAAATACGGCGAAAATGCCAAGGTTGCAGTGCGCAATATTAGACGTGATGCAAATGATGCGATGAAAAAGCTTGGAAAATCATCAGAGATTTCTGAGGATGAAGTTGCAGAACTTGAAGATGAGATTCAAAAGCTTACAGATAGTTATATTAAGAAAATTGATGAAGCTGTAGAGTCAAAATCAAAAGAGATTCTTACAGTTTAAGATTGACTTGAAAGAAAAAATGAAACAGAAAAGTGTGCTTTTGGTTGTGAAAAGCACACTTTTCTTTCCATGTGGAGGAAAAGTATGAGTGTACCGGAACATGTAGCAATTATCTTAGATGGTAATGGACGATGGGCTAAGAGCAAAGGCATGCCAAGAAATTATGGTCATGTACAAGGCGCAAAAACTTTAGAGGAAGTAGTTGAATCAGCATGGGATTTGGGTGTAAAATATCTCACTGTATATGCTTTTTCAACAGAGAATTGGAAACGACCGGATAGCGAAGTAGATGCATTAATGAATCTTTTTCGTACCTATTTGAAAAAATGTCAAAAACTTTGCGTAAAACATAATATGCGTATGCGTATTATTGGAGACAGAGCCGGTATGAGTGAGGATATCCAAAAACTGATAGACAAAGTGGAAGATATCTCAAAAGATTTTGCAGGACTGAATCTTCAGATTGCGCTTAATTATGGCAGTCGTGATGAAATGCTTCGCGGAATAAAAAAATTGGCCAAGAGTGTACAAAATGGTGAAATGACAGTAGATGAGATTACAGAAGAAGCGTTTTCGTCCGTGCTCGATACAAAAGATATTCCGGATCCGGATTTGTTGATTAGAACAAGCGGAGAACAAAGAATTTCGAATTATTTACTATGGCAGCTTGCATATGCAGAGCTGTATTTTACGGATGTACCATGGCCTGAATTTCATACGGATGAGTTAAAAAAAGCATTGGATTCATATGGTGCTAGAGAACGACGTTTTGGTGGTGTCGATGAAAATGCTTTAAAATCATAGGAGGATGTTAAGATGTTTAAAACAAGAGCAATCAGTGGAGCAATTATGATCGTTTTATTGCTTCTGTTTCTGATTAGAGGAGGCGATCTTTTACTTTTTGTAATAGGAGCAATTTCTGTAATTGGAATGTATGAGCTCTATAGAGTATTTCACTTTGAGAAGAAACCGCTGGCTTATGTAGGATATGCTACAACTATTGTATATTACTTAAATTTAAAATGGAATTTTTTGCCGGATGTTAAATTTTTGTTTTTGATTTCTTTGATAGTCATGTTGTTTGTGTTTGTGTTTTCTTATCCAAAAGTACATGCAAAACAACTACTTGCTGCATTTTTTGCGATTTTTTACGTAGCTATGATGCTATCTTGTGTTTATGAAACAAGGATGCTTGCGGATGGTAAATATCTTGTATGGCTTATATTTATCTGTTCGTGGGGATGTGATACTTGTGCATATTGTGTTGGTATGCTTTTTGGAAAACATAAGATGGCTCCTGTTTTAAGTCCTAAAAAGTCAGTCGAAGGTGCTGTTGGTGGTGTGGTTGGAGCAGCTGTTTTAGCAGTGATTTTTGGCTTGGTGTTTAATGGGGCACTTCAGATGGAAATGAACCAGATCATGATTTTGCCGATTATTTGTGCAATCGGTGGATTGATTTCCATGGTTGGTGATTTGGCGGCTTCCGCAATTAAGCGTTTTTATGATATTAAAGACTATGGCAAACTGATTCCGGGACATGGAGGAATTTTAGACCGTTTTGATAGCGTTATTATAACGGCACCAATTGTATTTTATTTATGTGCATATCTTCTTTAGAGTATAAGGAGCGAATATTTCATGAGAAAAATAGCGATTTTGGGTTCTACAGGATCAATAGGGACTCAGACTTTACAGATTGTGGAAGAACAACAAGATATTGAAGTTACGGCAATTGCAGCTGGACGTAATATTAAATTATTGGAAAAGCAGATTCGAAAATTTCATCCGAAATTAGTTGCTGTATGGAAAGAAGAATCGGCTAAAGAACTTAAAAATGCAATAAAGGATATGCCAAATGTACGTATAACCTATGGAATGGAAGGCTTGATTGAGGTTGCAACTTTTGAAAAGACGGAAATTCTCGTGACAGCGATTGTAGGAATGCTTGGCATTTTGCCAACGATTGAAGCAATCAAAGCAGGAAAGGATATTGCGTTAGCTAATAAAGAGACGCTTGTATGTGCAGGACATATTATCATGCCTCTTGCTGCTAAATTAGGCGTAAAAATTCTTCCGGTAGATTCAGAACATAGTGCAATCTTTCAGTCGTTAAATGGAGAAAGACATAATCACATTGCGAAAATACATCTTACAGCTTCGGGCGGCCCGTTTCGAGGAAAGTCTCGTGATGAATTGAAAACGATACAACTTGAAGATGCACTTAATCATCCAAATTGGGTGATGGGGAAAAAAGTTACAATTGATTCGTCCACTTTGGTTAATAAAGGGCTTGAAGTGATGGAGGCGCATTGGTTATTCGGTGTAGACGCAGATAAAATCAATGTTGTTGTTCATCCGCAAAGTGTGATTCATTCTATGGTTGAGTATGAAGATGGTGCAGTGATTGCGCAGCTTGGAACTGCAGATATGCGTTTGCCAATCCAATATGCATTGTACTATCCTGCAAGGAGACCGTTATCAGGTGAACGGGTGGATTTTTTTAGATTGAAAGAATTGACATTTGAAGCACCTGATTTAGAAGTTTTTTCGGGACTTAAGATGGCTTTTGAGGCACTGAAAAAAGGGGGAAATGTTCCAACGGTATTTAATGCAGCCAATGAAGTGGCAGTTGCAAAATTTTTGAAAAAAGAAATATCCTATCTTCAAATTACAGAAATGATACAAAAAGCGATAAGCGAGATTACTTATATGCAAGATCCCACGGTAGAACAGATTTTGCAGACGGAATCTATGGTTCGAGAATTGTTGAGGTAATTAAGTGACAATTATTAAGATTATTATAGCAATTATTATTTTTAGCATTATTATTATATTTCATGAACTTGGACATTTTACATTTGCTAAGCTAAACGGTATCCGGGTAAATGAATTTTCTTTGGGACTTGGACCTACAATTTTCGGAATTAAAAAGGGTGAAACTAAATATTCACTTAAATTATTGCCATTTGGCGGAGCGTGTATGATGGAAGGGGAAGACGGTGAAAGCGATGATCGGCGATCGTTTAATTCCAAGTCGGCGCTTGCAAGATTTAGTGTGATTTTTGCCGGTCCGGCATTTAATTTTATAATGGCTTTTCTATTCTCCGTGATCATTATAGGTTGTATCGGTGTTGATCAACCGGTCATCAGCTCGGTTATGGAGGGGTATCCGGCCGAGCAGGCTGGGATTGAAAGCGGAGATGTCATTACCAAGCTGAATAATACCAGAATATATACATTTCGTGATATTTCATTATATACCCTGAAGCATTCCGGAGAGGAGATTGTGGTTACTTATGAGCGAGAAGGAGAAAGCCATGAAACAACAATTGTTCCGGTATTAGATGAAGAATCAGGTCGGTATATGATTGGGTTTTATGGTAGTAGTGCTTATGAAAAAGTTGGACCATTTAAGACAATTCGGTACAGTATACATGAAGTGAAATATTGGATTTCGTATACGTTGCATAGTTTGTTTATGCTTGTAACGGGAGAAGCTAGTATGAATGATATGTCCGGACCGGTCGGTATCATACAAACGATTGGAGATACTTATGAATCTACAGTTACAAGTAGTGGTTATTATTATGCAGTGCTTAGTTTGCTTAATATTTCCGTGTTGCTGGCGGCTAATTTAGGTGTTATTAATCTTCTTCCATTACCGGCTTTGGATGGCGGGAGAATTCTTTTTATCATAATTGAAGCAATAAGACGAAAGAAGATTGATCCGAATAAAGAAGGAATTGTTCATTTTATCGGCTTTATGATCTTAATCGTATTTATTGTCGTGGTAATGTTTAATGATATTAGGAAATTGTTTGAAAGTCTTGGCTAAGGAGGCGTTTTATGGAGCGCAGAAAAAGTAAAGTGATTCGAATTAAAGATCGGATGATTGGAGGCGACAATCCGATTCTGATACAGTCTATGACAAATACGAAAACCTCAGATGTTCAAGCGACTGTTGAACAGATTCTAGAACTTGAAAAGGCTGGATGTGAGATTGTCAGATGCGCGGCATATGATGAGGAAGCAGCTGAGGCTTTAAAAGAGATTAAGAAACAGATTCATATTCCGCTGGTTGCAGATATTCACTTTGATTATAAGCTTGCCTTAAAAGCAATGGAAAACGGGGCGGATAAAATACGGATAAATCCGGGAAATATAGGTTCTAAAGAACGTATTAAAGCGGTTGTTGATATGGCAAAGGAGTACCAGGTTCCGATTCGTGTTGGGGTAAATAGTGGTTCTTTGGAAAAGCATTTGATTGAAAAATATCATGGTGTGACTGCGGAGGGACTTGTTGAAAGTGCGCTTGATAAAGTGAAGATTGTGGAAGATCTTGGCTATGATCAGATTGTTATCAGTATTAAGTCATCGGATGTTATGATGTGCGTACAGGCGCATAAGTTGATTGCCGATAAGACGATATATCCTCTTCATGTTGGAATCACTGAAGCTGGTACGGTATATGCAGGAAATATAAAATCGGCGGTAGGACTTGGATTGATTTTGGGTCAAGGAATTGGAGATACGATAAGAGTCTCACTTACCGGAGATCCGGTCGAAGAGATTCGCTCCGCAAAGATGATTTTGAAGACATTAGGTCTTAGAAAAGGCGGTGTGGAAGTGGTTTCTTGTCCGACCTGTGGACGTACAAGGATTGACTTGATTTCTTTGGCAAATCAGGTGGAAAGATTGTGTGAAAACTATTCAGCCGATATAAAAGTTGCAGTGATGGGATGCGTGGTAAATGGTCCGGGAGAGGCGAAAGAGGCGGATCTTGGGGTCGCCGGTGGAATCGGTGAAGGAATTGTATTTCGCCATGGTGAAGTGCTTCGTAAAGTACCGGAACAAGAACTTTTAAGTGCTGTTCAAGAAGAACTTGATCGAATTACTAAGATGAAATAAATGTGGGTGATTGGATGGAAAAGGCATTTACAGAAGTATTTGCAAGTCTTAAATTAAGTAAAAAAATGCAGGAAATGTTTGAGGAGGTTACGGTTGAACAGTTGTCAATCAATAAATCCAAGACAATGTTTCGAATTAAAATCAGTGCAACACATTTGATTGATAAAGCCGCAATTTTTGCGCTAGAAGAATGTGTGAAGGAGCAGATTTTTAAGGAAGAAGAGACACAAGTTAAGGTCTATGAGCATTTTGTACTTTCTAAGCAATATAATTGTAAGAATTTATACGAGATGTATTTAGAAAGTATGCTTTTGGAACTAAAATCTATCAATCGTTTTTATTATCTTGTACTAAAAAAGGCAAAGGTTTCTTTTGATGAAGAAGACACGATGCATCTTTCGCTGGAGGATACAATGATGTCCCGAGAAAATGCGAACCATTTGATTGCGTATTTTGATAAGGTGTTCTATGACAGATGTGGTTTGAAATTCCATTGTGAGGTAGATTATTTTGAACCTGCTGAAAGCAAATACAAGGAAATTGCTGATCGTAAGATGGATATTGAAATTCAACAAATTCTATCAAGAACAATGCTTTATCAAAACAAAGAACTAGAAGCAGTGGCGGATGATAACACGACAAAGTCTGAGCATAAGGAATCATCCAAACAGTCAACTTCAACCGTTATGCAAAAAAAATACAATGGAGGAGCCAAAAAATCATTTTCTTTTCAGGCTAAAAAGTCAGATAATCCGGATGTCATCTATGGACGTGAATTTGAAGATGAACCCGTATCGATTTCATCAATAGGAGAAGAACCGGGAGATCTTACTGTGAAAGGTAAGATTATAATGGTAGATGATAGAGAACTACGTAGTGGCAAACATTTGTTGACATTTTCTTTAACGGATTTTACGGACACGATTCGTGCAAAACTATTTTTAAAACCGGAGCAACTTGATGATATAAAAGGTGAAATCAGTAGTGGAAAGTTTGTAAAACTAAAAGGATTTGCCAGTATGGACTTATATGATAAGGAAATCATGTTCAGTTCTATATTTGGAATTATGAAAATTGCAGATTTTACAACTTCGAGAGAAGATACTTATCCGCAAAAGAGAGTAGAACTTCATTGTCACACCAAGATGTCGGAAATGGATGCGGTTACGGATGTAAAGGATTTGATTAATCAGGCTAAGAAGTGGGGGCACAAGGCTCTTGCGATTACAGATCACGGCTGTGTGCAGGCATTTACGGATGCGCATCATACAATCAGTCTCGAGGATGATTTTAAAGTAATTTATGGAGTGGAAGCGTATCTGGTAGATGATCTTCAAGATATCGTTATTGATGAGAATGGGCAGAATTTCCATTCTGACTTTGTTGTTTTTGATATTGAGACAACCGGGCTTTCGCCGCTTAATTGTAAAATTATTGAAATTGGTGCTGTGAAGATTTCGGGCGGTAATATTGTGGATCGTTTTTCGAGTTTTGTGAATCCGAATCAGCCGATTCCATTCGAAATTCAAAATCTTACATCAATTACGGATGAGATGGTAATGAGCGCTCCGGTTATTGATGAGGTTCTTGTAAAGTTTCTTGATTTTTGTAAGGATTGCGTAGTGGTTGCGCATAATGCCGATTTTGATATGGGATTTATTCGAAAGAATAGTGAAGATCTTGGGCTTTCTTGTGCATTTACAGTTACGGATACCATGCAAATTGCAAGACTTTTAATGCCGGATGTTGCGAAGTTTACGCTGGATAATGTTGCCAAAAAACTTGGGGTATCCTTAGAGCATCACCATCGGGCAGTTGATGATGCAGAGTGCACCGCCAATATTTTATTAAAGCAGATTGCCATGTTAGAAGATATGGGAATTACCAATCTTAAAGAATTAAATGAATTGGCGGCATCTTCACCGGAACGAGTTAAAAAGCTTTCGACATATCATGCGATTATTATTGCGACAAATACAATTGGTCGTATTAATTTATATCGATTGGTTTCGATGTCTCATCTTAAGTATTATTACCGAAGACCAAGAATTCCGAAAAGTGAATACTTAAAATATTCGGAAGGGTTGATAATTGGATCGGCTTGTGAGGCCGGCGAATTGTACCAGGCTCTTTTGGATGGAAAGTCCAAACAAGAAATCGCCAGATTAGTGAATTTTTATGATTATTTAGAAATTCAGCCGGTTGGAAATAATGAATTTATGATTCGCGGGGATAAACCACGTCTTTCAAGTATTGAAGATATTAAGGATATTAATCGACAAATTGTAAAACTTGGAGAACAATTTAACAAAATGGTTGTTGCCACCTGTGATGTTCATTTTATGAATCCGGAAGATGAAGTATACCGAAGAATCATTATGGCGGGGAAAGGTTTTAAAGATGCGGATGATCAGGCACCTTTATTTCTTCGAACAACAGAGGAGATGATAGAAGAGCTTGAATATCTTGGAAGCGAAAAGGCAATAGAGGTAGTCATTACAAATACGAATAAAATCGCGGATATGTGTGAAAAGATTACGCCGGTAAGGCCGGATAAATGTCCTCCGGTTATTGAGAATTCCGATCAGTTGCTTCGAGAAATCTGTAATAATAAAGCACATGAAATGTATGGAGAACAATTGCCGGAAATTGTACAAGAGCGCCTGGACAGAGAATTGAATTCCATCATATCAAACGGTTATGCCGTTATGTATATCATTGCGCAAAAACTTGTTTGGAAGTCAAATGAAGATGGTTATCTTGTTGGCTCTCGAGGCTCGGTTGGTTCGTCATTTGTTGCAACAATGTCGGGAATTACAGAAGTTAATCCGCTTAGCCCGCATTATCGATGTGAGAATTGTCAATATTCTGATTTTGATTCAGAAGAAGTGAAAAAGTATGCCGGCCGCTCCGGATGTGACTTGCCGGATAAAGATTGTCCGGTCTGCGGACACAAGCTTGTAAAAGATGGGTTTGATATTCCTTTTGAAACATTCCTTGGGTTTAAAGGAAATAAAGAGCCGGATATCGACCTTAATTTTTCCGGAGATTATCAAGGTAAGGCGCATCGATATACGGAGGTAATCTTTGGAGAAGGACAGACCTTTAGAGCCGGAACAATAGGTGCGTTGGCGGATAAGACAGCATTTGGTTATGTGAAAAAATATTATGAAGAGCATGGCGTATCAAAAAGAAATTGTGAGATTGACAGAATTGTGCAAGGGTGCGTGGGGATAAAACGAACTACCGGCCAGCATCCCGGAGGAATTGTAGTATTACCGATGGGGGAAGATATGAATTCCTTTACGCCGATTCAACACCCTGCAAATGACATGACAACGGATGTTATAACCACACATTTTGATTACCATTCCATCGATCACAACTTGCTAAAACTTGATATACTTGGGCACGACGATCCAACCATGATTCGAATGCTCGAAGATCTGACCGGAATTGATGCGACTTCAATTCCATTTGATGATAAAAAAGTGATGTCCCTGTTTCAGGATACAAGTGCTTTGGAAATCAAGCCGGATGATATTAGCGGGGTTCCGTTAGGTTCGCTTGGCATCCCGGAATTTGGTACCGATTTTGTTATTCAAATGTTGATCGACACAAAACCGCAATCGATCTCTGATTTAATACGTATATCAGGACTTTCACATGGAACGGATGTATGGCTTGGAAATGCTCAGGAATTAATACGACAGGGAAATGCAACTATTGCAACCGCAATTTGTACCCGTGATGATATTATGACCTATTTGATTAGTATGGGAGTAGAAAGTGAGCAATCCTTTACCATTATGGAAGCAGTGCGAAAAGGAAAAGGATTAAAACCGGAATGGGAAGAAATCATGAAGGAACATAATGTTCCGGATTGGTATATCTGGTCGTGTAAGAAGATTAAATACATGTTCCCTAAAGCGCATGCTGCAGCTTATGTTATGATGGCATGGAGAATTGCATATTTTAAAGTTTATTATCCGCTGGCATATTATGCCGCTTTTTTCTCGATTCGAGCAACTGCATTTAGTTATGAATTAATGTGTCAGGGAAAAGAACGTCTCGAATATGAGATGGATAAAATCCTGAAAAAAGAAGATCCATCAAAAAAAGAGCTCGATACTGTGAAGGACATGCGTATTGTTCAGGAAATGTATGCTCGTGGATTTGAATTTTGTGATTTTGATATTTATAAAGCGAAGGCTCATTATTTTCAGGTTATTGATGGAAAATTAATGCCAAGTATTTCCTCAATTGAAGGTCTTGGTGACAAGGCAGCGGATGCAGTAGAAGATGCAGCTAAGAATGGTGAATTCTTGTCACGAGATGATTTTAGACAAAGGACTAAGGCAAGTAAGACCGTAATTGAACTTATGGTAGAACTTGGAATTTTAAGTGATTTGCCGGAGACGAATCAATTATCATTATTCGATTTCGTATAATAAAAAGACAAGGGTGTAAATCCTTGTCTTTCAATTTGGCTTGAAAACCTTTACGGTGAGAAGACACTGTAAGCGGTATTGCCGGAAGTTGGAACCATATACATGGTTTTAGAATCGTTATAGTCTTGAAAATAGGTATAGGTGCTGGTACAGTTGATATTCTTGTATTCACCACTAATAATCAAGGTTGACTCTAAAGTAGACAGATCCATTCGATAAAGACCGGAGTTTGTTCCGGAATTTTCATGATATTGATAGAAAAGAATATTACCGAGTGTATTATAGTTTTCTACCCATCCGTTTACAAGCGTTTCTTCGGAATTTTGCGGATCGGATAATAAGACACGTTTTAATTTATATCCATCGGTGTTATCAAGGTAATATAGGAATCCGCCATTTTCCTGAACCAACCAATAATTGCCGGTTTTGATGGTGGTTTTTGTGTTGGTTTCGGTATTTAATTTGTGAATGTCGTGATCATGATCGGTGCCGACATAATAAATAGACTCATTTTTGGTGCTGCAGGTATAATTCGGTTCATTAAAGACTTCTTCAGGATCGTCAAGATTAATGCATACGCGATATGTCTTCGTAGCAACCTCATCATCATAATGCAGATAATAGATATAATTACCGACCAGACTTGCATATAGACAAGGGTTTGCATCCATAACTTTCATATTGGAGCCATCGTGTTCACATCGATATAAGGCATAATTGTTATAATGCATAAAGGACATGTAATCGGTCGATTCGGAGTTGTCACGGATCAGATACAGATAATTGGCATCTGCGTTAATAGAATAGACGGCATCATCACAAAGCTTTTGCAGATTGTTGCCGGTAAAGTCCATGGAATAAAGCCGAAAATTATCGGAAGGATTGGCAAAATAGATGGTATCTTCGTATTCACAAAACAATCCATAATTGTATAAATTACCGTCAGTGTTTCCATTTACATATTCGTCATTAAGCTTCGTGAAATTATGAGTTTCTTTAAAAACCAGTAAGGCAATAACCCCTGCCACAACGATAATAATAATGATTAGAAATTTTCGTACTTCGCTTCTCATATAATGCCCCTCTTCTAAGTATAGCAAGTAACTTTTATGATACTTGCGAGATATCTTACTATAGTAGTATAATCACTTAGGATTATCGTTACTCCTTATAAATATTATAGTATAACGGGTATTAAAATACAAAGAATTATTGGGTCTAAAGGATAGAATGAAGGAGGCTTTTCGGGGCATGGACTTAGAAGAAATCAGAAGGCAAATTGATGAAACAGACGATCAACTTGTGAAACTTTATTGTCATAGAATGAAACTATCAGAGCAGGTCGCATCTTATAAGATTGATGCGTCAATGGAAGTACAAGATCATGCCAGAGAGGAAACGAAGATGAAACAGGTATGTTCTGCTGCAGCAAGTGACTTTGAAAATGAAGCAATCAAAGAGTTGTATGAGCAGATTATGTCTATTTCCCGAAAGCGCCAGTACCAATTGATTCGTGAAAAAAAAGGCGTTTACGATTTGGGATTTCAAAAAATTGATGAACTTGGAATCCATGGAAAGACCATTGTATTTCAAGGAACCGATGGTGCGTATTCGCAGGTTGCAATGAATGCTTTTTTTCATGAGCCGGATAATTCATATCATGTGGAGACCTGGCGGGATGCAATGGAAGCGTTAAAATCAGGCGAGGCTGATTATGCGGTTTTACCGATTGAGAATACAACAGCAGGAGATATTTCGGAAAATTATGATTTAATGACGGAATATGGTCATCATATCGTTGGGGAAATGCTGATTCCTATTAGACATGCACTTCTTGGTTTGCCGGGATCAAAGATTTCAGATATAAAAGAAGTGGTTTCACATCCGCAAGCGCTTAGTCAATGTTCTATTTTTTTGAATAGTAATCGTCAGATGAAACAGGTTAAGGTTGAAAATACAGCTGTGGCAGCTATGCGGGTAAAAGACAGTGGTGATATTACCAAAGCGTCCATTGGCAACAGGCTTAATGCTGATATTTACAATCTTGAAATTCTAAGTGAAGATATTATAAATGTTGATACGAATGCGACCTTGTTTATTATTGTTTCGAAAGATGAAGTCTATACGAAAGATGCGGATAAAGTAACGATCAGTTTTGAACTTCCAAATAAGAGTGGTTCTTTATATTATATGCTCTCACATTTTATTTATAATGGATTAAATCTTACTAAGATTAGTTCAAGACCGATTCCGGGGCGTAATTTTGAATATAGATTTTTTGTAGAAGTCGATGGAACGCTTGAGGATGATGCGATGGCAAATGCGCTGATTGGACTTTTGACGGAAGCAGGAAATGTACAGATTCTAGGTTGCTATAAAATGCATAAACAAACAGAGTAGGTGGAAAAGGAATATGAAGTTAATAACGAAATTTGTAATATTTAAAGAATTCAAACATGGAGATGTGCTTGAGAACTTTTGCACATTGATGGATGAGGGATGTGAAAATCATGAGGCGCTTTTTTATGAATCATTTCATCAATTAATTGAACTGGCTTCATCTTATGGATTTGAAGGTAATATTTGGCATAATTATTTGGCTTTTTTAATCGCTAACAATGAGAATTCTTTTAGCCTTGCTTGCGAAGGAAAAGGAAAAGTGGAGGGAAGCATAAATCCACTTGCGATTCATGATTTTGAGATTTTTAGGGAATTGTTTGCATTTGATTTTAGTACAAAAGGATTTCCGAAAGAATTTGTAGCGGTGATGGAACACTATGAAAATGTGAATGACAATTCTAAGGTGTTTAACAAACGGATTCGGGATCGAATTGTGCAATTATCTAAGGATTTGCCAAAATCAAAAGACGAAATAGAGTTTATGGAGTATGTAACAGAATTTTATAAACGATTTGGCGTTGGCGAACTTGGACTCCATAAAGCCTTTCGTATTACACGGGTGGATGACCGTCCGGTTATCACTCCGATTTCCAATATTGCGCATGTATCGTTAGATGATCTTGTAGGGTATGAGATTCCGAAGAAGAAACTGATTGCCAATACAGAAAGTTTTGTAAAAGGATATAGTGCAAATAACTGTTTGCTGTATGGGGATGCCGGAACCGGTAAGTCTTCAAGTATTAAAGCGATTGTAAATCAGTATTACGATCAGGGATTGCGTCTTATTGAAGTCTATAAGCATCAGTTTAAAGACCTGAACGAAGTGATTGCACAGATAAAAAATCGAAATTATAAATTTATCATTTATATGGATGATTTGTCATTTGAGGAATTTGAGATAGAATATAAATATTTAAAGGCTGTTATTGAAGGCGGGCTGGAAAAGAAGCCGGATAATGTATTGATTTATGCAACATCTAATCGTCGTCATCTTGTGCGTGAAAAATTCTCGGATAAAGAAGAAAGACGTGATGACTTGCATGCATCTGATACCGTACAAGAAAAATTGTCTTTGGTTTCTAGATTTGGAGTGCAGATATTCTTTTGCGCACCGGATAAAAAAGAATTTAAGCAAATTGTAGAGGTGTTAGCACAAAAACATGGTATCACAATGGATACACAGTTGCTTTTGGAAGAAGCTAATAAATGGGAATTAAGTCATGGTGGTTTGTCTGGTCGTACAGCGCAGCAATTTATTAATCATGTTCTTGGAAGCTGTGAGGAAAGATAGATGGCACAGAAATTGTTGGTACTCGATCTTGACGGAACACTTTTGACAGATGACAAGACCGTAACAAGGGCGAATCTGCTTGCAATTGAAGAAGCGGTAAGAGCCGGACATAAAGTTATGATTGCCAGTGGTAGACCTCTATCGAGTGCAAGAAGATGTGCGAAGCAATATCTTCCGCAAGTTCCGGATAGTTTACTTATAGCCATGAATGGTGGCATCTTATATGATCTGGATCGCGATAAGGTTTTGGTAAGGAAAACAATGGATGTATCTCTGGTGCAAAAATTATTTGATTTGGCAGATGAATACGGAGAATATATACAGACATATTCGGATGAGAAAGTATTAACCAGACGAGTAAGAGAACAGTTGTATCAATATGTTCATCTTACAGGAATTCCTTATGAATGCCGTGAAGAATTTCCAGAGGGAATTGAGAATCCAACAAAGGTGTTGCTTTCGAATCTTGAAAATCATGATGCACTTGTACGATTTAAAGAAGAAGGCGATCGCCTTATGGAAGGAAAGTGTTTAAGCTTTTTTTCGACACCGGAGTATCTTGAGTATGTACCACTTGATTCGTCGAAAGGTCATGCTATGCTTGCGGCTTGTGAATTATTGGGGATAAAAAAAGAAGATACGATTGCAATCGGAAATGAGGAAAATGATGTTTCAATGATTGAAATGGCAGGGCTTGGAGTTGCAATGTGTAATTCGAATCAGGATATCCTTAAAAAGGCAGATTGTATTACGAAATCCGACAACAATCATGATGGAATCGCCCAAATCATTCATGAATTTGTAATATAGTAAAAGCAGAAAAAGTACGAAACACTTTTTCTGCTTTTTGTAAGTTAATGTCGCCTGTTGTGATAATTTTTTATGGTTTGTAAAATTTCGTACGAAATAAACATAGAGCCTTTTCCGGTTCCGAGTTTGATGTCCGGTTTATTGGTTCCGTGAAAATCAGAACCGCCGGAGATTAATAAGTCATATTCTTTCGCCAGTCCTTTAAAATAGCGTTCATCTGCTGGCGTATAAGTTGAGTAGATGGCTTCAAGTCCGTCAAGGCCTGCAGCTTTAAATTCAGTAAGAGCATTGCGCATTTTATCATCACCGTAAGAATATAGTCCGGGATGTGCCAAAATAGCAACCCCGCCGGCCTGTTTGATTAGATGAATGGCATTCGTGGTTTTGATTAGTGTGCGGTCTACGAAACAACGACAGTCATTTCCCAGGTACTCATGAAATACGGCTTTGATATTTTTGACATATCCATGGTCGACTAGATAGTTGGCAAAATGTGCTCTTGTTAATACCCCTGTTCCGGCAAATGCAAGAAGTTTTTCCATCGTAATATCAAAACCTTCTTTTTGAAGTAGTTCACACATCTTGGCATTTCGACTGTCTCGTTCATTTACAAATGTGATAAGATTATCGTTTAATTGCTTGTTGGTTGGATCGATATACAGACCAACCACATGTAGTTCTTTTCCGTTATGATCTGTGGATAATTCAATTCCGGGAACAAATTCGATATTTTGTTTCGCGGATTCGTTGGAAGCTTCTGCAAGTCCGTCTATCGAATCGTGATCAGTCAGTGCTATTGCTTGAAGATTATTTTCTTTTGCTAATTTAATAAGTTTAGACGGAGTAAAAGTTCCGTCTGAAGCTGTTGAATGTACATGTAAATCAATACAAGGTGTATTCATAAATCTATGTCCTTTCTCTATGGAATCGAAATTGCCTTGACAGATTTCGAAATGATTCTTATATTATAAAAGATAAGTGATTTTTTCACAAGAAAAATCAGATTAGACGTTGACTTTATATATTATGTATGGTACAGTGATTAAGTTGTTAGAAAAGAAGTAGAGTATCCACTCTCACCTTGGCGTATTAAGCGACCCGGGTTTTTATATCTTAACAGCACTTATTGTGTTCGTTTGATTTGTGGATAGTCTACCTATCCACTTTTTTTATGGAGGTGTAAATCATTAGCGATTTATTTATTAATGAACAGATCAGAGACAGAGAAGTACGACTAATTGGTCAGAATGGAGAACAGCTTGGAATCATGTCTTCGAAAGAAGCATTTAAGCTTGCACAAGAGGCAGACCTTGATTTAGTAAAGGTTGCGCCAACTGCAAAACCGCCGGTATGTAAGATTATTGATTATGGCAAATATCGTTATGAGATGTCTCGTAGAGAGAAGGAAGCTCGTAAAAAGCAAAAGACGGTTGAAGTAAAAGAGATTCGTATGTCTCCTAATATTGAAGAAAACGATCTGAACACCAAAGTAAATGCGGCAAAGAAGTTCTTAAAGAAGGGCGATAAGGTAAAGGTTACATTGCGTTTTCGTGGCCGTGAGATGGCGCATGTACAGCAATCGAAACATATCCTTGACGATTTCCTTGAAAAGCTTGAGGACATTGCACAAGTGGAGAAACCACCAAAGATGGAAGGCAGAAATATGTCGATGGTGTTGGTAGAAAAGAAATAGTTTATTAAGGAGGAATTTATCATGCCAAAGGTAAAGACAAAAAGAGCAGCTGCAAAGCGTTTTAAAAAGACAGGAACAGGAAAGTTAGTTCGTAACAAAGCTTATAAGAGTCATATTCTTACCAAGAAAACTACAAAGAAGAAAAGAGAGCTTAGAAAGTCAGTTGTTACTGATCAGACAAACTCAAAGAATATGAAGAAAGTATTACCATACTTATAAGATTATTTGTTAGGAGGAATTAAATCATGGCAAGAATTAAAGGCGGATTAAACGCAAAGAAGAAACATAATAGAGTATTAAAGTTAGCAAAGGGATACAGAGGTGCAAGATCTAAGCAGTATCGTGTTGCTAAGCAGTCTGTTATGAGAGCTTTAACAAGTTCTTATGCAGGAAGAAAGCAGAGAAAGAGACAGTTTAGAAGTCTTTGGATCGCTCGTATCAATGCAGCAGCAAGATTAAATGGACTTTCATACAGCAAATTCATGTATGGTCTTAAGCTTGCAGAAGTAGAAATCAATCGTAAGATGCTTGCTGAAATGGCAGTTAACGATGCAGAAGGTTTTGCTTCACTTGTAGAGCTTGCTAAGGAAAAAGTAGCTTAATTTAACTTGAATGCCGATTGGTAATGTTTTATAATAAACATTGTTCGGATAGCAATTCTTCAGCCCCGATTTTTCGGGGCTGTTTTTGCATAGTTGTAGATTGTTTGGTTTTCGAAAACCGGATATGGCAACGGGGAATGATTAAAGAGTTTTGATGCGAGTAGGAGGAAACATTATGTCAATTTTGGTTACAGGTGGAGCAGGATATATTGGAAGTCATACATGCGTGGAACTTTTAGATGCGGGATATGATGTGGTTGTTGTAGATAATCTTAGTAATTCCAGTGAAGTATCTTTGCAAAGAGTGGAGAAAATTACGGGTAAGAGTGTTACTTTTTATAAAGGTGATATTTTGGATCGTGATTTTTTGACAGATGTAATGAAAAAGGAAAAAATTACAGCTTGTATTCATTTTGCTGGATTAAAAGCGGTTGGAGAATCTGTTGAAAAACCATGGGAATATTATGAAAATAATATTGCGGGAACCCTGACTTTGATTGATGTAATGAGAAAGAATGGCGTAAAGAATATGATTTTTTCTTCTTCGGCAACGGTATATGGCAATCCTGTATTTGTTCCAATTACGGAAGAGTGTCCGAAAGGACAATGTACCAATCCATATGGATGGACAAAGTCTATGCTAGAACAGATTCTTACAGATGTTCAAAAAGCCGATCCGCAGTGGAATGTGATATTGCTTCGCTATTTTAATCCGATTGGAGCGCATAAGAGTGGTTTGATTGGAGAAAACCCAAATGGAATTCCGAATAATCTTATGCCATATATCACACAGGTTGCAGTTGGTAAGCTAAAGCAGCTTGGCGTATTTGGAAATGATTACGACACCCCGGATGGAACCGGCGTTAGAGATTATATTCATGTTGTTGACCTGGCAAAAGGTCATGTGAAGGCAATCAAAAAATTAGAAGAAGATTGTGGCTTGGAAATATATAATCTTGGAACAGGTCATGGATATAGCGTTCTTGACATTGTTAAGAATTTTGAAAAGGCAAATGATTTAAAGATTCCATATGAGATAAAACCAAGAAGAGCAGGAGATATTGCAACGTGCTATTCAGATGCAAGCAAAGCTAAAAAAGAGCTTGGATGGGTAGCGGAAAATGGTATTTTGGAAATGTGTGAAGATAGTTGGAGATGGCAAAAAAACAATCCAAATGGTTATGATAAATAAAGTTAAAAAAAATCAAAAAAGTACTTGATTTTTATATGACAATAAGATAGAATTATTTTTGTTGTGACGCGAGAGCGATCCTGATGTGAGATGTTAAAGGATAACAACAAAAGATGGCCAGTTGGTCAAGTGGTTAAGACGCCGCCCTCTCACGGCGGAATCACGGGTTCGACTCCCGTACTGGCTGTTAAAAAAAGATTGAGCATTTCGCTCAATCTTTTTTTTGTTTTCAAAGCCGGTAATGGACCGGTAATTAATTGTCGGAATGTTTTTTTACAAATTCTAGAAACTGATCGGCATAGGCCGGAAGGGAACGTTCTTTTTGGTACATGATATAAAATTGGCGGCTAGAGGTATGAAGCGGATAGACAAGAATCTGTCCATTTTCTTTTGCCTGCAGTATCGCCAGATTAGAGAAGATAGAGATTCCCATACCTTGAATTACCATTTTTAAAATCAATTCCGGATCATCAACTGTTGCAATGATGTTTAGCGTATCGAAATAAATATTATCTTTTGCTAGATAGCTTTGAGCTTGAAAGAAGGTATTAGATCCTTTTTCGCGAACAATTATATGTTTTTTCATAAGCTCGCCCAATGGATTTTTAGATAGCAAAATAGTTCGATATTCGGCGGTGTTTGGCATGGCAATGGATAATTCATCTGATGCAAATTGCTCATAAATACAATTGGAATTATAGGAATTAGAGCCAACCAGTCCAAAATCAAGCACACCACGAATCACCTGGTCTTCAATTTCGTTGCTATCACCGGTATGAATGTCGAATCTGACATTCGGGTGTTTTTGGTAGAATTTTGAAATGATTGCAGGAAGCATATGACTACCCGGAAGAGAAGAGGCGCCGATACGCAGTGTTGTATTATGCTCGTGTGAGATGGATTCGAGAGCAGCATTTTTCAGTCGTATAATACGATTGGCATAATTGTATAATTCTTCACCTTCTGGTGTGATTTGTAGAAATTTTGTTGTGCGATTAAATAATTTTATATGAAGTTCTTTTTCGAGAGAATTGATATGCGAACTGACCGTTGGCTGTGTCAAATATAAATATTCGGCAGCTTTAGAAAAACTTTTTAGTTCGGCAACAGCAACAAAGACTTCTAGATGTCTAAATTCCATAATCTATTTCCTCCTTGAATAAATGACTATCTATTTATTTGCATTATAAATAAATATTAGAATATGGTCAAATCCAATATTTCGAATAAATAAAAGCAAAAACGCCTTGCAGGTAGGTGCAAATAGTGTTACAATAATTAAAGTCACAAATGTAATTTTCGAGAGTGGGCGGATTCGTCCACTCTCAGTTTTTGTTCGAATATCATAGCAAAGCTGGAAAAGAGGGTGAGAAAATGTCACAAAGAGAACAGTATGAACAAAAAACAGAGGAATATATTCTTCCTATATTAGAAGAATATGGATTTGAACTTTATGATATTGAATATGTTAAAGAAGGTGCCGATTATTATCTTAGAATTTACATTGATAAAGAAGGCGGCATAACGATTAATGATTGTGAAGTCGTATCAAGAAAGATGAATGAGATTCTTGATAGAGAAGATTATATTAAAGAGCAATATATTTTTGAAGTTAGCTCTCCGGGACTTGGTCGGGTGCTGAAAAAAAATCGACATTTTGAAAAAAGTATCGGAGAAGAAATTGAGATTAAGTTGTATAAAGCACTTAATCATAGCAAAGAATTTACCGGAATCTTGCGTTCGTATGATAAGGATACGATTACAATAGAGATAAATGAAAATGAAACAATGACATTTGCCAAAAAAGAGGTAGCGCTTGCTCGTTTGGCATTGGATTTTTAAGAGGAGGCCTAATAGATCATGAATAATGAATTGTTAAAAGCGTTGGAATTACTTGAAAAGGAAAAAGATATCAGCAGAGATACATTACTAGAAGCAATTGAGAATTCTCTTATTATTGCATGCAAAAATCATTTTGGAAAATCTGAAAACATCAATGTGGAACTCGATGTTAACACAGGGGAGTTTCATGTATGGGCGGCAAAGACTGTTGTTGAGGAAGTTGAAGACGATGTGACAGAAATTTCACTTGCCGATGCGCAAAAGATTGATGGAAAGTTAGCAGTCAATGATGTGGTTAATATTGAAATTAATTCGAAAGAATTTGGTCGTATTGCTGCTATGAGTGCGAAAAATGTAATTACACAGAAGATTCGAGAAGAAGAAAGAAAAACTATTTACGGTATTTATTCGGAAAAGAAAGATGATATTATCACCGGAATTGTTCAGCGTAAGATTGGAACGTCTTATAGTGTGAATTTAGGAAAAGCGGATGCGATTCTTTCTGAAAAAGAACAGGTTAAGGGAGAGGTTTTAAAGCCAACCGAAAGAATCAAGGTATATATTGTGGATGTGAAAGATAGTTCAAAAGCACCTAAGATTTTGGTCTCAAGATCTCATCCAAATCTTGTAAAGAGATTGTTTGAATCAGAAGTTACCGAAATTCGTGATGGCATCGTTGAAATTATGGCGATTTCAAGAGAAGCAGGAAGCAGAACTAAGATTGCAGTTTGGTCTAATGATGACGATGTAGATCCGGTAGGAGCCTGCGTAGGTATGAATGGTGCAAGGGTTAATGCAATTGTAGAGGAATTACGTGGTGAAAAAATTGATATTATCAATTGGGATGAAAATCCGGCTATGCTTATTCAAAATGCATTAAGTCCGGCAAAAGTAATTCTGGTTCAGGCAGATTCGGATGAAAAGACGGCTAAAGTTGTTGTTCCGGATTATCAGTTATCACTTGCAATTGGTCGTGAAGGACAAAATGCTCGTTTGGCGGCTAGACTTACGAAGTACAAGATTGATATTAAAAGTGAAACTCAGGCAAAAGAATCCGGAGAGTTTGATGAAATCTTTGAACAGATGGAAAGTCAAAATGATTTCGATGACTATGAAGAAATGGATGATTTTGAAGATGGAGACTTCTTTGCTGAAGAAAATGATGTAGAAGAAGCTCAAAAGCAGGAAGAGGAATAAAATATGGCAGGAAATGTTCCGATGCGTAAATGCGTTGGTTGTAATGAAATGAAAGAAAAGAAAAGTCTGATTCGAGTTATTAAAAACGAAGAAGGAATCTTTATTGATCAGACCGGGCGTAAGAACGGAAGAGGAGCATATCTGTGCCCTTGCAGGGATTGTTTTCAAAAAAGCATAAAAAACAAAGGTCTAGAACGGTCATTTAAAATGGCTGTTCCGGATGAAGTGAAACAATCTTTGCTTAAGGAAGTGGAAATGATTGAAAGCAAATAAAATATTGTCCATGCTTTCGATAGCAACGAAATCGGGAAATGTTGTCAGCGGTGAGTTTGCCACTGAAAAAGCCGTGAAAAGCGGCAATGGATATCTGGTGATTGTCTCAAAAGAGGCATCAGATAATACAAAAAAGAAATTTCATAATATGTGTGATTTCTATATGGTGCCGATTTATGAATATGCTGGAAAAGAAGAACTTGGACATTGTATTGGTAAAGAATTTCGAGCATCGCTTGCCGTTACTGATGAAGGTTTGGCAAAGGCGATTGTAAAATTGCTCGAATCGGAAAAACTGAATAATGGAGGGAATGAATAATATGGCTAGAATTCATGAAATCGCAAAAGAATTAAACATAAGTGCAAAAGATATCATAGCTTATTTGGAAGAAATAGGTATTGTTGGGAAAAAATCTCAAAGTGGTATAGATGATGATGAGATACAGAAAGTAAAAAAACATTTTGGCGCAGCAAAAACGTCATCTGCTGATGAAGGAGCTCAGGATGAGGAAAAGAAGACTGCAGCTAACAAAGCAGAAGATGATAAAGAACGCCCGAAGAAAAAATCTTCGATTACAGCAGTGTTCAATCCGCAAAATACCAAAAGCGGTGGACAGGGAAGAAGAAATAATAATAATCAAGGAAGAAATTCAGAACGTCGTCGCAGAAGAAGTGAGGATGATGGTTCATTTAGACCTGGGTTCCAAAGAGCGACAGCACCGGTTCCGCGTGCAAATAAAGAACGTAATGCAAATGCTCAAAATACGTCTATGGAGCAGAATAAAACAAAAACACCAAATACCACAGAGCAAAATAAACAAGGTATGCCGGAGAAAAAGAATGTTCAAAAAATTGCAAGTATTGCATCGCAGACGACAAATGTACGTAAGCAAGGTAATATATTTGACAGTTTGAAAAAACAAGAACGTGACGGACAAAGAAAAAATACATCTTCTGAAAGAGGACAAAGAACAGATAGAAATGGTAAAAATGATTTCTCGAACAATCAGCCTCGTCGTGAAAACAATCGAAATGATGGAAATCGAGGCGGTAGAGGTAATTTCGATCGTCAAAAGAATTCGGGTAAATCATTTGGAAAAGATTTAGGCGGATTTTCACAAGGCGCTTCATCCGGTGAGGGAAAGAGAAATGAAAGAGGCCGTGATAATAATCGAAAGAATCGTAAAGATTATGATAACAACAGTCGCAGACAGGAACGTTATGTAAATCTTGAAAAACATGGTGGCAAGAAAAAGCACAAACAGCCACAACAGCCAAAGCAAGAAGTGGATAAGGATGTAATTAGAACCATTACACTTCCGGATTCTATTACCATTAAAGACTTAGCGGATATTCTGAAAGTGCAGGCATCCGCAATTGTAAAGCAGCTCTTTATGCAAGGAAAGATGGTAACGGTGAATCAGGAAGTTGACTTTGATGAAGCAGAAGAAATTGCGCTTGAGTACAACTGTATTTGCGAGCATGAAGTGAAAGTTGATGTGATTGAGGAACTTCTGAAAGAAGAAGAAGAGGATGAAGCATTAATGAAGCCAAGACCGGCAGTTGTTTGTGTAATGGGACATGTCGATCATGGTAAGACATCCTTGCTCGATGCAATTCGTAAGACGAATGTTACGGATCGCGAAGCAGGTGGAATTACACAGCATATTGGTGCGAGCGTGGTTAAAATCAATGATCAGACCATCACATTCCTAGATACGCCGGGTCACGAAGCATTTACGGCAATGCGTATGCGAGGTGCCAATTCTACGGATATTGCGATTTTAGTAGTTGCTGCTGATGATGGTGTAATGCCACAGACAATTGAAGCCATCAATCATGCGAAAGCAGCCGGAGTTGAAATTATTGTTGCAATTAATAAGATTGATAAGCCGTCTGCTAATATCGAACGTGTAAAACAGGAATTGTCAGAATATGAATTGATTCCGGAAGATTGGGGTGGAAGTACAATCTTTGTACCGGTATCTGCACATACAGGAGAAGGTATCGATCAGCTCCTTGAAATGATTCTTTTGACCTCTGAAATTTTAGAGTTAAAAGCGAATCCTAATAGAAATGCACGTGGTCTTGTTATTGAGTCTCAGCTTGATAAAGGACGAGGCGTTGTTGCAACCGTTCTTGTACAAAAGGGAACCTTAAAAGTTGGAGAACCGATTGCGGCCGGAAGTGCTTATGGTAAGGTTAGAGCCATGCTTGATGACAAGGGAAGAAGAGTTCGCGTTGCAACTCCTTCAACGCCGGTTGAAATCTTAGGACTTAGTAATGTTCCAAACGCCGGTGAAATCTTTGTATCAATGGACAATGAAAAAGAAGCAAGAAGCTTTGCGGAAACATTTATATCACAAGGAAAAGAAAAATTACTTGAAGAGACAAAGAAAAAAATGTCGCTTGAAGATTTATATTCTAGTATTCAGGAAGGTAATTTAAAAGAGCTTGATATTGTAGTAAAAGCAGATGTGCAAGGTTCTGTAGAAGCTGTAAAGCAGTCTCTTGAAAAATTATCTAATGAAGAAGTGGTTGTTAAAGTTATTCATGGCGGAGTCGGAGCAATTAATGAATCAGATATAATTTTGGCATCTGCATCTAATGCAATTGTTATTGGATTTAATGTTCGTCCGGACGCATCCGCTAAGACAACAGCAGAGCAGGAAGGTGTTGATGTTCGCCTTTACAAAGTAATTTATAATGCGATTGAAGACGTTCAAGAAGCAATGAAGGGAATGCTAGATCCAATCTTTGAAGAAAAGGTTATCGGTCATGCAGAAATTCGTCAGATTTTCAAAGCTTCTGGTGTGGGTAATATTGCCGGATCGTACATTCTTGATGGTTCGTTCGAAAGAGATTGTCTGATTCGAATCAGTCGTGAAGGAGAGCAGATATATGAAGGTAAACTAGCATCCTTAAAGCGTTTCAAAGATGATGTTAAGGAAGTGAAAGCCGGTTATGAATGTGGTCTTGTATTTGAAGACTTTAATGATTTTGCCGAAATGGACATCGTGGAAGGCTATAAGATGGTAGAAGTGCCTCGATAGATAAGGTGATAAGATGAGAAAAAACAGTATAAAAAACACCCGAATTAACACACAGGTTCAAAGAGAACTTAGTGATATTATCCGAAATGAAATTAAAGATCCAAGGATTCATCCGATGACCTCGGTTGTTTCTGTAGTGGTCGCACCGGATTTGAAAAGTGCAAAGGCATATATTAGTGTCTTGGGTGATGAAAAAGAGCAGGCAGATACGCTTGCTGGTTTGAAGAGTGCCGAAGGATATATCAGAAGACAATTAGCGAACACAGTTAACTTAAGAAACACACCTCAGATTACGTTTGTGTTGGACCAGTCTATTGAATATGGTGTAAAAATGTCAAAATTAATTGATGAGGTGAATCATCAAGCTGGTGATGTAGAATAACATGGTGCTTACAGCCTCAAAACAGAGTATGTTTTGGGGCTGTTTTTAGGAGAAGTAATATGATAAAAATAGATGATTATTTGAAAGACATAAAAACAATTGCAATATCCGGTCATATACGTCCGGATGGGGACTGTATAGGTTCGACATTGGGGGCGTATAATTATATAACTGAAAATTATCCTTTTTTACAGGTGGATTTATATCTGGAAGATTCCTATTCGGATACATTTTTGTTTTTGCATAATATAGATAAGATTAATTCTAAGTATCCAACGCACGAACCTTATGATTTGTTTTTGTCTTTGGACAGTAGTGATTATGAGCGCCTTGGAGATGCTGGAAAATATTTTGATCAGGCAAAAACAACCATCTGTGTAGATCATCATATAAGTAATCAGGGATTTGCGCAGCATAATTTTATTTATCCGGATAAAAGTTCGGCAAGTGAGGTTTTATATGAGATGCTGGATGAAAATAAAATCTCTGAAAAAGTTGCAGAATGTATTTATTTGGGAATGGTTCATGATACCGGGGTCTTTCAGTATTCGTGTACTTCGGCGCGAACAATGGAAATTGCCGGAAAGATGATGGAATTAGGGATTGATTATTCGGAAATTGTGCAAAAGACATTTTTTGCTAAGACATATGCCCAAAATAAAATTATGGCACATGCTGTTTTGAAAAGCGAGTTGCATGCGAAAGGCATGATCATAAGCTCTGTTCTTACACAAGAAGATTTTGATAAGTATCAGGTCTTGCCGAAAGACTTAGAAGGAATTGTGAATCAATTACAAATTACAAAAGGCGTTGAAGTTGCGATTTTCTTGTATCAAAATGCGCCGGATGGATTTAAGGCGAGTTTGCGATCGAATGGAAAAGTGGATGTTGCCAAAATCTGTGGCCTCTTTGGCGGCGGTGGTCATGTCAGAGCGTCCGGTGTATCGATGACGGGCGACGTAAAGAGTATTTTGAATAAGTTGATTGAGGAGATTAAAAAGCAATTAACATGATGAATGGTATAATCAATGTGTACAAGGAAGCTGGTTTTACTTCTTTTGACGTAGTAGCTAAGCTTCGAGGGGTTTTAAAGCAAAAGAAAATAGGACATACAGGAACGCTAGATCCGGATGCGACAGGTGTTTTGCCAATCTGTCTGGGGACTGCAACAAAAGTTTGTGATTTGCTTACAGATCGCAGTAAAGAATATATTGCCACGATGCTTTTGGGGGTGGAGACGGACACTTATGATTGTTCCGGAACAGTTGTCAACAAGAAACCGGTAGAAGTTAACGAAGAACGGATCAGTGAAATTCTACATGGATTTGTTGGTGAATCTATGCAAATTCCGCCAATGTATTCTGCGCTTAAGGTAAATGGAAAGAAATTGTATGAATATGCCAGAGAAGGAATTAAAATAGAACGAAAACCAAGAAAAATTCAGATTTATGATTTGGAAATTTTGCACATCCATCTTCCGGAAGTAGAATTTAGAGTACATTGTTCGAAAGGGACATATATTAGAAGTATCTGTTATGATGCAGGTCGTATAGCACAATGCGGCGCGTGTATGAAAAAACTGATTCGAACACGGGTAGATAATTTTATGCTAGAAGATGCGTATACACTGAATGAAATCGAAGAACTTGTAAAAAGTGGAGATGTTAACACTATTGTAAAACCGGTTGACAGCGTTTTTTCACAATATCCGAAGGCGGTTGTGATGGACGAGTATTCCAAAGTGTTATATAATGGCAATCGATTAAAAAAACAATGGGTATGTCAGGAAATGACACCACCGCAGAAAGTTAGAATATATGATGAATCCGGTGCGTTTATCGGTATTTATCGATATGAGGAAAGTCGAAAGGAATTTAAGCCGGAAAAGATATTTTGGCGTAAAGAGTAGTGATGAAGTTAATAAAAGGGAATATGAATTTTACAATTGAAGAGCCGACTGCAATTTCCTTTGGTAAGTTTGATGGGCTTCATAAAGGGCATAAGTTCTTGATGCAGCTTTTGTACGAAGAACAAAAAAGGGGACTAAAGACGGTTGCTTTTTCATTTCAAACACCGCCGAATACGATTGTAAAAAATGCACATGACAGACTATTGACAACGGAAGAAGAGAAGATCCATGTGTTTAGTCAGACGCATATTGATTATCTGATCGAATATCCGTTTACGGAAACGGTCATGCGTATGCCGGCTGAGGATTTTTTGGATAAAATTGTAAACGATTTACATGTGAAGTCCATTATTGTGGGAAATGATTTTCGATTTGGATTTCAGCGTCAAGGTGATATTTATCTATTGGATAGATTGTCCCAGCGGTATGGTTATCAATTGCATGTTGTGGATAAAGTGTTATTTGACAATCAGGAAATTTCAAGCACTTTAATTCGAACACTTTTGATTCAAAACAAACTTAAGACAGTGGAAGAATTGTTGGGATATCCATATTTTGTTATGGGAACAATAGAAAAAGGAAAACAAATTGGTAGAACAATCGGGTTTCCAACTTTGAATATTTATCCTTTACAGGATAAACTTTTGCCTCCGGATGGTGGTTATGCAAGTCGGATTACCATAAAAGGAAAAAGATATTATGGTATTACCAATATCGGAACGAATCCAACGGTTAGCAATGATGCGACACGCGTGATTGAAACACATGTTTTCGAATTCCATGAAGATGTATATGGAGAAAATGTGAAGATTGAACTATTGGAATTTGTCCGTGAAGAAAAAAAATACGATTCATTAGACGATCTAAAAAAGCAGATTCATCAAGATGTTGAGCAGGTAAAAAAGAGATATTTAACTCAGTCGGAGAAATCCCCCACCTCTAAGCGTTAGCGTAGGTGCTTGTCCTAAGCCCTCAAAGTTAGGGCTTTTTAAAATGTTACAGAAATATTACAAAAGTATTGACAGTTTTATAAAAGGGGGATATACTAGTGTGGATTTAGTGCATAAAAGTTTATGCATGTTTTAGGAGGATAAGATGAAATCAATCTACGTTAGATTTACAATTCTTGGATTGTCTGCAGTTATGATTTTAGGGACTGGAATCACGACTTTTGCTGCCCAAACATCGCTTAGCGCCGGCGCAGGAACGATTGTTAGCAGTGCTCTTTTTGATAGTGAGAATGAGACATCTCTTAGTGCAGGAGCATCATCTGTTTTTTCGGATGCAATTGAAAGCAGTGAATCGCAGGCAGTTAAGACGGCATCTGTTTCCAAGAATGAATCAGATACTTCGGAAAAAGAATCGGATGATACGATATATGGATATACGAATCTGGGAATTGCTGATTGCGAGGATTATATTAATATTCGGAAAAAGGCTTCAAAAGAGTCTGATATAGCAGGAAGATTGGAAAAGGATGCAGCTTGTGAAATTATAAAAACAAGTGGTAGCTGGACAAAAATCAAGTCTGGAGATGTAACAGGCTGGGTAAAATCGAAATATCTTTTGACAGGAGATGCAGCGAAAGAACGTGCGGAAGAAGTCGCTAAAACCGTAGCGACTGTCAACACAAAGACATTAAATATCCGAACAAAAAAAAGCACGGATAGTTCGATTGTAGCTCAGGTTGGAGAAGATACCGAGCTTAAGGTATTAAAAGAAGGTTCGAAATGGATCAAAGTCAAGTATGACGGTGAGAAAGGTTATGTTTCAGCAGAATACGTAACTGTATCGGTAGAACTTGAAGATGCATTGACTGCAACTGAGGTAGAGTATGGCGAAGGCGTTTCGGATGTAAGAAGCGCTCTTGTACAGTATGCACTTCAGTTTGTTGGTAATCCGTATGTATGGGGCGGAACCTCACTTACGAACGGATGCGATTGTTCCGGATTTACAATGCGTATTCTTGGTAGTTATGGCGTTGGACTTCCGCATTCATCATCTGCGCAGTCAAATTATGGAACAAGAATCAGTGCCTCCAAAGCGCAACCTGGAGATTTGTTCTTCTATGGTAGCGGCAGTAGCATTTCTCATGTGGCTATTTATATTGGAAATGGACAGATTGTTCACGCAAGTAATGAAAGAGATGGAATTAAAGTATCTAGTGCGTATTATCGTACACCGATTTGTGTGTGTAGTTATTTTTAAGCAAAAATCAGTTTACAAACCGAATCGTGTATGATATTCTAATAAAGCATGAGTTTGCCCGTATTCGGATTATGGACACTCCGACCATATTCTGAGTACCATGCTTATAGGGCATAATGATCAATTTAGGAGGATAACAGTATGATCGCAAAAGAAAAGAAACAGGCTATTATTGCCGAGTATGGAAGAACACCGAATGATACAGGATCTCCGGAAGTTCAGATTGCAATCTTAACAGCAAGAATTACAGAACTTACAGAGCATTTAAAGGCTCATCCGAAGGATCATCATTCAAGAAGAGGTATGCTTAAGATGGTAGGTCAAAGACGTGGTCTTCTTGCATATCTTAAGAAGATTGATATTGAAAGATATCGTACTTTGATTGGACGTCTTGGAATCAGAAGATAGTGAATTGTTTAATAGAGCGGAGTAGTCCGCTCTATTTTCAGTTGATAAACGTAGATGGGAAAGAAACCGAGACCACTGATGTGCTCATCAGCGGGTGGTCAGATCAGTAGTTTCGGAAATCCCATCACGATTAAGAAAAGGAGATAATATATGTATAAAACTTACTCAATGGAAATCGGTGGGAAGACTTTGACGATTGATATCGGAAGAGTTGCAGCACAGGCAAACGGTGCCGTGTTTATGAAATATGGTGATACAACCGTACTTTCGACAGCAACAGCTTCAGACAAGCCTAGAGATGGAATTGATTTTTTCCCTCTTAGTGTGGAATTTGAAGAAAAGATGTATTCTGTAGGAAAGATACCGGGTGGATTTAATAAAAGAGAAGGTAAAGCATCGGAAAATTCGGTACTCACTGCTCGTGTTATTGACCGTCCAATGCGTCCGTTATTCCCAAAAGACTATAGAAATGATGTTACATTAAACAATCTGGTTTTGGCAGTTGATCCTGAATGCAGACCGGAACTGGTAGCTATGCTTGGTAGTTCTATTGCAACTTGTATTTCGGATATACCGTTTTATGGTCCATGTGCCATGACTCAGGTTGGTATGATTGATGGTGAATTTGTAATCAATCCATCACAGGCACAGTGGGATGAAGGCGATTTAAAACTTACAGTTGCTTCAACTTCTGAAAAGGTCATTATGATTGAAGCGGGTGCCAACGAGATACCGGAAGCTAAAATGATTGAAGCTATCTATAAGGCGCATGATGTAAATCAGGAGATTATTGCATTTATAAATCAAATCGTAGCGGAAGTAGGTAAGGAAAAGCATTCCTATACAAGCTGTGCAATTCCGGATGAAATGTTTGAAAAAATCAAGGAAATTGTTCCGCCGGCTGAAATGGAAGAAGCAGTATTTACTGATGAAAAGCAGGTAAGAGAAGAAAATATCAAAGAAATTACAGCTCGATTAGAAGAAGCTTTTGCTGAGAATGAGCAGTGGCTTGAGGTACTAGGTGAAGCTATTTATCAGTATCAAAAGAAGACGGTTCGTAAGATGATTTTAAAAGATCATAAGCGTCCGGATGGAAGAGCTTTAGATCAGATTCGTAAACTTTCAGCAGAGGTTGATATCGTTCCTCGTGTACATGGATCGGCAATGTTTACACGTGGTCAGACGCAGATTTGCGATATTGTAACGCTTGCACCTTTGTCAGAAAAACAGCGTATAGATGGATTAGATGAGAATGTTACGGCTAAGCGTTATATGCACCATTATAATTTCCCTTCTTATTCTGTTGGAGAGACTAAGCCTTCAAGAGGACCGGGACGTAGAGAAATTGGACATGGAGCACTTGCAGAAAGAGCTCTTCTTCCGGTTCTTCCATCGGAAGAGGAATTCCCATATGCAATTCGTGCTGTGTCTGAAACCTTTGAATCAAATGGCTCTACATCAATGGCGTCAACTTGTGCATCTTGTATGTCGTTAATGGCAGCCGGTGTTCCGATTAAGAAGATGGTTGCAGGTATCAGTTGCGGTCTTGTAACAGGGGATACAGATGATGATTATGTTGTATTAACCGATATCCAGGGATTAGAAGATTTCTTTGGGGATATGGACTTTAAGGTTACCGGAACAACAGATGGTATTACTGCAATTCAGATGGATATCAAGATTCATGGTCTTACTCGTCCAATCGTAGAAGAGGCGATTGCAAGAACTCGTCAGGCAAGATTATTTATCATGGATGAGTGTATGAAGAAGGCAATTGCAGAACCTAGAAAAGAAGTCGGGGAGTATGCTCCTAAGATCATCTCTATGCAGATTGATCCGCAGAAGATTGGTGATGTGGTCGGACAGCGTGGTAAGACAATTAATGAAATCATTGAAAGAACCGGCGTTAAGATTGATATTACAGATGATGGTAATGTATCTGTATGCGGAACTGATAAGGATATGATGGATCAGGCTGTTGAAATGATTAAAATTATCACAACAGATTTTGAAAAAGACCAGATTTTTAAAGGAAAAGTTATCAGTATTAAAGAATTTGGTGCATTTATCGAGTTTGCTCCGGGTAAAGAAGGAATGGTTCATATTTCCAAGATTTCAAAAGAAAGAATCAACCATGTAGAAGATGTTCTTACTCTTGGTGATGAAGTAACGGTTGTATGCCTTGGAAAAGACAAAATGGGAAGAATCAGCTTTAGTATGAAAGATGTTCCGAAAGCATAACAGTAGGTGTATTTCAGGCTCCTTAGATGTTATAATCTAAGGGGTCTGTTTTTTTTCTTGATAGGAAAACAACCAATCGAAAACGTAAATGGGATATAAGGTTTTTTGGCAAGAGGAGGTGTGACATGACAATCTTAGTTGTTATAATCTGTATTATTTTAATTGGAGTTGTTTTACAAGCAATTGAACTTAGGAAATTTACAATTACCAGCTATCGTATAACAAGTAGTTATGTGACACATCCGGTTCGTCTTGCAGTACTTTCGGATCTGCATGCTAAGCTCTTCGGAAAAGATAATCATCCTCTTTACGAAGCGGTAGAAGCAATTAAACCGGATGCTATATTGTTAACCGGAGATATGATTACAGCCAAGAAAACCCAAAAATATGATGAAGTATTTGAATTTTTGAATTCCTTAACAACGATTGCGCCGGTTTATTATGAACTAGGTAATCATGAACAGCGCGTGATGGATGAGGAGTCAAAGCATTATGAAGCATTTTGTCGATATATGGAAAAGGTGAAAGCGTCAGATATCATAGTACTTGATAATGAGTTTTCGCGGCTAAATGAAGAAGTGGATTTGATTGGACTTACACTTCCACCTGAATGTTTCGATAAAAAAATCGATTGTGAACTAGAAGTTGAATATTTTGAAAAGAATTTTCCGGAATACGAAGAAGAAGGATTTTGTATCCTGATGGCGCATAGTCCAAAATATATGGAAACATATTTAAAATGGCCTTGTGATCTTATTTTATCCGGACATAATCATGGGGGACTCGTTAGAATCCCCGGGGGATCAAGTATCCTATCGCCGGAATTTAAACTTTTTCCGACATATGATGGAGGTCATTATAAAGTAAACGATAAAGATGTGATTGTCAGTAAAGGTTTGGGTACACATACTTTTCATATTCGGATTTTTAACAGAGCGGAAGTGTTAGCGGTTGAGATAAAACCTGAAAAACACTAATTGTAGAAAAGTGGATTCCTAAAAACCACTAAATATAGTGATTGGCACTTGAAAAATCTTAGCCAAGCCGTTATAATAGCATTGGACGAAAATGGAATTATAAACCAAATGGTCACAAAGGTTAACGACGGAGTTTTGCAATGGATTTGAATTTTAAATTGGAAATATTTGAAGGACCGCTGGATTTGCTTCTTCATTTATTAGAAAAAAATAAAGTTAATATCTACGATATTCCGATTGTTGAAATCACGAAACAATATATGGATTATATTAATCAGATGCAGACGGAAGATCTTAATGTTATGAGCGAATTTTTGGTTATGGCAGCAACTTTGCTTGATATCAAGTCTAAGATGCTTCTTCCAACAAATGAATTAGAAGAAGAGGAAGAAGATCCACGCGCACAGCTCGTTGAGAGATTGCTTGAATATAAGATGTATAAGTGTATGTCTTATGAATTAAAAGACAGACAGATGGATGCTGCAAAAGTATTATTTAAATATCCTACGATTCCAAAGGAAGTAGAAGAATATGTGGAACCAATTGATATGGAAACACTTATTGGTGATATGACTTTGGAAAAGCTTAATCATATTTTCCAAAGTATTATAAAGAAACAAAAAGAGAAAATCGATCCGATTCGTTCGAAATTTGGGAAGATAGAAAAAGAAGAAGTTTCTCTGGAAGATACGATGGACAAAGTTAGAATGTATGCGAAAAGTCATAATAGCTTTTCATTTCGGACGCTTTTGGAAAATCAGAAAGGAAAAATGCAGCTGATCGTTACTTTTCTTGCAATTTTAGAATTGATGAAGACGGGTATACTTTGGATTCGACAAGATGATTTGTTTGAAGATATTTATATTGAATCTAAGATTGCTGCATAATAATGATTATGGATCAAAAAAATTATCTGGCTATATTAGAAGCTATATTATTTACAATGGGTGAGTCGGTTGAATTATCAAAACTTGCTCAGGCTTTAGAAATTGATAAGAATGAAGTAAAAAAATATTTAGAAGAACTGACTAAAAAATACGAATCATCAGACAGCGGAGTGCAATTGATAGAACTTGATGGTGCCTATCAGATGTGCACGAAACCGGAGATGTATGACTATTTGATAAAGATTGCAAAACTCCCTCGCAAATATGTTTTAACAGATGTGCAACTTGAGACACTTTCCATCATTGCATATAAACAGCCGATTACGAAAGCTGAAATAGAAAATATAAGAGGCGTGTCTAGCGATCATGTGGTAAATCGTTTGGTGGAATTTAATCTCGTATGTGAGCTGGGAAGGTTGGATGCTCCTGGCAGGCCGATGTTATTTGGGACAACGGAAGAGTTCCTTAGAAGTTTTGGTGTTCATTCGCTAGAAGAACTTCCGGCTTTGAATCAGGATACCATTGAGGAATTTAAGAGAGAAGCGCAAGAAGAACTTGAATATGAAGCGCAAGAAGAAGAAGAAAATATCATTATTTAAAACATCGAAGAAATGAAATAATGGCAATCGTCGGTTATTAGACGATTGCCATTTTGTTGTTTTTATTTTGTTTTGTTGACTTTAATTTCTCCTCGCTCACAGCGATTTCCCCAAGAATCAATAAGCTCACCATCTTTGTATATGCAGATGATTTCGCAATGGTTTGCACATTTTTGACAGACAACCTCTTTGGGTTCAAAAGTTACATCTGCAATATCAAAGGAGAACGGTGCTTCAATTTTGCTACGAAGAGCTAATATAGCAGCACCAAAGGCACCCATCAAATGTCCGGCTTCATCAACAATAATTTCTGCATTTAATGCTTTAGAAAAGGCATCGACAACGCCGATATTTTTGGACACACCACCTTGGAAAACGATAGGAGAAGTGATTTTCTTTCCCTTACCTATATTGTTTAGATAGTTATTGGCAACGGCATGACAAAGACCGGCGATGATATCTTCTTTTTTATGTCCCATCTGAATCTTATGCACGAGATCTGATTCGGCGAATACCGTACATCTTGCAGCAATCGGTGTAGGATTTTTGCTTGAAAGAGCAATTTTTCCGAATTCCTCCACTTCAACACCAAGTCTTCTAGACTGACTTGATAAAAAGGAGCCGGTTCCGGCTGCGCATAGAGTGTTCATGGCATAATCGACAGCAACGCCATCCTCAACAATAATTATTTTCGAATCTTGACCGCCGATTTCTAAAATAGTATGAACATCAGGATGAAGAGTTGTAGTGCCTACCGCATGAGCAGTGATTTCGTTTTTGACAATACTTGCACCAATCATTGCACCGACAAGTTTGCGTGCACTACCGGTGGTGCCGGCAGAAACAACGGTATAGTTGTTGTGATCTAGTTGTTCATTCAGTTGTGCAATGACTTTTTTGGAAGCCTCAATAGGATTACCTTCCGTCCATAAATAAACTTGGGCTAAAATATTACATTCATCATCAATAACGACTCCTTTTGTAGAAATAGAGCCAATATCAATACCTAAATAAGCTTTTTTCATTTAGTAGTTACTTCCTTTCTCATAGCGATCATGTCATAGAACGCCTCAATTCGTGTTTCGATTCCGGTATCGGAAGTTTGAGTGTCATAATTCATATATAAAATAGGCACCTTATAATCCTTGCTGATATTATGAAGAATAGGAACAATACCGGTTTCCGGAGTGCATCCAAAACATTTTACCTGTACAATTCCATCAAAGCCTGCCTTGGCATATTCTTTCGCTTTGTTTACGGTAGCGATAGAAGATCCGCCATTATCATAAACAGCATAATCCGAAATATCCTTTAAATGACTTTTATGCCAAATAGAAGATGGGAATTTTTTGATATCAAAATGCATATATTGAAAAAGTCGTCCAAATAAAGACTTTTCATTCGCTAAAATCACGGAATGAGATAAACTCATCCAGCGGTGAACCTCGGCACCCATTTTGGCAAGTTTTGTTTCAATTTCATGATTAGAATAAGGATCCATAATGGTGAAGTATTCACCAACGATTCCAATTTTTACGGGATGTTCAGGTTTGTTAATTGGAATTCGTTTGAAATTATTTATGGTTGTTTTATAGATCCTTTTAATGTCTCTTAAGGTATTGGCTTTTCTCATAGATTGTAGGAATAGCTTATAAGCCGCTTCAAAATCGCCCTCATGAGTTTCAAATCCCATATTTTGACGGTAATAATCCTCAACTTCATCAAAAACACAAATCATTTTGGCTGTTGCTGGAAGCGCTTTGATCATACGAAACAAGTTTGTATTAGGAGCAAAATGACGCATCCCTTTATAAAGTCCCCAAATATTTTTGTAATTGGCTAAAGTGATATTAAACATTTCGAAATCATAGCCTAAGTCATGCAAAATCTGTTCGTGTAATTCACCATAATAACCAAGTCTGCAAGTGCCACCTGTACCAATCATAACATTAGCACCTTGTTCAAGAGCTTCTATATAGCAGCCCATCATGCATTTAAATGGGGCACATACAAAATCAGGCGAATTTTTTGCGCCAAGTTCAATGGTTCTTTTGG
Source organism: Eubacterium oxidoreducens (assembly GCF_900104415.1). Classification (GTDB taxonomy): domain Bacteria; phylum Bacillota; class Clostridia; order Lachnospirales; family Lachnospiraceae; genus Eubacterium_C; species Eubacterium_C oxidoreducens. The sequence continues at coordinate 179,293 of NZ_FMXR01000006.1, read as the reverse complement.
TCATTTGCGGTGGCGCTTTGTATTCTTGATTTAATCCATGATTTACAAAATATTTTATTGGGATATCATAATTGCCAAGTTGAGGGTAGCATAATATATAATTTTTATTATTAGTACGCATCATAAAAAATCTCCCTTCCTGAAACGAATGATATCCACAAAACTTTCTAATCTGGTATCCACACCGGCATTACCGTCTTGACTGTCTTGTAATAAATTGAGAATTGGAAGATCTTTAATTCGTCTGATAATCATCTCGTTCAGCATAGAATCAGGACCGCAAGGGAAGGCTGTCATCAAAATAATACCATCAATTTGATCGTGATAATAAGCGATAGAGCCTAAAAGTTCACGGGACATAATCCATGGAACGTCTTTGCAGATTTCAGTATATTTGCTGCGAGCTATTGCCGGATCTAGATGATCGGCAAAGATTGCAAGAGCACCAAGTTCTTTAAGTTTTTCAACGACCGGCACACCGATGTATTCGTCATATAGGTTATACGCATGTGCTACAACAAGAATCTTAACGGCATCCGGTTGTTTTAATGCATTTTCCTGGAGCAGTTGTTTTTCTTTTTGTGCTTTTAGATGAGCTTTAAGTCCGCATTGATAAGCGCGTTTGGCTTCTCGTTTTGAAAAACCTAGCTCTATTCCTAGATTAATATATCCTTTTTCTTCTGAAATTTTCTGTTGCTCATCTACATTTAATGGAATAAAACGTAGATTTTGTTCACGGAAAGTATTACAGACAATGTCATATAAGCCTTCAAAACGCGTACAAAGGACTCCGTCATTTTGAAAAGTCGCAATGCGAGGAATAAATATGGCATCACATTTTCCGATGAGGGAATCGACATGTCCAAGATAAAGTTTGCTAGATAGACAAGCTTCATCAATCGAATAAAAAGCACCTCGATCCATGATGTTTTTATCTGTTTTCGGACTTAATACGGTCTCTATGCCAAGCTCTTTAAAGAATGTCTCCCATAGAACATCATAACGATAATAGAGCAAGGCTCTTGGAATTCCAAGTTTCATAGTTTTATAATACCGCGTTATAAGCGCGGATTCCTCCTTAGTTTAATCCAAATATCCACTTGATTTAAAGTAATGTAAATATTTGGAAATGAATTTTGTGCCGACAATAGGACAGGTTATATTGCTGTCGCTAAGAAGCATAGCAGTATTTGCGGTGGAATATTTTGTATTTCGACCGGTAAAATGCCTTAATATTCCGGGATTTGATTCGTTTCCTTGCGTAAATAAACAATCAAGCATTGCTAAAACGTTAGTATTTTGTGCCGCATCTAATTTGGTCTTCCATCGTTTAAAGGTAGTATAGCGAAGCGGATATCCACAGCGCCTGATGGAAGAGACAAGCTTTCCAAGAGGTAGTGGTACCGGGTTGATTAAATGGAAGTTTTTGGAAATTGCTTCTTCTTTTTGTGATATATGAGCAATTGCATCTGCGATATAGTCAACCGGTGTCATGTGGAGTTCGTAAATCGCAAAAGGAATGCAGCCAAGCTGGATACAACCAACAATAATGCGGCTTACCATATCCTCGAGATTCCAAATTCCATTTTTGCCGCCGGTGATATCGCCCGGTCTGTAAATGACAGTTTTTAATCCTCGTTTATTAGCGATACCAACCAGTTTTTCCGCAACCCATTTTGTCTCAGAATAAGCCAATGAAAATCCGCTGGAAGTATTAAGCGGCTGTGATTCTGTTACAAATTTTCCAAGATTATCCGGCGTGTCAAAAACGCTGTATGAAGAAATAAAATGGAAATATTTTGGTTTTTTGGCACAAGCAAATCGCAATGCTTCTATAGTGCCATAAACATTTGTATTTTTCAAATAAGAATATGGATAAACAAAATTTAATAAAGCTCCATTATGATACACAACATCGATTTTATTGCTTAATTCATTATAAATCTCCTGATCCATGCCCATATTCGGTTTTGTTAAATCACCGAGTACAGGACGAATGAACTTACTATATTCTTCATTCCAACAGCCAAAATGAATCATTCGATTTTTGATTTTGTTGTATCCTTTTTCAGTGCTTTCTGCACGAACATGGCAATAGATTTCAAGGTCGTCGTGAGGATACTGTTGGATAAAGGATTTTATAAGGTTAGAACCTAAAAATCCGGATGAACCGGTTAAAAATATCTTGCTGCATTCTTGTGGTGACTTCTCATAGCTTCCTTGCGGTACAATGCTTTTATCAAGGCGGCATTCCATCTTTAAATCAATTGGCTTACCACTTGGTTGTTTGCCGGAAAGAACGCGCTTGATATGATTGGTAACTCCGTAAACAGAAGCATCTGCAAGCAATTCACGAAAGTCCATTTTGATGCCAAAATCTTCTTCGATTTTATTTAATAATTCAAATCCCATAAGGGAGTCACCGCCAAGTTCTAAAAAACTATCATGTACATTATAGGAGTCTAGTTTAAGAACACGGTCAAACATTTCTTTAACTTTTGTAAAGATCGCATCATTTTTGTCTTCATTAGCATGTGCGCCGTCAGATTCTTTTGAAGAAACTGTATAATTAGAGTGATTACTTGTGCGATAGCTAAATAGGATCGGAAGTTCTTTCTTCTCATATAACGCACGGGTTTTTAACATTTGCAACTTGTTATTGTCTGTTCGAGGAAGAGAGTTCTTTGGTACAAATAAAATATCATAAAAAGAAAACTCAAATTGCTTTGCAATCAAAGAATTGATTCGAGAAGCATAATTAATATAATTGTCGGTATCCTCGAATTCCATTACGGCATAAATATGTTCTTTCTTACCGTCAGAAATCGAAAAGAAACCGCAGGCATTTGCGGTAATAGACGGACTGTGTCTTTGAAGATATCCGAGCAAATCACCGGGATAGACATTGTGTCCGTTAATAATGAACATTTCTTTTAGGCGTCCGGTAATATAAAGATTGCCTTCATACATAAAACCAAGGTCTCCGGTTCGATAAAAATCGCCTTCTTGATCGGTTAGACGAAAATGGAAATTTTTATTTTCCGGAATTTTGCCCCAATATCCGGATGCTACATTAGGACCTTGCAGACAGATTTCGCCAATATGTAATTCGTCATAGGTTTTTCGCGTTTTAGGATTGACAGCAATGATTTTAAGACCGGTAACTGGTTTGCCAAGGCTGACAATTTCCTTTGCATCCGGAGCATCTGATAATACAATTTTGTTTTTTTGGTAAGATTCATAATCTACGCGTAAGACCTTATAATCAAGACCTGCAACACTTGCAAGACAACAGCATTCGCCGAGGCCATAGCCGGGAGCGGCCGCATGATAAGGCACGTTAAACATTTCGCTGAATTTAGCGATGGTCTGCGGAGAAACGAATTCGGAACCGTTCATAAAGTGCGTAGCACATGACAAATCAATCTTTGAAGCTTCTTGTGGTGAGAAGATTTTCGTGCATGCTTCAAATGCAGAGCCGGGACCAACCGTCAGGTTGCAGCGATATTTATTCATAAGTTTAATCCAAATCTTAGGATTGGATAAAAATTGCATGGTATTAATATGATAAATAACAGCACCATTAACGCAAAGTGGCATTAATACTGTGATTACAAGTCCTAAATTATGGAAAAAAGGAACCCAGGTTGCCATTCTGCTGGTGGAAAAATCATATACATTATCGCATTGCTGCATTTGACTCATTAATTGATGACGACGAATCATAACGCCTTTTGGTGCGCTGGTTGAGCCGGAAGTATATTGGAGATATACTAAATCGTTCGGATTTTGCGAAACGATAACATCCGTATTTTTATATGGAGTTAATTTATCGGTATAAATTCGCTTTAAGGTGATGACATTAAAAAAAGCGTCCTTTAACAAACGAGCCGTTAATTTTGTTTCGCTTTCTTGTTCAAGCGCGTAGTTTGAAATTAACGCCTTAGGACGACATGATTTTAATACCGATATAAATCTCGCAACTTTATTTTCATCGAGCGGTGGTGGAATAATGGTAAATACCACTCCGGCCATCATACATCCAAGTATCGCATAAACAGTACCAAAATCCTGCATAGAAAAAATAACGGCCCGATCCCCCTTTTTTAGACCTTTTCGCTTTAATTCGTATGCCATTTCCAAAGATTTACGAAAAATCAATCGATTGGTACAGTCTTGAAAATGAAATTCATCGTCTCGATAATCAACGAAACGATAAATAACAAGATCCGGATCTTCCTGTGCATGTTTCTCTAAGAGTTTAATAATATTTGAAGATGATAAATTCATAATTCTTTAGTCACGATCCTTTGTAAAATTATTCATATTCCAATGATAATTGAAAAGTGAAAATGGTGCAACATAATCTAAGAAATCTTACAGTATTTAATAATAAATTTATATTTGCATTTTCTTGCTAAGGAAATAGGGCTTTGTTATAATATATCGAACAATGTATACGAGTGGAGGAGCGAAAAGTGAATGCGAATAATTTGCTTACCAGAATGAATGAACAATATGCTTCAATGAGTAAAAATCAAAAAAAACTTGCTGCATATATAACGGATAATTATGAACAGGCAGTGTTTTTTACGGCTGCGAAAATGGGAGAAGTTGTGGGAGTGAGCGAATCAACTGTGGTACGATTTGCCATGAGCCTGGGATATAAAGGGTATCCGCAGTTTCAAAAATCATTAGAAGAAATGGTTCGTCTTAAATTAGAAAAAACACAGAAAATGAATATTACAACAACACGAACGTCCAAAAAAGATGTGTTGCAAAAAGTTCTCGCGTCCGATTGCGATAACATAAAGCGGACGTTGGAAGGGTTAAATCAAAGTACATTTGATCAGGCTGTGTCTTCTATATTAAACGCTGAACATATTTATGTTGTTGGAGTCAGGGCGTGTGCGCCGCTTGCACAGTTTTTATATTTTTATCTGCAGATGATTTTTAAGAATGTCCATCTTGTAACTTCGAGTAATGTGACCGAGATGTTTGAACAGATGGTTCATTTGACAAATAAAGACGTTGTGATCGGGATAAGTTTTCCGAGATATTCGATGCGAACACTAAAAGCTATGGAGTTTGCCAACAATAAAAGTGCTGGGGTTATAACGCTTACAGATTCCGTTCATTCGCCTATGAATCTTTATTCCTCCTGTAATCTGATTGCGAAAAGTGAAATGGCATCTATTGTGGATTCCATGACGGCACCTATGAGCGTGATTAATGCTCTTATTGTGGCGTTAACTATGTTTCGCAAAGATGAAGTAGTAAAAAACGTTGAATTTCTTGAAGATATTTGGGAACAGTATCAGATTTATGAAAATGATGAAATTGATCATATTGATGATGCGTTTAAAAATAAATATAAGCATATAGGTGAGCTGAAGTGAAAAAAGTAGTGATAATCGGCGGAGGTGCCGGTGGAATGATGGCTGCGGCAACTTGTGCGCAAAATTGTGATGTGACGTTGATTGAACAAAATGAAAAGCTAGGAAAGAAACTATATATTACAGGAAAAGGTAGATGTAATATCACAAATAATTCGGATGTCGAAAAACATTTATCCATGGTAAAACGTAATCCTAAATTTTTATATAGTGCCTTTTATTCATTTGATAGTTCTTCGGTGATGCGTTTTTTTGAAGAACATGGTTTGAAATTAAAAACAGAACATGGTGATAGGGTGTTTCCGGTGTCGGATCATGCCTCTGATGTAATAAAGACATTAGAACGCGCTATGAAAGAGGGACAAGTTAAAATTAAGCTAAATGAAAAAGTTACTCAAATCAAAGTAAAAAACGAGCGGGTATGTGCAGTCGTTACTTCAAAATCGTGTTATGAAGCAGATGCTGTAATCATTTCAACCGGAGGAATATCCTATCCGTCTTGTGGGAGTGATGGTAGCGGATATGAACTTGTTAACAAATTAGGGCATACAATAAAAGAATGTGCACCATCGCTTGTCGGTATTTTGACAAAAGAAGAGTGGGTAACTGAATTAATGGGGCTTTCATTAAAAAATGTAAAAGTTTCTTTTGAAAGGGGTAAGAAGTGTCTCTATGAAGAACAAGGCGAGATGCTTTTTACGCATAAAGGAATTTCCGGTCCCGTTGTTTTGACAGCCAGCTCTGTATTAAATGATGAGCTAAAAACAGGAACTGTTGATATTTGGATTGATTTAAAACCAGCTCTTGATAAGGAACAGATGGATAAACGAATTTTGCGGGATTTTCAAACAAATATTAATCGTCAATTTGGCAACAGTCTGAATAAATTATTGCCTTCTAAGTTGATTCCGGTGATTGTTAGGTTAAGTGGAATTGATCCAAAGAAAAAAGTAAATGAAGTGACAAAGAAAGAACGAGAAAAACTAGTTGAATTATTGAAAGGACTACGCCTTACAAGTAAGGAATTGGGTGGATTTTCCGAAGCTATCATTACAAAAGGTGGCGTATCGGTTCGAGAGGTTGATCCATCCACTATGGAATCAAAACTCGTAAAGAATCTTTATTTGTGCGGAGAAATGCTTGATCTTGATGCGTTGACAGGAGGTTATAATCTTCAGATTGCATGGTCAACCGGATATCTTGCAACGCAAAGTGTTCTAGATAAGAATGTAATAGACGAATGAAAGGAAGAATGTTGATATGGGAAAAAATATTGCAGTAGATGGACCTGCCGGTGCAGGAAAAAGTACGATAGCCAAAAAAGTGGCAAAGAATCTTGGATTGATTTATGTGGATACAGGCGCAATGTATCGCGCTATCGGTTTGTATATGCTAAGAAATAACATAGATGTATCGGATGAAGAAGCGGTGAATCAGGCTTGTGATCAAATTAGTGTTTCTATTCAATATGTGAATGGAGAACAACAGGTGCTGTTAAATGGCGAAAATGTAAATGGATTTATCCGTAAAGAAGAAGTGGGGAATATGGCTTCAAAAACAAGTTCTTATCCAAAAGTACGCGCAATGCTGCTGGATGCACAAAAAGAGCTCGCTCAAAAGCAGAATGTAATAATGGATGGGAGAGATATTGGTACATGTGTATTACCGGACGCTGAACTAAAGATTTATTTGACAGCATCGGTGCAAACGAGAGCAAAAAGAAGATTTGATGAACTTGTAGAAAAAGGTGTTGAATGCGATATTACAGAAATTGAAAAAGATATTGAACAAAGAGACTATCAAGATATGAATCGAACTATTGCTCCATTGAAGCAGGCACAAGACGCAGTTTTGGTTGATTCTTCAAATTTGACAATTGAACAGGTTTGTGAAACAATCATAAATCTATATGAAGAAAGGTAAGAAATGGAAGTTATTGTTGCTAAGAGTGCAGGTTTTTGCTTCGGAGTAAAAAGAGCAGTAGATTCGTTAGAAAAATTGGTTGAGACCAAGACGGATCAAAAGATATATACTTACGGTCCGATTATTCATAATGAATCTGTAATTCAGCATTTTGAAAGTCGCGGAGTTACGGTTCTTCATTCGAAAGAAGAACTTCTTGAAATTCAAGATGGAATTGTTGTGATTCGATCACATGGAGTGGGCAAAGAGATTTATGAGTTATTAAATTATCGCGGTATTGAGTATTGTGATATGACCTGTCCTTTTGTGCGCAAAATTCATGATTTAGTTGCGGAATATGAAAGAAAAGGTTGTTATATATTAATTGCCGGTGATAAGAATCACCCGGAAGTACAAGGAATTTTGGGATGGTGTTCGCCGGATAATTCACAGACTTTTCAGACAGCTTCTGAATTTGAGAAATTAGGCATAGAAAAAGATAGGTCAACAGTACTTGTCGCGCAAACCACGTTTAACCATAATAAATTTAAGAATTTAGTTGAAATTATAAATAAAAAAGGTTATGATATAAATGTTTTAGATACAATTTGTAATGCCACTGAAGTACGCCAATCAGAGGCGATACAATTGTCTAAAGACGTAGACGCAATGCTGGTGATTGGAAGTAAAAACAGTTCTAATACTCAAAAATTATTTGAGATTTCAAGAGTGGGATGTCCATGTACCTACTTGGTTCAGACATCAACTGATTTAGACGGATCTATATTCAAAGGCATTAAAAGCGTGGGTATTACTGCTGGGGCTTCCACCCCAAAAAAAATTATTGAGGAGGTTCAAACTAATGTCAGAAACAGGAAATTTTGACGAAATGCTTGAAGATTATGACAAAACAATAAGAAATGGGGAGGTAGTCGAAGGCGTTGTTCTTGAAGTAAGACCAGATGAAATCGTTTTGAACGTTGGCGCTAAATCAGACGGAATTATTCCGAGAAATGAATATACAAATGACTCGAATCTTGACCTTACCACTGTTGTTTCGGAAGGCGATAATATGACCGTTAAGGTTGTAAAAGTAAATGATGGAGAAGGACAGATTCTTTTATCTTACAGAAGAGTTCTTGCTGAAAAAGGTAATCAGCGACTGGAGGAAGCATTTAACAATCAGGAAGTGCTTACAGCCGTTGTTGATGAAGTGAAGAGCGGTGGACTTAGTGTAGATGTTGAAGGCGCAAGGGTATTTATTCCTGCAAGCCTTGTATCTAATACATATGAGAAAGACCTTTCTAAATATGAAGGTCAGGAAATTGAATTTGTAATTACTGAATTTAATCCAAGACGTCGTAGAATTATTGGAGATAGAAAACAGTTGATTATCGCTAAGAGAGCGGAACTTCAAAAAGAATTATTAGAGAAGATTCAAGTAGGCGATGTGATTCAGGGTACTATTAAGAATGTGACAGATTTTGGAGCATTTGTTGACCTTGGCGGAGCTGATGGTCTTTTACATATTTCTGAGATGTCTTGGGGGAGAGTTGATAATCCTAAAAAACTCTTTAATAATGGCGACGAAGTTCGCGTATATATCAAAGATATCAAAGATACCAAGATTGCTCTTAGTATGAAGTTCCCGGATGAAAATCCTTGGAATGATGCAAGTGAAAAGTTCGCGGTTGGAAATGTGGTAACCGGAAAAGTTGCTCGCATGACTGATTTTGGCGCATTTGTTGAATTGACACCGGGTGTAGATGCATTGCTTCATGTATCTCAGATTGCACATGAGCATATCGAAAAGCCTTCTGATGTATTGAAGAATGGTCAAGAAATTGAAGCTAAGATTGTTGATTTTAATGAAGCTGATCATAAGATTTCTCTGAGCATGAAAGCTTTAATTCCTCAGGAAGAAAAAGCGGAAGAAGAACAAGCATCTGTAGAAGAGGCATCGGAAGAAGAGTAATTTTCCATGTGAAGGGAGTGCTTTAATTGGCAAACGATTACGAAAAATTTAAAAAAGATATTTATATGATGACAAAAATCGATCTGAGTTCCTATAAGGAAAAACAGATGAAGCGTCGTATAGATACGTTGATTGCAAAGAATGGAATCAAGGAATATGATGAGTATGTTGGGGTAATCAAAAAAGACAAGGCTAAGTTTGAAGAATTTGTCAATTTCCTAACTATTAATGTTTCTGAATTTTACAGAAATCCTGAGCAGTGGAAGCTTTTGGATGAAGAGATTATTCCGGATTTGATTCAAAGATTTGGAAAGAATCTTAAAGTATGGAGTGCTGCGTGTTCAACGGGAGATGAGCCTTATTCTTTGGTTATGGCTTTGTCGAGACATTTGCCACTAAATAATATTCGTATTACAGCAACGGATATTGATAAGCAAGTAATTGCAACTGCCAAGGTGGGCCTATATAACGAAAAGAGTATTGCTGGCGTTCCAAAGGATCTTAAAGAAAAGTATTTTACCAAAATTGGTAATTCGTACCAGATTTCAGAAGAAATCAAAAAACGTGTTACTTTTAAAGAACATAATTTGCTGAAAGATCCATATATGTCAGGTCAGCATTTAATTGTTTGTCGAAATGTTTTGATTTACTTTACCGATGAGGCAAAAGAGGAAATCTACAAGAAATATAATAAAGCTCTGGTACAGGGTGGTGTTTTGTTTATTGGTAGTACGGAACAGATTATCAACTATAAAGAGCTTAATTATTCTCGAGAGCAATCCTTCTTCTTTAGAAAATTGTAATTATGAGATTAAAAAGAACCGATTTGATTCGGTTCTTTTTTTTATAGCGTGAGAAGTGTTTGCAAGTATTTTTTTATATGAGACAAGAGATAATCCTTGGATTGATCAAGCGCAAGAAAAGAATCCTTGCTTTTGTAAGATTGTTTAAATGAAGGGGAAAATATGTTGTTTGGATTAGGCAAAAAATCTCCTTCGTATTTTTGGTAGCAGTTAGAAGCCTTTGCTTTTTGCCTAAGTTCTTTAGGTAGAAACGATGCTACGGATTTGTGAATAGCGCGGTCTTCTTCGGGAAGATAATAATAGTCTTTATAATTATCATAAAAATAAAGCATATTTCCGGTTTTGATTGGAATTTGAATCCGTATCTTTGACGGATCAATTCTGATAAAGAATTGATCACAATAAAAAATAAAAGAATTCGTTATGGTACAGGAGTGGTTATAACTTAAGGCTAATTCTTTGCAGGGATTGCCATTTGCTCCGGTAAATTCTTCGATAGAATAATTGAAATTTGAAAGATGCTCAAAGGATAATATTTCTTTGATGGATAGAAGTTGCATAAGTTCGGGTAGATTTAGGATATCTTCGGTATTATGCTTAAGCAATAGCGTTTCACTTTCTGCATCATGCGTGTTCAAATAAGATTGAAAAACCGTGATCAATTCGCCGCCGGTCATCTTGTCATTTCTGGTGATATGCAGATAATGTTCCATTGTTTTTAATTTTTGGTCAGGTGTCGGTAAAAGGCGAAAGAGTGGTTTGGCTTCTAGATAGATGTCCAATTCTTCCGGGAATATTAGTGGGAGAGAAAGGCTGTGTTTTTGTGCGCGTGCAATAATAAATGGTAAATCAAAACGTTTGCCGTTATAAGAAATCAGCAAATCAGAATCTGACAAAGCATCAAAAAAAGATTTGATAATGGATACTTCATCTTCTTTGGTTTCGGCAAGAAAATGTGTAGAAACAATAGTTTCATTAACGAGTTTCCCGATTCCAATCATGTATATCATATGAAAGTCTCTTGAAAATCCGGTTGTTTCAATGTCGTAGAACAAAGGATTGTTAAAAAAATGTTTTGAAAAAAAGTCAATTTTGTGTGGAATTTCCTTTTTTGACTGAAAAATCTTCATAGTTTGTCACTCCGAACTAAAATTAATCTTGATAATACATATTATATTATGAAATTTGATGAAAAGAAACTAAAAAGATTGTTAAAAAGTTTTCAAAATTAGTATACAATAGGATAAAACAATGTGATATAATTTTAATTGATTGCAAAAAATAATTAAGAAAGCGGGGAAAACTTATGGGCTTAGGTACATTTAAAGGCGGAACTCATCCTTATGATGGCAAAGAGTTATCTAAGGATCAGCCGATAACTGATTATTTGCCCACTGGTGATATGGTATATCCATTATCTCAGCATATTGGCGCACCGGCAACTCCGATTGTTGCAGTTGGTGACGAAGTTTTGGCAGGACAAAAGATTGCCGAAGCAAGCGGATTTGTATCTGCTCCAATTTATGCATCAGTATCCGGTAAAGTAAAAGCAATTGAGCCGCGTCGGGTAGTTGTTGGAGATATGGTTAATTCTATTATCATTGAAAATGATGGTCAGTTTAATGCTGTAGAATTTGAGGAAGTACATGACCTTGATTCTTTAAGCAAAGAAGACATTATTGGGAAGATCAAAGAAGCTGGAGTTGTAGGTATGGGAGGCGCAGGATTCCCAACACATGTTAAATTGTCTCCAAAGGAGCCAAATAAGATTGAATATGTGATTGCGAATTGCGCAGAATGCGAACCATATTTGACATCTGATTACAGAAGAATGCTAGAAGAACCAGAAAAATTGATAGAAGGTATGAAAATTATTCTTCGATTATTTGACAATGCGAAAGGAATTTTCGGTGTAGAAGATAATAAGCCGGATTGTATTGCCAAATTGCAAGAACTTGTAAAAGATGAACCAAGATTGTCTGTGATGCCTCTTATGACAAAGTATCCACAAGGTGGTGAACGTCAACTTATTTATGCAACAACTGGTAGAGCAATTAATTCGAAAATGCTTCCGGCTGATGCAGGATGTATTGTGGACAATGTAGATACAATTGTATCTATTTATCGTGCTGTAAAACTTGGTCGTCCTTTGATGCATCGTATTGTAACAATTACGGGTAATGCTGTTGTCAATCCGGCTAATTACAATATCTGTATTGGTACAAATTATAGAGAATTGGTGGAAGCCGCAGGTGGCTTCAAATCAACACCTGAAAAAATCATTTCTGGTGGACCAATGATGGGATTTTCATTATTTAGTTTGGATATTCCGACTACAAAAACAACATCGGCACTGCTTTGCTTTACAAAAGATGAAGTGGCAGAATATGAAACGACGGCATGTATAAACTGCGCAAGATGCGTAGAAGTCTGTCCGGAACAGCTCGTTCCTTCAAGGCTTGCTGATTTTGCCGAAAATCATGTTGAAGATATGTTTGAACACTGGAATGGATTAGAGTGTATAGAATGCGGAAGCTGTAGTTATATATGTCCGGCAAGACGTAGTCTCGCACAGTCAATTAAATCCATGAAAAAAACAGTAATTGCTAACAAGAGAAAGAAATAATTGGATAGAAAGAGGTGGATTAGCGTGAGTGATTTGTTTAATGTATCATCTTCACCGCATGTCCGAGCTAAAGTTTCTACCAATCGAATCATGCTGTATGTGATCATTTCACTTCTTCCGGCAACGATTTTTGGTATTGTAAATTTTGGAGCTAGGGCACTACTTTTGATTGTCGCAACAATTATAGCTTGCGTTCTTTCAGAGTGGATATTTGAAAAGATTGTTCATAAAAAAAGTACAATCAGTGATTTAAGTGCAGTGGTAACCGGTTTATTGCTTGCATTAAACCTTCCGTCAACCTTACCTGTATATCAGGCGGTTATTGGTGGTGTGTTTGCTATTGTTGTAGTAAAAATGCTCTTTGGTGGTTTGGGACAAAACTTTATGAATCCGGCACTTGGAGCTCGTTGTTTCCTTCTTATTTCCTTTACGGGAAGTATGACAAGCTTTACTTATGATGGAGTATCCGGAGCAACTCCACTGGCGATTATTAAAGACGGTGGTTCTTACGACACAATGAGCTTGTTTTTAGGAACACATGCCGGTACAATTGGTGAAACTTCAATATTGTGTTTGCTTATTGGTGCGATTTTCTTACTTGCTATGGGTGTGATTGATCTTCGTATCCCGGGAACTTATTTAATTACATTTGTTGTATTTATCATCCTGTTTAGCGGACACGGTTTAGACGGAAATTATATTGTAGAAGAGCTTTGCTCAGGTGGTATTATTTTAGGTGCATTCTTTATGGCAACCGATTATGTAACATCACCGATTACACCAAGAGGTAAGATTGTATTTGGTATCTGTCTGGGATGTCTGACCGGTATTTTCCGTTTGTTTGGAGCATCTGCAGAAGGTGTATCATATTCTATCATTTTTGCGAATATGCTTGTACCTTTGATTGAGAGAGTAACAATTCCAAATGCATTTGGTGTAATAAAAGAAAAAAAGAAAAAGGAGGCGAAAGCTAATGAATAAGGCAGTAGTAAAAGACGCTATGATCTTAACGATTATTACGCTTTGTGCTGGTTTGCTCTTAGGTTTCGTCCACGAAATTACATTAGAGCCTATAGCACAGGCAAATTATAATATCCAGCAAGAAGCGTATAAAGCGGTATTTGCTGATGCTGAGTCTTTTGAAGAAGAGGAAGACTTTGATACGACCGCAGCAACAAAGGTAATAGCTTCCGATTTTCCGGATGATGAAATCGAAGGACTTGCAACAGCTTTGGATGCTGATGGCAATACGATTGGCTATGTGATCACGGTAACATCTCATGCCGGATATGGTGGAGATATTACATTATCCATGGGTGTTACTAATGATGGAACCTTGAATGGATATTCGATTACCGATATTAGCGAAACAGCCGGTCTTGGTATGAAAGCAAAAGAAGAAGCGTTTTATTCGCAGTTCGAAAATAAGCAGGTCGAATACTTTGAAGTAACAAAGACAGGCTCAACTTCGGACGATGAAATTAATGCTATCTCCGGTGCAACGATTACATCGAAAGCAGTTACTTATGCAGTAGATGCAGGTCTTGCATATTTTAATACTGAATTAACACAAGGAGGTAGTGCAAATGAATAAGTATGTGGAACGATTAAAGAATGGTCTTTTGACAGAAAACCCTACCTTCGTATTGATGCTTGGTATGTGTCCGACTTTGGCGGTAACAACTTCCGCTATTAATGGACTTGGAATGGGATTATCGACAACGGTTGTTTTGGTATTTTCGAACTTGATTATTTCATTGCTTCGTAATATTATTCCGAATCGTGTTCGTGTACCGGCATATATTGTAGTTGTTGCTACATTGGTAACCGTAGTTCAATTTTTATTGCAAGGATTTGTACCTTCACTTTATTCTTCACTTGGAATTTATATTCCGCTTATTGTTGTAAACTGTATTATTCTTGGTAGAGCAGAATCATTTGCATCAAAGAATGGCCCAATTATTTCAATTTTTGACGGAATTGGTATGGGAATCGGTTTTACATTTGGCTTAACCTGTATCGGAATCGTGCGTGAGATTTTAGGTGCCGGACAGCTTTTTGGAGCACAGATTCTTCCACTTGCGGATGAAGCAACCGGTAAAGCAGGATTTACACCGATTACAATTTTTGTATTGGCGCCAGGGGCATTCTTGGTATTAGGATTCCTGGTCGCAATTATGAATCAGGTTAAAGTTGTTGCAGCTCGTAAGGGAAAACCACTTCCATCAAATGCCGGTTCAATTGAAGGAAATGGTGAGGCTGAGAGAATTACTGCAGAAAAGCAAAAAGAAGCAGAAGCAAAAAAACTCGAAGCAAAAGAAAAAATGCCTCAGGTAAATGCTGTTTCTGAAAAAGAAGCGGTAGAAACTAAGGTAGAAGAGAAAGCAGATAACACAGATAAGCAGTCGACTAAAACAGCCGACGATGTTGATAAGTAGGAGGGTTAGTACAGATGAAAGACGTAATTTTATTAGCCATCAGTGCGGCTATTGTTAATAACGTTGTACTTAGCCAGTTCCTTGGCCTTTGTCCGTTTATTGGTGTTTCGAAAAAAATAGAAACAGCCAGTGGTATGGGAGGAGCCGTTATCTTCGTTATTACAATCGCTTCACTGGTAACCAGTGTCATCGATAAATTTATTTTACAAACATTTGATCTGGTTTATTTAAGGACTATTGTTTTTATTTTGGTAATTGCTGCACTTGTGCAGTTTGTAGAAATGTTCTTAAGAAAACAGATGCCGCCACTTTATAATTCACTTGGAGTATTCCTGCCTTTGATTACTACGAACTGCGCAGTACTTGGTATTGCACTTACGAATGTTCAAAAGGATTATGGAATTGGTGTGAGTGTAATAAGTGGTTTTGCGACAGCTATCGGCTTTATGATTGCAATTGTCATTCTTGCCGGTATCCGTGAAAAAATTGAATACAATGATGTTCCTACTCCGTTCAAAGGATCCGCAATTGTTCTGATTACTTCAGGACTAATGGCAATTGCATTCTTTGGATGGTCAGGCGTAGTTTAGGAGGGCTTGAATATGAGTATTACTGCTGTTATTATTGCCGCTATCATTGTTGCCGTAGTAGGTGTTGTCATTGGATTTTTCCTGGGATTTTCCAGTGAAAAGTTTAAGGTTGAAGTTGATCCGAAGGAAGAAGCAGTACTTGATGTTCTTCCGGGTAACAACTGTGGTGGTTGTGGATTTGCTGGATGTTCCGGTCTTGCTGCAGCAATTGCAAAAGGAGAAGCAGAGATTTCAGCTTGTCCGGTTGGAGGAGATCCTGTAGCTGCCAAGATTGGCGAAATTATGGGAGTCGAAGCACAGGCCGGTGATAAAATGGTCGCTTTTGTTAAATGTGCCGGTGATTGCGATAAAGCAAAAATAAATTATAACTATTACGGTGTTGAGAGCTGTGATATGATGAAATTTGTTCCGGGTGGCGGTCCTAAAAAATGTGATTATGGCTGCCTGGGATATGGAGAATGTGTGGATGCGTGTCCTTTCGATGCGATTCATATCGTTAATGGAGTTGCAGTTGTAGATAAAGAAGAGTGTAAGGCTTGTAAGAAATGTATAACAGCCTGCCCACAGAATTTAATTGAACTTGTTCCTTATAAGGCAAAATACAGGGTGCACTGTAGTTCCAAAGACAAAGGAAAAGATGTTATGCAGTCTTGTGAGGTTGGATGTATCGGATGTAAATTATGCGAAAAATCCTGTCACTTTGATGCAGTTCATGTTGTGGATAATATTGCATATATTGATCAGGAGCTATGTAAAGGTTGTGGTCTTTGTGCAAAGAAGTGTCCTAAAAAAATCATTTATTAATTAGACAAGATGTAAAAAAACAGCCGCTCATTGTGAGCAGCTGTTTTTTTTAATCTTCCCAAGGACGAATTCGATAAGTTGCACCGATTTTGTCGCATATCTTTTGACAGGCAGCTTCATCATCCTTTGATATAGTTGTTTCAACAGTTGTAAGTATTACGTTTGGCACATAATTTGTGCAGGATTCTGCGAATTTTAGCATTTCGTTAAAAGAACAGTCCCCAAATTTACTTTGAACCAGTTTGTGATAATCATCAGCGTTCGAGGTGTTTAGACTGATTGAAACAGTATCAATTAAATCTTTGAAAAGAGGTGTGATATCTTTGTTGTTTACAAGATTCCCTAAGCCATTTGTATTGATACGAATCTTTTTTTTATAGGTGTTTTTTACAAATTTTGCAGTTTGTAAAAGTACATCTAAAGCTTCTGTCGGTTCGCCGAAACCACAAAATACAACCTCATTATAGGCTGATAGATTAAATTGTTCAAAAGCAGCTTTTACTTCTTCAAAAGATGGCTCATGGTCAAGCCATAAAGAATTAGATTCTCCAATCCGATCCATATTTTGTCTTAAGCAAAATGTGCATGCGCAAGGACATTTGTTTGTGAGATTTACATATAAATTATTATGTACTTTATATAAGATTTCTTCCATGTTATTTCCTTTACTTTAGAGTATATAGTAGTTCTTCGAAGCATACACCATCTGTCAATGGTATATTTAATTTGGTAGAGCATTCGATACATTTTTTAATAAAACGAGATGCTTTTTTTACTGAGTCAATAAATTCAATGCCATTTACAGCGTCAGCAGCAAGGATAGCTGCAAAGACATCTCCGGTTCCGGAACGTGAATCCCCGATTTTGTGTGTGCGAATAATACGAGGTTCTTTTTTTGACCAGTAACAATAATTTGCAACAAAACTTCTTTGAGGAATGCCTGTAATACAGATTTTTTGAGGTCCCATATCAAAAAGTTTTTCAGTCATAGTCTTCAGTTCACTTTGTTTCCAATGTTCTTTGTATGGGGTGTCGGTTAAGATGCAGGCTTCTGTTAAGTTGGGGGTTAATATATCTGCATAATGCACAAGTTCTTTCATGGCACTGCACATTTCTGTGGTATACGTGGCATAAGGTTTGCCATAGTCACCCATAACAGGATCGACTAATACAATAGTATTATCTGTCTTGAATTTTTTTATGAAATTCTCGACAATTTTAATTTGTTTTTTTGAGCCTAAAAAACCACTGCATATGCCATTGAACGTAAGATTTAGTTTATCCCATTCTTGAATATAGGCTTCCATGTTGTCTGTATAATCATCAAAGAAATAACTATCAAATCCGGTATGATTTGATAAAATAGCGGTAGGAACGGCGCAGCATTGTACTTTTAACATTGAAATAATAGGTAAGGCAACCGCGATAGAACAGCGACCAAATCCCGAATAATCATTAATTAATGCAATTTTCTTTTGATGGTTATGGCAATTAGTGTTCATGAGCCAAATCATCCTTCTTTCTGTTGGTTTGTCTTAATTACTTCTACAAAAATACCATTTTGCTATAAAAAATGCAACAAAATGATGCAATTTATAAGGGTTTGTGATAAGGTAAAATATGGTTTACTTAAGATGGGATTATAATGAAGTATTTTAAATATAATATTTGATAGGTGAATGTTATGCAAAAAAGACCATGCATTGAAAAGAAAAAAAGAATAGTTGTTAAAATCGGTTCTTCCTCATTAACTCATGAAGAAACAGGAAATATATATTTTGCCAAGATTGAGAAACTTGTTCGTGAATTGTGCGATTTGAGAAATAGCGGGATCGACGTATGCCTCGTTTCCTCCGGAGCGATTGCGGTTGGAAGACAGGCAATCGGATTAACCAATAAACCGAGTTCAAATTCTCAAAAACAGGCATGCGCCGCGGTTGGACAGGCAAGACTTATGATGACATATCAAAAAGTATTTGCTGAATATAACCAGACCGTTGCACAGGTGTTGATGACAAAAAACACGATGATTTTACCTAATTCTCGACAAAATGCACATAATACATTTGAAGAATTATTTGCGATGGGGGTAATACCGATTGTAAATGAAAATGACACGGTATCAACATATGAAATGCAATTTGGCGACAATGATACATTATCTGCACTAGTAGCAACACTTGTGAATGCAGATTTATTGGTTTTGCTTTCCGATATCAACGGGATGTATACAGACGATCCAAGAGAAAATGAATATGCCAGATTGATAGAATATGTTCCGGAATTAAATGATGATGTTATGCAGATGGGAAAGGATTCGACAGGAAGCGGAGTTGGAACCGGTGGTATGCATACGAAACTGAATGCTGCAATGATAGCAACAAGATCCGGAGCAGATATGATTATTACAAATAGTAATGATTTGAATTGTTTGCATCATTTGTTTGACAATGAATATACAGGAACTTTGTTTGCAAAAAATGAACAGACAGACTTTTTGTTAGAAGATTTTTTGAAAGATTAAGATATGGTGAAAGATAAATGACAGATACAATAAATATTCCTACAACAGAACCGCAAAGACAGTTTTATTTTATAAAAGAGGCTAAAAAATACGTAGATTTTCTTTCTAAGGAAAAAGGTAGAGCATTAACTTATTTTGTAAATACATTTGGTTGTCAGATGAATGCCAGAGATTCTGAGAAAATTGTTGGAATTCTTGAACAAATTGGGTATAAGCCGGGAGATTCAGAAGAATCGGACCTGGTTATTTATAATACCTGCACAGTTCGAGAAAATGCGAACAACAAAATTTATGGACATCTTGGATATTTAAGTAGTTATAAAGAGCATAATCCGGATATGAAGATTGCTTTATGTGGCTGTATGATGCAAGAGCAGTCGGCTGTTGATAAAATCAAATCCGCACATCGCTTTGTAGATATTATTTTTGGGACACATAATATTTTTATGATTGCAGAGCTGATTGTACGATCTTTTGAAGAAGAAAAGATGGTGGTTGAAGTCTGGGATGGTACGGATCAGATTGTAGAAAACCTTCCGGCTGTTCGAAAGTATCCATTTAAATCCGGCGTAAATATCATGTATGGATGTAATAATTTCTGCTCTTATTGTATCGTGCCATATGTACGAGGAAGAGAACGAAGCAGAAAACCGGAAGATATTATAAATGAAATAAAACAGTTGGTAGCGGATGGCGTTGTGGAAGTCATGCTTCTTGGACAAAATGTAAATTCATATGGCAAGAACTTAGAGCATCCTATTACTTTTGCGCAATTACTAGAGCAGGTTGAACAGATTGAAGGGTTAGAAAGAATACGATTTATGACGTCGCATCCAAAAGATTTATCAGATGAATTGATTATGTTTATGAAACATTCTAAAAAAGTGTGTCATCATTTTCATCTGCCACTTCAATCGGGCTCTACGAAACTGTTAGAAGATATGAATCGTCATTATACAAAAGAAGATTATCTTCTATTGGTGGAGAAACTTCGAAAAGCGGTTCCGGATATTGCCATCACTACAGATATCATTGTGGGGTATCCGGGTGAAACAGAAGAAGATTTCCTTGAGACAATGGATGTGGTTGAACGTGTAAAGTATGATAGTGCGTTTACATTTATTTATTCAAAACGTTCCGGTACGCCGGCAGCAAAAAGAGACGATCAAATCACACCTGAGGTTATCAAAAATCGATTCGATCGATTGTTAAAAAGAGTTCAGCAGCTTGCAAGTGAAAAAGCGAAAGCTTTAGAAGGCAAAACGATGGATGTATTAGTTGAGTCTGTTAATTCTCAAAACAAAGAATTGGTTTCTGGAAGATTGTCGAATAATAGTATTGTTCATTTTGCGGGTAATAAAGAACTGATTGGTCAGATTGTTTCCGTTAAACTTGTCTGTTGTAAAGGATTCTACTATATAGGAGAACGGATATAGGATGGAAGAATACTATCAGCCAAAATTTCGAAAACGAGATGCGTTATTAATCGGTCTAGTACTTGCTTTTGCAGTTTGTATATTTGTTATCATGCATACGATAGGAGCAAAAAGCGGTAATTTGGTTCGCATTTCGGTAGATGGAGAAATATATGGTGAATATTCACTAGAACAGGATGAGACCATATATGTAACGTCTAAAGATACGGTTACGAATGTCGTAATTATTCAAGATGGTTATGTATCTATGGAAGAGGCCGATTGTCCGGATCAATTATGTGTGGAACAAGGTAAGATTCATCTTGCTAATGAATCTATTATTTGTTTACCTAATAAAGTTGTAGTTGAAATATTGGAAAATGGTGATGATGATAGTGCGTCCTTAGATGATGGAGTTGATGCTATCGCAAAGTAAAGGATTCATATGAAACATAATGTTGCATTTCTTGGGGTTTTTTTGGCTTTGGCACTTGTCTTTAGTTATGTTGAGGCAATGATTCCGTTTGCTATTGCAATCCCGGGAGTAAAACTTGGAATCACAAATATTGTGATTGTTTTAATTTTATATTTGAATGGGCCGAAGGAAGCGCTTATTGTTTCTGTGCTTAGAGTGATTCTTGCAGGTTTATTGTTCGGCAATCTGTTTAGTATTCTATATTCCATGGCGGGAGCACTATTGTCGCTTGCGATTATGGTTTTCATTAGACACACAAAACAGTTTCACGTTATTACAGTTAGTGCAATCGGTGGTATTGTGCATAATCTTGGACAATTGATTGTTGCTGCTTTTGTCGTGGAAAATTACAATATTATGTATTATTTTGCGGTTTTAATGATTGCGGGCGTAGTAACCGGAATTATCATTGGGATTGTTGGAAATGAAATGATTAAACGTGTTGGACATTTGTTTTGGAAACGTCAAGTGCGCACTTAGAAAGAGAGTAAAATATGTATTCTTATTTTATAGGAACAATTGCAGATATAGAATCTGATCGAATCATAATTGAAACCAATAATATCGGATATGAGATATTTTTGGCTGAGCGAGAGATTGAAGAACTTGGGGTTGTAGGTGATGAAGTTAAGGTGTTTACCTACTTGTATGTTAGAGAAGATGCTCTAATATTATATGGATTTTGTTCGAAAGAATCTTTTAAGATGTTTAAATTATTGATATCGGTAAACGGCATTGGTCCTAAAGCTGCGCTGGCCATATTATCCATTCTTACGCCATATGATTTGCAATTTGCTATTTTATCGGAAGATGCCAAGACGATATCAAAAGCACAAGGGGTTGGCACAAAGTCGGCGCAGCGTGCAATTATGGAATTGAAAGATAAAATCAGTTTAGAGGAAGCTTTTGAAGAAAAATCAAATGCACATTCCGCGCAAAGTGAAAATAATAGCGCCAAAGCACAAGCTATTGCAGCACTAGAATCTCTTGGTTTTTCGAAATCGCAGGCATTAAAAGCCATTAATTCATTGGGTGATATTTCCGGTTATGATATAGAAATGATAATTAAACTTGCATTAAAGGAGTTATAAATTGGAGAAGCGTATTATATCAACGCAATTAAATAAAGAAGAACAAAGGGTCGAAAACTCATTGCGTCCGCAGCAATTAAATGATTATATCGGACAAAAGAAAATCAAAGAGAACATGTCGATATATATGCAGGCGGCAAAGCAACGAGGTGAATCATTAGATCATGTGCTGTTTTATGGACCTCCCGGTCTTGGAAAAACTACGCTTGCCTGTATTATAGCTAATGAAATGGGAGTGAATATTAAAACAACATCCGGTCCTGCGATAGCAAAACCGGGAGAGATGGCTGCTATTTTAAACAAACTTGAAGAAGGCGATGTTCTCTTTGTGGATGAAATTCACAGGCTTAATAAGCAGGTAGAAGAACTGTTATATCCAGCCATGGAAGATTATTGTATTGATATTATGGTAGGAGAAGGTGCAAGTGCAAGGGCAATTAGAGTAGAACTTCCAAGATTCACTCTTGTAGGTGCAACAACAAGAGCTGGATTGCTTTCTGCACCATTAAGAGATCGATTTGGTGTTGTGATGCACATGGAGTATTATACAACGGACGAACTTACGCAGATTATTAAGAATTCGGCGCAGCGTCTTGAAGTAGAAATTGCACAAGACGGGGCAGAAGAAATGGCACGTCGTTCTAGAGGCACGCCGCGATTGGCTAATCGGCTTTTGAAAAGAGTCCGGGATTACGCGCAAGTAAAGTATGATGGAGTGATTACAAAAGAAGTTGCAAATTATGCACTTGATATTTTGGGAGTGGATAAAGAAGGACTAGATAAAACGGACCGAAATATTCTCACAACCATCATGCATCATTTTGCCGGCGGACCGGTAGGATTGGATACGCTGGCCGCTTCTCTAGGAGAAGATGCCGGAACAATAGAAGATGTTTATGAACCCTATCTGGTTATGAATGGATTTATCAATCGTACTCCTAAAGGAAGGGTTGCAACACCAAAAGCGTATTATCATTTTGGAATCGATTTACCAACTTAATGGTTGTGAGATATAAGAAAAAAACATATAATAAAAATAGAAATATAGAAAAATAAAAAAAGAGGTAATCTATGGCTACAAAATCTGATGCGGAAGTAATCATTGGTGGCAAAATCTATACACTAAGCGGTTATGAAAATCCTGAATATTTACAAAAGGTTGCAGCATATCTTAACCAGAAGATGAATGAACTTAAATCTTTGGAGGGATATCAGCATTTATCAACAGACTTAAAGAATGTGCTTTTGAATATTAATATAGTGGATGACTATTTTAAGGCGAAAGAAACTGCAGATCGCATGGAGAAAGAACTTCAGGAAAAAGATCGAGAGCTTTATGATGCCAATCATGAACTTGTGTCTGCGAAGATGAATGAAGAGACTTTGTCAGAGGCACTAAAAGATTCTGAAAGTAAAAATCGTGAATTGTTGATGAATAAAGCAAAACTCGAAACAACACTTGAAGATGCTTTGCTTGGAACAGAAGAAAAAGAAGAAACTAAATCATAAAATCTAAAGAGCTGTGGCCTTATACAATGGTTTCAGCTTTTTTACTTGTCAAAGGAAGGTTGCTTATGCCAGAATTATTAGCGCCGGCCGGCTCGTATGAGATGATGCTGGCTGTGTTTGAAGCGGGGGCAGACGCCGTATATCTTGCCGGAGAGCGTTTCGGCGCCAGAGCTTATGCGAAAAATTTTAATGAAGAGGAACTTCTTCGGGCGCTGGATTATGCCCATTTACATAATAAAAAAATCTATCTGACGGTGAACACCTTATTAAAAAATCGAGAAATAGCAGATGAATTATATACATATTTACATCCTTATGTAAAAAATGGTCTTGATGCTTTGTTAGTTCAGGACTGGGGTGTATTTGATTTTGTGAAAAATGTATTTCCAAATCTGCAATTGCATGCTAGTACGCAGATGTGTATCACATCGACTAAAGGTGCTAAGTTTCTAGAACAACAGGGAGCATCCCGCATAGTTCTTTCTAGAGAACTTTCATTACAGGAAATTTCCAATATTCATAAAAACGTTAAGGCGGAATTGGAAGTTTTTGCACACGGAGCACTTTGTTATTCTTATTCCGGAAAATGCTTGTTGAGTTCTTTGATTGGTGGCAGAAGCGGCAATAGAGGACGATGTGCTCAGCCATGCAGACTTTCTTATAACTTGGATGGGGTTTCGCATGACGCAGAATATTTATTGTCATTAAAAGATTTGTCAACCATTGATATATTGCCGCAAATGTTAGAAGCGGGAACGCATTCTTTTAAAATTGAAGGACGAATGAAACAAAAAGAATATGCATACCAGGTTGTTAGCCTGTATCGTAAATATCTCGATATAGCTTTAGAGCAGGTATCAGATTTTAAAGTTGCACCAAAAGACCGAGAAATGTTATTAAATGCCGGTAATCGATGTGGTTTTACGAAAGGGTATCTTACAGGCTGCGTAGATTCTCAGATGGTTACATTTGTACTTCCTTCGCATAAAAAGAAGACGAAAGAACAACCATCTTTGGAATTTGTAGAACAAAAAATTCCGGTAAGGATTTCTATGGAATTTCGAATTGATCAACCTGCGATTATGACATTAACGGCAGGAGATAAAAGTGTCTGTGTATGTGGAGAAACAGTTTTGGCTGCCTCTTCTAGACCATTAACTAAAGAAGAAGTGATAAAAAAAGGGGCAGCTTTTGGGACGACTCCGTTTGAAGTTACAGATCTTGAGATTGAATTAGACGATAATGTTTTTTATAGCGCAAAATCTCTAAAGACGCTAAGAAGACAGGCAGTTCAAGAGCTCATGGAAGAGTTACTGGCAAAGCCTCGTGAAGTTTTTGCTGAAACTGTGTATCATAAAAACCTTTCTTCTTTGGAAAATAAGAAACCTTATATGGCTGTAAAAGTGTCCACGATAGAACAATTGGAAGATAGCCTCAAGCGTTCATTTGTTGATGCAATTTACGTAGATTTCGATCTTTTGATTGGTGGAGAAAAGTTATTAGATATTTTGTCAAATACGGATAAAAAGGTTGCTCTTTGTCTTCCTTATGTTATTAAAGAACAGACATCTGCCGATATTAAGAAAATTCTCACGAAATATTCACATTTATCTAATATAAATTATATTGCAAATGATTATGATGGCATTGGAATGTTAGAAGAACTAGGAATATCTAAGGATCGGATTATTTTGGATGCCGGTCTTTATACATTTTCCGATTATGCGATGCAGGGGTTTTGGAAGGCTGGTTATCGTACATTCACAGTGCCATATGAACTTAATGAAAAAGAATTGCTTCATCGTGAAAACAGTCATAGTGAGATGGTAGTATATGGATATTTACCCGTAATGCAATCAGCGCAATGCCTGCGAAAGAATACCGGGCAATGCACGAAGGATAGCGCTATTGTTTTTTTGACCGATCGGAAGAAACAAAAGATGATGGTTAAGCCGCATTGTGAATTATGTTATAATACCATCTATAACAGTCAGCCGTTATGCCTGATTCAACATGCAAATAAAATAAAGTCTATGAATTTTAAGGGATATCGGCTAGAGTTTGTGACGGAATCAAAAAAACAGGTGATGAGAATACTTGATTATTACGAACAAGAATTTATAAAAAAAGAACGTTGGAATCCGGATATCATGCTGGATTCTTATACGAATGGTCATTTTAAACGAGGGGTAGAATAATGGAGCATCTGTTGACAGAGCTTTCTAAGTATCTTTTGATTATCTTTTTTGCCATTTATACATTCCAATGCTTTAATGTCTTTAAAGGCAGGAAGTCAGAGGAAAAAATGCGTAAAATTTATGGACGGCAGACAGGTTTTATGTTTCTGATCCATTTACTTGGAAACGTTCTGATTATTATGAACGAAAAAGAATTAAAATATTTTATTTTTTATCTGGCACAGCTTGCGCTGATGATTATCTTTCTGATTTTGTACACAAAAATATACAAAAAGGCATCCAGATTGGTTGTTAATAATATGTGCATGCTGATGATTATTGGATTTATCATGCTGACGAGGCTGGAGTTTGAATCTGCGCTTAGACAATTTGAAATCGCTGTTGTTGGACTTGTCCTTACATTAATCGTTCCACTACTGATTCGAAAGGTAAAATTTTTCAAAAAACTGACATGGATTTATGCCGGAGTCGGAATCGTCTTTCTTGCAGCGGTTAAAGTGATGGGAACAACAAGTTATGGCGCACAGTTATCGATAAATTTCGGCAGCGTATCCTTGCAGCCGTCTGAATTTATCAAAATAATTTTTGTGATGTTTGTTGCTTCTATGCTTTATGAATCAACAGAATTCAAGCAGGTTGTGAAAGCTACAATTGTTGCAATCATTCATGTTGGAATTTTGGTTCTTTCTACGGATCTTGGAGCGGCACTTATTTTCTTTGTGGCTTATCTTGTTATGTTGTATGTGGCAACCAGATCCCCAAAATATATTGGAGCGGGACTTGGTGTCGGTGTGATTGCTTCTTTGGTAAGTTACAAATTGTTTGCACATGTTAGAAACCGTGTGATTGCATGGCAAGATCCATTGGGTTCCTATTCGGGGAGCGGATATCAGGTTTCACAGTCGCTTTTTGCGATTGGAACCGGAGGCTGGGTAGGACTTGGGCTTTATAATGGAATGCCGGAATCGATTCCGGTTGTAAAGCAAGACTTTATCTTTTCTGCAATTTCAGAAGAACTTGGCGGAGTATTTGCCATATGTATTGTTTTGGTCTGCGCCAGCTGCTTTTTGATGTTTCTAAATATTGCGTTACAGATTAAAGATCAGTTTTATAAATTGATTGCGCTAGGCCTTGGTACTGTTTATGGTTTTCAGGTATTTTTAACAATCGGCGGTGTTACAAAATGTATTCCGTCAACCGGAGTTACATTACCGCTAGTGAGTTATGGTGGCAGTTCTTTGCTTAGTACACTGATTATATTTGCTATCATCCAGGGATTATATATTTTAAGACAAGACGAAGGAGCTTTGTATGAAGTCACAAAGAACAAATCGGGCCGAAAAGCACCGCAGGATATCAGAATCGAACCAGAGACAGAAAAATCGTTATCAGACAGACGAACAACAAATAGAACAAAAAAGAAAAAACATAAAGGGTTCGAGACGCAATTCGAAAATCTCGACTAATCGAAATCTCGAATTTGGCGTTATAGCTTATGTGTTTGTGGCAATTTTTATTATTTTAATTGTATATTTTGCATATTTTATGATTATGAAGAGTGATGAGTACGTAAATTCTTCATACAATCCGCGTTTGGATACTTTTTCAGAAACGGTAGTTCGAGGTAGTATTCTTACAGAATCCGGGGATGTGTTAGCCCAGACAGAAGTTGATTCGGAAGGTAATGAAACAAGAGTATATCCATATGATAATTTGTTTGCTCATGTGGTTGGGTATTCAACGAATGGAATGGCCGGATTGGAACTTGCGGAAAACACCTATATGTTGCGTAGCCATAGTAGTTTGGTTGAAAAAGTTGTTAATGATGTAAAGGAAGAAAAGAGTCAAGGCGATAACATTATTACGACTTTGGATACTTCTATTCAGGAAGCGGCTTATGAGGCTCTTGGGGATTATGATGGAGCAGTAGTAGCTATAGAGCCGGAAACCGGTAAAGTGATTGCAATGGTATCAAAACCGGATTATGATCCAAATACCATTGCACAGGATTGGGAATCTCTAACATCTGAGGATAATGATAGTTCGCAGCTTCTTAATAGAGCAACGCAAGGTCAATATCCGCCGGGATCGACCTTCAAGATTATAACAGCTTTGGAATATCTGATTGAGAATGATAATAATTATGAAGATTATTCTTATACTTGTACCGGAAGTACCACTATGGGAAATAAGCAATTGAAATGTTACCAGGGTGAAGTGCATGGTAGTGTTGATTTGGCAGAATCCTTTGCAGAATCATGCAATACTTCATTTGCAAATATGGCACTTGATTTTGACAAAAGTGATTATATTTCTTTGTGTGATAAAATGCTTTTTAATCAAAAGATTGATTTTACATTATCTACAGTGGCTTCGAGCTTTTCGTATGAAAAATCAGATGGAGACGCTATGCTAATGCAGACTGCAATCGGTCAAGGAGAGACATTGGTAACACCTCTTCATATGGCGCTGATTGCCGCTTCAATTGCAAATGACGGAGTAGCATTAAAGCCTTATTTGGTTGACAGCATTGAAAGTTATGACGGAAATGTTGTGGAAGAATATGAGGCAGAGGAATATGCTACCCTTATGACGCAGGAACAATCCGAAATTTTAGAAACATTTATGCGCAAAACCGTTAAAACGGGAACTGCTTCTGCGTTGCTTGATAATGAATATAAAGCATATGGAAAGACGGGAACCGCCGAATTTAATAGTAGTGGTGATTCGCATGCCTGGTTTGTGGGATATGCAACGAAAGAAGGAAAAAAATCAATCGCAATTGCGGTTATAGTTGAAGATTCCGGAGCCGGAAGTAAATATGCCGTACCTGTAGCTGATGAATTGTTTGATGCTTATTTTGCATCTGATATTTCGGATGAAGAAGATTAGCTCTTTCTTGCGAACGAACTTTAGTTGGAGTATAATTCTATTAACATATGAAAACCGCGTCAGGAGGTTTTGCAATGATAGAAGCTACAAGTTGTGGTGGCGTTGTAATTTTTAGAGGCAAGATTTTGCTTTTGTATAAAAAATACCGCAATAGATATGATGGATGGGTACTTCCGAAGGGTACTGTAGAAGCCGGTGAGGAGCATGAAGAGACCGCACTTAGAGAAGTAAAAGAAGAAACAGATGTTAGAGCAGATATTGTAAAATATGTAGGAGTATCTGATTATACATTTTCAACAGCAGAAGATACGATTCATAAAAGTGTTCATTGGTATTTGATGAAGGCTAAGAATTATTACAGTAAGCCTCAAAGAGAGGAATGCTTCGTTGATTCCGGATATTATAAGTTTCACGAGGCGTATCATTTGCTTAAATTTGCTAACGAGAAACAGATTCTAATAGAGGCTTACCAACAATATCAGGATTTACGTAAAGGTCATCTTTGGTAGAAGCTTGAGGGGCTTATTATGAGAAGTGTGAAGCAGATTTATACGCTAGGGTTTCTAGAAGAGCAGATTGATGAACTGCTGAAGATGATTCTACATGGTGATGCAATTGGGAATCTTTATCTTGTCATGCTTGGCAAGAGAAAAGAAGAACCAATTGTAATTTATCCTGCTTGGATGTCTGTAGCACATCTTATAGAAGAAGATGTGCTTGTTGGATTTGCAGACGGAAAAGAGAATGCTTTTCGACTGGTTGAAAGTATTATTTCTGATATATATGAAGAAACCTACGATGTTAATGTAATAGAATACTTTCAAAATAAATAAAAGGTTTGGTTATTTATATGCCGATGGAACTTACTGCTTTATGCCTGGTCGGTTATATCTTGCTGATAGTGCTTGCGGTTATAATTGTCATGGTATTACTTCTTTTGTTTTCGCCATTTCGATATGAATTAGATGCGAAAGTGAAAGAAGAAATAAGTGCAAGATTCAAAGTACGGTTTTTGGCCGGGATATTTGAATTTGCTCTTGTTTATAAACAGGAACAATTATTGATGCGCATAAGGTTATTAGGCTTTAAAAAAAGACTGAAGAAAAAAGAAGATTCGAAAAAAGATAAAAAGAGTACCCCAAAAGACTCAAAAAATAATATTTCGGATACTATTAAGAATTTTTTAGCTTTTGTTTCGGATAAAGAAAATAGAGGACTTGTTAAGTATATACTTCCTAGAGCATTTAAACTGCTTAAGAAAATTGCACCGGATGTCATAAAAACGAATTTTGATTTTTCTTTGGGAAAGCCGGATCGAACCGGATATTTAACGGGAGCTATAAGTCTGATTCCAATTGTTTATATGTATGATATTCATGCATATCCGGATTTTGACTCTGAACAGATGTATTTAAAAGGGATTATACATATTCAGGGAAAGATTCATATTATTTATTTATTGGCATTTGCGATTGGTTTGTTAAAAAATAAAAAAATAAGAGAAGTAATTAAAAAAATTAGGAGGAGTAAAGATGGCAGAAAAGGATAGTTTGTTTTCCGACACAATGGATTCGTTAATGAAGGGTATGAACGGCATGTTGTCTACGAAAACAGTAGTGGGAGAAGCGATTCACATTGGCGATACCATCATTCTTCCATTGGTAGATGTTTCGTTTGGAGTAGGAGCCGGGGCATTTCAAAAGCAAGATAGTTCGAATGGCGGAGGCGGCATGGGCGGCAAGATGTCCCCAAGTGCTGTTTTGGTGATTCAAAATGGAAGTACTCGATTAATTAATGTAAAAGAACAAGATGGAATCACGAAATTGCTTGATATGGTTCCGGATTTTGTGGCACGTTTTACCGGTGGTCATAAGAAATCATATTCAGAAGATGCTATGGAATGTGCAAAAGAAGAGATGGAAGAAATGCTTGATGATTCCGTTAATTAAGCAAAAAAGAAAGCTTGTACCGACTTTTAAAAGTTAGAGAGATAATCTAATAATGAAAGTCGGTATTTTTTTACAAAGTTTGAAAATATAAGATTCGTATAATTAAGGATAAAAAAAAGAGACTGTTGAATAACAGTCTCTCTTATAGCTTCATTTCTAAGATTATGCTCTTTCTACTTTGTTAGATCTTAAGCATGATGTACAAACATACAATCTCTTAGGAGTACCGTTCACTTTACATCTAACGGATTTGATGTTTGATTTCCACATTCTATTCGTCTTTTTATGTGAATGGCTGACATTGTTACCGAAATGAGCGCCTTTTCCGCAAATAGCACATTTTGCCATTTTAACACCTCCTTGTTCATCACACTAAACCCGACTCATATATGTCGAGCTCACAACATGATTTATTCTAACAGAACTGATAGGGGAATGCAAGAAAAAAATTACGTTTTTTATAAAAAGATAATTTATCTGTTTCTTTTTGCGCCAAAAAAATGTATAATATACTCTGATTAAATCTGTAATAATAAGGAGGGACCGTCATGGCAAATAGCGGTGAAATGAATACAAAGCTTGGTAAAATTACTGTAGATCCACAGGTTATTGCTTCATATGCTGGAAGTGTGGCAGTGGAATGCTTTGGTATTGTTGGTATGGCAGCCGTTAATATGAAGGATGGCATTGTTAAATTATTAAAGAAGGATTATTTACATCACGGCATTAATGTGATGATTCAGGATAACAAAATTGTATTGGATTTTCATGTGATCGTAGCATACGGTGTAAGCATTAATACAGTAGCAGATAATTTGATTCATACTGTGAAATACCAGGTAGAAGAATTTACCGGTATGGAGATTGAGAAAATTAATATCTACGTTGAAGGCGTTAGAGTAATTGACTAAGGAGGATAATAGTCTTGAGTACGAATTCGATTGATGCTGCTATGCTTAGCAAGATGTTTCTTGCTGCAGCTAAAAATCTTGAAGCAAAAAAAGAATGGATAAATGAATTGAATGTATTTCCGGTTCCGGATGGTGATACCGGTACAAATATGACAATGACCATTGTTTCGGCAGCAAATGAAGTTGCCGCATTAAACAAACCGACTATGGAAAGTCTTGCGAAAGCAATTTCGTCTGGTTCTCTTCGGGGAGCGAGAGGAAATTCGGGTGTTATTCTTTCGCAGCTCTTTCGCGGTTTTACTCGTGTAATCAGTAATTATGATAAATTGGATGTCACAATTTTGGCAGAAGCAGCGCAAAGAGCGGTAGAGACTGCTTATAAAGCTGTAATGAAGCCAAAGGAAGGAACCATTCTTACGGTTGCGAAGGGTGCTGCTAAGATTGCAGCTGATTTGATTCATGATACACAAGATGTAGAAGAATATCTTGCCGCAATTATTGAAGAAGCAGAAGCTGTTTTGGCAAAAACACCTGATATGCTGCCGGTATTAAAAGAAGCAGGTGTTGTGGATTCTGGCGGACAAGGACTTGTTGAAGTTTTACATGGAGCGTATGATGCGTTACTTGGTAAAGAGGTTGATTATTCGGTTGAAGGAATTGCAACTTCAAGTAAGGTTGTTAAGATTACACCTGAGACAGAAGCTGAAATTAAGTTTGGTTACTGTACAGAATTTATTATTGTTTTGAATCAGCCGGTGACGGATGAACGTGTTAATGAATTAAAAGATTTTCTTGAGAATATCGGTGATTCTATTGTAGTTGTCGCAGATGATGAAATTATTAAGATTCATGTTCATACGAATGATCCGGGTGTTGCAATCACAGAAGCTTTAACACTTGGTTCTCTTAGTAAAATTAAAATTGATAATATGCGAGAGGAACATCAAGAAAAGCTAATTAAAGATTCACAGGCGATTGCTGCTAAACAGGCAGAAGAAAATAAAAAACGTCATGAAGCAAATACACAAAAAGAATTAAAAGATTATGGCTTTATTTCTGTGTCTGTTGGAGAAGGAATCAAACAGATTTTTAAAGACCTTGGGGCAGATTATATCATCGAGGGCGGACAGACGATGAATCCAAGTACGGATGATATTATGACTGCAATTGAGCATGTAAATGCAAAAAATATTTTTGTATTTCCTAATAATTCGAATATCATTCTTGCAGCAAATCAGGCAGCTGAACTTACGGAAGATAAGAATATTATAGTGATTCCGACAAAGACAGTTCCGCAAGGGATTGTGGCGCTGATTAATTATATGCCAGATCAAAGTGTAGAGGAAAATCAGGAGATTATGCTTGAAGCAATCTCACAGGTTAAGTCTGGTTCTGTGACCTATGCGGTCCGAGATACAACAATAGACGGCAAAGAAATCAGACAAGATGACTATATGGGAATTGGGGATGCCGGAATCTTATCGGTTGGTACAGACATGGTAGAGACTTCTTTAGAAATGATTCGTAATATGGTTGATGAGGAGTCAGGCCTGATTGGCGTGTATTATGGCGAAGATGTGAAATTGGAAGATGCACAGAAGTTTGCTGAAACTTTAGAAGATGAATTTGAAGATTGTGAAATTGAACTCCAATATGGAGGTCAGCCAATTTATTATTATCTGATTTCTGTTGAATAAAGGAAGTATGTATGAATTTAGATTCTAAAATTACACAGATAAAAGGAGTCGGAAAAAAAACTGAAGAATTATTTGAAAATCTGGGAGTATACACCGTAGGTGATATGCTCCTTAATTTTCCACGTGAATATAAGCTTTATCCGCATCCGCTAAGTCCCGGGGATGTATATTTGACGATGCAACAAAATCCTGCTCTAATCAAAAAAGAATGGGCGGTAGAGGTAAAAGCGGTAAAATCTCCTGTTGTTCGTGCGGGAAGAAGAACTTCTGTAACAGTGCTTTCCTTAAAGCACAATTTACTAGATGTCGAAGCGGTATGGTTTCGAAGTGATTTTTTGCGTTCGGTTATAAAAGCTGGACATCGTTATATCTTATATGGTAAGTGTGAAATAGATCATAATCGATTGAAAATCACACAGCCGAAAGTTTTTTCAAAGGAGCAATATCAGATTGCATACGAAAATCGCCTTATACCAGTATATCGACTTACAAAAGGATTAAAGCAGCATCAGATTATAAAAGCAATTCAAAATATTTTTGAGGATGATATTGAAATCATAGATTGGATTCCGGAAGAAATTCGAAAACATTATGGCTTTCCGAATAGAAGAGAAGCTATTTATCAAATGCATTTTCCGGACTTTGAAGATAAAAATATAGCAGCGCAAAAACGATTGGCGTTTGAAGAATTCTTTTTGTTCTTGCTTTCCATAAAGAGTAATGAACAGTTTCAGGGGAAAGAAAAAAGTGAATATAAAATAAATACAGATGAGGAGTGGCAACGGGCATTAGATTCTCTTTTGTTTCCGCTGACAAACGATCAAACAAAGGCATTAAATGAAATATTGATGGATATGCAATCGGATTACAGAATGCAACGACTTTTAGAAGGTGATGTAGGATCGGGTAAAACGATTGTCGCATTTTTGTCGATGTTGGCTGTAGCTTTTGCAGGATGGCAATCTGCACTTATGGCACCAACTGAAGTTTTGGCACGCCAACATTATGAAACATTTAAAAAATTGATAGAAGATATGGGCTTGGCAGATGAAATTCCGGTGATTTTGCTTGTGGGTTCTATGAGTGCAAAAGAAAAACAAGATGTTTACGAGTGTATAGAATGTATGCCTACGGCCATGATTATCGGAACACATGCTTTGATTCAAGAAAAAGTCAACTATCAAAATCTGGCTTATGTGGTGACGGATGAACAACATCGGTTTGGTGTAAAGCAACGTGAAGCTTTTGGGAATAAAGGGATGCATCCACATATACTTGTTATGAGTGCTACACCGATACCAAGAACGTTGGCTTTAATTCTATATAATAATATAGATATATCCAGGATTCTCGAAAAGCCGGCAAATCGATTACCAATCAAAAATTGTGTGGTAGGAGATAGCTATTTGCCTGCAGCCTATAAATTTATGAAAGAGCAGATTGAATTCGGCCACCAATGCTACGTGATTTGCCCTATGATTGAGGAAAATGAAGAGTCACAGGTGCGAAGCGTAGAAGAAGTGGAAAAAATGCTTCGAGAACAATTTGAGGATTCCATTGCGATTGGAGTTATGCATGGCAATTTGAAAACAAAGGAAAAAAATGATGTGATGCATGCATTTGAATTGAACGAAATATCAATACTGGTTTCCACTACGGTGGTGGAAGTAGGAGTAGATGTTCCAAATGCAACGATGATGATGGTTTTCAATGCTGAACGGTTTGGTCTTGCACAGCTTCATCAGCTGCGTGGAAGAATCGGAAGAGGGGCAGCGCAAAGTTACTGCGTGTTTTTGTCGGATTCTTCGAAAGCAAAAGAACGATTGGAAATATTAAATAAAAGCAATGATGGTTTTCAAATTGCAGATGAAGATTTGAAGCAAAGAGGTCCTGGTGATTTTTTTGGAGAAAGGCAAAGTGGAGATATGGGGTTTGGTATGGCAGATCCTTATCGGGATAGCGATATGTTAAAAGAAGCTGCGAAATGTGCGACGGAACTGTTGCAAGTTGATCCTAAATTATTAACACATAAGCTTTTAAAAGCACAGTTAGAACGTTATCGTTTAAACATGGCTGATAATTTAAACATTTAACAGCATCGAGGCACAAGACTCTTTTTTGAGTTTTGTGCCTCTTTGATAAAGGGTGAATCAAGCTTAACCTTGGCTTGCTGTCTATTATTTGATTAAAGTTAATTTTTGGATATCAGGTGCGATGGTCATGGAATAATTTGTGTAATAAATGACAAAACCGGGTTTTGCACCATTTGGCTTTTTGACTTCTTTTTTTATCACGTAATCAATGTCTACTTTTTGAGAAGTGCGTCCATTTGAATAATAAGCGGCCAAAGCTGCAGCTTCTTCATAGGCGGTATCCGACGGTTCTTCGCCATTTGGGCATCGAAGAATCACATGCGAGCCCGGCATTCCTTTTGCGTGGAACCACCAATCACCACCATTTGCAAAGTGGAATGTTAATTCGTCATTTTGATAATTGTTTTTTCCAACATAAACATCATATCCATCGCTTGTTCGATAATGTAATGGCTTGGATTTGCGACTCTTTTGCTTGGAATTAGAGCGTTTATGGATGTAATTGTTATCAAACAATTCGTCTCTAATCATAGCAAGATCTTCTTCCGAGGTCGCCAAATCAAGACTTGTTAAAATACTTTCAAGATGATCGATTTCGGCTTGTGCTTCTTTTAAAAGCGTTGTTAATGCTTCGAAGGTTCGTTTTTGCTTATTGTATTTATCGAAATAACGCTGTGCATTTTCCTGAGGAGTTAAAGAGGAATCTAATCGAATGGTTACTTCCTCGTCCGTATAATAATTAGTACATATGAGCTTATCACAACCTTCTTCTAAATGATAACCGTAAGTATTAATTAATTCTCCGTAGATTCTAAATTGGTCACGTTTTTTGGTATCTTTAATTTGACGGTTTTGAAGTTGCAACTTTTTTTTGTTACGTTCTAAAGCGGTTGTAACTATTTTTCGTAAATCGGAAGTCTTTTGACGCATTCTTGTATATAAATCACGACTCGAGTAAAAGGTTTCAAGAGCTTTAGAAATGGATTCGAACGAGGTACACTTCAAATCGCCGTATTGTGTTAAGGTAAGAGAAGAAAAGTCAAGAGGGATTTCGTTTTCGTAAACGATATTGGGATTGAATATGCCTTCTTGAATTTCTTCGATCATTAATTCAAATTGGTGGTAGAGATGTTGCTGTTCTAGATCTGACAATGAACTGGTAGAGCAATCGGCATCAAGCGAAGCACGAAAGCAAAGTTCGTTGGCAATTAAGGGACTGATGCCGGTATAAGCGTTGTAAATCGCTTTAAAAAGAGGCATTCCCTTTGCTATAACGCGATTATGAAAATCTTCAAAATTAATAGAAAACACACTTGCTTTTTCTTGCATATTAGGAACAAAATATTCTCGACCCGGTAACACTTCACGCACAGAACTTACGAAAGCGGATATGTGTTTGATACTGTCGATGATTTTACCATTTTCGTCTGTGAAAATCAGATTAGAATGTTTGCCCATAAGTTCCGCAATTAATTTCTTGTGACATAAATCGCCAAGTTCGTTTAGATGTTCGATTTCGAAGATAATGATTCGTTCTAAATCGGGTTGATGGATATGAACAATTCGCCCATTGGAGATATGTTTCCTAAGAAGCATACAAAAATTGGGGGCAGTCATAGGACTGGGCTTGTTTTCCTCCACAAAATAGATAAGCGGAAGAGAAGGGCTTGCAGACAAATATAATCTTTTTGTTCCATTGCTTTTGGATTTACATGTTAATAATAATGCGTCCTTTTCGGGCTGGGCAATTTTACTTATGCGAGCACCGATTAACAGATCTTGAAGTTCCTTTGTAAGATTATGGACAACGATTCCATCTAGTGCCATACCAAATCTCCTTTTTAACTGATACTATATCTCTTAATATTATAATAAAAAAGTTAAAAATAACAAGAATAACAAGAATTTCAAGATTATAATTTGACTTAAAATCATGAATTGCATATAATAAATTGATATATATAATTACTAGTATTATGCAATTGAAAAGGAAGCAAAAACATGATTAAAAGTATGACAGGATTTGGACGCGGAGAATCTATTGATGAATATCGAAAGATTACGGTCGAAATCAAAGCGGTGAATCATCGTTACCTTGACCTGAACATCAAGATGCCAAAGAAACTGAACTTTTTTGAAAACAAGATTCGAGGAGTGCTGAAAGACTACATCCAGCGTGGTAAGGTGGATGTATATATCACATATGAAGAATACCTCGATCAGACACTTTTGATTAAGTACAATAAAGAAGTTGCAGCTCATTATATGGAAAAATTTGAACAGATGGCTGCGCAATTTGGAATTGTAAATGATGTAAATGTTGCGGCGCTTTCGCGATATCCGGATGTAATCGTAACAGAGGAGCATCCCGAGAATGAGGAGCAGCTTTGGCTTCACTTACAGCCTGTATTGATGGAGGCAACGGACAATTTTGTGAAAAGTCGAGAAGTTGAAGGGGAACAACTTCAAACAGACTTGGCTTTGAAATGCGACGCTATGTATGAAAAAGTTCTTGATATAGAAAAAAGAGCTCCTCAAATTATTGAGGAATATAAAGCAAAACTGTTAGATAAAGTTGCTGATTTAATGGAAAATAATGAAATTGACGAATCACGAATAGCTGCAGAAGTTACAATTTATGCGGACAAAATTTGCGTTGATGAAGAAATTGTACGATTAAAGAGTCATATAAAAGCGACAAAAGATGCGCTTTTCGACTCAGATAGTGTTGGAAGAAAGCTTGACTTTATTGCGCAAGAGATGAATCGGGAAGCGAATACGATTTTGTCGAAATCGACAGATCTTGCAAGTAGCGATACCGCCATTTATCTTAAAACGGAGATTGAAAAGATTCGTGAACAGATTCAAAATATCGAGTAGGGTTGACTATGTTTGTAAATATTGGGTTTGGTAATATTGTAAACACGAAAAAGATAATAGCTATCATTTCGCCTGATTCTGCGCCCGCCAAGCGACTTTTGCAGTCTGCAAAAGAAAAATCAGCTGTGGTTGATGCAACGCAGGGAAGACGTACCAAAGCAGTTTTGGTCATGGAAAATGATTATCTTGTGTTATCTGCACTTCAGCCGGATACAATAGCCGGCCGAATTGAGGGGAAAAACATAGAAAATGGAGATGCATCAGACGATGAATAAAAAAGGCGTATTAATTGTTATTTCAGGATTTGCCGGAGCTGGAAAAGGATCGATTGTAAAAGGACTCCTTGAACATTATCCTGGCAAATATGCTTTGTCTACTTCTGCAACAACCAGAAGTCCAAGGCCGGGTGAGAAACATGGAAAAGAATATTATTTTTTATCCGTTGAGGAATTTGAAGAAATGATACAAAAGGATTCCTTGATTGAATATGCCAATTATGTTGGAAACTATTATGGAACACCTAAAGAATATGTTATGAAACAGCTAGAAGACGGACAAGATGTAATTCTTGAAATTGAAGTTCAAGGAGCATTAAATGTCAGGAAATCATTTCCGGATGCGTTACTTTTGTTTGTGACACCGCCAACGGCACAGATTCTTGAACAAAGACTTACCGGAAGAGGCACGGAAACGGCTGCGGTTGTAAAGCAACGCATGAAACGTGCATATGAGGAATCACAGATGATGAAAAAATACGATTATCTGATTGTAAACGATTCCCTTGAAGATGCAATTAAACAAACGCATAGTATTATTCAAAATGAACATTTAAAAATAAGTCAGAATTGTTCATTTATTAAAGAAATTGAAACACAATTAAATGATTTTTATAAAGGAGAGTAAATATTATGATTCATCCATCGTATGTAGATTTAATGAAAGTAGTTAATGAAGAAAGCCATAACATTGGTGAAGAACCGGTTGTAAACAGCCGTTATTCGATTGTGCTTGCAACTGCAAAAAGAGCGCGTCAGATTATTGCCGGAGATGCTCCGATGATTGAAAATGCAAATATTAAAAAGCCACTTTCTGTTGCAGTAGATGAGTTAAAACAAGGCTATGTAAAGATTTTGAATGAAGAAGAAGCAATGGAAATGAAAGAAAAAATAAATGAAGCTTTAGAGAATTCAGATTATGTTGTTGAGCAAGATGATTCAGTAGATCATAACGAAGAATAATAGATATGTGTAATCCTCAAAATTCCATTAATATATTTTTTGTATCTTTAGGCTGTGATAAAAATCTCGTGGATTCAGAATATATGCTTGGCATTTTGCAATCAGCCGGATATTCCTTTACGAACACAGAAGAAGATGCAGATGTAATTGTTATTAATACCTGTACGTTTATTGATTCAGCAAAAGAAGAAAGCATCAATACCATTTTGGAAATGGCGCAGTGGAAAGAACGCGGAAGATGCAAAGCTCTTATTGCAACGGGATGTCTGGCTCAGCGTTTTTCAAAAGAAATCAAAGAAGAACTTCCGGAAGTAGATGCTATTATTGGCACCAATTCTTGGGACGAGATTGCGAAAGCAGTTACAAAGGTATTAGAACAAAAACATTTTGAAAAAATCGGCGAGTTAACAGGTATGCCGGACATGTCAAAAAAACGTATTTTGACTAGTGGTACACATTATGCCTACCTTAAAATTGCAGAAGGATGTGACAAACATTGCACCTATTGTGTAATTCCATCTATCCGTGGAAAATACAGAAGTGTTTCCATGGAGGTGTTAATAAAACAAGCACAAGATTTGGTAGAAATGGGTGTAAAAGAACTTTTGCTGGTAGCACAGGAAACAACTCTTTATGGTGTTGATTTGTATGAAAAGAAATCCTTGCATATTTTATTACAAAAGCTCGCCAAAATAGATGAACTTAAGTGGATTCGTATCTTGTATTGTTATCCGGAGGAAATATATCCGGAATTGGTAGAAGAAATTAAAAATAATCCAAAAGTGTGTCATTATTTGGATCTTCCAATTCAACATTGTTCAGATCGGATTTTGAAAAAAATGGCACGAAGAACTTCAAAAGCAGAACTGAAAAAAACCTTTGAGATGCTTAGAAGAGAAATCCCGGATATAGCGCTTCGTACAACTGTCATTTGTGGGTTCCCTGGAGAAACAAAAGAAGAACACAAAGAACTTCTTTCATTTATTGAGGAAATTGGGTTTGATCGCCTCGGAGCATTTGCTTATTCCAGAGAAGAAGGAACTGCGGCAGCATCTTTTGAAAATCAGATAGAGGATGAAACGAAGCAATTATGGGTAGATGAAGTAATGGAACTTCAGCAGGAAATTTGCGAAGAAAAATGCTGTGAGATGATAGGAACTCATCTAAAGGTCTTGGTAGAAGGAACCGCTGAAAATGTATATGTATGCAGAACGTATCGGGATGCACCGGATATAGACGGATATCTATTCCTTGAAACTTCACAGATTCTTCATACCGGTGATTTTGTTAATGTTAAAGTAACCGGTGCATATGAATATGATTTGATAGGAGAACTAGAATGAATTTACCAAATAAATTAACAATGTTTAGAGTGATTTTGATTCCTTTTTTTGTTATTTGCCTGTTGGTACCGGCATTTCAAAACAATATTGGACAGCTTGTCGCATTAATTATATTTATTGTGGCTTCCCTAACGGATATGGCAGATGGAAAAATTGCTCGAAAATACAATTTGGTTACAAATTTTGGCAAGTTTATGGATCCACTTGCAGATAAATTGCTTGTATGTTCAGCAATGATTTGTTTGGTTTCACTTGACGATCTGCCAGGCTGGGTTGTTGTTATTATTATTGCAAGAGAGTTTGTGATTAGCGGGTTCCGTTTGATTGCCTCAGACAATAATGTAGTAATAGCTGCAAGCATGTGGGGAAAAGTTAAAACGGTATTTCAGATGGGCATGATTATTTTGATTTTGCTTAATTTTAGCTGTCTTCCAACGATAGCTTCTATAATCTTACATGCTATCATTCCAATAGTAATTGGTATAACAGTAGTATTAACAATTGTTTCATTAATTGATTATCTTATTAAAAACAAAGAAGTTCTTAAGGAGCAAAAATAATATGATAACACAATTGGCAGCTCTGCTTAACAACAATCATAACACGGTATCAACAGCGGAGTCGTGTACCGGAGGTTTGATTGCCGCAGAGCTTACATCGGTTGCCGGAAGTTCAAGCTATTTTCAGGAAGGTTATATTACTTATTCGAATGATATTAAAGAAAAAAATCTTGGTGTCAGTCATGAAACGCTTGAACGATATGGCGCTGTTAGTGAATATACCTGTAAAGAAATGTTGCTTGGACTTTTGCATCGAACATCAAGTGACTATGGCATTGCTGTTACAGGAATAGCAGGTCCGGGCGGTGGAACCGAAAAAAAACCGGTAGGGCTTGTATATATTGGTTGCGGCAGCCTTGATGATTATCGGATTTATGAAGAACATTTCACCGGAAACAGAGAACAAATCAGGCGACAGACCGTTACACATGCAATTAGGTATCTTGTTTGCCAGATTAAAGAAAGAAGTGAATCTTTATCATGCGAATTATAGCAGGAAGGGCCAAAAGACTTCCTTTAAAAGCACCTGTAGGGAAAGATACCAGACCTACAACAGATCGAATCAAAGAAACGTTGTTTAATATGCTGCAGCCGGATTTGGCGGACTGTTCTTTTTTGGATTTGTTTTCCGGTAGTGGAAACATTGGTCTTGAGGCTGCTTCTCGTGGAGCAAAAAAAGTTGTATTGGTTGAAAATAACAAAAAAGCATGTGATATTATAAAGGAAAACATGCTATTTACGCATCTTGATGATGTTTGTGTTTTGCTTCAAAAAGATGTTTTGGTGGCGATTGCGAATATGGCACAAAAAGAAAGATTTGATATTATATTTGCAGATCCGCCATATCAGTTGGGAATCGAAAAAAGTTTGCTTAAAGCGGTACGTGAAAGCAATATTTTAAATCCTGATGGTTATATGGTGATAGAAGCGGATATTCATACTGATTTTTCATATGTCAATGAGCTTGGATTTCAAATACTAAAAGAGAAAATATATAAAACAAATAAGCATGTATATCTCGATGAGATACCATGTTAATGAGGTAATTTATGACTAGGGGAATTTATGCCGGAAGCTTCGATCCTGTTACTTATGGGCATCTGGATATTATTAAGAGAGCTTCCAAAATAGTGGATGAACTTGTAGTGGCTGTATTAAATAACAGTGCGAAAAATCCGTTGTTTTCTGTCGATAATCGTGTTAGTATGATTAAAGAGCAGATTCGGGA
Organism: Eubacterium oxidoreducens; assembly: GCF_900104415.1. GTDB lineage: Bacteria > Bacillota > Clostridia > Lachnospirales > Lachnospiraceae > Eubacterium_C > Eubacterium_C oxidoreducens. The sequence continues at coordinate 136,756 of NZ_FMXR01000006.1, read as the reverse complement.
TTTGGATAATGTGTCGGTGGATACATTTGATGGATTATTAGTGGATTATGCGAAGAAAATTGATGCGAATATATTGGTTCGAGGTTTAAGAGCTGTGACGGATTTTGAGTATGAATTGCAGATCGCACAGACGAATCGGGTTGTAAACGAGAAGATTGATACGATATTTTTAACAACCTCATTGGAATATGCATATTTAAGCTCGACTATTGTAAAAGAATTTGCATCATATGGTTCGGATATATCAAAGTTTGTACCGGATGCAGTAGCTAAGTCAATTTTTGAAAGATATAACAGACAAGGAGACTAAAACGTTATGGCACGTATGGAACAGATTATTGAGGAGATTGAGGAATATATCGCTGAATGTAAGGCGCAGCCATTTTCGCAATCAAATATCATTGTTAATCGTGATGAGATTGAGGAAATGTTAGAAGAGTTAAAGATTAGAACGCCGGAAGAAATCAAGCGTTATCAAAAGATTATTAATAATAAAGAAGCAATCTTGGCATCCGCCCAGGAAAAAGCCGATGCAATCATTGCAGAGGCACAGATTCAGACCAATGAGCTTATCAGTGAACATCAGATTATGCAACAAGCTTACGCTCGTGCAAATGAAGTTATTGTTGCAGCAACCAATAACGCCAGAGAAATCTTAGATTCGGCTACGAATGAGGCGAATGATGTACGGCAGGCAGCAATGGAATATACAGATAATTTGCTTAAGAGTATAGAAGATTTGCTTTCTCATAGTATAGATACTTCAAAAAATCGTTTTGAAAGTCTTATGAAATCTTTGCAAGGAACATTAGATGTAGTATCATCTAATAGATTACAATTGGCACCTCCAGAAGAACCAATACAAGAGGCACCGGTTGTAGAACCGATTGGAGAGGCTACGCATCAGGAGACTCCTGATGAAATTATTCCAGATGAGGTTGCGAAAGAACTTCAAGAATAATTTAAAAGCCTGGCCAGAAAAGTCCGTGCCTTTAACTCAGTCGGAGAACAAGCTCCGACTGAGTTAAACGCTCCGCGAGGATGCGCACGGATTCGGACAGGAATTTGTCTGCTGAAGCAGACCCGAATCCGGCGCGCAAGACTCGCGAGCGAGTCTTGACGTTTATGCACAGGTAAGGATCTGACAAACAATTAATCACTTGGCATCATGGTGGTACATGATGCCTTATTTTATGATAATAATGAAACAAATAAGAATAGATAAATATCTTTCAACCATGGAAGTTGGTTCAAGAAGTGAAATAAAAAAAATAATACAAAAAAAGCGTGTATCAATTAATGGTATTTCGATAAATGATGCAGGTTTAAAAGTGACACCGGGCATTGATGAAGTGCTTCTGGATGGAAAACTGATTGCATATAAAAGATTTCGTTATTATTTATTTCATAAACCTGCAGGATGTGTAAGTGCCAATTCGGATGCAATGCATAAGACAATTATGGATTATATGAAAGATGCACCCGGACGCGATTTGTTTGCAGTAGGAAGATTAGATCTTGATACAGAGGGGTTATTGATTATCACAAATGACGGAGACTTTACGCATAGCTTATTAAGCCCAAATAAACATGTAGAAAAAGAGTATTATGCGCTCATAGATGGATCTGTAAGTGAGCGGGATGTGAATGCGTTTAAAGCAGGAATCGATATCGGCGAAAAAAAGATCTGTAAAAGTGCCGGATTAAAAATTTTAGAAAGCTCTGACACATCAAAAGTCCTGATAACGATTACAGAGGGCAGATTTCATCAGGTGAAACGTATGGTCCATGCAATCGGAAGAGAAGTTATTTATTTAAAACGTCTTAAAATGGGGCGTTATGAATTAGATGAAACGCTTTTGCCCGGAGAATATAGAGAGTTTACAAAGGAAGAGTTAGAAGATGTGGAACGATATAAACGCGGTGCTATTTGATATGGATGGAACACTGGTTGATTCTATGTGGGTGTGGCATCAAATTGATGTGGAATTCTTAGAGCAAAGAAATATTCCTTTTCCGAAAGAACTTAATAAGGATATTGAAGGGATGAGTTTTGTTCAAACAGCAGATTATTTTATAGAAAAATTTCATTTACCAAATACCTCTGAGCAGTTGCAAAGAATATGGAATGATATGGCTCGAGATCATTATATAAATGATGTTGTTTTTAAAGAAGGTGCTTGGGATTTGCTTCATGAATTAAAAGCAAAAAACAAAAAAATCGCAATGGGTACCAGTAATTCAAGGGAATTGGTAAATGTTGTACGAGAAAAGTATGATTTAGATCGTTTCTTTGATGCTTATGTAACATCTGATGAAATCGTAAACGGCAAGCCGGCTCCCGATGTTTATTTAAGAGCTGCGAAAGAAATTAATGTAAACATCAAAAATTGTCTTGTATTTGAGGATATGACAAATGGCATAATTGCAGGAAAAAGTGCAGGAGCTAAAACGTGTGCAATAAATGATTCTTTTTCTGCGCCTATATGGGAAGAAAAGAAGAAAAAAGCAGATTATTTTATTGATAGTTATTATGATTTGCCAGAGGTATTCTAAATGACACGAGAAGAGTTTTTGCCAATAACAAAACAAGATTTGCATAACAGGAATATAAAACAGCCCGATTTTGTTTATGTTCTAGGAGATGCTTATGTCGATCATCCATCATTTGGACCGGCTATTATTTCTAGGCTTTTAGAAAGCAAAGGCTATAGCGTTGCTATCATATCGCAGCCGGATTGGAAAAACGATGAAAGTATCCGGATATTTGGTGAACCGCGTCTAGGTTTTTTGATTTGCGGAGGAAATATGGATTCCATGGTAAATCATTATACTGTTTCCAAAAAAAGACGGCATCAAGATGCCTATACACCGGGCGGTGAATTCGGAAAACGACCGGATTATGCAGTTGTGGTATATGGTAATTTAATTCGTAGGAGTTATAAAAATATCCCGATCATAATCGGTGGAATTGAAGGCTCCTTAAGAAGATTGGCGCATTATGATTATTGGTCGAACAAACTAAAACGTTCACAGCTTCTTGATTCCGGAGCGGATCTTATTTCTTATGGGATGGGGGAAAAATCAATTGTAGAAATTGCAGAGGCTTTAGATGCAGGGGTTCCAATTGAGCAAATTACTTATATTCGAGGAACGGTATATAAAACAAGAGATTTAAAAAACACGCTTGAGGACAAGATTTTATTACCGACCTATGAAGAAATGCAACAAGATAAACAAATGTATGCAAAAAGTTTTTATAAACAGTATCAAAACACGGATCCGTTTAGTGCGCATCAGCTTGTAGAGGCATATCCACATAATGTATATGTGGTGCAAAATCCGCCTTCCTATCCCTTGTCACAATCACAGATGGATGCTATTTATGCATTACCTTATGCAAGGACATACCACCCAGATTACGAAAAACAAGGCGGAGTACCGGCAATTTCAGAAGTGAAATTTTCATTAATTGCGAATCGCGGTTGCTTTGGGGGATGTAGTTTTTGTGCGTTAACATTTCATCAAGGACGTATGATTCAAACCAGAAGTGAAGAATCAATACTAAAAGAAGCAAAGCTTATTACGCAAGATCCTGATTTTAAAGGATATATTCATGATGTTGGAGGACCAACAGCGAATTTTGATACAGTGGCGTGTGAAAAACAGCTGACAAAAGGTGTTTGCACGCATCGTCAATGTTTATTTCCGGAAAAATGTCCGAATCTGAAAGCGGATCACAGTCGATACCTTTCGCTTTTAGCTAAATTAAGAGCGCTTCCGGGAGTGAAGAAAGTTTTTATTCGTTCCGGCATTCGCTTTGATTATTTACTATATGATAAGAATCGTGAATTTTTAAAAGAGTTATGTAAATATCATATTAGCGGTCAGCTGAAAGTTGCGCCGGAACATATATCGGATATTGTGTTATCGAAGATGGGAAAACCGCCAAAAGCAGTATACGATCGTTTTGTTAAAGAATATACGAAGATGAATCAATCGCTTGGTAAGAAACAATATCTTGTACCATATTTGATGTCCTCTCATCCTGGGTCAACGTTAAAAGAAGCCATCGAACTGGCATTGTTCGTACGAGATATGGGGTATATGCCGCAACAGGTACAGGACTTTTATCCGACACCCTCGACACTTTCGACGGTAATGTTTTATACCGGTTTAGATCCTAGAACGATGGAAAAGGTATATGTGCCCAAAAGCGAAAAAGAAAAAGCAATGCAGCGCGCATTGATTCAATATAAAGATCCAAAGAATTATGATCTTGTTAAAGAAGCTTTATTAAAAGCAGGACGAAAAGACTTAATAGGATTTGAAAAAAACTGTCTGATTCGACCAAGAAAAGAATCTGGTTCCTATTCGAAACAAGGTGCTGCAAATAAGAAAAAAGCACCATCAAAAAACAAAAAAATTCGTAATGTACACAAAAAAAGAAAGAAGTAAACGATGAAAGAATTTCAGGTTGGACCAAATGAAGCTGGACAAAGGATGGATAAATTCTTAGTAAAATATCTACCAAATGCTTCGAAAGGATTCCTATACAAAATGCTTCGAAAAAAGAATATAACTTTAAACAAGAAAAAAGCATCCGGACAGGAACTATTGCAAATCAATGATAGGATTCAAATCTTTTTTTCTGAGGAAACGTTTTTAAAGTTTTCAAAAAAGATAGCTTGTGAATATCCAACCACGAAGCTGGATATTCTTTATGAAGATTTGGATTTGCTGGTACTTAATAAACCGGCCGGAATGCTTTCACAAAAAGCAAACGCATCGGACGTTTCAGCAAATGAGTATATGATTGGATATCTTCTTGAATCCGGTGCGCTGACATCGAGTGAACTTTCCTCCTTTCGGCCGTCTGTGGTCAATCGCCTGGATCGAAATACATCGGGGCTTTTATTATTTGGTAAAACATTAAAAGGACTTCAGAATTATTCGAAAGCTCTAAAAGAAAGAACAATAGAAAAATATTATCTAAGTATTGTGAAAGGTGATGTTTCAGACAAATTCATACTAGATGGTTATTTGACCAAAGACGAAAAGAAAAATCGTGTATCTATTACCGATTCGCAAGTAAGCGGAAGCAAACGAATAGTGACAGAATATGAACCGCTAGAAAGATATGGAGCTTATACTTTGTTGAAAGTTCATTTGATAACCGGAAAAACACACCAAATCAGAGCACATCTGTCTTCTGTCGGACATCCGATTATTGGTGATTTGAAATATCACGGACCGGGAGTGATTTTAATAAACGGAAAAAAAACCCCCATAAAACGGCAGATGTTACATGCATATGAAATGATAGCAGAAAACGGAAAAGTGTTTCAGGCACCGATTCCGGATGACTTTAAACAACTGTTAAATACAATCAATAATTATTAGGAGCAATACTTATTATGCGTTTATATTTAATGCGTCACGGAGAAACCGATTGGAATAAAGAAGGCAGAATTCAGGGTTCTGCGGATATTAAGCTAAATCAAAATGGGATTGATTTAGCCTATAAGACATTAGAAGGAATTGAAAAAGCCGGAATAAAATTTGATTATATCTATTCATCACCGTATATAAGAGCGCTTAAAACAGCACAAATCTTATCAAAAGGAAGCGTTCCTATCGAAACGGACCAACGCATAAGAGAAATGGATTTTGGAAAATATGAAGGTATTGAACTGGCTCAAATAGCGACAAAGCCGGAATATAAAAATATGCATCGTTTTTTTGTTGAACCGGATGCATTTGTTCCGGAGGAAGGAATGGAAAGTTATGAAGAAGCTTTTCAAAGAATTGATGCGTTTTATCAGGAAAAAATAGCTCAGGATATGGAACGCTATGAGCATGTTCTAATTGTTTGTCACGGAGCAATTATTCGTTCCTTTATAGCTTATCTTTGTCATAAATCCATAGGAGATTTATGGAATCTTAAACAACCAAATTGTGCTTTGAACATTTTTGAAATTACAAAAGAGCAAGTTGATTTGATAGAGATGGCTAAAATCGTTTACGATAAATCATTGTTACCGAATCGAAAGTATACCTAGATAAGAGGACGTTATGGCAACATGGAATTCAAGAGGTCTTAGAGGTTCAACACTTGAAGATCTGATTAATAAAACAAATGAAAAATATGAAGAAAGTCATCTTTGCCTTGTTCAAAAAGTTCCAACACCAATTACGCCGATTAAAATTGATAAAGAGAAACGACATATTACTCTGGCATATTTTGATCAAAAAAGTACGGTAGATTATATTGGCGTAGTACAAGGCATTCCGGTGTGTTTTGATGCAAAAGAGAGCGCAACAAACACATTTCCGCTTCAAAACATTCATGCACATCAGGTGCAGTTTATGAAAGAATTTGAAGCACAAAAGGGGATTGCTTTTTTTATCATTAATTATACCAAGACCGGAGAACTTTATTATCTTAGATTTCGAGAATTGGCTGCTTTTTGGAAACGCATGGAAGATGGCGGAAGAAAAAGCTTTCGAAAGGATGAACTTACGCCAGAGTATTTCTTTTCAGCTAAAAATCAGTTGTATGTTCCTTATCTGGATATGATGGCGAAAGATTTAAAGGAGCGGGATTGACTTTTATATGGACATCCCATATAATTGAATTGTTTTAACGTGTTAGCATATTAGCACACTAAAGTGTTTGGAGGAAATATGAAAAAAAACATACTACATACACCGGATGGTGTTCGTGATCTTTATAATGAACAATGTGAAAATAAGCTATATTTAGAGCATCAATTTCGAAAGGTTTTAAGACGGTTTGGATATCATCCGATCCAGACACCTACGTTGGAGTTTTTTGATGTATTTAATTCGCAAGTGGGTTCCGTATCTTCGAAGAATATGTACAAACTGTTTGATCAGGAAGGTAATACGATGGTGATTCGACCGGATATTACACCTTCAATCGCAAGATGTGTCAGCAAATATTATCCGGAATCCAAAATGCCGATTCGTATGTATTATTTAGGGAATACGTTCGTCAATAATTCAAGTTATCAAGGACGTCTAAAAGAAGTAACACAGGTTGGGGCAGAACTTATCAACAATGCGCATGTTGATGGCGATGCAGAGATGATTATGATGATGATTCATGCACTTTTGAGTGCCGGATTGGATGAGTTTCAAATCAGCATTGGACATGCTGGATTCTTTGAAGGTCTTGTGAAAGCAACAAATCTGGGTGAAGAATTAACCGACCGGATAACCGATTTGATTTTAAATCGTAATTTCTGGGGAGTGAAAGAATTGCTTGAACCGCTAAAATTAGATGCGGATTTAAAAGAATTATTTGCAAGAATAGGCGATCTTTATCCGGATGGGGAATCCATCTTAAAGCTCTTACCGTTTGCCCAAAAATATCCAAATGTAAAAGAAGCCATTCATCGTCTGCATGATATTTATGAAGTGCTAAAGCTTTATGGAGTTACACAGTATGTTTCTTTTGACCCGGGAATGCCGGAAATGCATGATTATTATACCGGTGTTATATTTAACGCTTATTCTTTTGGTAGCGGAGAACCGATTGCGAAAGGTGGACGCTATGATAATCTGATCGGACATTTTGGAAAAGATGCACCTGCAATTGGTTTTGCCATAGTTGTAGATCAAATTATGATGGCTTTAAATAACCAGAAAAAGGAATTTCCAAGACGTAAAAATCGCCTTTTGATTATGTATTCAAAAGAGCATTTAAAAGAGGCTATTTCGATTGCAAATGAACACCGCAGCAAAGATGAAAATGTAGAATTGCTTCTGATTTCTTCGAAAGTTTCGCAAGAAGAATATAACGAATATATGAAAGTCAATAATTTTGACACAATTATAAGATTAGATGAGGATAAATAAATGGGGAAAGAACGATATTTAACCTTTGCACTTGGAAAAGGAAGATTGGCAGATAAAACACTGGAAATGTTTGAAAAAGTCGGAATTACCTGCCAGGAAATGAAAGATAAAGATACTAGAAAGTTGATATTTGTAAACGAAGAAATGAAAATGCGTTTCTTTTTGGCAAAAGGACCGGATGTCCCAACATATGTTGAATATGGTGCTGCAGATATCGGTGTTGTCGGAAAAGACACCTTATTGCAGGAACAACGTGATATTTATGAGGTTTTGGATCTTGGCTTTGGAAAATGCCGTATGTGTGTATGTGGACCGGCAAGTGCAAAGGAACTTTTAAGGCACCACGAACAGATTCGTGTAGCAACCAAATATCCTGTGATTGCTAAAGATTATTTTTTTAATAAAAAAAATCAGACAGTTGAATTGATTAAATTAAATGGTTCCATTGAATTAGCGCCAATAGTAGGATTATCTGATGTGATTGTGGATATTGTAGAAACAGGTTCTACACTTCGGGAAAACGGTCTTGAAGTCTTAGAAGAAGTATGCCCGTTATCTGCACGTATGGTTGTTAATCAGGTTAGTATGCGTATGGAAAACAAACGTATTGTTAAACTGATTGAAGATTTGAAAAAAGTATTATAAAAAGAATCGAGGAAATGTTCATGAGAATCTTAAAACTTACCAAAGATACAACAAATGATATTTTAAACTCTTTGCTTAAACGTAGTCCAAATAATTATGGAAGTTACGAAAGCAGTGTGAATGAAATTGTACAAAATGTAAAAGAAAATGGCGATAAAGCCATTTTGGAATATACAGAAAAATTTGATGGCGTAGCGATGAAGGCAAATGATTTGCTTGTGACTCAAAGTGAGATTGAAGAAGCATATAAAAAAGTGGATTCAAAACTTATTGACGTGATTCGTAAGGCGATGGTAAATATAAAAAGTTATCACGAAAAACAACGCCAATACAGTTGGTTTGATTCGCAAGACAATGGAATTATTTTAGGTCAAAAAGTGACACCACTTGGTGTTGTTGGTGTTTATGTTCCGGGAGGAAAAGCAGTCTACCCATCTTCGGTATTAATGAATGTATTACCGGCAAAGGTGGCCGGTGTGGATAAGATTGTTATGACAACTCCGCCCGGAAAAGATGGTAAGGTTAATCCTTCCACACTTGTTGCTGCGCATGAAGCCGGTGTGGATGAAATATATAAAACAGGTGGTGCACAAGCTATCGCAGCACTTGCATTTGGTACCGCTACAATTCCAAAAACCGATAAAATTGTAGGACCTGGAAATATTTTTGTAGCCTTAGCGAAAAAAGCGGTATTTGGTTATGTGAGTATTGATTCGATTGCCGGTCCTTCTGAAATACTGGTCTTAGCGGATGAAACAGCAAATGCGCGCTTTGTTGCGGCTGATTTACTTTCGCAGGCAGAACATGATGAATTGGCATCTGCAATCTTAATTACAACCAGCGAGAGACTTGCAAATGAAGTATCCGCAGAGGTTGAAAAATTTGCGAATGAATTATCAAGAAAAGAAATCATCAATAAATCATTGGATAACTATGGATATATTCTGGTTGCTCAAACCCTTGAGCAGGCAATTGATACCGCTAATGAAATTGCGTCTGAGCATCTTGAAATTGTTATGGATAACCCATTTGAAATAATGACAAAAATCAAAAATGCAGGAGCTATTTTCCTAGGTCCATATTCTTCAGAACCACTGGGAGATTATTTTGCAGGTCCAAATCATGTTCTTCCGACGAATGGAACTGCTAAGTTTTTTTCACCATTATCCGTAGATGATTTTATAAAAAAATCCTCTATTATTTCATATTCGAAAGAAGCATTAGAGCCAATCTACAAAGATATCGTACAATTTGCTGAGTGCGAACAGTTGACGGCTCATGCGAATTCGATTAAAGTTAGATTTGAAGACAACGAATAGAGTTGAAGCGAGGTTATGAATTTGGAACGAATTGCAAACGAAAGCAGAAAGACAAAAGAGACGGATATTGAGATTACGCTTAATATAGACGGCGCAGGTACGGCTGAGCTGAATACCGGAATCGGTTTTTTTGATCATATGCTAGATGGTTTTGCCAGACATGGATTCTTTGATTTAAAAGCCAAGTGCAAAGGTGATTTAAAAGTCGATTGTCACCATAGTATTGAAGATGTTGGTATTGTATTGGGCAAGGCTATAAAAAATGCCTTAGGTGATAAAAAGGGTATTCGGCGTTTTGGAAGTAGTATTATTCCAATGGATGAAACGTTGGTGCTTTGTGCGATTGATTTATCCGGTAGACCATATTTTGCTTTTGAAGGCGAATTTGAACACGATATGGTTGGCGATATGGATACTCAAATGGTACGGGAATTCTTTTATTCCATAAGTTATGCTGCCGGTATGAATTTACACATTAAGATTTTGTCCGGTAGAAATGATCATCATAAGATAGAAGCCGTATTTAAAGCTTTTGGTCGGGCTTTGGATGAAGCAAGCTCAATTGATAAGCGTGTTACAGATATTTTATCTACGAAAGGTAGTTTATAAGAAATGGTAAGTAAATATTTAACAGCCTTGATTTTTTTAAAAAACGGAAAGGCGGTTAAGAATTTTGACGATCATGAATCAATGGGTGATATCTTTCATATTGCGCACATGTATAATGATGGTGGTATGGATCGGCTAATGGTTCTTGATCTTTCAACCGATGATAAGGAACATGAAATTAATATCAGTGTTATCAAGGAATTATCCAGAATTATGGAGATTCCAATTATTGCTGGTGGACATGTAAACAAATTTGATGATATCAAGAAGCTGTTATATGCAGGTGCAAGCAAGGTGATTGTGAATTGTTCAAAAGCTGATGCCATCGAGCTTGCGCAAGAAGGTGCAGAGCGTTTTGGAAAAGAGACGATCATTGCTTCGATTGCAACCGTTGATATGTTCTTTAAGAAAAAAGAAATTGTAGATTACGTAGATGAGTTTTTTGTATTAAACGAAACAACTGCAACATCTTTTGAGAATATTACAGATCTTAATTATACGGTTTTTATGAAAGAGTATACCTTTGAACGATGCGTTGACATCTTAAAAAAAGAAAAGGTATGGGGCGTATGCGGACCATTTTTGAATGATGTCAATACGGATATCATGAAATTAAAAAAAGATCTCTCGGATAATGGGATTAATCTGGATTCTCTGGTATGTGCAATTTCTTGGGACCAGTTTAAACTAAACTCCGATGGAATGATACCGGTTGTTGTGCAAGATTATATTACCGATCAGGTTTTGATGGTAGCTTATATGAATGAAGAAGCATTCGAAACGACGCTGAAATTAGGTAAGATGACTTATTGGTCAAGATCAAGAAATGAATTATGGACAAAAGGATTGACATCCGGCCATGTTCAATATGTTAAGGCGTTATACCTTGATTGTGATAATGATACAATTTTGGCAAAAGTATCACAGGTTGGAAAAAGCGCTTGCCACACAGGAGCCGTTAGTTGTTTCTTTCAAGAACTTGTAAAAAAGGAATATGTGGAAAAGAATCCGATAAAGATTTTTGAAAATATTTATCGTGTAATTGAAGATAGAAAAGAACATCCTAAGCAGGGTTCTTATACCAATTACTTGTTTGATAATGGACTTGATAAGATTCTTAAGAAAGTCGGAGAAGAGTCTACGGAAATTGTGATTGCTTCAAAGAATCCGGATCCGGAAGAGATTAAATACGAGATTTCAGATCTTTTGTATCATCTTATGGTATTGATGGTAGAAAAGGGGATTGATTGGCAAGATATTTGCCAAGAATTGGCACGTCGCTAAAAATATGGTACATTAAAATAACTTCTGCTTATATGGCAGAAGTTATTCTTAGATTGAGAAAGGATTTTAAGAGATGTCTAAGCTGGCTTTATCAGATGATATACTTATGAAAGTTGATAAACCTACCAGATACATAGGTAGCGAAGTCAATATGGTAAAAAAAGAAATAACTCCGAATATGTTACGATTTTGTATGTGCTTTCCTGATCTGTATGAAATTGGAATGTCGCATCTGGGAATGCAGATTTTATATGCAATGTTTAATAAGCAGGAAGATATTTATTGTGAGCGTGTTTTTTCTCCGGGGATAGATTTGCATGAAATATTGCTTGCGCATAAGATTCCTTTGTTTGCGTTAGAATCACAAGATCCGGTAAAAGATTTTGATTTTTTGGGTATTACACTTCAGTATGAAATGTGTTATACAAACATCTTGCAGATTTTGGAATTAAGCCAGATTCCATTTTGGGCAAAAGATAGAGATTGGTCTTATCCGATTGTTATCGGTGGTGGACCGTGTAGCTATAATCCGGAACCGATTGCAGATTTTTTTGATTTGTTTTATATAGGTGAAGGAGAAGTGATTTATGATGAATTATTCAAGGTATATCGCGATAGCCGTTCAAAAGGAGATTCTAGAGAAACATTTTTACGAAAAGCAGCCTGTATTCCCGGTATTTATGCACCTTCCTTGTACGAAGTAACTTATCACGAGGATGGAACAATTTGTGAGAGGACAAAGCGTTTTGCAGAGATTCCGGATACGGTTCAAAGACAAGTTGTTAAAGATGTTACGAATTCTCCTTATTTAGAAAAGCCGATTGTTCCGTTCACGAAAATCACACAAGACCGCGTTGTATTGGAAATTATGCGTGGGTGTATTCGAGGGTGCCGATTTTGTCAAGCCGGAACAATTTATCGGCCAACGCGCCAAAAAGACGTTGATCAGCTGAAAAAACAGGCGTATTTACTTTTGAAAAATACAGGTTATGAGGAGATTTCTTTAAGCTCGCTTAGTTCCTCGGATTATGAATCACTTGAAGAATTGGTTACTTTTTTGATCAAAGAGTTCAAAGGTAAGGGCGTTAATATTTCCCTGCCATCTCTTCGAATAGATGCTTTTTCTTTGGATGTGATGAGTCAGGTGCAAGATATTAAAAAAAGTTCCTTGACGTTTGCTCCGGAAGCAGGCTCGCAAAGAATGCGTAATGTCATTAACAAAGGACTAACGCAAGAAGATATTATCAGAGGTGCAGGACTTGCATTTGAAGGTGGATGGCAAAAAGTCAAATTGTATTTTATGCTTGGTCTTCCAACAGAAACACAGGAAGATATGGTTGCAATTGCAAAGCTTGCTAACGAAATTGCGGTTCGTTACTATGATATTCCAAAAGAAGAGCGCAATGGTAAATGTCAGATTACCATCAGTACCTCGTTTTTTGTTCCAAAACCATTTACAGCATTTCAGTGGATGAAAATGTGTTCAAAGGATGAGTTTTTGGATCGTGCGCATATCGTAAATGATGCAGTAAAAAAACAATTAAATAGAAAAAGCTTAAAATATAATTGGCATGCAGCCGATGTTACTCGTTTAGAAGGCGTAATGGCGCGAGGGGATCGCCGGTTAAGTCGCGTTATTTTGACGGCATACCAAAAAGGATGTTTGTTTGATGCATGGACAGAAAGTTTTGATTATGATAAGTGGGTTCAGGCTTTTGAGGAAAATGGAATAGATAGTGGTTTTTATGTAAACAGAATTAGAACAGAAGATGAAATCTTCCCATGGGATTTTATCGATGTTGGTGTAACAAAAGAATTTTTGCTACGAGAATATCATCGTGCACTAGAAGGGGTTATAACCCCGAATTGTCGAGAGCGATGTTCCGGTTGCGGTGCTAATCGATATGGAGAAGGAGTTTGCTATGAAAATCAGAATTAAATTCACAAGACATGGAAGTGTTAAATTTTTAGGGCATCTTGATTTAATGCGCTATTTTCAAAAAGCTATTCGCCGGGCTGATATTGATATCAAATATTCGGAAGGTTTTAGCCCGCATCAGATTATGTCATTTGCAGCACCAATCGGTGTTGGAGTCGAAAGTTGTGGTGAATATTTTGACATTGAAGTGCATTCAACAATGTCCTCGCAAGAAGCAATTAATGCTTTAAATGCAACAATGGCTGACGGAATCATGGTTACACAGTACCGGCAATTACCGGATAAAACGCCAAAAGCAATGGCACAGGTTGCAGCGGCTACTTATGAGCTTTATTATAAAAATCCCGAAGACAATCCGTTAGAACTTGGAAAATTAGAAAAACAAGTCGATAACTATATTATAGCGACGAATGAAATCCTTGTTACAAAAGAAACAAAAAAATCGGTTCGTGAAATTAATTTAAAACCTTTCATTTATGATTTTCGAATTATTGATCGAAATGGACCTGGATTTTTTATGATGTTAAGTGCCGGAAGTATTGAGAATATCAAACCACAGTTGGTACTTCAGTATCTATATGAAAAAACAGGACTTTCATTTGATATCAATCAAATTCAAATAGAACGTCAGGATGTGTTTTTCAAATCAAAAAAAGGAGAATTTCTTCCTTTAGGGGCTGCGGGGGATTGCATTGAATAGAATCATATTTACAGATATTGAACTTGAAAAAGAAACGCACAAACAAACCTTTTCCCTATGGGGATTGTTATCGGATGAGAGATTGGAAGATCTTCGTTGCTTTTCGAAAGATCATGTATCACTTGTCGGTAATATTTATGTTGGACGTGTCGTTCGAGTTGATTATAATCTAAATGCTGCTTACATATCTTATGCTGATGGCAAAGATTGTTTTACTTCTTTGAAATATTTAGATCGCGCGATTTTTACGAACAAAGTATCACGAAAAGAAATTGGTGGTGGCGATGAAGTATTAATCCAGATTGAACGCGATGCCATTAAGTCAAAGATTCCCGGGGCTACTTTTGATTTGACTTTTCATAGCGGTCATGCTTTGATTACCAGAGGAAATCTTACCAAATCAATTTCTTCGAAGATAAAAGGCGAAATGCGAAAAGAATTGCAAGATTTTTTGGAACAATCATTTGGATTAGAGTCAGATTTTGGAATTGTCCTTCGCACTAACTGTGTAAATATAAATAAAGAGGAACTTTCTTTCGAAATTAATGAGTTGTTGTTATCTGCGAGGAATATGTTAGAGCATTGTGTTTATAAAGCGGCGCATTCCTTGCTTCATGAATCAGAACGGGAAGAAATTGCATATATTAAGAAATTGTCCAATGTTTCAATTGATGAGATTGTTACGGATTCAAAGGAGATTTATGAAAGCATTTTGTCATTTTCCGATACTGCGAAAAATTTAAAAAATAAAATTCGTTTTTATGATGATTCCTATAGCCTTGTTAACTTATATGGATTAAAAACCAAATTATCGCAAGCCACTTCAAAAGTAGTGCATTTAAAGTCGGGAGCACAACTGGTTATAGAAGCTACAGAAGCAATGACGGTTATAGACGTTAATTCTGGTAAAATCCAAAAAAAGAAAGCAGCTCAAGATTTTTATTTGAATGTGAATCTAGAAGCCGCCAGAGAAATTGCAAGGCAAATGAGAATTCGTAATTTATCCGGAATTATTATCGTTGATTTTATCAGTATGAAACAAACAGATACGAATCGTCTCTTTAAAGAGTTAAAGGAAATTCTAAAAGAGGATTCCATAAGTGCTCAGGCTGTTGATATCACAAAGCTTGGATTAATTGAAATCACACGAAAAAAAGTCTCTCGTACATTAGCACAGGAACTTGCATTGGGCTTTTATGATAATGAGAAAAAAGCGTGACAAATCCCTTGACGAACATATCGAGTCATGGTATTATACTTGAGTATGCCGCACAACGAGGTTTTGTAAAGTATACCATAACGGTATCACCAAAGTTGGCGAGTAATGATAATAGGAGGTGCCATATGTACGCAATTATAGCAACAGGTGGTAAACAGTACAAAGTATCCGAAGGCGATATCATTACCATTGAAAAGCTTGAGGCAGGTGAAGGTGACAAGGTTACTTTTGATCAGGTTCTCGTAGTGAACGATGGAACATTAAAGGCAGGAACACCAACAGTAGCTGGTGCGAGTGTTGAAGCTAGCGTTGTTAAGAACGGACGCGGTAAGAAAGTCATCGTTTACAAGTATAAGAGAAAGACTGGATATCACAAAAAGAACGGTCATAGACAGCCATATACTCAGGTTAAGATTGAAAAAATTAATGGCTAATCGTTTGGGTGAATAGTTATGACGAAAATAACTGTTTACAAAAACAATTCGAATCAATATATAGGATTTAAAATGACCGGTCATTCTGGATTTGCGCAAGAAGGCGAAGATATTGTCTGCGCCGGAATTTCGGTTTTGGCGATTAATACCGTCAATTCGATTGAGTTTTTAACCAAACAGCAATTTACTTTGAATGACGATGAAATAAGCGGTGATCTTGAGATGAGATTTTCATCTCCTGCACAGGAAGATACTGCTTTATTGATTGAGTCCATGATACTGGGACTTAAGATGATTCGAAAACAATACGGAAATAATTATATTACACTAATGTTTGAGGAGGTGTAAGATCATGTTAAAAATGAACCTTCAGTTTTTTGCTCATAAAAAGGGAGTTGGTTCTACAAAGAACGGTAGAGACTCAGAATCTAAGAGATTAGGAGCAAAGAGAGCAGACGGACAGTTCGTAAAGGCTGGAAATATTCTTTACAGACAGCGCGGAAGAAAGATTCATCCGGGTACTAATGTTGGTATTGGTGGAGATGATACTTTATTTGCAACGGCTGACGGAATCCTTCGTTTCGAAAGAAAAGGAAGAGATAAGAAAGTAGCCAGCGTATATCCGGTTGCAACTAACGAATAAAAATCTTGATTTTTTAGTCCGGCTAATTATTTAGTCGGACTTTTATCATTTAGGCAGGAGGTAACAATATGTTTGCAGATCGCGCAAGAATAATTATAAAATCAGGCAAAGGCGGCGATGGTCATGTTAGCTTTCATCGCGAAAAATATATTGCAAATGGTGGACCGGATGGTGGCGACGGAGGCAAAGGCGGCGATCTCATTTTCGAAGTTGATCCTGGTCTAAATACACTTTATGATTATCGACATAGAAGAAAATTTGCCGCCGAAGATGGTGAGGAAGGAGCCAAGAGAAATTGTACCGGTAAGAATGGTCAAGATCTTATTTTGAAGGTTCCGGCCGGAACTGTTGTAAAAGAGGCACAATCCGGTAAAGTAATTGCAGATATGTCCGGAGATAATCTTAGACAGATTGTTTTAAAAGGTGGCCGCGGAGGAAAAGGAAATCAGCATTATGCAACAGCAACTATGCAGGCTCCAAAATATGCACAGCCGGGAAAACCGGGACTTGAAATTGAAGTTTGGTTGGAACTTAAAGTTATTGCAGATGTTGGCCTTGTTGGATTCCCAAATGTAGGAAAATCGACCTTTTTATCTCGAGTTACCAATGCACAGCCTAAGATTGCCAATTATCATTTTACGACGCTTAATCCAAATCTAGGTGTTGTAGACCTTCCGGAAGGTAGAGGTTTTGTAATTGCTGATATTCCCGGACTTATCGAAGGTGCATCAGAAGGAATCGGATTAGGTCATGAATTTTTACGTCATGTCGAACGTACAAGAGCGATCCTTCATATTGTAGATGCTGCATCAACAGAAGGACGAGATCCTGTAGAAGATGTTTATGCCATAAACAAAGAATTAGAAGCATACGATCCTAAAATTTTGGAAAAACCAACCTTAATAGTTGCGAATAAAATTGATGCAATTTATGATGAAAATAATGATGCCGTGCAGCGTTTAAAAGACGAATTTGAACCAAAGGGTATACAGGTAATGGCAATGTCGGCTGTATCAGGGAAAGGATTAGATAAAGTACTTTACAAAGTGGCAGATCTTCTTGATACAACAGATAAACAGCCGGTTGTATTTGAACAAGAATATTTTCCGGAATTATTTATATTTAATGAAGAACCGTATACAGCACAGTATGATGAAGAAGATGATGTATACGTAGTTGAAGGACCTAAAATCGAAAAGATGCTTGGCTATACCAATATTGATTCCGAAAAAGGATTTTTATTCTTCCAAAAATTCTTGAAAGAACAAGGAATTTTAGAAGAACTCGAAAAGCTTGGAATCGAAGATGGAGATACTGTTCGTATGTATGGTCTTGAATTTGATTATTATCAGTAAGGAGTTGTAATTTTGAAATTAACCAGTAAACAAAGAGCATATCTTAAATCACTTTCAAGTACAATGGATCCGGTTTTAAATATCGGAAAAGCTTCCTTGACACCGGAAATTATCACAGCAATCGAAGAGGCTTTTCATAACCGAGAACTGATTAAAATCAGCGTTTTAAAAAATTGTTATGATGATCCAAAACAGATGGCGCAAATGATTGCAGAACGTTCTAATTCCACGGTTGTACATGTGATTGGAAAAAAGATTGTGCTTTATAAACCGTTTAAAAAGGACCCGGTTATTGTCCTTCCTAAGTAGAATGAGAAAAATTGGAATACTAGGCGGAACATTTGATCCGGTTCATAATGGACATTTATTAATTGCAGACAATGCGATGGATGAATTTCAGTTAGATGAAGTATGGTTTATCCCAAATGGAAATTCGCCACATAAAAATAATATCGAAATAACAGACCAGGTACATAGATATCAAATGTTGCAACTTGCAACTTGCAATCATAATGATTTTTATGTAAATGATTATGAATTACATCAAAATGAAATCTGTTATACCTATAAAACATTGGAATATTTAGTAAAAGAATATCCTGATGATAAGTTTTATTTTTTAATGGGAGCAGATAGCCTTGATTATTTTATGGAATGGAAAAAGCCTGAGAGGATTTGTGAATTATCACATATTTTAGTTACAGTTCGCGATGATCTTGATGACCGCGAAGTATTAGAAAAAATCAAGCAACTGAAAACCATCTATCAAGCCAATGCTGATTTGATTAAAATGACCGCATTTTCTGTTTCATCGAGTGATATAAGAAGGAGAGTCAAGAATAAACGTTCCATACGTTATCTTGTTCCGGAATCCGTTCGTAATTATATTGAAAAAGAAAAATTATATTTATAAAAATCATGACAAGTAAGTACGATTCTATAAAAAAACAATTACAAAACACATTAAATGAACATCGATTTACACATACGCTCGGAGTTGCTTATACTGCATCAGCACTTGCAATGCGCTATCAAGCAAATGTTGAAAAAGCTTTTCTTGCCGGTCTTTTGCATGATTGTGCAAAAAACATACCATCTGATAAGATGCTGCAAATATGCAAAGAAAACGAGATTCGTATTTCTTCGGCAGAACAATCTAATCCACAACTGTTGCATGCAAAATTAGGTGCTTATATTGCCAAAGAAGAATACGCAGTTCATGATGAAGAAGTATTAAATTCGATTCGTCTTCATACAACAGGAGCTCCCAAAATGACTGTATTAGATAAAATCATTTATATTGCCGATTATATTGAGCCAAATCGTAAGGAATTACCGCATATGGCGGAAATTCGTCATCATGCGTTTGAGGATCTTGATATGGCAATGGAAGAGATTACAACAGATGTTTTGAATTATCTAATATCTAATGGTAATGTGATTGATGAGATGACATTAAATACACAACGTTACTACCAACAACTTAACAAAGAAAAGAGGAATTAAATGGAATGTTCACAAGAAATGGCAAAGATTGCATATGAAGCTTTACAAGAAAAAAAATCAGAAGATGTTAAAGTAATCGATATTCAAAATATTAGTGTATTGGCTGATTATTTTATCATTGCAAACGGTACCAATCCAAATCAGTTAGAAGCTATGAAAGATGCCGTTGATGAAGCTTTATATAAAGCCGGCTATAAAGTAAAACAAGTCGAGGGTAATAGAAGCAGCACCTGGATTTTATTGGATTATGAAGATATTATTGTCCATATTTTTTCAAAAGAAGATCGATTGTTTTATGATTTAGAACGAGTATGGTCAGACGGTGAAGAAGTTGATGTTACGACTTGGTAAGCGAGTCTTGACTTCAGAAAAAGCCTTTGAATCAGAGATTTGATTCAAAGGCTTTTATTATTTTACGGTTTAGAAAACTAAGAAAGTGTTTTAACTCAGTCGGAGAAATCCCCCACCTCTAAGCGTTAGCGTAGGTGGGGGTTATGACAAACTATACTCAGTCGGGGGACAAGCTCCGACTGAGTTAAACGCTCCGCGAGGATGCACACGGATTCGGACAGGAATTTGTCTGCTGAAGCAGACCCGAATCCGGCGCGCAAGACTCGCGAGCGAGTCTTGACCGGAAAAAATTTTCATTATAAAAATCTAAATACACCAAATACTTTTCCTAAAATTTTAACCTGGTTTACAATGATAGGCTCCATAGAATCATTTTCCGGTTGGAGTCGATAATAACCATCTTCTTTATAATAAGTTTTTACGGTAGCTGAATCATCGATTAAGGCAACAACAATATCACCATTTTTGGCAGTGTTTTGTTGTTGAACTAATAAATTATCACCATCAAAAATACCAACATTAATCATACTTTCACCGGATACTTTTAGCATAAAAGTTTGGGAATTAGGCATGAATTCAGATGGAATAGGAAAATAACTTTCTACATTTTCAACTGCTAAAATAGGCTGACCGGCAGCAACTTTACCAACCATTGGTACATTAACGACTTCCCGTCTTGTCAAATTGAATGAATCATCAATTATTTCGATTGCACGCGGTTTGGTAGGATCGCGTCGAATATAGCCGTTTTTCTCAAGCGTTTCAAGATGTGAATGTACGGAAGAGGTTGATTTCAAATGAACTGCATCACAGATTTCACGAACAGCAGGCGGATAGCCTTTATTTAAAATTTCCTTCTTTATAAATTCTAATATTTCACGTTGTTTATCTGAAATTTTTCCATAAGACATAACCAAATTCCTCCTATATAAGCTGTAATAATAATAGCATAGGCTTAAAAAAAAAGCAAACATATATTCCGAAAATTTGTTCGAAAAATATGTTGACAAACACTTGTTCTGATATTATAATAAAACCACAAACAAAACATTTGTTCGCAACACACGTTCGGAATATGGAGGATGTCGTATGTCAACTACCACGCACCTAAAGGTACGTGGCTTGTAAAAGCCACAAGTTGACTAGCCTAAGTTCTTTGAGAACTACGTTACCCACAAATATATAGTTACCTTGGAATGTTTAGCCTAGTTCCAAGCTCTAAGGTATGTGATTAAACAATCCTGTGTGGTAGGGATAGTGTTGCATACATAAAACTGTGGGATAACATTGGCGAAGGCTTTCTAACCACTCTTCGGAGTGGGTAATTAAATTATTGAAAGGAGCATAGCCTTATGGTTTATGTACTAAATCAAGACGGACAACCTATAATGCCTACAAGAAACCATGCTAAAGTGCGTGTGCTTCTAAAGAATGGCAAGGCAAAAGTAATTAATCGTTGTCCGTTTACAATACAACTTTTATATCCGTGTGATAACCAAACGCAATCTATCTCTTTAGGTGTAGATGCAGGAAGTAAGCATATTGGAATATCAGCGACTACTAAAGGTGATAGTACAGGAGCAAGAGTTCTTTACGAAGCTGATGTGACGTTGAGAAATGATATTGTAGAACTTCTATCTACGAGAAGAGAAAATCGTAGAGCAAGACGTAACCGCAAGATCAGATATCGTAAACCACGTTTCGACAATCGCCGTCGCAAGGATGGTTGGTTAGCACCGTCGGTTCAGAACAAAGTAAATACGCATCTTACAGTTGTGGCGAACGCCTGCAAGATACTGCCGGTCACAAAGATAGTTGTTGAAACTGCAAGCTTCAATCTACAAAAGCTTAAAGCTGACCTTGAAGGTTTAAAACGACCGGAAGGAATCGAGTACCAGCAGGGCGAACAGTTGGGCTTTTGGAATATCAGAGAATATGTATTATTCCGCGACGGTCACACCTGCCAGTGCTGCAAGGGTAAGTCAAAGGATAAGATACTAAACGTCCATCACATCCAGAGTCGCAAGACAGGTGGTGATGCGCCAAATAACTTGATCACTCTTTGTGAGACGTGCCACACTGGATACCACAAAGGCTTAGTAAAGCTTCCCGAAAGTATAAAACGGAATAAGCCTCTAAAGGATGCAACATTCATGGGCATCATGCGGTGGGCGTTCTATAACAAGGTCAAGGAAATATATGTTCCGCAGGGCATTGATGTACACATGACATACGGATACATCACTAAGAATACCCGCATAAAGAACGGCTTGCCTAAAGAACACTACATAGATGCAAGGTGTATAAGTAATTATCCAGAAGCTATTCATCCTTGGAATAAAACAGAAGTTTATTATCAAAAGAAAGTACGTTGTCACAATAGGCAGATACACAAAATGTCTATTCATAAGGGCGGTGTGCGCAAACTAAATCAAGCCGAATATCTTGTTAAAGGGTATAGGTTGTTTGACAGAGTGCAATATCAAGGAAAAGAATATTTTGTATTTGGCAGACGTAAAAGTGGATTCTTTGATATTAGGACTTTAGACGGAGAAAAAGTTAACAAAGGCAGTATCAGTTACAAGAAATTAAAATTATTGGAAATCTCAAAAGGATTCTTAACAGAAAGAAAGGTAGTGGCATAGCTAAACAGCGTTCCTCCCACCACCTAAAGGTAGTGGGTTTCCACGCTTGGCTTGCCGAGGTAATTATTTATGAAAACAAGGATATATTATAGATCACATTTTATAAAGTTTGTTTTACTAATCTGTTTATTAATTGGAATCTTATTAATTGGATTTAGGGCGGTATCGGTTACTGCAGGGCACACTGAGGTGTTTGATTCGCAAGAGAAATATTATACAAGCATAATCGTCACATCCGGAGATACTTTATGGACGATTGCTGATGAATATATGGGGAATCATTATGATCAAGCGTCAGATTATATTGAGGAAGTTGTTTCGATTAATCAGCTTCAAAGTGATACAATTCATGCCGGAGAAAGTTTGGTTATTCCTTACTTTAAATAAAATTTACACATTATCTATTTAAGAAAAATCCGAATTTTTTTCGGGTTTTTCTTTCGCTAAAGATATGCTATGATGTTCAAAAAAGTAGGAGTGTGGCATAGTGAAATTCATAATACAAAGAACATTAAATGCATCTGTTGAAATTGATGGACAGGTTATTAGTGAAATTGGGAAAGGCTATCTGGTATTCATCGGGATATGCGAATCTGATACGAAAGAAATAGCTGACAAACTAATTCGTAAAATGATTGGTTTGCGAATATTTGAAGATGAGAACGGAAAAACGAATTTATCTTTAAAGGATGTTGAAGGTGAGATATTATTGGTTTCTCAATTTACACTTTATGCCAATTGTAAAAAAGGAAATAGACCATCCTTTATTGAGGCTGCTAAACCGGATTTGTCAAAGCCTTTATATGACTATATAGTAGGGGAAGTAACTAAGCAATGTAAATGCGTGAAATCAGGCGAATTTGGTGCAGATATGAAGGTGTCTTTGATTAACGATGGTCCGTTTACTATTATTCTAGATTCGAAAGAATTATAAATTATAAAAATGCTCTTAATCAGGGATTAAGAGCATTTTTTATTCCTTAAGTATTTGATATTATATTGTCATGATTATTCATCTTGTAAAGGTGATTCTTCAAATTTAGACATTTCTTCTTTTAATACATTGATATCATCTAAATCTGCATCCGCTCCCGATTTTATTGTTCCCATAGAAGCAACGAGAACATTGACATTTTCTGTAGCTTCAGCTACGCCGGTTGAGCATTCGTTAATAGTAGTAGATACAACCTGAATTGAATTTGCAACGGATTCAGTAATTCCTTGTAAATTATCCATACTATTATTATAGGAATTAATAATTTCTTCCATGTTTTCCGCATCTTCATAATAATTATCGGCCGCTTTTTCAAAATCATCATAATCGCGAATAACAACATCGCTCATCATAGACATCATATCATTAGAAGCTTCCATAAGATCATTAACTGAACTTACAACGCCTTCGGAAATGCTTTGAATATTATTAGCTGTTTCTCTTGATGAATTAGCAAGAAGACTGATTTCATCAGCAACAACTGCAAATCCTTTGCCGGCTTCACCAGCTCTTGCGGCTTCGATTGAGGCATTAAGCGCAAGAAGATTGGTTTTGCTGGCGATTTCTAAAATATCATTGGTAAGATTGGTAATTTCATCAACCTTACGAGAAGCATTAATAGCATCTTCAAGACTTGCTTTCTTTTCTTCAAGTTCATTTTGAATCTCATTTTTACTATTGATTGTATTTTCTTTAATTTCTGAAGCACGTACTTTAATTTCATCAACTAAGGAAGCGCCACGATCGGATTCGCCACCAACGGATTCAACAGTTTCTAAAACTCTGCCTGCATCTTGTGCAATTGTTTCAGCAGATACAGAGACCTGTTCCATAGAAGCAGAAAGTTCTTCCATAACAGCAGAAATATTCATAGAAGATTCTGACGCTTCTGTAATTACATCATTGGTAGTAATTGTATTTTCTTGCACACGGTTAGTTGTATTTCTTACAGAACCAATTACATTATTTAAGGTATCAACAAAATGATTGATACTTTTTACAAGCTGTCCGGTTTCATCCTTAGCTTTAACCGAAATTTTGGTTGTAAGATCACCATGACCTTCGTTAATATCTGAAATAAGTTTATTTACCTGATTATTTGCAACCTGCAATGGCTTTGAAATGTTTCTAGCACAAAGGAAGATGATGATAAATGCGATAACGAAACATACAATTCCAATAATGAAAGCAGATTTATACAGTTGAGAAGTTTGGTCTGAGAACACACTTCCTTCGACAGAAACCTGACAAAGAAAATTATCTGAAACCACATAGCCGGTATAATTTATCTCGTTCGTATATGGATCACTAAAAGAGAAGTAACCTTCTTTGTTTTCTAGTTGTTTATTCCATGATTCCGGATCTAACTCATTCATATTTATAGTTAAAATAGACTCAGTATCTGGAGAAGCAACAACAATACCATTTAAATCAAAGAGTTTGATATCATAAACATCATCGCTTACAATTTTTTCTGTCATGGTTGCTAAATCAATGGAATTATTGACAGCACCAATAACTTCACCGGTTTTCGGATCCGTAATTGCATAGGAAATTACATATACCGGATTTCCGGTAACAGGAGAGACGTTATTTCCAATGAATTCTCCATTTTCTACGCATTCAAGATAAAATTCCTCTTCACTTACGTCATGTAAAGTTTCGTTATTGGATATATCAGCATAGCCGGTTGATCCGACAGTGATAAAGAAATTTTCATACAGATTTCCCGATTGCTCCTGAATGGCTGCAAGATATTCGGCCATTGTATTTTGATCTTCTTTATCAATCGTACCATTCGTAGCATATTCCTGGCATGCTTCTACAACACTTGCGCTTGTTGATACGGCTTTTGTTAAAGTCTTTTGTGCATCAATATATTGCTCTAAAGAACTAAGCTTATCATCTGCAAGTGTTTGCAGATTTTCCTGTGCATTTGTTGTTAAAGAATCGGATGCGAGATATGTGCTGATAAAAGTACTTACAATAAGTGGCACTACCATACATAAAATTGCAACCAAAAAAATTCGCCCAAAAATACCAATGCCTTTACCCCTCAAATCCCGTTTGCTTCTACGAGATCCGCTTTTGTTTTTTTTCATAATAATAGAAACCTCCTAACTTTTTATCCCTAAGCCAAAGACTTTAGTATCATTATCATAGACTTCAGACGAAATAGCAATATAAAATTTACAGAATATTCCTATTATTACAAACTTTTATTTCATTCGATGAAATTTGTATCGTTAATGATTACGTTTATAATCCACGGCATTAGCCGCTCGGCGTTTATGCTCGTCTTCAATTGCAGCATAGTAATCAATAGTGGTATTAATATTTTCATGTCCTAACACATCTGCAACAAGACGAATATCGCCGGTTTCACGATAGAGAGCAGTACCATAGGTACTACGAAGCTTATGCGGGGTGATTTTCTTATTTTTCACCACAAAAGCAGCATATTTTTTAACCAGTCGCTCAATTGCATCTACACTGATACGTTTAAACTGCATAGAGTAAAAGAGTGCATCTTCATGTCCATCTTGTGGAATAACACGACTGCGTTCTCCATTTATATATTCATTTAAAACCTGAATAATTTGATCTCCGATATATAAAATGTCCTGCGAACCACCTTTTCGCACAATCGTTATGGTTCCGCCTCGTAAATCTACATCTTTTTTATCAAGACCTGCACATTCTGATACACGAATCCCGGTACCAAGCATGAGAGTCACAATCGCAAGATCGCGTTGCTGTGTTTTGGCGAGAATCTTTCGTTGATGCTGCGACATTTGTTCATTTCCATATTTCACAGCATTGATAATATCTATGACTTCCTGGTTATTCATTCGCACAATGTTTTTGTCTTTTTTTATTTTAGGCATCTTAACAAGCTGCGTAGGATTGTTTTCAATATTATGATGTTCCAAATGGTATTTATAAAGGCCCCGAAGCGCTGATAATTTACGTGAAATGGCTTTTTTTTCATTAGAATGCGATTTACCGTCCGCATCATCCTCAGAATATTCGAGGAAATGTTGATATTCAATAATGTCATGAGAATTCAAATATTCAATATCAGATAGTTTAAATTGTTTTAATTCGACATTCTTATAAGCCGGATTATAAGTTTTAAGATATGTTAAAAACGTTCGAATATCACGCGAATACGAAATCAATGTACTTGGCTGAGAAGATAGTTCTTTATCATAAATAAAATCCGACACAAATTCCGGAAGCTCACTTAATATCTTACGAAGCAGCATAATCTGATGTTGTTTTTTTGATTTATAGTAAGATGAATCTTTAGCCATATTAATATACTCCTTTTAAAAATATACTCTCTAGCGGAAAAACAGATATTTATCCGCTAGTTTCATATCTCTATATTACTACTTTCCATTAAGAAAGTCCAGTAATATCAAGCAAATACAAGAATCTTCCGAATAAAAAAGAAGGTCTTTACTTAGCTGACCTTCTTTTTACAAATGCTTATTCATTTTTTAATTTAAGCTTCCTTAATTTTTCCTCAAAGTATTTTGGAAGTGGCGCCTTAAATTCTAGATATTCTCCGGTTGTCGGATGAATAAAGCCTATCGTTTGGGCATGTAAAGTCTGTCCCTTGAGATTTTTAACAGCTTTCCCATATACTTCATCACCTAATAATGGATGTCCAATGGATGCCATATGAACTCGAATCTGATGCGTGCGTCCGGTTTCTAATTGAAATTGCATATAAGTATATCGTTCACTTCTAGAAATCACTTTATAATGTGTAATAGCATCTCGTCCGGACACTTCGTCGATTGCCATTTTTTTGCGGTCTTTTTGACTTCGTCCGATTGCGGCATGAATGGTTCCTTCGTCTTCTTTCACAACGCCTGTCACAATCCCTACATATATACGCTTTACAGTATGTTCTTTAATTTGTTTGGCGATATGATTGTGTGCAATATCATTTTTACAAACAATCAAAGAGCCTGTTGTATCTCTGTCGATTCGATGAACAATTCCCGGGCGAATTTCTCCGTTAATACCGGATAATGAATCTTTACAATGATATAATAAAGCATTTACTAAGGTATGACTATCATGGCCTGCAGCTGGATGAACAACCATGCCTTTGGGTTTATTTACAATTAATAAATCACGATCTTCATACAAAATATCAAGCGGTATATTCTCTGCAATAATTGGAGTTTCTTTTAATTCAGGCAAAATCACGCAGATTTCATCCCCGATTACCGGTTTATAGCTTGATTTTACCGGTTTTTGATTTACGAAAACCGATTCATCTTTTAACAAATTTTGAAAAAAAGATCTTGTATAGCTAGGATACAACTTTGATAAAAGTTTGTCAATTCGTTCGTTATTGTTTTCTGTTAAATTATGAACCAGCTTCTCCATTTTGCTTCCTCTTTTTGAAGATCAGATTGAAATCTTTATCTTTATAGATAAATAACAAGCTAACAATTAATGCAATCGCTCCGGCTGTAACATAAATATCCGCAACATTAAAGACCGGGAAATTAATAACCTTAAAGTAAAAGAAATCTACAACATATTGTTGTCTGATACGATCTATAAAATTTCCTAAAGCTCCGGCGACTATTAAAACACAGATACTGTTTAATAAGAAAAATCTTTTGTTTGATGGTATTTTCCTATAAATCATTACGACTACTGCTACAATTACGATTGTAATAAGATAAAAGAAAAATTGTTTTTCCTGTAGTATTCCAAAGGCTGCACCATGATTTTCCAAATAATTTAATTCAAATACGTTTTTTATGATGACATATGCATCCTGATTCTTAAGATGAGTTACAGCTGCGTATTTAGTAACTTGATCTAAAACTAAAAGAATGATAATGCAAATATATCCAATTAATTTATTTTTTTTCATAATATTTCCTCAATAGCATCTAGGATATTAGCATCGTTAAGTTCTTTTGTAATATAGGCATCTCCGATGGTATGAAGCAGGATAAATTTGATTTTACCGGCTTCCATCTTTTTGTCAGATTTTGTTGCTGCAAGAATATCATTTGCACACAGACCGCTGTTGTTTAAAGATACCGGTAAATTGAAACTAAAAAACAAATCTTTTATCATGTCATACTCATCCTTGGTAATATGACCAAGCTTCATTGATAAATAAGAAGCACTGATACTTCCTATTGCAACACAATGACCATGAAGCATTTCAAAATTCATCAGTTTTTCAACTGCGTGTCCAATGGTGTGACCATAGTTAAGTAATGCCCTATCGCCTTGCTCTGTTGGATCAATTTCTACAACATGCTTTTTTATCATACAAGATTCATAAATCATTTCTTCTAAAGCTAAAATATCTTTTAACTTAATTTGAGCTGTATGCTCTTTGATCCATTCAAAATATTTCTTGTTTTTGATAAGCGAATGCTTGATGATCTCACCCATTCCGGAAGAAAACTGATTAGAATCAAGAGTATTTAATACGCTGAGATTCATGTATACCATAAGTGGCTGGTAGAATGCACCTACCATATTTTTGTATTTCATACAATCAACACCGGTTTTTCCTCCGATACTGCTATCTACTTGAGATAACAAAGTGGTTGGCACCTGGATAAATGGGATACCACGCAAATAAGTGGCAGCCGCAAAGCCTGTTAAATCTCCTACTACGCCTCCTCCAAGTGCAAGCAGATAATCTTTACGGTCAAAATGATTTTCTATTAGATATTCATATAATTCCGATACAGTATCAAGATTTTTTTGCTGTTCTCCTGCTTCAAAACAAAATGAATAAATATGTTCAAAATGTTTAGTCAATTCAGCTTGAACGACATCAAGATAGAAATCCCGGACATTCGAATCTGTAACAATACATATTTTAGAAGTTTTAGGTAAATCTAATAAAGCCAGTTCAGCAGCAAGATCAGTAAAATCATTTCTGATATGAATGTTATATTTATGTTTTCCATGATAAGAAACCGGTATGTTTTTTGACATGATTTGCTCCTTTATTTCTTAGCAGAACTTAGTTTTGCTAAATATATTTTTCATAAACAAGTTTTAGTTTTCCTTTTTTACTAATTCCATTAATGTGTATTAATGAATATTTTCCGTAACCACGTACTGAAATGACATCACCTTCATTACATTTATAGGTAGATTTTTCAACACATACGGAATTGACAAATGTTAGTTCCGATTTGATATAATGATCCGCCATAGTTCGAGACGTTCCAAGTAATGCTGCAATGATACAATCCAAACGCATTGAAGTTACCGTTTTGCTAATTGTTTTTGTCTTTATAGCAAATTGAGATATTTCCTGGTTGTATATACTACATTTTACATTGGTATGACGAATTTTCTTAAGTTCGCCCATGATAAAATCACAGATATGTTTTTGGCAAAATACATATGCACCATCTTCTGAAACCAAAATATCACCGATCTGATTTCGTGTGATTCCAAGATGCATTAAAGCGCCCAAAAAATCACGATGCGATAAAGATTCGGCGAATTTTTTATTCTTGGGTTCTACTTTTATGCAAATAATAGGATAATCGAAAGAATCATTTTCATCAAAAGAAAGAGCATCAGGAATAAATGCTATCATCTGACGCTCTGCTTTTTCATATCCACCAAACAATTTATAATGATCACAAATCTCATTCTTATTTTGAAGAAAAAAACTTAATTCATTTAAATTCAAAAAATCAGAATAAGTAGTCTCATAATACTCTTGTGCTCTGCGGGATAAATCTTGTAATCTTTTTAATAAAAATCGTATATCCTCATTCATAATTAGTAATCGGATCGTTTCCCATTTACATTGAAAGAATCAACGATTGTCTGAAAATCACCTGAAACATCTACACTTGCCGGTGTGATGATGAAGATATAATTCGTTATCTTCTGCAAATTACCATTTATTGCAAATGTTGCACCGGAAACAAAATCGATAATTCTCTGTGCAACATCAACATTTAATCCTTCAAGATTCAAAACAACCGTTCGATTTACTAATAAAGTCTCAACAATTTCACTTACTGTTTCAAATGAATTAGGTTTTATAACGCAAACTTCCATTGCGCCATTCTTTTTGCTTGAACGCATAGGTGTTATTTTTGAAGATGCCTTCTCACGATCGCGAGATTTACGCTCATAGGAAGAACTTTCATAAGATTCATCATCAGAAGCTGCTTTTTCTCTACGAAGATTTCTACGGGATGGCTTTACTTCCTCTTCTTCATCATCATAATATTCATCATAAAAGCCGTCTTCTTCCTCTTCAGGATTTAATTTCATAACATCAAGAAACTTATCCAGTACACTTACTGCCATATTATCTTACTCCTTCTTACCATAATCTCTTTCACCGAAAATGCCGGTTCCTACACGAACCATTGTTGCCCCTTCTTCGATTGCCACCATATAGTCTCCGGTCATACCCATTGACAATATATTCATATCTACATTATCAATGTTTTTGGAAGCGATGTCAACAGATAATTGCTTTATTTTGTGGAAAAAAGAACGATTTTCCTCAGCATCCACAACATATGGGGCGATGGTCATCAGTCCTTTTATCTGCACATTTGGCATCTTAGAAATCGTATTTACCATTTCGTATACTTCATTTTCGTTTATACCAAACTTACTTTCTTCATGTGCAATGTTAACCTCTATCAGAATCGGGATAACACGAGATGCTTTTTGTGCTTGCTTATTAATTTCTTCTGCAAGACGTATCGAATCTACAGAATGTATAAGAGAAACATACGGTGCGAGATATTTCACTTTATTTCTCTGCAAATGACCGATCATATGCCAATGGATATCCTTTGGCAATGCTTCACTTTTTCCCGTCATTTCTTGAACTTTATTTTCTCCAAATTCCCTTATTCCACAATTATAAGCTTCTATAAGATCTTCATTGGGTTTTGTTTTACTTACCGCTATTAATGTGACTTCCTCGCGATTTCTGCCGGATTTTTCACATGCTTTGCAAATGTTTGCTTCCACGTCTTTTAGATTTTCGCTTATCATTTTTTATCTGCCTCCTGTTAATTGACAAGTTCTCCCTCAGAAATAATACTTCCGTCAAGAGCAATATGATCATATTGATTCAATCCGTAATCTGTATCATCTGAAATAATTGCATATTCAGCATTTTGAGCAGTAATTTCAATTTGCTTAAATATAGCATATCCTTTATTTATATTGTAAACACCTTTTAGAGATTTGGTTGTTTTTACCGTATATGTTTCATCCGAATCCGGTTTTTGAATAACGGTTCCTTCTTCTAACGCATTAGGATCAATATAATAATAATCATCATCCTCATAATAGATTGTTAATGCTTCAAAAACAACATTATTTGATTCTTCTTGTTTTACCAGTAATCCTTCATCGCTAGAATCATTTCCTTTTGTAAAATAGTCTTTTGGTATCACATAAAAATCTTTTTTTGTAATTGCTGATTTTGGAATCTTTAATCCGCTTTGGGTATCAATTTCAAGCTTTACGCTAACAAATCGATCTTCACTGTATCGAATCATGGAATTATTAAAGGTCAAAACAAGATATTCTTGTTTATCAATAGTTTTGAATTTTACAGCGCCCCATATGGATTCACCATCTTTTTTTATGGTGATTTTGAGATAATCCTCATCCGCAATAAGCTCTTTTGTTTCTTCGGAAATTGGAATTAACATCTTCCATTTTTCGCTGGTAATTATTTTATATACACTCGTTTCTGCAGTAACATTTTCTAATGAAGATAGAGAAGTTTTGCTATAACTGAGAGAATCGAACTGATCGGCAGTTATATTTTTCAGAGTAACATCTTCATAGCCGTCTACATAATATTCAATAATTCCATCAGTCGGCGCCTGGTAAATATGAAAGCTGTCATTGGACGAGAGATTTTCGGATTCTTCAAGCGCATCTAAGGCATCAATACTAAGCACCTCTGACACTTTTGAATTTAAATTGGTTTTAAAACTATAAATGGATGAAAATGAATCATCCTCAAATCCCCCCATATAATCACTGATTTGCGAAGCTAAAGAAGAAAATTCATCTGATGTAATAGAAGAACCATCCATTGCTGCTTCTTTAATCTTTTGATAATAAGAACCATCTTCGTCGATTGAATATATGGTATCACCTTTTCCGATTTTGGATGCATTCTCTTGATAGAAATTTAGATATCCGGACTCTTCACTATTTATGACTTTTTCAGAACGAAGAATCAATCCGGTATATTCATTGCCTTCCGCTATTTCGCCAGTCTGCACTTCATAAATTGTTACATGTTTTTGCGTGGCATAAGCAACCATCTGGAATACAAGATACACAAAAATCACCAGAAAAATAATAATTCCAATATTTAATTGTATTGGTCTTTTGTATTTAACAATTTTATTACTTGATGACAATGATAGATTCTCCTTTGGTCAAGACTCGCTCGCGAGTCCGCGAAAAAACAGCTACGACAGAGATTCCATCGTAGCCATTATACATTCAAACTTTACTTTATAATGCATCCGTTACTTTCGCAGCTACCGAAGCCGGTAAATCAGCCTTATTTTTTGATAAACTAATTGTAACATTCACATTAAACTTGGAGGCAATCTTATCTAATCGTGTTATTGCGAGTTCTAATTCCTTGTCCGGAATCTTAGAAACTTTAAGAAAACTGTCTAAAAAGATATCTTCAAGATCATTATCACTAGATAATATTCCGCAGACAAATCCAACAAATTCAGCACCTTCTTCAATTGGATAATCCGAAATATCGATTAATCGAACCTTTTTATCGAGTTCATACATCCTCTTAGAATCCTTATCAATAAATACGATATTTCCGGCATCATTTAAAACTGCCGTATTGACTTTGTCTAAGAGAATCTTCGTCTTACCCTTGCCTTTTTCCCCGCAAACAATTTGTACCATAGCAATTCCTCCTGTTTCGAATGCATATTACCGTAACCATTTTTCTTATAAATATTATATAAGATTCCAGAATATAAGACAACATCAGCCGTCGAATTAATTGGAAAATTCTGTTAATATTTCATTCATGTATTGATATAAATCAGCATGCGAATTGGCATGTAAAACGATCGAAATATACGGAGTCGCTTCATCTTTTTCACTTAATAATACAAGACATGAACCTGCTTCATTGGTTGTTCCTGTCTTGCCGCCAATGACGGTTATTCCTGTTGGTGCCTGCGTAGTTCCATTCTTATACCAGTTTGTAGATGACCATTCTTTTGTCACAGTTTCACCAGAAGAATTTTGGTATGATGCACTATATTCTTTAGTTGAAATAACTTTATAAAAATCTTCGTTTTCCAATGCTTTGTTAAATATCAAATACAAATCGTATGCAGTTGTATAATGATCATCATCATGTAAGCCATTAGCATTTACAAAATTAGTACCGGTTGCACCTGCAGCCAATGCCTCTTTATTCATTAATTTGGCAAATTCTGAAACAGATCCTGAAATATGTTCTGCAATAACATTTGCTGCATCATTACCGCTACACAACATCAATCCGTAAATAAGCTGTTCGAGGGTAAGCGTATCTCCGATAGCTAATCCGGCATTTGACGAGTCACTAGGCAGTGAACTTAATGCTTCTTCAGATACAGTAACTTCATCACTAAGATTGCCATACTTAATGGCAACATAAGCCGTCATAATTTTAGTAGTGCTGGCCGGATACATTTTATCAAATAAGTTTTCTGCATAAGATACATTTTTCGCATTTATA
Organism: Eubacterium oxidoreducens; assembly: GCF_900104415.1. GTDB lineage: Bacteria > Bacillota > Clostridia > Lachnospirales > Lachnospiraceae > Eubacterium_C > Eubacterium_C oxidoreducens. The sequence goes on along the minus strand of NZ_FMXR01000006.1, from coordinate 102,440 downwards.
TCAAAAAATCCCGCAGAAGTATCCATGGTATTTTCAATCTGGTCGATACCATAATCTTCCATTCCAATGACACATAAATCAGATGCAAAATAATCTACACATGAATAACTATCCGAATTTACAAGTCCATACTGCGCTGAAGTTACAAGCGTATCATACGCATCCTCTAATTCAATTTCCTTTTGAAAACTGCACCCGTTTACAGCAAATAAAAGGGTGCAGATTACTATTGATATTATAATTGATTTGGTTTTATTTATACATTTCACGCCAAGCTAAATCTCCTCTGTCTAATGCTAAAATTAAAATTTCTGCCGTTGCGAGATTTGTTGCCAACGGGATATTGTGCGTATCGCATAAACGTACAATTCGATTCACATCAGGCTCAAATGTTTTTGGAGTCTGAGGATCTCGCAAAAATATTACAAGATCTAAATTGTTGCTTTCAATCTCTGCTCCGAGCTGTTGACTTCCGCCGAGATGACCATCTAAAAACTTGTGAATATTCAAATTCGCAACTTCCTCAATCAGTCTTCCTGTGGTTCCTGTTGCATATAATGTATTTTTTCCTAATATTCCCTGATAGGCGATACAAAAATTTTGCATTAATTTCTTTTTAGAATCATGTGCAATTAATCCTATATTCATATCACTTCTCCTTCCAAATTTTTTAGTTACATTAATAAAGCTTAGGTTGCATTCCAACATTCAATACTATTCCAAGTGCAATATATAAGGAAATCAGCGATGTCAATCCATAACTGATAAATGGTAAAGTTACACCTGTATTCGGTAATAATCCGGTTGTTACACCTATATTGACAAAAGCCTGAAAACCAATCCAACATCCCACGCCTATGCAGATTAGTCGACCGCCCATGTCTTTTGCTTTCCTAGCTAAAATAATACACTCAAATACAATTAAAAACAATAGAATAATAATAATTGTGCAACCTACAAAACCTATTTCCTCGCCAGCAACAGCGAAAATAAAATCTGTTTGAGGTTCTGAAATATAATTACCATTCTTTACAGAATCAATAGCATCATTATACAAGCCTTTGCCGAAAACTTGTCCGGATCCAATTGCCATAATGGAATTAATGGTTTGTAATGCAAGCTGTGGATAATCATCCGGATGAAGCCAGGCAAGAATTCGATTAACCTGATATTGATGCGATTCCGAAACTGTTATTGTACCACTGACAAGTAACGCAATACTAATACATATTACCGGTACAACAATTCCCAAAAAGCCTAAAACAATCTTATAATTCAATCCAGCCACAAAAATGATAGCTGCAAAAATAACCACTATTACAATTGACGAAGATAAATCCGGTTGTAACAAGACTAATGCTACCGGAATAATCAGCAAAACAACTGCAGTTAACAGGCCTTTCATCGTATTAATCTGGTCTTTCATTTTCAAAAACAAGGCGGCAAAAAATAAAATAAGTACTATTTTTGAAAGTTCGGTAGGCTGGAATCGAATTCCGGCAATATTAAGCCATCTTGTAGCGCCTCCGGAATCATCACCAAAGATTCGTACTGCTATGAGCAATACAAAATTGGCGGCGTAAAAGACCCAACTATATTTTAGCAGCTGATTGTAATCGATAAAGGATACAATCACCATAATTATTAGACCCATTATCAAACCGGCTATCTGTTTGTTTTGCACCGAAGCTTTTGCACTTCCGACCAGTAATACGCCAATAATAGATAATACTGCCGCAAAAAATACCAGACGGAAGTCAAAATATTTGATTTTATATTGTTTAAATATAGATAACATAATTATTAATCCCCAAATGAATTAGAATTATCTGAAATCGTTTCAGCTGAATTAGTCAAAATATCTTCAGCAGATGTTTCTCCAAAATAGTATGAAATTACTTTTGCCGATAAATCAGCAGCATTTGAAGAAGAATAACCGTAAGAAATTCTTGTTGCAATCGACATCTCAGGATTGTTATACGGGGCATAGCCAACAAACAATGCATGATTTGCCCGTGATGTATCTTGCTGCGCTGTACCGGTCTTACCGGCAACTTTAACCTCTAAATCATCAAACTGTTCATGTTCTTCTACTACCATTCTCATACCGGAGTGAATTGCATCCCAGGTAGAATCAGAAATTTCTGTTATTTCATTCTTGACTTCCGGAGAATATTCTTCTAGAACATTTCCATCTGAATCCGTCACTTTACTTAATAAAGTATAGTTATAAACGGTTCCACTGTTCGCTACAGCTGTTACGTAACGCGCAAGCTGAATGGTTGTATAGGAGTTATTACTTTGTCCTATTGCTGCTGTTACAGGATATTCATCTGCAATGCTAGGCTCACTTTCTGATATTTCAATTCCCGTAGTGGAATCAAGACCAAATAAAGAAGCGTATTTTTGAATCGTACTAATACCCTGATCCGCATCATAGTCACCATTATTCAAACTCAAACGATATCCAACTTCATAAAAGAAATAGTTACAGGAATCTCGGATTGCTTCTGATACATTGATTGATCCATGTGTACTTGGATATATCCAACATTTTGGATTCGGTGATACTTTCTCATAAACTCCTTTTGTCTTTATTGTCTCGCTGGTTGTGATAACCCCCTCGGTAAGTCCGGCTGCAGCGGTTACCATCTTAAAAGTCGAACCAGGTGCCGTCTGTTCCTGTGTAGCATGATTATATAATGGTAACGAATTGTCCGAACTTAATGAGGCATAATATGTCGCATCCACAGAACCGGTAAATTGATTGTTGTCATATCCGGGATAAGAAACACAAGCTAATAATTCACCCGTCTGAGTATCTGTAATAACACAAGATGCAGAACAAGGATCCAAACCAATCTGCGCCGGAGTTAATTCGATATCTTTTATCTTTTCTTTTAAAAAGCTATAAGCACTTGTAGCACCACTAGCAAGATTACTTCGTTCATCGCCGGAATCTTTTAAAACGCCCTGATCAAACAGCGCCATACATAATTGTGTACCTGTTACGGCATCATCCTGAACAAGATAATAATAAATCTCTTTTGCAAATTCACTATCTGTTTCAATTTCCGAAATGATATATTCAACCATGGCATTGTATAGTTCTTCAGAGTCTGAATATTTCTCATCAACTTCAAAATCAGCAGTATTTACCCACGATTTTTCAATGGCATAATTTAAATATTCATAAACCGAGATGGAACCATCTGCCCACTTAAGATAAGTTTCATCCGTCGTATCAATTTCATCCGTCATTAAGATTCCATCGGATTTCAACAAAGAAATAATATAAGTTAAATAATCTTGTTTTTCTTCACTTAAATCTTCAAAATCAGTATCGTCTGATAACAACACTTTTTTCATAGACTTTAATACAGACTTTTGTTTTTTCTTAAATGTGTTATATATCTTTTTTTCGTTCTTGGTAGAATCATCATCTCCAAATGTGCTCAAATCAAGTACATTATTATCTATGAGTGCAAAATAAACATCATAAATCGGAATCTGAATATCAGATGAATCTACAGATGATGTGTTATAAGATTTTACATTTACAATTTTGTTGTATAAAATACCTGCAAGTTCCTGTTCAATCAGATTGTAGGTTACTTCTGTAAGCTCTTTATCAATGGAAAGGTATACATTATTACCGGCGGATGCTTCTGTTGTCTCTCCGGTTTCTAATACCTTTCCGGTGTTGTTTACATATAATGTCTGGCTTCCTTTTGTTCCCTGAAGTTCTTCCTCCATAATCTGTTCAATACCGGCTTTACCAACGATATCATTTTGTGTATAACTATCATCTTCTGCCGATAATTCTTCATATTCTTCGGTAGAAATCTTTCCGGTATAGCCAATAATATGCGAAAAATATTCACTGTCTACATACTTACGGATGGTATCTTCAGAAATTTCTATACCCGTTAAAGAATCCGCATTTTCTTTTACAAATGCCACGGTTTCTTCACTGACATCTTCGGCAACTGTTGCCGTAATATATTTTGAATAAGAATATTGACTTAATTCATAACGAATCACAAGAATTCTGTAAAAATTATTTCGATCTTCGTAATCTTCTTCATTCAAATCAAAATGGTCTTCGCTTGCCAAATAACGAATAATCTGATTGGCCGTTGCCTGTGATTCTTCACCGCCGATTTCACTGTTATATTCCAAATCGTCAGTGCTTGAATGACCAAATACATCAGCTTTAAATCTGCTAAGCGAACTTCCTTCTACGTTAAATTCAAACTTGCCATCATCATTTAAGCTAATCCCAAAAGAATTCGTAATTTCATCCCCGTTTTCGTCCAGTTCTTGCAAAAGCTCATAAATCTCTGCATTCAAAGAAGCATTTTTTTCTTCGGTACTATCATATTCTCCACTATCTTCAATCGTAACAGAATAAGCGAGCTTATTATATGCTAATACTTCTCCATTTCGATCGTAAATCAAACCTCTGGTACCATAAATTGTTTTTGTTTTTTCAATTTTCAGATTATAGTTTTCTTGGTAATATTCACCATTTATAATTTGTAGTGAAAATATCCTTTGGATTAATAAGATTGCAAGGATAATGATTACAATAGCAAAGACAAAGATTCTGGATTTTATTAAATTTTGAAAAAATTCTTTTATATGCTCAAACAAACTTTTTAGCACTCCTTTTTTCTATTTTTTCCAGATGTGTATTCACTTTTAATAAGATAAAATACAAAACTAGCGTAATAATGATGGTATATAACAACTCCGGCACAATAATATGCGCTAAATAGTATCCGAAATCTGTCTGGTTACGAAACAGAAATTGAAAGAAATAAATAATAATATTCAATCCAAAATCACTGCAGGCAATTAATAACATCGGCAGCTTTATATCATCCGGATAAAAAAGTTTTTTTGCAAGCCCATTCATAAATCCTATATATAAATATATCAGGGCATAAAAACCAAGGATTTCTCCGTAAAAAATATCAATCAACAATCCACAGAAGAATCCAATTATCATTCCTTCTTTCCGACCACGCATAAATCCAAATGCTGAAACTACAACAATCAGTAAATTAGGTGAAATCGATGCAATTTCAAGACTTTGAAATAACGTAACTTGAAGAAGGAAACATGCAATTATGATAATAATAACGGTTATAATTCGTCTCATATTCTACTACTCTTCTTCATCTACATATTCTTTTGTCTGCAATATAACAAGTACATTATTCATATGCTTAAAATCAACAGATGGTGTTATCGTACCGGATTTCGTCAGATTGTTTGAATCATATTCCAAAGTGCTGATATAGCCAATTCTAAGATTTGGTAAATATTTATCACTTACATTACTTGTTACAATCTGATCGCCTTCTTTTACGGCATCTTCATCATCTTGCAGATCGCTAATAAGAATCTGCTGATTTGCATTCATCTCTTCTAAATCACCGGAAACAATACAATTATCCGATGTATTTACAACCATAGCAGATACATTATTCGTATCATCAATAATGGAACGTACCTTTGCATAATTTTGTCCGACATCTGTTACAATACCAACCAAACCGCCGCCGGCGATGACGTTCATATCAACGGTAATACCATCTTTCGAACCTTTATCAATCAAAAAAGTAGAAAACCAATTACCGGCATCTTTACCGATTACAGTAGCTGTCATCGTATCATAATCAGAATATTCTTCTGAAACCTCAAGTAATTCCTTTAAATTATCTAGTTCATATTGATCAAGTTTCAAACTGTTAAGCTCTTCGGTAAGCTCATTAACCTGCGCTGTCAGTTCTTCATTCTCTTCCATTACTTGATTTAATTCTTGAATATATTCGATTTTATCGGAAATTGCTGTTCCAACTTTATTAATTCCTTTTTGCATCGGGACAAAAACATAGCCGGCTACCGTTTTTAACGGTCCGCCGGAAATATTTGCAGTAAACGATACAAAAATAAAGATGATACAGATAGCTGTAAGTATCAATACCAGATATTTGGTTGGGATTGGCAATTTCTTTTTCATTTTTCGTCTCATGAAAAGCTCCCTTTTTTACATCTTATTTATATACTTTATTTTTTAAGCTGTAAGCCAATGAAGAATATTTAGGATCTGAGACGATCTTATCAAGTCCCATAACTACTGTTTCTTCTGGTTTTTCACAGGTGTTAACTTTAATATTGGTCATTTCGGAAAACAACTCATCAAAGCGATAAATCTTAGATGATCCTCCTGTAAGATAGATACCGGATTTAATAATATCTCTTGCAAGTTCAGGTGGTGTCTTTTCAAGCACCATTTTAATAGAATTGCATATAGAATGAACATTTTCCTTAATAGCATTGTAGATAATATCAGATGTAATTTCTCGTTCAACCGGTAATCCACTAACTACATCTCGTCCAACAACAATCTCACTTGCAATATCCCCTTCTTTTGCCGAGGCAAGATGTTCTTTTAATAACATTGAAGTTTTCTGTCCAATCAATAAATTAAAATTCCTTTTTATATAAGTTGCAATCGATTCATCAATGCGATTACCACCAAAATCAAGAAGATCAGAAATCACAAGACCTTTTAATGAAATTACGGAAATCTCCGTTGTATCCGCGCCTATGTCTACAACCATGATTCCGGTTGGTTCTGTAACATCAAGTCCTAAACCTACTGCATCCGCAATTGGTTTTTCGCATAATAATACACTTTTGGCTTTGAATTTTCCTTTATAAAACAAATCATGAAAGGCTTTTTTCTCAACTTCTGTAATGGCTGTAGGTACTGCAACAATATATTCAGCACCTTTGGTTTTGCCGTTTTTGCTAATGAGTTCAAATATCATGGTCTGCATATTATTAAAATCAGCAATGACACCTTTATTAACCGGAAATGTTACATCTATATTCGCCGGTGCTTTCTCGTACATTGCATAAGCTTCATCACCATAAGCATACAATTCATTTTTATTTACAAGTGCAATGGTATTCTTTTCGTTGATTACGGTTCCGTTGCTTTTACAAAAAATCTTTAAATTACAGGTTCCAAGGTCTAAACCATAAACATTATTGGACATACTATTCTACCTCTTCTAATAATTGTATTACCTATCTAAAAGGCCTTGTTCAAAGAAACTAAAATATTCATTGTCTGCAATGATAATATGATCTGCCAATTGAATATTCAGCATTTCTCCAACGTCCATAATCACCCTTGTAATGGCTTTATCAGCTTTCGAAGGCATTTTGTTTCCACTTGGATGATTATGAATCAAAATAATATATACTGCCTGATGTTCCAATGCTTTAATAAACACTTCTCTAGGCGATAACAAGGATTCACTTACCGTACCAATCGAAAGAACTTCATCTCCAATTAACTGAGACTTTTTATCAAACATGCTTATAATTACATGCTCTAGCTGTTCATGTCTAAGTTGCTCGGAATAATAGGCTGCAACCGATTCGGAATTGGATAGAATCAAATTGTTTCTTCTGGAAAGTTTTGAAATTCTTTTTGTCAATTCCGTAATACATTTTAACTGAATCGCTTTCGTCTGACCTATGCCCGGATATTTCATTAACTCATTAATAGATTTGTCAAAAATATTAAGCAGTCCGCTCCCATGCGAATCAGATAGTATCACTTGCGCCAGTTGCAAAGCATTCATATGCTTCGTTCCGGTTCTTAAAATCACAGCTAAAAGTTCTGCATCTGTAAGTTCCTTAACGCCAAATTGCAAACACTTTTCATAGGGTTGCAAATGTTTTGGCATCTGTAAGATTGTATTTTTCATAGTATTTACCTGAGGAATACATCTTACTCTACACATCATGACTGATCAAATCTCAAAATCAGCTTAAAACATTTTACCATATTTCAAAAATGATGTATATGTTATTATTCTTACGATTTTATTAACTTTCGAGTAAAATCATAGCGTAATCAAGCCTTTGTCATACATCTTTTGTGCGGCCATCATCATTCCGAATTTAGCATGATACCAGGTAAGCCCGCCTTGAAAATATACATTATAGGGCTCTTTAAGAGGTCCATCAGCACTAAGTTCAATAGAAGAACCTTGTACAAATGCACCGGCTGCCATAATTACTTTAGAATCATATCCGGGCATATCCCAAGGCTCAGGAGTGACATATGAATCAACAGGCGCAGCTGCCTGAATTCCATGGCAAAAAGCAAGCAAGCCTTCCGCGCTATTTAAAGTTACCGCCTGTATGATATCATGGCGTTCTTCTTTCTTGTCCGGAACAACTTTAAAGCCGAGCTCCTCAAAAATATTAGCTGCAAATATAGCACCTTTTAAGGCTCCGGCCACTACTAATGGAGCCAAAAACAATCCCTGATAAAAAGATTGCATCACCCCAAGTGAGGCGCCAACTTCTTTTCCCAGGCCAGGAGATGTCAGTCTATAAGCGGCATTTTCAACACAAGATTTTCTTCCTGCGATATAGCCTCCGATAGGAGCTAATCCACCGCCCGGATTTTTAATCAAAGACCCAACTATCATATCTGCGCCAACATCTGAAGGTTCTATTTCTTCAACAAATTCACCATAACAATTGTCCACCATGATAAGTATATCCGGTTTTACGGATTTAATAAACGAAATCAGCTGCCCGATTTGTTTTACTCCAAAGGATGGTCTGGTTTGATAGCCTTTGGATCGTTGTATTGTAACGAGTTTCGTCTTAGCATGGATTGCTTTTTTGATGTTTTCATAATCAAAGGAACCATCTTCTAGAAGATCAACTTGACGATAGGTTATCCCATATTCTGCCAAAGATCCTTTAGAAGGACGAATTCCAATCACTTCTTCTAACGTATCATACGGTTTTCCTACCGGAGACAACAACTCATCTCCCGGCCGAAGATTGGACATCAGCGCCAAAGCAAGTGCGTGTGTTCCGCAGGTAATTTGTGGTCTTACAAGTGCATCCTCCGTATGAAAACAAGAGGCGTATACTTTTTCTAAAGTGTCTCTGCCTAAATCATCATAACCATATCCACTGCTTGATTCAAAGCATTGTGCACTTACATGGTTATCCTGTAATGCTTTTAATACTTTCAACTGATTGAATTCCGCCATCTTATCAATTTTGGCAAAACGCTCGTATAACGTGTTTTCTATTTTACTGCAATAATCATAAATTTCAGGGGAAATTCCCATACTTAAATACTGTTCTTTCACAACATTTGCTTCCTTTTCATATGTTTCATAATTTCTTCTAAAATAACAGTTTCCGAACAAAAATCAGATTTGTTAAGCCATATCACATCTTTTTCTCGACGAAACCAGGTAAGTTGTCTTTTGGCAAAATGACGAGTATCACGCTTGATGGTATACACAGCTTCATCTAAGGTGCATTCTCCCATAAGATAACGATAAATTTCTTTATATCCCAGTCCTTGAATGGATGTCATATCCAAAGTACAGCCATATTCTTTTAATCGTTTCACTTCATTGACTAGACCAAGCTCTAACATCTCATCAACTCTTTTTTCAATTTTGCGATATAGAATTTCGCGTTCATCCGTTAAGACAAAATAGCAAAAATTATAGGGGCTATCTTTTTGATGTTGCTCCTCATTATGGGCAGAAAGCGGCTGTCCGGTCATATGATAAAATTCCAATGCACGGATGATACGTTTCACATTATTTGCATGTGTCTTTTGGGCCGTGATAGGATCAACTTTTTGTAACTGTTTATGTAGATACTCTTTTCCTTTGGTATTGGCAAGTTCTTCTAACTTCTGACGATATAAGCAATCGGATTCTTCCGAAAAATCAATATCGTACAATACTGATTGGATATAAAATCCGGTTCCTCCGACCATAATCGGTATTTTTCCTTTTTCATAGATTTGTTCAATGGCATTTTGAGCCTTTTGCTGAAATATCTTTATATTAAATTCTTCTTTCGGATCACAAATATCGATAAGATGGTGTGTTACACCATCCATCTGTTCTTTCGTTATCTTACCGGAACCGATGTCCAACCCTTTATAAACTTGAATCGAGTCTGCAGAAATGATTTCTCCATTTATTTTTTTTGCAAGTGAAATGGATAAATTGGTTTTTCCGGCAGAGGTCGGTCCGGTTAATATAATTAAATTATTCTTCATAAATCACCTAAACAATTCTTTTGAATTTCTTATCCATCTCGTATTGTGAAATGGTAACAAGTGTTGGTCTGCCATGTGGGCATTGATAAGGATTATCAAGTTCTAATATCTGATTTAGCAATGCTTTTGCTTCTTCAAAACTGATTTTTTGATTTCCTTTAATTGCTGCTTTGCATGACATGGATGCGATTTTTTCGGTTATTAAATCACTTGTTGAATTTTTTCCTAATTCAGATAATTCGTCAAGCAAGTTAATAAAAAGAGCTTTCAAATCAATTCCATAAAGGTTAGCCGGAACGCCTCTGATACAATAAGAATCTTCACCAAATGGTTCGATTTCATATCCCAAAGAAGTAAAAGAATCCATATGTTTTTTTAGATTGTCTGCCTCGGTCATAGATAAATTAAGTACTACCGGCGGAGAAATCATCTGCGTTGTAAAGTCTTTGGTACGATATTGCTTCATAAATGTCTCAAACATTACTTTTTCATGCGCAGCATGTTGATCCATAATATATAATTTTTTCTCATATTCCAACAACCAATATGTATCAAAAACTTGTCCGATTATTTTCACTTCACGTTGTTTAAATTCTTTCCAGTCTTCTATTTGTGGCACATAATCTTCAATTTTTTTCTGAATAAATTTCTCTTCTGTTTCACATGTGGAAGGCGTGCTTTTTACTGTATTTGTAAAAATAACAGGTTCTTTTTCTTTCACAAAAGATACCCTTTGGGGTGAGTGCTCAGGATATTTTGGTTCATAAGGAGTATCTTCACGAATAGATTCACGGATTTTCTTTAAACGCTCTTCTTCAAATGGTTCCGGTCTTCTTTGCGGTTTTGTAATATCCTTTTTGGGGTGTAATGGGGTACTTTCGATAATCAATTCTTGTTCTTCTAATGATTCTTTGATCGCAGGAACGATAGCATCATATACAAGCTGTGGTTGTTCAAATCGCAATTCCATCTTGGTCGGATGAACATTTACATCAAGCATTTCGCCTTGAAAAGTAAGATGCAATACACAAAACGGATATTGATGCTGCATAAGATGCAGTTTATATGCATCTTCCACACATTTTGATAACAATTGACTTTTGATATATCTGGCATTAACAAAAAAATGTTCAAAATTACGATTGCCTCTTGAAACCACAGGTTTTCCTATAAATCCTTTCATTTGAAATATTTCATTTTCAAATGATACTTCGATTAGTTCTTTCACAACATCGCGTCCATATATCTGATAAATAACATCTTTCAAACTGCCATTACCGCTTGTTCTTAATTTTGGCTGATTATTTATAATCAATTGAAATGAAATATCCGGATGAGATAAAGCCAGGTGTTGCATTAACGTGTTAATATATCCAGCCTCTGTCTGTGCACTTTTAAGAAACTTTTTCCTTGCAGGAGTATGATAGAACAAATTACGAATCAAAAAGGTTGTTCCATCCGGTGCTCCTATTTCTTCTAATTCTCCGGCAATTCCATCTTCAATAAAAAAGCGGATACCCGAAAATGCCCTTGGTGTTTTGGTAATCAATTCAACCTGGGATACAGCGGCAATACTTGATAAAGCTTCTCCACGAAATCCTAAAGAAGAGATAGAATTTAAATCATCTACACTTCTGATTTTACTTGTTGAATGACGTAAGAAAGCAATTTTGACCTGCTCTTTGTCTATGCCGCATCCATTATCCGTAATCCGAATCAGGCTAATTCCACCATCTTTTATTTCAACCGTTACCATAGAGGCTCCGGCATCAATAGAATTTTCGACCAATTCTTTCACAACAGAAGATGGACGCTCAATTACTTCACCCGCTGCAATCTTATCAATTGTCTGTTTGTCAAGCACTTCAATTTCAGGCATTTTCGTTCCTTTCTACCAGCGATTATTAATCTTACATTGAATTTCATACAATTTATTTAACGCATCTACCGGTGTCATATTACCAATTTCGAGTTCTTTGATTTCTTCTAGAATATCATCATCGTTCATCACATCAAATAATGAAATTTGTGCCATATCCATTGCATCCGGCACATTCTTTTTCGTTTCTTTTTTTCCGTTTTCTTCGGCGATGGCCTTTACACGTTCTGTAATATCCTGCGTTGCCAATTCTCCGGCAATTTGCTTTGCTCTTTCAATTACACCATCCGGAACGCCGGCAAGTTTTGCCACCTGTATACCATAACTTTTATCGGCCCCTCCCGGTACAATCTTGCGAAGAAAGACAATATCATCACCGTTTTCCTTTACTGCGACACAATAATTCGTAACATTATCAAGCTTTCCTTCTAATTCTGTAAGTTCATGATAATGTGTTGCAAATAAAGTCTTAGCTCCAAGCAGTTTCGGATTCGAGATATGTTCAACCACAGCCCACGCAATAGAAAGTCCGTCAAATGTACTAGTTCCACGCCCGATTTCATCTAAAATAAGCAGCGAATCGGATGTTGCATTTCGGAGTATATTGGCTACTTCATTCATCTCCACCATGAAAGTACTTTGCCCGGATGATAAATCATCAGATGCGCCAACTCTTGTAAAGATTCGATCCACAATTCCAATCTTTGCCTTTTCAGCCGGGACAAAACTTCCTATTTGCGCCATTAATACAATGAGCGCGCATTGTCTCATATAGGTGGATTTTCCAGCCATATTTGGACCGGTAATGATTGCTACCCTTTTCTTGTTGTGATCTAGATAGGTATCATTGGATATGAACAAATCATTTGAAATCATTTTCTCTACGACAGGATGACGTCCTTTTGTAATTTCAATTTTTCCTTTCTCATTGACAACAGGTCTACAATAATTATTCTGCTCAGCGACTTGTGCAAGAGAACATAAAACATCCAAAAGAGCAATCGCTTTCGCTGTTTGTTGAATTCGAACAACTTCCTTGGCAATAGAGCTTCTGATTTCACAAAACAAATCATATTCTAATCCAACAAGTCGGTCTTGCGCACCTAATATCGTATCTTCCATCTCTTTTAATTCCGGAGTAATATAACGTTCCGCATTTGTCAAAGTCTGCTTACGCATATAATATTCCGGAACAAGATCTTTATAGGAATTTGTTACTTCCAAATAATATCCAAAAACCTTATTGAATTTTATCTTTAAATTTTTAATTCCGGTCTTTTCACGTTCTTTTTCTTCAAGTCCGGCAAGCCAGGAAGTGCCTTCATTTTTGGCAGTTTTAAGACGATCAACTTCTGTATGATAACCTTCTTTAATGATTCCGCCTTCCCTTACAAGAAGTGGCGGCTCATCCACAATCGAACGTTCAATTAATGCATGAATATCCTCTAAAGGATCGAGTTGTTCATTCAAATTTCGAAGTAAATCACTATGAAATTCAGACAGTATCGTTTTTATAGCCGGGAGCATCGATAAAGAAGTTTTAAACGAAATCAAATCTCTTGGATTGGCATTTTGATATGTAACCCGGCTGATAAGACGTTCTAAATCATAAACCGGTGTTAAATACTCTCGAATTTCTTCTCGAGATATCATATCTTTCATTAATTCTTCAATTGCATCCTGTCGCTGCTTGATTGCTTCAACATTTAATAATGGCTGTTCTATAAAACTACGCAACATACGTGCGCCCATAGCGGTTTTTGTCTTATCTAATACCCAAAACAGACTGCCTCGTTTTTGCTTTTCTCGCATCGTTTCGATCAGTTCAAGGTTACGACGAGTGAAACTGTCTATAATCATAAACTTACCAATGCGATATGGATGAATTGAAGTCATTTGCCCAAGATCGTTTTTTTGTGTTTGCTCTAGATAAGTAAGCAGTGCCCCACTGGCCACAGTACCTACCGGAAAATCGGATAATCCAAGTCCCTCTAACTGTTTTACCCGAAAATGTTCCAGCACTGTCTGCGTGGCAGTATCATCATTAAAATACCAGTCATCAAGAGGGCTGATACAGATTTGTAGCCGTTCCTTAATTTGCGTAATATCAAAACCACTGACCGTAAATGCATCATTGCAAATAATTTCGGAGGGCGCATATTTATAAATTTCATCCATGATTCCTCGAAATGTATCAACTTCTGTTGTATAAAATTCTCCAGTGGAAATATCCGCAATGGATAATCCTATACTATTAGTCGTATATACGATACACATCAAAAAATTATTGCGACCATCATCAAGCATAGATGCATCTAAATTGGTTCCCGGTGTTACAATCCGAATCACTTCACGCTTTACAAGACCTTTTGAAAGCTTTGGATCTTCAACTTGCTCACAGATAGCAACTTTATATCCTTTCGAAACCAAACGATTCAAATAGGATTCAGCTGCATGATATGGCACGCCGCACATTGGCGCTCTTTCTTCTAACCCACAAGCTTTTCCGGTAAGCGTTAATTCTAATTCTTTCGATACAGTAATTGCATCATCAAAAAACATTTCATAAAAGTCACCTAATCGATAAAACAAGATGCAATCACGATATTCTTCTTTTGTCTTCATGTATTGCGCCATCATAGGCGTAAGTTCTGCCACGTTTTTTACTCCTTATTGTCTTATATAATAGTGTATTTTTGAGCAATTGCTTCTGCAATCTTCATTCCATCCATTGCTGCAGAAGTAATTCCTCCGGCATAACCGGCTCCTTCGCCGCACGGATAAATTCCTTTAATATTACTTTCAAACATTTCATCCCGATACATTTTTATCGGGGATGATGTCCTGCTTTCAATGCCTGAAACAATCGCATCATCACGATTAAATCCCGGAATCTTTGAGCCAAAATATTCCATGCCTTCTATAAATGATTCGGCTATTACATCCGGGAAAATATGTCTAACATCAGCAAACGCATGCTCTCCTTTCGTCTCGCTTTGAAATGCTCCATATGACAAGCTAAGATGATCTTCCTTAAAATCTTTATACAATTGTTGTGGAATTGCGCCGTTTGCAGCTTCAAATGCCTTTCTTTCCATGTCTTCTTGAAAACAAACTCCGGATAAAGCACCAGCTTTATACGCAGAAAAATCTTCTGGCGTTACGGATACTATGATTGCACTATTCGCATTTTTGCCATCTCGTTTGGCATAACTCATTCCATTTACAGCCAGCATATTGGTCTGCGAAGAAGCATTTACCACATATCCGCCCGGACACATACAAAACGAATACACACCTCTTTCATTATTTAGTTTTGTATGTACTTTATAAGGGGAGGCGCTAAGGTTATGATGTGAAATACCATGATATTGGATTTCATTTATCATATCTTGCGGATGTTCTACTCGATATCCGACCGCGAAAGGTTTTGCCTCCATATCAAAATGCTTACTATGCAACATACGAAAGGTATCTCTGGCACTATGACCAATAGCAAGTACTAAAACCTCACATTCATACCATTTATCATGATTTAATTCTATGGATGTAATTTGTCCATCTTCGTATTTAAAGTCAGTTAGACAAGTTTCAAACCAAAATTCACCGCCAAGATTTATGATTTCATGGCGAAATGAAACAAGAAAATCAATCAGTCGATCTGTACCTATATGCGGTTTGGCATCGTATAATATTTCTTTAGGTGCGCCAAATTCATGAAAAATCTTTAGCACTTTTCGATTGCGAATATCTTTTACTGAAGTATTTAGCTTACCATCCGAAAAAGTTCCGGCACCACCTTCTCCAAATTGTACATTACTAGAAGGATTCAATTCTTTATTTTTCCAGAATTTTTCCACATCCACGATTCGCTTATCAACGCTCTTTCCTCGTTCAATAACAAGAGGATGGTATCCTGCTTTTGCAAGCATATAAGCACAAAACAGACCGGCCGGACCAGCACCTATGATAACCGGACGTTTTAGCGGAATATTCCCTCTTTGTGTTGGAAATTGATATTCTTCCCGCTTTATTTTAATGATTTTCTTTCCATCAATCCGATTTTTCAAGCGTGTTTCATTTGCCACTTTTACATCAATGATATAGCGAAATGTGATTTGCCCTTTTCTTGCATCAATAGATCGACGAATAATTTCATATTCTAAAAGTTCGGTCAATCGAATTTTTAATTTTTTTATAATTTTTTCTTCAAGTTCTTCTTCATTATGGTCTAAAGGCATAGCCAGATTCATAATACGAATCATCCATTATCTCCTTTATCACGTATATTCATTGCCGCTTTATGTGCACTTGAAAATGCCCATTGCAAATTATAGCCACCGCATTTTCCATCAACGTCAAGTATTTCACCGGCAAAATACAAACCTTTTACTATTTTTGACTCCATGGTTTTTAAATCAATCTGATTCAAATCGATGCCTCCTGCACATACTTGTGCATCGTTATACCCACGTGTCTTTTGAATGCGAAATTCAAATCCGGTTAAAAAGGATGCCACCTTTTGAAAATCTGCTTCCGTCATATCCTGAATCAATAAGGAGCTATCTATATCAAGCCTTTTTATAATCGGAGCAATCAATTTGCCATCCACAATCCCGATTAGCAACTTGCGAATAGGGTTGTTTGCTCTGACTTTCGCTATTAAATGGAGTTTTTTTAAGATTTGTGCGTAGTTTTCTTCAACAAATGAAATAGTTCCTTTTATGTGCTTTTTTTGTTGCGCAGCATAGGAAACATATCTGCTTAATTGAAATACCGGAATTCCGCTAATCCCATAATCACTTAATTGAAGTTGTCCTTTTTCTTCATAGATCTGCTTGTTTTCAATCATCACACATATCGTTCCGTCAAATCGTATCTTAGGAATATGATGAAAAAAAGAATCAGACGACTCAATTCCGGTTAAAGAAGGGACGATTGGAACCAATCGATGTCCAAATTTGACGGCATAATCATAACCACTCCCGTCACTACCCGTAAAAGGAGCTGCTTTTGATCCGGTTGCAAGAAGTACATTTTTTGCATGCATGATATATCCGGAATCCGTCATTAATTGAAACTGATCATTACTTTGAGTCAATTGCGAAAGTATGGTATTCGTTTTGATTTTTACCTGTAATCGCTCCAATTCCAGCTTGAAGATTTCCAGCACTGTTACAGCAGATTGCGTAGCCGGATACAGATAGCCATTCTTATTCGTAATCAGCATACCAAGCTCTTGAAAAAAAGCCTGTAAACAATCGCTGTCATAATCTTCAATCACCCGGAAGTATCCCTCGCCTGAGGATGAATGATAACAATCCGGTTGCATAAGTAGATTCGAAAAATTACAACGACCATTTCCTGTCGAAAGTAATTTTTTTCCGATTTGGTTACTATGTTCTATAAGCACAACGCAGCAGCCCCTTCGAGCTGCTGTGATTGCTGCAAATATTCCGGCTGCTCCCGCACCGATTACGGCAAGATCATAAATATCCTTCTTACTCATAATATATCCTCATTCATTACATCAAATGTAATTTTTCAAAGATTTTGATTAAAATATTTCCTTTCGGCATCGTTTCAAGCTCCGCTTTTGTAATCCCTTTCGATACAATCATTATAATTGCATAACTTAACATACCAATTACAATAGCCACAACAGTTGCAATAGAATTTGCTTTCAAAAGCATAAATAACGCTTTATATACACCAAATACTATAATTCCCATCATGCAAGATGATAATCCGGGAAGTAGAAACGTTTTTTTGATTTCTTGTTTATATCTGGCTTCTTTTCGAATTCCCCAATGATTTAAGATACACATGATAAATGCATAAAATGTATTTGCCATTACGACAGCCATAATATTTAAATCAAATACCATCATTAAGACCACCAAAAAAGCAACATGTAAAATCAATGCATATATTGCATTTGTTACAGGCACTCGCATCTTATCAATTCCCTGAAGAATTCCATTCGAAATCGTTGACAAGGAATAGAAAATAATAGAAATTGCACCAACCGATAACATCTGCGCCGAAAGTGTATTGGTATCACTAAATAAAAGCTGTAGAATCGGTCCTGCTAACACACCCATTCCAACTGCACACGGAAATGCAATCAACATGGTAAAACGAATTGCTGAGTGAATCCTCTTTCGCAATAACTCCATATCTTTATTCGCATATGCAGCTGCAAGCGTTGGTACCGTTGATGCAGCAAGTGCAGAGGCAATCGCAATTGGAACATTCAAAAGTAGTTTTGTCTTACCACTAAAGATTCCCCACATATCGCCAAACACCTCTGCCGAATAGCCTTGATGTTCCGCTATTGCTTTGAATAATCCATTGTCAATGACGGAAGAAATATTATAAATGGTTGTACTAAGCAGTACCGGAATTATGGTCATAATGACAATGCGAATAATTCTACGATATGATTCAGATGGATTCTTTTTTTCTTTTCGTATCAGGCGCTTCATAACCGGACGATAAGCAAAAAACACAAAAGAAATAAAGAATAATCCAATCACTGCACCAATACAGGTTCCTAATGTACCGCCGGCTGCCCCATAAGCTTCTGCATAATTCTTTTGATCGCCCATTACAGCACCAACTTTGGCACCATAGGAGAACAATACATAGGATGCAATAATACTGATGATCGCATTTACAATTTGTTCAATGATCTGTGATATCGCACTTGGCATTGTTGTTCCAAGCCCCTGAAAGAAACCTCGTATTGTTCCCATCACTGCAAC
Source organism: Eubacterium oxidoreducens (assembly GCF_900104415.1). Taxonomy (GTDB): domain Bacteria; phylum Bacillota; class Clostridia; order Lachnospirales; family Lachnospiraceae; genus Eubacterium_C; species Eubacterium_C oxidoreducens. Next base: position 83,650 of record NZ_FMXR01000006.1, on the reverse strand, counting down.
AATAAACAAAGTAGGCGCTAACACTCTTAATGCATAGTAGCTAAACGGTGTATTCATAATATCTGCAAAAAATCCGGCACCAAAGAATACAATTAACGTAACCGCCAATCCGGATATGATTGCAAAAAACAAAGAGCCTTTAAAATATCGATATGCATTCTTTCGATCTTTTTGCGCAACTCTAGTCGATACAAGTTTTGACACGGCAAGCGGAAGGGAGAAAGAAGATATTAACAAAAAAACATTATATATTTCATAAGCCGTTCCATACAGATTGTTTCCACCATCACCAATTACTTGCTGCATTGGAATTCGATAAACAAGTCCAATGATTCTGCTGATGATTGACGCAATCGCCAGTATAGATCCTTGTATTAAAAAATTACTCTTCTTTCCTTTACCTGCCATGTTAATTAATTACCTCAAATTTATTATTCGACGCCGGCATCCTCTTTCGATGCATAGATGCCAACTGCATCGGTTTTTGCTGAATCCACAACACAAACCCAAGTCTTTCCCTGGTTTAAAGTGATTTCATTTCCGCTTTCATCATAATAATGCATAACGGATGAAGTCGTATCTTTTTCCCAGGTAATATCGATTGCTTTACCATTTGTGATATATTTTCCTTTACCACTGCCGTTTGTTGGAATGTTCAAAGTCTTTGAATCCATCATTCCGGTTGTCATATACTGGAAAATGATATTCTTATAAGCAAGTTGATTTCCGGAAGTTGCATCTGTCTGAGACTGTGAATACTGATAACGATAATATAATCCATCTTCTTCATCATAGGAGAACCATGGTTTGTTCACGACATATCCAGGCTTAACAACCACAGCATCTTCTCCATCAGATAACTCTATGGTTTGATCATCTTCTGCAAATTGATAATGACCTTCATAATCCTCAGAATACGTCTTATCATATCCAAGTGCCTCAATTCCGGCTGCAACTCCTTCGCCTGTTGCATATCCATTGTGCGGAGCGGATTTTGAAGAATCTCTAAAATAAGTTGTTCCAAAGATAGTTGACGATTGTCCGTCTAAATCGTCGTAAGCTGAAAGTGCGCTTTTGGCATATGGTGATTGTCCCCAATGACCATAAATCGCCTCAAACTCAGAGGCAAATTCCAAAAAATACAAACGACAGCTACGAATTGATTCATATTTTTCTACACTCTCATAATCCTGGAAAATCCCCATAAGTCTCGTCAGACCACCTTCTACAGTACATTCATAAACTACGTCTGCAGATCCGATTCCGGCTTGTGGAAGAACTCCGCTCTCATTAGTATTGCCAAACATTACCGCAAACGGACGAAGTGCTGCTGTATCCTCGTCAATCCACTCGCCTGTCAGATAACTTTTTGCCTGACCTTCGTGAGTATCCACCGGTTCTTCCTCAACAACGGAAACTTCATCTTCCGTAGTTGAAACCACAGTTTCTTCTTTTTTCCCACATGCTGCAAACATCACCATACAAAGTGCAGCCACAAGTATAACACTAAAAACTCTTTTCATTTTCTTAATTCCTCCCATTCTTATTAGTGTTTAACGATTTATCTGAAGCATCTTTAAAACGGATGCTTGTTTTGCAAACATAATTTCTTCCTCTTTAGAAGTCATATGATCGTAGCCAAATAAATGAAACATACTATGCGTAATCAAAAAGGCATATTCTCGCTTTGCACTATGACCATAGTTTTGGGCTTGCTTAAGCACCTTATCTACGCTGATTACAATATCCCCCAAAAGACATTCTCCAGTCTCCGGATGAAAATTATCGGAATTTTCCTCAATCTTTGAAAAATCTCCGGCCTGTTCATAATCCAACATAGGAAAGGAAAGTACATCGGTAGCCTTATCAATGTTTCGTTGCTTGGCATTTATTTCCTGTATCATTTTATCATCGACCAGTAAAATATTCACTTCCGCTTCAAATGGAAAATTGACATAATCTATACATGCTTCTATTACTCTATCCGCAAGTTGTTTATAGTCAAAGTCAAATGGAATTTCAACCTCTTCTTCTATATGTACCGTCATCTTATTGTCCTCCTAAATGTACAAGATAATCACGAATCTTCAAAAATTGATTCATCGAAAGTCCGGATTCATCATACATTCCTTTTGCCGAATACTCATTTAATGCCTGATAAACAATCATCTCACGGTTCCATTCAGTTTTAGTTGCTTTTTGCCCACTTAAAACATCAAATTTTGCCGTAACCAAATCTACTATTTGTACGATAGCAGATTCTACGGTTGATGGCAAATGCTCTTCCCCATTAAATTCTCTTAAAATTTGCGTAATTTCAGCAGGAAAATCAAATTGCGCAGCAATTAAAACGCCATTTTGCACATGCGGTTCCCCTTCCAAACGACCGATTCTATAATAAAGTCCGGCTGCAGCAGCTAAGGAACTGTCTGCTCCGACAATGGTTGCACAAATTGCACAAATATCGCTTACTCTTTTGGCATGGTCATAATCTAATTTCGAGGACTGTCTCATTAAACTGTTTAAAGGATATTCATCTTCTAACATCTTCCGATAAGTATCCTCGTTTATATTTTGTTTTTTTGACGATAGAATTGGCATAAATATCCAAGCCAAAATCACGTTTAAAGCAGACATGATCAGCATATAAATCAGGATTTTGAAACGAATAGCATCCTCATAATAATAGGTTGCCACACATCCAAATAATACACACATCACAAATAAAATCACAAAAAACTGTTTGCGATAAGTTTTATTTAAAAGCCCTTTGTATATCGTCATACCACCACAAATGATGCTCAGTGAAATAATCAGTGAAATTACGGAAGGATTGTTGCTGACAAAATATGCCACTATCGAAAAATAAATCCCCGCTGTAACCCCTATCATTTGATCGGTTGTGCATGCAAGCAAAAGCGCCAGCAGCAAAAAAGGTTGAATCTGATTTGGCAGAAAATTTAATAGCAAAGCATACGCCATGCCGATGCTGTAAATCAATACAAGCATGTAATATTTTCGAGCATTTAAATCCTTGATTCCAGCCTCTTTACGCTTTATTTCCAGCTGTGCATATACCAAAAGGTAGAAAAACAGTTGGAAAATCACCAGGCTAATCACTTCATCTATATACAGTTTTAAAAATAGACCTGCGACCAAAGCAAATGCCAACATGATAACAAGCAGAAAAGTCAGGCAAATAATTCTGCCGGACTTTCCGTGTAATTCATCAATTTCTGTGGCTGTTAGCTCCTTTGTTTGCTGCTTTGATGCTTTTTGATTTTGTTTTTTTTGTTTCATAGTCCTCGTAAGCCTTTACAATTTTTTGAACTAATGGATGTCTTACAACATCTTTACTGTCAAGTTTGCAAAAAGCAATATCATCAATTTTATTTAATACTCTAGATGCAACATCCAGTCCGGAAACGACATCTTTCGGAAGATCTTTTTGCGTCGCATCTCCAGTCACAACAACCTTTGATCCAAAACCGATTCTGGTCAAAAACATCTTCATTTGTGATGATGTTGTATTTTGCGCTTCGTCTAAAATGATAAAAGCATTATCTAAAGTACGACCACGCATATAAGCAAGCGGCGCAACTTCAATTAAACCTTTTTCCATATTCTTTAAAAAACTCTCAGATCCCATAATCTGATAAAGTGCATCATATAACGGACGCAGATAAGGATCGATCTTACTTTGCAAATCTCCCGGTAAAAAGCCAAGCTTTTCGCCTGCTTCAATCGCCGGACGAGTCAAAATAATTCTGGAAACTTCTTCCTTCTTAAATGCAGTAATGGCCATTGCCATTGCAAGATACGTCTTACCCGTTCCGGCCGGTCCGATTCCAAACGTAATCATGCGTTTTCGAATAGAATCTACATACTTTTTCTGGCCGGCTGTCTTTGGCTTTACCGGCTTTCCATTAACCGTATGACAGATAATATCATCATCCAGGCTTGCAAGATCAACATCGGACTTTTCTTTTTCTATATCCAAAGCATAACAAACCTGTTGTTCTGTGATATCATTACCACGTCTTGAAAGCTCTAACAGCTTCATAATTACATTCTGTGCACTTGCAACATCCGCCTCATTGCCGATAATCTTGACGCGGCTATCACGAAGAGTCATCGTAACTCGAAGCGAACGTTCTATGATTTTCATATAGGAATCACAGCTTCCAAAAACATTAGCAAAATGTTCGATTGGAAGCTCTAAGGATAATTCATCGAGACTCATAAAGGTAATCCTTTCTGGTTATAATCTTTACTATCATACCATTTTTTGCTAATTAGATACACCTTATTTTAAGATATAATTTTATAAATAAGCGGTTCTTCATTAGTTGGAAAATCTGATACTTCATATGCACTCTCTAGTTCACATAAGATATCTTCATTTTTTTCATAGTTGCTGTGAATATACGCTAATACGTCGCCCTCTTTAACATAATCATTTATTTTTTTGCATAAGGTTACACCAACAGCAAGATCAATACAATCTGTCTTTGATTTTCGTCCACCGCCGAGTTTCATGGACACCAGCCCAACTTGTAAGGCATCGCACTTAGAAATATACCCGGTTTTTTTCGAATATAAAGGAATTCGATGTTTTGCCTGAGGTAACTCGTCCGGATTGTTAATCGCTGTATCCGACCCTTTTTGAATGGTAACAAGTTGTCTAAGCTTTTCAAAAGCTGCACCGCTTTTGATAGCCTCATCAATCTGTCTGCGTGCATCCTTTCGGTCGGTCGCTAATTTCGCAAGCAAAATCATCTCAATTGCAAGCGAAAATACAATTTCCATAAGATCTTGCGGCCCGTTTCCTTTCAGTGCTTCAATTGCTTCTTGCACTTCTACAGCATTTCCTACCGTATAGCCAAGTGGTTCGTTCATATTGGATATGACGGCAACGGTTTCTTTTCCGGCTGCTTTTCCAATTTCAACCATACATTTGGCTAATTGCTCTGCTTGCTCTTTTGTTTTCATAAAAGCTCCGCTCCCCCATGTGACGTCTAATACGATTGCATCGCAACCGGCAGCCAGTTTTTTGCTCATAATACTACTTGCAATCAAAGCAATATGATTGACAGTGCCGGTAACATCACGCAATGCATACAAAAGTTTATCTGCCGGAGCAAGATTGCCGGATTGACCGGTAATTGCCATCTTATAGCGTTTGACTTGTTCAAAGAATGCATGCGCATCCAGGTTCACATCAAAGCCCTCAAAACATTCCAGCTTATCAATCGTTCCACCGGTATGACCCAGTCCACGTCCTGACATCTTTGCCACAGGTACACCACAAGCTGCAACAATCGGAATCAGAACCAATGACGTCTTATCTCCCACTCCTCCGGTTGAATGTTTATCTACTTTAACTCCATCTATCCCTGACAAATCCAATACATCTCCCGAATCTCTCATTGCTTTTGTCAGTATCAAAAGTTCGTTCGAATCCATGCCACAAAAATATACTGCCATCAGCATTGCAGACATCTGATAGTCCGGAATCTCTCCTTTGGTATATCCATTTACTACAAATTCGATTTCTTCTTTGGTCAAAGCATTATTATTTTTCTTTTTTTCAATCAAATCAACCATCCGATACATGTAATTAACTCCTTAATTTATAATTTTAAAGTGAGAACTTATTTTTTTGTTTCCATTTTCATTCAAATTGTTTATACTGTAACTATTAGAAATAACATAAGAGGTGCAGATTAGTGGAAGTATTAAAAGAGAAAATATTAAAAGACGGCAATGCATTAGATGAGAACATTTTAAAAGTTGACAGTTTTATCAATCATCAGGTAGATGCCTCACTTATGCAACAAATCGGCAATGAATTTGCCAATCATTTCAAAGATTACAAGATTACAAAAGTTGCAACAATCGAAAGTTCAGGTATTGCTCCTGCTCTTATGACTGCGCAAGCGTTAGGTGTACCAATGTTAATCCTCAAAAAAGCACCATCTAGCATTTTAAATGACAATCTTCTTCATACAGAAGTGGTTTCATTTACCAAAAAAAACAGTTACGAGCTTACCTTATCCAAGAAATTTGTTAATGAAAATGATCATGTGCTCATTATTGATGACTTTCTTGCAAATGGTGAAGCTGCAACCGGGGCTATTCGATTAATGCGAAAAGCTCACGCAACGATTGCCGGAATCGGAATTCTGATTGAAAAATCATTCCAACCGGGACGTGGCAAGCTTGAAGAGCAAGGATTTGAAGTATATTCTCTTGCTCGTATCGCAAAGCTTGGTAAAGGTATCATCGAATTTGTAGAAGAATCATAATCTGAATAAGGATGCTGTGTACAAAATATGTACACAGCTTTTTTCTTACTCTTCTTCTAAAACATCCGGTAAATATACATAATTTCCTCGAAAAATTCCACTCGAAATACCATTATCCGAAATGATCACAACCGACAAAATGTTATTACCTTCGGGAACTTGAATTGGTTTCGTGTACTTTGTAGAATTTTCATCCGGAACAGATTGCTTCCACGAATAATATGCACTGCAGCCGCTTGGCACAGTAATGGTTATTGTTGCCGGACTTTCAAATGTTCCACCATCCGGACTTACCTGTGGCATATCCGGCACATTATAGGACACCTGATACTCAAAGGATACTTCTTTACTAAAAATCCCCCGGCTATCTTTTGAAACAGCCGTAAGAGTATATGTCCCTTCTTCATCCATCACGATGGGGTCAGAATATTTTTTCCCGGAAGTCTTAGGCGACTTTCCATTCAATGTATAATAAATTTCATAGTCGGATTCTTCAAATTCAATAATTAGATTTTCGTAAGTTCCGGATGTTGGATTTGCTACCGGTGCATCAATCGTATACTCCGAAAAGACTTTGGAAATGATCGTATCCGATGCGTCTTCCATTAATTTATTGATCGCATTATAATCTTCATTATCCGAATAATAACTTTTCAAAGCTTTATAGGCTTTTTCACAATCCGAATCGGCTTCGATTGCTTTTTCATAATAGGAAATCGCTTCTTGGATATCATCGGATTTAAACGCAATTTTCCCCAAATATACATATGGCAAAGCCTGACTTTCATCAAGCTCTATACAAGCTTCAAAGTGTTCCACAGCAGCATCATAATCTGCTTTTTCATACGCTTCATACCCCTGTGAATAGTGCCAATCATATGATTTTTGATATTTACTTTGAAGCAATATAACAGTAAAAAGAATCACGCAACAGATTATTACAATCACTAAAATAAATAGCCGAATCCACTTTTTCTTTTTCTTAGAACAAGCTTTTTCTTTTCTTCCTTGCTGTGGTATTTCTGTAACTTCTTTTGGTTTATCTTCCTTTTCCAAATTCACAACATAATCATCTTCAAAGCTATAATCAGGCACAATTCTTGCTTCTGTCCCACACTTTGAACAATAAATACAATTGTCCCTTAGCTTTGCCCCACATTTTTTGCAAATCATTAACCTACTCCTCAATGAAAACTATACTTGATATTTAGCCGCAAATTCTTCTTTAGACATCAAAACCTCTCTAGGTTTCGTTCCGCGTTCAGGTCCAACCACACCTTCTCTTGTCAGTTGGTCAATAATCCTGGCTGCGCGGTTAAAACCGATTCGATAATTTCGTTGCAAACTACCGATCGATACCGTTTCGTTTCCTGCAATATTAAAACCAATTTCCGTAAACAAGACATCCAGATCAGATCCGTTCGTTCCAGAAGTTCCTTCCATGTTGGACTGCGCATGTGCTTGTTCTATACCTTGCTGCGCTGCCTCATCATAAGCTCCGTTTGGATATTGTTTTTTAATATAATCGACAACCGACTTCACTTCATCATCTGAAACAAATGCCCCTTGTACACGAAGCGGTTTGGAGTACCCTTGCGGGAAATACAACATATCTCCTTTTCCTAATAATTTTTCTGCACCATTTGAATCTAGAATTGTTCTTGAGTCGATACTTGACGAAACAGCAAACGCAATACGCGACGGCATATTTGCTTTAATCAACCCGGTAATGACATTAACAGATGGTCTTTGTGTTGCAATAACCAAATGAATACCGGCAGCTCTTGCCAGCTGTGCCAAACGGCAAATGGAATCTTCTACCTCAGAAGCTGAAACCATCATAAGATCTGCCAGCTCATCCACAATAATTACAAGTTGATACATTTTTTCCAGCGGTTGTCCGTTTTCATCAACTGCGCCGGCCTCAACTTTTTCATTAAATCCGGCAATGTTTCGAACTTCCATTTCAGCAAATTTATTATATCTTTTTGTCATTTCTGCAACTGCCCAGTTAAGTGCCGCAGCCGCCTTTTTAGGATCTGTTACAACCGGAATTGCCAAATGAGGAATCCCATTATAGACGCTTAATTCCACCACTTTCGGATCAACCATGATTAATTTAACATCATTTGGATCTGCGTGATACAAGATACTCATAACAATCGTATTAATACAAACAGACTTACCGGATCCTGTTGAACCGGCTATCAAAATATGTGGCATTTTAGCAATATCTGCCACAATTACTTCACCGGAAATATCTTTTCCGGCAGCAAAAGCAATCTTCGAATTATGATTTTTAAATGTCTCAGATTCAATCAATTCCCGAAATGAAACCATAGAATTTTTCTCATTTGGGATTTCTATACCAATTAACGCTTTGCCTGGAATTGGTGCTTCGATTCGAATGTCTTTTGCAGCCAGATTAAGTTGGATATCATCGGCGAGATTTAATATCTTACTGACTTTCACCCCCATCTCCGGTTCAACTTCATATCGAGTAACAGCCGGACCTTGAGAATATCCGTGGGGTTTTACATTTACGCCAAAACTTTTTAAAGTCTGAATAAGTTTGTCTCCTAATTCCTGGACACGAGCTTTTGAATCTCCAGACATACTTTTCGCTTTGCAAAGCAAGGAAACCGGCGGAAATTTATATTTAATAATCGTGGATGGCGCCTTTTTGGAAGTAGAAAAAGCAGCCTCTGCGGCAGTAGCCGCTGCCTTTAGGGTACCAGCTTTTTCTGCTACTCCTTCTGGATTAACTTCATCCGCACTCAGGGTTGACCACTGATCCAAATCCTTAGTATCTTCATTTACATCATTATCATCTACGGATGTCTGGGCTTCTTTTGTTGCCTGGTCATTATTAGAATGTTCTTCTTCATCGAGCGTCTCTTGCGGCGGATATTCCTCTTCATAGACCGGCCCACCTTGCTGCGAATTAGATTCCCAGTTGAATTCATCATCATCTTCTTCTAAAGTCGGCTTTAAAGTTTCTTTTTTTACATTTTTTCCAAATAAGCTTTCCGGTTCTGTAATCGTTTCCTTTATCGGTTGTTCTATTTCATTTACAGGTTCAAAATGCGTTTGCGGCGTTACCTCTGTCAAAGCATCAGAAGGTGAAGTATTCGTTTGTGTTTTTAAATCAAACGAAACCGGTGAGCCTTGTTCTTCCTGAAGGGATAGTTCTGAAAACAATATCGGAGACTCGTTTTTTTCCGTTTCTTTATTCGTCTCATGATTTGCTTTTTTTAAATCCGTATCCATAGTTACTCCGCGCGCATATTTTTCGCGACGTTTCATTCGTCTTTCATCACGCCGTTTTTGGGCATTTTCCTGACGAATCTGCGAACGAAACTCATGTTCTTCCATGGCAGAAGAATATACTCTTTCCCCGCCATTTTTCAGTCCATCAAATATTGATTTTTCTGTTATGAAAACAAGACAAATGATTAGTACTATAAAATCGACAATAAAGGCACCAACTCGTCCAATATTTGGAACTAACGCATTCGCAATCGCACTTCCAAGGACACCTCCGCCTGTTTTGTTGCTTCCACAATAAAAATAAGCATCAGATAACGTTGCTCCTTCATCTCCATATAAAATTAACTGTAAAAAAACGCATAGAAAAATAAAGAATACAAAACAAGCCACCAGCTTAATAATCGCTCGTAGATTGTCTTTATTCGATAAATAAAAAGCACTTCCCACAAACAATACAATCGGGAAAATAAAAGCTAACAGTCCAAACAGTCCAAAAAAGAAATAACTAATTGGCGTTCCAATCTTGCCACCAATCCCGAAATTACAAATGAACAAAAATACACTAATTCCGAGAATGAGCCAAAGGCTGACTTCGCTTTTAAAAGATACTGTGCTATTTTTCTTTTTGTTTCTCCTCTTTTTTGATGATTGACTTGATTTTTTCTTAGCAGCCAAGTGCAATACTCTCCCTACTTTTTATTTCATGACAACCCCGAGCACGGTTTAAAAGCCGGCTCGGGGGGATTATTATCGAAATTCTCCAATCAAATAATTATACAGATTCTCATATTTATTTTGAGAAACATTCCATGAAAAATCAGTTTTCATGGCTCGTTCTATAATCTTATTCCATTTTGCTTTTTTATTAAAGTAAATGGATTTTGCATAATTGATAATATGCAACATTTCATCACCATTGTAATTCGTAAAAGAAAATCCGTTTCCTTGTTGGATATATTCATTATAAGGCTGAACCGTATCTTTTAATCCGCCTGTTTCGCGAACAATCGGAACCGTTCCATATCTCATAGAAATCATTTGTGACAATCCACATGGTTCAAACCTAGATGGCATTAAAAACGCATCACAACCTGCGTAAACTCTGTGCGAAAGTTCATCCGAATAATAAATATTAGCTGATACGCGACCTTGATATACGGATTCATAATAACGAAACATATCTTCGTAGCGTTGTTCGCCAACTCCAATTACAACAAATTGTGTAAATTCATCCATTATAGAATGAAATGCATAATCAATAAGATCGAGACCTTTTTGATCGGTAAGGCGTGAAATCAGACCAATAACAAATGCCTTTTTATCCACATTTAACCCAAGCTCTTCTTGTAATGCTTCTTTATTTTTGATTTTGTACTTCCTGAAATTTTCCGAATTATAATTGCGTACAAGAGTCGAATCCGTATTTGGATCAAACTCCGAATAATCAATACCATTTACAATTCCCTGCATATCCATTCGTCTTGCATACAACAATCCGCCTAGCCCTTCACCATAGTAATCAGACTGAATCTCATGTGCATAGCTGTTGGATACCGTAGTTATATAATCAGCATATACAATACCGCCTTTTAACATATTGGCACCTTTTTCGAATTCCAATCGATCACTTGTAAAGAATTCATCGCCAAGACCGGTAAATCCCTGAAAAGTTTTAATATCCCATTTTCCTTGGAATTTAAGATTATGAATTGTCATAATGGATTTCATTCCCCAAAAGAACATATCACCCATAAATTCATTTTTCATAAGAACCGGAATCATCCCCGTCTGCCAATCATGACAATGGATAATATCCGGCTGGAACTGAATAAGCGGAAGCATAGATAAAACCGCTTTGTCAAAAAAGATAAACTTCTCAAGGTCGAATCGAATATTCGAATCATAGGGATAAAAACCGGTAAAATAATCTTGATTGTCAATAAAATAATACGTCACACCATTGTGCTCATATTGTAAGACTCCGACATATTTATTCTGAATATACGGACCAACGCTCATATAAAAATGTGTTATATATTCAAACTTTTCTCTATATTCCCAGGGAATACACGAATAATTTGGAAGAACAACACGAACATCCCAGTATTCTTTATTAAATTCTCTCGGAAGTGCTCCGACTACATCCGCAAGTCCACCGGTTTTTACAAAAGGTGAACATTCAGAAGCAACAAATAACACCTTCTTCATAGACAATTCCTCCGTTTTGTCAGAAAAAAATCTCGCTAAATATTTTTTGCAAGTTTTCCTTCTTTTCGATTCTTTAGTACTATCGCCGTCTAAAAAATGATTTAAAGCTTTTAAATCCACTCTGTATTTCAGCCTCATTGACTGCTTTTATAACACCCATATGAAACCTATTGCTCCAGTCTTTTGCAATCAAATCCGCTAATCTTTTGGCCGATTCCATCCTGCTTTCACTCACATCCAATAAAGCCGGAAAGACATAGGATACTAATGCGAATTGATCGTTTAAAATCCTGATTTCGCGTTCTTTTTTCTTCTTTAGCTTTAAATATTCTTCATATTTTTTATCGACAAACTTTTGTGCAATCACATCCAGCATTTTAGGATTTTGTGAAGATTGATCATAAATCTGATTCAACATTAAAAACAATTTGTCAAAATGATCTTTTTCTGTATGCAAGACCTTTTGATAAGATCTGGCATTTAAGTTCTCTATCGGATTATCAAAACATAACAAAAACTGATAAAGACCTTCCGGTATATCCGAATATGTACGCTCCATGCTTGGGATTGTCCTTTCTGATCAACCACAATTTAATACACAAAAGACCTACATCTGTCATGAAAGATGCAGGTCCAAAAATTCATTATTCTTCGTCAGGCATATCCCAATTATGATATACTTCCTGAACATCATCATCTTCATCGAGCAAATCTAATGTTTTATTAATATTATAAAGATCTTGCTCATCGGTTAATGTTACATATGTCTGCGGAATCATGGTAACTTCTGCACTAGCCATAGAGATATTTTCTTTTTCAAGTGCTTCTCTAACCTGTCCAAAATCGTTTGGATCTGTAATGATTTCAAAGCTGTCATCTTCTTCCGTAAAATCTTCCGCTCCAGCATCAAGCGCCAACATCATAAGATCGTCAGCTTCCATCTCGCACTCTTCCTTAGCTATTAATATCTGACCTTTCTTATCGAACATATAAGAGACGCATCCTTGTGTCCCGATATTGCCGTTCCCCTTTGTAAATGCGTTACGAACATTTGCCGCAGTTCGATTCTTATTATCCGTAAGTGCATCAACAATGATTGCAGTACCATTAGGGCCATAGCCTTCATACGTAACATATTCATAATTTACCGAATTCACGTCACCGGCTGCTTTTTTTATTCCTCGCTCAATGGTATCATTTGGCATATTATTTGCTTTCGCCTTTGCAATAACATCACGAAGTTTGGAATTGTTTGCAGGATCAGGTCCGCCTTCCTTAACAGCAACCGCAATTTCACGGCCAATTACAGTAAATATTTTTCCTTTTGCTTTATCATTTTTTTCTTTCTTGTGTTTGATATTAGCAAACTTTGAATGTCCAGACATGTTATTCCTCTTTTCTTAAATCATATTTAATACATTTTACCATTCTTTGAAAACACTGACAAGCCTTTCAGCTTTACTCTATTTCGTTCATCGAAACGCATAATCCCTCAAGTAAATCCGATGCCATCAATGAATATTCATTCTTTATCTTTACCGCATTCGTGCCGGCCAAGCCATGAAGATAAGGACCAAACGCGCAAGCTTTTGCCGGAGGCATATTGATTGCGCACAAGCCGCCAATAATACCGCTTAAAACATCACCGCTTCCGCCGGTGGACATCCCACTGTTACCGGACTCATTGATATAGACCTTTTGTTTAACGTCTACGATAATACTGCGTGCATCTTTCATCACCAGATTGCAATTAAGATTCCTCGCATATTCCGTCGCAATTTTAATGGGATCTTTTTTTATGTCGGAAACAGACTTTTTGCACAGCCGAGACATTTCTCCTATATGCGGCGTCAAAACAAAGTTGGCTCCCAATTTTAGCTGCGACATGGTTGCGAGAATATTTAAACCATCCGCATCGATGATAACCGGTTTTGTTTTCTCTTTTAATACTTCTTCCATGATTTGCCCGGCTACCGTTTCCGTTCCAAGTCCCGGACCGCAAATAATGACACTCGCCCATAGTATAGATTTTTTCAACAGCTCAACACGAAACCGTTGTTCTTCGTATGTTTCTAGTATCGCTTCCGGAATAAGCGTTTGAACAATCTGCCTGTTCGATTCTTCTGTAAACACTTTCACAAGACCACAGCCGGTTTTATATGCCGCAGCAGCTGCAAAATATGCTGCCCCGCCCATATTTTGTTTTCCTGCAATCACTAATACCTTTCCATAAGTTCCTTTATTAGAACTTGATTTCCTTTTTGGAATCTCCGTCAAATCTGTTTTTTCAAGGATAAATGCAGTAGGTTTATGTTCCAAAAAACTATAATCATTAATACCGATTTCACAGCATACAAGTTCTCCCGTATAATCCACACCCGGATACAGATGTTGCCCTACCTTTTCATATCCAACCGTAATTGTAAGATCTGCCATAAATGCTGTACCCATAATCTGCCCATCATCCGCGCTGATTCCAGACGAAATATCAAGCGCTACTTTGTACGCATTGATTTGATTCATCCTCTCAATCAGATCGCAATAATCTCCTTCTATCCTTCGGCATAATCCCACACCAAAAATCGCATCCACAATCACATCTTGCTTTTTAAGCAGATTATCTAAATCTGTTTTATCTTTAAAGCAGCAAGGAACCTGATATTGCTTTGCTATATCCATTTGTTTTTTGCAATCGATCGACATATGCTCAAGGTTACCGGCAAATAAAATCTGCACCCGATATCCGGCCAAATGCAAAAGTCTCGCCAAAGCAATACCATCTCCACCATTATTCCCACTTCCACATACGATACAACAATTATCGTCATGTCTTATTTTTTCTTCCAACACCCGATACATTTCAAGTGCAGCGCGTTCCATCAAAACAAGTGAAGGCATTTTATAAAAATCAATTGTTGTACGATCGCATTGCTGCATACTTGCAGCGTTCAAAATCTTTTTCATGCCTGATACCTCCCATTTATTTATACCAAAACTGACTGTTGCAAAATCGCAACAGTCAGCTATATCATTTTTGTTCTTCTGTTTTAAAATTCTCTTTCCCTTTTTCGTTATTTTTTTCAGCCGAAACAACCTTGATCTCACTTTTAGGTGTCTTAAGATCAAAGCTCTCGTCATACTGTATATCAAAGACATCAAGTACTTCCGGACCCAAAATCGCATCCATATAAGCATACATCTCACGATTTTTTGTTTCACAATATTGCTTCTTGATAATCTTCTTTTTTAATTCGACTCTGACAGAAGTAATCCATTTGGCAATTTCTTTTGCTTCAGCGTCATTAGAATGCAGTTTTTCGTAGCAAAAGCACATACTCAAAATCATGAGATTTAAATTAGCTTCCTGCAAATCATGCGGAACTTCAAGAAGTTCATCTTCCGCATTCTCAATTTTCTGATTGAGCTGTTCAATCAGCTCTTTATTCTTATCTAGTTTTTCTTCTTGCAGTGTATCTTTAGAAGCCGCTTCAGCACCGTCCATATTATCAACAATACTTTGCATTAATGTGTTTTTTAGTTTTTTATATTCTTTTATCTCTTCATTTAATTTCGACTGACGCTGCATCTGCTCGTTCACAATTCGCTCAGCTTCCACTATCTCTTCTGTCTTATTTTCGCCTTTAAACAAATGATGCCACTTATTATCCAGCACCAAAAGCGGAACCTTCTTTCCAAGCAATGATTGTTTGAACTTATTTACATCAAATTCTGCCATATCATCATTCCTGTTCCATCTCGTGTTTCACAATATTATAAGATAATTGCATCAAAGAATCCGATAAGTGCACATTTTGTACCACAACTCCTTCGGGTACTTCCAAATCAAGATGTGCAAAATTCCAGATAGCTCGTATACCGGCCTTTACAACTCGATCCGTAACATCAAGAGCCATTTCTTTTGGAAGAGTCAATGCCACAATATCCACTTTGTTATCCGCAAGGAAATCTTCTAGTTCATCCATCATCTTAATCGGAATCCCACGAACCGAAAGACCTCGCATAGCAGGGTTTACATCAAATAATCCGATGGTAACAAATCCTCGCTTTTCAAACTTAACATAATTCGCTAATGCTTGTCCTAAATTACCGGCTCCTATGATAATAATATTATGTTGACGATCGAGACCTAAAATCTTCCCGATTTCTTCATAAAGGTATTGTACGTTATATCCATAACCCTGTTGTCCAAAACCTCCAAAATTGTTCAAATCCTGACGAATCTGAGAGGCTGTAACTTTCATACGAATGCTTAGTTCATTTGACGAAATCCGCTCTACCCCATTATCAAGCAGTTCTCCTAAGTATCGATAATAACGAGGCATTCTTTTGATAACAGCCTGCGATATTTGTTTTTCCACTTACTCTTTCCTCATTTCGTTAATAATATATCATTTCAAATAATTATAGTTTTTTTGGGTAAAGATGTCAATTATTCAGCCAGCTCTTCCCACTTTTCATACAACTCTTCTAAGCGATTTCCATTTGTTGTTAACTGCTCACTTAGCTCATTTAACTTTGCCGAATTCGAAACATTTTCAGGAAGAAGCATAAGCTCTTCAAGCTTTGAATTTTCTCCTTCTAATTTATCAATTTCTTCTTCAATCTGTTTTATTTGCTGGTTTTTCTTCCGAAGTAAAGCAGCCTCTTTTTTTTGCTCTTTCCAATCCGCTTTCCCTTCCGAAGTCTTTGTTTCCTTTTGGCTTTGCTTTGTTTCATGCAAGCCAATTTCGCTGCTTTTTTCCAGATAATAATCGTAATTACCTAAATAACCGGTCAACTTGTGATCTTGAAGTAAAAGAATACGCGTAGCTGTTTCATTAATAAAATATCGGTCGTGTGAAACATAAAGCACTGTTCCGGTATAACATTTTAAGGCCTCTTCTAGGATTTCTTTAGAAGGAATATCCAGATGGTTTGTTGGCTCATCCAAAATCAAAAAATTAGCATTTGAAAGCATTAGTTTTGCAAGTGATACGCGTCCTCTTTCACCACCGCTCAAAGTCGAAATCTTTTTAAACACGTCCTCATCGGTAAACAAAAAAGCCGCCAAAACATTACGAATTCTGGTTTGCGTCAAATCCGGATAGGCATCCGAAATCTCTTCATAGATTGTTTTTTCCAAGTGGAGCACATGATGTTCCTGATCATAATAGCCAATCTCTACATTACTTCCCAAACGAATTGTCCCTTGTTCAAATGGTTCTAAGTTATTAATCATTTTTAGAAGTGTTGTTTTGCCGGTTCCATTAGCGCCAATGATTGCTACCCTTTCTCCACGCTGAATCAATTCATGGAGATTATCAAACAGCAATTGTAAGCCAAAAGATTTACGAACACCATCTAGCGTCAGCACATCCTTTCCACTAATAATTTCCGGTTCTAAGCTAAGACGCATTTCACTTCGTTCTTCTATCGGCTTT
Source organism: Eubacterium oxidoreducens (assembly GCF_900104415.1). GTDB lineage: Bacteria > Bacillota > Clostridia > Lachnospirales > Lachnospiraceae > Eubacterium_C > Eubacterium_C oxidoreducens. Next base: position 66,423 of record NZ_FMXR01000006.1, on the reverse strand, counting down.
TCTAACACCTCCATTTTATCCAATGCCTTTTTTCGGCTTTCTGCTCTTTTTATAGATTTTTCTCTGTTAAATTGCTTTAATTTATCAATCACCTGGTTTTGGTGTTCAATCTCTGCTTGTTGTGCAAGATACGCTCGCAATCTTTCCTCGCGCTTTTTTTTGCTCTTTTTTGCATAGTCCGTATAATTTCCGTCATATTGACTAATAATTCCATTGGAAATTTCTACAACCTTTGAGACAACGCGATCGAGGAAGTATCGATCATGAGAAACCACCAAAACGGCGCCCTTATAATTTTTCAGATAACCTTCAAGCCACACCACCGAATCTATGTCCAGATGATTGGTCGGTTCATCCAAAATAATAAGGTCCGGTTTCGACACCAAAAGCTTGCATAATGAAACGCGGGTTTTTTGGCCTCCCGATAAAGTTGAAATCTTTTTATCAAACTCTTCATCTTTAAACCCAAGACCTCTTAATATTCCTGTCACTTCACCTTTATAAGCATATCCATTGGCGTCCTCAAACTCATGAAGAAGCTTATGATATGCATTCATATGCGTTTCTAGTTCCTCTTTGGCAAGAGAATCCATACGGCTTTCCATTTCATGCAGTTTTTCTTCCATAACAAGAACATCTTTTTTCTCTTCTAATACCGCATCATAAATCGACATCTCATCTTCAATATTTTGATGCTGCGCCAAATAACCGATTGTTGTATTAGAAGAAAGTGTAATCGTTCCTTCATCCGTATCTAATTCTCCGAGAATCATCTTTAACAAAGTTGATTTGCCGGCGCCATTGATACCAACAATCGCAACTTTTTGATGATCTTCCATATGAAAAGAACCGCCTTTAATAATCGATTCATCACCAAATGATTTTTGAATATTAGAACACGATAAAATCATATGCTTCTCCTTCTTCACAAAAATACCGCCGAAATATAATCATCCCGGCGATATCTTCCACTTGCAGTTGCAAAATATCTTTTATAATAATTTTTCCAATTCTTCTTTAATTGCTTTTATAAACTCTGAAGAGTTTAATTTTTTGGCATTCGGAAGAGTTGTGATTCTAGTAAGATCTCCGCTCATGCGTCCCGACTCAATTGTTACAATGCATGCCTTTTCCAATTTGTCCGCAAATGCTTTAAGTTCTTCATTTCCGGTTAAGTCACCATTTTTACGAAGCGCACCGGTCCATGCATAAATCGTCGCGAGTGGATTCACTGAAGTTTCTTTACCTTCCAGATAATCATAATACTGATCTTGGACTGTTCCATGAGCCGCTTCATACTCATAATATCCATAAGGCGATACCAAAGTTGAAGTCATCATCGGCATGGAACCAAATGCAGCTGCCACCATATCACTCATAACATCTCCATCATAGTTTTTGCATGCCCAAATCATTCCGCCTTCTGATAAAATAACCTTTGCTACAGCATCATCAATCAATTTATATGAAAAATATATTCCGGCTTTCTCAAACTTGTCTTTATATTCTTTTTCATACATTTCTTCAAAAATATCTTTAAAAGTATGATCATACTGTTTGGAAATGGTATCTTTTGCACCGAACCAGAGAGGCTGTTTGGTATCTAAAGCAAACTGAAAACAACTATGCGCAAAATTTTCAATTGATTTATTGATATTATGTTGTCCTTGCACAATTCCCGGGCCATCAAATTCCTGAATCAATTCTCTTGTTTGTGTTCCATCTAAAGCCGTATAAACCAGTTCGCATTTTCCTGGACCAGGAATCTTCATTTCTGTTGCTTTATACAAATCTCCATAAGCATGTCTTGCAATTGTAATTGGTTTTTTCCATGATTTAACATTTGGTTCTACACCTTTTACAATAATTGGAGCTCGAAAAACTGTTCCGTCAAGAATTGAACGAATCGTTCCATTAGGACTTTTATACATTTTCTTTAAGTTATATTCTTTTACTCGAGCAGCGTTCGGTGTAATTGTAGCGCATTTTACAGCAACTTTATATTCTTTCGTTGCATTTGCAGCATCAATTGTAACCTGATCGTCTGTCTCATTACGATTTTTTAAACCTAAATCAAAATATTTGGTATTTAATTCCACATAAGGAGTTAATAATTCATCCTTTATTTCTTTCCAGATAATTCTGGTCATTTCATCGCCGTCCATCTCAACGATTGGCTGAGTCATTTTAATTTTTTCCATCTCCAACTTCCTTTCTGTTTTTAGTCGTTATCTGTTTGGGAAAAAAGAGAAAGCGCAAAATCGCTTTCTCTTTGGAATTATTTCATCACAATATTGACAATTTTACCCGGAACATAAATTTCTTTTATTACATTACCAGTAAGCTTATCACGAATGGCCTCTTTTCCCTTTGCAATCACTTCATCTTTTGAAGCATCTTTTGAAATTACAATCGTTCCTTTTGTCTTTCCATTAATCTGAACAGGAATTTCTATATCATTATCAACCATGAGACTTTCATCATAGGTTGGCCATTCATTTTCAAAGACTGATGTGTCATGTCCAAAATCAGACCACAATTCTTCTGCAATATGCGGAGCAAAAGGCGAAAGTAAAATGACAAATGTTTCTAAAGTCGTTTTGTCTATTCCACCTGTTTTCGCAATATCATTTAATTTATTGTTATATTCCATAAATCCCGAAACAACGGTATTTAAACTAAAGTTTTCAAGCCTTGTTGTGATATCTTTAATCAAACGATGTCTGATCTTAACCAGCTCTGGTGTCTCCTTCGCATCTTTGTCCATCTGACTTTGACACAAATTCCAGAATTTCTTTATAAAACGATAGACGCCATCAATTCCTCGATCATCCCACTCAGAATCAAGTTCAGGCGGTCCTACAAAAAGTTCATATAGTCTTAATGAATCGCAACCATAATCTCTAACGAGTTCATCCGGTGATACTACATTACCTTTTGACTTACTCATTTTGATGCCGTTTTTGCCGGTAATCATTCCTTGATTAAACAGTTTAATAAATGGCTCATCAAAGTCAACAACTCCAATATCATTTAAAAACTTAGTATAAAATCTTGAATATAAAAGATGAAGTACCGCATGTTCCACACCACCGATGTACATGTCTACAGGAAGGTATTGATTCGCTTTTTCTTTCGAAACAAGTTCTTCTTTATTTTTATTATCTACATAACGAAGGAAATACCATGATGACCCTGCCCACTGTGGCATAGTATTTGTCTCGCGCTTAGCCGGCTTTCCACAGCAAGGACACGTTGTATGAACCCACTCATCAATATCGGCAAGCGGAGATTCTCCGGTTCCGGTCGGCTGATAAGAATCCACTTTTGGCAAAAGCAACGGAAGTTCTTCTTCCGGTACAGGTACCGCACCACAATCAGGACAATGTACAATCGGAATCGGTTCACCCCAATAACGCTGTCTTGAGAATACCCAATCTCGAAGTTTATAATTCGTCGTTGCACGGCCGATCCCCATCTTTTCAATCATTGCCGGAGCTTCTTTCTTTAAAGTTGCAGACTCCATACCATTCCATTCACCAGAATTAATCATGGTTCCTACGGCATCGGTATAAGCTTCTGTCATATTTTCAATTTCTTTGCCATCCTTAGCAATTACTTGAATAATAGGTATTTCAAACTTTTTAGCGAATTCAAAATCGCGGTCATCATGCGCCGGTACGCACATGATTGCACCGGTACCATAATCGGCTAAAACATAATCCGAAAGCCAGATTGGAACCTTCGCTCCATTTAATGGATTTATCGCATAAGAACCTGTAAAAACTCCAGTTTTTTCTTTTCCTTGAAGACGATCCACGGATGACTTAAGTGAAGATTGATAGATATATTCTTCTACCGCTTCTTGCGTCTTTGGTGTTGCAAGTTCTTTCGCCATTGCATGTTCCGGAGCAAGTACCATAAAGGTTGCGCCATGTAAAGTGTCAGGACGCGTTGTATAAACCGTAATCTTTTGATCTGTTCCGTCAATAGCAAAATCAACCTCTGCTCCTTGGCTCTTACCAATCCAATCAGCCTGCATCTTTTTTACTTTTTCCGGCCAATCAAGTTTATCAAGATCGCTTAACAACCGATCCGCATACTTTGTGATTTTAAGCATCCATTGCTTCAAATTCTTCTTTGTAACATCTGCGCCGCAACGTTCGCATTTACCGTTCACGACTTCTTCATTCGCAAGTCCGGTCTTACATGAAGGACACCAGTTAATCGGCATTTCTTTTTCATATGCAAGCCCTTCCTTAAACATCTTTACAAAAATCCACTGTGTCCATTTATAAAATTCCGGATCCGTAGTATTTACTTCCATATCCCAATCATAGACAGCGGAAATCTCTTGAATCTGACGCTTGATATTCTTAATATTTTCATTCGTTGATTTTTCCGGATGTACCCCCATCTTAATCGCATAGTTTTCTGCCGGAAGTCCAAACGCATCCCATCCCATCGGATGAATAACGTAATAATTGTGAAGCATCTTATAACGACTCCACACATCCGATATCACATATCCACGCCAATGACCTACATGAAGTCCATTACCTGATGGATATGGAAACATATCAAGACAATAATACTTTTTCTTCTTATTGTCATTTACATTTACAGGATGTTCCTGCCAATGCTTTCTCCATTTTTGTTCGATTTCTCGATGATTATATGATCGTTCCATGTCTTTATAAACTCCTATATTTTCTCCTATGTGCTTTTACAAAAACCGCAAAAATACACTATTAAAAAGTTTATCACAAGGCTTTCATTTGTCAAGTAGCCGTCAACGCTATGCATGTACCACCACTTACGTTATCCTACAGTCAAGACTCGCTCGCGAGTCTTGCGCGCCGGATTCGGGTCTGCTTCAGCAGACAAATTCCTGTCCGAATCCGTGCGCATCCTCGCGGAGCGTTTAACTCAGTCGGAGAAATCCCCACCTCACACAGCTTGAGGTGGGGAATTTCTCCGACTGAGTTAAAACAAGAATCGAAACACTTAAATATTCCGATTCTTGCTTTTGCTACATGAAGTAGCCATCAATATTATATGATATAAGGAAAAATGTACTCCTGGCTTAGAATGCTTATTCTTTTTCTAATTTGGCAATTTCTTGTTCCTGCACATCGGAAGGGGCCTGTTCATATCTGGCAAAATCGTATTCATAATCACCACTACCTGCCGTCATAGAACGAAGATCCATTGTATAACCGTACAATTCCATATATGGAACATCTGCAACAATTTCCTGCTTTCCATTGTCTATAGGATTCATTCCAAGAATTCTGCCACGTCGCTTATTTAAATCTCCCATAACATCCCCGGTATATTGATCCGGAACCTTAACCTTAACAGTTGCAATCGGTTCAAGAAGTACCGGATTAGCCTCCATAAATCCTTTTTTGAAAGCCTGGATTGCAGCTGTCTTAAATGCCATCTCTGATGAATCAACAGAATGATAGGAACCATCATATAAAACCGCTTTCACTCCAACAACCGGATAACCGGCCAAAGGGCCTGCCTTAACTCCTTCTTGGATTCCCTTTTCCACTGCCGGAAAATAATTCTTTGGAACAGCACCACCTACAACAGTCTGTTCAAATGTATACGCCGTCTCCAAATCACCGGATGGTTCAAAGGTCATCTTAACATGACCATACTGTCCATGTCCTCCAGACTGCTTTTTATATTTATATTCCACATCCGCTTTCTTTCGAAGTGTTTCACGAAATGCGACTTTCGGTCGTGTTAATTCAATTTCTACTTTATATTTATCCTTTAATAAACTAACAATGACATCAAGATGTTGTTCGCCAAGTCCATATAATAACGTCTGACCATTTTGTGCATCATTCACATTACGAACCGTTAAATCCTCCGACATAATCTTTGAAAGCGCCTGTGATATCTTATCTTCATCCCCTTTATTCTTCGCTACATATGCGCGATACGTATATGGTTTTGGAAGATCCGCTTTTATGTAAAGCACCGGATTGGCTTTGGTTGATAAGGTATCTGTTGTTCCAACCTTACCTAGCTTCGCTAATGCGCCTAAATCACCGGCATGAAGCTCCGGCACCTCAACAGCTTTATTCCCCTGCATGACATAAATCTTTCCAACCTTATCTTCTGCATCCTTTTCATGATTAAATAAAATGTCATCCGTTTTTATCACGCCCGAATTCACTTTAATTAATGAATATTTACCAATAAACGGATCCGCAATGGTTTTATATACATAGGCCGTCTTCGGTTTTGAAAAATCATAATTTGCTTCAAATACACTATTTGTCAAAATATTAATTCCGGAAATCGGTCTTTTATCCGGCGAAGGAAAATATTTAATAATATCAGACAACAATGTATACATACCTCTCGCCAAGGTATTCGATCCCATAAGAACAGGAATAATAGAGCCATCTACAACATTAACACGAAGTGCCTGACGAATCTCATCTTCCGAAAATTCTTCTCCGTTAAAATAGCGATCCATAAATTCTTCGCTGGTTTCCGCAACCGTCTCCATTAAAACCTCACGACAAATGCTAAGATTCTCTTTGGAATATTCCGGGACATCGAATTTGTCAACACCCCCGTCGTTGTTCCATTTTTTAGCTTTTTGTTGGATAACATTTACATAGCCTGTGAATTCGCCGTTTTCACGAATCGGCAAATGAAATGGTGCTATCTTTTTTCCGTATAAATCCTGAAGATCTGCAACCACTTGACGATAAGATGCATTATCATCATCCATCTGCGTAACAAAAACGATTCTTGGAAGATTATACTTTTCACAAAGCTCCCACGCACGTCTTGTTCCAACTTCGATTCCGGCTTTTCCGGATACAACGATTATTGCACTATCTGCAACCGAAAGTGCTTCTTCTACTTCACCGGCAAAATCAAAATATCCGGGAGTATCCAAAAAATTAATTTTCACGCCTTCCCACTCAATAGGAATCACTGATGTAAAGATTGAAATGCCACGTTTTATCTCTTCTTTGTCGTTGTCGCTTATGGTATTACCATCTGCAATCTTGCCCATCCTACCGGTTAATCCGGACAAATATGCCATTGCTTCGACAAGTGAAGTCTTTCCGCTTCCCCCATGGCCCAATAAAGCTACATTTCGAATCTTATCTGTTGTATAAACGTTCATTGATGTCCACCTCATTTCCGTAATATGTTGTTTATATTGTACTAAACTTTTTCTTTTCTTACAACACAAAGTGTCGAAATGCATAACATAGCGTTCCATTTCTCTTTTATTATTCGTCATTTATTTCTAAGTTGTGTAATTTATAGTCTTTATTTTGGTACAATATAAACAACTTACTTTTGCGCTTTAAAGTGTTGATTTATTTAATGTTTATGTTAAGATTAAGTTCATGACAACAAAAACTAATTAAAAGGGGATCATTATTATGCATTTGCAAACTGTCGGAATCATTGGTCTTGGATTAATCGGGGGATCCATGGCAAAAACAATAAAAAAACATATGCCAAATATTCAAATTCTTGCATACGACAAGAATCAAGATGCTTTAATTCAGGCTAGCTCTGAAAAAGTTATCGATGGTTTTTCACATCTATCTGTCTCTGTACTCGAACCGGCAGATTTGATTATTTTGTGTGCAGAAGTCAAAGAAAACATTCAGTTATTAAACGAACTTAAGCCTTATTTATCCAAGGAAACCATTATCAGCGATGTGGGAAGTGTCAAAGAAGAAGTTGTTACAATTATGAAACAAGAAGGCCTCTCTACTAACTTTATCGGCGGACATCCTATGGCCGGTTCTGAAAAATCCGGGTATGAGAATGCAACTGACTTTATGTTTGAAAATGTTTATTATATCCTGACCCCAACTGAAGATACACCGGAACATCTTACAAACTCATTTAGTGAATTTTTATTAAACCTCAAAATCCTTCCTAAAGTGATGACACCTCAAATGCACGACTATGCTACAGCTGCAGTTTCCCATTTTCCGCATATACTTGCATCTAGTCTTGTAAATGTAGTTTCTTCTCTAGATGATGAGGAAGAAACATTTAAACAAATAGCTGCCGGTGGTTTTAAAGATATTACACGAATCGCTTCGTCTTCACCGGAAATGTGGCGTCAGATCTGTTTGAGCAACAAATCTGCAATCTGTGATATCATCAGTGCTTTCAAAAAGCAATTAGACAAGATGGAACAATTTGTATGTTCGGCAAACAGCGATCAAATCTATCATTTTTTTGAAGATGCAAAAAATTATAGAGATTCTTTACAGATCAAATCCAAAAACACCCTAGAAGGAGCTTACGAATTCTATTGTGACCTTGTAGACAAACCCGGCGGAATTGCAACCATCACCACCATTCTTGCCTGCAACCAGCTCAGTATTAAAAATATTGGCATCATACACAATCGAGAGTATGAACAGGGCGTTCTTCGCCTTTCCTTTTATGACAATCGTTCTTACAACGAAGCAATTGAAGTATTACAAGGATATAATTATACTATATACGAACGTTAATAAAGATGGAGTTGACTATTATGAATATAAAACCACTACGCGGGGAAATCGTTGTTCCCGGCGACAAATCTATTTCTCATAGAAGCATTATGTTTAGTGCTTTAGCTGAAGGCACAAGTGAAATTACAGATTTTCTTTCCGGAGCGGACTGTTTATCGACAATCGACTGTTTTCGCCGCATGGGAATCGATATTAACCTTGAGCAAAACCATGTACTTGTTCATGGAAATGGTCTTGATGGACTAAAAGCGCCAAATCAAATATTAGATGCCGGAAACTCCGGAACAACCGTACGTCTTTTAAGCGGTATTTTGGCCGGACAACAATTCGCATCACAGATCACCGGCGATGCGTCTATCCAAAAAAGACCAATGAATCGAATCATCGAACCGCTTTCAAAAATGCATGCTGCCATCCAAAGCGATCGGGCAAATGGTTGCGCACCGTTATCCATCAGCCCTTCACAGCTTAGAGGAATCACTTATCATTCACCGGTTGCTTCTGCTCAGGTAAAATCCTGTGTATTACTTGCAGGCATGTATGCGAATTCTCCCACTACAGTGATTGAACCTGCGCTTTCTCGTAACCATACAGAGCTCATGCTATCTGGGTTTGGTGCAGAAATTACATCTCACAATTTTACTGCAACGATTAACCCAAGGCCTAAATTACATGCAATGAAAATCCAAGTTCCGGGAGATATTTCTTCTGCCGCCTACTTCATTGCCGCTGCCTTACTAATTCCAAACAGCGAAGTTTTGATCAAAAATGTTGGTCTCAATCCAACAAGAGATGGCATTATCAAAGTTGCGCAAAGCATGAATGGAGATATTCGTTTCCAGAACAAACGCATCGTATCCGGCGAACCAGTCTGCGACCTTCTTGTTAAACACAGTAATCTAAAAGCAGCTAACATTGGCGGAACCGATTTGATTCCAACACTAATTGATGAAATTCCGATCATCGCGGTAATGGCTTGCTTCGCACAAGGAACAACCGTTATCAAAGATGCGCAAGAACTAAAAGTTAAAGAATCCAATCGCATTGATGCTATGTGTCTTAACCTAAATCGTATGGGTGCTCAAATCACACCTACCGATGACGGCATGATTATAGAAGGCGGCAAACCGCTTCATGCAAGTTCTTTGGTTACAACACATAATGACCACCGAACAGCCATGGCCATGACTATTGCAGGACTTGCCATCGGAACCAAAAACCCATTAGACAATTCCGATTGCGTCTTTGTATCCTATCCGAATTTTTTTGATGACTTGCATCAATTATTGCAGTAAAAAAAGCTACCGCTTAGATCTATCAAACCATCTAAGCGGTAGCTGATTTTTTATTTTATTATTTTCCTAAATTTTCCTCAAACAATTGATAAATCTCAATCTTAACAGCATCTGCATCCGGCATTCCTACGAAAGTAGCGCCATAATCATATTCATCCCCAACCTTATTACAGCGAACAACTTCTAAGACTGTTTCAATCTTCTCTTTTGTCCAAATTGTAATCTTCGCATTATAATATGAACCAATCTCAAGCGGAACCTTTGTTTCAAAGCCTATACCGCTCTTGGACATATCTTTCACTTTTACATTAGCAAATTTTACAGTTGTTATTCCATCGCCGTTGTCAAGTCTTTCAATTTCCACATTGACATCAAGCGGCAAACGCTTTGATTTTCTTCTTTCGTCCATAATACACTCCTCCTGAGATTGTGAATAATATTTATAAATATTTTCTCACAACCCCAAATCGATGTCAATGAATTACAATATTGTTCCCAGTGTTCTTCTATTTAAACCACCACTTAATAAAAGCCGTAGCCCAGGGGAGCATCCCCAGTTCGTTTAGCTTATCTATTAATTCTAAAATCGCAAACGGAGCAACCGCAACCAACACATATAGCCATTTAGGTGTCCAGTGTTCTATCTCCTTAGTGTCCGGTTTTTCAACCTTTGACACATCAATGTTTTCTTCCTCTGCTATTATATATAAACATTTTGTATAAGCATTGATATAAATCTTTTTGCTCACTTCCCTCATAATCAGCCCAAATATAGCTAAGCCAACAAACACAAATACAATTTGCCATCTTGGCTGAAATACAGCCACCATCTCCAGCGAAATGCCCCCTACAACCACTAGCATAAGACGTTTCACTCCATAACTAGCCTCCTTCGGTTTTTTTTGCACCACTCGAATCCCCCCTATAACGCATTCTATAACCAGATAGATTATCAAGATTGCGCTCATTACGTGCAAATACAAATTTTTAAATTCTGTTATTTCAATAAAACTCATTCTTTATTTTCTCCTTTTTGATTTGATTCTTTTATTTATTCAAACCACTTAATAAATGCCGTAGCCCAGGGGCACATTCCCATTTCATTTAACTTATCTAAAATTTCAATTATAGAAAAAGGACCACAGAACGCTAGAATGTATACCCACCTAGGTGGCCAATTCTTTACTACTTCTTCCGGATTTTTTTTCTTCACTTTGGACTGGTCTGTTCTCTTAAATACGCTCATAGTATAAATTCCCTCTTCATATTGATCCACGTAATAATCAATAACACACGATCTTACAAACAAAGCAAGAAGCACACATATAATTAGCACAAAAATGATAGGCCATCTTGGTTGAAATAACCCTGCCCATGAAGGACTTCCTAATATCAATGCCGTCAAGCTCATCCTCTTCATTCCATAACTTGCTTCCACCGGTTTATTTATCCTTATTAGGATCCATTCTATTAGTTCCTCTGCATATATATACATCCAAAAAAGTATAAGCGTTGACAATATGAGAAATTCTCTAAATTCTGTTATTTCAATTAGACCCATTAACATTGTGCCATCTCCTACTACTTACTACTGTTTTTTTGTAGATAATAAAACCCCGGCTCTCTATCTTTCCCAATATTGTTCCCGGTGTTCTTCTATTCAACCCACCACTTAATAAAAGCCGTAGCCCAGGGAAGCATCCCAAGTTCGTTTAGCTTGTCTATTAATTCTAAAATTGAAAACGGAGCAACCGCAACCAACACATATAGCCATTTAGGTGGCCAGTGTTTTACCACTTCTTCAGGGTCTTTTTTTTCTATCTTTGACACATCAACTTTTTTTGACGTCCCATTATATATACACCCTTTTTATAAAGTTCAAGATAAGCATTTATACTCACCTGTCTCTCGAATAATCCTAATAGAACTAATCCGACAAATACAAAAACTATTTGCCATCTTGGCTGAAATATTGCCACGATTACAAGCGATAATATTCCTAAAGACACTAACATAATACGTTTTATCCCATAACTAGCCTCCTTGGGTTTGTTCCGTTTCACTCGAACCGCCTCTATAACGCCTTCTGTAATAAGATATATCCACATGATACAAATCATTAAATCTAAATACCAGTCTCTAAATTCTGTAATTTCAAGAAAACTACTATCAAGAAAACTCAACATTATTTATCTCCTACTTACTACTATAACGGGACCTTCCAAATATCCAATATCTTCTCGATGTGCGGATATTTTTTACTGTATCGCTTCTTCGATGCTTTCAATATTATTCATCGGATCATCCCAGGTTGCCTGTACCTCTCCGTTCTTCGCCCAAATCACAAAAGGCACTGAGTTAATCCCATATGCTTCAAGAAAACTCTGATACTCATCATTATTGCTCTTTTCTTGATCTAAATTCGTATAATATGTGGTCAGCTCCACACTATCACGTTCCAACACTGTTGTTATCTCATTTTCAAATTCAAAGCAGTCTTGACAATCTTCTCGACCAATATACACGACAACATCGTCTGCATTAGTTAACACATCCTCAACTTCCCTTAAGCTTACTCCATCAAACCATTCGCTTTCTATATAATCTTCCTGCTTTGCAGCCCCCACGGTGTAACCCTTAAACTCATTATAATGAATCACAATGTTAATCACACACAACGCAACGGATACTATTAGCAAAATAATCGAAAACTTTCCCCTATCGGCAGATCTCCATGCCATTATCAAAACCACCGCCAGTACAGCAAAAATCAATGAAATCCATGACATTACGGATGACGCAGTAGACTCACTAATCGATGGATTGCTATCTAATATATACCCGCCACGTATCAGTATAATCACCGAAACCATGATGGGAATCATCATTAATATACCTAATAAATACTTTTTCATGTCCTCACCTGTTATGAAGTGACCTCCTGTCAAGTGTTTTTTCAAGAAATCACATCAAGCTTTTCCTTTCTTTAGTTTTAACACTGGGTACAGAGGCATTGTTGTTATGCAGATGAAATCTGATAACATCTGATTTCTCTGCTTAGTCACAAATTATGATATTACCTATGCCACTTTACTGGATGCTGCTTTTGTGGACTAATTCTTCAGATGCCTTTCAGACAATCTTCGATTTGAATACACACATCATTCACATAGGAACTGTATAGTATAACCATCGAAGGAAGCAAATCCTTAGATAAAACTTTTTCATAATCTCCCTCTTTTAAGAACCTGCGATAAGGCTGAATTCTCCCCCCTCATGTCAGTCCTATCGCAGGTTCTTTTTTTGAATCTTTTGCGGTTAGCACTACTCAAACTGCTTTGTCTCTTTAATCAAAAACAATAATTCCTTCTTTACCACTTTTCTTACATAACATTCATTTACGATAAAATCTAAGATTCCTAGAAGAATACTCACGCCGATTATCATAAGAATTATAATAGAAATCCGTTGGCTATCCATCATAAGCACTGTCAATAAAACGATGCATATTCCGGCTACCAACCAAAGGCCTGCAAAAATTTTATTTATATTACGACGATAAACAGCACGAAGTCTCTTCTCGCTAAATCCCATAAATTTCATTATGCCCATATCCTTTCGGCTCATATCAACATAGGCGATCAAAGAAAGGACTAAATTTATTGATGCAACAATTAACAGTACTGCAATCATCAAAAAGAACAAAACACCATTTTTCTGCAGACTGCTTCCCATGGCATCAAAGGCCGAAAAAGTATAGTTGATATCATAACCTGCCTTTGCTAATTTTTCGGCAGCCAAATCAACCTGATACAAATCATCCACATATACATATGCGGAATATACTGTAATCTTGTCTGCTACTTCGGCATCATAAATACTATCCATTTCATTATATTCGTCATAATATTTTTTCAAAATATTTGAAAACGTATCCTCATTTACATATACTTCGTAAAGCTCCTCAAAATCATCCGAAAAATAGTCAATGGATTTCTTTGCTATGACATCTTTTCTTGGATATGTAATCCTATTCGAATCATTGGAGGATACATTTCCCTCATTATCAACTTCAATAAGCGGTATATCAATTTCAAGTTCTTCCTCTTTAAAATCATTGGTGTAAAAAGTATCACTTTCCATTTTTTCCAATGATATATAATCCTCTGCATCCCGGTCTGCTCCAATAAGATTTACCGCATATTCATCGTTTATTGTTGCTCCGTTTATGGAATAAAGGAACCCTACCGTTCCCTGAATATCTTTCGTATCCATTATCTTTTCTATTTCTTCTTTATCGATACTGTTAAGATTTCGATAAGAATTATCTGCATATTTTCCCTCAAGCGACAAAATATGAACGATATCATTTTCCGTATAATTCTTTTTCACATCGTTAGAATAATTAAAATAGAATAGCAAAGAAAAGCACAAAAGCGCTATCATGATCACAAATATGATGAGGGATAATTTAAGATAGGAACCGGATTTTCTTAAGATAAGTTTTGAAACGTATTTATCATTATACTTCAATTAGTTCCCCCTCCTTAAGCTCCAGTAATGTATAATCGGATGTTTTCTTTATATACTGATGACTTACTACAATTACAAGAGGGCATTCTAGGGAGAAAATATATTTCATTATCTCCTCACTGTTCTTTTTATCAAGATTTGCGATTGGTTCGTCCATCATTATAACGTCTGCACTTGAGCAAGATAAGATTGCTAACTGAACTCTCTGCCTTTCCCCGCCGGAAAGGAGACCCACCTTTGTTTTTAATTTATCCCGCAAATTAAATTTATCTGCATATCTTTGTATCAGTTCCTCTTTTTCTTCCGATTCAATAGCGATACATTTAAGCATAATATTTTCATATACGGTCAAATTATTAAAAATCATCGGTTCCTGGAACAAATAATTTATTACCAAATCATTCGTTTTAATATATCCGGAATCGGGTTGAAGATATCCCGAAATCAAATTGAGGAGTGTTGATTTTCCGCCCCCGTTTTCGCCTTGAATAATATATCTTCCCTCGTGAAATTCGTAAGAAAGCTTTTTAAAGATCTCTTTGTTTTTATATTGAAAACACAACTCGCTAATCGTAATCATATCTCTCATTTTGTTTTTTCGATCTCCAATACATCTGTCTGACCTTCACAATATATATTTAATTTTGAGTCATCAATAATGTAGCCGTCAAAATCTTTTTCCGTTTTTATAATCTCGCCGCTTTCAATATCAACAATATCAGCGGAAATGTCATTTTCTTCATCTACATAAACTTGAAGAAGCAGCCCATAATCGGAAAGGACCTCAAGATCTGCATCCTCTTTTGTTGAATAATATTTCTTTCCGTTTAAATCCCGCAAATTGTTTTTACTATCAATATACAAAAGCTCATCGTTATAACGGTAAATATAATCTGTGTCTATTTTTGAGATTTTGTGAGATTTATTCTTTTTCAATGAATAATCATATAATTCAATGGCCTCTTCATCCTCTAAATATTCTGTATAATATAAGTCGTCATTAATTATGACACCGTTTGATACGAGAGGTTTGTCGAATTCATAAAAATCAACGATTTCATCTCCTTCGATATACGCAAGAGCCCTGGTCTCGGAATCCCCCAGGTCATTGATTCCATGTATAAAATACATATTTTCATTATAATAGCCAATAGGACAAAGAGAATCTGTTTCTACCACATCATAAACAGATTCCGCACAATGCGTTTCTTTATTGAATTTAACAACACTAAACTTATTGTAACCGGAACTGCCTATCGTATAATAGGTGTTATCATACTCTTGCCCTTTTACTCCATAGGCAAATAAATTATTGGCAGCAGAGCTATAAAGCGCTTCCCACTCCTTTGAATCTGTATTATAAACACCCAAATTTTCTTCGTAGGTGTTATATAGAAGTACCTCGTTTCCTTTAATCGCTGTTTCCGAAAAATAATTGTAGTCACTTACTGCTTCATCTTCGTATGAATATACATCAGTTTCATCTTTTGAAGAATCGCAGCCACACAATGCACATATTGCTGCTGTCACTAGAATTATTTCTAAGGTTTTTCTCCCCATGTGCTTCCCCTCTCTGATTGTACCTACACGTGATAAAGGGCTTGGCTTACCAACCAAGTTCCTTACTCAAATATCCTTAAAATTTGATTAACATCCGCATGATACGGTTGTCCTCTTATATCCGCCAGCCAGCTTTACAGAAGCTGTTGTTGTAATCCAAAAATTATATCCTGCCAAATCACAATCTGGTGAAATTGTAAAATTCGAACGTTCGAACTCTACTTTGCTCCCGTTTGTTGAAGCCCAATACTTTGTTTTAGATTCAATATTCTGCCAAGTACTACTGGATCCCGCCGAAATTGAATACGAGTTTTCGTGCCAGAATATTTTGCATATACATAAAACTTAACTTTTCTTACAACACCACTTGAACTTAGTGAGCCATACGTCTGACGTTCTGCATGTGCATAAAGAGTTCCCCCACCATTTACAGAAATATTTTCATCATCTTTTGTGTAATAATTGGCCAGATTTGCAACACTCACATTGACCGGAAAAATAGATAACCCAAGAACTAAAACCGTAGAAAATTTAATAACTTTTTCATTTTCCCCTCCCCAACTTGAAAAGCTTTAAATTGCTTAAAATGCTTACATCCTACACTCTAGCCTTCCTATAATTTTTTGTCAAGATTTTCTATATTATCCGTAATAAACATAGCATCCCCAAAGGAGAAAAAACGATATTGTTCTTTTACAGCTTCTTCATAGGCAGCTAACACATGCTCTCTTCCGGCTAACGCAGATACCAACATCAAAAGCGTAGACTGCGGCAGATGAAAATTCGTAATAAGGCAATCTAGAATCTTAAACTGATATCCCGGATAAATAAAAATATCCGTCCAGCCACTTTTCGCACTCAACTGTCCATCCTTCGCAGCAGACTCAATCGTTCTGCAACTTGTCGTTCCCACGCATATCACTCTGCCGCCTTTCTTCTTCGTATTATTAATAATATCAGCAGCTTCCTGATCTATCTGATAAAACTCACTATGCATATGATGATCTAATACATCCTCTACTTTTACCGGGCGAAAAGTTCCAAGTCCAACATGAAGTGTAACCTCTGCGATTTCGACTCCCATCCTACGAACTTCTTCTAACAATTCTTTCGTAAAATGTAAGCCAGCTGTAGGTGCTGCAGCCGATCCATCGTATTTCGCATAGACGGTCTGATAACGGTTTTTATCTTTTAATTTATGAGTGATATAAGGCGGAAGTGGCATCTGTCCAAGTCTGTCTAATATTTCTTCAAATATACCTTCATATGAAAATCGAATCAATCGATTTCCTTCTTCTACAATATCTACCACTTCACCTTTTAGTAATCCTTCACCAAAGGACACTCTCGCGCCGACTTTCATTTTCTTTCCCGGCTTTACAAGACATTCCCAAATATCATTTTCTTTTCTTTTTAGCAAAAGCACTTCTATTTGTGCACCGGTATCTTCTTTTTCACCATATAATCTAGCCGGAATCACTTTCGTGTTATTCAAAACAAGACAATCTCCCGGCTTCAAATACTGTGTAATATTTTTGAAAATTTCATGTTTCAACTTGCCGGTTTCTTTATCCAAAAGAAGTAATTTCGAAGACGAACGATCTTCTAATGGATCTTGTGCAATTTGTTCTTGTGGTAAATAAAAATCAAAATCTTTTACAAGCATTTATATCGCTCCTATATTTTTTACTAAGACAACATAACCTATCATAAGCAGATTCTTATTTATTGTCAATGAAAAAGGCGCCCCTTAGGACACCTTTTTTCGCTCTTGCAGGATGAAACGTCAAGACTCGCTCGCGAGTCTTGCGCGCCGGATTCGGGTCTGCTTCAGCAGACAAATTCCTGTCCGAATCCGTGCGCATCCTCGCGGAGCGTTTAACTCAGTCGGAGCTTGTACCCCGACTGAGTATAGTTTGTCATAACCCCCACCTACGCTAACGCTTAGTGAGGTGGGGGATTTCTTCGACTGAGTTAAATCCTCTTATTAATAAGTATGAACATATCCTCCGATTGTTCCTAATGATTTCACTGCTTTCTTTGAGCCTTTAATCTTTCCATTTACTATTACTTTGTAATAATAATAATATTTCTTTGTATTCACGCTTTTCTTAGCAACTTTTGTAACTTTATAGCTGGTTTTTTTCGTAGTTTTCACTTTCTTCCAATTAAGAGTGGATGTATCCGAAACATAACTAGAAGATTTTGCGCAATAGACCGTATAACTCTTGGCATTTTTTACTTTTTTCCATTTTACAATAAAGCTTCCTTTTTTCAAGCCACTCTTTGAAGAAGTATCCTTAGCCTGTGATTGTGCAAATAACGTTTTAGAAGCGCCTTTAAAGGTTATTCCATTAGATTTAAAGTACGGTGTAACTACAATCTTATATCCGGTACCAGGTTTTGTACAGGCAAGTTCATAGTAAGTTCTTGCATAAGTAGAATAATATGTTTTAATTTTTTTGCCCTTATAATTATATACCTGAATGATATATCCATAATTACTGCTTCCGTCTGCACAACCATAGCTCAAATAAGAAGCATCACTATCTACTGTCCAACCGATTCTTGCTTTATATTTCGAAGAAGATGAAAATCCAAAATGATCCACCAAAGCCAACTTATTAATTGCAGACGGAGTAGTCATTGCATAGCCGTAATAGGCATAATTATAAGTACTTGTTTCTGTATTCGGTAACACATAAACTGCAACATAACTATTTTGCACCAAACCTGAGATTGTTACTGTCTTGGACGTGACAATTGTACTTCCCGAACTCATTGTCGAACCATTATAACCAATTACATATTCTACCGTCCAGCTTGTTGATGCTGAATTTGAATCATCCCATGTAAGAGTAACCGAATTACTCGTCGCCTTGGTCTGCTTTAAATTATTAACCGTTCCGTAATATCTTACAGAACCTTTTGCCTCATCTTGAAGAACCGAATTCTCCATCATCTCCGACTGATTTGTCGTATCTGCAAATGCATTTACATTTCCCATGGTTATCATCGTAAACGCTGCCAAAAGCAGACACAGTGTTTTTTTAAACTTTTTCATTTGTTATATCCTCCCATAATATAATCCAATATTTATTATTTTCTAAGTTCTATCTGTAATTCTTCAAGCGCTTTTAAGATTTTATCCATCGCCGCAACAACATCAGCATCTTCAAGTGTACGATCTTTTGCTCTAAATACAAGTGAATACGCCATGGATTTAAATCCTTCTTGCACCTGTTCCCCTTCATAAAGGTCAAACAAAGCAAGAGATTCTAATATCTTACCACCTCTCTTCTTAATGACAGCCTCAATCTCACCTGCCATAACATGCTTAGGTACCAACATAGAAATATCGCGGGTAATCGCCGGATATTTAGCAATACCTTCGTATTTACGGTTAAATGTTGCCATCTCAACAATATAAGGCATATCAATAACCGCAACATAAACGCGGCCTTTCATATCATAATTCGCCACTACCTTAGGATGAACCTCTCCAAGATAGCCAACAATCTCGTTATGATAAATAATATCTGCCTTTCTTCCAGGATGCAGATATGGTCTATCGCATTCAGGTGTATAGTAAATCTCATCCTCCATGCCAAGCTGGTCAAACAATTCTTCCACAACCCCCTTCATGCTGAAGAAATCGCCCTCTCCATACATCCCAAGGGTGAGCTGCATTCTCTCTTCCGGAAGTTCGGTAACCGGAACTTGCTTAGGTAAATAGATATTACCCAGTTCATAAAGTCGAACATCTTTATTTCTGCGATTATAATTCGTTGATAGCGATGTGAGCATTCCATTCAAGGAAACCGTTCTCATTATGGAGAAATCTTCACCTAACGGATTCGAAATCGTTACCGCATTTCGCACCTTGCTATCTGCCGGTATTAATAACTTATCATATACCTTTGGACTTTCAAAAGAATATGTCATTCCTTGTGAGAATCCGCAGAATTCAACTACATTCTTAGCAATCTGTTCAATCCGAAGTTTATAAGACAAATGGCCGGCAGTTGCTTCTCCGGTAGGAAGCGAAGTTGGAATCTTATCATATCCATAGAATCTAGCAACTTCTTCCGCAAGATCGTTCATACATTTTAAATCCTGTCTCCAAGAAGGAATCACAATTGATTGCTCACCCAAATCATAGCCAAGACCAATCTTCTTAAAGTAACCAATCATTTCATTTTCCGGAATATCAGTGCCTAAAAGCGCATTGATTGCATCTGCATCAAAAGGTACCCGATTGCCACTTTTTTTGTTCGGATATACATCCACAATACCACCAACTACTTCACCAGCTCCAAGCTGTTCAACCAATTCACAGGCGCGGTTTATTGCTTCAAGTGCCGTATTTGGATCTAATCCTTTTTCAAACTTACTTGATGCATCCGTACGAAGACCAACTTTCTTAGATGAAAGTCGAATATTCGTACCATCAAAGCAAGCAGCTTCAAAAAGCATGGTATCTACCTCATCTGTAATCATTGAATTTTCTCCACCCATGATTCCGGCGATTCCAATTGGCTTTTCTCCATCGCAAATCATAAGTACATCATGATCAACTTCACGCTCTTGTCCATCAAGGGTAGTAAAATGTTCATTATCATTTGCTCTTTTTACAATAATTTCATTACCGCTAATTGTAGACAAATCATATGCATGCATTGGCTGACCATATTCTTCCATTACATAATTGGTAATATCAACAAGGTTATTAATCGGTCGAATTCCATGCGCAGCAAGTCTTCTTTGCATCCATTCCGGAGAAGGTGCAATCTTAATATTTTTCACAACTCTAGCTGTATATCTCGAGCATAAATCTTCATCCACAATGGACACTTTTATATAATCTTGTGTTTTTTCCTCATTACCGGTTGGATTTATTGTTGGTTCTTTAAATTCACATCCAAAAGTTGCTGCAGCTTCACGAGCAATTCCAATCACACTAAAGCAATCTACTCGATTAGAAGTAATCTCATATTCAACTACCACATCATCAAGCCCAAGTGCTTTTACTGCATTTTCACCCGGTTTTACATCTTTTTGGAAAATATATACACCATCATCCGGCGCTTCCGGATAAAAGTCCTTTGTCGAGCCAAGTTCTTCTATTGAACACATCATACCATTTGACTCAACCCCTCTTAATTTTCCTTTTTTAATCTTAATGCCACCTTTGGTTATTTTTCCATCGTGACCACCGGCAACTCTTCCGCCATCTAAAACAACCGGAATCTTATCACCTTCTTTTACATTGGGTGCGCCTGTTACAATCTGTACCAAATCACTCGTTCCAACATCCACTTGACATATAATCAATTTATCAGCATCCGGATGCGGCTCAATCTTTTTTATCTGTCCAACTACAATATTCTCAAGATTTTCGTCTAATATTTCTATTGTTTCAACTTTAGACCCGGATAATGTCATACCGTCTACATATTGCTGTGGTGTGACATCGAGCTCAGGTACTAAAACTTTAATCCAATTAAGTGATGTCTTCATGTTCTATATCCTCCTAAAACTGCTCTAAGAAACGAATATCATTTTCATAAAGCAGACGCATATCGTCGATTTCATATTTTAACAATGCAATTCTTTCAAGACCTAATCCAAATGCGAAACCACTATATTCATTAGGATCGATATTGCTCATTTCCAACACATGTGGATGAACCATACCACAACCAAGGATTTCTATCCAGCCTTCACCTTTACAGAATCTGCAACCTTTACCACCACATTTGAAGCAAGATACATCAACTTCAGCACTTGGTTCTGTAAATGGAAAATGATGCGGTCTAAATTTAATTTTGGTATCTTCCCCAAACATTTCCTTTGCAAATTGCTGTAATGTTCCCTTCAAATCAGCAAATGTGACATTTTTGTCTATCACCATACCTTCAATCTGGTGGAAAGAAGGCGAATGCGTTGCATCCACTTCATCCGAACGAAAGACTCTTCCCGGGGCAATCATACGAATCGGAAGCTTTCCCTTTTCCATTGTTCGAACCTGGATTGGAGAGGTTTGTGTACGAAGAACGATATCACTGTTTACATAAAAAGTATCCTGCTCATCTTTTGCCGGATGATTTGCAGGAATATTAAGTGCCTCAAAATTATAGTAATCATATTCAACTTCCGGACCTTCTACGACTTCATACCCCATACCAATAAAGATTCTTTCGATTTCCTCTAACGCTATGGTATTAGGATGTTTGTGTCCAATTTTACTTTTCTTTGCAGGAAGTGTTACATCTATAACTTCTTTTTTTAATTTCTTTTCCAAAGCGGCATCCTCAAGTGCCTGCTTTGTTTCATTTAATATTTCTTCAATATTCTTACGAACATCATTGACCATCTGGCCAAACTGTGGTCGTTCTTCAGGCGATAAATCTTTCATCCCTTTCATAATAGATGTAAGTTCACCTTTTTTTCCAAGAATCGATACTCTAATTTCATTAAGAGTATTCAAATCCTGCGTCTCTTGCAATTTTTTTAAAGCTTCCCGGCGTATTTGCTCAAGCTTTTCTTTCATGGTTAATATACTCCTTTAATTTAGTTTCTTTGTATCACCAAGATCTTCCGTCTTTTCCTCATCTTCATCTATAAAATGCGCATATTGATTACGCACAATGGAAAATCCCGATCTAAAATTCTTAACTTCTTCATCGTGATGAAGTTTTTGAACTTCTAAAGCCCTGTTTCTTTCATCGAACTGTTCACGATATTGTTCATGAACCTTTTTGTATGTGCGTTTCGAATTTCCTGTGTTTTCTTTTCTTCCCGGTAAAATAGCATGCACCGCGCGCACCGATTTTTTTTCTTTTAACTTGGCATAAAGCACCCGAAATTCAATTTCAAATATCACATTAACTTCCGCACAAATAAGCATTATCGTAAGACAGATATACAACCAAAATGTAATAATCATCAAGGATGCCAATGATCCATACCACGAAAAAGAATTCGATAGCTTTACAAAAATCGATAAGAAAAAAGTAAATACATACCATGACGCAGCACATCCAACCGCACCAGGTAATTGATAGAAAACAGAAGAATTCTGCGGGCTGTTAGGCAAAAATTTAAACATAAAAGTAAAAAATGCTACCAACAGTACAAAAATAATCAAAAATCTTCTTCCAAGCAAAAACGAAATAAATTTTGCAAAAACGGCTTCATCATAATTATTTGTCATCTCTGCAACATTGGTTCCAAAAACCAATAACATCATCAATACAATCACGACAACCAAAAACAGCGAGGTGAAAATAATCGCTCTTAATCGAATCAAGAACCAGTTACGAGTCTCACGAAGATTATTAATCTGATTTAAAGCATTTACAATACAATGTACGCCTTTTGAAGCAGACCAAATCGCAAATATCGCACTGACAGAGATAACTCCTGCTGATTGACTATAAACCGTATCAACAATTTCAGTCACATAATTTGTCACATACTCAGGTGTAATCTGTTCAATAATATAATGAATCGTATCTATACTTGCAGGTGTATATTGAATCAGCCACCCAAGTAAAATAATAAAAGGCACTGCAGACAGAACCAAAAAATAACAAATCTGCCCTGCATATGCACTAATACAATCTTCCTGATATGCTTTTATTAAAAAATTTCGAATAACTTTTTCTATATCTTTTTTGTCAACTTTTCTATTCATAATCTACTCTCTAAAAAAGATATCTAAAAATATCTTTTTTCCCAGAGTGCCGTTTCCGGAATTTTGAGTCCTAGCAATAAGCCAGGTGGGCCTCCGCAACTACTCTTTTGCCGTCCACTAACTGTCCTGCGACAGGAGGCGTGACATCCAAGCAGCGATATAAGAATCCCATTCAAAATGATGTAGGTTCAAAATATCCGGCGGCTCGAACACCCCAGGAAATAGTCATGTTATTATAACGAGTTGGCTTCTTTTACTACTTTCATTATAGCATCTTTTGCGTCAGATGGAAGCTTATTATAACCTTCAATTTCTGTATCCAAAGATGTTACATAATCCAAGCGATCCTGCATTCTCGCTTTCATTTGATCCACATAGGATTTATCGTTAAGGTCAGGCACAAAACCTTCCCAATCAAAGATTTCGATATCTGAAAACGGTCCCCATTGTTTGAAGGTAGCCTTTTTCTCAACAATGGATTCCAAAATTCCAAGCGTATCCTTAGGCTGCACTTTCTTGCCCATAAAATCTCCGGTGTTGATAATGTAACAATCTACATTTTTTTCTTCTACCAATTTCTTGAATTTGGAATAATCATTTGCCAGCGGATAGGTTCTAAACGGATTCGCATACGGCTCAACAACTAATGCATTTGGATCAACGCCTTCTTTTAATCTTTCGGCTGAAGAACGCTTTGTAGCAAGTGTTGCTCCCATAACAGCTGCAAGAGAAGCTCCTTTCAACTTAACAACCGGTGGGATTGTAGGATCTTTCATAATCCAGAAAATTGCATTAACCGGAGAATCAAGCTTATCTACACGGTTAGGTGACCAAAGCTTTGATTTAATTGCGCGTCCATTACCGTTACGTACATCTTCCGTAACCAAAACAACCTTGCCGTCTTCATCTAAGGTTGCAGCACAGTTTTGCGCTGTAAGCAAATATTTATTATCTTCACAATCGCATGGATAATCTGCTGTCTTATCAAAATATGTTGGCTCTAATGCAATCGATGAGCAAGTATCAGAATTGATTACAAATGCATCATCATGAAGTACCATAATAGAAGGATATTTTCCGTTATGCTTTGCATGCGTCAATGTTGATTTTCCTGAGCCGGAAAGACCAAATACAGCTGCAACATATTTAGAACCATCTTCTAAGGTATATTCTTTTTGACCACCATGGCAGGAAGCATATCCGTTACGATTCGCAATTGCCCATGCAATTGTCAAAGTTCCTTTCTTATGTTCCCCAAAATATCTCATTCCAAGAATTGCTGCACAATTTTGTTCTGTATTAAAATAACAAAGGCAATTTGGATCAGATACATCCGTTTGATCGGTACCTTTCCACTGCGGATCCGAGAAAATATAAATATCCGGCTCATTTCCATATACTTTGGAATTTTTATACATCTTTACATACTGTTCAGACTGATACTGGAAGTTAAGCATCCAAGAATAAAGAAGATTTTCTTCTCCTTGCGGAATTAACAGATGTGCTTTTACCATAAATTCCGGATCCAGTCCGATATAAACCTGTGCATGATACAGCTTCTTCCAGCGAGCATCATAAACGGCATCCATAACAATCTTATCAAGCTTCGTTTCATCTACTCCAGGTTGTCCTACGATTCTTCTTGCAGGAGCATAACGACCGGTTATAGAACCATCATTAAAAAGCAATACTTTAGCATCCGGCTCTAATCCGAAATCTTCACCTTTGTATACCGGCATATCTGTTACAACGGTTCCCGGTGAATTTTTTGCAAGTTCATACGCCTGCTTTAAAGTATTAATCTTAATGACATTGTTTCCATAAAAAGCGGTCTCAATAATTGATCTCGTTTTTGAAAAACCAACCTTTCCCGGTCCAATCTCACTACGTTTGAAATTCGCTACTGTTGCCATTAGTCTTTCCTCCTAAATGTTTATAAATAGTATTATTTTACAAATGCGCTTTTTCCAAATACATATGGCATTATATCAGAAAAAAGCATCGTTTTAACATCTTCTTTTGTTCGGCATAAATATAACTCAAATGTATCAACATCCACAAATTCACAAAGAGCCTGCCTACACACACCGCACGGAGTAATATAGTCTTTCTCATCATCCGAGCAAATTGCAATCGCTCTAAATGATTTACATCCTTCTGAAACAGCTTTAAACAAAGCTGTTCTTTCCGCACAATTCGTCGGAGTAAATGCTGCATTCTCAATATTACATCCGGTAAAGACTCTTCCATCTTCTGCAAGCAATGCTGCCCCAACCTTAAAATTAGAATATGGAGCATATGCCAATTGTTTTGCTTCATATGCTTTTTGAACAAGCATTTCTTTTGTCATATCTTAACCTTCCAACATGCTGATTGCACTACTCGTTCCAATGCGCGAACAGCCTTCTTCAATATACTGTTCCATCTCTTCCCGAGTTCGAATTCCACCTGCCGCTTTTATTTTAACATTTTGTCCGATGTATTTTTTCATCAATCTTACATTGTCCAAAGTTGCGCCTTTTGTACCAAATCCTGTCGAGGTTTTGATATAATCTGCATGGCAAGCAGTTACAATCTTACTCATCTGTATAATCTGTGCTTCTGTCAAATAGCAAGTCTCAATAATAACTTTCAAAATCTGATCTTGACATATGGCACGAATTGCCTTGATTTCTTCTTGTACATATGTATAATCTTCATTCTTTACGGCTCCAATGTTGATTACCAAATCAATATCACTTGCTCCGTCAGAAACTGCTTTTTTCGCCTCTGCAATCTTCGCCGTTGTAGAACAATTCCCAAGCGGAAACCCAATCACAGTCGTAATTGGCAGATTCGGATATTTCTCATGAACTTTTGCAATATAGCAACTTGGAATACATACACTTGCCATCTTATGTTCAATTGCTTCCTTGCAAAGTTTATCAATCTCGTCCCAAGTTGTAAATGCTTTTAATGCTGTATGATCAACATAGGAATATAATTCTTCTTTTTCCATATTCAATCTACCTTTCTTAAACTTTTTTCATTATACTCATTTTCATTGAAAAAATCCACCTTTATTCTGAAGCTTTGGACAGTACCATTTTCCTTTTTACAAATTTCTAGATATATGTTACTATATTTAAAATTTAACGAACTTTCGTATTGATTATAAATAAAAGTACATATAGGATGAAGGAGGCAACTATTTGGAGACTAATTCTTTTTGCGAAATCACCCCCGAGCTTATTGCTCTTTCAAAGAAAAATAAAGAAGCAACAACCATTAATATGGACGATTATACAAAATATGATGTCAAACGAGGTCTTCGAGATTTAAATGGTAAAGGTGTCCTTGTCGGTCTAACGGAAATTTCGGACGTGAACGCTTCAAAAGAAGTGGATGGAAAGACCGTACCGGCTCCGGGACGTTTGTTTTATCGTGGTTACAATATTAAAGATTTAATCAAAGATATTCCTTACGAAAATCATTTTGGCTACGAAAAATGTACTTATCTTTTACTGTTCGGAGAACTTCCTTCTTTAAAGGAACATGCTGATTTTATCAAAATACTATCTAATTACAGAACACTACCAACATCTTTTGTTCGAGACATCATCATGAAAGCACCCAGTCGTGATATGATGAATACACTTGCACGTAGCGTACTTACCTTATACGCTTATGATAATCGTGCTGATGATATTTCTGCGCCTAATGTTTTAAGACAATGTCTTCAGTTAATCAGCTTATTTCCAGTACTTTCTGTATATGGTTATTTAGCTTACAAACATTACCATGACGGAGCCAGTTTATTTATCCATTCTCCTAGGGAGGACTTTTCAACAGCTGAAAATATCCTGCATTTATTACGACCGGATAGTCAGTTTAGCCCACTTGAAGCAAAGCTGCTTGACATCTGCCTCATCCTTCATATGGAGCACGGCGGCGGAAACAATTCTTCGTTTACTACACATTTATTATCCTCTTCCGCTACGGATACATATTCGGTAATTGCTGCTTCTTTAGGTTCTTTAAAAGGGCCTCGACATGGCGGTGCTAATATTAAACTCGTTCAGATGTTTCAGGATATGAAACAAGTCTTAAACGACTGGGAAGATGAAGACGAAATTTCCTCTTACTTAAGAGCATTATTAAACAAAAGAGCCTTTGATCATTCCGGTCTTATTTACGGAATGGGACATGCTGTTTATTCGTTATCAGATCCGCGTGCCGAGGTTCTTAGAGAATTTGCGCAAAAACTTTCCATCGAAAAAAATTATACGAAAGAATTTGCGCTTTATCAAAAAGTAGAACGTCTAGCACCTAAAATTATTGCAGAGGAACGAAAAATTTATAAAGGCGTAAGCCCGAATGTTGATTTTTTCAGTGGATTGGTATACGAGATGCTCGGACTTCCACTAGAGCTTTATACGCCGATATTTGCTATCGCAAGAATTGCAGGTTGGAGTGCTCACAGACTAGAAGAACTGAACCTAAACAGTAAAATCATGCGTCCTGCCTACAAATATGTTGGCAATTATAAAAACGATTAAAAAAACACAAGACATTAATGAGTCAACTCAATTAAATGTCTTGTGTTTTATTTTATTTTTCTTCTTTTGGCGGCTGTGTGGTCAAAAGTTCAAACCAGAAGGTACTACCTTTTCCCACTTCGCTCTCTACTCCATATTTGGCACTATGCAAATCCAGAATATTTTTCACAATAGAAAGGCCAAGTCCGGTTCCCATAACCGCTCTTTTATGTGTTTTATCCACTTTATAATAACGATTCCATACATAAGGAAGCTGATCTTGCTCAATTCCCACACCTGAATCCCTGACTTCTATCCTTACATATCCAGGATTTACTTTCTGTCTGACGATGACTTTTTTATCATCTCCAGTATAATTGATAGCATTATTTACAAAATTATATAACACCTGGTAAATCTTGTATTCATCAGCCTCAACATACACAAGCTGATCCGACTCAAACACAATCTCGTATCCTTCATTTTCCCGAAGTTTATTATATCTTTCAAGAACACAGCGAATTTTTTCCGTAAGATTAAATACACTTAGATTAATCTCTAATACACCGGCTTCTAATTTTGAAATATCGAGCATATCATTTACAAGATTGGTCAGCCGATCCGCTTCATCAATTATAACCTGAACATTCTCTGGCGTATTCTCATCCGGCAAATCGCGCATCACTTCAGAGTATGCCCGAATCATAGTTAATGGTGTTCTAAGGTCATGTGACACATTCGCAATCAGTTCTCTTCTAAAGCCTTCAGACTTCCCTAGTTCTTCTGCCGCATAATTCAAGGTATCCGTCAATTGACCGATTTCTCTATAATCATTTCCTTCAAACTTAACATCAAAGTTTCCTTTGGCCAGTTCTTTTGCAGATTCATTTACGCTGATAATGGATTTGGATACCGATTTTGAAAGTAACCATGCTATAAAAAGCGCAATTATGACCATCGCAATCGTAATCCACGCCAAAAGAATGCGTAACGTATTAACAGTTGCGTCAACCGGCGATAACAAAGAATGCACCAAAACGACAAGATCTTCTCCATTAACATTAACAATATTCACATAAAGAATATTTTCATACATCCCATTGGAGCCACTGTTCATTTCAAAGCTGTCATTTTCCTTTTTTTCACTGATTTCAGCCGGAATATTATCATCCGAAAAAGTCCCTGACAATCCTTCTTCTGTATGCTGAGAGCCAAATTCATCCTGATTTTCATGGTTGCCCTTAAACGAAATGATTGTACTTCCTCCATCCGCTTCAGCCTGTGAAACATACTTTTGAAAAATGCTTTCCGGTATATTTACCAATCTTGATGTTGGCAAATAACTGACTCCGTACAACGATTGTCCTTCCATATCACAGACAAGCAAAGATAGATTACTGTCCGCAGCTATGGTATCGAGTTCTTCATCTACATCATCCGCATCATTATTTTCTTCCAAAAGTCCTACAACTTCCGTAACTGCAACATCTGCTTCTTTTTGCTTAATCAGTTTATAAAAGCTTTCCAAATAGCATATCTGCAAGATCCAAAGCAATGCCAGCAAAATAACCGTCAGTACAATAAAATACGTAAAGATTTTCCATTTAATACTAAGATTTCTAAAGTTATGCCTCAAATCGATAACCAACTCCTCTCAACGTCACCAGGAACTTGCGATATGGTCCAAGTGAACTTCGAAGTAACTTTATATGCGTATCCAAAGTACGATCATCGCCATAATAATCATACCCCCATACTTCGGTAATTAACTTTTCTCTCTCAAGTGCAATATTCTTATTGCGAACCATATAGAATAACAATTCATATTCTTTTGGAGACATATCCACGCGTTCTCCGTCTATTGTTACGGTTCGACCTGTAAAATCAATAACCAGTCCTTCTTTTTCAAATATTTCGCGTTCCGGATTATCTGATTTCATAGCATTACGACTCATAACAACTTTACAACGCATCATTAATTCTTTTGGCGAAAAAGGTTTGACTACATAATCATCTATTCCAAGTTCAAATCCATGAATCTTGTCATACTCCTCACCTCTGGCAGATAACATAATTACCGGTATCTGTTTAAACTTTCTTATCTCACGACATGTGGAAAAGCCATCCAGTTCCGGCATCATAATATCAAGCAAAATAAGATCAAAGTCTTCTTCTTTACAGATTCGAATAGCTTCCATCCCATCCTTCGCTTCTTTCACCTCATATCCTTCAAATTCGGCATATTTTTTTATAATAGAGCGAATTTTCTCTTCATCATCTACAACTAAAATTTTTTCCATAAAATTATTCCTTTCCGGCCAATCGACCCAACTGCATTTATTATAAATAATTACTCTACAAAATGTAAATACGCTTTTCTTTTATCCATTATTTTTTTTTAAATACATTAAAATTTAAAGCAAATGTATTTTGTTTTTATGAAAAAAGGTGTAAAATAGTACTATATGTTAAGGAGGAAGTACGATATGGAAAATAAATCGCTCAAAGCACTAATCGGAGACGATTCCGCTTTAATCCGCAAACAACTAAAGGATGTATTGGTAGAATGCGGTTGTTTAGAAGTTTTCACCGCTGCCAACGGCCAGGAAGCGATTGATTTATACAAGGTTCAAAAACCGGATCTTATTTTTTTAGATATCGTTATGCCTGTATGCGATGGAATTGAAGCAACCAAAGCAATTCATAGTATTGATTCTCATGCCTGTGTTGTAATCATTTCATCCGTTGGAACTCAGGTCTTATTAAAAAACGCCATCGAGGCCGGTGCTAAGGATTTCATTCAAAAACCGGTAAAAAAAGAACTCATTAAATCCATTGTCGAAAAGCGCCTTAAGGGAGAATTATAATGAATAGTCATCTTTGGGGAAATTATTTATTAGAACATAAATATTTAACAGCAAAAGAGCTTTATGATGCTATGTATGAAGATAAAGATAATCATGAATTATCACTTCCTGTCATTGCCATTTATGAAGAAGCGCTAACTGCTGTCGAAGTTAATCGCATTGAAAAATATTGCGAAGAGAACTTCAAAGACTTTCGTACTGCAGTTTTAGATCTTGGTTATTTTAACGAAGATTCCTTAAATCTACTTCTTCACCAGGAATATCCAAGTTATCTTCATCTTGCGCAAGAGCTCATTGACAAAAAAACCATTGATTACAAGCTGTTTCAGGATATTATGGTTAATTATCATTCTGATACCGAAATGTTCAACGAACAACACGAAGATGAGATTGATGAAACCATTTCCTCTTTATTAGCTTCATCATTAGGACAATCTCAATCCATTATGATGTATAAGGATTATTTCTGCTTGTATATGAAGCTTTTGTTCCAGCAGTTAGCCGATACGGTTGACAGTGATTATACTCCGCTTCCGCCTATGGAATGTCCGGAATATCCTTCCGCTGTTCTAGTATCGCAAAAAGGTACCTTTGATGATGACAGCTATTTTTATTCTGCGCTTGCTATGGAAGAAGATGATTCGATTCGTTTTGCTAATTGTTTTGCTGCTAATCTGGGAATGGAACCTTTTAACGAATACAACGAATATGTATTAGCTGCGATTGAAGATTTTTTAAATACTTTAAATGGTTTTTTTGCGGTAAATATTTCAAACATTCATACGAAAGAATTTTCTATTGATCCACCACAAGATTTATCATATAAATTTTACGCCCCTACTGAGCGCAATTTTTTGTTACCGATTGTATTTTCTTTTGGAACTATCAATTTCATCCTAAGTATACAAGAATAATAATTAAGCCCAAGTCTTCTGACTTGGGCTATTTTTCTACCTTTCCCCCACCTACGCTAACGCTTAAATGTGGGGGATTTCTCCGACTGAGTTAAATGTTCAAAAATGCTTTTACTGCGTCTTCCATCTTATCCGGATCGCATTGTGTGTCATGAACAATCTGTGCATTTCGAATCTCTTCAATTGCATCCGGCACCTGTACCTTTGCAATCTTGGATAATTCATCCACAAGATCGAAATCATCCCAGGAATTATATTTTGCATCAATTGCATTCATGACGCTTCTTGTAAACTTAAACGGGCTTGCCGTAGATGCAACCACCGTAAGCTTGTTATCTTTTGTCTCTTTTACATATTTTTTGTAAACATCAGCTGCAACTGCAGTATGCGTATCAATGACATAACCTGTTTTATTATACAAATCATAAATGCATTTTGAAGTTTCTTCTTCTGTAGCAAAATTACCATAGAAATCAGAAAGCTGTGCCTTCATCTCTTCCGTAATTGTATAATTGCCATCTGTACTTAACTCTTTCATAAACGAAGCACTTTTCTCTGAATCATTTCCACAGATTCTATAAATCAAACGCTCCAGATTAGAAGAAATTAAGATATCCATAGAAGGAGATGTCGTCAAAATAAATTCACGATTTTTATCATATGTTCCATTTGAGAAGAAATCAAAAAGAACTTTGTTTTCATTCGATGCGCAAATTAATTTATCTATTGGCATTCCTAAATTCTTAGCATAATAAGCCGCCAAAATATTACCAAAATTACCGGTAGGAACTACAACATTCATGGTTTCGCCATCTTTCAAAGCTCCATCATGATATAATCTTGCAGCAGAATATACATAATAAACAATCTGTGGTACAAGACGACCGATGTTGATGGAATTTGCTGATGAAAACTGATATCCGGCAGCATCCAATTCTTTTTCAAGTTCACGATCGGCAAACATCTTTTTTACTCCAGTCTGCGCCTGATCGAAATTGCCATAGATGCCAACCACATGAGTATTATCTCCTTTTTGTGTTAACATCTGTTTTTCCTGAATAGGACTTACTCCGTCTTTCGGATAAAATACTATAATTTTTGTTCCCTTTACATCTGCGAATCCAGCGAGCGCAGCTTTACCGGTATCTCCGGATGTCGCTGTCAAAATCACAATATCATTCTTGACTTCATTCTTCTTCGCAGAAGTTGTAAGAAGATAAGGAAGTATCGACAATGCCATATCTTTAAAAGCGATTGTCTTCCCATGGAAAAGTTCAAGGAAGTATGCACCATCTGCTTCTTTCAGTTCTGCAATATTTTTAGTGTCAAACTTCTCATCATATGCATTCGAAATACAATATTTCAGTTCCTCTTCAGTAAAATCAGTTAGAAACAGCTTCATAACTTCATATGCAACTTCCTGATAGGACATCTTTCCAAGCTCAGCAAGCGATACCTTGAGCTTTGGTAGTTCATCCGGTACAAATAATCCACCATCATCAGCAAGTCCTTTTAAAATTGCCTGTGAAGCAGTAACTTTTACTTTATTATTTCTTGTGCTGGAATATAACAAATCCATGGTTGTTCCTCTTTTCTATCATTTATTTAAAGTTCGATATTTATTATATAAGAGCACCCGAACAGTGTCAACGAAATGATTTGTAATTCGTGTCAATATAATCTATAATTTTTATAGGAAATATAATTTTGCACGAATGAGATGATGACCCATGTTAAAAGGCGTTTATACCGCAAAGAAAAAGAACGGTACAGAATATTTTCGTTCTAATATTACATATAAAGGAAAGCATATTTCACTAGGAAGCTTCGATACAGAACTTGAAGCTTACGAAGCATACCTTGAAGGCGGCGATCTTATCACTCGCAGCAACATTGATATAGAAACCGCTTTTCGTGCATGCAAACGTCTATCCTTTGAAAAGATTGTTGTTCTTCTTAACTATCGTGATAACAAATTATATATTGGAAATCCTATTTACCTTCGCAAAAACTATTTCAGTTATTATTTAAGCAAGAACGAAGAACTAAAATTCGATATCGACGATTTATTCTATTATTCTTCTCATAAGATTCTTCGCCGGCAAAACCATCTTTATGTAAATGATTACGGAATGCAATATCGTATTTTAGAACGCTACGGCATTCATGCGCACAGCGTACCTAATCGTGATTATAAGTTTGCAAATGGTGATGTCACAGATTATCGTTATTCCAACATTTTGCTTTTAAATCCTTATCACGGTGTAACGACCATCCAAGATGATATTCATACAAAATATATTTGCAAAATCCATATCAATGGCTATTACAAGATTGGCACTTTTTCAAACGAAACAGATGCTGCGATTGCATACAACAAAGCCGTTGACTTCGCTTTAAAACATGGAATTGAAAAAAATTTTCCTGTTAATTTTATAGAACATCTAACCCCAAAAGAATATGCCGAGCGTTATGCTTGCGTAAAACTCTCAAAATCCTATTTGCGTTTTCTAAACGATTTATCCTAGTGTCATGCCCCTTGTTTAACCGAAACTATAACAGTTCAAAAAAGCCGCTGCTTATTCAATATAAGCAACGGCTTTCCTATTATCCTATTAGTTATTGATTAATTTATCCTCTTCGTTATTCCAGCTATAAAGCTTACGAAGTTCAGCTCCTACTTCTTCAAGTGGATGCTCAGCAGCATTTCTTCTCATAGCTTTGAAATGAACCTGATTACAGCTGTTCATGTCTGTTAAGAATTCATGAGCAAATGTACCATCCTGGATTTCTTTCAAAACTTTCTTCATAGCAGCCTTAGACTCATCATTGATAATCTTAGGTCCTGTTACATAATCACCATACTCAGCTGTATTAGAAATGGAATATCTCATTCCTGCGAAACCTGACTGATAGATTAAGTCTACAATCAATTTCATTTCATGAATACATTCAAAGTATGCGTTTTCCGGAGCGTATCCTGCTTCAACCAATGTTTCAAATCCAGCCTGCATAAGAGCTGTAACACCACCACAAAGTACAGCCTGTTCACCAAAGAGGTCTGTTTCTGTCTCATCACGGAATGTTGTTTCAAGAACACCGGCTCTTGCTCCACCAATTCCAAGCGAATAAGCTAATGCTTTTTCTTTCGCTTTACCTGTTGCATCCTGCTCTACAGCGATCAGACATGGAACACCCTTGCCTTCTTGATATTCGCTTCTAACAGTATGTCCCGGTCCCTTTGGTGCGATCATTGCAACGTCAACATTCGCCGGTGGAATAATCTGGTTAAATGTAATAGCGAAACCATGAGCAAACATAAGCATATTACCTTCTTCAAGGTTTGGCTCAATGTCTTTTTTGTACATTGCAGCCTGCTTTTCATCATTGATCAGGATCATGATGATATCAGCTTTCTTAGCAGCCTCAGCAGCTGTATAAACTTTTAAGCCCTGCTTTTCTGCTTTTGCCCATGACTTACTGCCTTCATAAAGTCCGATGATAACATCACAACCGGATTCCTTTAAGTTAAGTGCATGTGCATGTCCCTGGCTACCATAACCGATAATTGCGATTGTTTTTCCATCCAAGATTGAAAGATTACAATCTTCCTGATAATAAATTTTTCCCATTTTAGTGGTTCCTCCTAAATTGTTTTTAAATAGTTAATCCAGCATTATAACATCTGACGTTCCTCGGGAAAGTCCCGTGAACCCAGTGCGAGCAAGTTCTAATATTTCGTAGTCATCAAGCAGGCTTAAGAACGCATCTAACTTACCTTGATCTCCGGTAAGTTCAATAATCAAAGAATCATGTGCCCAATCTAGAACATTCGCTCTAAATCCATCCACAATGTCTAACACACTGCGGCGTCCCTTGGTATCAACTGCAACTTTTACCAAGAGAAGCTCTCTACATACAGAATCACCACTTTTAAGCTCTTTGATATCTATCACATCTTCGAGCTTCGCAAGTTGTTTTTTTATCTGTTCGAGATCATTTTCTTCTCCGGTTGATACAATTGTAATTCTTGTAAATCGTTCATCTGCAGTAACACCTGCCGAAAAACTGTCAATATTAAAAGCTCTTCTACTGAAAAGCCCTGATATATGACTGACAACACCGGAAGTGTTCTCAACCAATAATGATAAAACCTGTCTTCTCATTTAAGAAATACTTCCTTTTCCATTGTTTTTACCACGCTTTTCATTCTAGCATAACTATTTTTTTTGTCAATAAATTCGTCATATGAATACAGTTTTGTTCTGACATTTTACACAAAAATATTTCCCTGACATCATTTTAGTCAAGACTCGCTCAAAGTTAGAATTTACCTGCTTTTGCAGCTTCTTCGATAGAAACCGCTACCGCAACGGTGGCTCCTACCATTGGATTGTTACCCATTCCAATTAATCCCATCATCTCAACGTGTGCCGGTACAGAAGAAGATCCTGCGAACTGTGCGTCCGAATGCATTCTTCCCATAGTATCAGTCATTCCATAAGAAGCCGGTCCGGCAGCCATATTGTCCGGATGAAGTGTACGTCCGGTTCCACCGCCTGAAGCAACAGAAAAATATTTCTTACCTTCTTCTATACATTCTTTCTTATATGTTCCTGCAACAGGATGCTGAAAACGTGTTGGATTGGTTGAATTACCGGTAATAGATACCCCAACCTTCTCAAGATGCATAATTGCAACACCTTCTTGTACATCATCAGCTCCGTAACATTTCACAGAAGCTCGAAGTCCTTTCGAATAAGCTTTTTCATATAAAACTTCTACTTCATTTGTCTGATAATTCATTTTCGTTTCAACATAAGTAAATCCATTGATTCTAGAGATAATCTGTGCTGCATCTTTTCCCAAACCATTCAAGATAACACGAAGTGGTTTTTTTCTTACCTTATTGGCTTTTTCCGCAATACCGATTGCTCCTTCCGCAGCTGCAAATGATTCATGTCCGGCTAAAAAGCAAAAGCATTCTGTTTCTTCCTCTAAAAGCATTTTTCCAAGGTTTCCATGACCAAGACCCACTTTTCTGTGATCTGCTACAGAACCCGGAATGCAAAACGACTGAAGCCCTTCTCCAATTGCTGCAGCAGCATCCGCCGCTCTTTTACAACCTTTTTTTATTGCGATAGCCGCACCAACTGTATATGCCCAACATGCATTTTCAAAACATATCGGCTGAACACCTTTTACGAGATTATAAACATCAAGTCCGGCATCTTTTGTAATCTTTTCTGCTTCTTCAATAGAAGCAATTCCATTATCATTTAAGACCTTGTTAATCTGGTCAATTCTTCTTTCATATGATTCAAATAAAGCCATTATGCGATTCTCCTTTCTATTCTTTTCGTGGATCAATGATTTTTACTGCATCATCGACACGGCCATACTGCCCTTTGGCTTTCTCCCAAGCAGTATTCGGATCGTCGCCATTCTTAATAAAATCCGTCATCTTTCCAAGACTGACAAATTGATATCCAATCACTTCATCATCTTCATCAAGTGCAAGGCCTGTGACATAACCTTCTGCCATCTCCAGATAACGAACACCCTTTTTCTTTGTTGCATACATTGTTCCCACCTGAGAACGAAGTCCTTTTCCAAGGTCTTCAAGTCCGGCTCCAACAACAAGACCATCATCAGAAAACGCACTTTGCGTACGACCATAAACGATCTGTAAAAAAAGCTCTCTCATAGCTGTATTAATTGCATCACATACAAGGTCTGTATTTAACGCTTCAAGGATTGTTTTTCCCTGAAGGATCTCAGCTGCCATAGCTGCAGAATGTGTCATACCGGAACATCCGATTGTCTCAATCAATGCTTCTTCGATTACACCTTCTTTTACATTTAACGTCAACTTACATGCACCTTGTTGCGGAGCACACCAACCTACGCCATGCGTAAATCCCGAAATATCTCCAATCTGTTTGGCGTGAACCCACTTGCCTTC
Source organism: Eubacterium oxidoreducens (assembly GCF_900104415.1). GTDB lineage: Bacteria > Bacillota > Clostridia > Lachnospirales > Lachnospiraceae > Eubacterium_C > Eubacterium_C oxidoreducens. The sequence goes on along the minus strand of NZ_FMXR01000006.1, from coordinate 28,542 downwards.
TTCAGGAATCGGTGCAGGTTCATGCTTTGCCCCTTTTGCTACAGGACACATAAGTTCTACTTCTTTCGAATAAATCATCATAAAACCCCTTTCCAGTTTTATTATTGTTCTTCAAAGACTCTCACAGTCTTATTCTATTTTCACATAGTTTCCTAAAAAGGTAAAGAAACTAAACAAAAATCTTTTATTTTTTTGCTATAATTTCGTCCTGGTTTTTATATATGTGTTTTTCTAAAATCACTCCTCGTACGCACGAAACAGGATAGACATTGGATTGTCTTCCTATTACAGTACCGGGATTCAAAACACTATTACAACCAACCTCAACTTCATCAGCGAGCATTGCGCCTACTTTTTTTCGGCCTGTTTCAATCTTTTCTTGTCCACATTTAATGACTACATTGGTCTTGTCCGATTTTACATTTGATGTAATGGAACCGGCTCCCATATGTGCTTTATAACCTAAAATTGAATCTCCCACATAATTATAATGTGGAACCTGAACCTTGTTAAACAAAATTACATTTTTTAATTCGGTAGAGTTTCCAACTACTGCACCTTTTCCAACAATCGCATTGGCTCTAATAAAAGCACATTGACGAATTTGCGCATCCTCATCAACAATTAACGGACCACCAAGATATGCACTGTCAAATATTTTGGCACTTTTAGCAACCCAGATATCCTCTCCACGTTGTTCGTAAATATCCGGATCAAGTGTCGGTCCTAACTGTCTTATATAATCACCTAATCCTTCTAACAATTCCCAAGGATAAGTCTTGCTTTCCATATAATCTTTTGCAATCGTCTCTTCTAAGTTATAAAGATTCTTTATTTTGCACTGTTCCATCTTTTTCCTCCTTCGCCGGCTCGTTCGCCGTATTATTATTGTCAAAATCAAATACTACATGATAGTTTTCATCAAAGATAAGCCTAGCGTCAAAAAGCGAACCTGTCTTTGAGGTAAATCCTTTCAATACATCGGTCCTTTTCTCCATAATTAATTTTACAAATTGTTCTTTCGAAAGCTCTAATCCGGCAACTTTTCCAACAAAAAAGTCACAGGCATCTTCACGTTCTTTTATATTATTTAAGCATTTATATCCCCAATCATTTTTTATAATTTCACCACCACATTTCGGACATTTCACGCCTTCAAGATGCTCATCTAAATCCTCAAAGACAAATTTTATTCCATTTACTTTACCATGTTCATCCTTTCCCAGACAAAGCCTTGCTTTAAATTCGATTCCTTTTTTTGATTTAAACCCGCAAATCACATCTGTTATTCCCTCACGAAGCAATTGTATTATCTGCGCATCCTTAATCTTAACTCCGGCTATTTTTCCGATATTAAATCGACAACTTTCGGCTTCATTTTCACGATTATAATTACTACAACCATATCCAAATGAAGTCTTTACAATATCCCCACCACAAATCGGACATTGTACATCTTTTAAAACCTTCGCTTCGACATGTTCAAAGTCAAAGACGATTTCGGACTTTCCTTCTTCATTTTTCTTAAGTTCAAGACAAGCATCAAAATTTTTTCCGGCCTTACTTTTAAATCCGCGAATAGTTTTGGTTCTTCCCTCTTTTAAAAGTTCCAAAACTCTTGCCTGTGGAATCACTTTATTTGCAATCTTACCTATATAAAATTTGCAAGAATTCGGATCGGTTGAAGAAAAATTAGCACATCCAAAACCAGAGTTTCGAATCAAAATTTCGCCACCACAATCCGGACAACACACACCTTCTAATTTATCCGGTTCGATTCCATCAAAATCAAATACAATTGTTTTTTTGTTTTCTTCATCATCCTTTAAGACCAATCTCGCCTTAAAATTTTTTTTTGATTTTGATTTGAATCCAGATAGAATCTGTGTCTTTCCATCCATTAATAACGATTTTAATTCATCTGTTGTTAATTTCCGTCCGGCAATTTCACCTACAGAAAATGTACACTGCTTATGCTCTCCCATTCGCTGTTCACACGAAACACCATAGCCCGTCTTAACAAGCCTGCCATTACAAATAGGACATTTTAAATCCTCTACATATTCAATCGGATTTTCAGAAAAATCAAACTGCACCTGCACTTTTCCGTCTTCGTCTTTAACCAGTTTTAAAACAGCCTTAAATTTACTTTTATTTTTTGATACAAATCCATCTATTATCCCGGTTCTTCCATTATTTATCAAATCTATAAAATCTTCTTCTTCCAAAGAAACTCCTGCGATTTGTCCAATGCTAAATCTACATTTTGTTTTTTCATCAAAATAATTACTGCATCCATATCCAAAAGCAGTTGTTGTAAGTTCACCTCCACATACCGGACATTTTACCCCGAGCGGTTTGCGTGTCGCGATTCCTTTTGCTTCTTTCCCTGTAAAGGGGTGAAATCTAACAGCGAGTTGATTGGTATAATCTGCGCCAATCATTTTATTCGTCTCATTGATAATAAATGCCTTTAACTTATCGCGATATTCTTCATAATCAACAGAGCCATTCACAATTCCCTCAAGTCCCTTTTCCCAAGATGCCGTCATCTTAGGACTAAGAAGCGACGGAATAGTAAGTGCTACCACTTCATAAATCATTTCCCCTATTTTCTCCGGTGTAATGATCTGTGTCTTAGGATGCTCATGCAAGTATTTAATATCAATCAGTTTCTGAATAATTCCGGCTCTAGTCGCTGATGTTCCGATTCCGGAATTCTTAATTTGTTCTCGAAGCTTTTCATCTTCAATCAAATTGCCGGCATGCTCCATTGCGCTCGCAAGCGTTCCGCCTGTATAACGTTTCGGCGGTGACGTTTTCCCTTCTTTGATTCTAAAGCCATTTACCTTAACTAAATCACCAACAGCCGCATCTTTTACAAAAGCAAGAAATTTTTCCGGAGAAAATTTCTCCCCATCATCCTCTTTTTTCTTTTCGTTCGCAATCCCTGCAATTTCCATATATCCAGGTTTTTCTAGGATTTTTGTTGAAGCAAAAAAATGTTCTTGTTCTATTTCAATCTCCAACTTGACATTTGTATATTCTGCCGGCGGATAAAATATAGAAAGAAATCTTCTTACAATTAAATCATAAACCGAACGTTCAACACTACTAAGTTTCTCTAATCCACTTGTCTGCCCCGTCGGTATAATCGCATAATGATCCGTCACCTTCGAATCATCAGTAAACGGCGGCTTTATAATGTCTATATACATTTTCTGATTTATAATCTTTTCGACACATTCACCGGTCGGCTCATAGCTTTTTAGCCGATTCAAGTTTTTATAGATTTCTTTGGCAATTGCTGTCGATAGCACTCTTGCATCCGTTCTGGGATATGTTGTAAATTTCTTTTCATACAAACTTTGTGCAATCTCGAGCGTCTTCGCCGGATTGATTTTAAAACGTTTTGAACATTCAAGCTGAAGCTCTGTAAGATTAAATAATAGCGGAGCTCTTTTCTTACTTGTAGAAATTTCTCGTTTTTTTATCTTCGCTTCTTTATTCTCAAGTGTTTCGATTAATACCAAAGCATCTTTTTCTTCATTAAAACCATTTTCTTTATAGAGAAGAGGCGACTCAAAATAAGCACTTCCTTCTATTGTTTTCCATTCCGCATCAAAAGACGCATCATCAAAATTACCTAAAACTCGATAAAATGGTGTTTCTACAAAGTTTCGAATCTCACGCTCTCTTTGAACAACCATTCCCAAAACGCAAGTCATAACACGACCAATTGCAATTGCCGAATACCTTGTCGTAGCTGCAGCATCATTAAGCATTCTTCCGTATTTAACAGATAATGCCCTCGAAAAATTAATTCCTATACTATAATCCTCAATCGTCCTCATAATCCCGGACTTTGCAAGGTTATCATACTCAGACATGGGACGTGCTTCTTTTAAACCTTTAAAGATTTCTTCATCCGTAAGAGAATCGAGCCACACGCGAAGTTCTACCATACCTTCACGTACGCCTCCTAACATACGAATATTCTCTTCAATTGTCTGTCCTTCTTTTCCCGAGTCACCGGCCCAATATACCGTATCGATTTCCTCATCATGCAAAAATCGATGAATCGTTTCGTATTGCTGTGCAGAACTTTGAATGACACCATATTTATATGATTCCGGCCAAAAAGGTAAATCTTCTAATCTCCATTTTTTATATTTCTCATCATAAACCTCCGGATAAACCAACTCAACGAGATGACCATAACACCAAGTGATTACATATTGATCATTTTCCATGTAATTTCTACCCGCATTTGAAGGAACTTTTAAAACCCTCGCATAATCCCTGGCTGCTGATGGTTTCTCCGTAATAATTAATTTTCTTGACAAATTATATTCTATCCTTTCCAACGATTCTTCTAACAATTATTAAGTTAGAAATTCTTCAAATTGATCAAATTTACATTACTTAGACGTTCAGAAAGTGATTGCAGTTTATCATCGAAATCCTTGGATGCAAACAAATAATAATATTTAGGTTCAATTTTTGCTTGTTTAGACGTTTCAAGCAATTCTTTAAAATCACAGTGCGTAACCAATCGATCATCCCAATAACATTTCGCAACCAATTTTTCACGAATCTCATTCTGTCCAACAATGTCAATTCGCCCCTGCTTTCCAACCCACGTTCCAATTGATTTTAATTTTAATGGCAACTGGTGAGCATAATTCATAAGCAAAAGATACTCTCTACAGATGTTTATAAAATGTAGATTTAAATATTTGTCCAGTCCTTCCGCGATATATTTATCATAAAATTCACTTGCTGACATCTGTAATAATTGCGATTTGCGAGAATATACGAACTTAAACCAAAAGTTAATTAACTGATTTTTTATCACATAAACGCCTTTTTTAACATTGTCCCAACCGCCGGTTTCAAACGATTCCACCTTTTCTATCACATCAAAAGCAGAAAGATTTTTAAGATATACGGAAATTTTTGCTCTTGAATATCCGGTTACATGATACAAATCATTCAGTTTCGTATTACCCTGTGCAATCGCATATATGATTGTATCATAAACGCTAATCTCTCTAAGTTCTCTTGATAAATAGTTCTCTGCTTCATGAAATAATGCCCCATTTGGTTCAAGAATCAGATTGATAACATTTTCTTTCACGCTTTTATCCGGATCTATTTTTTCTAAATATCCCGGAACTCCGCCAAAGATTCCATACAGATAAACAAGTTCCTTTGTTTCATAATTTTCAAACGCTCGAACAATATCCAAAAATCCCCATTCTTTAATTTCCATCACTTCTACCGTTTTTTGTTTCAACTGATCAATACGCGGTAAAAATTCTTTCCGAATCCACGGAAGTTCTGAAGAAACCAAAATAAACATGACTTCATAATCGTTCATTAATGAAATAATAGACTCCAGAAAATGAGAATGTTTTTTATCGATTAATTGAAATTCATCAATAATCACAACGCTCTTTGATGTATGTCCATCTAAATAAGCGCGAAACAAACTACTATAATCATGCTCACAATCATCTGTTACAATCTGATTTAATTCTTTCGATAGCATCTCGTACTGTAACTGCTTAGAAGCATTCAATGCATGATAGTAAAACGCCTTCTTCTCCTTGGCAAATTCCAAAACAGTCGCACTCTTACCGCTTCCATGTCTTCCATAAAGCAAAAGAATCTTACTTTCCTTGCTTTCGAACACCCGATTCATTTCATGTAAATCATTATTTCTGTTTTTCACTTTAACATTCACCTGCTTATATACCAAAATATTTTATAGATTCTCATGTGAAACATTATTTATTATATCATAATTTTATTTTACAAACAAGAAAAGCCAGGATGTAATCATCCTGACTTTCGATTAAATTCATCTAATTATTTTTTTGTAATATATCCCTGAGCTTTTAATAGTTCAGCACAAAGTACTGCTCCACCTGCAGCTCCACGAATTGTATTATGTGAAAGACCAACGAACTTATAATCATAAACAGAATCTTCTCTTAATCGACCTACACTAATACCCATTCCGTTTTCATAATTAACATCCAATTGAACCTGCGGTCTGTTATCTTCTTCTAAATACTGAATATACTGCTTTGGCGCACTTGGAAGTTTTAATTCCTGCGGAATTCCGCTAAACTCATTAATTTTTTGTATGAGCTGTTCTTTTGTTGGTTTCTTCTTAAACTTTACAAAAACAGTTGCCGTATGACCATAAAGAATCGGTACTCTAATACATTGACTTGTAATTTTAATATTATCCGCCGGCACAATTACGCCATCTTTAATTTCACCCCAAAGACGAAGTGGCTCTTTCTCGCTCTTTTCTTCTTCACCACTGATAAACGGAATAATATTCGCCTGCATCTCCGGCCAATCTTTAAATGTCTTTCCGGCACCAGAAATCGCCTGATAGGTTGATGCAATTACTTCATATGGTTCAAATTCTTTCCATGCAGTCAAAACAGGTGCATAACTTTGAATGGAACAGTTCGGTTTAACCGCAATAAAACCACGTGTTGTTCCAAGACGTTTTTTCTGAAATTCAATAACCTTCATATGCTGCGGATTAATTTCCGGAACAACCATAGGTACATCCGGTGTCCAACGGTGAGCACTGTTATTGGATACTACAGGCGTCTCTGTCTTAGCGTATTCTTCTTCAATTTTCTTGATTTCATCCTTAGACATATCAACCGCACTAAATACGAAATCCACATGAGAAGCAACTTCTTCTACTTCATTCACATTTCGTACTACAATCTTTTTCACACCTTCCGGCATTGGCTTTTCAAGTTTCCAGCGATTGCCGACTGCTTCTTCATAAGTCATACCGGCACTTCTTGGACTAGCCGCAATTTCTGTAACTTCAAACCAAGGATGACCATCCAGCAAAGAAATGAATCTTTGACCTACCATACCGGTTCCACCCAAAATACCAACTTTTAACTTATCACTCATTGAACGAATCCTCCTATATCTTAATCAAATATTGGTTATACTGTTGAACTTGTCTGTCCGCGATACACAAACAACTGTCCGTCTGAATGTATGATAATACACTTAATATCAAAATACAATTACTTACTTATTTGTAACCGCTATTCATACCATATATTAGAATCAGCAGCGTTGTTTAACCAATTTTCTCCGATTGTGCTAAATATTCCTTTTCCGCTTCAATGACCTTTAACATCGCTTGCTCTGAAGGTGCTCCAATTGTCAAACGTTTATTAACACAGGTTTCCATAGAGATTGCATCAAAGATATCTTCTTCAAACACATCCGAAAACTTCTTAAGCTCCTCCAAAGACATATCATCAATCGCTTTGTTATTTTCAATACAATGCAATACAATAGCGCCTATAATGCCATGTGCATCGCGGAACGGAACTCCATGATTCACAAGATAATCCGCTGCATCCGTTGCATTTGTAAATCCACCATTCGCGCTATCACGCATACGCTCTTTATTAAATTTCATTGTAGAAAGCATTCCATCAAAAAGTGCGATACATCCCTTTGTTGTATCAATTGCATCAAATGTCAGTTCTTTATCCTCTTGCATATCTTTATTATAAGCCAAAGGAATTCCTTTCATTGTAGTAAGAAGGCTGTTTAAAGCTCCATATACACGTCCTGTTTTACCTCTTACTAATTCGGCGATGTCCGGATTCTTCTTTTGCGGCATTATACTACTACCTGTGCTATATGCATCATCAATTTCAACAAAACGGTATTCGTTGCTGTTCCAGATTATAATTTCTTCACTAAATCGACTTAAATGCATCATAATGGTTGCCATAGCTGCTAAAAATTCAATTGCATAATCACGATCCGAAACACCATCCATTGAATTTAATGTTGGTCCTTTAAATCCAAGAAGCGACGCCGTGTATTCACGATCCAAAGGATACGTTGTTCCTGCAAGCGCACCACTTCCTAAAGGACAATAATTCATTCTTTCATATATATCAAAAAGACGCTGGCGATCACGTTTAAACATTTCAAAATATGCGCCAAAATGATGCGTCAATGTAATAGGCTGCGCTTTCTGAAGATGCGTAAATCCCGGCATAATTGTTTGCGTATTTTCTTCCATAATACGTAAAATCGTTTCAAGAAGACTCTTAAGCAAAAGATCCATCTGCTCCACTTCACTGCGCACATACATGCGCATATCAAGTGCAACCTGATCATTACGGCTTCTACCGGTATGAAGTTTTTTACCGGTATCCCCTAAACGGTCAATTAAAGTCGCTTCTACAAAACTATGTATATCTTCATACTTATCATCAATTTCAATTGCACCGGACTCTAATTCATTTAAAATATTTTGCAGTTCATCTTCTAAATCTTTCGCTTCCTTCTCTGTCAAAATCCCTTGTTTCCCAAGCATCTTAACATGTGCCATACTTCCGGTAATATCCTGCTTGTACATCTTTTTATCAAAAGATATAGACGCATTAAACGCATACACCAATTGATCGGTTTCTTTTGTAAATCGGCCGCCCCATAATTGTGCCATGATTTAATTCCTCCTTAATTTTTAGTATTCATCTCCATATATGTGCTGCAAAAACGCTTTCACGCTCCACCAAGCAGCTTTGGCATATTCATTATAATTACGAGTTCTTTGAAATTCATGAAACATACCTTCATAAATTTCCAGATTCGCATCTGCGCCACATTTAATGGCTCGTTCTGCGAAATCAACAGAACTGTCTAATAACATTTCATAACTTCCAACCTGCATAAGCATAGGCGGAAAACCTTTAAAATCTTTTACAAAATACGGAGAAACGTAGCGATCTTTTAATGATTTTCCGGATGATTCCACATATTTGTGAGCACTCATCTCAATCACATGATTTCCTCCAAACAATGCATCGTAGCGTTTCATTCTCCGATACGAAGAAGAACTACCTGACATATCCGTCCATGCTGAAAATGTAATTACACACTTCGGAACTTCGATTTCATGATCCAATAAATATTCTATCAAAGTTAAAGCCAGATTACCTCCGGCGCTATCTCCTGCGACAATGATATCCTTGCCTTCATATCCTTGTTCCAATATCCATTTATATAATCGAACCGCTTCATCTAATGGCTCCGGAAACTCTGCCCCATCAAGCACGGTTTTATAATCAAGAATAACAACGCGTGCATCATTAGCAGCTTCTGAATAATACCAGGAATAATTCATCTTAAGATCGGTCATACGACCCACATAACCACCTCCCGGAATCATAAGCACCACACGATGTTTTTCATGTTGCGGCATTAAAAATTCAATATTACTACCACGAAATACCGTCGTATAATGTGTATATCCTTCCGGAATTTTAATTTTAGAAATTCGCCTACCGTGTTTATCATACTTTCCATGTTTAAAAAAGCTACGATACACCCTTCTTGTCGAGCCAAGTGTTGATAGCGCCATAAGTCCAGCGCGAACACTTGCCGTCTTCCAATCCAAAAAGGGTGGTTTGGTAATTCCTTCTGCGTCTGACAACACAATCACTCCCATAACGATTAGCATTATGAGATGAAAAAGGTTATGCCAAAATCCAGTCAAATATAGATTCCAATATCCAATCAAATGAACAACCAGTGCAACTGCGGCTACAATCCCCATCATAAGACGCCGATAAAAGGACACAAAAAAACCGTAAGCAATTGCAATTAATACAACACTTACAACGCCCCAGCATATACAAAATAAAACAAGCCTAAGCGTCAGCTCCATAAAAGTCCCTCACGACATCCATTTGTCCAATTTCCATTAATTATTATAAAAAAAACCTTTCTAAAAAACAACAACCCCTGCAAATATAAATTCGCAAGGGTTAAAAGCCGATAGCCGGACTTGAACCGGCGACCTACGCATTACGAATGCGACGCTCTACCAACTGAGCCATATCGGCATTGACAAAGACTATTATATCGAATTTGAGAAAAAATGCAACAAATATTTTAAAAGAAAATCGATAAAATAGACTTGTAGATTCTTCTATAAAATGATATATTAAATCCACGCTCAATTCATGAGCGCTTCTTAAAAATCTTAATCATTTCAAGCAGTCTAATCCTTCTATATTATTACGAAGGAGAATACATGACTTATTTAGAATTCAAAGAAAATATATTACATGATATCACATTAGCATTTCCGGAAGAAACTTCCATTACCATAAGAAGTATCCTAAAAAACAACGACACGCGCTTAGATGGTCTCGTTATTATGGAACAAGATGCAAATATTGCACCTACTCTCTATCTAAATCACTATTTCAAGGAACTTGATAATGGTTTTACCTATCAGGAAATGCTATTCAAAATCAAACAGGATTACGAATTATTCAAACCCACATCTAACGTTGACATTTCCTTTTTTACCGATTATCAAAAAGCACAAGATCACATTGTTTATAAATTAATTAACTATGAAAAAAATATCGATTTATTAAAAGAAATACCACATGTTCATTTTATGGATCTTGCAATCGTTTTTTACTATTTACACCTTGATGATTCCTATGTCCGAAATGGTATGGTTTTAATTCGAAACGACCTTTTAGAGTCTTGGAACATCTCGATTCGTCAGCTTATGAATAAAGCCATCGAAAACACTCCAATCACTCTACCTTCTAACATCATCAGTATGCAGGATATGTTAAAAACCCTGCTCCAGGATGATAAAGAATTGGAGCAGATTATAGCCGAAGACAAAGCGCCGATTCCTATGTATGTTATTACCAACACTGAAAAAATCAACGGAGCTGCCGTCATGCTCTATCCCAATGTTTTAAAAAATCTTGCACAAACAATGAAGTCTGATCTTTACATAATTCCAAGCTCAGTTCATGAAATCATCGCCATTCCGCAATCCCATGCAAAAGACAAAAGTGCGCTAGATGAAATGGTTGTAGAAGTCAACCAAGATCAAGTCCCGGATGAAGAAATCTTATCCGATCATGTCTATTATTATTCCTTAGAACAAGATCAAATTATTTATTAAAAAAATGTCGCATTTGATAACACAAAATGTATTATCAATGCGACATTTCATTATTTTGCCAATGCTTTCATCTCACGAGCATTTGAAATTACAGTATCCGTTATCTTAGCCCCACCTAGCATGCGCGCCAATTCCATCACGCTTTCTTCTTCTGAAAGCGGTGTGATTTGTGTTAAAGTATTGGCATTTTTTATCTGTTTTTCTATCAAAAAATGTGCATCTGCCCTAGAAGCAATCTGCGGCAAATGTGTAATGCAAATAACCTGGTGTGTTTTCGCAATCTGTTTTAATTTTTCCGAAACCATCTGTGCTGTCCTCCCACTGATTCCGGTATCAATTTCATCAAAAATAAGTGTTAAAGGTCTTTCCACGCCGGCCAGCAATTGTTTAATCGCCAGCATGATACGTGACAATTCCCCGCCTGAAGCAATCTTCGCAAGAGGTTTTAATTCTTCGCCTGGATTGGTAGCAATCATAAATTCAATCTGATCAAATCCCTCTTGTGTGTAATAATCTAATTTTTCAAATTCCACTTTAAAACGAACATCAAGAAAATTCAAATCACACAACGCTTCTATCATCTTAGTTTCAAACTCAGATGCCTTCTGTTTACGAAGCTCACTTACGCGATTACAATTGTCATGAAGCGTAGCTGTAATATCATCTAATTCTTGTACGGCAGCATCTTTTTCAAGCTCGTAATTGCGAAGTTTATCCGCCTGTTCCTTCTTCGTCGCAAGCGATTCCATAATCATTTTATAAGAATCACCGTATTTTGATTTTAAATGATTAATTTCATCTAATCTTTTCTCTGTTTCATAAAAATCCTGCTCTGAAAATGCAAGTTCTCCCTGATAATCTCGAAGCGTGTAATTAAAATCATTCAGAAGATTTGAAACTTCTCCTAACTGATTGCATATAGTTTTTAATTCTTCATCATAATCCTGTACAAAAGAAAGCTCCTTAATCGCTCTTGCTATTTGCTCAGAAGCATTATTGCTTGCACCGGAAGTACACTCATAAGCAATCGATACTGCATCCATTAATTTTTTACTGTTGAGCATCTTTTTATAAGCCGTTTCCAGTTCTTCATCTTCACCTTCAAGCAAACCAGCATTTGTAATCTCGGCTATTTCATATTCTAAAAAAGATAATTGTCGTTTTCGCCCCTCTTCATCAAGAGAAAAATCTTCCAACTTCTTTTTCGCCTTCTTATATTGTTTATAACAATCCGCTAATTCTAATTTCAAATTTCCAAAATCACCGGTTGCAAAATCATCTAAAATAGATAAATGTTTTTTCTTATGAAGCAAAACTTCATGTTCATGTTGTCCATGAATATTAATTAAAAGCTGTGCAATACTGCGAAGTTTTGCAAGAGGAACTGTTTCACCATTTATTTTAGCAATTCCTCGCCCTCCGCTAATCCGTCTTGACAAAATCACGCAGCCTTCCTCCACCTCGACCTCCAATCGTTCGAGCTGTTTTAGAACGCTTCTATCATCCACCTGAAAAACAAGTTCTACCAATGCCGGCTCCGCTTCATCACGTATCATCTCACGTGGAATCTTTTCTCCAAGTGCAAGATTCATAGACCCGATTAAAATCGATTTTCCCGCACCGGTTTCACCTGTTAAAATATTCAAACCTTCATAAAAATCAATATCCGCTTCTTCAATCAATGCAATGTTTTTAATGTGTAAATTAATTAACATATATTCACCTTTTTTTCGCCTTACTACACACTTCTTACAAGACACCCATGAACTCAGATATATCCAAACAAATATCTAAACTCGTATCATGCATCTTTTCACTTACAACCCAAACTTGCAAAGCTTTTTCTCTCTCAAACCTTGTATTAAATCTGACTAAGAACGCTTTCTATCTTTTCCATCAATTCTTTCGTCTGATCAACGCTTCTTACCGCACACATCACGGTATCATCTCCGGCAATACACCCAACAATCTCATCCCATTTCATATGATCAAGTGCTGCCGCTACTGCCATAGCCATTCCGGATACCGTCTTAATCACCAAAATATTCATGGCATGATCCATAGATACATACCCTTCTTTTAAAACACGATAATATTTATCATTTAAATTTTCATCATGAACCTGTCTAAGCGAAACATATTTATGCCGACCATCACTTAAAGAAACCTTTGTCAGCTTCATTTCCCGAATATCACGTGAAATAGTCGCTTGTGTAACCTTATATCCGGCACACCGAAGCTTATCAAGCAATTCTTCTTGTGTTTCCAAATCATATTTTTCAATTATTTCAAGTATCTTATTTTGTCGATTTGATTTCACTATAATTACACCTTATCGTTAGAATCATTATAAACAGACATCTTCTTTTGGAGAATTTCAAGAAAACTTTGAGAACCAATCTTCAAGATTTTCACCATCAGTGGAGATTTTGAAATCGTAATTTTCTCTCCCACATTGAGAGACATCAACTGATCACCATCAAAGCTCACAACAACTTCTTCATCTTGTTCCGCTCTTCTTTCAGCAATCTCCAGACAAATAGTATCCTCCGGTGAGATCACAATACTTTTAGAACTTAACGCATGAGGACTAATCGGTGTAATCAACAACAAATCCGCCTTAGGATCCACAATCGGACCTCCAGAAGACATACTATATCCGGTAGAACCGGTCGGTGTCGATACAATAATTCCATCCGCATTATATGTTGTGAGATACTTATCACTGATATATACATTAATTCGAACAATCTGAAGAAGTCCCATCCGATGAATTACCACATCATTTAGCGCACACCCTTTAACATTTCCTTGTTCATCAACCCCTCGCAGCATTATACGATTTTCAAGTTCATAATGATCCTCAAAAATCTGATCAATTGCTGCAAATACAGTATCTCTGGTCAATTCACACAAATATCCGAGTGTACCAAGATTTACACCAATAAGCGGTATTCTAAGCGAAACAACATCTCTGGCTGTTCGAATCAAAGTACCGTCTCCCCCAAGAACCAAAATCACTTCTGTTTCTTTTGGAATCTTACTACAATCAATTTTATTATCTTCTTTTTCATATGGTCTTGTGACAAAATAATCACATACACCACCACGATTCTTTATATATGCTTGAACCTGATGTGTCATTTCCAAATCCGGATCTTTAAATGTATTGGATATAATAAAAAAATGTTTCATATCTAATCTAACGTCTCGTGCGCCAACGAAACCACGCCCTCAACGGTGTAACCCTCCTCATTCGTCGCATTCTTCTGAATATGAAGCAGATACTCGATATTTCCTTCCGGTCCCTTAACCGGAGAAAAATCAAGATGACAAACACCAAATCCTATTTCATTTGCAAAAGAAATCACGTTCTTTATCACTTCTCTATGAACTGCCGGATCTCTTACAACCCCTTTTTTTCCGACTTTTTCACGACCCGCCTCAAATTGCGGTTTAATAAGACACACCATCTGTCCATCTTCTTTTAACAGTTCCTTTGCCGCCGGCAAAACTTTTGTTAAAGATATAAACGATACATCTACTGAAGCAAAATCCAGCACATCATCAATGTCCTGCGGCGTTACATATCGGATATTAGTTTTTTCCATACAGACCACTCGTTCATCCTGCCGTAATTTCCAGGCAAATTGACCATATCCCACATCAACGGAATATACCTTGGCGGCACCATTTTGTAGCATACAATCCGTAAAACCACCAGTAGAAGCCCCAATATCCATACAGATATAACCATCTAGACTTAGCTGGAATTGTTCCATTGCTTTTTCCAGTTTCAAACCACCTCGACTGACATATTTTAATGTCTTGCCATGTATCTCAATATTTGCATTTTCATCAAATGTACTTCCTGCTTTATCTTCTCTTTGACCATCCACAAACACCTGGCCGGCCATAATCAATGCTTTCGCTTTTTCTCTTGAAGGTGCAAGATTTCTTTTTGTAACTAATATATCCAGTCTTTCCTTCATAAAACGTCTCCATTATTTCTCATATTGTGCCAAAATTCTTTTTGACACAGAAGTTGCATCAAGACCAACTTCTTCAAATAATTCATCCACGCTTCCCTGCTCTATATAATCATCCGGTAATGCTATTGTAAGAACGTCAAGCTCTATGTTCTCCTCTTTCACAAAGAGTCCCACATGCTCACCAAAACCGCCACTTCGAACGTTTTCTTCCATCGTCACAAGCAAAGTATGCTCATCTGCCAATTCACGAATCCGATCTTGATCAAAAGGCATCGCAAATCTAGCATTTATTAACGTAGCTAAAACACCTTGATTTTTTAACTGTTCTACTACTTCTACCGCAATCTTCACCATATTTCCCAGAGCCAAAATTGCGATATTCTTACCTTGCTGGAGCATTTCGGATTTTCCATATTCAATTGGATTACGCATTTGTTTTAAATCACTATACGCCTGTCCTCTTGGATATCGAAGCGAAATCGGTCCATCAAAAGCAATCGCGAATTTCAGCATATCCGATAGCTCCCATTTATTTTTTGGAGCCATCACCGTCATATTTGGAATCGACATCATATAAGATACATCAAGCACACCCTGATGCGTTTGACCATCAGCTCCAACAAGACCTGCTCTATCAATCGCAAAAACAACATGGAGTGACTGCATACAGACATCATGAACAATTTGATCAAATGCCCTCTGTAAAAAAGAAGAATAAACAGCCACAACCGGAACAAAGCCTTCCTTCGCTAATCCGGCTGCAAATGTAACCGCATGCCCTTCCGCAATACCCACATCAAAGAAACGCTCCGGATAACGATTATGAAAACGCTTTAAACCAACACCATCTTCCATGGCTGCTGTGATCGCAATCACATTTTGATTACGTTCTCCCATCTTCACCATGACAGTAGAAAAAACATTTGTATAATTGGCAAGCGTCTGCTTTTTCTTCGGAAGACCACTCTCGACACAAAAAGCACCGGTTCCATGAAATCTTGCCGGATGGCGTTCTGCATGGATATATCCTTTTCCTTTTTGCGTAACTACATGAACCACAACCGGCCCTTCAATATTCTCAGCTTCCACAAAAGCACGATACATCGTCATAATATCATGACCATCATAAGGTCCAAGATAAGTCAAACCAAGATTTTCGAAAATCATCCCCGGAATCAATAATTGCTTTAAAGAGCTTTTGGTACTTTGAATATTATGTACCATTTTCTCTCCATATAACGGAATCTTATTTAGCGACGCTTTAATTCCTTCTTTTAAGTCCTTATAGGCTCCGGTTGTTCTGATATTTGATAAGTGAGCCGGCAATCCGCCAACATTTTTTGAAATTGACATCGTATTGTCATTTAAAACAATTATAAAATTCTTTTTTAACAAAGCTGCATTATTTAATGCTTCAAATGCCATTCCTCCGGTCAGTGCTCCATCCCCTATCACACACGCCACTCGATAATTCTCACCTTTTAAATCCCTTGCTGTTGCAAGACCAAGCGCAGCCGATATGGACGTTGAACTATGACCTGTATTAAACGCATCACACGCGGATTCATTTGTTTTAGGGAAGCCACTAAGACCACCATGTTTACGCAGGGTATCAAATCTGTCCTTACGTCCTGTAAGAAGTTTATGTGTATAAGATTGATGTCCTACATCCCAAACAAGCTTATCTTCCGGAAAATGAAGTGCCAAATGCAAAGCCATAGTCAATTCAACAGCTCCAAGATTAGAAGCTAAGTGTCCGCCGTTTTCCGAAACCGTCTGAATTAAAAATTCTCGAATTTCCTTCGCCAACGGATTAAGTTCTTCATGTTTAAATTTTCTGATATCATTAGGACGGTTTATTCTATCAAGTAACATAAACAATTTCCCCTTACTTCTTTCTGTTTACAAGTGCCATTAACAGTGATTTCAAAAATTCATTTGCACCATGTAATGAATCAAGAAGTCCTACAGCCTCATTGGTATAACGCTCAACATCGGCATGAGACTGCTCTATTCCTTTTAACGATACATAAGTCGTTTTATTATTTTTACAATCAGAGCCAACCGGCTTACCAATCATTTCTTCATCACCCATAACATCCAAAATGTCATCTTGGATTTGAAATGCCAGTCCAATATTCGAAGCAATCTTTTGAATTTTCAAAACATCCTCATCCGAGGCCTCTGCCAAAATTGCCCCAATCATCATAGATGCTTCAATTAATGCACCGGTTTTCAAGTGATGAATAAATAAAAGCTGCTCTTGTGAAAGTGGTTTTCCTTCCATTTCAACATCTACCGTCTGTCCACCCACCATGCCATAAATGCCAGCTTTTTGTGCAAATATCGAAAGCGCTTTCCCGATATTTTTATTCTCCGGTTCTACCTCATAAGCTTTTGCCGCCGTTTCAAAAGCGTACAAAAGCAGCCCATCACCGGCCAAAATCGCCATTGCTTCTCCGTAAACAATATGCGTAGTCTTTTTTCCTCTTCGATATTCATCATTGTCCATTGCCGGCAAATCATCATGAATAAGAGAGGAAGTATGAAGCATCTCCATTGCAGCCATAAACGGTTCAACCAGTTTTATGTTCTTGCCGCCAAAAAGTCGAAACACCTCCAACATCAGCATCGGTCGAAGGCGTTTACCTCCGGCATTAAAACTGTAATTCATTGCCGAAAGGACTGTTTTTTGATACCCTTCTTCTTTCGGAAGGAATCTACAAATAATTTCTTCTACTTCTTTTGTGTGCTTTGCGATCTGTAACTCCATAAAGTTCCTCTATTCTATCAACTCGTTCTGTGCATTAATAACTTCCATTTTTTTCTCTACACAGTCAATCTTATCTTTACATAATTTTAAATAATTCATTCCCTGTTCATAAAACTCAAATGAATCTTCAAGTGAAACTTCTTTTTGTTCCATCTTACTTAACAAACTTTCCACTTGTTCAAACAACTCTTCAAGAGAATAATCCTTCTTTTCTTCACTCATCGGTCTCTTCCTTTATCTCAATCACGCTGGTTTTCAGCGTACCATTTGTCATGCGGATATATAGTTCATCTTGCTCTTTTACCTTTGTAACATCATTTACCATATGATGATATTGATCAGTTACATAACTATAGCCCTGTGTCAATTTTCTCATTGGCGACTGGCCATCAAAACGTTCTGCGTAAAGCTGCAATCTATGCTTATTGTTAACTAATAAGCGCTCCATTTCTTTAACCAATCTTATCCGCAATTCTTTTTCATATTTTCGTTTTAATAAAATCTGCTGATTCGGATTATATTTTTGAAGTCTTGAATTGATTGAACTGTATTGATACTTGGCTTTTTCAACTTGCAACTGTAACCCCTGCAGCAAATGATATTTTAAATTTTCTATCTTGTTATGAAACTCCTGATAATCAAAAATGGCAAGTTCTGCAGCTGCCGACGGAGTAGGCGCTCGAAGATCCGCTACATAATCCGCAATCGTTGTATCAATCTCATGTCCAACAGCAGAAATAACAGGAATAGTACAATTGAAAATAGCTTCTGCTACAACTCTTTCATTAAATGCCCACAAATCTTCCATAGATCCGCCACCGCGTCCTACTATCAAAACATCCGGTCGCACGGACTCCATAGCCAAAATGCCTTCCGCAATACTTGCCGCTGCGCCTTCTCCTTGTACCTGTGCATGATAGAGTATAATTTGCACATAAGGATTTCTTCGAGATGCAACATTTATAATATCGCGTATTGCTGCGCCGGTTGCAGAAGTTACAACACCCACCGTAAATACATACTTTGGAATTGGGCGCTTGTATAACGAGTCAAACATGCCCATCTCCTCAAGTTCAGCTTTAAGCTGCTCGAACTGCGCATGCAAATCACCGGCTCCTTGTTTTTCAATTGAAGCGGCCACAATACTGTACGTTCCTCTAGGGGCATAGGTATTCACCTTTCCTTTTACTACAATCCGATCACCGGTCTTAAGGCGAAATTTTAATCCTGCTGTAACACTCTTATACATAATCCCATTCATTACAGATTCAGAATCTTTTATAGTAAAATAGATATGCCCGGATGAATGATACGTACACTGCGAAATCTCACCTTTCACCAAGACATTCTTAAGAAGATAGTCCTGTGCAAACATTTCTGCAATATATTTATTTATCTGGGATACGGTATAAATATTCTCCTGTCTCATGAAGCAAATTTAGCCAACACAGCATTTACAAAAGAAGAAGAATTATCCTCGCCAAATTTCTTTGCAAGTTCTACCGCTTCATTTATCGCTACAGATTCCGGAATATCCTCATCCATTGTTATTTCATATACACCAAGGCGCAATATTGCAAGCTCCACCTTACCCATGCGAGAAGTTTTCCATCCAACACTTTTTTCATTGATTGCAGCATCAATCTTATCGATATTTTCAAAGATATTTCTAGTTTTTGCTTTAATCAATTCATGCTCTTTTGTTGACTGATTTTCTACAACTTCCTGATCATCATTTTCTGCTTGTTCTTCCTCAAAAAAAGAGTCTAACTGCTGAGAAAATTCATTCTCATCATAAAACTCTATCTGAAAAAGCAATTTAAATATTTGTTCTCTAATTTTTCTACGGGTCATACAGTTTCCCTTTCTAAGTTTATATGTATGCAACTTAAGAGTTTGCTTTCGCAAACTCTTAAGCATCACAACTCCTATTAGTATTTATTTTTTTGTTCCCATATCAACAGATGCAATTTTGACATTCACACCTACAACCTCTAATCCTGTCATTGTCTCTACAGCCGTTTTGGCTTTTTCTTGTACATTGGCAGATACTTCCGGAATCGAAAAACCATAGCCGATATTAATCGCCACATCCACGGTTACTTTGTTTCCTTCATATGAAATACGTACCCCTTTTGTTGTATTCTTCATGGAATGTTTACTCAAAAGTTCATTCGTAATATTACCATACAAAGATGTAACTCCTTCCACTTCCGTTGCCGCTAATCCAACAATGTTCGCAACCACGTCATCCGAAATACGAATATCCCCCAATTTACTCTCTGTTATCTTTCTATTTTTACGATCTTCTGCCATATTATAAACCTCCGAATTAAGCTATATAATCTATAAAATTATAGCACATACGCTTATTCTTTTTCAACATAACCCTTTGCGAAAACATTTTCCCCTCCAAAGCGTGAAATAAAATCATTTTCTGAAATAATTTCGATTCCAAGCGATAATGCTTTTTGGTTTTTGCCAGATGTTGAAGTCACATCATTATTAATCAGATAATTAGTCTTTTTTGACACGCTTGATGCCACACTTCCATTTTCACTTTCTATAAACGAGGCAAGTTCAGAGCGATTTTTAAATCGCACCAAATCTCCTGTTACCACAAATTTCATTCCCTTCAAGGAACCATCCGTTTTATCTACAGCTTCCATCGATTCAATATTTAGCAGATCCAGCAATTCATAAAACACTTTTCGATTCTTATCATTTTGGTACCACTTTATAATCGAAGTGGATTTTTCTGTGCCAATGGTTGCGATATCATCAAACCCGCGCACTTCCTCTAAACGTTTCACAAATTCCTTCCAGCCAATAGCTTCCATTATTTTCTTTGCTGCATCAACTCCAATTTGTGGAATACATAATGCATAAACAAAGGAAACCGGTGAACAGCTGCGACTATTTTCAATGGCCAAAAGAAGATTTTCGCACGATTTGTCCCCGAATCCGTCTAGGTTACGAATCTCATCCTCGTATTGATGCAAATGATAAAAATCTGCAAAATTATAAATATAACCGAGATTCATAAACTTCAAAATCGTCTGCACACTCATACCATCAATATCCATTCCGGTCTTACTGACAAATCTGGCAAATTTCATGACATGTTTTGCGGCACATTCTTCATTCGTACAATGCAACGTTTTTGTTCCGGAATGTTGCGAAATCTTCACCTGCGTTGCGGCATTACAAACCGGACATTGAGCCGGTATTGCAAACACGCCTTTTGCTTCCTTTACTGAAATACACTTTGGAATTATCTTATTTGCTTTAATAATTTCCAAAATTGTCTCATGATTTTCTCCAATTCCAAGTCGTTCCATTTCTGATATATTGCACAACGATGCACGAGAGACCATCGTCCCTTCAAGCCAAATAGGTTCAAATACCGCAACCGGAGTAATTGTAGAAGCAGCGCAAGACCATTCTACATGATCCAATCTAGAAAGCGCCGAGACATCCTGCCATTTAAATGCCAAGCCTCCTCGCGTTGCATGATGCCCGGTTACAGAACCGCCTGAGGAATAATTCGTATCTTCATAACAGATTACTAATCCATCAACCGGAATATCCATCTTCCCGTTTTCTACGAGTTTAGTCCAGCGTTCCACCACCTGCGGTAACTGCTGTGCATTTGTTTTCTCGTAATCTACAATATCAAAGCCTTGATTTTTCAAAAATTCCATCCGCTTTGACCAATGAACGATTTCATCATCAATATGTACTAATGTAAATGCATACAGATGTACCTTACGTTTTTTTACAGTTTCTAGATTCGTTGCATCAAGAGCTAAGGTTCCTGCCGCAAGATTTCGCGGATTGGCATAATCATCTTCATTATCCAAAGAAGCATTTATCATATCAAAGTCCGTATAACTGATAACCGCTTCTCCACGCACAACCAAGTGCCCGCGATATTCGATTTTAGACGGAACTGCCTCAATAGCATCTTTCATATAAGTGATATTATTTCCAGCAACACCACTTCCTCGCGTCAATATCTTTGTCAAACTTCCATTATCATAGGTAAGTACCAACGTCAATCCATCAAGCTTCCAGCTCAAATTAACTGGTCGTTGCCCTGCCCATTCTTGCAACTTTGTCACTTCTTTTGTTTTAGCAAGCGATAAGGCCGGATATTCATGTTCTTCTCTTGCTCCATTTTTTACCACAGCACCGGTTGTCTGTGTCGGTGAATTATCGAGTCTGTATCCTGTCTGCTGTTCAAGTTTAACAAGTTCATCAAATGCTGCATCCCATTCATAATTAGACATTATTTCCTCAAGTCCACCATAATAGCGATCTGATGCCTCATTTAACAGTGTAACAAGTTCTTCAATTCTTTTTTTATCATCCATTTCTTAACCCTCTTCATTCCATTTGACCGTATCACTTGAAGAATTCTCAATCCGTCGATACAATTCCTCTTTCTCTTCTTGGGTAATTTCACGATACGTACCTTCTTTTAAATCCCCTAATTTCAAATTCATGATTCGTTCTCGTTTTAACGAAACCACCTCATAGTCAAAGAATTCACACATCCTTCGAATCTGACGATTCAAACCTTGTGTCAAAACAATCCGAAATGTTTGTTTAGACACTTGCCAAATACTACACTTTCTGGTTACGGTATCTAAAATAGGCACCCCATTTGCCATCCCATCCAAAAACTCCTTTGTAATCGGCCGATTCACTTTAACTAAATATTCCTTTTCATGATAATTTCCGGCTCGCATTATTTTATTAACAATTTCTCCATCGTTCGTCATAAGGATTAATCCGTTCGAATCCTTATCAAGACGCCCAATCGGATAAATTCTAATTGGATATTTGAGAAAATCAACAATATTATTCTTTTCTCTTTTTTCCGTTGTACATACGATACCAACGGGTTTATTAACCAGCAAAATCACTTTTTTTTGATTCACCCGGACTTTATTATGGTCAACACAAATCTCCTCATCACCTTCTACCTGTTGACCAAGTTTTGCTTTCCTGCCATCAACCGTAACTCTGCCTTCTTCAATCATTTTATCCGCCTGTCTTCTGGAACAAACTCCGATATCCGACAGATATTTATTTAATCTCATATTATCAAATCCTTATCATTCACTAAAAGTAAAAAGACTGTTTGCCAAAGGAACCTTTTATTCGATTCCCTCCGCCAACAGCCTTTAAAAAACATTTATTGTTCTTTTAATACAGAAGTCTTAATATAGCCCGTCTTACCGTTCCATTTTACTTTCGTCCAACCACTATCTAAACATTTAACAACCGTTACCTTTTCTCCTGAATATGCAAGTCCAATTCTCTTAGAATTTTCACTGGCTTTTTTTCGAATATTCACAGACATGGTCAATCTGATTTTATCGCCTTTAGAAAATGCAGTTGATTCCGCAGATGGTTTTTTCTTTGTTAAATATTTTGACTTAATATAACCGGTCTTGTTTTTATATTTTACTTTACTCCAACCATTATCCATCTTCTCAATAAGTTGGACTTTCTTACCTTGTTTTAACAATCCCAAAGACTTTGAATCTATAGAAGCTTTCTTTCGAACATTCACTTCTGTCTTAGCA
The DNA here is from genome assembly GCF_900104415.1 of Eubacterium oxidoreducens. Lineage (GTDB taxonomy): Bacteria > Bacillota > Clostridia > Lachnospirales > Lachnospiraceae > Eubacterium_C > Eubacterium_C oxidoreducens. Next base: position 5,157 of record NZ_FMXR01000006.1, on the reverse strand, counting down.
TAAACATAAGTAACTTCTTCTTCCTGTGATGAGTCTTCACTAGTTTCTTCTGTAGATTCTTCTGTTGACTCTTCTGTCGTTTCTTCTGTAGATTCCGCATCTGTTGTTTCTTCGGTTTGCGTTTCGTCCGTTGTTTCTTCCGTAGTAGACTCCTCAGTTGTTGTATCTTCCGCAAACTCTTTTTCTGCAGCTTCTGCATCATAATTCTTATACCAATCAGATACTGCATTTGGAATCGTCTCTTCCATTAACGTTTTCAAAGCTTCATCTGATTCTAAAGCTTCTTCATATTTTTCACTGACATCTTTTTGCAAAAGAACCACATCATCTGAATTTTCAAAAGAATCGATCAATTCCGAAACATTTTCATCCTGCTGAGTTTCTTGTACGCTTCGATTAAATGAACTATAGGCATTATCAATATACAATTCTCCATCATCATTTGTCTGGATATAGAAGAAATCAAGTCCCGGAACCAATGTGTCAATATTTGCAAACTTGATTGAGTACTCAACCGAAACAAAATATGAATAATCATCATATCCTTCTTTTACATGACATTGAATATCAGAGTATTCTTCGGAATATTCAGAATATAGTTTAATATAACTTTTTTCTTTCGTCGTAATCGGCGTCGCAATCGTCTGCAGCGTCTCTAAATCATTTTCAGCATATGCAGCATAATATTTTGTAATTAATGTCTCAACATCTGCATATTCTTTCTCGGTATCATATTCTTCATTAACCTGCTCATTTTTATATTCCATAAGTTCTTCTTGTGTGGAAAAGTCAGATTGCATAGTTTCTTTATTTGAACCATGATGTCCGGCAATTGCCAATATAATAAGAAAAACAACCACAATCCCTGCACCAATCAATTGCTTCATATGATGCTTGCAAAATTCTATTACTATTTCTAACGTAAGATTACTAAATATTTCCTTTGAATCTTTCTTCATACTTTAACAACTCCATTTATTATCCTCGGATTAAATGAATTAATCTTTCCATTTACGGCTTAAAGTTTTAAAAAAATAAAAACTCTAAGCAAATGCATCCAGCGGGAATCGAACCCACACCATCAGAGTCGGAGTCTGACATTCTATCCGTTAGACTATGGATGCTAATAATTACAGCAGATGTTATAATACCATAATCCATTATAAAAAGCAAAGAATTTCTTGTGCAATCGCGCTGACTGTGCGATTATCCGTACAAATCTCACAGTCTTTTGCACGATCATAAAAGGGCTGTCTTTCGTTCAATAATTTTTCAATATATTCAACATTCATATGACCCTTAAGCATTGGTCTATTCTGTGATTTTTTTACCCTTTGATAAATTGTTTCTGGTGAAGTTTTCAAAAATACTACTTTTCCGGCAGCTTTCATAACTTTAACATTTTCTTCTTTCATTATAATTCCGCCACCACAAGAAACTATTGCTTCCTCTTTCGAAACAATTTCCTTTAAACATTGCGTTTCAATATTACGAAAATATTCTTCCCCATATTTATCAAAAATTTCAGGAATCTTCATCCCCTCTTTTTTTTCGATATATTCATCTGTATCAATCAGTTTCATATTCGCTTTTTTAGCAAGTTCTTTGGAAACTGCCGTCTTACCGGCGCCCATAAATCCTATCAAAAAAATCATATCATTCACCATAGCTTTCATGTATTATTTCAAGAACCGTCTTTAATTGTTCGAATCCAATCTGCCCCGGTGCCGATTGACCCTTTCCGGCTCCAAACGTAATACAACTTCCAAACGTTTCTCCGCATACCCTTGAAACACTTCCAACCTTTCCCATTGTCATTGTAACAATCGGAAGATGCGGAAACTCTTTCTTTAATAGAGCATTCTGATACAGCAATCGCAGCACATCAAATTCATCCTTAGGATATGCTGCAAACTTTACAATATCCGCACCACCTTGCTTCATGTCTCTAAGGATCATCTGAATGATTTGATTTTCCGGTGTTTTTTCAAAATCATGATGCGAAGCAATCACTTTAACACCATATTGCTGCAAATGAGAAATTGCTTTTTTAGGATTTGTCGCCTCAAAATATTCTAAATCAATGATATCAATCACATCTGACCCTGCCGCTATTTCATTAAGATGCATAATCTTTTCTTCATCAAGGTTCATTGACCCGCCCTGTTTATAGGAGCGAAACGTAAAAAGCATTATCGTCTTTATAACATCTTTTTTAATTGCTTCTAAGACTTCACAAACAGCACGATCCGATAATACTTCATCAAAATAATCAACACGCCATTCGATCATCTGTGCTCCAAGTTTTACATATTGTTTTATTTCATTTATAATCTCTTTTTTTGTATGTGAAACAACCGGTAAACAGATAACAGGTCTGCCATTTCCTATTGTTATATTCTTAATTGTAATCTCTGTCTGCATAAGAATCTCCAATCTTCTTTTAACAAGTATAACGATTCCCTAACCGGTTGACAAGCATCTTGAAATAAAATAAAATTAGAAATGTTATTTTAACACATTAAAGTGGAAAAGGAATAGGAAAATTATGATTGAAATCACCGGAAAAACCAAGCTTACTGGTCTTCTCGGACAACCCGTAGCCCACAGTATATCACCGGCTATGCATAACAAATCATTTGAACTAAACCATCTAGATTATGTTTATCTTGCATTTGATGTTGCACCAGATCAACTCTCTCACGCCGTTTCCTTTTTAAAAGAAACAGGATGTGTCGGATATAACTTAACGATGCCTCACAAGCGTGCTATTATCCCATATCTTGATGAACTAACCCCGGCCGCCCGACTGGCCGGTGCTGTTAACACCGTACTTCTTAGAGATGATGGAACATTACTTGGACATACTACCGATGGGATTGGATTTTGGAGATCGCAAAACGAAATTGGTTACAACCACATAGGCCAGACTGTTACTTTACTTGGAACCGGTGGCGCCGCAACTGCAATTATGGTGCAAGGCGCTCTTGACGGAGTCAAAAAGATTAATGTTTTCAAAAGAAAAAACAGCACCTTTGAAGAAGCGCAAAAAATGATTGAAACAATTCGTTCTAACACTGATTGCGAACTTCAGTTACTCGATCTTGCTAACCTAAGACTTCTTCGCGAGTGCATTGAAGAAAGCTCTATCTTGATAAATGCAACCAATGTAGGCATGGAACCGGACATCGAAAATAGCATCATTCACGATTCCTCCCTGTTTTCAAGTCATCTACTGGTTTCCGACATTATCTACCATCCACGTAACACTAAATTTCTACAATTAGCACAAAGTCAAGGATGCATGACAAGTAACGGACTATATATGTTATTATATCAAGGTGCTGCATCTTTTAAGATGTGGACCGGCAAAGAGATGCCAACAGAAACAATCAAAGAATTATATTTTCAATAAAGGAGTCAACTCATGAGTTTCGAATTTTTAAAAGAACTTCCTTCTCCGGAAGAAATCAAAAAGCAATATCCGGTTTCACAAAAGGCAAAAGAAGCGAAAGATGCTCGCGATGCTCAAATGCGAGATATTCTTACCGGTAAATCTGATAAATTTATCGTAATCATTGGACCTTGTTCTGCTGATAACGAAGAATCTGTACTTGACTATATTCATCGTCTTGCAACGGTAAACGAAAAAGTAAAAGATAAACTTTTAATTGTTCCTCGTATTTACACAAACAAACCTCGTACAACCGGCGAAGGCTATAAAGGAATTGCATCACAGCCTGATCCTGAACAAGCACCGGATCTTCTTGCCGGACTGATTGCAATGCGAAAAATGCATCTTAGAAGCATGGAGGAAACCGGTCTTTCAGCAGCAGATGAAATGCTTTATCCAGAAAATTGGATGTATGTAGAAGATCTTCTCTCTTACGTAGCAATTGGCGCCCGTTCTGTAGAAGATCAGCATCATCGTCTAACAGTTAGTGGTTTTGACGTCGCATCAGGTATGAAAAATCCTACCAGTGGTGATTTTTCTGTCATGCTCAATTCCGTCTATGCGGCGCAGCATCCGCACAATTTCGTATATCGTGGCTACGAAGTAGCTACCAACGGAAACGATTTAACTCATGTGATTCTTCGTGGTTCTGTTAACAAACGCGGAGTCTGTGTTCCAAACTATCACTACGAAGATCTCAATCGTTTAATTACCATGTATGACAAAATGGATCTTGTAAACCCAGCCTGTATTATTGATGCCAACCATTCCAATTCTAATAAGCAATACATGGAGCAGATACGTATTGTTAAGGAAATCCTTCACAATCGTCATGAATCTAACGATATCAAAAAGATGGTAAAGGGTGTCATGATTGAAAGTTATATCGAAGGCGGTAATCAGAAAATTTCCGAACATATCTATGGAAAATCTATTACCGACCCTTGTCTCGGATGGGAAGATTCCGAAAAACTGATTTATACAATTGCTGAAATGGCCTGATTCTTACAATCTGATTGAAAATTCAGCATAAATCATCCACCTTTTAAAGGCGCACAATCGAGTAGGAGGGAGTGACTAGCTCCCGTCCTCTCACAGCACCGTACGTACCGTTCGGTATACGGCGCTTTCAATAGTTGACGTGCACAGACTGATAGGCCGTGGCTAAATCATAGAAGCCACTGTTTATCAGTCTATCTTTTGTCATCGCCATGTTGACTGCGACTGTATGTGTGGTAAACCAATATCCACGCCGACTGTTGCCAGCCATATGTGCCAAGTCCTTAGGCACACCCATCTTAATCAGATTTCGCACCTTTGTCTTGGGCTTCTTCCATTGTTTCCATATACACATACGTATTCTGTGATAGAGCCATCCATTGATTTCGTCTATGTTGTTCTTCATGCTTGCTATACCGTAGTAGTTAAGCCATCCTCTCGCATATACCTTGATTTTCTCAAGACTAGGCTTGATGGACTGCACAGACTTACGGGAAGATAAATCTTTCAGTTTTGACTTGAACTTCTTCCATGACTTTGGATGAACCCTGACATAAATGCCACTTCCGTTCCTTCCCAATGCAAAGCCAAGGAATTTAAAATTTCGGATAGCAAACACGCTGACCGTACGACTTTTCTCTCGATTTACTGTTAACTTCAGTTTCTCTTCGAGATATTTTGTACTGCTTTCTAAGAGTCTCTCT
>NZ_FMXR01000010.1 GCF_900104415.1 Eubacterium oxidoreducens | reverse complement strand
TATCACAGAATACGTATGTGTATATGGAAACAATGGAAGAAGCCCAAGACAAAGGTGCGAAATCTGATTAAGATGGGTGTGCCTAAGGACTTGGCACATATGGCTGGCAACAGTCGGCGTGGATATTGGTTTACCACACATACAGTCGCAGTCAACATGGCGATGACAAAAGATAGACTGATAAACAGTGGCTTCTATGATTTAGCCACAGCCTATCAGTCTGTGCACGTCAACTATTGAAAACGCCGTATACCGAACGGTACGTACGGTGTTATGAGAGGACGGGAGCTAGTCACTCCCTCCTACTCGATTTAGAGACAGGTAATTATCAGGTTCAGGCAGCAGATACAACGCAGACGATTCGAGTAGGATTTCCAACGGATATGCAATATATGATGAATCGCAATACGACCAGTGGCGATATGAGTGGTTATGGTTATGATTATTTGCAGAATATAGCCGGATATACCGGTTGGAAATATGAGTATGTTGAAGGAGAATGGACGGAGCTTTGGAATCTGTTTTTAAATGGAGAAATAGATCTTCTTGAGGATGTATCCTATACCGAAGAGCGAGCTGAAAAGATGTGGTTTTCGTCGAAAAGTATTGGTACAGAGGTATATCGTCTTTATGTGCTGGCAAATAATACGGAGGTAACCAGTAGTAATTATCGGGAGACATTAGAAGGAAAGACGATTGGTGTTACGAAAGATACCTATCAGGAAGAACTGTTAAGACAGTGGGTAGAAGATGAGAACATAGATTGTACGGTTAAGGGATATGCATCAGACAGCACAAGGAATGAACTTTTAGGTGAAGGTAGACTTGATGCCATTGTAGAGATTGAGACAGCAGCACATTCGACTTGGACAGAAATAGCCGAAGTGGGTAGCAGTGATTTTTACATTGCATTATCCAAAGATCGAGAAGATCTTCTAGAGGATCTTAACAATGCAATTGATAATATTATGGAAATTAATCCACAGTATAATGAAGAATTGTATTTAAAATATCTATCTACGGCGAATATCAGCAAGAAGTTGTCCGATACGGAATCAGAATGGATTGCCCAGCATGATGAAATAAAGGTTGGAATCTTTGATGCGCAAGAAGAGTTAGATGTTGAGAATGTTATAAAAACGTTGCTTAAGGAAGTTTTAAATCAACTTGGATTAAAGGATATAAGTATTAGTTGCATTGTTTACACATCATTAGATGAGATGGATGAGGATCTTCAAGAAGGAAAAATTGATGTGATGTATCCAACCTTTGATGAACTATCCTTAAATGAGAAAAAAGGAATCAGTATTGTTGCAGAGATTGAACCGGTGAAAATAAGTGGTGTGATACCGGAAGGAACTTCGATTGATAAAGCTCAAAAAGTTGGAATTATCGATTCTGGATTGATTCAACATTATATTAATACCTATTATCCGAATGCAGAAATTGTCTATTATGAAGATGAAGGCGAGTTGTTGGATGCCGTCATGTCAAATGAGGTAGATGCTGTTTTTGCAGAAGGAATTACACCAAGTAAGGTAAGTAGTTCCAGCTACAATGATAGTGCGCTATCTATCATTGGTAATTCGCGAACCTACTATAAATGTATGGGAGTAAAACAAGGAAATGCCGGTCTTTTGATGCTGTTAGAGCGTGGTGTTAATCAGATAGACAGTGAATATATTGAAAGTCTGGTTGATGATAATACGAGAATTCAAGTGCAATTTAGCTGGGAAGACTTTTATAAAGAACATGGTGGTCAGATAACAAAATGGCTGATTATAGGTGCACTAATCGTGATATTACTGATTGTAATATTCTTTAAAGTCAGAGGCAAGAAGCTGCTTCGGATTTCTCAGACCGATACTTTGACAAAAATCTTGAACAGGAGTGGGGAACAACTGATTCGAGATAAGATGAAGCAAAATATTGGAGGAATGTTCTGTCTGATTGATGTTGACCGGTTTAAATGGTTCAATGATTCTTATGGACATGATGCCGGAGATCAGGTGCTGATTGAAATTGCAAAAGGGCTCACGAAAGTTTTTAGAATGGATGATATTTTGATTCGACTTGGAGGAGATGAATTTGCAGTATTTGTGCCATGTGTGGTAGACGAGAAAATGGCACAGCCGATTCTTGAGAGGCTAGTAAAAGAGATTGAGGCAATTCAATGTGAAGCGGTTGAAAATAATCCGATACAGATAAGCGTCGGAGTGGCATTCTTTCATCCTAATGATAAGATTGAATTCGAGGGCTTATATAAGAAAGCAGATGAAGCATGCTATGAAGGGAAAAAGCAGGAAGGATGCAGCTATAAAGTCAGATAATCAACGACAGAAAAGGATTGGTTTTGCATTAGGGAAAGGCGTTGCACGAAATAAGTCGTGTAACGCTTTTTTTAACTCAGTCGGAGAAATCCCCCACCTCTAAGCGTTAGCGTAGGTGGGGGGTATGACAAACTATACTCAGTCGGGGTACAAGCTCCGACTGAGTTAAACGCTCCGCGAGATGCGCACGGATTCGGACAGGAATTTGTCTGCTGAAGCAGACCCGAATCCGGCGCGCAAGACTCGCGAGCGAGTCTTGACGATTATGCAAATGGTACCTGGGCATAAGATTTTTAGAACCAACGAATACATTGTATATAGTGGAAAATTTTTGTATAATAAAAACCAATAAGTGACACATCGTCGGGGGAACAGCTGTATGAAAAATAATAAGCAAGTAACAGCTATTTTATGCTCACTGATGTTGATGCTGGTTATGATTATGAGTGCTTGTGAGGCGAAAGAAGATGAAGTGGTGGTTTCATCTGAAGAGTCGACACAAGAAGACGTTTTAGGGGAGAGTACAACGACATATTCATCGGATTTCGATGAATCGGAAGATGCAATGGATGCACCAACCGATTGTGAGAGTGCTGTAGAGCAATATATTATCGAGAAGATAGGTCTTTTTTTTGATGAGAGTGACATCTGCATTCCGTTTATGGACATAATAGCGATGGATGATAGGGATTCTTCAGATATCAAAGTTTGGGGAATCTACTGGATTTATAATTATGAAATTGATAATGATACACTGGTATGTGTTTCCGGTGGTTCGAATCCGGGGCTTATGCACGTAGAAAAAACAGATGGAATCTATACAGCAAAGGCTTTTGAAATTGTATCCGATGGTTCTAAGAAAGAAGAAAGTGAACAGGAAATATTCGGAGAATACTTAGAAAAATATAAAAAGATAATGTCGAATGAAAAAGCAATAAAAAAGATTCGAGAAAAAGCAATTGTGAAATATGTAAAAGAACATAATCTTAAAGTAAAGAAATATCAAGATGAGGGTGAGAAGCCTGTGACCTTGGATTTATAGAATATTAGAGTGCCGATTGAGTCGGCATTCTTTTTTGTTGGAGAAATATCTCTTGACAACACCATAACGTTGTTATAGTATGAGGACGTAACAGTGTTATGGTGTATTCTTACGAGCAAATGGAGGCATAGATTTTGTCCGAGGAAGAAAAGCGAATAGATCAGATATTAGAAGTTGCGAAGAAAGAGTTTTCTAAAAAGGGTTTTCAAGGGGCATCACTTCGTAATATTGCGAAGGAGGCCGGTGTCACAACCGGTTCATTATATTGGCATTTTAAAAACAAAGAAGAATTATTTGAGGCCGTTACGAAGGAATATTATGACTATATTATGGGTATGTATAAAAGGGTGATGGATGATTTTTTTGAAATGTCATTAGAAGAACAAAAAGAGAAAATGAGCGTTCATGGTGAGGTGTGCATTATGGATATGGTGGAATATATGTATGCACATAAGGAAATCTTTAAGCTATTGATGGATGGAGCAGCCGGAACGGAATATGACAATCTGATTCATGATATGGTAAAGCAGGAACTTTATGCACCCCATCGTTTTATGGAACATATGAAACAACTAGGAATCCAAATACGTACCATCAGACCGGAACTGGAACATATTTTGATTACAGGGATGATTACCGGCATGTTTGAATTGATTATGCATGATGTTCCGCTAGAGGTAGCGAGAGAATGCGTAAAGGAACTACATGATTTCCATACAGCAGGATGGCGTATGCTGTTAAATATTTCGGATTAGCATAAGCTGCATCTTCGTCAAGTGAGAATGAGCGGGATACTAAATATTCGGGCGCATAGCCCGATTATTTTATAGACATCGGTTAGTACATTCTAATGCTTGTGAGCAGTATAAAACAGATAGTAAAGGAGTAAGAAAAGGAGTAAGAAAATGAAAAAGAAAGAGCAACCAAAAGCCGTAAAAGAGCTTTTAAAGTATGCAGGAAATTATCGGATGCTGACAGTTTTGGGATTGTTGTTATCTGCAGGGGCCATGGTTTTGGGGATGGTACCGTATCTCTTAATATGGCTTACTGCTAAAGACCTGATTAGTGTAGCACCTGATTGGTCGAAAGCAACGCAGATTGTGAACTATGGATGGGCAGCTTTTGGGTTCTCAATAGCGGGAATCATAATCTATTTTGCAGCACTTATGTGTACGCATCTTGCAGCATTTCGGACAGCAACCAATATACGAAAAGAAGGTATGAAACGCTTATTACATGCTCCGATTGGGTATTTTGACAATCATGCATCGGGACTTTTGAGAAGTCGTTTGAATGATGCTGCTGGTGAGACAGAAACGTTGCTGGCACATAATCTTGCAGATATCGTAGGGGCGGTAGCCATGTTTGTTTCAATGGTCGTACTCATGCTTTTATTTGATTGGAGAATGGGAGTTTCCTGCCTGATTGCGGCAGTAATTTCGGTCTTGACCATGGCAAGTATGATGGGGGGCAAAAATGCTAAAATCATGGCAGAGTATCAAAGAGCACAAGACAACATGAGTAAAGCCGGAACAGAATATGTAAGAGGAATTCCGGTCGTAAAGATCTTTCAGCAAACAGTATATTCCTTCCGCGCATTTAAAGAATCTATAGAAAAATATAGTAATACAGCAGAATATTTTACAAATAGGATATGTAAGTTTCCTCAATCATTGAATCTTACCTTTACAGAAAGTGCCTTTGCGTTATTGGTTCCTGTGGCATTGTTTCTTGCACCGAGGGCAGTTGCAAGCGGTAATTTTGCTGAATTTTTTGCAGACTTTGTATTCTATGCGGTATTTTCAGCCATTATATCAACGGCATTGTCGAGAATTATGTTTGCAGCCAATGGGATTATGATTGGAAGAATCGCACTAGATCGAATTAACGATGTTATGGATGCACCTGCTTTAGAAGAAACTCCTGAGCCAAAAGAGCCTAAAAATAATAGAATTACATACGAAGATGTGACATTTGCATATAAAGGAAGCAATAAGAAAGTGCTTGAGCATATTTCATTTGCAATTGAACCGGGTCAAACGGTAGCTTTGGTAGGTCCATCCGGAGGTGGCAAGACGACGCTGGCCAGACTGATTCCAAGATTCTGGGATGTCTCATCCGGTAGCGTTAAAGTGGGCGATGTTGATGTAAGGGATATGAAAATGGAGACCTTAATGAAACAGATTGCATTTGTCTTTCAAAATGATCGATTGTTCAAGACCTCAATTTTGGAAAATGTTCGCGCAGCCAGACCGGCAGCGTCTGTTCATGAAGTGCAAGAAGCGTTAGAGGCAGCGCAGTGCATGGATATTATTGAAAAACTTCCAAACGGAATTCATACGGTGATTGGGTCAAAAGGAACTTATCTGTCCGGCGGAGAACAGCAAAGAATTGTATTGGCAAGAGCTATTTTAAAGGACGCCCCAATTGTAGTGCTTGATGAAGCAACGGCATTTGCCGACGCGCAAAATGAGGCATTAATTCAAAAGGCACTGGCAAGCCTTATGAAAGATCGTACCGTATTGATGATTGCTCATCGGCTTTCGACTGTTGTAAATGCAGACAACATAATTGTTTTAAATGGCGGAACAATAGAAGAGAAAGGAACGCATACACAGCTAATATCCTTAGGAGGATTATATAGTCGGATGTGGGAGGAGTATCAAAAGGCCGCTAATTGGAAAATCAAGGTTAAGAAGGAGGGCTAGTGATGTTTGGAGAGAAATTTCAAAGAAAATATGCATTAACCGATCTTGGAGTAAAAAATGCAAAGCAGGGAACGCTATGGACGGTGATTGTCAATCTGATTACGATGGCAGGAATCTGTATTATATATCTGATGATGATGAATTTTAACGATGTCCTTATCAAGCATGCATATTTGAAGGGAACCGGAATGATTTTGCTGTTGACAATCGTCTATTTTATCCTGTCACTTTTTACTCATATGCAGCAGTATAAGGCCACATATGGCACGGTCTATAAAGAGGTAAAGGGTGTTCGCATCAGACTTGCAGAACATTTGAGAAAATTACCGCTAGGTTACTTTGGAAAGCGCGATTTGGCGGATCTTACCGAGACGATTATGGGAGATGTAAGTCGTATGGAACATGTATGGTCACATGTTATCGGATATTTATACGGAGCTTATATCTCAACAGCGATAATTGCAGTAATTATGTTGCTATATGATTGGCGTCTTACAATTGCGTGTTTGTGGGGAGTTCCGGTAGCCTTTGCACTGTTGTTCGGCGGGCGAAGATTACAGGAGAAAAATGCGAAGATCACAAAGAAATATACACTAGATATGGCAGATTGTATGCAAGAGACAATAGAAACGATAAGCCAGATTCACGCGACCGGAAGGCAAGAGGATTGTTTAAATGAGTTGTATGATAAAATTGATCTTCATGAAAAGAAAGTGGTGAAATCAGAGTTAATCAGTGGTCTTATTATCAATGCTGCGAGCATCATTATGCGTTTAGGTGTTGCAACAACAATCTTGGCCGGTGCAACGTTGATTGTAAGTGGCAGAATTGACTTTTTGGTATTTGCAGTATTTTTATTGGTGATAACTAGAATCTATGCTCCATTTGATCAAAGCTTACAGCTGATTGCGGAAATGTTTATATCGCAAGTATCTGCCAATCGATTAATGGAAATTGAGGATAGTCAGGTTGCAGACGGAAAAAACAGTTTTCAGCCAAATGGGCATGACATTGTATTTCGTCATGTTGAGTTTGGCTATGATGATCATCCGGTTCTTAAAGATGTCAGCTTTACTGCAAAGGAAGGGGAAGTAACGGCGCTTGTCGGACCGTCCGGTTCCGGAAAAAGTACGCTGGCGAAACTTGCTGCCAGACTTTGGGAAGTACAAAAAGGCACCATAGAAGTTGGAGGAGAGGATATATCCAAAGTGGATCCGGAAGTTCTTCTTAGAGATTATTCTATGGTCTTTCAAGACGTTGTACTGTTTGATGATACGGTCATGGAAAATATTCGATTAGGAAAACGAGGAGCTACCGACGAGGAAGTATTACGAGCTGCTGCAGCAGCCAATTGTGATGAGTTTGTCCGGTGTATGCCACAAGGATATCAAACAAGAATCGGTGAAAACGGGGCAAGACTATCCGGAGGCGAAAGGCAAAGGATTTCGATTGCTCGTGCGCTTTTAAAAGATGCGCCAATTGTTTTGCTAGATGAAGCAACAGCATCATTGGATGTAGAAAATGAAAGTAAGGTGCAAGGGGCGTTGTCAGAATTGTTGAATCAAAAGACGGTTCTTGTAATTGCACATCGCTTGCGTACCGTGGAGGCTGCAGATAAAATTATAGTTCTAGCAGATGGAAAAGTGAGAGAAGAAGGAAGACCGGATGAGTTAATGAAGCAAAAAGAAAGTCTTTATAACAAGATGCTGCAGCTGCAAAACACAAGTGGTATAGTAGGAGTATAACGAAGGAGGATGAATGTCAACTGTTTGGGCTGTTCCATGTGGTTCGATCTGGGCTGTTATGCCGGTTATTTCAGGAATGTTTTTTCCGTGGTGGGGAACACTTTTGGTATGTGTGGTAATATTTGTTATAATATATTAAAAGGATACGCATAAATCATAGGTTTAAGAGGTCAACGATATGATTTTTTGAGACGTGAATACGGTTTAGAAAATCACATTATGGAGATTATAGATTATTTATTCAAAGGAGTTACTATGGATAATAATGCTTCATTAAAAAATATGGATGACAGTGTGGCTGAGTTTTCTGTTGAAGCCGGTGCGCAAATAGATGATTTAACACCTTTATTTGATGTGACCGCTTATCCCAAAGAACAGCAGGAATTGGTTTTAGAGTGCAACAAAAGGATTGATGAGGCTAACACCAAATATCGAATTGCGAAGATTAGAGAGGATATGTTTGCTAAGGGGTTAAAAGCCGGAATGTATTACTGCACTTTTGACCGCGATGAAAATATGCTGAGCTTTGAATTTAATGATGAGACCAGACAGATGCTCGGGTACCAGGGACTTCAAGATTTGCCGAATGAGTTTGAGAGCTGGGTAAAGACTTTGGTACCTGAAGAGCGTGACAGCATCGTTAAGCTGTTTTGGGAATCTGTAAAAAATCACCGTGCACTGCCTGAGATTACGCATGCCACTTATCGTATGCAAAAGAAAAACGGTGATATTATATGGGTCACGGGTGCAGGAAGACTTATAAGGCGTCCGGATGATGGTTCTTTGGAAATCTATATGGGATGTTATCTTGATATCACAGCGCAGCAGGAACTTGAGAAGCATGTAAAGATTATTGAAGCACTTGGTAAGGTCTTTAATTTTTCATTGTTTATTGATGTAAAGGATATGAGCTATCGTATGATTAGTACCAATGAATATGTTGAGATGGTACCGAAAGACTCTGATGCAATTAGATTTTTGAAAAAAATTGTCGATGCATCAGTAGCAGAGAGTTTTCAAGAAAGATTGCACAACTGGCTCGATAAGGATAAAATTCTTGCGGCTATTGACGAACATGGCAGGTCTACGATGGAGTTTTTCAGCGAAAGTGCGAAGCGTTGGTATAACGGAATCTTTATGGTAGGAGATCGAAATGAGGACGGAAGTTTTGCGCACATAGTTTACGGTTGTATGGATATCACAGATTCTAAGTTGCAAAATCTTGCGCAGCAAAAAAAGATTTCTGAATTTGAGACAGCAATTTATACGGACTCTCTTTCTAAGATACGTAACAGGAAATTTTTGGATGATAAGCTCATTTATGAGCCTTGTAAGGCTGTTGTGATGTGCGACATTGATTGGTTTAAAAAGGTCAATGATACGGTTGGACACAGAGGCGGAGATGAAGCAATCAAAAAAGTTGCTGAAATTCTTGCGCAGAAAATCCGAAAGGGAGATGTGGTTATTCGCTACGGTGGTGATGAGTTTGGAATAGTATTTTTCGATATTAACAAGAAGGATCTAGAGAAAAAGTTATCACAATTAGGAGCAGGAGTAAAAGAGATAACGCTTGATGGTAATCCGGATGTTCGAATTACTATGAGCTTTGGCGCAGCTTATGGAACGGAGCTTGTAAATAATCTGATTCCCATTGCGGATAAAGCGCTTTATGAATCCAAAAAGAAGAAAGATACCTACACCGTGATTTCCATATAAACTAAAGAATACTCGATGTGAGATGATTTAGTCCGGGATAATGCTCAGAATAGAGGAGATGATTACATGAGAAAGATATTATTAGTTCTGCTTATGATGATGATCATGATTATGAGTGTATCATGCGGTTCTTATGATTCTGAGGAGGGTTCATTTTCAGAAAGCGAAAAAAGCTTTTCAATATCCTTAACGCCACACATGAATGATATAACGGTCGAATGGAATGACGATAATAAAATCAATAAATATGTGATTTATAGAGTTGATGTTACGGAAGATGTACTTGAACCGGAAAAAGACATGACCTTCGATTTGTCAAAGTATGAAAAGATTGCGGAGGTGTCCTCAGGAAAAAGCAGCTATGTGGATAAAAGCGTAAATCCCAATCACTATTACGCCTATGTGGTCAAGGCTTATCAAAAGGTAAAAGAAAAGAACCGGCTTGTTTATATGTCGGATGTGTATGAGGATCAGTACATGGCTCAATGTTGCGGATTATCTGCTCCTGATTTGCTTAACGGTGGATACGGTGAATTTTCAACAAATAGCAAAGACGGTCTTTATCTGTACTTTCAGGTTTATTATGGTGTAGAGCCGACTTCTGTTATTCTTTACAGGAGAGCGGAGGATGAGGAAGAGTACCAAAAGATTGATTTTGAGACGATTGAAGAAATCTGTGAGGGATCGGGGGAAATTAAGGACAGTTCTGTTGAACCTGGTGTGATTTATTATTATAAGATCAAAACGGTTAGGAAGGATGATGGTAAAGAATATTATTCAAAAAAATCAGACTATGTTCGTATACCTGCCGTGAATTGGAAAGGAGAATATACGGTATCAAAGGAACTTGTTAGCGCAGATCCTGATAAAGTGATTATTAAGCTTAAAAGTGACAAATATAATGGGCGACTTACAATCAGTCAGATGGAGTTTGATTCCGATGACGCGGTGCAGATAGTGGCCTACAGTTTTGATCATGAGGTGTGGAAATCCATGAAGGATCAAGAACTGGTGATTTCACCGGGGGATACGGTGTTTCTACAATTTGAAGGAAAAGAAATAGCTGATGCTCAGGAGATTTATCTTGATTCCGATAATGGGGCTGTTTGTCTGAACTATGATGGACCTGGGGCAGGGATTGGTATTATGAGCATAAGTTTTGATAGCAAAACCGCAGAAGTGTATCAAAATTATGACTGATATCGTTTGTTATGACTTACTCTAATAGAAGATATAGCAGGGCAACAATTGAGAATTGGAAAAGAGCAAGAAATTAGTAGGGAATGATTCATGAAAAAGAAAATAGTGATTTTTATAGTTGTCGCTTTGGCTTTAATTGTCGTGGCCATAGGTATTTATAGTAGTCCAAAGACTTTTGGCGGTAATATTGATGCATCAGAGGTTGACCATATCAAGGTGTTCGATGGAAATACAGGAGTTGAATTTACCATTGATAATGCAGAGGATATCAGGTTCATTGTTGAAAACATAAAAGATTGCACGATGAAAAGGACTGGTATATCAATTGGTTATTCCGGATATGGTTTTAGGATTAACTATATGGATGCCGGGGACAAAAATGTTATTTCAGAGTTTATTATGAACAGTAGTGATACAATCCGTAAAGATCCATTCTTCTATAGCTGTGATGGTGAACTTTGCTATGAATTTTTGAGAAAGATGGAAGAAACATATGGGGCTGATTGATATATCCTTTTATGCCCATGGAGGAGGAGACTATAATGAGCAATGATAACAATATACAATTTGAAATACCAAATGCAGCTAATCGGTTAGAGGAAATATGTGTACAGGGGGTCAAAGTCAGATTTGGAGATAATCCTCCTGAAGCAGTGACACAAAGATTATCCCATGAATTAGGTATAGTCAAAAAGCTAAAGCATGCCTCTACATATTTGCTTGCAAGTATGCTGGCTAAGGAAGCACGACGGTTGCATTATCTGTTTTATTTTAGGGGTGATATTACGTCGTCACTGATATCTTATGTAAGTGGAATATCTGATATCAATCCTATGGAAAAGAAATATGGAGGTATTAATATACCATTTGAAACGACTCGTGAAGAATACCAGGGAATCGAGCCTACACTTGAGATGCAGGCAGGTGTGTCTTTTCTTATTTATGCGCAGTCTTTTTTAGCGAGAATGTTTCCGGAATATCGATTGATTTCCTATCCACTCCCAAGTGTAGATATGATACGTTCTTTGCGTATGTATATAACCAAATTAGAAGAGTTGCCTTGTGATGAATTTGTAGCCGAGCAAAAAGATGATATTGATGATGCTGATGATATTTACAAACATGATCATTTTCACATTCTACTGATCGGGGATAAGCAGATGGAACTAGCTCGGTATAATAAGTATTACAGTGATAATGGGATATGCTTTGAGGAAGCGCAGGCGGATTCTATGATTCCAAAATTGTGGGAATATGTAAAGGAACTTGATAACTGTCCAGAGGAATTAAAAGGATTGAATGTGAAGACCTATGATGAACTTTTAGCAGTGGTTAGTATGATGCATTCTACAGATGTTTTTGAAGGGGATCTAAAAAAGCTGTTAGTAACCAAGGAACTTTTGCTTTTCGAGATGATTGCGACGAGGGATGACATATTTTTCTATTTAAAGGGGAAAGGGCTTGATAGAAAAGATTGCTTTGAAATCATGAATCGAGTTAGAAAAGGCCGCAATCTAAGTGCTGAACAGGTTGAGATTATGCGAAAACATAATGTTGATGAATGGGTTTATGGTTTTTGTAATCAGGTGCGGTATTTATTCCCAAAAGCGCATGTGGCACAGCTGATTCGATATTATGCATTTTGTATTCAATCAAACAGTAATCTGATGTAAAGGTATTATTTGCAAGATGCGGATAAAATATGGGGCGCTATAAGAAAAGATTGTGATGATAAAAACCTGGCAAAACGGATATTTTTTGATTTATATTTGCCAGGAGGTGCATAATGGCAGTGTGTCAATTACTCCGACCTACGGCTAACGCCTTAGAGGTCGGAGCTTGTAAAAGCTTTGATTGACTACTCTAAGTTCTTTGAGAACTACGTTATAAATTGCGGCTTTCAACCCACACGCTTGCGTGTGGGTTGAAAGCCGCTTCTCTTTAATTTGTCAAAAACATAGAATAGATATACAATCTATGTATAAGGATATTGCATAGGTAGACAAATTGGTAAAGTCGGCAGAGGGTAATCCTCAAAACAATAATCTGCGCAGCGAATTAGTATAATCAGCTGTAAAGCGAATTCATAGTGGTTCGAATCCTGCCTGCAGTCTTAAAAATAATTTTTGAAAGGGTAAATTTATGGCACGACCTAAGAGTAATAACGTACAGATTAATATTTCCATTCCTTCTGAATGGAAAGAACAACTTGAAAACCTTGCTCGCATTTATTCTGTCGAAGAAGGTACTAATATCACCTTTCTTGATTTGATGCGCAGAGGTATTCAAGAAAAATATCAATTAGGAGAAAGTACAGATGAGCGAGGAACAATATCATAGTGCTTCGCATTGTAAGTATTTGACGCAATACCATATTATCTGGTGTCCGAAATTCAGATTTTCTGTATTACAGAATGGAGCTGATGACACGTTAAAAGGTATCCTTATCAATAGTTGCAAACAGTATGGGTACGAGATTAAAGCATTTGAAGTAATGCCCGACCATATACATATATTTGTAGATTGTTCTCAAACGGTTGCCCCATGCGATATTGTAAGGACTCTTAAGAGCATCAGTGCTATTGAGATGTTTAGGATATATCCGCAGTTGAAACAGTTTTACGCCCGTTGCGGAGTATTATGATCGAGAGGATATTTTGTATCAACGGTAGGACATATAAGCGAAGCTACAGTAAAGAAGTATATTGAGGAACAAAAAAAATATGACTGACGAAGAATATAAGAAATTTTTGAAGCAATTTCATAAACTTTCCGATAGGCATATCTTGGTTGCGGAAACCGATATGCCTTATTCTGATGTCATGAAAGTCGTGACTCTTTCTGATAAAATCCGCAAGGCAGGTAATGAACTTATTGGTCTTATGAGGAAGAATTATGACCAGCTTATGCGTACAAAAAGATATCGTAGGTTGCAAAAATTATATGGTGATACTGAAGATAAAGACAAGCGTAAGACTTTGGCAAAGCAACTTAACGAAATGCAGTCTGAATATAATGTTACATGGGATTTTTGTCGTAAATCCATGATTCCGATAGGAAAGAAATACGGTATAAATGCTGTTTTCGCTCTTACTAAAGCAGAAGATGTCTGGCGTGGAATAGAAAAATGCCTTTATGGCAATGGGAAAACTATCCATTTCTCGAAATACGGAGAGCTTCCATGTATCAGGGCGAAACAGATAAATCGTGGCATTCCTATATCTGTTAAGGATAACAAGCTGCAATTCAAAATCAGTAATAATATCTTTGGTATACGGGTAAATGACAGGTTCCAACAAGATGAAGTGGATGCAGTTCTATCTTATCTTGCTAACCCTAAAATTATAGATGATAAAGCGGTCGATACACTTGTAGAAGACGCATATTGCATAAATACATACAGACCTTGCTATGCCACTCTTGTTCCTAAACTGATAAGAGGTAAATATAGGTTGTATCTTCATCTGACTATTGAAGGCAAGGCGAAGCCAAAATACGATAAAAACGGCGATCCAAGACATATATACGGCAAAGGAATGATAGGAGCTGATATTGGCACTCAAACGGTTGCTTATACATCCAATGCCGAAGTCGGATTGAAGAATCTTTCAGAGCGCGGTAATAGTATCCAGACATCTGAGAGAAAAGAACGTTTGCTCTACAGGGCTATGGACAGGTCAAGAAGAGCCACCAATCCACAGAACTATAATGATGATGGCACTATTAAAAAAGGTCGTAAGACTTGGAAATACTCAAATCATTATAAGAGACTAAAAGCTAAACATACAGAATTATGTCGTATCAATGCTACAAACAGGCAGCTTGCTATAAATGAGGACGCAAATCACTTGCGAAGCCTTGGAGATGTTTTTGTAACTGAGCCTAAAAATGCAAGCAAACTTATGAAACGTGCTAAAGAAACTACTGTGAACAGTAAAGGTAAGTTCAATAAGAAAAAGCGTTTTGGTAAATCAATAAAGAATAGATGCCCTTCGGGATTTCAGACTACAGTAGAAAAGAAGTTCAAGGTCACGGGTGGCGTGTATATAGAAGTTCCGAATAATTACAGGGCAAGCCAGTATGACCATACATCCGATGATTATATCAAAAAGAAATTGTCTGACAGGATGTATAAACTCACAGACGGAACTTTAGTGCAGCGAGACTGGTATTCATCATATCTACTCTACTGCTACGATTGCAGGACACAAAGTATAGACAAGAACAAATGTATAACTGAATTTGATAAACATTACAACAAAGAAAAAGCCCTAATCACATGGATTAAGGCTAATAAGATAAAAATATTAAACAGCGGAATCAAAGTAGCTTAACAACCTAATATTGGGCGATTGACTGTACGTCCTTGTCGCAAGACAGAAATTTACCGCTTTCTGATGATAATGTAATTATCAGAGTAATGTGGTCGTTGGACTGCTTGGTAATAAAAGTCCTGATTCAAACAGATTTACACTTGTAACTCCAAAGCCTGAAAATGGTGTACGATTACAAGCTACGCTTGGTAATCAGAACCCCGCGGGCTTGCCCGTGGGAGCAGTCAGTACGAGAGTAAAGACGGTCGTTCTGAGGATGAGACGCGTACAGAAGAGGCAGATAAGGTGTCAGCAAGAATTGCAAAAATCTTATCTGAGAAGGCATTTACGTTTTCGCCTGCACAATATTTATCTATTCATCGCGAGCTGTTCCTTGGTATTTATTCCCATGCAGGAAAAATCAGAGATTATAATATCACGAAAAAGGAATGGGTTCTTGATGGAGATACAGTATCTTATGGTGGAGCTACTGAACTTCGAGAAACGCTGGATTATGATTTTTCTCAGGAAAGGGATTTTCGCTATAACGGTTTAACAATGGATGAGGTGATTCATCATTTAGCGGTTTTTATTTCCAGACTTTGGCAAATCCATGTGTTCGAGGAAGGCAATACCAGAACGACAGCTGTGTTTTTAATAAAGTATCTTCGCACGCTTGGATTTGATGCCGAAAATGATTTGTTTGCGGAACACTCTTGGTATTTTCGAAATGCTTTGGTTAGGGCAAATTATAATAACATAAAGAATGGTATCTATGAGACGACAGAGTTCCTTGAAATGTTTTTAAGGAATCTTTTGCTGAAGGAGAAACACGAGCTTCACAATAGAGAAATGCATGTTAGTGGTAAATTTTTCTTGGGTCACGATGACCTGATAAATGACCCGATAAAATTAGATGGACGTGAGCTTAAAATAATTGAGCTTTTGCGTGAAGCACCTGATTTGACACGTAAGGAGTTGGCTGTTCAATTAGAATGTTCGGATTCTACAATTAAGCGATGCCTGAAGTCTATGGTTGAAAAGGGCGTACTGAAACGAATTGGCTCAAATAAAAAAGGTGAATGGATCATATTAGAAAAGAAGTAATATAAACAAATGTATTTTTACCGAATTACGGAGGATAAAGCATGGATTATCTAACCTCAGCGGAATGTGCAAAGAAATGGAATGTTTCTCAAAGACGAGTAGCTATTTATTGTAAAGAGGGGAGAATCGAAGGAGCTTTTCTTATGGGAAGAATGTGGTTGATTCTAAAAGATGCGAAGAAACCGGAAGATCCGAGAAGAGTCCGTAAAATTGGGCAGGATAAGAAATGATTGTGGACTCAGTGAGGCCACAATCCAAGTTGGCGAAAAAACGGTGATAAAAATTGGCAGTAATAATTGAATCATATAATAGCATCTATCAGTTAATCTTGACTGATAATAGAGAAAAATTACTGCAGAAATTGCTGGAATAATAGGTTAAAAATATTTAGAACAAGAGAATTGTTAGGAACAATAGAACTCGAAAAAAATGAGAACAGTATGTAAAATAATTGTATGGGAGATAGACATATGCGTCAAAGAATATATGAAATAATAGAAACAGCAGATGATAGCGATAAGGTCAGCCGAATATATGATGTTGTAATGATGCTTACTATTTTTTTTAGTCTAATACCTGTAGCAGCAAAAAGCACCTCTGGTTACTATGGTGTTATTGATAAAATAACAACTGTAATTTTTATTGTTGATTATGTTCTTCGACTTATAACCGCAGATAAAAAGCTTCAAAGGGGAATAGAGTCATATTTTATTTATCCAATAACTCCGATGGCCATCATCGATTTATTAGCAATTCTTCCATCGTTAATAGCTGTAAATGGTGCACTTCGTATTCTAAAAATATTCCGATTGCTTAGGACTCTTCGTGTATTTCGTGTGTTTAAGGCAATTCGCTATTCGAAGAGCATTTCTATCATAATTGAAGTATTCAAGAAACAGAAAGAATCTCTTATTGTAGTAGGTGCATTGGCAGTTGGTTATATACTTGTCGCAGCACTGGTTGTGATAAGTGTTGAACCGGAGACGTTCCCAACATTTTTTGATGCTGTTTACTGGGCAACAGTTTCATTGACGACAGTGGGATATATGGCGATATTTATGCGGTATCTACTGCTGGAAAAATTATTACTATGATATCATCTATCTTTGGGATAGCCATAGTTGCTTTGCCAGCTGGAATCATTACAGCTGGATATATGGACGAACTGAATAATAGAAAGAACAATAAGAACGATAATCGATAGACATGTTTTTAGGCTTTGAGAAAATCAGCATGATAAACAGTTCTTTATCAGCTGTGGCATGATATTGTATAAATGAGGAAATTATTGTTTTATTCATCAATCTAAAGGTGGTTTTCTCGCTATGCTTAACGGTGGAGCGTTAAAGAAGTTAAATGAGTGGGACATAAATATACAGCGACAGGGTGTAATGTTGACAATACCAATATAGTAAAATATCATATTTCCAAAATGAGAAAACTTGGTATTATAATCAGAAAAGGGATTGTCTCAGAAGGGACGATGGATCATTAATATATCAAAGCAGAGATATTAGAAATAGCTGTATATACAATACTGGTATTTTCACAACATAAAAGTTGACAAATGTTAAAAATATGATAGATTTATTTTTGGAAGCAATGGCGTTTCATCTTAAAAGATGAGGCGCCTATTTTATTTTTTTGGAGGGGATGAAATGCTTATATATAAGTGGACCGATGGAAATGATATAGATTGTCAAAAGTTTTATATGAAAACTATATAAAAAAGAGGTTTATATGATTAAGTTAAATGATTATTTGTTTTCCGGGGATACTGTTCTGAAAATACTGCTTCAGTATTCCGCAGACTTGAAAGATGAGGCAATTAAAAATCATAATTCAATAGATATGGCACATAGCAATTTCCTGATTCAGATTATTGAAATTCTTGAACATACAGAATTCCTTACATCACAATCTCGGAGGATAAATGAGTTTTATATGTATATGGCAAATAAATATCCTTTTCTTGCATTTACATTTAAGGGGCGTATCAAGTCTCTTATACGTGCAGAAGAAAAGTTCAATGGTTATATATTGGAATATATTTATGATTATTATCTAGCATATGGAAAGTATCCGAATGAAGCAGAGATTAAAAATAATCTCAATTTTTTCAGGGATTTGATTGCATATCGCATAGTTATTTCACTGCCTCAATGTCACGTGTCAGAACAGGATAAACGTGTAGAACGGGAGCTAAAATATCTTTATGAGATAGCAAATGTTATCCCGGATTTTCTCGAGGAAAGAGGATTTACTGCTGAGCTTTCAGGATTAATTGATATAAATGGATCAAAGTTTCTAACTGAGAATAATTTGCCCTATTATAGAGATTATGTTCAGAATCCGAGATCATCAGGATATAGATCTCTTCATATAACATTCTATGATAATTTTGCAAGATGCTATACGGAGTTACAGCTCAGAACTAAGGATATGGATGATCTAGCAGAGATAGGTAGAGCAAATCATATTGGATACGAGAAACAACAGGAAGAAAATCGTGCCAAAAGAGATATTATTCCGAAAGGTAAATGTAAAATTTTTGATGAAGCATATGAGAGACTGATTAAGCTTCAGGAACTTGATCTTGCAGCAGTTAATGTAAATATGTTTATGGCTTATAATAATCAGCTGATTAATGATGGTTGTGGTCTTTTTAGGGGGAGACAGATTCTGCCATTCGAGCATTTATCCAGATTTCAGGATGATCGAATAGGAAAATCATTATAGTTTTTTTGATTTTGAAAGAGGGGTTACTATGGCGGCATTTGACAGAATTAGTAGTGGTATATCGGAAATGGATACAGCTCTTGATAACATTAGATTGGGGGATAATGTTGTATGGAGAGTATCTGATCTATCTGAGTTTAAGCTCTTCATGGAGCCGTATATTAAGCAGGCAATAGAGGATAAAAGGAATATCATATATTTCAGATTTGCAAGTCACGAACCATTGCTGGAGGAGAAACCTGAGATTAAGCGGATTGATGTGCCGCTTTCTCATAGATTTGAGACATTTACAGTAGATATTCATAATGAGATAGAAAAAGCAGGGAGAGATGCTTTTTATGTTTTTGACTGTTTGTCTGAACTTCAGGCTGCATGGGCGACTGATCTCATGATGGGGAATTTTTTCCGTGTAACTTGTCCATTTCTTTTTATATTAGATACAGTTGCATTTTTTCCGATAATAAGGGGAAAGCATTCAGTTCAGGCGATTAATAAAATCCTTGATACGACTCAGCTTTTTTTAGATGTTTATTCGGATAAGAAAAATGTTTATGTAAGGCCTGAAAAGGTATGGAACAGAAACTCTGATACTATGTTTCTGCCACATACCTATAATCCAGAAAGTGGAGAATTCAGGCCCATTCTTGATGGCGTAAAATCCAGCAGATTTTATCAGACATTAGGCCTCGCTCAGCGCTCTGCAGAAGAACAGTATTCTGATTCCTGGGATAAATATTTTATTCGTGTAAAAATGCTCAGGGAAAATGGAATAGATATAACTAAAGAGTGTAGCAGAATGTGCAATATTATGATGACGCGTGATGCGAAAATGCGAGAGATGGTTAAGAAGAATTTTACTCCTGAAGACTATTTTGCGGTACGTGATCACATGGTTGGAACTGGCATGATTGGAGGTAAGTCCTGCGGCATGCTGCTGGCAAGAGCTATCATAAGGAATAAAGAGCCTGATATTAGTGAAGTGCTTGAACCGCATGATTCATTTTATGTGGGTTCAGATATGTATTATACCTATATAGTAGATAATAATCTGTGGGATATTAGGATAAAGCAGAGAACAGAGGAGGGATACTTCACACTTGCGGATGAATTTGCGAGTAGAATAATGGAAGGCTCATTTTCATCAGCAATGAGAGAGCAGTTTATTCGTATAATAGAGTATTATGGTCAGGATCCTTATATAATTCGCTCCAGTAGCATCCTGGAGGATGGATTCGGAAATGCATTTGCAGGGAAATATGAATCTGTATTTTGTGCTAATAGGGGCAGTCTTGAAGAAAGACTGAACGAATTTGAACATGCTATAAAAGTTGTATATGCAAGTAGCATGAGTCTTTCTGCACTGGATTATAGAAATAGGCGAGGGCTTGCTGGGCGAGATGAGCAGATGGCACTTCTGATTCAGCGCGTATCAGGCTCCTATTACGGAAACTATTATATGCCTTGTGCGGCAGGAGTCGGTTATTCATACAGCCCTTATCGTATAATGAAGGATACGGATCCAACTGCGGGAATGCTTAGACTTGTTATGGGACTTGGAACCTCAGCGGTTGATAGAACTGAAGGCTCTTATCCAAGAATAGTAAATCTGGATATGCCTGAAAAATCATCATATTCCTCATCTGCAGATAAACATAAGTTTTCACAGGGGAAAGCTGAAGTTATTAATATGACTACGCGTGAGCTGGAGAAAATGTCATATGAAAAAATGGAGCAGGATATACCAAAGTATCTTGAGAAGATTCTGTTGGAACATGATACTGAAGCAGAGTCAAGACTTAGGGAAATGGGACGGCGTAGAGAGGTTAAATTCATTTCCTGTAAGGGACTTGTAGCAAATTCGCCTCTGATGGATCAAATGAGGAGAATGCTTCACCGTATACAGGAAGAATATGAGTATCCAGTAGATACCGAATTTACTATTAATATTTCGGAAAATGGAGAATACTCCATAGATCTGCTTCAATGCAGACCTCTTCAGGTTCAAAAAGGTAAAACTGGAAATGTAGTGCCAGAAGATATTCCAGAAGAACGAATCCTGCTTGAAAGTGTAGGAACTTCTATGGGTATTTCCAAGACCTCGTCACTTGATCTGATCGTCTATGTAGATCCAGTAAAATATTATGAACTGCCCTTTAAGGATAAAGATCTTGTGGCAAAGCTTATAGGAAAAATAAATTGGCATTATCGAGATATGGATAAGCACATGATGCTGATAGTTCCCGGAAGGGTTGGAACAACTTCGCCGGAGCTTGGCGTACCGACTTCATTTGCGGATATAAGCGCGTACGACATTATATGTGAGACTGAAGAATCCAGGGTCGGATATAATCCTGAACTTTCCTATGGTAGTCATATATTTCAGGACCTTGTAGAAGCAGAAATTCTTTATACAGCGATTTTTCAGGGGGAGAAGACTAAAAAATATTCGCCGGAAAAACTTACAAGCTCAAAGGATTTGATAAATGAGTTTGATTATTCAGATGTGCTGGAAGGTGTGGTTCATATTTATGACGTATCAGACCGAAAGTGTGAAGTATATAATGATGTTGCAAGTGAACATCTGCTAATAACGTGTTAGTTTTTTGAAGCATGATTTCTTGGTTGGCTTTCTAAGGCTGTGCTATAATGAAACCGTGTTTGTGGTGCCGGGTGTAACTTAGGCCAGGCACGCATTTTCTGAAAAAATATTATTATTTATGAATGCATTAAGACAGGAGAACAGCATGGAACTATACAATGGAAGACCCCAAAATACAGAAGGAAGACTGCCAAGAGAGATTCGTACATATGATTTTTTGGATAGCCTTGGTATTGCGTACAAAAGAACGGATCATGAGCGAGCAGACAATATGGAAGCCTGCAATGAGATCGACGCCGTGCTTGGTGTGATTATATGTAAGAACTTGTTTCTGTGCAACCGGCAGAAAACCAGCTTTTACCTGCTCATGATGCCTGGGGATAAGAAGTTTAAAACTAAGGAGCTTTCATCCCAGATTAATTCTGCCAGACTCTCCTTTGCGAATCCCGAAGATATGTTGAAATATCTGGATATTGAACCGGGTGCGGTGAGCATCATGGGACTGATGAACGATAAAGAACACGCGGTTAAACTTCTCATTGATGAGGATGTTTTGAAGGATGAGAACTTGGGCTGTCATCCTTGCGTCTGTACATCAAGCCTTAAGCTGAAGACTGCGGATGTCATAGAAAAGTTCTTGCCTGCAACAGGGCATGATTATCAGACAGTACATTTGGTGGGAGCGGATTAAACTATTGTTAAAAGGAAAACTGAAGGAAAAAGTAAGTGATCCCAATGCTGTTGCAGAAAGACAAGGGAAAAAGGTAATAAGTGAGAGATACAGTGGCAAGAATGGTTCAAATCATTTTGCCACTTTTGTTTTTATGAGGCAGGTATTAAGATAGGATCATAAGATATTTGTGTATTGTAATGACATTGCAGTTTTTTTATTACATCTTCACTGGGAGAAATATATGCAGCATATCAGAGAGAAGTACAATAACATTTACAAGGTACAGATGCCGTGCGTCACTCCACATGTATGTAGACATACCTTCTGCAGCAAGATGGCAAAGTCAGGAATGAATCCTAAGACACTTCAGTACATCATGGGACACTGATATAAGTGTTACACTTAATACATATACGATGTGCTTGATGACAATTTGGAAGAAACGGTATTAAACACAGAAAATTATTTTGAAGAAACGGAATAACGCCCTTGAAATATTGAAGAAATGGTACTATAATCCATTTATAAGTTTGGAGAAACGGAACAATACTGTTTTGAGGAGATAACATGTTCAAAAGAAAAGCTTTAGAAAAGTTAAAATATTGGAAAGAAAAAAAGGCACCAAAGTATTCTGTGCTTTTGGAGGGGGCCAGGCGTGTTGGAAAAACGACAATTGCCGAAGAATTTGCAAAGCAGGAGTATAGGTCATATATAAAAGTGGATTTTGCTAACATAACACAGGATGTCCTTGATGTGTTCGATGACATAGCAAATCTGGACATTTTCTTTCTTAGATTGCAAACTGCAACGGGGATAACATTGTATAAAAGAGAATCTGTTATTATATTTGATGAGATTCAACTTATGCCTAAAGTACGTCAGGCTATAAAGTACCTGGTTGCGGACGGAAGATATGACTATATTGAGACCGGTTCTTTGATCAGTATAAAAAAGAATGTCAAGGATATAGTGCTTCCATCTGAGGAGATGAAAATACAGATATATCCGATGGACTATGAAGAATTTATGTGGGCCATCGGAAATGATACCTATGGCGTATTGCGGGATTTATATAAGCTTGGGAAGCCGGTTGGAAATTCCTTGAACAAAAAGCTCATGCGGGACTTTAGAATCTATATGGCGGTAGGTGGAATGCCTCAGGCTGTAGAAGCTTATGTGGAAGGCAGGAATTTTACAGAAATCGATGAAGTAAAGAGAGAAATCATAGATTTGTACAAAGACGATTTCTTCAAGATCGATGATACTGGACTGATTGGAAGAATGTATGATTCTGTTCCAACGCAGTTGGCAACGGATAAAAGAAGCTATGTTATTTCGGCAGCTACAGGCAAAAAAAAGATCGATAAAGATTTAGAGCGTTTACATGATTTGCTGGATTCAAAGACGGTATTATCATGCCATAATGTCCTTAATCCGAGCGTTGCTTTACCTCAAACGAGAGATGATGATACGTTCAAACTCTATTTGGCTGATACAGGGTTATTTACTACCATGATTTTCAGATCATCAGGAAAGACGGATGAAAATATTTATACGAAATTGTTAAGTGATTCGCTTCCTGCAGATTTGGGATATTTATACGAAAATGCAGTTGCGCAGGTAATCACTGGATTAGATATAGATCTTTATTATCACACATGGGAGAAAGAAAACAGTTCTCACTATTATGAGATTGACTTTTTGCTTGCATCAAAAACAAAGATAATTCCGATTGAAGTTAAGTCATCCGGAATCGGCAAGCATGAATCAATTACAGAATTTCAGAAAAAGCATTCAAAGCATGTTGCAAAGGAAATATTGCTATCACAAAAAGATATAGGCAACAGAGAAATGTTGAAATTATATCCAATATACATGTTACCATTTATAATTGAAGACCTATGAGAGGATGAGAGAATCAAAGACAATGATAAAAATACTATTCATCTGCCACGGCAATATCTGCCGTTCTACAATGGCACAATTTGTGTTTCAACATATGGTAAATGAAGCCGGAATGGCGGACCGGTTTTATATAGATTCTGCAGCAACTAGCACAGAAGAGATTGGAAGCGGACCGCATCCGGGAACTGTGCATGTATGTAACAAAGAGGGCGTACCGGTTTTGCCGCACAAAGCAAAGCAAGTGAGGCGTCAGGACTATGATACCTATGATTTGCTGATTATTATGGATGAAGAAAATAGAAGAGGACTAAGCAGAATTATCTCAAAAGATAAGCAGGGAAAAGTGCATAAGCTTATGGAGTATGCCGGGATGGATAAGAATGTAGCCGATCCATGGTATACAGGGGACTTTGAAACGACATACTGGGATGTAAGCTGTGGATGCAAAGCACTTATGGAAGAATTGACAAAATCTGAGAATTAAATAAAGGTTAGAGACATGATTTTACG
Source organism: Eubacterium oxidoreducens (assembly GCF_900104415.1). Classification (GTDB taxonomy): domain Bacteria; phylum Bacillota; class Clostridia; order Lachnospirales; family Lachnospiraceae; genus Eubacterium_C; species Eubacterium_C oxidoreducens. The sequence continues at coordinate 136,538 of NZ_FMXR01000010.1, read as the reverse complement.
AATAATAATAAACTATTGGACATTTATATCATTTAGCATCATAATTGGATATTTTGCAGATTTGCTCTTTGGAGATCCGCAAGGGAGATGGCACCCAATTCGGCTTATAGGGGGGATGATAGCAGGAACAAAGAAGATATTGCGAAGAATTCTTCCTAAGAAAAAAGCAGGAGAAATCGTTGGTGGGATATTATTAGTGTTAATTGTTTTGCTATTTACCGGAGTTGTTACAACTGCGGTTTTATTTATCGGATTATATATTCACTGGCTGTTAGGAGTTTGCATTGAATGCTATATGTGTTATACCATATTTGCAGCCAAATCCCTTCGTGTGGAGAGTATGAAAGTGTTTGAAGCATTGCAGACAAAAGGTCTGGCAGAAGGTAGAGAGGCTGTTTCGATGATAGTAGGACGTGATACAAAGACACTAAATGAAGAAGGGGTAATAAAAGCGGCGGTAGAGACAATTGCAGAAAATACATCAGATGGGGTTATCGCACCAATGATTTATCTGATCATAGGAGGCCCGATATTAGGATTTTTGTACAAGGCGGTTAATACAATGGATTCAATGGTGGGCTATAAAAATGATGAGTATCTCTATTTTGGAAGAGCGGCGGCTAAGACCGATGATGTATGGAATTTTTTTCCGGCCAGATTAAGCGCTTTGTTTATGATTTGGGGAAGTAAACTTGCTGGATTGAATCGCAAGGAAGCCTATCGCATTTATATACGAGATCGGGGCAGACACGCTAGTCCCAATAGTGCGCAGACTGAGTCTGTTATGGCAGGAGCATTGGGCGTGGAACTATCTGGAGATGCATGGTATTTTGGAAAGAAAATTCACAAACCAACGATTGGAGATGCGACGCGAAGGATTGAAAGACTCGATATATTACGTGCAAATAAATTAATGTACGCGAGCAGTGCTCTTGCGATGATTATGCTATTTGTAGCGCGTTGGCTTATAACATTGTTTTTGTAGAATACGAGGAATCTTATGTACATACATGGTGGAGATATATATACAAACGAGAATATGCTTGATTTTTCTGCAAATATTAATCCGTGCGGAATGCCGGATTCGATTCGGCAGGCAGCTATAAAAGGAGTTTGGAAATCGGAAAATTATCCGCAGCCTCAGGCACGTAGATTGTGTGAGCTAATAGGAGAATATTACCGATTGAGAAAAGAATGCATTGTCTGCGGAAACGGGGCTGCAGAGTTATTATTTGCTATGGCACACGCAATAAAGCCAAAGAAAGCATTGATTTATGAACCTTCTTTTTTTGAATATGAACAATCCTTATGTAGTTGTGGATGTGAGATTTTATTTTATAATCTGCAACAAGCTTGCGATTTTGGACTTGGGCAGGATTATTTACAAATGATTACAAGTAAGATAGATATGATATATCTGTGTAATCCTAATAATCCGACGGGCGCTTTAATCCCAAAAGATTTCTTGAACAAAATCTTAAGGAAATGCAAAGAACATGATGTCTGGATGATAGTGGATGAATGCTTTTTGGATTTTGTGGAAGAACAAGAAAAGTATTCGTTGATAGAAGAAACCCGGCAACATGAAAAGCTTGTGATATTAAAGGCATTTACGAAGATATTTGCAATGCCGGGCTTGAGACTGGGATATTTGCTAAGTGGCAGTGAAGAATTGGCGGATCGGATAAGAGCACAGTTGCAACCTTGGAATATATCACTTCCGGCAATGTATGCTGCAGAAACGGCAATGAAGGAAATGGAGTATGTAGCGCATTGCGCCAAAATCATTGCACAGCAACGAAACTATTTGTGGGAAGAACTTGAAAAATTAGATTTTAGAGTATATAAACCAAGTGCGAACTATATATTTTTTAAAGGACCCAAAAATCTTGCAGATGATTTAAAAAAGCATCATATATTAATTCGTGATTGTTCGAATTATCGTAATCTGACGGATGGGTATTATAGGATTGCCGTTCGAACAAAAGATGAGAATCAAAGGCTATTAGAGACAATAAAAAAGATAAGGACTTAGGAGTTTGAAAAAAGAAGTCGAGCTTAGATATAATTCGGGAGAATAAGATGGAGGAGTTAGAAAGAATAAAGAATATCGAACCAATTGATTGGATGATCTATAAGAAGATTCAGCAGCATTTTGATAAAATGGGAAAACCGCTTCGGTCATTAGGAAAAATGGAGACAATTATGGCACAAATTGGAGCTATTGAGCGAACGGAGCAGATTGATATATCTCGAAAAGGTTTGATTATTATGTGTGCAGACAATGGCGTGGTTGAAGAAGGCGTGACCCAGACAGGACAAGAAGTGACCGGTATTGTTGCAGAGAATTTTTTAGACGAAAAATCATGTGTGGCAATTATGTGTAAGCGTTGCAAGGTGGATTTGTTCCCTATTGACATCGGGATGGTGAAGGATACACGGCGAGTAGAAAAAAGGAAGAAGATGTATGGGACGAAGAATTTAGCGAAGGGACCGGCCATGAACAAAGAGCAGGCAGTTTATGCTATTTGTCAGGGAATTAATCTGGTAAAGGAACTTCGCGAAGCCGGTTATAAGATTCTTGCAACCGGGGAGATGGGCATAGGCAATACAACGACAAGCAGTGCGGTTGCGTCGGTTCTTTTACAAAAGGATCCTAAGCTTATTACAGGCCGAGGTGCCGGTCTTTCTACCGAAGGTTTGCAGCGCAAGATAGCAGCAATTGAACAGGGAATTAAAGTAAACAAGCCGGATGCTCAAGATCCGATTGATGTATTAAGAAAAGTCGGAGGGCTAGACATTGCCGGTCTTAGTGGTGTGTTTTTGGGTGGTGCAATCTATGGCATTCCGGTATTGATTGATGGTTTTATTTCTGCAGTGGCAGCATTGGTCGCAACGCGAATCAATCCTTTGACCAAAGAGTATATGATTGCGTCGCATATTTCAAAAGAACCGGCAATGACAAGTGTATTGCAGGCATTAGAAAAGGAAGCTATGCTGACGATGGATATGAGTTTAGGAGAAGGAAGTGGAGCGGTGGCAACATTTCCGATTCTTGACATGGCAGCTGATATTTATTACAACATGAGCAGTTTCGATGAAATTGGGGTTGATACATATCGGCCACTTATATAGTAGCAGTTAGGAGAATGAAGAATGCTTACATTGGTTTATGGAGGAAGCGGAAGCGGCAAGTCGGAATATGCTGAGATGTTATGTGGGAAGGAAAATGGGAAAAGATATTATATAGCAACAATGCAGCCATATGGAGAAGAGGCAAAACAGCGAATTGCACGTCACAAAACAATGCGGGCAGGAAAAGGATTTGTCACAATTGAACAATATGTAGATATTCATAATGCGTTGCAGGAAACGGTAGATGTTGCACTTGTAGAATGCCTGTCCAATCTTGTTGCAAATGAGATGTTTGGCGAAGCAGAGCACGAAAACACTACGGAGTATATCTTAACGAGTATGGAGAAGTTACAACAAAAAACAAAACAACTTGTGGTTGTGACAAATGATGTGTTTTCAGATGGAATCGTATATAATAAGATGACGATGGATTATAGGAAGGTACTTGCAGATGTTAATTGTCGGATGGCGAAGAAGGCCGACAGGATTTATGAAGTTGTGTTTGGGATTGGATTGAAAGTAAAATGAATGTGTTTAAAAGTATGATAATCGCGTTATCAATGTATTCTAAAATACCTGTTCCAAAGATGGAATGGACAGAAGAAAATATGAGATATACCATGTGCTTTTTTCCGCTTGTTGGAGCTGTGATTGGGTTGCTAGAGTGGATTTGGTTTGATATTTCTTTCATGCTTGAGGCAGGTGACATCTTGCGTTCAGTTGGATTGGTGTTGATTCCGGTTTTGATTACAGGAGGGATTCATCTAGATGGACTTTTGGATACGGCAGATGCAATTAGTAGTTATCAGACGCAGGAAAAACGTCTGGAGATTATGAAAGACACGCACGCGGGCGCGTTTGCAATCATTGTTTGCTGTGTTTATTTTTTGGCTTATTTTGGAGTCTTAACCCAGGTGAATGTGCAAGCAATCTATGTATTGGGACTTGGATTTATCCTTAGCCGGGCATTGTCTGGATTTGGGGTTGCTTCATTTCCTTTGGCGAAAGGGAGCGGATTGGTATATCTTTTTGCAGACAGATTGGCGAAAAAGAAAGTAAAGATTGTTTTGGTAATAGAAAGTTTGCTCCTTTGTGTAGGAATGGTAGAGATGGATCTTGCATTGGGGATGACAGCGGCAATTGTAGCGGCCTTGTTTTTAGGAATTTACCGGATAATGACGCAAAAAATCTTTGGTGGAATTACAGGAGATACACAGGGTTTTTTCTTGCAGTTGTGCGAACTGTTTATGGCGGTGGCTGTTACAATTGTGCAGCTAGTGGTATACTAGGAGAAGAAACATGATTTTGATTGTAGGTGGAGCCTTTCAGGGAAAGGAAGCATTAGCACGAAAAATGTGTCCGGATACATCGCAGATCTATCTGAATATGCAGGATGTGATTTTGGAATGGATGAAGGAAGGAAAAGACCCGTATCTAGAAGCGGATGTTTTTATGAATACACATCCGGATTCTGTGATTACCTTGGAAGAAATGGGGAGTGGGATTATTCCGATGGATGCATTTGAACGTGAATATCGGGAAGTGTGTGGCCGGATCGGATGCCGATGGGCGATGCGGGCAACTGCTGTTTATCGCGTTATAATGGGTGTGGCAATGCGAATTAAATAACAAGATGGATAGTGAATGATTATGACATATGAAGAATTGATTAAAACAATTGAAAAAGCAAGAAGATTTGACCGGATGCCGGGGGTGGAAGTAAGTGGTATAGTGCTTGATAAACTTGGAATTTGCCTGGACAATTTGAAGATTATTCATATTGCCGGAACGAACGGAAAAGGATCGGTTGCGGCAATGCTTACACAGATTTTAATTAGTGCAGGATATCGGGTGGGAAGATTCACCTCTCCGCATCTGATTGAATTTACAGAACGTATCGCGGTTAATGGACAATCGATTTCAAATGACGATACGCTTAGAATTGGCGAGAAGCTGCTGCATGGTGATTTTGGTGTGACGCTAACTTTTTTTGACTATTCTTTTTTAATCGCCATGCAGTATTTTATTGAACAAAATTGTGACATAATTGTTCTTGAGACAGGGCTTGGCGGTAGATTGGATTCGACTAATGTAGTGAAGTATCCATTGTGTAGTGTTATTACGAGAATTGGCTTAGATCATATGAAAATTCTTGGTGATAATTTGACTGATATTGCAAAAGAAAAAGCCGGTATTATAAAACCCGGACGACCTGTGGTGATCGGAATGCAAAAGGAGGAAGTTTATCAGGTACTTTTGCAGCAGACGAAACAGAAACAATGTCGAATGTATAGCTCCCAAGATCTTGAAGTAGAGAGTCTTGGATTAAATAATTCAAATATGCAGGAATTTATTTATGCAGGTAAAAGATTTGAATTAGCTCTATATGGATTTTATCAAGTGGAAAATGCATATACTGTTTTAGAGACGATTCATTGTCTGCAAGATGAAGGATTTTGTATCGACGAAGACGCAGTTCGGCAAGGATTAAGAGAAGTGGTTTGGCCGGGAAGAATGCAGATAATTTCAAGATATCCTTATTTGTTGCTGGATGGAGCGCACAATCCTGATGGGGTTAGAGCACTTTCAGAAACATTAACAAAATGGATGCGCCGTGAACGTTTTACCTTTGTGATGGGGGTTATGGGGGATAAGGATTATATGGAAATGGTACGTATTTTAGCACCGATAGCAGATCGTTTTGTCACAATTACGTTGATGGAAGAAAGAGCTAAAAAAGCGGAGGAACTGGCAGCTGAAATACGTGAAGAAGGAATAGATGCCATTGCAGTATCATCTCTAGAAGAAGCGATCGGAATGCAAAAAGTGGATGAAAAATGGGTTCTTATCGGCTCACTTTATTTTGCAGGGGAAGTTCTTGGAGATATTTAGCCCTAAATATGGGACTTAAAATCACGTATCCTTACTTTAGATAAGAAAGTAAGATTCTTGGTAAAGGTAAGGAGCGATGGTCATGAAAGGATATACAGTTGAAGCAGGATACATGGGTTATGTAAATGGAGATTATATGCTGTTTGCAGATGAGTCAGACTATATAGATTATCTTGCTGAGTAAGAAATGTTATGAATACTATAACCAAACGATTAGAACAATTAAGAACATTAATGAGAGGGAGGAATATTTCTTATTATTTGATTCCAACCTCGGACTTTCATCAATCGGAATATGTTGGGGAACATTTTAAAGAACGCAGCTATATGAGCGGATTTACCGGTTCGGCAGGAACCTTGCTTGTTGGTATAGAAAAAGCTTATCTGTGGACAGATGGAAGATATTTTGTACAGGCGAAGAGGCAGCTTGAGGAAAGCGACATAGAGCTCATGCGCATTGGAGTAGAGGGCGTGCCGACAATTTCGGAATTTTTGACCGAACATCTTAAAGAGGGAGATATCCTTGGATTTGACGGCCGGGTGGTTAGTGCCAAATTAGGAGAGACCTATCTAAAATTGACCGGGCAAAAGCATGGCAGCATCTATACGGCGGAAGATTTGGTAGATTTGATTTGGAATGACAGACCGCAGCTTCCCTCCGGCAAGGTGTGGATCTTAGAGGAGTCATATGCCGGGGAGACAGCTTTAGATAAAATTGAACGTCTTCGCAAGAAGATGAAAGAAGAACATGCCAATGTTCATCTGTTGACATCCTTATATGACATTGCCTGGCTGTTAAATCTTAGAGGGGCGGATATTGAACATGTACCGGTAGTGATGTCTTTTTTGATTGTGTACCTTGATCAATGTGTTTTATATATAAATCCTGAAAATATCGATGATAAAGTGGCCATTTATCTGGAGCAAATCGGGGTGAATCGAAAGCCTTATGAGAGCGTGTATGATGATTTGGCTCAATTTATGGATCGAAGGGTACTGGCTCAAAAGTCTATCATTAATTATCGGATGGGAGAGCTCCTTCAAGGAAATGAGATTATAAATCGGCCTAATCCGACAGAAATGATGAAATGCATCAAGAATGAAACAGAACTACGTAATACGGTATTGGCACATGTCAAAGATGGTGTAGCCATGACGCGGTTTATGTACTATCTAAAGACCGGATACGGAAAAGAACATATGACGGAACTTAGCACGACACAGGTGCTAGAAGAACTACGAAAAAAGCAGGAAGGCTTTTTGGATCTTAGTTTTGATACGATTGCGGCATACGGAGAACATGGAGCAATGATGCATTATGCAGCAACGAAAGAAAGTGATGTGAAGTTAGGGGACGGTTTCTTTCTTGTGGATTCGGGCGGACATTATCTGGAAGGAACAACAGATATTACAAGAACGTTTTGTTTTGGGGAGCTGACTAAAAAGCAAAAGGAGCATTATACAATTACTCTGAAGAGCAATCTGGCATTGGCAAATGCAAAATTTTTAAAGGGAACACGTGGTTCGAATCTGGATATTCTTGCTAGAGAACCTTTTTGGGAAATCGGTATGGATTATAAATGCGGAACCGGACATGGCGTTGGTCATATTCTAAATGTGCATGAAGGACCAAACAGCTTTCGTTGGCGTGTTATAGATGAAGCTGCTTTAGATGCTGTTTTGGAAGAGGGAATGATTACAACAGATGAACCGGGAGTTTATCTGGAAGGAGAATATGGAATTCGTTTGGAAAATGAATTAATATGCCGAGAAGGTATCAAAAATGAGAATGGGCAGTTTATGGAATTTGAAGTCATTACGTATTGTCCATTTGATTTGGACGGAGTTGATAAAACACTTATGAGCAAGAAGGAGATTGCATGGTTAAATCAATATCATGATTTGGTATATCGAATCATTTCACCACATTTAAGTCCTGAAGAAAAGCAGTGGCTGAAAAAGGCGACGCGTGAAATCTAAAAGGAAAATGGCTTATTTTTAATTACAAATAAGCCGTTTTTCTATTTGTAAAAAAACTTTTCATGTATTCCAAAGTATTGTAAAATACATATGTGTGTAAGCGAGTCTTAACTGGAGATAATACAATGAGAAAGAAAATAGTTTTAATAGATGGACATAGTATTTTAAACAGAGCGTTTTTTGGACTTCCGGATCTTACGAATGCCGAGGGTCTGCATACGAACGCAGTCTATGGATTTTTAAATATTTTATTTAAAGTATTAGAAGAAGAGCAGCCGGAATATTTGACGGTTGCTTTTGATGTACATGCACCTACATTTCGGCATAAGATGTATGATGCATATAAAGGAACCCGAAAGCCGATGGCAGAGGAACTAAGACAGCAGGTGCCCCTAATCAAACAGGTTTTAGAAGCAATGGGAATTAAAATCATGGAAAAAGAAGGGTATGAAGCGGATGACATTTTGGGAACGATTGCAACTACCGCTCAGGAAGAAGGCCTTGAAGTTTCTGTGATTTCAGGAGATAGAGATCTGTTACAGCTTGCGGATGAGCATATTCAGATTCGGATACCTAAGACGAAGATGACAGGTACTGAGATTGAAAACTATTATGCAAAGGATGTTGTGGCTCGGTATCAAGTTTCGCCAAAGGAATTTATTGATGTGAAAGCGTTGCAGGGAGATACAGCTGATAATATTCCGGGGGTTCCGGGAATTGGGGAAAAGACAGCGACGAATCTGATTGTGCAATATGGAAGCATTGAGAATGCTTATGAACATGTGGAGGAATTAAAACCACCAAGAGCAAGCAAGAACCTAAAAGAGTTCTGGCAGCAGGCAGTTTTAAGCAAAGATCTGGCTACGATACGAACGAGAGCTGATATTTCATACGATTTAAAGGAGGCAAAGCTGGGAGAACTTTATACGCAGGAAGCGTATGCTTTGTTTCAGCGTTTGGAATTTAAGAATCTGCTTAATCGATTTGACGATTCTGCCAAAGTGGTTACTAAGCATGAATGTGTATTGATTCAAAATAAAGATGAGGCTGCGGCTATTTTAGCAAAAGCAAAGGAAGCGACGAAAGACGATTTGCTTGCTTTTTATATTGTGCAGGAAGAACAGCAGGTTCTTGGAGTGGCAATTGCCTATGCAAAAGACCAGATGTTTTTTTTGCAGGCACAAGAAGTCGGTCAGATGTCGTTTTTTGATGATGATGCAAGAGCGGATGCTTTAGAATTGCTAAATCAGTTAAAACAAGTAATTGCATCTGCAGCAAAAGTGAGCGCGTTTCATTTAAAAGAAGCTGTGAAAATGATGCAACTTCGTTATCAGCCGAAATATTTTGACCCTGAGATTGCAGAGTATTTGTGTAATCCACTAAAAAAATCTTATCCATACGAAGATATTGCTTCGCAGACAGGGCTTGGAATGCTTCCGACAAAGAATGAGACACTGGGTAAGACGTCAGACGCGAAGGCGCTAAAGGAAGACACCGGGCACTATATGACTTATCTTGGCAATTTGTTATATACAACGTATGCCTGTGTTTCGGTATATGAGGAAAAATTAAAAAAAGAAAAGATGCAAAAGCTCTTTGAAGAGATGGAGATGCCGCTGGTATTTACTTTGGCCTCAATGGAAAAGTGGGGAATCAAGGTAAAAGCAGAAGAATTAAAAGCATACTCACAGCAATTGTCGGAAAAAATTGCTGTCTTGGAAAAGGAAATTTATGCTATAGCAGGAGAAGAATTTAATATCAATTCACCAAAACAGCTTGGCGTTATTTTATTTGAAAAAATGCAGCTTCCGAATGCAAAAAAGACCAAAACCGGTTATTCAACGGCAGCTGATGTGCTTGAAAAACTTGCAAAAGATTATCCTGTGGTTTCTAAAGTCTTAGATTACAGACAATTGACCAAATTAAAGTCCACTTATGCAGATGGTTTGGCAACCTGTATTGCATCAGATGGGCGAATTCATACAACATTTCAGCAGACGGTGACAGCAACCGGGCGCTTGTCTTCGACGGAACCGAATCTGCAAAATATTCCGGTACGAATCGAGCTTGGACGATTAATTCGAAAAGTCTTTGTTCCGGAAGATGGATATGTATTTGTTGATGCTGATTATTCGCAGATTGAACTTCGTGTTTTGGCACATATGTCTGGTGATGAGAATTTGATAGAGGCGTATAAGAGTGCGCAAGATATTCATACGGCAACGGCATCTAAGGTGTTTCATATTCCGATGGAAGAAGTGACACCGCAAATCAGAAGAAATGCAAAGGCTGTGAATTTTGGAATTGTATATGGAATCAGTTCTTTCGGACTTAGCCAGGATCTGTCCATAACAAGACAGGAAGCACAAGAGTATATCAAGCAGTATTTTGAAACATATCCTAAGATTAAGACGTTTTTAGATGGTCTTGTTGAAGATGCAGTGAATACACGGATGGCTATTACGATGTATGGACGAAAACGTCCGGTACCGGAGCTTTCATCCGGCAATTACATGCAGCGACAGTTTGGAGAACGCATCGCTATGAATTCGCCGATTCAAGGAACCGCAGCGGACATAATTAAGATTGCCATGATTCGTGTAGATCAAAGGTTAAAGAAAGAAAAGCTGCAATCTAGATTGTTGTTGCAGGTGCATGATGAATTGTTGATAGAAGCCAAACAAGAAGAACTAGAACAAGTAAAGCAGATTCTGTCAGAAGAGATGGAACATGCTGCGGAACTTTCCGTAAAACTAGAGATTGATATGCACAGTGGAAATAATTGGTATGAAGCAAAGTAGGAAGTAGGATAGTAAATGAAAGTTATAGGTATCACAGGCGGCGTAGGAGCAGGTAAATCCGCTGTTTTGGGGTTTATAGAAGAAAATTATGCGGCAAAAGCGCTGCTTGCGGATGAAATTGCACATACGCTCATGGAGCCGGGACAGGCATGTTATAACACAATCAAAGAAGTATTTGATGATCCGAATTTATTCTTTGAAGATGGTACAATCGATAGAAAATGGCTTGCACAAGTTATCTTTACGAATGATGAGAAGCTTCGCCAAATTAATGAGATTGTACATCCTGCGGTGAGAAAGTTTATCTTGGATACAATTGAACAAGAGCGGGAGAAGGAAATCGTAAAATATCTGATTGTAGAAGCGGCACTTGTGAAGGAAGCGCAATTTCGCACATTTGCTGATGAAGTCTGGTATGTATACGCCAGTGAAGAGACGAGAAGACAGAGGTTAAAGGAACAAAGAGGTTATTCGGATGAGAAGATTTCAGAAATCTTTGCGACGCAGATATCAGAACAGGAATATCGTGATATCTGTGACCGGGTAATTGATAATGATAAGCATTTTGATAAAATGAAGCTTCAGGTATCTAAATATCTTGCAGGGGAAACGTTAGAACTATCTGAAAGTGAGACTATAACGACGGAAAAGGAGCAGGTTATGGCCGAGGATAAAGTGGAAAATAAATATGTATTTGGACTTGATATCGGTACCAGAAATGTAGTAGGTACGGTTGGATACAAAGAAAATGACGAGTTTTTTGTAGCGGCACAATATTCGTTGCAACATGAAACGCGTGCAATGTTGGATGGACAGATTCATGATATCGGGCGTGTGGGTCATACGGTTCAAGCAGTGAAAGAGTCTCTAGAACAGCAGATTGGAGAGACGCTTCAGGAAGTATGTATTGCAGCTGCTGGACGTGTTCTTAAGACGGTAACAACAAATATCGAATATGAATTTCCAGAAGAAAAGATTGTAACCGGAGAAGATATTCATACATTGGAACTTTTGGGAATTGAAAAAGCACAAAATATTCTAAAAGAAAATAATGATACAAAATATCATTTTTATTGTGTCGGTTATTCTGTTGTGAAATATTATCTTGACGGAGATGTTATGTCGAATCTTGAAAGCCATAAGGCAGAGATGATTTCGGCAGATATCATTGTTACATTTTTGCCGGAAGATGTTGTGGATGGACTTTATACATCTGTTGGAATCGCAGATTTAAAAGTTGCCAATATGACACTCGAGCCAATTGCTGCAATTAATGTGGCGATTCCTGAGAATTTTAGAATGTTGAATATCGCCTTAGTTGACGTTGGAGCCGGAACTTCGGATATTTCGGTTACAAGAGATGGAAGTATTATTGCATACGGAATGATACCGCATGCGGGAGATGAAATCACAGAAGTTATTGTGCAAAATTATCTCGTTGATTTTAAAACCGCTGAGCAGATTAAACTTAGCTGCGAAGTACAAGATGAGATTGAATATACGGATATCATGAATATTTCGCATACAATTTCAGCCCAAGAAGTGTGGGATTTGGTTGCTCCGACTGTAGAAAAGATTACAACAGAAGTAGCGGCAAAGATTAAAGAATTAAATGGAGATAAGTCTGTTGCGGCAACTTTTGTCGTTGGAGGCGGTGGTAAGATTCATGGATTTACAGAAAATCTTGCAAAACTTTTAGATATTGCGCCGGAACGTGTTGCTCTTCGAGGAGAAGAAGTGTTACAAGCAGTTAAGTTTGCACAGGAGGATATTGTAAAGGATCCTCTTTTGGTAACACCAATCGGAATATGTCTCAATTATTATGATCAAAAGAATAATTTTATTTTTGTTCGTTTTAATGGAGAACGGATTAAGCTTTATGATAACGACAAGTTAACGATTGTGGATGCAGCTATGCAAGCCGGATTCCCGAACGAATACTTATTCCCGAGAAGAGGAAAAGAAATCTCCTTTACGGTTAACGGAAAGAGCAGAATTGTACGAGGAACACCAGGTGAATCTGCAATTGTTAAGGTGAATGATAAGGTTGTAAATATCAATACACCACTTGAAGCTAATTCCGATATTGTGATTGAACCGTCCACAACCGGAGCGGCTGCAGAATATACATTAGAACAGCTTCCGGAATATGAAAATTCCAAGATCACATTTGAAGTAAATGGAAAAGCGGTTACCTGTCCAAGATTTGCAGAAGTAAACGGAGTGTTAGAACCGCCGTTTTATCAGATCAAAGAAAACGATATTATAGTAATGAGAAGTTATTATACGGTAGAGCAGATTGCGGAGTTTATGGATGTAGAGTTAGATCCGGATGCTGAAATTATTGTGAATAATCGTGTGGAAGATCTTAATGCGTTGGTTTATGAGAACTTTAGTGTAGAATGGACGACATTGAATTTCAGAACGCCCGAGGAAGATGTTGTAAATGAGGCCGATAAAGAAGAACGCGAAGATCTTGAACAAGTTGAAAGTACAAAGGAAAGCAAACATCTGCAAGAACAAGAAGATGAGTATGAAAATGAGTTTAGACCGAAATTAGAAGAAAAAAAGGAGCCGCAAGAAGATAAAGGTCCGATTACAATGGTCTTGTCTGTCAATGTAAACGGAGAACAGATCCGTCTAGAAGGAAAAGAACACTATGTATTTGTTGATGTGTTTGATTATATTGATTTTAATCTTGCAGATTCTAAGGGAAGAGCAATTGTGACCAAAATAAACGGAGAAGATGCGTTATATACGCAGACCTTAAATTCCGGAGATAATATTGAGATTTTTTGGAAAGAATAAGAAAGAAGATGGAGTTATCATATGCAGCTTTGTAGTATAGCAAGCGGAAGTAGTGGGAACTGTATTTATATGGGGACTGACAACACGCATTTGCTTGTTGATGCGGGCATAAGTGGGAAAAAAATAGAACATGGTTTGCAGGAAATAGGAATTAAAGCGGATGAGATACAAGGACTTTTGGTGACGCATGAACATGTGGATCATATTGCGGGTCTTGGAGTGATGGCAAGACGATATGGATATCCGATTTATGCGACACAGGGAACGATTGATGCGATTATGGCCGGTGGAAAGGTTGGAAAGGTCGATATGCAGCTGTTTCGAGTAATTCGGCCGGATGAAGATTTTGTGATAGGAGATTTGAAGGTTCAGCCTTATCATATTTCGCATGATGCTGCAGATCCTGTGTGTTATGTGTTTCGGCAAGGTGCAAAATCGGGCGCAGTAGTAACCGATCTTGGAGTATATGATTCGTATCTTATTTCCAAATTGCAGAAGATGGATTTGTTGTTTGTTGAGGCAAATCATGATATTCGCATGTTGCAGGTGGGACGTTATCCTTATTATTTAAAGCAGCGAATACTTGGAGAACGCGGGCATTTGTCCAATGAGATGACAGGTCAGCTTTTGAGCGAGCTGCTTCATGATGATACGAAAGCAGTCATGCTTGGACATCTAAGTCATGAAAATAATTACCCTGAGCTTGCTTTTGAAACGGTTCGCCTTGAAATTGCGGCAGGTGATAATAAATATAAAGCGGATGACTTTCCGATTCATGTTGCACCAAGATCTCAGCTATCAACGCAACTTTTTGTGTAATATGGATAAAATCCTATCGAAACGGATAAAGATTCGGTTAATTCGTACCTTGAAATTGTCAGATTTTTTTGGCATGATAAAGTAGCATGAAAAGAAACTTGTATGAGTAATTAAAATGAAGGAGATTCAAGATGGAAACAATTAGCGGAAAGACAATTATTACAGTTGTTGGAAAAGATACAGTTGGTATTATTGCGAAGGTATGTAATTACCTTGCAAATAATCGCATTAATATTCTGGATATTTCCCAGACAATTGTTCAAGGCTATTTTAACATGATGATGATTGTGGATATGTCAGGGACAGAGAAAGAGTTTTCCACATGCGCCAATGAATTAGAACAGATTGGTGATGAAATTGGTGTTAAAGTGAAGTGCCAGCGTGAAGAAATCTTTAATAAAATGCATAGAATCTAATTTGGAGAATTAAGATGGTTAATTTATATGAAGTAACAGAAACAAATGAGATGATCGAGCAGGAGAACCTTGATGTACGTACGATTACATTGGGAATCAGCCTTTTAGACTGTATCGATTCCGATCTTGAGAAAGTAAAAGAAAATGTCTATAACAAGATAACAACTGTTGCAAAGGATCTTGTAAAAGTTGGAAAAGAAATTGAAGGAAAGTATCAGATTCCAATTGTAAATAAGAGAATCTCATTGACACCGATTGCGTTAATTGGTGGTGCTGCATGTAAGACTTCTGATGATTTTGTTGAAATCGCAAAGTCGATTGATGCGGCAGCAAAGAAGGTTGGTGTTAATTTTATAGGTGGATATTCCGCATTGGTTTCCAAAGGCATGACAAAGGCAGACGAACTCCTTATTCGTTCTATTCCAAAAGCAATGAAAGAAACGGATTTAATCTGTAGTTCAATTAATTTGGGATCAACCAGGACAGGAATTAACATGGATGCGGTTCGTTTGATGGGTGAAATCATTCATGAAACAGCTGAATATACAAAAGAAAATGATTCCCTTGGTTGTGCCAAGTTAGTAGTATTTTGTAATGCGCCGGATGACAATCCATTTATGGCAGGTGCATTTCATGGTGTGACGGAAGCTGATGCGATTATTAATGTCGGAGTCAGTGGACCGGGTGTTGTAAAAAGAGCACTTGAGAAAGTTCGAGGAGAGAGCTTTGAAGTGCTTTGCGAAACAATCAAAAAGACAGCATTTAAGATTACAAGAGTTGGTCAGCTTGTGGCAAAAGAGGCGTCTCAAAAGTTAGGTGTACCATTTGGTATTATCGATCTTTCGCTTGCTCCAACTCCTGCAATTGGAGACAGCGTAGCTGGTATCTTAGAAGAGATTGGTCTTGAATATGCCGGCGCACCGGGAACGACAGCAGCACTTGCAATGTTAAATGACCAGGTGAAAAAGGGTGGTATTATGGCATCTTCTTATGTTGGTGGTCTTAGCGGTGCATTTATTCCGGTTAGTGAAGATCAGGGAATGATTGATGCTGTTCAGGCGAATGCATTGACCATCGAAAAATTAGAAGCGATGACCTGTGTTTGCTCTGTAGGACTTGATATGATTGCAATTCCGGGAGATACGAAGCCAACTACGATTTCCGGTATTATTGCAGATGAGATGGCAATTGGAATGATAAATCAAAAGACAACAGCCGTACGTCTGATTCCGGTCATCGGAAAGGGCGTAGGGGAAATCGTAGAATTTGGTGGTTTACTTGGTTATGCACCAATCATGCCGGTAAATCAGTATTCATGCGATGCATTTGTGAATCGCCAGGGTCGTATTCCTGCACCGGTTCATAGCTTTAAGAACTAATTAGATTAGGATATACAAAGGAGGAGACTGCAATGCAGCAGATTTCAATTGAAACACGTTTAAAAGAAAATGCTTATCCGGGAAGAGGAATTGTTCTTGGTAAGACTCCGGACGGAACAAAAGCGGTAGCTGCCTATTTCATTATGGGAAGAAGTGAAAATAGTCGTAACCGCGTATTTGTGGAAGATGGTGAAGGTATTCGTACACAGGCATATGACCCTTCTAAATTGGAAGACCCGTCACTTATTATCTATGCGCCGGTTCGCGTGTTGGGAAATCAGACCATTGTAACGAATGGTGATCAGACAGATACCATTTATGATCTTATGAAAGAAGGAAAGACATTTGAGCAGTCTCTTCGTACCCGTGAATTTGAACCGGATGGTCCTAATTACACTCCTCGTATTTCGGGTCTTATGGAGATTGAAAATGGAAACTATGCAATTACAATGTCTATCTTAAAGAGTGACGGAGGCGATGACGCCTGCTGTAATCGCTATACATTTTCTTATGATAATCCAAAGGCAGGAATTGGCCGCTTTATTCATACTTATGTGTCAGATGGAAATCCGCTGCCAAGTTTTGAAGGTGAGCCGGAACTTGTCGAAACCGTTGATGATATCGATACGTACACAGATATGATATGGAATTCGCTGAATGCAGATAACAAAGTATCATTATTTGTACGTTTTATTGATATCGAGTCTGGTAAATATGAGACTCGTATTGTAAATAAACACAATTAATATAGGAGGAAATCATGAAGGAACTAGAGCTTAAGTATGGATGTAATCCAAACCAGAAACCATCTAGAATCTATGTGGAAAATGGAGAATTGCCAATTAAGGTATTAAATGGTAAACCGGGATATATCAATTTTCTGGATGCATTTAATGGTTGGCAGCTTGTAAAAGAATTAAAAGAGGCAACGGGACTTCCTGCCGCAACTTCTTTCAAGCATGTATCACCGGCAGGTGCTGCTGTAGGACTTCCAATGACTGACACAGAAAAGCAGATTTATTGGGTGGCAGATATGGATATGGAATTTTCACCATTGGCAAATGCTTATGCAAGAGCCAGAGGCGCAGATAGAATGTCGTCTTTTGGAGATTTTATTTCGCTTTCTGATGTCTGTGATGTGCCAACAGCCAAGATTATTAAAAGAGAGGTTTCTGATGGTGTGATTGCACCTGGATATGAGCCGGAAGCTCTTGAAATCTTGAAGGGTAAGAAAAAGGGAAATTATAATGTAATCGAAGTGGATCCGGATTATGTACCGGCAGAAAAAGAACATAAAGAGGTCTTTGGAATTACATTTGAACAGGGACGAAATAACCTTACTATTGATAAGGCAATGCTTCAAAAGGAAATTGTGACAAAAAATAAAGACATTCCACAGCAAGCGCAGATTGATCTTTTGATTGCCTTAATCACTTTGAAATATACACAGTCTAATTCTGTATGCTATGCAAAGGGTGGACAGGCAATCGGAATTGGAGCAGGACAGCAAAGCCGTATTCATTGTACACGTTTGGCAGGCTCTAAGGCTGATAATTGGTGGCTGCGTCAATCTCCTCAGGTTATGGGGCTTCAGTTTGTAGATGGCCTTGGAAGAGCTGATAGAGACAATACAATTGATGTTTATATGGGCGAAGAATACATGGACGTGCTCCGTGAAGGTGAGTGGCAGAAACGCTTTAAGGTTAAACCAGAAGTATTTACAGCTGAGGAAAAGAGAGCATGGCTAGATAAGATGGAAGATGTAGCACTTGGTTCAGATGCTTTCTTCCCGTTTGGAGATAATATTGAACGTGCGCATAAGAGCGGTGTCAAATATGTGGCACAGCCTGGCGGATCTATTCGAGATGACAACGTGATTGAGACCTGTGACAAATATGGAATGACTATGAGCTTTACAGGTATTCGTCTGTTCCATCACTAAGCGAGTCTTGACTCGTATATTATATAAAACAGATTGAATGATTATTGGAAAATCGTTCAATCTGTTTTTTTGTAAGTGATAGTTTATAGAAATGAAATGCAGATGAGGCATATAGGGGATAGAAAATAGAAGATTAAGAAATTAAAATATGAAGGATATCGAAGATTTATAGACATTTTACAAAGATTATTTCCTTTTATAATTTTTTTGTGAATGTTATACTCACAAGAGTATACAATATTTAAAAAAAAGGAGGATGATGATGAAAAAAAGAGGATTTGGATTAAGCGGAAAGATGTTATGTATGGCATTGATTCCACTAATTGTAACCCTTGTGGTATCGGTATTTGCAGTTTCCTTTGTATCTGGAGTTGTAACGGAGAATTTGGCAGAGAATATGCTTACTTCGAATATTTATTTAATGGATCAAATTCTTTCATCACAATCACAGAGTAATTCAGATGATGACAGTGGCAAAGATAGTAATTTTTTAGATATCATGACGGCGGCTAAGGAGAAAACCGGTGGTGTGGATTATGCATTGCTGATGAATGGGGAGCCGCTTATCACGACAGCAGATGTTACTTTTGAAATCTCACAAGATGTGCAAGAGACAATAGATAGTGAGGGCGCTGTCTTTGTTGCGGATGATACAACATCCGGAGAAGAATGTTACATCTATTATTGCACTGTAGGTGGCGATCAGGAGAGTGATACAGAATCGACAGAAGAAACAGATTCTGAAGATTCAGCGCAGACCATTATGCTTCGTGGCTCTATTTCTCATGCAACTGTTATGGGATTGTATAAAAGTTATATTGTGATGACAATGTTGGCGCTTGTGGTGCTTATCGTAATTTCTAGCATTATTGTGATTCTGCTTTCGCGTAAAGTGGTAAAGGCAATTGGACGGACCGTTCGTAACTTGGATAAGATAGCAGATGGTGAATTGAAATATGAACTATCAGAAAACATGACAGAACGAGTAGATGAAGTGGGAATGATTGCGCGCTCAATTCATCATTTGATTGGGAAATTTGGTCATTCTGTATCAACAATTCATGATTCTACTGAGACTATGAATGCGTTTACGAATCAGTTTAAAGGGAATTTTGCAAAAATCGATGCTCAAATTGGAACGGTTAATCAGGCGGTAAGTGAGATTGCAAATGCAGCAACTAGTCAGGCTGGCGAGACAGAGAAAATCAGTACGAAAATTGGAGAAATGGGAGGCGCTATTGACGAGGCATCCGGATCGTTGCAAGAATTGGTGAACAGCACTGAACAGATGCGATCACAAAATGAAAAGATGAATGAAATTCTTGATGAGTTATCTAGGATTAATGCTCGTACAGAAGAATCTATAGATGCAGTATATGAACAAACAAGCGCAACAAATAAGTCAGCGGAAGAGATTCGAAACGTTGTAGATTTGATTACGAATCTTGCGTCTCAGACGAATCTACTTTCACTTAATGCATCTATTGAGGCGGCGAGAGCAGGTGAGCAAGGAAAAGGGTTTGCTGTTGTTGCGGATGAGGTTAGAAATCTTGCAGAGCAGTCAGCGGAATCCGCTTCCAAAATCAGTGAGATTGTAGAAGAACTCATTGGAAAGGCCAATGTATCGGTAAGAACTATGGAATCAGTCCGCGGTGAGATTGGTAGCCAAAATGAGAAATTTAACGAGACAAGAGTTACTTTTGGTATGCTTGGAGATGAGATTTCCAAGGTGGCAGAAGAGATAGACAGCATATCTGTACAGATTAATCATATTAATGAATCAAAGGAAATTGTTTTGATAAGCTTGGATGGACTTACTGCGATAGCGGAGTCTAATGCAGCGACAACGGAAGAGACAGCAGCATCAATGGTTGAATTAGGGGATATTGTTAATGATTGTAATATTGCAACGGAAGATCTCGTTCATTTGGCCGGTGATATTGATGATAATGTCAATGTATTTAAGGTGGATTTTGAGACGGCTTGGCATGGAGAAGAAGTGGATGAAGAACCAAGAGTCGAGAGTGAGTCTTAATGATAAAAAGAAAAGATGGAAAGCATATCAGAAACATATAAAAATGCCATCATCGGATTAACCGATGATGGCATTTATTTATAGCTGTTTATTCAGCGTCTTCATCAATTATGAAAGAAATAAGCAGATCTTCCTGATGTACGCTATCGCCTGCTTCGACGTAAATCTTATCAACCTTTCCGTTAACTGTTGCAACAACAGTTGTTTCCATCTTCATGGCTTCTACAGTCATAAGAGGCATGTTGACGGTGATTTCATCGCCTTCCTTAACAAGAACTTTTCCAACAGTACCAGGGATAGAAGAACCAAGGTGTGCCGGGTTGTTCTTATCAGCTTTAAGATGGCTGTCTGATTTTACTTCAAGTTTTTCATCAAGAATTCTTACCTGACGCATGCATCCATTGACTTCAAACTCAAGAGTTCTGTAACCTTCATCATCAGGGTCACCCATCTCTATGAATTTAATAATTAATAGCTTACCATCGCCAATGTTAAGTGTTGTTTCTTCGCCCTTAGCAAGACCAAAGAAGTATACATGTGACTCAAGACGGCTAACGTCATTATAAGCTTGATAATGTTCCTGATATTCATCATAAACCTTTGGATACAGAGCATAACTGATTTCCATAATCTCCTGTGATGAGCGATCCAGTTCATCAAAGATAGAGATGCTTGCAAGATGCTTTCTGATAGCATCAAAGTCAGCAGGAGGTAATAATTTACCAGGTCTTTCCGTAAGTGGCTTGATATCCTTTAATACAATCTTTTGAAGATCCTTAGGGAATCCACCATCTGGTTGTCCCATCATACCCTGGAAGTAAGAAACTACAGAGTCAGGATAAGCAAGAGCTGCACCATCGGTTAAGATGTTTTCTTTTGTTAAGTTGTTATTATACATAAAGATTGCAAGATCACCAACTGCTTTGGAAGTAGGTGTAACCTTAACAATATTTCCGAGCAATTCATTTGCATCTTTGTAAAGCGCTTTGATTTTTTCGAAATCTTTTTCAGTGGCACCCATGGATTTTGCCTGAGCAGAAAGGTTTGAATACTGTCCGCCAGGAATTTCATATTTATAGATGTCGGCGTTAGGAGAGTTGATATCAGCTTCAAAACTTTGATAAACTTTACGAACGCGACCATAGTAGCGGCTAAGTTCGCTTAAGTCGTCAAAGTTAAGACCAGTATCTCTCTTGGTTCCTTTGAGCGCTTCAACGACAGCATTCATAGAAGGCTGTGAGGTAAGAGTACTCATTGACTCAATTGCAAGATCGGCAATATCAACACCGGCTTCAGCTGCTGAAAGAACAGTGGCAACGCCTGCACCTGTAGAGTCATGTGTATGAAGGTGAAGAGGAATATGAAGTTCTTTCTTCAGTGCTCCAATTAATTCTTTAGCGGCATACGGTTTAAGCAGACCGGCCATATCTTTGATAGCAAGAGTATGACAACCTAATGACTCAAGTTCAACTGCTTTCTTCACATAGTAATCAAGAGTATATTTGGTTTCATCAGGACTTGTAATATCTCCTGTATAGCAGATGGTACCTTCTACAATCTTGCCGGTCTTTAATGCTTCTTCGATAGGCATCTTCATGTTCTCAACCCAGTTGAGAGAATCGAAGATACGGAAGACGTCAATACCATGGTTGGCAGCAAGTTTAATAAATTCTTGTACCACATTATCCGGATAGTTACTGTAACCAACTGCATTTGATGCACGAAGTAACATCTGAATCAATGTATTTGGCATACGTTCACGAAGAAGATCAAGTCTCTTCCAAGGTGATTCTTTAAGGAAACGATATGCAGTATCAAATGTTGCACCTCCCCAAGCTTCAACAGAAAATGCATTCTGCATAAAAGCATTGGTAGCATAAGCAGCGCCACATAAATCCTTGCTTCTCATACGTGTAGCCATCAGTGATTGCTGTGCGTCACGCATCGTTGTATCGGTTACATAGAGTTTGTCTTCTTTTAAAATCTTTTGTGTAAACGCCTCTGCGCCTAACTTTAAGAACTCATCACGAGCACCTGAGATTGGTTTAGAAGCATCATAGATAGGAAGAACACGATTATCATAATGCGGTTTTTTGCCATCGTTTGTGTTAACAATACGATTACCAATGAATTCTACATTCTTGGTTGCACGGTCCTGACTCATTTCAAGATTGAACAGTTCAGGGGTATCCTCAATGAATGTAGTATAACATTTACCGCTTTTGAATACTTCGTGATTCAGTACATTGATTAAGAATGGAATGTTTGTTTTTACACCACGAATACGCATTTCTTTCATTGCACGAAGGGATTTGCGAACAGCACCTTCGAAAGTACGGTCATGGGAAATTGCCTTAACCAATAAAGAATCATAGTAAGGTAAGATCTTGCCACCTGTATGAGCATTGCCACCATCAAGACGGATACCATTACCGGAACCTGTACGGTAAACGGAAATCGTACCGGTATCAGGCAAGAAGTTGTTCATTGGATCTTCGGTAGTAACACGAGTCTGGATGGAATATCCTGTACAATGAACAGATTCCTGGTTTGGGATGGCAATCTCTTCTGAATCAAGAGGGTATCCCTCAGCAACCAAAATCTGAGCCTGTACAATATCAATACCTGTAATCATTTCAGATACTGTGTGTTCAACCTGGATACGTGGGTTCATCTCGATAAAGTATGCATTGTTATCGGCATCAACTAAGAATTCTAAAGTACCGGCATTTCGGTATCCAACTTCTTTTGCAAGTCGAATAGAACTTTCAAAAATCAGTTGACGTGTATTATCAGGAATGGAGAAAGCAGGAGCGTACTCAACAACCTTTTGATGACGACGCTGTACAGAGCAGTCACGATCGTATAAGTGAACAATGTTGCCGTAGTTATCTCCTAAAATCTGAACCTCAATATGCTTTGGCCCACGTAAATATTTTTCGATGAAGATTTTGTCATCACCGAATGCCTTTTTGGACTCAGCTTTTGCTTCTTCAAATTCTTTTAACATATCTTCGCGACGATTTACGATACGCATTCCGCGACCGCCACCACCGTTGGAAGCTTTTAACATAACAGGATAGCCGATTTCATCAGCAACCTTTACAACGGTTTCTGCATCATGGATAGCATAATCAACGCCAGGGATGATTGGAACATCAGCTTTGATAGCCATCTGTTTGGATGAAATCTTGTCACCCATAGCATTCATCAATTCTGCAGATGGACCGATGAAAACAATACCGTTGCGCTCGCAGGCATTTACAAAATCCGGATTCTCTGATAGGAAACCGTAGCCGGGATGGATTGCATCAGCACCGCATGAAAGTGCGATGTCAATAATTGTATCTACATCCAAATAAGCATCGATAGGTCCCTTCTCCGGATTCAATTGGTAAGACTCATCAGCTTTAGAACGGAAGATGGAGTATTTATCTTCTTTCGAATAGATACTGACCGTCTTAATGCCCAATTCATTGAGTGCTCTAAAGACACGAATTGCAATTTCTCCTCGGTTTGCAACAAGTACCTTCTTGAATGGTTTAATCTGTTGGTTCATGATTTGATACCTCTCCTCTTTATTATTATCGTATTTACGACAGTTTAGTCGCATAAAGTATCATGTTAAGTATATGATAATCAATCTTCGTTTTCAAGTATCGATTCAAATCAAAGTCAGACCTCGTTGATATTCAATAAGAATGTCCTTATTACTGAGAATTCTTTGTGCATTTCGATAAATATCTGAGGCAAAAATATCGTGAGACAGTACTTTGGTACAGGCCGGATCGTTGAGTTTCCTGGCCATGCTTAGTCGGTCTATGATTGGAATCTTAGAATGAATTTTTAGTGTTTTTATAATGCTCGTTTGGCTTTGCCTACATCCAAGTATCCGGCAGTAAGGACAATAATTATGTTCCTTTGCAAAAGTTATCAGTTTATCTGTCTGAGATAAAAGCAGATGTGTCATAGTACGACTGATTCTGGTATAGGTATAATTCTTTGTTTTTAAAAGCTCGCAAAAAGAACTCCAGGAGGAAAAAGAAGTCCGCAGATTTTGAATACGATCGGCAAGATCGTGGTCAATTCCGTCTGTTTCCTGTAATTGTGTATTGCTTGCACAGGTGAGTGCATAGGAGAGAACATGGCTAAAATCATCTTCACATAAAAGCAGGTTGTCTTTCATACAAGTGTTAAGAATCTTAAACGAATCCTTTGGTAGAACCTGTTTTAGAAGCTGCATATTTGGAGCCGGTTTTAAGAGTTCACTTCGGATGGCACTTCCGGAGGCAAATCCGCAGGAATAGTCATTACTGTTATGCAAGGTACCTTTTCGAGTGATTACAACAGGCCTGATCGAAGAGCCGGTTTCGAGAAGGGCGCGAAGATATTCAAGAGCAAGTAGGTTATTTGGCTCATTAATATAGGAAGAAATGTCTTCGCCAATCATTTGGTTTAGTGCTTTTTGTCTTGCGAGTGGAAAGGATAATCCGTTTTTTAAGTGTTCTTTTAGCAGTGCTTGATATTGGATTGGTTCGTCTGACAAAATAGTGGCTAATTTGTTGAATAAAGACGCATCGTAAGTGGCACAACCAAATGCCAAATAATCTATGCAGCCCAAAGAATTTAACAAATGTATTGCGCCGTTGGCAAAATCATAAGCAGATGCGGTCGCCCATAATGTAGGGAGTTCTAGCACCACATCAGCGCCACCGCGAAGTGCCATTTCACAACGGGTAAACTTGTCAACGATAGCAGGAGCACCACGTTGTGTAAAATCACCACTCATCAGAGCGAGAATTTTAGTGTCGGGATGGTGTTCTTTTATATATGCAATTTGATATTGATGTCCATTGTGAAAAGGGTTGTATTCACAGATAATCGCAGCATATTTCAAAGTGTATTTCCTCCATAGTAATTGTAATATGTCTCTTATTTTATAATAGGAAAATTGAATACTCAAGTCATGTGTATGGTGAGAATACTTTGATATAAAACTAACGAAGTTAGAGACTTGTCGCAAATATTTTTAAGGTATATAATGTTAATGGTCTGACTATGAAATGGACAAAATAAAACTTTCTTTGGAAGGAGAAATTAAAATGGCATTTATTGATGAAGTAAAAGCAAAAGCTAAAGCAGAGAAGAAATTAATCATCTTACCTGAATCAGAAGACGATAGAACTTATTTCGCTGCTGAACAGACAATGAAAGAAGGAATTGCAGATCTTGTAATGATTGGTGCGCAAGATGTGATCGCTGATAGAGCGAAGAAACTGGGCGTTGATCTTACAGGCGTTAAGACAGTTGATCCTGCAACTTCTGATAAGCTGGATGCTTATGTTGCAAAACTTACAGAACTGCGTGCTAAAAAAGGCATGACAGAAGAAAAAGCTAGAGAAATTTTACTGAATGATTATCCAACATTTGGTATTTTGATGTTAAAGATGGGTGATGCAGACGGACTTGTATCCGGAGCTTGCCACTCAACAGCAGATATTTTAAGACCTGCTCTTCAGATCTTAAAGACAGCACCGGGAACAAAGATGGTATCTTCTTTCTTTATTCTTGATACACCTACTAAGGAATATGGCGCTGATGGCGTATTGATGTTCGCTGACTGTGCTCTTTGCCAGGATCCTTCATCTGAAGAGTTAGCAACAATTGCAGGAAGCTGTGCAGAAAGCTTTAAGACTTTCGTTGGTGCAGATCCTAAGATTGCATTCCTTTCACACTCAACAATGGGATCTGCTAAGCATGATCTTGTAGATAAGGTACACAATGCAGTAGATATTGCTAAGGAGGAATATCCATCACTTGACCTTGATGGAGAGCTTCAGTTAGATGCTGCAATTGTTCCTTCTGTTGGAGAACTTAAAGCTCCTAACAGCAAGGTTGCAGGACATGCTAACGTATTAGTATTCCCTAACATTGATGCAGGTAATATCGGATACAAGCTTGTTCAAAGATTTGCTAAGGCAGAAGCTTATGGTCCTGTGCTTCAGGGTATCGCTGCTCCTGTTAACGATCTTTCCAGAGGTTGCTTTGCTGAGGATATCGTAGGTGTTGTAGCACTTACAGCTCTTCAGGCTCAGCTTTCTAAATAATAATTCATAATAGGAACGAATTTCCCCGCATTTTTGTTGCGGGGAATTGACGGTTATAAACTAAATAATATTTAAGGAGAAATTAGAATGAACGTATTAGTAATCAACTGTGGTTCTTCATCACTGAAGTACCAGCTGATCAATTCTGACACAGAAGAAGTATTGGCAAAAGGACTTTGCGAAAGAATCGGAATCGATGGTTCTTTGACATATCAGAAGGCAGGTCTTGATAAGGAAGTTACAACACCTGCTATGCCAACACACAAAGAGGCTATTCAGCTTGTTCTTGATGCTCTTACCAATGATAAGACAGGTGCTATCAAGGATCTTTCTGAGGTAGACGCTGTAGGACACAGAATCGTCCATGGTGGAGAGAAGTTTGCAAGCTCAGCTATTATTGATGATGAGATGCTTAAGGCAGTAGAAGAGTGTAATGATCTTGCACCACTTCACAACCCTGCTAACTTAATCGGAATCAATGCTTGTAAAGAGTTAATGCCTAACGTACCTATGGTAGGTGTATTCGATACAGCTTTCCATCAGACAATGCCTGAAAAAGCTTATTTATATGGACTTCCATATGAGTATTATGAAAAGTATAAGGTTCGTCGTTACGGATTCCACGGTACAAGCCACAGCTTCGTATCTAAGCACATTGCTGAATTCCTTAACATGGACATTAACAACTCTAAGATTATCGTTGCTCACTTAGGAAATGGTGCATCTATCTCTGCTGTATTAAACGGCAAGTGTATCGATACTTCAATGGGTCTTACTCCACTTGAAGGTCTTGTAATGGGAACACGTTCCGGTGATATCGATCCTGCAATCATGGAATTCATCGCTAACAAAGAAGGTCTTGATATCGCAGGCGTTATGAACGTACTGAATAAAAAATCAGGTGTTCAGGGTATCTCTAAGGTATCTTCTGACTTCCGTGATCTTGAAGAGGGAATGAACGATGGTAATAAGCTTTGCGAAGCTGCAATTGAAGTGTTCAGCTATCGTGTAGCTAAGTACATTGGTTCTTACGTAGCAGCATTAAACGGTGTAGATGCTATCGCATTTACAGCTGGTATCGGAGAAAATGCTCCGCTTGTACGTAAGAAAGTTGTTTCTTATCTTGGATATCTTGGTATTACTCTTGATGAAGAAGCAAATGGAAATCGTGGTAAGGACTTAGTAATTTCTACACCTGATTCTAAGGTTAAGGTTGCTATCATTCCGACTAACGAAGAACTTGCAATCGCAAGAGAAACAGTAGCACTTGTAAAATAATAATGACTGAATGAACAAGGAACTTTTCGGTTTTGCCGAAAGGTTCCTTTTTTTGATTTGGAATAGGTTGTAAAGACTAATAATTTGTGCTTAAATAATATAAGGTATACATAACTAACCAAAATTCGACATAAAAAGCAAAAGATGGTAACGAGATAAGGAGGTTTAGAATGTATATTCAGATTGAAGATGTGAAGAAAAGCTATGGCGAAGGCGGCAGTTACACACAAGTGCTAAAGGGGATTACTACAAGCATTAAACAAGGGGATATGGTCTCGATTCAGGGGACTAGCGGATCGGGAAAATCAACTTTGCTTAACTGCGTAGGAGGTCTAGATCAGGTAGATAGCGGAAAAATTATGATTGATGGAAAGGATATCGTAGGACTTAAGACAGAAAAACTGTCGGATTATCGTCGTGAATATCTAGGATTTATTTTCCAGTTTTATAATTTGATTCCAAATCTTACGGTGAAAGAAAACATTGAAGCGTGTAAATATTTGACAAAATCACCCTTGGACATGGAAGAACTATTGCAGGTTTTGGGGCTGAAAGAACACGAGAACAAATTTCCGTCTCAATTATCCGGAGGACAACAACAAAGATGCGCAATTGCAAGAGCTTTGATTAAAAATCCAAAGCTATTACTTTGTGATGAACCGACAGGAGCATTGGATTCGAAGACGTCGAAAGAAATCTTGATATTACTTGAACAGATTAATCAGACTTATAAAACGACAATGCTGATCGTGACACATAATAATGTCATTAAGAATATGATGGATCAGGTGATTGTTGTAAAAGACGGAGTGATTAAGCAGGATTATCGCAATGAAACAAAGATTCCGGCAGCGCAGTTGGAGGATTTGTAAGATGCAAAAATTATTGTTAAAAAGAGTGATACGAGATTTGAAACGACATGCGGCGCGATATCTGGCACTTGGTTTTATGATTTTACTTAGCATGTATCTGGTTATTTCAGTGGTAGGTGCAGCACAGGTTATTATAAATGGAACGCATAGACTAGCTGAGGACAATCATGTGGAAGATGGATATTTTGAGCTGTTTGTGCCACTTGATGATGCGCAATATCAAACGCTGACCGAGGCCGGAGCAACGATTGAAGAGTGTTTTTATCAGGATTATGATGTGGATGATCAGACGCAGCTTCGGATATTTAAGAATCGAAAGAAAATCGATCTTGTGAATATCGATGAGGGAACGTCGTCGGAGGAAAATAATCAAATTGTTCTGGAAAAAAGATTCGCCGAAGAAAATGGTTTTGAAGTAGGCGATCGTATTATAATTGCAGATGTTACTCTTACGGTGTCGGGAATCGGATCAAGCCCGGATTATGAATCGGTACTTCAAACGCCCGGTGATGTAGGCGTGGATTCGGATGAGTTTGGTATCGCGTTTGTAAACGATGAAACTTACGAACAATTATTTGCAACGAATCAGGCTGTGACATCAGAAACGTATCAATATAGTTATCTGCTTGGTGATGAGCTGACTGATAAAGAATTAAAATCAATTCTTAAGGATTTTGAGCTGAATGCAGATGATGTGGATGATGAATATTTCCGAGAATATTATGATCGTATGTGTGGAACAGCAAAGGAACTCAAAGAGTATAAAGATGGTATCGAAGAATATACAAAAGGTGTCGAAGATGCACAAGAAGGAGCGGATGAATTAGCGGAAGGTGTTAGCGAATTTTCGAAGAATAAGTCAGAGATTGAGGAGAGTACTGATGGAGAGTTGTCAGACCTGACAGCCTTCGTGAAAGCGGAAAACAATCCGAGAATCTATGCGGCAGCATCAGATCTGTCTGTTAATTATTCTTCCGGGGTGGTAATCGGCGTTATCATAATTGTTTTGTTTACCTTTGTAATTTCGGTATTTGTAGTTCATCAGATTGATTCGGAGTCGCAAGTTATCGGTGCTATGTATTCGCTCGGAGTGAAACGAAGAGAACTGATTGTGCATTACATTATGCTTCCTACGATTGTAACTTTTGCGGCCGGATTGATTGGAACGTTGATTGGCTACTCAAAGTGGGGAATTACGACACAGATGGCGGATACTTATGCTTATTATTCTGTCCCGGATTTGGAACCGTCATTATCGGCAGGGCTTCTTATCTATGGCGTTATCATGCCGCCGATTGTGGCTTTAATCGTAAATGTTTTAGTGATTCAAAAACGTCTTAAAAGGACAGCGCTTTCGCTTCTTAAAAATGAGCAAAAACAAGGAAGAATTGCAAGCATTCAGCTTGGTGATATGAAGTTTTTAAAGAAGTTTTGCATCCGGCAGATTCTACGGGAGTCGCGTTCTTATGTAGCGGTTATGTTTGGAATGTTTATTTCGCTGTTGCTGGCAATGATGGGCGTGAATTGTTTGATGCTGTGCTTGCATTTGTGTGAGAATTCAGTAACAGATACAAAATATTCTTACATGTATACTTTAAAGTATCCGCAAGAAGAAGTGCCACAAAATGCACAAGAAGCATATGGCGTATCGCTTTCAAAGGAATGTTTTGGCTATCATTTTGATGTGACGATCCTTGGCGTAAATGATGACTTTAGCTATTTTGACGTAGAAGTGGGAGAAGGTACGAATCAGATTGCCATCTCTGATGCTATGGCAACCAAGTACGGAGTTGACGTCGGAGACGAATTGGTACTCGACGATGATGGGAATGACCGTAAGTATGCATTTACCGTAACTGATATATTTGAATATTCGTCAGGATTTTTTGCGGTGATGAATATTGATGATGCAAGGGAGTTATTTGAAGCACAAGAAGATGATTATAATATCTTGTTCTCCGATGAAGAACTGGATATTGAATCGGGCAGAATCTATTCTGTTGCGACAAAGGATGATGTGGAGAAGAGCGCCTTGGTCTTTTTGAACCTGATGAGCGGAATGATTTATGTAATGTGTATTGTGGCAGTCATAATCTTTGTACTCGTTATGTATTTGATGATGAAGGTTATGATTGATCGTTCTTCGTACAGCATCGCGCTTGTGAAGATTTTTGGATTTCGCAAGAGAGAGATTCGAAAACTGTATTTAAACGGAAATTTTCTTATTATTGCAATCGGAGCACTTATCTGCATTCCGGTATCAAAAAAGGTTATGGATCTTATCTATCCATATTTTGTTTCTAATGTTGCAATTGGAGCGAATTACTCTTTTTATTGGTGGATGTATCCACTCATCTATGTGTTTGTCATTGGGTGTTATTTTCTGACAAATGTATTGCTGATGAGACGCTTGGCTAAAGTGGAACCTAATGAAGTCTTAAAAAACAGAGATTAAGTATAAAAAATTATAAAAACAGGTTGACAAACGGCCCCTGGAAAAATATAATATCTTAGTACGCGTAATTGTTTGATAGGAGTGCGCCATGGTAATTGAGTTAAAAGAGTTATTAACAACGGCGGATAAGGAACAAACCTTTGAAGCAAAGCTTGAACAGACATCAGTTATGGTAAGCGGCGTTGAATATCCTATTGTAAAGCAATCACCGTTTACGCTGAGTATGAAGAATGTTTCCAATCGGGAACTTTGCATATCAGCTGATCTAGAGATTGTTGTTTCGATTCCGTGCGACAGATGTCTCGAAGCGGTTCGGCGAACGCTTTCTTTACAGATTGCAGAAAAGCTTAAGCTTGACGGAGCCGGAGAGATTGTGGCGGAAGAAGAAGAAACGGCAGACTATATGATAGGATCGGGCCTGGATGTGGATAAACTCATCTATGGAGAGATTCTGGTTAACTGGCCGGCGAAGGTTCTGTGCAAGGAAGATTGCAGGGGAATCTGCAGCAAATGTGGAACGAATTTAAATATTCGAACTTGCGATTGTGACCAGACGGAACTAGACCCGAGAATGGCAGTGATCCAAGATATTTTTAATCAATTTAAGGAGGTGTAACCAGATGTCAATTTGTCCAAAGAACAAATCTTCCAAGGGAAGAAGAGATAGAAGAAGAGCGAACTGGAAAATGAGTGCGCCTACATTAGTTAAATGCAGTAAGTGCGGAGAACTGATGATGCCTCATAGAGTATGTAAGTCATGCGGCTCTTACAACAAAAAAGAGATTATCCCTCAGGATTAATTTCATAATATGAAACGAATTAAGGATTTTCCGATTGGAAAATCCTTTTTTTAGTATAAGAGTTGTAAATATACGATACATTGTATGTTTTTGACGGAAAAGTTATATACGTAATTCGTTCGCACGTGGTATAA
The DNA here is from genome assembly GCF_900104415.1 of Eubacterium oxidoreducens. GTDB lineage: Bacteria > Bacillota > Clostridia > Lachnospirales > Lachnospiraceae > Eubacterium_C > Eubacterium_C oxidoreducens. The sequence continues at coordinate 104,685 of NZ_FMXR01000010.1, read as the reverse complement.
TTTTCCTGTAAGATAATAAATTGGGACTAGAATTAGGAGGTGCATTATGAAACATTTTGTTATCGCAATTGGTTGTGATTTTGGAGCCGGAGGTATTGAAATAGCGAAGCTTATTGCAGGAAAACTAGGTGTAGAATATTATGATCGATATTTTATTGATGAGATAGTGAAAAAAACAGCTGCAAAGCGCTCGGATGCTGAAAAAGCCGATATGAAAAAGGGTGTATTATATGGTATGGAAACAGGTTCCGGCGTATATTATACTAATTTATCCAAGAAGGCAATTAAATTACAAGAGGAAATCATACAAGAACTTGCAAAGAAAGATTCGTGTATTATAGTCGGAAGAAGTGCGAATTATTACTTGAGAAATCGAGAGGATGTGCTGAGTATCTATATCTATGCACCGAAGGAAGCTAAGATAAAGCATATAATGGAAGAATATCATATCAGTGAGAAGAAAGCGGCTGAAATGCATAAAGAAAAAGAATTGGCATTACATGCAAGACACAAACAAATTACCGGAACATACAGAGGGGATCGGTATGGTCGCCAATTAATGATTGACAGTACTTTGTTTGGATATGTTAAAACTGCAGATTACATATGCAGGATTATACAGGAGAAGTTTAAGGATTAATACAATTAGGGAGGAAAACATTATGGACAAAAAGGCACTATATAATTTATCTTATGGGGTATTTATGCTTTCGACAAAATCGGGAGATAAAATCAATGGATGTATTACCAATACAGGAATTCAGGTGGCAAATAATCCGACAAGAATTGCTATAGCGGTGCTAAATTCTAATTATACCTGCGACCTTATAAAAGAAAGCGGAGTTTTTGCATTGTCACTGCTAGATAATACCATTACATTTGAAACGGTCAAGCATTTTGGTTTTCAGTCCGGAAGAGATGTTGATAAGATGGCGGGACTGAATTTTCCGACAGATGTCAACGAAGTTCCATATCTTGGCTGGCAGGCTTGTGCGGTAATTAGCGGCAAGGTTGTAGAGAAGATGGATCTTGGAACACATACACTGTTTGTTGCGGAGGTTGTCGATGCGAAAGTGTTAAGTGAAAATGCCCCTCTTACATATGCGGATTATCAGGCAGATATAAAACCAAAGCCGGCTAAAGTGGAAAGTGATAAGAAAATTGTTGGATGGAAATGTAAGATTTGCGGATATGTATATGAAGGAGAAACACTTCCGTCTGATTATGCCTGTCCGCTTTGCGGTCATGGACCGGATGATTTTGAACCAATCTATGAATAGAATTTGTTAGAAAGAAGGTAAAAAGGACCGTCATATGTGTGATGGTCTTTTTTAGGTTGTGAATCTGAAAAAAATGTTTTACAATTTTCATTGTTGGAAATGAAATGAGCAGGAGATAGAATTGTGGCAGAACATAAAAGAAGAGTACATTATTCCGGAAAATATCCGAGGAAATATGAAGAAAAATACAAAGAACTTCAGCCAGAGAAATATGCGGATATGGCAGAACATGTGATCGCAAAAGGTTCAACGCCTGCAGGAACACATATTTCCATTATGGTGGAAGAAATACTAGAGTTTCTTGATATTCAGCCGGGACAGATAGGTCTTGATTGTACGCTAGGATATGGTGGACATTCTGAAAAAATGTTGGAAAAGTTGTCCGGGAGAGGGCATTTGTATGCGCTTGATGTTGATCCAATCGAGTCGGAAAAAACGACAAAACGGCTTCGTGAAAAAGGGTATGATGAAGAAATTTTTTCCGTAAAACGGATAAATTTTGCGAATATAGATCAGGTTGTCAAGGAAACGGGAAAGTTTGATTTTGTGTTGGCTGATCTTGGGGTATCATCGATGCAGATAGATAATCCTGAACGAGGATTTACTTATAAAGCCGATGGACCTTTGGATCTTAGAATGGATCCGACACAAGGAATCAGTGCCGCACAAAGGTTAAAAGAATTATCAAAAGAAGAACTGATTGGACTTTTGACGGAAAATGCGGATGAGCCATATGCGGTGGAAATTGCCACGACAATCACAAGTTTTTTGAAAGCGCATCAACCGATTGAAACAACATTACAACTAAAAAAAGTAATTGAAAAGGCACTTGGTTTTTTACCTAAGGCAGAGCAAAAAGAAGCGGTAAAAAAATCGTGTGCCAGAACTTTTCAAGCGCTTCGTATTGATGTGAATCATGAATTCGAAGTGTTGTATCAATTTATGGAGAAGCTTCCGACGGTGCTCAATCCGGGTGGTAGGGTAGCTGTTTTGACATTCCATTCCGGTGAAGATCGATTGGTGAAAAAAGCATTTAAAGATTACTATCGTGCCGGAATTTATGAAAATGTTGCAAGGGAAGTGATTCGTCCTTCGCAGGAGGAATGCAGAAGAAATCCCAGAGCAAAGTCTACGAAGATGCGCTGGGCAATTAAATCTTGAGTTTGGTGGAGAATTATTATGACAGAGTTTGAAAAGTTTGTGCAGACGGTAGAGGCGCTTCGCGATCGACAACATGGGTGCTTATGGGACAAGGAACAGACGCATGAAAGCTTAAAAAAGTGTTGTGTAGAAGAAGCGGCAGAAGTTGTTTGCGGAATTAATATTTTGAGTCATACAGGGAACTGGGAGAACTTGAAAGAAGAATTGGGCGATTTGTTGATGCAGGTGGTTATGCATGCACAGATTGCGAAAGAGGAAGGGTATTTTGATATAGAGGATGTTATAAAAGGAATTAATGATAAGATGATTCGTAGACATCCGCATGTGTTTGGCGATGCTAAAACTTTTTCAAAAGAAGAATGGGAGCGCATAAAACATGAAGAAAAATTAGGGAAAGAATGGATGGAAGATTATTTGCCGGGGGCTTTTGAAGAGGCGAAAGGCCTTATCGATGTTGCAGCGAAGCGCAAACAGGAAAAAAGACGAGGTGACAAATTATGATTTTTATTGGAAATCATTTATCTGTTTCTAACGGATATTTGGAAATGGGGAAAAAAGAATCGGCCCTAGGAGGTAATACATTTGCATTCTTTACAAGAAATCCAAGAGGTGGAAAGGCAAAGCCGCTTGATATCAAGGATATGCAGGCGCTTGATCAATATATAAAAGAACATGAATTTGGGACATTGGTAGCTCATGCGCCTTATACCATGAATCTTTGTTCGTCTAAGGAAAGTGTTCGAGCTTTCGCAAAAGAGGCTATGGCGGAAGACTTAAAACGAATGGAATATCTGCCGGGGAATTATTATAATTTTCATCCGGGTTCTCACGTGGGGCAGGGAATTGGACCTGCCATAGAGATGATTGTAGAAGGCTTAGATCAGGCGATGTTTGAAGATATGCATACGACAGTGCTGCTTGAGACTATGTCGGGGAAAGGGACGGAAGTTGGAAGAAATCTTTCAGAACTTGCAGATATTATAAGCAAAGTTCGTTATCCACAGCATTTAGGAGTGTGTTTTGATACCTGTCATGTTTGGGATGGCGGATACAATATAGAGCAAGAATTAGATGAAATTCTAAAAACATTTGACGAAGTTATCGGAATTGATAATTTAAAAGCGGTGCATATTAACGATAGTATGAATATATGTGGTTCTCATAAGGATCGTCATGCGAAAATCGGAGAAGGTGAGATTGGAATTGCTGGTCTTAAGAAGGTTGTGCAACATCCGTGGCTTCAGAATAAGCCGTTTATTTTGGAAACGCCTAATGATGATGAAGGATATGCAAAAGAAATCGCAATGATAAAGGAATGGATGATTTAAGTGAAGAAAGAAGAAAAAACCAATGTGATGCGCTTGTTAGAACAAAAAAAGGTCCCGTACCGAGCTTATAAGCATGAGCTGGATGCTTCGGTGAGTGGAGAACAAGTGGCCATAGCTATGGGACAAGATCCGAATCAGACATTTAAAACACTGGTAACAGTAGGACATTCTAAGAGTCATTATGTCTTTGTTGTGCCGGTGAATAAAGGGTTGAGTCTGAAAAAGGCGGCAAAACTTGTTGGCGAAAAGAAGGTTGAAATGATTAAATCCAAGGAATTATTACCACTAACAGGGTATGTTCATGGTGGTTGTTCGCCGATTGGAATGAAGAAGTTTTTTCGTACAGTAGTTGATGAAAGTGCCGCTTCTTTTGATACGATTTTCTTTAGTGGCGGAAAGGTGGGACGTCAAGTTGAAGTGGCGCTAGACGACCTTTCGAAGATGATAAAATATGAATTAGGAGATGTCACAGAAGAATTATAGGAGTGATATCTGGGTGAAGGAGCAAGGCGGAAATTTATGGATATTGGAATTATTGGTGCCGGAAAGGTAGGATGTACGCTTGGCAAGTACTGGTCAGAGCAGAACAATCGAATAATCGGCTATTATGATACTAAGGAAGATGCTGCTGCATGGGCAGCTTCTTTTACGCATTCAAAAATCTATCGGACTATAAAAGAGCTGGTTGCAGACAGTGAGGTGGTGTTGATCACGGTACCGGATGGATTGATAGAAAGTGTCTGGCAAGAGGTTAAGACATGTTCGATACAAGAAAAATGTATTTTGCATTGTTCGGGAAGCATCAGTTCAAAAGTGTTTGAAGGCGCACTGAGTCTAGGAGGATATCCGGCATCTATCCACCCATTATATGCGGTTAGTGACAAAAAAAGTACATATCTTTCGATAAAAGATGCGGCATTTTCAGTAGAAGGCAATCCAAAAGCAGTTGCTGTTATCAAAGATATTTTTGCGAATTGTTCAAATCCTCTTTTGACATTTGATACAAATAAGAAAACGTTGTATCATACGGCAGCTGCTACGGCTTCAAATCTGGTTGTCGGACTTTTATCCATGGCGCAGGAAATGATGGAAGAGTGTGGATTTGATAAAGAAGAAGCGTTAAAGGCTATGGCACCGTTAATTATCGGCAATGTAGAAGCGGTTATTGAACGAGGACCGCAAGCGGCACTGACCGGTCCGATTGAACGTAATGATTTGATTACGGTTGAAAAACATTTATCTCAGTTGAGTCAGGAGCAAAAAAAGATTTATAAATCAGTTTCAAATCAGGTAATAAACGTTGCGCAAAAAAAGCATCCGGATAGAGATTATCATGCAATGAGGGAGTTGCTGCAAAAAGACTAAGGGGGCTTTGAAACATGTAACATTTAATGACGGTTGAGTTTTTTTGTTAGAAATGCTACAATTTCTTTGGGTATAAAGACAAAATTCACAGTTTATTTTTGTTTGCGCCAAGTTTCGTTTAGCAAGACTTGAATAATAATAATTGGGTGGGTACTGATGAAGAATATTTTATGCTATGGCGACTCCAACACATATGGATACAATCCATTGAATGGAATGCGCTTTTCAAAGAAGACCAGATGGACAGCACTATTGCAATCGAATCTTCAAGATTTTTGTGATTTGATAGAAGAAGGGTGCAATGGTAGAACAACGGTGTTTTCGGATCCAAAAGAACCATGGAAGAATGGTTATGATTATCTAAGACCTTGTCTTAATTCTCATAAACCGCTTGATATGGTGATTTTTATGTTGGGAACAAATGATTTAAAAAAACAGTTCAATGCCACCGCTATTGATGTGGCGAGAGGAATGGAAAAGCTTGTTGAGGAAACCATTTCGTTTACAAAGGAAAAGCAAGGGTATGTGCCTAAGATTATTTTGATGGCTCCGCCGATTATTGGAACGGGAATTAAGACAAGTGCTTTTAATTATTCGTTTGATGAAAGTGCAATTGAGCGATCGAAGGAATTGCCGGCATTATATGAACAGATTGCCGAACAGTATGGATGTATTTTTGTAAATGCGGCAGCTTATGTAAGATCGTCGAGACAAGATAGCGTACATATGATGCCATCGGAACACGAAATTTTAGCAAATAAGTTGAGCCGATTGATTCGTCTGATTGACTTTTGATTTGCCAAGGATATGATATTTGAAATGAAGAACAATGGGGTTACTGTGAAAATCAGTAACCCTTTTATTTGACATGGATAATTGATTGTGGTTTGATAATAAAGTTATGGGTGTTATTTTTAGTAGAGTATTTATATTGTTTGTCCTGATTTTTTTGGGATTTTATTTAGGAAAAAGAAATATATTGAGAGCTCAGTTTGCGCCGGATTTGTCTACTTTTATTTTAAAAGTGGCATTTCCTGCAACGGTTTTTTTGACGATGATTCGACCGTTTGAGAAGGAGCTGGTACAGCAAAGTGGTTTGATCTTAATCGCTGCTTTTATTATGCATCTTGGAGGAATGGTTCTCGGACTGGTTTTGATAAAAGTATGTCGTGCGCAGCGAAGCAATCGTGGCGTTTGGATCTTTTCTTGCATGTTTATGAATAACGGATTTATGGGATTTCCGTTAGTGCTGTCTTTATATGGGGACGAAGGTCTTTTTTTGATGGTATTTGCAAACATCATTACGAATTTTGTGATGTTTTCGTTTGGAATAAAGCTCTTAACAAAAGGATATGCGGTAGGAAAGACGGTAAGCATAAAGAAGATGTTTGTAAATAATATTAATATTGCAGTTGTGGTAGGTCTAATATTCTACTTTTTTCAGATTCCGGTTGTGCAATTGGCAACGGATTTATTAACTTATGTGGGAAATCTGACGGCCGGTTTGTCTATGATTGTGGTCGGACTATCGTTATCAAGGATTAATCTGAGAAATGTCTTTAAGGGGCGAGACGTATGGATTGCAACGATTATGAGACTTTTTGTGATGCCGTTACTTACGATTTTGGTAATAAAGTTGGTTTTTAAAGAAAGCAGCCTGATGATGCCAAAAGTGTTGGTTTTGATGTCGGCACTTCCGATTGCATCGGCAATATCTATTATTTCTGAGCAATATGGGACCAATACTGATCTGGCAGCAAAGACGGTTTTTGTTTCAACTTTATGCAGCTTGATTACGATTCCGCTTATGATGACGGTTTTTAATATGCTATAGAAGATTTTGTAAGGATGGATGTATTTTTATAAGGAGATATTACGATAGCGGTGCTATTTGTAATACGGTATTGGTTATAATATGGCAGGAAAATATAAGAAAAGAAAAGGAAAAAATGAAGAATTAAGATATATTCGAAAAGTAATCGGTTCGCAGATGAATCAGCTTTTGATGGAGATATCAACGGAAGAGATATTAGAGATTCTTTCGCAGAGAAAACTCTATGCACAAGAAGAAGGACGATTTGTGCCTGTGGAGGATCGTCATATTGATCAGACGATTTTATACCGCTCAAAAGAGGATGAAAGACAATCACAAAAGCATTCGATATCTTCTACATTTGCGATTCGAAATAAGCGTGGATTTCAGACGATTCGTAAAATGTATGTAAGAATCTATAAAGGGAAAATTATTTATCATCTTAAGAGTTTTGATGATTATGGAGCTAAAATTGCGGATCATATGCCGGAGCTTATTAATCGCTTTGTGAACCAAAAACTTGAGCAGCAACCGCTTGATCGTATGTTGATGATGCAGGGAAAAGCATTAGATGCCATAGGCTCAAATCCGAATTGTGAGCATCTTCGGATTGCAGGGCTGCACAGGTCGGTTTTGGATAGTATTCCGGATGATATTACGATGTTGTATCCGAATGCAAGACGATTGAATAGACAGTTTTATTTGCATGTTGGAGGCACGAATTCCGGAAAGACGTATGAAGCATTAAATGCCTGCATGGATGCAGCAAGCGGTGTGTATCTTGCACCACTTCGACTTTTGGCATTGGAATGTCAGGAGAAGATGCTTCAGCTGGGTGTCGTGTGTTCGATGATTACAGGAGAAGAGGAACATATTATTCCGGAAGCAACACATATGTCAAGTACGGTGGAATTGTTAGACCCCGATCATTATTATGAAGTATGCGTTATCGATGAGGCGCAGATGCTAAGCGATGAAATGCGAGGCTGGGCATGGACGAAAGCAATTCTTGGAGTATTTGCACAAGAAGTGCATGTGTGTATGTCTGAGGATGCGCTGCCAATCGTGAAGAAATTGATTGACAGTTGCAAAGATGAATATGAAGTTGTTTGGCATAAGAGAAACACCCCGCTTGTGGTAGAAAATGAACCATTTGATTTTCCGGACAATGTAAGAGAACACGATGCTTTAGTTGTCTTTTCAAGAAGAAATGTATTATCGGTTGCTTCTGAGCTCAAACGCCAAGGAATTGAAGCAAGTGTTATTTATGGTGCTTTGCCTTATGATGTTCGTAAAAATGAATTGCATAAGTTTGCAGAAGGTACAACAAAGGTGGTTGTAACGACAGATGCAATCGGTATGGGGATGAATCTTCCGGTTGAGAGAATTGTATTTATGGAAACGGAAAAATACGATGGAAAATCCAGACGATTTTTAAATAGTTCTGAGGTTAAGCAGATTGCCGGAAGAGCAGGACGCAAAGGAATCTATGATAAAGGGTATGTGAATGCAATTTCCAATAGGGGTAAGATGAAACATTTGCTCGAACAACCTTATAAGGCAATAAAAAAAGCACGTATTCAGATGCCGGAACGACTTTTGGATCTGGATTTGCCGCTTGCAAATACGCTTAATGCGTGGGCAAGAACTGCAAATGAAGATTTATATGAAAAGGCAAATATAGAAGAAAATTTAAGACGAATCAATCTCATTGATGAACTGATGGTGCAGTATGAGACGGAGCTTCCAAAGAAACTGCAATGGCAATTTGCACTGGTGCCATATGATGAAAAGAATAATGCGCTTGATAAGCTTTGGATGCACATCGTAACACTACATATTACGGGGATGGATATCTTTTGTGATTTCGATTCGCAGGTGCAGGATACGGAAAAACTTGATGAATTAGAGACCAATTATAAGAAGCTCGATTTGTATTTTTCATTTGCAAGAATCCTTCGATATGATAACGGAGAAAAGGAAGCAATTATGCGAGAAAAAGCACAGGTGGCAACTATGATTATGAATGCGCTTGGCGATATGGAAGCGCAACATAAGACGTGCAGAATGTGCAAAAGAAAACTTGCATGGAATTATAGATACGGAATCTGCAATCGTTGTCATGCTATGCAAACCGGAGGATTTTACAAGAAATATGTATCTGAAACTGCGGTAAAATAGTTGAATTTGAAATGAGATTATAGTATATTAAATTTCAGTCAGAGAATCATGAAAAACTGTGATTTTTCGATTGAAGAAGAGAAGGAAGCGAGGATGGATAATGCAGGATATGGTACGAGTTGCTGTTGATGCGATGGGAGGAGATAACGCTCCGGATGAAATCATCAAAGGTACCGTTGAAGCTGTTAATTCGCAGCAGAATATCTTTTGCTATCTGGTAGGAAAAAAAGAAGTGATTGAACCGTGTCTTCAGGCGTATTCGTACCCGAAGGAACGTATAGAAGTGGTTCACGCTTCGGAAAAGATTGAGACGGCAGAGCCGCCGGTTAATGCAATTCGTAAGAAGAAGGATTCCTCAATTGTAGTTGCACTTAAGATGGTGAAAGAAGGAAAGGCGGATGCATTTGTATCTGCTGGCAGTTCTGGAGCAGTACTTGTCGGAGGTCAGGTGATTGTCGGCAAGATTAAAGGAATTGAAAGAGCACCTCTTGCGCCGCTGATTCCGACTGAGAAAGGGATGTCTCTTTTGATTGACTGTGGAGCAAATGTGGATGCACGAGCTTCACATCTTGTGCAGTTTGCGCAGATGGGAACTATTTATATGGAAGGCGTTATGGGAATTTCGAATCCAACGGTTGCAATTGTGAACATTGGAACAGAGGAAGAAAAAGGAAATGCGCTTGTGAAAGAAACGTTCCCGTTGTTAAAAGAATGCGATGGGATTAATTTTGTCGGTAATATTGAAGCGCGGGAGATTCCGCACGGAGGCGCAGATGTGATTGTTTGTGAGGCATTTACCGGTAATGTAATTTTGAAATTATATGAAGGCATCGGTAGTGTGATGCTTGGGGCAATTAAGAAGGGGCTTATGGCCACTTTGAAAAGTAAGATTGGAGCATTGCTGATCAAATCATCATTGAAGTCAACGATGAAGCAATTTGACGCTTCACAATATGGCGGAGCACCTCTTTTGGGATTGAAGGGACTTGTGGTAAAGACACATGGAAGTTCGAAAGCAAAAGAAGTTAAGAATTCTATTATTCAATGTCAGACATTTAAAGCGCAAGATATTAATGCGAAAATCAAAGAACAATTAGGTAAAGAATAGAAAACAAAAGAGAAAAGAAAGGAATTTTAGATTATGGAGTTTGATAAGTTAAAAGAGATTATAGCTGAGGTATTAAGTGTAGATCCAAATGAAATCACGTTAGAAACAACTTTTGTGGATGATTTGGGAGCTGATTCTTTAGACATTTTCTCAATTCTTGAAGAAGTAGATGATGCTTTCAATATTGAGACTGAAATTGAGGATGCGGATAAAATCGTAACCGTAGGTGACGCTCTTGAACAGATAAAAAAAGCAATTGGTTAATCAAAAATTTTTTATTTTTCAGAAAGAAACTACAACACCCCTCATATAAGTATATGAGGGGTATCTTAGTGAAAGGAGAAGTATATGGAAGACGCAAAGAAGCTTGAACGGGAGATTGGTTATGAATTCAAGGATTGTGAATTGTTAATACAGGCATTAACACATAGTTCTTATGCAAATGAAAATAAGCGCCAGCATAGAAAAGACAATGAGCGACTTGAATTTCTCGGAGATGCTGTATTAGAACTGGTATCAAGTGAATTTTTGTTTGAAAAGTATTCGAAATATCCGGAAGGAAAACTTACAAAACTTAGGGCAAGTCTGGTATGCGAGCCAACTCTTGCAGATGTTGCCAATGTAATAAGGCTTGGAAATTATATCAGCCTTGGTAAAGGTGAGGATGCAACAGGAGGAAGAAATAGAAAGTCTGTACTTTCAGACGCATTAGAGGCTTTGATTGGAGCGATTTATTTGGATGGTGGTTTTGCTAATGCAAAAGAGTTTATTTTGCGCTTTATTCTGACGGATATTGAACATAAGCAGCTCTTTTATGATAGCAAGACTATCTTGCAAGAATATGTGCAGGCGAACTATTCTGAGCCGCTTTCCTACCGGCTGGTATCAGAATCCGGACCAGATCACAATAAAGTCTTTGTTGTGGAAGCTTATATCGGGGAAGAAAAAGTGGGACTTGGTGAAGGCCATAGTAAGAAGAATGCACAACAACAAGCAGCATACAAGGCTCTTTTATTGTTACAAAATAAATAAATCACGGAGAAGATTATGTATTTAAAGAAAATTGAGATTCAAGGATTTAAATCCTTCGCAAATAAAATCAAACTGGACTTTCATGATGGAATCACCGGAATTGTCGGACCAAATGGTAGTGGAAAGAGTAATATCGGGGATGCTGTTAGATGGGTTTTAGGGGAACAAAGAGCAAAGCAACTTCGTGGTGCAAGTATGCAAGATGTTATTTTTGCAGGAACGGAGAATCGAAAGCCGCTAAGTTATGCATCAGTATCTATTACTTTGGATAATACAGATCATTCCTTGGCTATAGATTTTGAGGAAGTAACGGTAACAAGACGAGTTTATCGTTCCGGAGAAAGTGAATATCTAATTAACGGTATGCCATGCAGATTAAAGGATATTCATGAATTGTTTTATGATACGGGAATTGGTAAAGAAGGATATTCGATTATCGGGCAAGGACAGATTGACAGAATCTTAAGTGGTAAGCCCGAAGAAAGAAGAGAGCTTTTTGATGAAGCTGCCGGCATAGTAAAGTTTAAACGCCGAAAAGCTACGGCGCAAAAAAAACTGGAAAAAGAACATGAGAATCTTTTGCGTGTGGTTGATATCCTTACGGAGCAGGAAAGACAGATTGGACCACTGAAAAGACAGTCTGAGACGGCTCGCATTTATCTGACGAAGAAGGAACAGCTTAAAGAAATCGATGTTAACATGTTTTTGCTTGAACTTCAGGAAATCCAGCGTAATATGGAAAAGACCGAGACGTTGCTTACGAATTCCGGAAAAGAGTACGAACAGACGAAGGATTCTTACGAAAATACAAAACAAGAATATGAGAAGATGCAACTGGCCATAGAGCAGATGGATCAGGAGATTAACGAGACACGAGAATCCATTAATGAGATTGGTTTATCGAAAGGACGACAAGCTGGAAATATTAATGTCTTAAAAGAACAGATTCGTTCTCTTGAAGCGTCAAAAGAGCAATTTCAGACGCGGATTGAAAATGTACAGCGTCGTATTGACGATAAAGCAGAGGAAAAAAAGAAGTTTGATCAGGAAAAGGAACAGATTGTACAAGAACTAGAGCAGGCAAAAGGCAGCGTTGCGGCGGCAAACGATGAACTGCTTAAAGTGCAAAATGTGATAGAAGAACTCAGCGGACGCGTTGAAGAAAAGAAAAGTTTTATTATTCGTCTATTGAATCAAAAAGCATCCATTCAGGCGGATCAGCAGCGGCACGCAACGATGAAAGAACAGGTCAATATCCGCAAAGCACAGATGACAACCGGTCTTTTGACACACAAAGGAGAGGAACAAAGCTTAAGTGAATCTTGTGCGCAGGCAGAGAAAATCTATGATGAGATTACCGGGAAACTGACAAAACAAAAGAATGAGCTGCAAAAGACAGAAAAGATGCGTGAACAGCAAAAGAAGGATCTTGCTGCGGCTCATGGCGAAAGAGAGCAGTTAAATGGAGAAAAGCAAAAGATTACTTCGCGTCTGGAGGCTTTAAGAAATATTGCAGAGCGATATGAGGGATATGGCAACAGTATTAAGCGTGTTATGGAACAAAAGGATTCCAATAAAGGAATTCACGGAGTTGTAGCAGATCTTATATCCGTCGATAAAAAGTACGAAACTGCAATTGAGACGGCGCTTGGTGGTAATATTCAAAATATTGTAACCGAAGATGAAAAGACGGCAAAGCAGATGATTTCTTATTTAAAAGAGCATCGTTATGGTCGAGCAACATTTCTTCCGTTAACTAGTGTTGGAAAGGAAGCGGAAGATAGAAGTGATAAGCCTTATCTAAAAGAGGAAGGCGCAATAGGTCTTGCAAGCAGTCTTGTCAAGGCAAAGGATATCTATGATGGTGTTGTAAAACATTTGCTTGGACGAATTGTCATTGTTGATACAGTAGATCATGCACTTAGTCTGGCAAAGAAGTACTCTTATACGCTTCATATCGTGACACTCGAAGGGGAATATTTAAGACCGGGTGGTTCTATTTCAGGTGGTGCTTTTAAGAACAATTCCAATCTGCTTGGACGTAATCGAGAAATTGAGCTTCTTACGAAGAAGTTAGAAGAACTAGAAAAAAAATCCAAAGAAGTCAAGGAACGCCTTGATAATCTTGTGGTTGCCAGAGATTTGTTAAAAGAAGATCTGTCAGTTATGAATGAGGAAGTGCAAAAGCTTTCCATTGAACAGCATGAAGCTTTGCTTGATCGGGATAGCCTTCGCACGCAGATGACAGAAGCTAAGGAAGCTTATGAACAGCTGCAAAAGGAGCAAAAGGATATCGATGAGCAGCTGGCGCAAATCAAACGAGACAGTGAAGTTGCTGCTTTAAAGATGCAAGAAGTGATGGATAGCGAAGAAAAGACAAATGCTGAAATTGCTGAAGCAGAAAAGCAGATGGAAGAGCATAGTAAGATCTTAGAAGAAAAGCAACAGGTTGTATCTCAGCTCTCATTGGCAGAAGCGTCTGTCAAGCAAAGAGTTGAATTTGTAGATCAAAATATTGATCGAACAGTTCGTGAAGCAGCCAGCTTAAACGAAGATAAATATAAGATTGAAAAAGAAAACAAAGAATCTGACAGCCGTATGGAAGAAAAGCGTCTATTGATTGCTGAAAAAGAAAAGGAAATTGCGGGATCGGATGTAACGGCGCAGCAATTAAATGATAAGCTTGTTGATTCTATGAAGAAGAAAGACAAGATGATAGCGGACAATAAAGGATTCTTTGAAAAACGTGAGCAGCTTTCGGAACATATGAATGCGCTTGATAAGGAGCTATACCGTCTTAATTCGATGAAAGAGCGTTTAGAAGAGACGCAGGAAAAGAGAATTGCTTATATGTGGGCTGAATATGAACTGACCATGCATTCAGCAAAAGAACTTCGCAATGAAGAATTAAACGATCTTTCGAGCATGAAGTCACAGGCAGTGCAACTTAAAAGCGATATTCGAGCGCTTGGTAATGTTAATGTAAATGCGATAGAAGACTATAAAGAATTGTCAGAAAGATATGAATTCCTTCTTGGGCAAAAAAATGATTTGACGCAATCAGAAGAAAATCTGCAAAGAATCATTGAAGAACTAGATAGCGGAATGCGAAAGCAATTCTCGGAAAAGTTTGTTGAGATTCAAAGAGAATTCGATAAAGCATTTAAACTCCTCTTTGGTGGTGGTAAAGGAACCTTGGAATTACTAGAAGGAGAAGACCTTCTTGAAACTGGTATTTCCATTGTTGCACAGCCGCCGGGAAAAAAATTGCAGAATATGATGCAATTATCAGGTGGAGAAAAAGCACTCACGGCAATCGCATTGTTGTTTGCAATTCAGAATTTGAAACCGTCTCCGTTTTGTTTACTTGATGAGATAGAGGCGGCACTTGATGATTCCAATGTAGGACGATTTGCTGAGTATTTGCATAAGCTGACAAAAAATACGCAGTTTATTGTTATAACACACCGTCGTGGAACGATGGCGGCAGCTGACCGTTTGTATGGAATAACGATGCAGGAAAAAGGTGTTTCGACACTGGTATCGGTCAATCTTATTGAAAACGATTTGGATAATTAATGGAGGAAGTTATGAGCGAAGAAGTGGTGAATAACGAGTCGGAAGAAAAAAAGGGTTTTTTTGCAAGGCTTGTAAAAGGGCTTACAAAGACGCGCAATAATATTGTGAATGGATTTGAGTCTGTGTTTAGCGGATTTTCCAAGATTGATGAGGAATTTTATGAAGAACTTGAGGAAATTCTCATTATAGGAGATATTGGTGTAAGGGCGACGGAAGAAATCCTTGATTCATTACGGGAAAAAGTGAAAGAAAATCATATAAAAGAACCAATGGATTGCAAGCAGCTTTTAATGGACTCTATTAAGGAGCAAATGGATGTTGGAGAGGCCGCATATCGATTTGAAAATGAAACCTCTGTAATCCTTGTTGTCGGAGTGAATGGTGTTGGTAAGACAACATCGGTCGGAAAACTTGCAAAAAAACTAAAAGATCAAAATAAAAAAGTAGTGCTTGCAGCGGCAGATACTTTTCGTGCGGCGGCAAAGGAGCAGCTTGAAGAATGGTCGCATCGTGCCGGAGTAGAAATGATTTCCGGTCAAGAAGGTGCAGATCCGGCATCGGTTGTTTTTGATGCTACCCAGGCGGCAAAAGCCCGTCATGCAGATGTGCTTTTGTGTGACACAGCCGGACGTCTTCATAATAAAAAGAATCTTATGGAAGAATTAAAAAAAATCAATCGAATCTTAGAGCGAGAATTTCCGGATGCATATCGCGAGACGCTTGTGGTACTAGATAGTACAACCGGGCAAAATGCACTGGCTCAGGCAAGAGAATTTAAAGAAGCTGCAGATCTTAGTGGTATTATTTTGACGAAGATGGATGGAACAGCAAAAGGTGGAATTGCAGTGGCAATTCAGTCGGAGCTTGGAATACCGGTAAAGTATATAGGTGTCGGTGAGCAGGTAGAAGATTTGGAAAAATTTGATTCAGATGCATTTGTTGATGCGTTGTTTGATGTAAAGTAGGAGGCGACTGTCAGATGTTGACATTGCAAAGTTTTGAACAGGCAAGTGAAATAGTAAAGCAGGTAACGCTTGAAACAAAACTTATATACAGTGAATTTTTTAGTAAGCAGACCGGAAATAAAGTCTATTTCAAACCGGAGAATCTGCAATTTACCGGTGCATATAAGGTGCGCGGTGCATACTATAAGATTAGTACACTTACAGAAGAAGAAAGAAAGCTGGGGCTGATTACGGCTTCGGCAGGAAATCACGCACAAGGTGTTGCATATGCAGCACAGCGATTTGGGGTGAAGGCTACAATTGTAATGCCTACTTCGACACCGCTCATTAAGGTAAACCGAACTAAGAGTTATGGTGCTGAGGTAATCTTGAAAGGCGATGTTTATGATGAAGCATGTGCGTATGCATTAGAATTGGCAGATGAAAAAGGATACACTTTTATTCATCCGTTTGACGATCCGGTGGTGGCAACCGGGCAAGGAACTATAGCTATGGAAATCTTTAAGGAACTTCCATTGGTTGAATACATTCTGGTGCCGGTTGGCGGCGGTGGGCTGGCGACCGGTGTATCAACGCTTGCTAAGTTGTTAAATCCTAAGATTAAAGTGTTTGGTGTAGAACCGGTTGGAGCGGCATGCTTAAAGGAATCGCTAAAGAATAATCAGGTTACAACTTTGAATGGTGTAAATACGATTGCGGATGGTACAACTGTTCAGACACCCGGAACCAAGATTTTCCCTTATCTTCAAGAGAATTTGGATGATATCATTACCGTGGAAGATGATGAACTTGTTGTTGCTTTTTTGGACATGGTAGAAAATCACAAGATGATAGTGGAAAATTCAGGGCTGCTTACGGTGGCTGCTTTGAAGCATCTTGGTATTCAGGACAAAAAGGTAGTATCTATTCTTAGTGGTGGTAATATGGATGTTATTACGATGTCATCTGTTGTGCAGCAAGGTCTGATTTTCCGAGATCGTATCTTTACGGTATCGGTACTTCTTCCGGATAAGCCGGGGGAATTGTCGCGTGTATCTAAAGTAATTGCAGATGTGCAAGGAAATGTTATTAAGCTAGAACACAATCAGTTTATTACGACCAATCGTAATGCGGCAGTGGAACTTCGTATTACGATGGAGGCATTCGGTACGGAGCATAAGAAAAAAATCCTAAAGACGTTAGAGCAAAATGGATATAAACCTAGAGAAGTTCAGGCTTTGCTCTAAGAAAAATGTATAGTTGAAGAAGAACAGAAAAAAGTTTGGCGGTGTAAAGAAAAAATACTTGACACCGCCGATTGCTTTTAGTAATATAGCTTATGTATGAAATGAGGCCGGACGTAATGGATGAAAAGATAAGACAAGCATACCTGTATGATTTTTATGGAGAATTATTAAAGGAACGTCAGCGAATGATTTTTGAAGATTATGTGCTGAATGATTTATCTTTGGCAGAGATTGCGGCAGATGAAGGGATTACCAGACAAGGTGTGCATGATATGGTAAAACGGTGTACGCAGACACTTGAAGGGTATGAACAAAAGCTGCATTTATTGGAACGTTTCATGCAGATTCGTAAGCAAATTGGAGCGATTCAGGAACTTACACAACAAGATGACAAGCAGTCTCTTGAGAGAATCCGTAAGATTTCACAACTTATTTTGGAGGAATTATAGATGGCATTCGATAGCTTAACAGATAAACTTCAAAATGTATTTAAAAATCTTCGCAGTAAAGGAAAACTTACGGAAGATGATGTAAAGGCAGCACTTCGGGAAGTAAAGCTTGCTTTACTAGAAGCAGATGTTAATTTCCGTGTTGTAAAACAGTTTGTAAAGGATGTACAAGAACGAGCAATCGGACAGGATGTTATGAACGGACTGAATCCGGGGCAGATGGTCATCAAGATTGTAAATGAAGAGATGGTCAAGCTTATGGGCTCGGAAACAACCGAACTTGCTTATCGTCCGGGACAGCAGATTACAATCGTGATGATGTGTGGTCTTCAAGGTGCCGGTAAGACGACAACAACGGCCAAGCTTGCAGGCAAGATGAAATTAAAAGGTAAGAATCCGTTGCTTGTAGCTTGTGATGTATACCGACCGGCAGCTGTAGAACAGCTGAAGGTGAATGGAGAAAAACAAGGCGTGGAAGTCTTTTCTATGGGAACGGGCCATTCGCCGGTTGATATAGCTAAGGCTGCAGTCGAACATGCCAATAAAAATGGAAATCACGTAGTTATATTAGATACAGCCGGTCGTCTTCATGTCGATGAGACAATGATGGAAGAACTTAAGGCAATCAAAGAACAGGTGGATGTAGCACAGACATTGCTTGTTGTCGATGCCATGACAGGTCAGGATGCTGTGAATGTTGCATCTACATTTGAAGAAGAGATTGGCATTGATGGTGTTATGTTAACCAAGTTAGACGGTGATACTAGAGGCGGTGCTGCACTTTCAATTCGAGCAGTGACCGGTAAGCCGATACTGTTTGCGGGTATGGGTGAGAAATTATCTGACCTGGAGCAGTTTTATCCGGAGCGTATGGCTTCAAGAATTCTTGGTATGGGAGATGTGCTTACTTTGATTGAAAAAGCACAAGATTCCATTGACGAGGAAAAAGCTAGAGACATGGAAAAACGCTTTAAAAAAGCGGAATTTAGTTTTGATGACTATTTAGAATCCATGAATCAGATGAAGAAGCTCGGAGGATTGTCAAGTGTACTTTCGATGATGCCCGGTGTGAATGCTTCACAGCTTGGAGATATTGAAAGTGCAATGGATGACAAGAAGATGCGCCGGATTGAAGGAATTATTTATTCTATGACACCGCAAGAGCGCGCGAATCCGAATATATTAAATCCGAGCAGAAAGCAAAGGATTGCCAAAGGTGCCGGTGTAGATATTGCAGAGGTCAATCGTTTGGTAAAACAATTTGAACAAGCGCGTAAGATGATGAAGCAGATGCCAAATATGATGGGCAAGCGTGGAAGAGGTAGAAAAGGAATGTTTAAATTTCCTTTCTAAATAGATGTGACAATAGTACACACATATATAGATTATTTGAAAGGCAGGTGAATCAATACAATGGCAGTTAAAATCAGATTAAGAAGAATGGGACAGAAAAAAGCTCCTTTTTATAGAATCGTAGTTGCTGATTCTAGATCTCCTAGAGATGGTAAGTTCATCGAGGAAATTGGAACTTATGACCCAACACAGGAGCCTACAGCTATCAGCGTTAATGAAGAGTTAGCAAAGAAATGGTTAGGTAACGGTGCTCAGCCAACTCAGAGAGTAGAGGCTATTTTTAAGCAGGCCGGAATCGAAAAGTAGGATTGTGAGGTGTCCCTTATATGAAAGAATTAGTTGAAGTAATCGCAAAATCACTTGTAGATGAACCTGACGAAGTTGTTGTAACGGAGACTGTAAATGAAAAAGCAATTCTTTTAGAGCTCCATGTTGCACAAAAAGATATGGGCAAGGTGATTGGCAAACAGGGACGCATTGCCAAGGCAATCCGCTCTGTAGTTAAGGCAGCAGCCTCAAAAGACGATAAGAAAGTTATTGTCGAAATTGTACAGTAATCATAAATCCCTTTCCAATCGGAAGGGGATTTTATGCTTTTAGGAGAAACTATATGGATGATATGTTAAAAGTAGGAGTTATTGCGAATACGCATGGGATTCGCGGTGAAGTCAAAGTATTTCCGACTACAGATGATATAAAGAGATTTGGAAAATTAAAAGAAGTATATCTTGATACCGGCAAGGAAAAGCTTCTTATGAAGATAAAAGCAGTTCGTTACCAGAAGAATATGGTGATTGTGAAGTTTGATGGGATTGATAATATCAATGATATTGAAAAGTATAAAAGCTGTGGTCTTTGGGTAACGCGTGATCATGCAGTAAAATTAAAAAAAGATGAGTATTTTATCGCGGATATGATTGGAATAAAGGTTACATCTGACGAGGGCGAAGAACTTGGAGAATTGATTGATGTCATTCAGACCGGTGCTAATGATGTGTATGTGGTAAAAGGAAATGATGAGAAAGAACTTTTGATTCCGGCAATCAAACAATGTATTTTGCAGGTGGATATAGAGTCGATGACCATGCAGGTTCATCTGCTGGATGGACTTCGTGATTAAGGAGAGGCTATGAAATATTATGTTTTAACAATATTTCCGGAAATGATTGAACAAGTGCTTTCTACGAGTATTCTCGGGAAAGCAGCGGACAAGGGAATCATCTCATTTGAGGCAGTGAATATTCGGGATTATACCTTGGATAAACATAAGAAGACGGATGATTATCCGTATGGAGGCGGTGCAGGCATGGTGATGAGTGCACAGCCGATTTATGATGCTCATAAAGCAATTATAGAAAGGGCAGGGCATCCGATTCGTACAATTTATTTAACGCCGCAGGGCAGTGTCTTTAAGCAGCCAATGGCAAAGGAGTTTGCCAAGGAAGAAGATCTTATCTTTTTGTGTGGACATTATGAAGGGATTGACGAACGTGTTCTAGAAGAAATTGTTACCGATTATGTGTCCATCGGAGACTTTGTATTAACAGGCGGAGAATTGCCGGCGGTAGTTATGATTGATGCGATTTCGCGCATGGTTCCCGGAGTGCTGACCAATGAAGAATCTGGTATTAATGAATCTTTAGAGGGAAATCTTTTAGAGCATCCGCAATATACCAGACCGGCTGAATGGAATGGAAAGAAAGTTCCGGACATCTTACTGTCGGGCGATCATGCGAAAGTCGATCAGTGGAGACATGAACAGTCACTGATTCGGACGGCAAAGGCGAGACCGGAACTTTTAAATAAGGCAGAATTGAGCGATAAAGATGTTGTATTCTTGAAACAAAACCAGTTATATCCCGAAAAATAATAAATAGGTACTATAAAAAAATAGTAAGATAGTTTTGTCTTTAAAAATAAAAGAAAAATAAAGATAATTAAAATTGCATTAAATATAAAAGTATATTATGATGAAGGAGAATAAAGAGGGAAAGGAGAGTTAACAATGGTTGCATTTTCTATTATAGGTACTATTGTTTGGATTATTTGTCTTATTGCGAATATTAAACTTGCTATTAAGAAGAATCGTAGTGTAGCTGCGTGGGTTGTATTAAGTATTTTCTTCTCATGGATTGCACTTATTATTTTAGCAATTTTAAAACCACTTCCAAGTAAGGAAGAAGTTGATCAGCTTAAAAGAGAAGTGGATCAACTTAAAGCAAATCAGAATCAATAGTTTTTGATTGGAGATATCCTGAGGGGGATATCTCCTTAATAAGTTTTTTGTGAGAGATGTAGATTTGGAAAGGAAATTTGATTAATGAAATATTGTAAGAATTGTGGTAAGGATTTATTAGATACAGCAGATTTTTGTCCTGCATGTGGAACCAAAAGCGGAATGGGTGAGCATTATTGCTTCGCTTGTGGTGCACAGACCAACCCGGGACAGATGATTTGTACTAACTGTGGAACGGCAACGAATAAAACTGCAGTTGGAACAGGTGGTAAATCAAAACTTGCTGCCGGATTATTGGGAATCTTTTTGGGACAGCTTGGAATTCATAATTTTTACCTGGGATATACGAAAAGAGGCGTTATACAGCTTGTTTTAACACTTGTATTATCTTGGACGATTGCAGTACCTATTGCAATGTGGATTTGGGGACTTGTTGAGGGAATTCAGTGTCTTACAGGTAAGATGGTGGATGCTGATGGCAACGAATTGTCCGATTAATCAGATATCTTTTAGAAGAAAAGTGGAGATCGTTTGTATCTTCACTTTTTTTTGTTATGAAAAGTCCTATAAACATTGAAAAAACCTTGATTTTATGCGGTATAATAGATAAAATATATATGTATATATGTGTGTTGCATTATATTTCGGGGATGTGATGATATGACGATTGGTTCTGTTGGGGCAGCTTATTCGCCTTATCAACTTCATACAGAACAGCAGGCTAAGAGTGCCGGTCTTTCCGATGGAGAGATTAAGAATCTTAAGCGAGTTGGGAATATTGAGTGTGCAACGTGTGCGAGTCGTAAATATCAGGATGGTTCTGATGAGATGGTTTCCTTTAAGGCGGCAGCACATATTGATCCATCTGCGGCAGCTGCAACTGTTTCGGCTCATGAGCAGGAACATGTTTCGAATGCATATAAAGATGCAGCACAGAATAACGGCAAGGTGATTAATGCGTCTGTTCAGTTACACACATCTATTTGTCCGGAATGTGGCAGGTCTTACGTGTCCGGAGGTACAACAACAACACAGATTATGTATAAAGATGATGAGTATTCGCAAAATGCTAAGAGCCGGGATGCGGCAAGCCTTATTGGTGGAAATATAGATTATGCTTGCTAAGGATAGAGGAGGATATGTATAATGAAGTGCCCTTTTTGCAGTAGTGATAATACTAGAGTAATCGATTCAAGACCGGCAGATGATAATACTTCCATTCGACGCAGACGTGAGTGTGATGATTGTCAGAAGCGTTTTACGACTTATGAAAAAGTAGAGACCATTCCGCTTATTGTAATTAAGAAGGATGAAACTCGTGAACAATACGATAGAACGAAGATAGAAGCTGGTGTGCTAAGAGCTTGTTATAAGAGACCGATTTCGATAAATCAAATCAATCAATTAATTGACGAGGTAGAGACGGAGATCTTTAATTTGGAAATGAAAGAAATTCCAAGTACAAGAATCGGAGAAATCGTAATGAGAAAGCTTAAAGAGCTAGAACCGGTTGCCTATGTAAGATTTGCATCTGTTTATCGAGAATTTAAAGATGTGAATACATTTATGGATGAACTCAAAAATATTTTGGATAAATAAAAAATATTTTTATTTGGGGTTAAGTAATTAAAATTATCGCCGATATAATAAGTGATAATAAAGGGATAAATTTACCAGGGAAGGTGGTGTTAAGATGAATATTTCCGGAATTCGTGGATATGCAGGTTATTATAATAACGTAAGTTCTGTATATAATAAACCGGAGTCTAATCAGGTTGCATCTGAAAATTTGTCACTTGATTCACAGACAAATTCATCTGGTCGCCCATTAGAGGATTTTTCAACTTCCCTTTCTACTGAAGACTCTATTAAAGGTGCAGAAAGCTTTGCTAATCAGTTTGAACCAAATGCAGAGCATTCTTTAAAGGGCACAGATAGTGATCTTTCTTCACTAGATGAGACAAAGAGTGTTGCCAATTCTCAAAAACAGCAGATTATGGCACAGTATAGAATGTTTGTAGGTTCTGCACAAGCTGTTTCAAACGTTGCAGTTGCATCTAGACCAATGGAGGATTTTTCGTTATAATATAGTAATTGTAAAAGCTGTCGCTTTTGCGGCAGTTTTTTTGTGCGACAGATTCGTTATATAGAGTTAGCTGTCATATAATGGACTGCTGAGAATTCGCCATCGTGTGAAAGTATTAGAAGAGGAGATTCAAGATGAAGATTGCAATTGGAAATGATCATGCAGCTGTAGAGATGAAAAATGAAATCAAAGCATATCTAGAAGAGCTAGGACATGAAGTGATTAATTATGGAACTGATACAAATGAAAGCTGTCATTATCCGATATATGGAGAAAAAGTTGCAAATGTTGTTGCAGCAGGAGAGGTAGATTGCGGCGTATTAATTTGTGGTACCGGAGTTGGAATCTCGGTTGCTGCGAATAAAGTAAATGGAGTTCGTGCAGCTGTTTGCTCAGAGCCAACAACCGCAAGACTTGTTAAAGAACATAATAATGCCAATATCATTGCGTTTGGAGCACGTATTGTAGGAATGGAAACAGCAAAAGCGATTGTGGATGCATATTTGAATGCGACATTTCTTGGCGGAAGACATCAAAACAGAATTGATATGATTCATGAAATCGAGAAAAGACAGTAAGATGTTTGTTTGGACGGAAGATAAGAAGCGCTGGTATAAGGACGCGCTTGCGTATACGGGATTTGCGAACAAAGTTGCGGCACATTTAAAAGAATATATTGGTAGTACGGATTCCGTAGTGGATTTGGGCTGCGGTCTTGGAACAATCGACTTGTTACTTGCACCTTATGTAAAAAGTATTGTGGCTAATGATATTAGTAAGATTGCTTTAAATGATTTACATCAGGAAATAAAGAAAAAGAAGGTTTCTAATATTACCATACATCATGGGGATTGGGAATCTTTGGAAGATGAAATGGCAGATGTTGCGATTACTACATTTTTTGGATCACTGGAAAAAGATGGTGAAAAACTGTTTTCGAAATGCCGTGATCGTTTGCTGCTTGTAAAACGTAATTCGCTTGTGGATTATGCATCGCTACCGAAGGGAATTGGTCATTTGGCGCTTGCGATGGATGAGGAAAAGTGGTTGAAGGATCGAAAGATTCCTTATGAGTGCAGCATTTTTGAAGCGGAGTTTGGACAGCCACTTATAGATAAAGAAGATTGTCTGAATTATCTAGAAAGCTATAAGATGGATATAAAAGATGAAGCGATTTGTGATTTCGTAGAACGGGCAAAGCTAAAAACGCAAGATCAAGGATATCAATATTATCTTCCAAATCGGAAGGAAATCCGGGTATTGTGTATTTGTAAAAAAGATATAAAATAAAAGAAAAATAATATATTTTAGAGCTGATTTTTTGACATTATGTTAAAAAATCGGCTCTTTTTAATGTCTAGCTACTATACATGACTATAGTTCTGTTTTGTGTTGTTTTTCAATAAAAATAGGCAAAACCATTGAAAACATTATAAAAATAATATAAACTAAACTGCGAGAATTGGATTGGGTAAAAGGAGGAGAAAGCAAAATGATGAGAAGAAAAAGTTTATCCATTACTTTAGCTTGTGCAATGATTTTGGGAACGCTTACACCAATTAGCGTAGTTGCACAGGAAGATTCATCTCGGGATACATCCTGGTACAATGAGAATGAATCAGCATTTGAAATTGATTCAGCTGCAGAGCTGGCGGGATTGGATTATCTGGTTGATCGCGGCACATCTTTTAAGAATTGTACGATTGCATTGACGGATAATATTGATTTAAGTTCTGTGGAATTTGAAGCAATTGGAACGGAGAGCAATACGTTTAAGGGAACCTTTGATGGTAATGGTAATACTATTTATGGATTGCAGATTGTGGCAACAGATGGATATGAGGCATTATTCGCCAATAATGCAGGAACGATTAAGAATCTTACGGTATCCGGAACTGTCACATCAACCGGAACCGATTCATATGTAGCCGGTATTGCGGCATATAATAGTGGAACAATTTCCAATGTTACGTCTCAGGTGACCGTTACGGCTAATACCACTTCTTTTGTTGGGGGAATTACCGGAATTAATACAGGAACAATAACGGACACCAAAAATGTTGGAGATGTTAGCGGAACTAAGCCGGTAGGAGGAATTGCCGGTGAGAATGCTGCTACAATTATAAAGTCTTCGAATATCGGAAATATTACGGAAGCCAGTGGCGTAAGCTCCAAAGCTGGAGTAGGAGGAATTGCCGGATGGAATGGAGATAAAGAAGCGAACGCAACAGCTGAAATTTCAGATTGCTATAGTTTGGGAACGATTAATGGAGGCTCATCTAGCTGGGTAGGAGGAATTGCCGGATTTAATAATAGTAAATCAACCATTAATAAGGTATATTTTGCCGGTGCTTTAAGTTATGGTAGCACAAAGTGGTGTGCGGCAATTGTTGGACAAAATGAGAATCTTACGATGAATGGGGAGAGCTTATTTAGTCTTGATAGCATTGCCTCTACGTCAACTGCTTCGGATACTGCACAAGAAATTGCAGGCACGGCTAAGACAAGTGATGAGCTTAAAGAATCAGCTGCAACGCTTGGTGAGAATTGGGAGACAGATACTTTGGCAGTAAATGATGGCTATCCGGTGATGAAAGGAACGATTGATACATCCTGGTATACCGAGAATGCAACAAGCGGTTTGATTGACAGTGCTCAGGATTTGCTTGGTTTAGCATATCTTGTAGATAATGGAAATGATTTGAGCGGAGTAACGGTTACGCTTTCAAATAATCTTAATCTTGCCGGATATAATTTTAATCCAATCGGCGGAGAAGTTTCGGTTAATGAGATAACTTCTGTATATGGATTTGCCGGAACGTTTGATGGAAATGGTAAGACGATTAAAGGACTTAGTATTGCAAGTGAAGATGGATATGCAGCTTTGTTTGCAAAACTATCTTATACGGGAAGCATTGCGGATATGACCGTATCCGGAGCTGTTGCTTCGACTACAGCAGAAAATTATGTTGCAGGTATTGTTGCATATAATGAGGGTGCAATCAATTCGGTTTATAACAAAGTTTCGGTTACGGCAGAAAGTGCATTTAACGTCGGTGGAATCGCAGGATATAATGCGGATCCTACACTTGAAGGTGATGCAACCGAAACGGCAACAAATAAAGCATCTATCACTAATTGCTGTAGCGTTGCGGATATTACAGGAAATAAAGTGGTAGGAGGAATTGCCGGAGAAAATCATGGTGTTATTAATAGGTGCTATACCACAGGTGTGATTGATGGAACTAATAGCTCGAGTAAGAATGGTGTTGGAGGCATTGCAGGACGAAACGGTAATAATAATACGGCGACCTATGCAGCGTTGATTAATAATTGCTATTCTGTTGCGAGCGTTGGTAGAAGCGGACAAAGATGGGTTGGCGGAATTACAGGATTTAATAATAATTTATCTTCTATTACGAATTCTTATTTTGCAGGAACTTTAACAGGTGGAAGTTCATATGCAGCGATTGCATATAATGATTCTGATACAGCCAGAGCAAACTGCTCAAATAATTATGCTTTGAGCACGATAGAAAGTGGATCAGCTGAAGAGGCTGATACGGGTATTGGAAAGACGAGTGATGAACTGAAAGCACTTGCTTCCACATTAGGTGAAGATTGGACTGGTGATTCGAATGCAATTAATGCTGGATATCCGGTACTTACATGGCAGACTGTTGTAATTGCGGCGGATGCAGATGATACGGTTGCACCGACTGTGACAGAGACAGAATATACTCCAACTTACACGAAGACATTTACAGAAGGTGGCACATATTCTATCGAAGGAAGTAAAACACTGATTACCATCAGTACAACAGAAGCTGTTACGATCGAAGGTGATGCAGATACAACTTATAAGGATATTAATATTGTAAGTACGATAGCCGGTGCGGATATTACAATTAAAAATCTGAAGACAGAAATCAGCAAATCAGGAACCTATATCATGGAATTTACAGGTTCTGATAATACACTTACCGTACAAGGAACCAACGTACTCGATAATGACCAGGGTTCCTCATATGCAGGTATTCATGTGGCGAAGGATGCAGGGCTCACTTTGATGGGCGATGGTTGTCTTTATATGTATAAAAATAATGGCGGAGCAGCTATTGGCGGCAATGGAGAATTGACGTTGGAGAGTGAAACGATTGCAGCAGAAGGTAACGGAGCGATTACATTTGAAGGCGGTAATTATTTCTTATATGGAACAAGAGCATGCAACCTTGTTGGGGTTGGCTCTGGAAGTACTGCGCAGTCGGATGTGATTACGATTGATGGTGCTAATATCTATTGCATTAATGCAGCTATGGGCGTAGCGTTTGGTGGAAATGAGAATAGTGCGGTAGAAATGAAGAGCGGTTTGGTTAATGTCAATGTTGATTGGGGTGGCCTTGCTGTTGATGGAACAATGACCTATGCAGGTGGTTCTGTTAGAACCTATCTGGATAAGAACACGGTTACTTCTTATCAAGGATGGAACGGCGCTTATTCAGCTCCTGGTGTGTATGGTAATGTCGGTCTTGGCACTACACCGGTTAATGCAACAGGGGATGAACTTGCTTTGTATGTATTAGATACTTCGCAGATTTCTTCTTCTTTGGAAGACATTTGTGTAAAAGAAGGAACCGAAACCCTTTACGATGGAGGTCTTTATGCTTATACCTATTACAATGCAGATGGTACAGCAACTTCAACTGCATCGAGTACGATGGAGCAGTGGGGTGAATTAAATGACACGAATTTGTATCTGTATTTGACGAAAGAAGCACATACTTTGACCGTTGACGGCACAAAGATTTCTATAATATATGATGATACGAATGGTTTTACGAGGGTCAGTGATGAAGAAACGGACGCTTCGGTTACCACTATTTCAATGAATCAGTGTAAAGTATCATCCATTTCGAACAAGGTTTATACAGGTAAGGCAATTACACCGAATGTAAAAGTAACTTATGGAACTAAAACCTTAACAAAGGGAACAGACTATACGGTTTCTTATGCTTCTAATAAGAAGATTGGAACTGCAACTGTAACAATTACAGGTATTCATAACTATAAAGGAACCATTACAAAGAAGTTCAAGATTGTTCCGGGAAAAGCTGTAATTAAAAGTGCGAAGGTCAGCAAGAAAAAAGTAACACTTAAATTTGCAGCGTTAGGCAATGATGTTTCTTATCAGATTAAATATAAGAAAAAGGGTTCTTCATCATGGAAAACGGTTACCGTAAGTAAGAAATCAAAGAAGATTACGAAGTTAACATCAGGAAAAAAATATGTATTTAAGGTGCGTGCTTATAAGAAAATAGGCAAAACGACGTATTACGGTGCGTGGTCAAAGAACGTTACGAAAAAGGTAAAATAAATTATTTTAGTTGGTGACAATCCCATCTTCGAAACGAAGTACTGGGAGGAAACCTTGAATAGACATGGAGGAAATGTCTTGATGAGCTTTAGTTGCACAGGGGAGAAATGCTCCTGTGCATCTTTTGCTGTTTGATAGACAAATTAGTTGTATGGAACCAAGAATGCGAAAAGGTAAATACACATTCTTTATATTGCTTTTTGCAGCGGTGCTTATCATTTTGTTTTTGACTTCCTTTTTGATGGGGAGATATTCGATTGCAATATCAGATATAGTAGCGATGCTTTGGGAGAAAATAGCAGATTTATTACATTTTCCGCAAGTTATGCATACTGAGGCGACATGGTCAGCAAGAACGCAATCGGTATTTTTTTACGTAAGATTACCTCGTATTTTACTTGCTTGCTTGGTTGGCTGTTGTTTGTCGACCGCCGGAGCGTCTTATCAGGGAATTTTTCAAAATCCGATGGCTGCACCGGATATTCTGGGAGCTTCTTCCGGCGCTGCATTTGGAGCAGCATTGGCTATTTTGCTAGGACAGACAACGGTTATGATTACGGTGTTTGCATTTGTATCAAGCATGGTCACGGTATTAATTGTTACATTAATAAGTCGAAGAGCTTCTGGAAGTAAAGTTTTGGTATTGGTATTATCTGGAATTATGGTGAGCTCGCTTTTTTCGTCCGGAACTTCTTATATAAAACTTGTTGCCGATCCAAATGACCAGCTTCCGGCAATTACCTATTGGTTAATGGGTAGTTTGACCGGTGCTGATATTAAGACGGTGGGGTTAGTGTGCATTCCGATGCTGATAGGAATCATCCCACTTATGTTATTGCGATGGAGAATGAATCTCTTAACATTGGGAGATGAAGAAGCAACGAGTATGGGAATTAACACTGGGCGAATAAGGATTTTGGTTATTATATTTGCTACTTTGATAACGGCATCGAGCGTATCTGTAAGCGGAATGATTGGATGGGTAGGACTGGTAATACCTCATTTTGCAAGAAGAATTGTAGGGAATAACTATATGCATTTATTGCCGATGACAATGATTATAGGAGCAATATTTTTGCTGGGAGTGGATGATATATCGAGGAATTTGCTAGCTACGGAAATCCCTCTTGGAATACTTACTTCGATAGTAGGAGCTCCTTTCTTTATTTATTTGATTAGAAGAAAGGAGATATTGCGATGAGTCTTAAAGTGGAACATTTGCATTTTTCGTATGATCAAAAAAGACAGGTTTTAAAAGATATAAATTTTGAAATTGAAGATGGTAAGCTTGTATGCCTGCTAGGGCCTAATGGTGTTGGTAAAAGTACTTTGTTTAAAACAATACTTCGGCTTTTGCCGGGGTATGAAGGAAAAATATATCTAGATGGTCAGGATACTTCTAGTCTGTCGGTTAAGGATATGGCGCGTTTGGTTGCATATATTCCGCAATCACATGAACCGACATTTAATTATACGGTGTATGAAATGGTGCTCATGGGAACAACTGTGGGTCTTTCGACATTTTCATCTCCGGGGAGGCGACAAAAGGAGCTGGTAGATGAGAAGTTGGAAATGCTGGGTATAACTAAGCTACGCAATCGCGGGTTTGCGCAGATTAGCGGCGGTGAGAGACAACTGGCATTAATTGCGCGAGCTTTAGTACAAGAGACAAAAGTGTTGATTATGGATGAGCCAACAGCAAATCTGGATTATGGAAATACGATTCGTGTGTTAGAGCAGATTAAAGGACTTACAGGTAGTGGTTATACTATTTTGCAAGCTACGCATCAACCGGATCAGGCTTTTTTATTTGCAGATGAAGTGTTAGCAATCTCGCAGGGGACAGTTTTGGCTAAAGGAAATCCAAAGGATGTAATTACACCTTCGTTTGTTGATACATTGTATCAGGTTAAGGTGGATATTCAAAGTTTGTATAATGATGAAATAAGAGTGTGTGTTCCTACGTTTGGGAAAAATGGCAGGAATACACAAGGAGGAGACGTTGGAATATGAAAGAAAAGAGGATAATACCGCGAATTACTTCGATAATATTGATGCTGTGTTTGCTTTTTGGAATGCTGGTTGGCTGCGGTTCTACAAAAGCGGAAACAACGGTTTCGGATACAACAAAAGATGCAGGAAAAATGAAAACATTTACGGATTCGCTTGGAAGGGAAGTCGAAGTACCTGAGAATCTGACAAGTGTTGTTGCGTCTGGCTCAACTGCATTTATTTATTTGTACGCAATTGCACCGGAATCAATTATGGCGGTAAATACAGAACTTACCGATGCTGCAAATGAATATTTGCAAGAGGAATTGGACGAATTACCTGTAATTGGAAGTTTTTTTGGTAATCATGATTTGAATTATGAAGAAATCGCTAGTCTTGGCCCACAATTGGTTATTGACATAGGAGAAAATAAGCCATCAATGGAATCGGACCTTGAAGATATTACCAATAAGACGGGAGTTACAGCCATTCATATAGACGCTTATTACGATAATATGGATGAGACGTTCGAGATGCTTGGAGAATTGTTTGGCAAGGAGGAGGAAGCTGATGCTCTAGCAAAATTCTGTTCTAACTCGCTTAAACTTTCTCAAGATGCAGTTGATACGGCACAACAAAAGAATGAGAAAAAGTCGGTGTTATATTGTACGCAGGAGGACGGGCTTAATGTGCTGGCAAAAGATTCTTATCACTCTGAAGTGATTGATATGTTGGCAGATAATCTTGCAGTTGTTACAAATCCAAGTTCAAAAGGAACCGGTAATCAGGAAGATATCGAACAGCTTCTTAACTGGGATCCTCAAGTTATCATTTTTTCTCCGGACAGCTATTACGATTACGCCTGGGAAGATGAAAGCTGGCAGGAATTAACCGCAATTAAAAATGGAACCTATTATGAGACACCAAGTGGTCCATATGGCTGGATGGGGTCTCCGCCTGCATCAAATCGTGTGATAGGGATGCTTTGGATGGCAGATTTGTTGTATCCGGAATATACAGATTTTGATTTACAGGATATGACAATAGAGTATTATAAATTGTTTTATCATTACGATTTGAGTGATGAAGAATATGAAAGTCTGGTGGCAAATTCGATTGGAAAAAGATCATAAATACAAGCGATATTATAATTGCATATGGATTTTGGGATGTGTATGTTTGGCGGCTGTATTTTTGGGGATTCCGAAGAATGTATTCGCTTATGATGCTGTCACAGAGATTAAGGTTACCGTTGGATATTGGGGAGATGAAACAGTTGATAAAGGTAGTGCTTCTTTGAGTGAACTTTCAAGTAGTTGTGGATTACATAAAGAGCTCTATACCTGGATTAATGATGGCTCTTATCCTGGAACTACGGAAGCGGAAGGAATCTATATCAGTGACCTTATGGATTATTTCGGCGTAGATATTGACTCGGTATATTATTTTAATTTTGAGACGTCGGATTCGTCCACCTATTTAGGATCTGCGTATCAATGGACACTTTCGCAGCTGTTTGGTACCAGGTATAGCATGAAAAACTGTTTTTACGATGTGGTTGAAGATTATAACAATTCTGACCCGGATGATTTTGTAAATAATTATGAAGATCATTATACGGTTGCTAATATCTTCGATTCTGCATCTGGAGCATTTAGTAAAACTGCATGGAATGAAAGAGAAGAAGTGCAGCCGATGCTTGCATTAAGGACTTATTCAACATCCTGGAAAAATTATGAACCGGCATCCGTCTTGACTTTTGATGGCGGAGATGATTCCTATCTGGTATCTACCGGCAAACCAATCTTGCTGTTTGGTCAGACTTCAAGGGATTCTAGTACCAGAAATCTGATGGCAGAGATGGTGAAAGGAATACACATCTGGTTTGAAGGTTATCCGAACATTTCGGTAAATGAAGATTCTATTTCCGGTAAAGTAGGAAGCTCAAAAAAACTTAAAGTGACAGTGGAAACGCCGGATGAAGATCTTACAGAGTATGTTTCTTCGCAGATAACTTGGTCTTCGAGCGATGAAAGCATTGCCAGCGTCGATGAGAATGGCAATGTCACTATTAATGCAGAAGGTGATGCGACAATTACCGGAACATATAATGGAAAGACCTGCTTTCGTGTGGGTGTTAGCGGTTCGGCCAAGAGTAGTGATTCTGACACAAAAGAAGAGGAAGAAGAACAAAGCAATACGGACGAGTCTCCGGTTGAGGAAGAACAGTCGGAAGAAGAATCTAAGGATGCTAATGCAACAGGAGGAGTTCACAGCGGAAGCGGCTCAGGTGACGGAAGTGGAGACGATAGTGGTAATGGAAGCGGAACCGGAGAAGGAAAGCAATCAGGAGATGAAGTTGGAATTGCATTTGCTGATGAAGCTGATCAAACGACGGATAGTGATGCAGATGCAACGAATAGTTCTTTGCTTAAAGAAGGAGGCGGCAATAACACACAGATGTATGAAATTACAGAGGGGGTTACGTCTTTAGTAAAGACTGAGACCTCGCCTGAGTTGTTTCGGAAAATAATGCTTATCATTATAGGGCTGGTTTTGATTGGCGTTATTTCACAGTCGATTTACTTCAAAAGACAATTATATTTTAATAAGAAGATAAAAAGGAGTTAGTGAAAAGATGAGTTCAACAACGATAAGTTCTGCGCTTAGAACGATATGTTCAAGTCTGCAGACACCGGTTATCATCATTTTGTTTTGTATATTGGCCTTTACGCTGGTTTTGGTTGGGACATTAGTAGCGGAAGGTTTTACAGAGCGTATCCACCTAAAGGTGTGGATGCCAAGACTTGTGGATGAAATAAAAAATGGCAACGTACCACCTGCAGTTAGTATTAAACAAAGTGGACTTTTAAAGCGGCAAAAAATTGCTTTGATCGAAGTAACCGATCATAAGGAACTTACAGACAATATGCGAGAAGCGCTTGCGATTCGTCTGATTGAAGAGGCGAAGGGGCGCTATGATGTGATTGTAAAATGTTCGGACACGATTATTCGTTTAGGTCCGGTTTTTGGTCTGTTAGGAACATTGATTCCATTGGGGCCTGGAATTTTGGCACTTGGACAGGGGGATACATATACGCTGTCGAGTTCGCTGCTTACGGCTTTTGATACAACGGTGCTTGGGCTTATATGTGCGGCAATTGCGACGGTGGTTTCTACAATCAGAAAGAGATGGTATGCAAATGATTTATCTATTTTAGAATCTCTCATGGATTGTGTTTTGGAGGTGGAAAAGTCGGATGATAAGTAATCGAAAGAAGCGTTCTTTGAACAGTTTTGAAGAGGGAGAGTCTTCGCCAAGTGCAATGGCGGGGGTTTCGAATCTTGCCGATGCCATGTTGGTGCTTGCGGTGGGAATCATGTTGGCACTTGTGATTAACTGGCATATCAATATTGACGGAACGAAAGTAACACAGATTGATGAAAGTCAGGTAAAAGAAGTAGATGAAGAAGAGTATGAAGATACCACACAAGATACTAAAGAAAGTGATGAATCATCTCTTCAAAAGGCCGGTTCGGTTTACGTTGATACAGATACCGGTAAGATGTATATCATTCAAAATGAGGGCGAATAATCATGGAAAAGGCAGATTATAAGAATCTTAATCTGAAAAATGGATGGGATTTGCCAAAAGATATGGCGATACCGTTAACCGGTTTTCGGATGAAAAGAAGACGAGAACGCGAACTGCTTTTAAAGGAAGAAGTAAAAGAGTATGTCGTACCGGAAAATGATACGAAACGGGGAACGGATGCCGGCGAAGCGGATTTTGTCAAGAAGGCTAAGGAAGATACGCAGGCCGGCAAATTGGGAAATACGAAATTAAAAAGGCGTACGATTGGAGCTATAATACTTGCGGCTGTTGTAATTGTGGTGCTGAGATTAAGTTTTGGGCCTCCGATTCTTTTGGCGGATATATCTAGCTATGAGAATGTTGAGATTACCATAGAAGGGCTGACGGACGAAGCATTTACGATTACGCCAAAGGAATTATCGAAGATGAAACTGGACAAGACAACGGTGGAGATTCATTCGGAAGAAGCAGATACCGAGTCTGCCATTGGACCGACGCTGGATACATTTTTAGCATCTTATGGACGGTCAGTGGACGAGTTTCGTTCTATGAAAGTCTATACGGCAAAAGATGTATCAAATGCTTATGTCAAAACGTTAGAAGAAGAAACTTTAATCTTATCAATTGCGAATGGAAATGAGGCGCTTGAGGAAAAAATTGCTCCGCTTCAGATTGCAATTAAAGATGGATCCGCAGATGAGTGGACCGGTTATGTGGTTAAGATTGTCTTTACTGAGAAATAAGAAGAATGAGGGTGTTTTATGAAAGGGCAAATAAGAAAAAAAATCCTGGCGTTTTCGTTAAGTGCTGTGGTTTTGTTGCAGGTGGTTCCGTTGGAAAGTGTGGAAGCCGAAGAAGTAATAACGCTTCAAACGACTCCTGGTAGTTATTCGATAGAGAACACTTATACCGGAGGAAATTGTGAGTTTGATGGTTTGGAAAGTTCGGCTGATGGAGGTGATTTGGTTTCATTTACGGTATCACCGGCAACGGACTATTATCTGGCACAGGTGAGACTTGTGCAGGAACAAGGGGTGAATAACGAGGTTACCTATACGGTTCTAGAGCCTGATTCGCAGGGCGTTTATTCATTTGAAATGCCAGAAGGTGATGTAGAAATTATAGCAGATAGTATATCTATTGTATGGGATGGAACGATTGATTTAACATGGTATGATGCCCAGGAAGATACGTTCGAATTATCTTATGGGGCTCAGCTTGCAGGTGCTGCTGCTTTAGTAAATGGCTTGTTTAACGATTTTCCGATTCAAGAGACGGAGACGACGATAGAGGGGACTAGCGGATATTGGCCATGGCTTGATGAAGATGGACATCCTTATGGAACAGATGACTCCTATTATCATGTTTTTCATGATACCGGAACCTACTCGGATAATGACAATTGTGATACTACGGTTGTTGGGGATTTGAATCTTATAACAATTAAACAAGGATATAAATCATCAGGAGTAAACCTAGTGCAAAGTACTGGGGTATACTGGTATAGTGATATCGATTTTACGGATAAAACCATCTTATTGACCTGTGATATTAATATGGGCGGGGTGTGCTCTGATTTTGAGAATAAAAATGATGGAACATCTTGGTCTGGACCTAACTTTATGCCGATTGGAGGTTCGTTCGTAAGTTATGTAGATAATGGTTGTACTCGTTCATCGAATACGTATAACGGAAATTTTGATGGACAAGGTCATATTATTTATAATTTGTATTGTTCACGTCATGTAAATACATATTTTGGTGATTGTCAGGGAATTGGTATTATCGGAGAGTGTGGCTGTATTGATTCGTCAGACTCAAGCAAATGGCGAAAATTGACAATTGAAAATCTTGCAATCGATGGTTATATAAATGCCAATCGTTGTGTAGGTGGGATTCTGGGACGTAATGGAGTTACGACTTCTACAACGGTTTCAAATTGTATAAACTTTGCAAGAGTGGAAGGTACCGATGCAAAAGGCTGCGGAGGTATTGTCGGCGGCGGATTTAGTTCTATTTACGTAAATAATTGTGCCAATTTTGGTTATATATCAGAAGAATATAACAAAGGTGCCGGTGGAATTATCGGTTATAGTGAGGGGACAACAAGAAATTGTTACAATCTTGGATATGTAGCTGGTTTGGGTACAGGAAATGAAGATGCTGCATCAGCCATTGGAATGGATTACGGTGGAGCTTATTGGTATAACAATTATTATTTGAAAGATTCTTCGACTAGTGAATCATATCCGGGAATTTATGCTTCTTCGCTAAAGGGTGAAAATGCAAATATTATAGCCGGAACGGAATTTTGCTTTGCTGAATCGTCATATGATTTGGCGAATAAGGTATCCGGAACCGGAAGATGTTTTGCGTATAGTGACGAGGAGAAGGTATCAACGAATATGGCAGATGCGCTTAAAAGAGTGCATTCCATCGGAAGTGAATTAGAGGCGCTTGATGCAACCGGAATTCCGATTCCAAGAGTGTTTTTGGTAAATGCTGAAGTTGCAACAGCAACAGCAATTACAGCAACAGGCACACCGGTAACAGAATATTATGAAGGGCAGACATTTAACGATAATGATTCTTTTGTAGTAAAGGTTACCTATAGCGATCAAACTTCAGAGCAGGTAGAGGATTATACCGTTACCTATCAAAATGGAGATTATTTCAAGGAAGGGGATACCTATGTCACCGTTTCTTATGAAGTGGATGGAATAAGTTTTTCACAAAATATCACAGTGACGGTACATGAAGATGAACTCGATTCCTTAAAACTGATTACCTCGGCTACGAATACTTTGTACTGTCTTGGGGAAACATTTGATACAGATGGATTAATTGTAAGAGCGTATTATATATCCGGTCGAACAGAAGATCTAGAGGTAGAAGATTATAGTTATTCTCCGATGGATTCGCTATCGACGGAAGATGAGAAGATTACAATAAGTTACACTTATAAAAATATGACATTATCGGAAGATATTTGGATAGATGTGTTATCAACCAGAGCGCCTAATGTGCATATTACCAGCGATACGGAAGAAAGAACGGTAGATATTTATCAGGAAAATGATTTATTGTGGTTTGCCAATCAGGTATCAATCAATCGATATCCGGCAGAAAATGCTGAATTGATGAATGATATTACGGTGACGGGAGAAGAAGCCAAGTTTTTGCCGGTTGGTGATCAAAAGGCAGTTTCGTATGAAGGAACGTTTGATGGTAATGGTTATAGTATTACATTTGAAGATGAAATATCTGATGCTGTCAACAGAAATGCATTTATTTACAGTTTGTCGGGTACTGTGGAAAATCTCACGCTAAAAGGAAGCGTATCTGGAGGAAAATATACAGCCGCATTTGCAGCTTGTATAGACGGTGGTACGATTACAAATTGTATCAATGAAATGTCGGTTTCATCTACCGGAAATGATGTTGGCGGAATTGCCGCGGTTTTAAGAGATGGCGGAAAAATCATTCAATGTATGAACCGTGGCGTAGTTCGTTCTACGGGAAATTATGTTGGAGGAATAGCAGGTGATGTGACAGGAGATGGATGCGAGATAAAACAGTGTATCACAACATCTGCGTCAGTAGTTACTGGAAGTGCTATAGTTGGTGGAATTGCCGGTAGGATTAACAGCGATCAATGCCTGGTTACAGAAAGTTTGAATTTTTCGAAAGTAAATGCTAGCTGTTCTTCTTATGATAGTTCTTATTCTTGTGGTGGAATTGTTGGAACATTGCAAAATGGGAGTATCACAAAATCCGTTAATAAAGGCGAGGTCGCATCGGTATGTGCTATGACAGGTGGTGTAGCTGGAATTGCCTCAAATTCACAGACGATATTAGAGTGCTACAATACAGCTACCGTTTCGCTGACGGGAACGAATAACTCGCCTTGTATTGGTGGTGTTGCAGGTATGATAGCGACAGCAAAGACAGGAAAAACAAATATTCAAAATTGTTATAATACGGGAACAATCAACTTGGGAAGCAATACTACATCTTATCATGGGGCTTTGATTGGACGTGGCGGCGGACTAGATGGCGTATCGGGGAATTATGCGCTTGCACTAGCAGATACGCAGTTGATTGTATCATCAAAAACAGTTAGTGATGCGAATGGTAAATTCTGGGAAAGTACAATGGATATGCAGACTGTACCGGCCGGAACATATGTGGCTATTAAAACTGGGGTGCAAAAAAACGCACCATTGTTATTGTGGCAGACGGAGTCTTCGTGGGATGAAGTCTATGCGGAACTTTTGGCAGAATCTGAGAATGCGAATGAACTTAATGATTTGGCTTATTTGGTAAGATGCCATAGTACTTCGGCAATTGATGATTCGTATCAAGATAAGATTCAAAGCATGATTGAGACAGAACAAGAAGCGCTTGTTCAAGAGACGATTGCAGCCATAGATGCAATTGGAACTGTAACAGCTTCTAGTAAGCAGGCGATTGTGCAGGCAGCAAATCTTTATGGAAGTCTTTCGTCTGATTATACGGTTGAAATTACGAATTATGACATTTTAGAAAACGCTATGAGGCAGTATAAGAAAATTACAGCTTCTTATCATATAACATTCCAGGCAAATGACTCTACGTCCGCGAAAGCAACGCTTTCCTTTACAACACTGACAGTTGGTTACGATAAAGCACTATCCAAACTGCCAACTGCAAAGAGAAGCGGTTATACATTTGATGGATGGTATACGAAAAAAAGTGGCGGAAGTAAAGTGTCTATTACAACAAAAATCACAGAGGATACGACCTATTATGCTCACTGGACAAAAGTGAACGTGGCTAAGACGAAGGTGAAATCCATAAAATCCGGCAAAAAGAAACTGACCGTAAGAATAAAAGGTGTAAGCGGCGCAGCAGGATATCAAATCTGCTATTCTTTAAAGTCTTCCATGAAGGGATATAAAACTGTTACGATTACCGGCAATAAGACGGTTTTGAATAAATTAAAAGCGAAGAAGAAATATTATATTAAGGTGCGTGCTTATAAACTGGATTCGAAAGGCAACAAAGTGTTTGGTAAATGGTCAGTTAAAAAGGTAAAAAAGACGAAATAGTCCAAATTCAGTAAAAAGGTTGAAATATAAGCATGTTTCGTTTAAAATGTTTTAGAAGTGAACTTTTGCCGAGCAATAAGTGAGTCGGCATATGAAGGAGGAAAACAAATGATTTCAGCTGGTGATTTCAGAAATGGTATTACGATTGAGTATAATGGCGGTATTTACCAGATCATCGAGTTTCAGCATGTAAAACCTGGTAAAGGAGCTGCATTCGTTAGAACAAAATTAAAGAATATTATTAACGGTGGTATTGTGGAGAATTCATTCCGTCCAACAGAGAAGTTCCCACAGGCAAGAATTGAACGTAAGGATATGCAATATCTTTACAGTGATGGAGATTTATTCTACTTTATGGATGGCGAGACATATGATCAGATTCCGTTAAGTGCAGATATCATTGGGGATGCACTGAAATATGTTAAGGAAAATGAAACTTGTAAAGTATGTTCTCATGATGGTAATGTATTTGCTGTTGAACCACCACTTTTTGTAGAACTTGCAATTACAGAAACCGAGCCTGGATTTAAGGGTGATACTGCTCAGGGTGCGACTAAGCCGGCAACGGTTGAGACCGGTGCTAATGTAAATGTTCCACTTTTTGTTGAGCAGGGAGATGTAATTAAGATTGATACCAGAACAGGCGAGTATCTTTCAAGAGTATAATGATTTTATAAGAGGGCTATCGCTTTAGATGCAATCATCTAGGCGAGGCCTTTTTTTTGTGCAATTTAGGAATGATAATTTGCAGAAACTGTTTGTTGATATGGATGAAAAAAGTAGATGTATTGCAACATATAGCTTGGAACTTATAAGAAACTTCGCATGGTGATGGAGGAGAGAATTGGA
Source organism: Eubacterium oxidoreducens (assembly GCF_900104415.1). Lineage (GTDB taxonomy): Bacteria > Bacillota > Clostridia > Lachnospirales > Lachnospiraceae > Eubacterium_C > Eubacterium_C oxidoreducens. The sequence continues at coordinate 64,622 of NZ_FMXR01000010.1, read as the reverse complement.
AAAAAAGAATAAAAGAGAATAGATGCGGATAGAAAGTGGCTCAAAGATGTGGTGAAATGGTACTGCAATATGGGAAAATGAACCAATTTACTAGTACATTATTCACAAAAATTCGTAAACATATTGCATACATAACTAAAGTTATGTTATCCTTACGGCTAGTTAACTCTAACACAAGATAAAAAAGGGAGGTAAACGAATGTCTAGGACAAAAGGCGTGAAAGTAGGGCGCGTTATGGCTGCGGTACTTGCTGCAGCACTTACCGTTACCGGATTGCCTGCTGGATTGGTAGGTACTACTTCAGCCGGAGAGGTAACGGCTGAAGCGGCAGAGACAACTACGAGCTGTGCAATTGCATTTGCAAATGCAAGAAATTATGGAGGGTCGTATACGGATGCATTTACAAAAGTGGTGAATACCAATGATGGTGGATATGCGGTTATTGGTTATACGATGGGAGATTCAACTGACCCTGAGTGGACGTATACGCCAAACGGTACATCACATTCGAACAATGATGCATTACTTTTAAAGTACGATGCAAATGGTAACCTGGAATGGACGAAAATCTATGGAACAACCGGTGTTGATGTGTTTGAAGACATTACAGTTTTGACAGACGGAAGAATTGCGGTTACTGGAAGACAATCTTTTACCAGTAGTGATTCTGTGATTAAGGGAGTATCCTGGTACACTCTTGTTGTGGATGCAGATAATCCGGACAGTTATACGGAGTATCGAATTGGCTCCACAAAAGGAGATCAGTCTTATGGCATTGAAGCAACCAGTGATGGAGGTTTTGTAGTAGGAGGCTGGTCAGGCGGTGAAAGTGGATATATTACGTCCACGACTGATGGAGAAACATATACAGATACAGAGCAGTTATGGGAGTATGATACGTCAGAAACAGAGGACGACGGAATTACAAATAAAACCGTTGCGGCTTCAGAAAGTTTTATCATAAAGATTTCTAAAGATGGAGCTGTAGAATATACAACTGCTTATGCAGCAAGAACAGAGAATACGATAGGTGGATCTTCAAGCGGTACAAAACGATTAACAGGTCTTACCGTTGATAGTAATGATGATGTTTTGGTTACCGGATATGAAACTCTGGCTAAGAATATTACCAATGGAACCGTTGCGAAAATCAGTGGGGAGGATGGTTCTGTCTTGTGGAGCAAGATGATTGGTAGCGCTTATGACGAAGATGTGACACCATCTGATAAAGCAAATTATCAAAAGGTAGAAATGTTTGACCAAACTGTTTTATTGGATGGAACTTACGTGGTTGTTGGAACAGCAACAAATGATGCGACAACGGAAGAAGCCTGGGATGTGCTTGGTTCACAAGATACCATCATTATTCATTATGCTGCGGATGGAACACTGATTAATTCCGAAAGCTATGGAACCATCGATGATGAAAATAACAGACCTGGTGCTGTCGTTGCAGATAGTAATGGTGGTTATTATGTCGTCGGAAGTATTGATACTGTCGTGGAAGAAAGCTCTGAAATTGAAAAAGGATACGATTGGGGCAACTACGGTGCACAAGATAGTATTATCGTGAAGTATAACAGCTTAGATGAAGTAGAATGGACAGAAAACTATGGCACTAAAAATGGTGACTGGATCAATGATATGACAATTACGACTGCCGGTGATTATGTGGCTGTTGGAGAATCGAATGGATCTTATGGTGAAGTCGCATGGGGAAATAACGGTGGTATTGATGCGATTGTTATGACGACCGGAAGCCTGGCTGATGCAACAGAAACGGTAGATACAACGACAGATGGTGACGTGACATGGCAGGATGGAACATATACGGCATCCGGAGATGGTTATGTTGGGACTGGTTCTGTTGAACTCAAAGTGGTATTTGAGAATCAAACGATATCTTCTATAACGACAACATCTACAACGGATACAGAAGAGTATTATGATATGGTTGATCCGGACCTTATGGATTTAATCATTAGTGTGCAATCTACGGATGTAGACGGTATTTCCGGTGCGACATATTCATCTAATGGTGTGAAAGAGGCAGTGTCAGATGCTATGTCTCAGGCTGCTGCGGCGTATGTGGATACCTTGATTAGTGCAATTGAATCAGAGGATACAGCGCAGATAGCAGCGGATGCATATGCAGAGCTTGGATCGGTAGCACTTAGTTATCTGACAAAATTGGAAGCGCTACAGACAGCTGCTTCAACGTATAGTATAACACTTCAGACCAGAACGGAGGCGGCAGTTATTACTGAAACACAGCCGACTGTTTCTACAGAAACCTATGATTATAATGATACTTATTATAATCTTCAAAATGAATACTATGAGGATATCAACGCATCAGCACTGGCGAATAATTCTCTTACCGGAGAAGACGTTAAGATTGCGGTAATTGACAGTGGTCTGTCGGCCGGACATGATGATATTGATTACTCTAATGTTTTGGATGGATACGATTATACGACCGGTGCAGCTATGTATGTGAATCCAACGGATGATCAGATGGCGATGTATGATGACAATGGCCATGGTACAGCGGTTGTAAGTATTTTGCAGGCGACATCTAATAATAGTAAAGGAATTGCAGGTTTATTAAGTGAAGCGAAGATTGTTCCACTCAAGGTTGAAGCCGATGATGATTCGGAAGAATCGAGCGCACAGATTGCACAGGCAATTAAAGACGCGGTTGACACATATGGTGTTGATGTAATTACTACCAGTTTAGATGTAATGGATACCGATACCCTAGAAGAAGCAGTAGATTATGCGGCAGAGAAAAATGTTATTATTACAGCGGCGGTTGGTAACAGTTCAACTTCGTCAAGTACCGGAGATGATGCTCTGATTTATCCGGCAGCTTATGATAATGTTATTGGTGTTGGAGCAGTTGATAGTGACAGTGTTGTCAGAACAAATTCTCAAAAGAATAAATCTGTTTATGTAACTGCCCCGGGAGAAGAGATTGTTGTTGCAGCGCCAAGCGAAGGTGCAAAAATGACGATCAGCAGCGGAACATCATACTCATCGCCAATGGTTGCGGCAGTTGCTGTTGCAGCAAAGCAGGTATATGCAGATATGACAGTTGAGGAATTTAAAACTTTACTTCAGGAAACTTCAAAAGATCTTGGAAGTGAAGGATACGACACTTCATATGGTTATGGTTTAATTAATATGAAAGCTGTCTCAAAGAAACTGGTTTCAACGGTAAGATATGACGTGGTAGGTGGAACGCTGGTTAACAGTGATGAAGAAGTTGATGTATTAAATGAAACCGAAATTACACTTCCGAAAATAAAACGATCAAATTGTACGTTTGTTGGATGGGAGATTAATGATAAATGGTATGCGGCAGGTGATACATATACGATTACGGAAGATACCACATTTACAGCTGTATGGAGAACGCAGATTACATTTGATACAAACGGTGGAACCATGACAGAGGCAGACACTATTTCTGCTGTTACCGGTGTGAAAATTACACTACCAAGTGCAAGTAGAAGCGGTTATACCTTTAATGGTTGGAAAATTGGAAATAAAACATATAAAGCAGGTGCTTCATATACCGTTACAGGCCCTGTGACAGCAGTTGCGCAATGGGCAAATAAGACAATGACCACCATTAGCGGAATTACGTATAAAAAATCCGGTAATGTTGCTGTTGTTACAAAGGCTGATAAGTCTCTTACGAAAGTGACAATTGCTTCTTCGGTTACGATTAATGGTAAAAAGTATAAGGTAACAAAGATTAACAGTAAAGTATTTGCTAAGCATACAAAACTGAAATCTGTTACAATTGGTGCAAATGTTAAGACCATCGGCTCACAAGCGTTCTTCAAAGCAACTTCGCTTAAGAAGGTTATATTTAAAGGAAAGAAAGTAAAGAGCATCGGCTCAAAGGCATTTAAGAAGATTAACAAGAAGGTTACTTACAAGTATCCATCGAAAAAGAAAAAGACAGCTTATCAGAAACTTCTGAAAAAAGCAGGAGCTCCAAATCTTTCATAAAATCAGGATGATATGATAAAAAAGAAAACCGCTCGTGGATGAATTCCATGGGCGGTTTCCTTCATATATAGAAAAGAAAAAATATTAGTCCAATTTGATGCCGGCAAGAAGACTTCCAAGACTAGTGCTTACATCGCCGCCAGACTGATAAGAGGATTTTGCTTCTTCTTCCTCAGCAGCCTGTTTGTCTTGCTGAAGGACTTTCATGCTAAGAGAAATCTTACCATCTTCTTTTTTGATAACCTTAACGGTTACTTCCTGACCTTCTTTTACAACTTCAGATGGCTTTGCGATACGCTTTAAAGACATCTGTGAGATATGAAGAAGTCCGGAAATATTATTTCCAAGATCGACAAATGCACCATAGGTAGTAAGATTCTCAACCTTACCGGTAACAACGCTTCCAACTTCAATAGAGTCAAAAGCGGCTTTTTTATCAGCGTCGCGTTTCATCTGTTCCACGGCTTTGCCGGATAGAACAAGGCGATTGTTTTCGCGTTCAGCGGTAATAACGATGACGTCAAGCTTTTTGCCAAGCCACTCATTTAAATCTTTTACATATTGAATGCTGATTTGGGAAGCTGGAATAAACGCACGAAGTTCATTGATATATGCGATGAGTCCACCGTTGACAATACCTCCGACTTTTACATTCATAACGGTTTTGTTTTTTAAAGCCTCTTCGAGCTCAATCCAGGCAGGATCGTCATTACCTTCGTTTGGATTGCGAAAAGATGCATCAATTTCTGCTTCAAAATCTTTCATAGTTTCTTCTGCCATAATGATAATAACCTCTCTTTCGATATAACTGTATTTATCATATCACAAAATAATTTTGAAAAAAATGAAAATCATGTTGACAAAGGGATTTTGTAGTGATACATTTGTTGATGTAAAGATATTAGCACTCCAAAACGTTGAGTGCTAACAACACAGAGAAGCAATTGCGATGGAGTGGTGCGAGTGAACGATCAACTGGACGAACGCAAGGTTAAAATCTTGAATGCAATCATACAGAATTATTTGGAGACCGGAGAGCCGGTTGGCTCGAGAACAATATCCAAGATTGAAGATATGAATATTTCTTCTGCTACGATTCGAAATGAAATGTCGGATCTTGAAGATATGGGATATATTCTTCAGCCACATACTTCGGCAGGACGTATTCCTTCAGATAAAGGATATCGTTTCTATGTTGATCAATTGATGCAACAAAAGGAACAGGAAATCTCTGATATGCAAAGCTTTATGATAGAGCATACGGAGAAGATGGAGACGGTATTAAAGCAAGTAGCGAAATTACTTGCTGCCAATACAAACTATACAACAATGATTACAGCTCCAAAGTCGAAAAATGCAACGATTAAGTTTATCCAGCTTTCTTCTATAAATGAAGAACAATTGTTGGCGGTAATCGTACTTGGAGGTAATGTTGTAAGAAACAAAATCATTGACGTAGATGAGATGCCGGATCAGGAAATGATATTAAAGTTGAATATCCTGCTTAATTCTGCATTAAATGGACTTTCTTCTGAACAGATTACTCTTGAAACCGTCGCGAAACTTAAAACAAGTGCCGGTGAACACAGCAACTTGATTACACAGATTATGGATGTGATTGGTGAAGTCATTTCAGAAGGAAAAGAATTTGAGATTTATACATCCGGAGCAACGAATATCTTTAAATATCCGGAGCTATCCACATCAGAGAGCGCATCGGATCTAATCAATGTATTAGAAGAGAAAAACCAGCTTGTCGATTTCGTGAATGAGATTGAAGAATCCGGCGGAGATGAAACTGGAATTCAGGTATATATTGGAAATGAATCTCCTATGGCGAATATGAAAGATTGCAGTATTGTAACCGCAACCTATAATTTGGGTGAAGATATGAAAGGCATGGTGGGAATCATAGGTCCAAAGAGAATGGACTATAAAAATGTTATGGAGAATCTGAAGACCTTAAGGTCACAGATTGATGATATATTCCATAAGGAAGAGCCTTAGGAAAGGAGATGGATAGTTTGGCAGAAGAAGAAAAGAAGGTAGAAGAAACCGTTGAGAATATAGATTTGGAGGAGCAGGTAGAAGAACAAGAAGCTGAGGAAGAAACAAGCACAGAAGATACTTGTGAAGCTACAGATGAATCTGAAGAGACGGAACAAGAGGACACAAAGAAAAAAGGCCCGAAAAAAAAGAAAAAATCTAAAGAGCAGGAAAAGATTGAAGAGCTGACCGATAGAGTCCAGCGTCAGATGGCTGAATTTGATAACTTCCGCAAGAGAACGGAAAAAGAAAAAAGCCAGATGTATGAAGTTGGAGCGAAGAGTATTATAGAAAAAATCCTACCGGTTGTAGACAATTTTGAAAGAGGTCTTGCAACAGTAAGCGAAGAGTTGAAAGATGATCCGTTTGCAGAAGGTATGGATAAGGTTTACAAACAGCTTATGACAGCGCTTGATGAACTAGGCGTAAAAGAGATTGAAGCTGAGGGAAAGGAGTTTGATCCGAATCTTCATAATGCAGTAATGCATATTGATGATGAAAATCTTGGAGAGAACGTCGTAGCCCAGGTATTACAAAAAGGATATACCTATCGCGACAGTGTTGTAAGACATAGTATGGTTCAGGTCGCAAATTAATATAGCAAAGAATTTAGGAGGACATCAGTCATGGGAAAAATTATTGGTATTGATTTAGGAACAACGAACAGCTGTGTGGCTGTTATGGAAGGTGGAAAACCGGTTGTTATTGCAAACACAGAAGGAGCAAGAACAACACCATCTATCGTAGCATTTACAAAAGATGGTGAAAGATTAGTCGGAGAACCTGCTAAGCGTCAGGCAGTAACAAATGCTGAAAAGACAATTGCATCTATCAAAAGAGATATGGGTACTGACAATAAAAAAACAATAGATGGAAAAGGTTACTCTCCACAGGAAATTTCAGCAATGATTCTTCAAAAATTAAAGAAGGATGCTGAAAATTATTTAGGAGAAACTGTTTCCGAAGCTGTAATTACAGTTCCTGCTTACTTCAATGATGCTCAGCGTCAGGCAACGAAAGACGCAGGTAAGATTGCAGGTCTTGATGTTAAACGTATCATCAACGAGCCTACAGCAGCTGCTCTTGCGTATGGTCTTGATAATGAAGGCGAGCAGAAAATTATGGTATATGACCTTGGTGGTGGTACATTTGACGTTTCCATCATTGAAATTGGTGAAGGTGTAATCGAAGTACTTGCAACATCAGGAGATAACCGCCTTGGTGGTGACGATTTTGACCAGAAGATTACAGATTATATGCTTTCAGACTTTAAGAACAAAGAAGGTATTGACTTATCTACAGATAAGATGGCGCTTCAGAGATTGAAAGAAGCTGCTGAAAAAGCAAAGAAAGAGCTTTCATCAGCAACAACTACGAATATCAATCTTCCATTTATTACAGCAGATGCTAATGGTCCTAAGCATTTTGAAATGGATCTTACAAAAGCAAAATTTGATGAATTAACACATGACCTTGTTGAAAGAACTGCAATACCTGTACAGAATGCTTTAAAGGATGCAGGTATCACAGCTTCTGATCTTGGAAAGGTATTATTAGTTGGTGGTTCTACACGTATTCCGGCTGTTCAAGACAAGGTAAAACAGCTTACAGGACATGAGCCAAGTAAGACTCTTAATCCGGATGAGTGCGTAGCAATCGGTGCTTCTATCCAGGGTGGTAAACTTGCAGGAGATGCCGGTGCAGGAGAAATCCTTCTTCTTGATGTAACACCACTTTCACTTTCTATCGAAACAATGGGTGGCGTAGCTACAAGATTGATTGAAAGAAATACAACAATTCCTACTAAAAAGAGCCAGATCTTCTCAACAGCTGCAGACAATCAGACAGCCGTTGATATCAATGTAGTACAGGGTGAAAGACAGTTCGCAAGAGACAATAAGTCACTCGGCCAGTTCCGTCTTGACGGAATTCCACCTGCAAGACGTGGAGTACCTCAGATTGAAGTTACATTTGATATCGATGCCAATGGTATTGTAAATGTATCTGCGAAGGATCTTGGAACCGGTAAAGAACAGCACATCACAATCACAGCTGGATCTAACATGTCTGACGAAGATATCGATAAGGCTGTAAAAGAAGCTGCTGAATTCGAGGCACAGGATAAGAAACGTAAAGAAGCAATTGATACAAGAAATGATGCGGATTCGTTTGTGTTCCAGACTGAAAAAGCACTTGAAGAAGTTGGCGATAAGCTTGACGGAGCAGATAAGAGTGAAGTAGAAGCTGACCTTAAGGCATTAAAGGATATGGTTGAGGCACATCCGAATGCAGAAGATATGACAGATGATCAGATCAATGACATGAAGGCAGCGAAAGAAAAGCTTATGCAAAGTGCTCAGAAAGTATTTGCCAAGATGTATGAAGGAGCACAGCAGGCCGGTGCTGGTCCTGATATGGGTAATATGGGTGGCGCAGCCGGATCACAGGGCGGCGAAGCACCTCAGGATGATGTAGTCGATGCTGATTACAAAGAAGTATAAAATCGGAAGATAAACAGCCGATAAAATAGGTGTACTCCTGTCTAAGAATATGGGCAGGAGTATTACCATATCAGTGAGGAAAAGGAAGAATGGCAGAACAAAAAAGAGACTATTATGAAGTGCTTGGCGTAGATCGAAGTGCGGATGATGCTGCGATAAAAAAAGCATATAGACAGCTTGCTAAAAAATATCATCCGGATATGAATCCGGGAGATAAAGAAGCAGAAGCAAAGTTCAAAGAAGCTTCTGAAGCATATGCAGTACTTAGTGATGCGGATAAGAGAAGACAGTATGATCAATTTGGTCATGCTGCATTTGATGGTGCCGGCGGTGCAGGAGCAGGCGGATTTGATTTTTCCGGAATGGATATGGGAGATATCTTTGGAGATATTTTCGGGGATTTGTTCGGCGGTGGAAGAAGTAGACGCGGTGGCTCAGCAGGACCAAGAAAAGGTGCCAATCTTCGGGCTCGTGTTCGGATAACATTTGAAGAAGCTGTATTTGGTACAGAAAAAGAATTAGAAATCACTTTGAAGGATGAATGTAAGAGCTGTGGCGGAAATGGAGCTAAGCCTGGAACTAGTCCGCAGACATGTACAAAGTGTAATGGTATGGGACAAGTGATTTATACGCAGCAGTCTTTATTTGGTATGATGCAGTCACAACGAACTTGTCCGGAGTGTAATGGTTCTGGTAAGATTATTAAAGATAAATGCCCGGATTGTAGAGGAACAGGTTATGTTGCGAGCAGAAAGAAACTTTCTGTTACAATTCCGGCCGGAATTGAAGATGGTATGAGTGTTCGCATTCGTGGAAAAGGAGAACCGGGAACCAATGGAGGCCCAAGAGGCGATCTTTTGGTTGAAGTGGCAGTTCCAAGACATCCGATTTTCCAAAGAAATGGAATGGATATTTACTCATCGGCTCCGATTTCATTTGCGCAGGCAGCATTGGGCGGCGATGTTAAGATTAATACACTTGATGGCGAAATTATTGAAACAATTAAGCCGGGAACACAGACGGATACACAGATTCGTTTGAAAGGAAAAGGTGTTCCATCTCTTCGCAACAAGAATCAACGTGGGGATCATTATGTCACGTTAGTGGTTCAGGTGCCGACAAAACTAAATAATGAAGCCAAAGAAACGATTCGTCATTTTGATGCGCTGACCGATCAGTCGCTTGGCGAAGAAAATGCGGAAAGTATTGAGAAACATAAAGGAAAATTTGGTAAAAAGAAAAAATAGAAAGTATTGTATCGCGAAAAGTCATCGGTTGTTTAATTTGACTGACAACAGGTGGCTTTTTTGTACAAAATATTACAAAAGGACTATTTAAAAAGTGTACAATTTGATTGAATTGACTATCTAGATATTGTATAATCAAGTCGTAATGAGGAAAAGTCAGGCCTAGATGTTGTTTCATATTTATGGAGGGGTGATACATGGACGCGACTGTAGATTACAAAGTAGATAACAACCTGCAGAACACGAAAATGGAATTGGATGAAACAAAACACAAGGAACTGCTTGAGCTTAAGAAAGAATTGGAACTTGAAAAAAGACGGCTTGAGATTTCTAAGCGTGAGTTTGAAATTCGTTGTGCATTTGAGAAGAAGTGTAAAGAAAAGCAAGATGAGCTGTTTCGAAAAAGATGGGCGAAATTAGAATCTGAAGTATCCTATCTGGCAAAAGAACGTGATCAGCTTAAAAGACAAAAGAAAGAGTTTTATGAAGAACTTGACCGAGCTGAGCAAAATCGTGAGAAGAACGTTGTTTCCGGAGATATGTTTTTTATGGGAGTTGATTCTGAATTAGCTTTGAAGAAGCGTTACAAGGATCTTGTTAAGATTTTCCATCCGGACAATGTCAGTGGAGATATTTACACAATTCAGGAAATTAATCGTGAATATGACAATCTCAAGAAAAAACTATATGCAATCTAATCTGTAATTATATATGTATATTGATTTCACTATTGTAAAGGGGTGCATTTATTCTTTTAGCCATGAGGAATAGATGTATCCTTTTTGATTTGCGATAATAAGGAAACTATGATAATATGAAAAGCTGAACTAAGTGAAAGTAGCCGGCAGTTCGTTAGCGAAAGGAATCGGAATATGAGATGGAATAAATTTACAATATCAACCACAACACAAGCTGAGGATTTCTTAAGTGCAATGCTTGATGAACTTGGAGTAGAAGGTATCCAAATCGAAAATCAAGTACCGCTGACAGAAGAAGAATTAGAGGGAATGTTTATCGATTTTCCTCCTGAACTTGGTGAGGATGATGGTACAAGTCGTGTAAGCTTTTATATTGAAGAAGGACAAGAATATAAAGAACTTTTGGTAAAGGTCAAAAAGGGGATTGAAGAAATCAGAAATTATTGTGATGTTGGTGAAGGAACGATTACATCTGATTTGACAGAAGATATTGATTGGATTAACAATTGGAAGAAATATTTTTCGGCTTTTTCGATTGATGATATTTTAATTAAACCGACCTGGGAAGAACTAAAAGAGGATGCTTCTGATAAAATCTTGATTGAAATTGATCCTGGAATTTCTTTTGGTACCGGTAAACATGAGACGACACAGCTTTGCATCAAACAACTTAGAAAATATATAAAAGACGGGGATAAGGTTCTTGATGTTGGCTGTGGAAGCGGTATATTGTCAATTGCGGCATTGAAACTAGGAGCGCAAAGCGTTGTAGGAACGGATATTGATGAAGCGTGTATGACTTCGACACATGATAATTTTGAGATTAATCATTTGCCACAAGAATCCGGAAAGTTTTATGTGGGCAATCTGATTGATGATACTAATCTTCAACAGAAGGTCGGAACAGACGAATATGATATTGTAGTTGCCAATATTTTAGCAGATGTTATTATTCCGATGGCGCCGATTATTCCAGCGCGTATGAAGGATGGTGCAATCTTTATCTCATCTGGAATTATTGATTTTAAAGAAGAAGCAGTGAAAAATGCTCTTAAAGAAGCGGGACTTGAAATATTAGAAGTGCACCATCAAGGAGAATGGGTAAGTATTACAGCAAGAAAGTAGGATGTTATGCATCAGTTTTTTGTAGAACCTTCGCAGGTTGGGAAAGAATTTATCACAATTACGGGAAGTGATGTCAATCATATAAAAAATGTTCTTCGTATGCGTGAAGGAGAAGAAGTAAGAATCAGCGATGGAGATGGCAAAGATTATCTGTGTAGAATTAATGAAGTGACAGATCAGTTTGTGCAGGCGGATATATTGAGCTTGTCGGTAGACACGGAATTACCTTCGCAGATATATTTGTATCAGGCATTGCCAAAAGGTGATCGCATGGAAACAGTGATTGAAAAGGCAGTTGAGCTAGGTGCTTATGCTGTGATACCGGTTCGGATGAAATATTGTGTTGTGAAACTTGATGAAAAAAAAGCCTTATCCAAGAAAAAACGTTGGCAGGCTATTGCGTTAAGCGCAGCAAAACAATCTAAAAGAAGTATCATTCCGCAGGTCATGGATGTGATGGACTATAAGAAGGCTTTGTCAGAGGCTTTTGCGCAGATGGATCTTGTTATTGTGCCATATGAAAATGAAGAAGGTATGAAGGCAACGAAAGAAGCATTAAAACAAGTGAAGGATGCTAAGAAGATTGCGGTATTTATAGGTCCGGAAGGTGGATTTTCAAAAGAAGAGATTGATTTGGCAAAGGGCAGGGCACAAATTATTTCGCTGGGTAGACGAATTTTGAGAACCGATACGGCAGCGATCTCTACGCTTTCGCTTTTGATGACAAATTTAGAAATGAATGAGGAAGAATCATGCAGGCATATTTAGACAACTCGGCTACGACACCGGTTACAATGAGCGTTGCAAATAAAATACAGGAGATTTTCATAAAAGATTTTGGCAATCCATCGTCTCTTCATATGAAGGGAGTGGAAGCAGAAAAACATTTAAAAGAAGCAAAAGAGATTCTTGCAAAGTTACTAAAAGTGACACCGAAGGAAATCATCTTTACGTCATGTGGGACAGAATCCAATAATCTTGCGATTGTGGGAGCGGCAATGGCCAATCGGCGTACTGGAAAGAAAATTTTAACGACACAAGTGGAACATGCATCTGTTAAAGAGCCGATGCTGTTTTTGAAGGAACAAGGATTTGATGTTGTGTTTTTGCCGGTAGATGATCGGGGCGTTGTTCAGCTAGATGCTTTGCGAAAAGAACTTGATGAAGAAACGATATTAGTTTCGATTATGATGGTCAATAATGTGATTGGAACCAGACAACCGGTGGAAGAAGTTGCTTCGATTATAAAAGAAAGTGGTTCAAAGGCGCTTTTTCATGTTGATGCAATTCAGGCGTTTGGTAAATATGAGATTCATCCAAAGAGAATGGGAATTGATTTGCTGTCAATTAGTGGTCATAAATTCCATGGACCAAAAGGAAGCGGCGTTTTATTTGTAAAGGAGAAAACGAAGATAAAACCACTGATGCTAGGAGGTGGTCAGCAAAATGGCATGCGATCGGGAACGGATAATGTGCCCGGAAGTGCCGGACTTGCGTGGGCAGCGAAGGAATGTTATGAATGCTTAGAAGATAATACGAATCATTATATGTTGTGCAAAAAGCTGCTTTTAGATGGCCTAAAGAATATGGATGATGTTGTGATTAATTCTCCAATAGATGAGACAGGTGCAATGCATATCGTAAATGCATCATTTTTGGGAGTCCGTTCGGAGGTACTGCTTCATGCTCTAGAGGATGTCGGGGTTTATGTTTCGTCAGGGAGTGCTTGTTCGTCGAATAAACCCGGAAAAGAAGGAACTTTAGATGCAATTGGCTGTGATCGGGACCGGGCAGACAGCGCAATTCGATTTAGCTTTTCTGATCTGACAACAACAAAAGAGATTGAATATACCTTAGAACAGCTAAATAAACTATTACCTGTTCTTAGAAAATATAGCAGACATTAGAAAGAAAGAGGATTATAAATGTATCAGGCATTTTTGGTTAAATACGGAGAAATTGGAATTAAGGGTAAGAATCGTCATTTGTTTGAAGATGCTTTGGTTCACCAGATTAAATATGCATTAAAAAAGGTTGATGGTGAGTTTGCAGTTACAAAAGAACAAGGACGTATTTATGTGGAAGCGCAGACAGATTTTGATTATGAGGAGACATTAGAGAGCCTTAAATGTGTCTTTGGTATTGTCGAAATCTGTCCGGTTATGATTGTAAAAGAAACAGATGAAGAAACCTTAAAAAAAGGAATGGTAACCTTTGTAACAAAGGTCTACGGACAAGATCCGGCTTTTACATTCAAGGTGCATACCAGACGAGGAAATAAAAATTATCCGCTTGATTCTATGCAAATTAGTGCGATGCTTGGCGGGGAAGTTCTTGACCATTTTGCGCACGTGAAAGTCGATGTGCATAATCCGGCTGTGATGCTAGAGGTGGAGGTTCGAAATCGACTCTTCTTTTATGCAGAAAGAATTCCAGGACCGGGAGGAATGCCGGTAGGCACGAACGGAAAAGCAATGCTATTGTTATCCGGAGGAATTGACAGTCCGGTTGCCGGATATATGATAGCGAAGCGCGGTGTGAAGATTGATGCTACTTATTTTCATGCTCCGCCATATACAAGTGAGAGAGCAAAGCAAAAGGTGATTGATCTGGCCAAAGAAGTTGCCAAATATACCGGCCCGATTTATCTAAATATCGTTAACTTTACAGATATTCAGTTATATATATATGAACAGTGTAAGCATGATGAATTAACAATTATTATGCGTCGATATATGATGAAAATTGCGGAATATTTTGCAAAAGAAACCGGTTCTTTGGGTCTTATTACAGGAGAGAGTATCGGTCAGGTTGCTTCACAAACGATGCAGTCGCTTCTTGTTACAAATGCCGTTTGTTCATTGCCGGTATATCGCCCATTGATTGGGTTTGATAAGCAGGAAATTGTTGATGTGGCGGAGAAGATTGGAACATACGAAACTTCCATCCTTCCCTATGAGGACTGTTGTACAATTTTTGTTGCAAAACATCCGGTTACAAAGCCTAGATTAAATGTGATTGAAAAATCAGAACGCCATCTAGAGGAGAAGATTGAAGAATTAGTAAAGATGGCAATTGAGACAACGGAAACGATTATTGTTGAACCATAAAAACAAAAAAGGAACTTAGTAGGACTAAGTTCCTTCTCAATGATACACTTATTATTCTACGATGTATGGAGCAATTACTTCCATTACCTGTTCGATTGCTTTCTCATCTGTGGTATGAATCGCTAGTTCGATTGGATCTGAAAGATTCAAACTGAAGATACCCATAATCGATTTCGCGTCGATTACATAACGACCGGAAATTAAATCGAAATCAAAATCAAACAGTGTAATTGCGTTTACGAATTGTTTTACTTTGTCGATAGAATCGAGTAATATTTTGACATTTTTCATTGGATTAGCCTCCTTTTTAAAGGATGAATTCACATAGAAAGCGAATTCTCTTTCTTTTTTTTAATTTTAGATTTTCGTTGAAAAAAAGTCAATAAAGGAATGGCTGATTTAGGATATATTAATAAATTTATGGAGAAAAGTTTATGCGAAAAGCAGCATTGCATAATTTGGGATGTAAAGTAAATGCATATGAAACAGAAGCGATGACACAACTGCTTAGACAGGCTGGTTATGAGATTGTGTCTTTTGAAGAAGTGGCGGATGTGTATGTGATTAATACTTGTTCCGTGACCAATATTGCAGATCGAAAGTCAAGACAGATGCTTCATCGAGCAAGAAAGAAGAATGCACAAGCGGTTGTTGTAGCGACCGGATGTTATACGCAGACTGCTTCGGATAAGTTAAAAGATGATATTTCGGTGGATATTTTAATTGGAAACAATGAAAAAATGCAATTGGTTTCGAAGATTGAAGCTTATTTGGAGAAGAAACAAAGACAAATTGATGTGGTCGATATTGCAAAAGTGCAAGAGTATGAAGCAATGCATTTGAGCGATAGCGCACAGCATTGCAGGGCTTTTTTGAAAGTGCAAGATGGTTGTAATCAGTTTTGTTCCTATTGTTTGATTCCTTATGCACGGGGACGTATTCGCTCACGAGCACCACAAGACGTGATTCAAGAAGTGAAAGATATTGTGGAAAAAGGGCATAAAGAAGTGGTGATTACAGGAATTCACCTATCTTCTTATGGTAAGGATACGGGCAATCACCTGATTGCATTGATTGAGAAATTGCAGGAAATAGAAGGATTGGCAAGAATCCGTCTTGGTTCCTTAGAACCGATGATTATAGATGAGGAATTTTTGCTTAGACTTACGAAATGTGATAAAGTATGTCCTCATTTTCATTTGTCTTTACAAAGTGGATGTGATGCAACGCTTCAAAGAATGAATCGGCATTATACGACGGAAGAATATAAACAAAGAGTTGCATTGATTCGAAAAGCATATACTCATCCGGCTATTACAACCGATGTTATCGTTGGATTTCCGGGAGAGACTGACTCAGAATATGAAATGACAAAGGCATATCTTGAAGAACTTGGTTTATATGAGATGCATATCTTTAAATATTCTAAAAGAGATGGAACAAAAGCAGCTGTTATGCCAAATCAGGTTGCGCAAGAAGTGAAAAATGTGCGCTCGGATGAGCTGATTAAAATGGCGCAGCGTCATACTTGTGATTTTGCTGCGTACTATTTGAATCGTGACATTAAAGTGCTTTTTGAGGAAACCGTGAGCATAGATGGAAAGAACTATCTTCAAGGATATACACCGGAATATGTCAGGGTTCTTTCGGACGTAACAGGACGAAAGGAAGGACAGATTTATACAGTAAGAGCAACTCGTATGGATGAGATGGGAAGACTCTTCGCGTAATAGGGGATACCGAACATTTATTTGTGCAAATAGTTGAAGTTTATAGTAAAGTATTATAAAATAAGGAAAATAAATATGCGTACGTGAGCACAATATAGATGTAAGAAGGTGGAAGATATGAAAGATATTAGAGAAACACAATATTTTAAAGTTGAAAAGGAACCGGAGATTAGGATTTCAGATGTAATTCAAAAAGTATATGAATCCTTAAAAGATAAGGGATATAATCCGGTTAATCAGATTGTTGGATATATCATGTCCGGAGATCCGACTTATATTACAAGTTATCAGAATGCAAGAAGCATTATTATGAAAGTTGAACGAGATGAACTTGTAGAGGAATTGTTGAAGCATTATATTGATAAATTTGAGTGACAGGAGAATGAAGTATGCGGATCATGGGTTTGGACTATGGTTCTAAAACTGTTGGGGTTGCGATAAGCGATCCCTTATTAATTACGGCGCAGGGAGTTGAGATTGTTCGTAGAGAAAGTACGAAGAAACTCAGACGAACCTTGGCTAGAATTGAACAATTGATTCGAGAGTATGAAGTGGATCGGATTGTTCTTGGTTATCCGAAAAATATGGATAATACAGAAGGGGAACGTTGTGAAAAGACCAAAGAGTTTAAAGAGATGCTTGAACGCAGAAGTGGTCTTGAGGTTCTTTTATGGGATGAGCGTCTGACAACCGTTGCCGCAGATCAAGCAATGAAAGAAGGCGGTCTTGATTATGTGAAACGAAAGGAACATGTGGATAAGATTGCTGCAATATTTATTTTACAAGGTTATTTAGACCATTTGCAATTAAAGAAAGAAAACGAGGTATAATATCGTTTTTTGATAAATAGGAGTAATTCATGGATAAAATAGTATTTCACGATGAGATAGACGGACAGGATATCGAGCTTTATGTATTAGAGCAGACAACCTTACAGGGGGAAGATTATCTTCTTGTTTCAGAAGATTTAGAATCTGAAGAGGCGCAATGTTACATCATGTGTAAATTGCCAAACGATGAATCTGATGGGGATTTCTTTTATGAATTCGTGGAAGATGAGAAAAAATTGGATGCATTAGCTAAAATCTTTGAAGAACTTTTAGAAGATACTGATATACAGTAACATGAATCTGCCATCTGACCAATTATGATTAGATGGTTTGCTTTCTTTTTGTGATAGAAACTATGATTAAAAAGAGAAGGGAATCATAGGGTCATATATCTAAAGAGAAATCATTCGATATCTGGCATATGGCCGGGCGGATCGCTTATGAAATTATTTAGGAGGTACATTTTGAAAAAAGAAAAAAACTCAACATTGAAGATCATTCCGCTTGGAGGACTTGAAGCGATTGGAATGAATATTACTGCCTTTGAATATGGAGACAGTATTATTGTTGTGGACTGCGGTGTGGCATTCCCGGAAGATGATATGCTTGGAGTCGATTTGGTTGTTCCGGATATTACGTATTTACAGGATAATCTTGATCGTGTAAAAGGATTTTTTATCACACATGGACATGAAGATCATATCGGAGCACTCCCATATGTTCTTTTGGAGATTAATGTTCCGATTTATTCAACGAAGTTGACCAATGGATTGATAGAACATAAACTTGAGGAACACAATTTGCTGTCAAAGACGAAACGCAAGGTGGTTAAATATGGTCAGCATATTAATCTGGGACAGTTTCGGGTAGAGTTTATTAAGACAAATCATTCCATTCAGGATGCTGCTGCGCTTGCTATTTATTCGCCGGCAGGTATTGTTGTGCATACTGGTGATTTTAAAGTTGATTATACACCGGTATTCGGTGATGCTATTGATTTGCCAAGATTTGGTGAAATTGGGAAAAAAGGTGTTCTGGCTTTGATGGCAGATAGTACAAATGCTGAAAGACCGGGATTTACAATGTCAGAAAAAACAGTTGGAAGGACATTTGATCAGATCTTTTCTGAACATGAAAAAAATAGAATATTTGTCGCTACATTTGCCTCGAATGTAGACCGAGTGCAACAGATTATTAATACGGCTTATAAATATGGACGAAAAGTTGGTGTGGAAGGCCGAAGTATGGTAAATATTATTTCCACTGCTTCCGAGCTTGGATATATTAAGATTCCGGATAATACATTAATGGACATTGACCAGCTTAAGAATTATCCGGATGAGAAGACCGTTTTGATTACGACAGGAAGCCAGGGCGAATCCATGGCTGCTTTATCTAGAATGGCTAGTGGTCTGCATAAGAAGATTTCAATCAAACCGAATGATACGATTGTGCTTAGCTCGCATCCGATTCCGGGGAACGAAAAATCCGTTAGTCATATTATTAATGAATTATCCATGCAGGGTGCTGAAGTTATTTTCCAGGATACACATGTGTCCGGTCACGCATGTCAAGAAGAATTAAAGCTGATTTATTCTTTGGTTCGGCCAAAATATTGTATTCCGGTACATGGCGAATACAAGCATCGAATGGCGCAGGCTAAAATTGCGCAGCAGCTTGGATATGACAAGGATCATATTCTAATGCTTAATTCCGGTGATGTGCTTGAAATCAGTGATGAGAAAGCAGAAGTTGTAGATACTGTTTCTGCCGGAAATGTATACGTGGATGGTTTGGGAATCGGAGATGTTGGCAATATTGTTATTAGAGACCGTCAAAAACTTTCAGAGGACGGTATCATAATTGTGGTATTAACACTTGAAAGTGGAAGCGCGCAACTTCTTGCAGGACCGGATATCGTAAGCCGAGGATTTGTATATGTGCGAGAATCAGAAGATTTGATGGAAGAGGCAAGAAGTGTACTTGCCAATAAGATGGAAATGCTTGGAGATAAACACGTAACAGATTGGGGAAAAATCAAGTCAGAACTTCGTGATTCTTTATCCGAATTTGTATGGAAGAAAACTAAGAGAAGACCGATGATTATTCCGATTATTATGGAAGTATAGGAGTGATACGTTATGATGCAGTTGGATAAACAGATTGACAATCTAACTGAAAGTATCAAGAGCAGTGATATCTATATTCGGTATATAAAGGCAAAGGATGAGATGAAAAAATCGCCGGATAAATGTTCCATTGCGAATGAATTTCGTATGGAAATGTTTCGCATGCATAATTCTGACGATTCTGATTTGAAACAACAACAGGATTTGTTTTATCGAAAAATGGAGATGCTCAATGATCCGGTCATTACAGAATTTCTAGAGGCAGAGCTTGTGCTTTGCCGTTTAATGCAAAAAATCAACTATGAAATTGTTTCGTGTCTTGATTTTGATCTTCAGTTATAGAGGTAGCAACCGCATGATAGTAGAAGAAAGAATGCAGGTTTTTTTGGATTCTATGGAGCCGCTTAATGTTCCGTATCTTGAAGAACTTGAACAAAAGGCAATGGATGACGACGTTCCGATTATTAGGAAGAATACGCAAAGTCTGATTAAGACATTACTTATGCTGAAAAAGCCGGTGAGAATCCTTGAAGTTGGAACAGCGGTTGGATTTTCGGCTTTGCTTATGAAGGAATCGTGTAATAGCATAAAAGAGATTGTGACCATTGAAAATTATGCTCCGCGAATTCAAGAAGCAAAAAGAAATTTTGAAAAATATGATAAGGATGGAATCATTCGATTGATAGAAGGCGATGCCATGAAAGAGCTTCCTTTGTTGGAGGGAGAATTTGATTTGGTATTTATGGATGCTGCAAAAGGGCAGTATATTCGTTTTTTGCCGGAGGTGACAAGGTTGCTTAAATGCAATGGTTTGCTAATTAGCGATAACGTTTTGCAAGAAGGTGAATTGATAGAGTCGCATTATGTTGTAGAACGTCGCAATCGAACCATTCATAAGCGCATGAGAGAATATTTATATACGCTTATGCATAGTGAGGACTATGAAAGCAGTATACTTCCGGTCGGAGATGGCGTTGCTCTAAGCGTAAAAAGGTGATTGATATGAAGAGAAAACATGTGGAGTTATTAGTTCCGGCAAGTTCGCTAGAAGTGCTAAAGGTTGCAGTAGTCTTTGGTGCAGATGCGGTTTATATAGGTGGAGAAGCGTTTGGGCTTCGCGCAAAAGCAAAGAATTTTACGCTTGAGGATATGAAAGAAGGTATCCGTTTTGCGCATGAAAGAGGTGTGAAAGTCTATATAACAGCAAATATTCTTGCGCATAATGGCGATTTGGAACCGGTAAGAGCGTACTTTCAAGAATTGAAAGTAATAAAACCGGATGCAATCTTGATTTCAGATCCGGGAGTGTTTGTGATCGCCAAAGAAGTTTGTCCGGAAATTGAATTACATATTTCAACGCAGGCTAATAATACCAATTATGGTACATTTTTGTTTTGGAAGGCGCAAGGTGCTTCAAGAGTTGTCTCGGCAAGGGAATTGTCCCTTCGAGAGATTAAAGAAATACGTTCGAAGATACCGGATGATTTAGAAATTGAAACTTTTGTTCATGGTGCAATGTGCATTTCATATTCCGGAAGATGTTTACTTAGTAATTATTTTACCGGAAGAGATGCTAATCGCGGAGCTTGCACACATCCTTGCAGGTGGAAATACTCGGTTGTTGAGGAAAAAAGACCTGGTGAATATTTGCCGGTTTATGAAAATGACAGAGGAACTTATATTTTCAATTCCAAAGATTTGTGCATGATCGAACACATCCCGCAGATGTTAGATGCCGGTATAGATAGTCTTAAGATCGAAGGTCGGATGAAGACTGCTTTATACGTTGCAACCGTAGCGAGAACATATCGAAAGGCAATCGATGATTATCTAGAATCGGAAGAACTATATAAAAAAAATATGCCATGGTATTTGGATCAGATTTCCAATTGCACATACCGACAGTTCACGACGGGGTTTTTCTTTGGAAAACCGGATGAAACAACACAAATTTATGATTCGAATACGTATGTCAGAGAATATACATATCTTGGGATTGTCAATGAAGTGGATGAACGAGGATATGCCAAAATAGAACAACGAAATAAATTTTCAGTAGGTGAAACCATTGAGGTTATGAAGCCTAATGGTGATAATGTAGAAGTAACCGTTCGGGGCATATATACGGAGGATGGCCAGGCAGTTGAGTCTGCGCCACATCCAAAACAGGTCTTATATGTAGATCTCGAAGCGAAATTGGAGCAATTTGATGTTTTGAGAAGACAGGAGGATGAGGCTTAATGAAAAGACAACGTTATATCGCCTATGTAGGAACCTATACTAATGGTGATTCAAAGGGAATTCAGGTTTACGAGCTTGATACATCACGTCAGGGTTTTATTAAACTTTCAGAAACTCCGGTGAACAATCCGTCAGCACTTACAGTAGCACATAATGGAAAATATTTATATTCAATTGCTGATGAGGGGGTTGCGGCATTTCGGATTATGCCGGATGGCTTGCTAGAACATATTAATACGGCGCCGACCGGTGGAATGCGTGGATGCGCACTTTGCATGGATGCAAATGATCGATATGTGTTTGTCGGCGGATATCACGATGGAAGAGTATCGATGTTAAGAGTGAATAAAGATGGCTCAATAGGTGATATAACAGATGGAATTTTTCATAAAGGACTTGGTGTCAGTATAACGGAAAAGAATTTTCAACCGCATGTTACGGATGTATGTATGACGCCGGATGATAAATATTTATGTGCAGTGGATCAAGGTCTTGACCAGGTTGTTATTTATGAAGTGGATTATGAACATGGCAAAATCAAAAAACATGATATCATTCGTCTTCAAATAGATGCAGCACCTCGTAAAATGGTCTTTGGAAAAGACGGCATACACGCATATGTGTTATGTGAAAGCAAAGTTGCGATTAATATATACAAATATAATACGGATATGGATGAGGCGGAATTACAAGATAGTGTTTCAACGATTTATCAAGATCCAGATCGATGTGCACCGTATGGGCTTGATATCACTGAGGATGGAAAATACTTATTTGTTTCAAATGCCGGAACCAATACGGCTGCGATTTTTAAAGTGAAAAAAGATGGCGATATTTCGGAAATCTGTCAGTCAAAAATTAGTGGGGAGTTTCCGAAGGTAATAAAGGTGCTTCCGGATTCTGATTATTTTGTTACATTGAATCATGAACAAGATGAAATTGTGACATTTAAAATGAATTATGCAAAGGGATATTTTTTGCAAAAAGGAAGACCTGTAAAAGTAGAAAAACCAAATTGTATCTACATTCACAGGCTTCAGTAATTAATATCCGTATTCTTCGCCGATTAAGATGATCTTAATTCGTCCAGGCGTGGACGTTCGTCTTGTTATGACGGTATTACAACAAATACAATCGGGACTGAAACAATCCTGACACGAACCAGTCATAGAACATGGTGTCTTTCGTTCTAAACGGATTGCATTTGGTGGGGAAGCGATATTTTTTACGCGGTCAATACCGGTTTTGCGACCGGAAGTAACTTTGTTCATTCCCGCAAGAATAATAACCTGGTCTGGTCCGTAGATTAATGCGGATACACGGTTTCCTGTTCCGTCGATATTAATGAGTTCACCTTCTAAAGTAATGGCATTGGTGCTCATGAAGTAGGAATTGCACGAAAAAGCTTCTCGATAAATCTTAGTGATTTCTTCTGGAGTTTTTGCGTCAGCGCGATCGATAACAGTAATATCATCGCGAGATTTTAGAAAGTTAATCATACCGGTTTCTTGAAGGGTCATAGAGCCGCCAAAGTATACCGTATGACCTGGACAGACGAAGCTGTTAGCGAGCGTTACAGCTTCTTTGGCAGTATGGCAATAGTATCCTTCGAAATTACGCTTTTGCATATTTTCAATGATTTTTTTTGCGGTCGTTTCATAATAAATTTGTTTTGGACTCATATAGTTAACACCTCTTTCCAATATTGTTTTACTATATTATAGTCCATGTACTAAAAAAGAAAAGGAAAAATAATGGATACACAGATTTTAATTTGGATTCAGGAATATCTTAGAAATGATATACTGAATCCAATTATGATTTTTATTACATATTTAGGAGAGTATGGAGCTTTATGGATGGTTCTTTGTCTTTTTTTTATTTGTATAAAGAAGACAAGAAGAGCAGGAATTGTATGCGCATTTTCTTTACTGGTTGAAGCTGTTATCACTAATCTGATTCTAAAACCATTGGTGGCCAGAACAAGACCTTATGAAGTAATAGATGAATTGGTTTTGCTTGTGAAAAAAGCGAATGATTATTCGTTTCCCTCAGGTCATGCCGGTGCTGCATTTGCCGTTGCAATGGTTTGCTTTTTTATGTTGCCAAGAAGGTTTGGTGTGGGGGTTCTTATACTAGCTGCGCTGATTGCATTTTCGAGATTATATGTTGCAATTCATTATCCGACAGATGTACTGGCAGGTGTGTTAATTGGAACAGGGTCGGCTGTTTTTGGTTGCTTTATTAATAAAATTTTGAAAAATCATAAAAAGAAAAATGCTTGACAGAAAGTATATAATAGAAGTGTATGAATATATTTAAGAAAGGTTGGTATTGAAATGACAAAAATTGATATTATATCCGGTTTTTTGGGTGCCGGTAAAACTACATTTATTAAGAAAATGATTGAGGAAGTCTTCAAGGGTGAGAAGGTTGTTCTGATTGAAAATGAATACGGAGAAGTAGGTATTGATGGCGGATTTTTAAAAGATGCCGGCATTGAAATTACAGAGATGAATTCAGGCTGCATTTGCTGTACGCTTGTAGGGGATTTTGAAAAAAGCCTTCAGGATGTTATTGAAAGATTTGCTCCGGATAGAATCATCATTGAACCATCCGGTGTAGGGAAATTGTCTGATGTTATGAAATCTGTTCAGCAAGTTGCAGATAAGTTTGATGTTAAATTAAATGCACTGGTAACGGTTGTAAATGCTATGAAAGCTTCTAAGCAGATGAAAGCGTTTGGCGAGTTCTTTAACAATCAGATTGCTTATGCTTCAACGGTCGTTTTAAGTCGTACACAGAAAATGTCACAAGAACAATTAGAAGTCGTTGTAAAACAGGTTCAAAATATCAATGGAAAAGCAGCGATTGTGACAACTCCTTGGGATGCTATTTCAGGCGAGCAGATTCTGTCGGTGATTGAAAAGCAGACTTCTTTGGAAAAAGAAATGATGGCAGAAGCTGTTAAACGTGCACAAGAAGATGCTATCGCTCATGAGCATGAGCATCACCACGAACATGAGCATCATCATGAACACGAACATCATCATGAGCATGAGCATGATCACGAGCATGAACATCATCATGAGCATGAGCATGATCACGAGTATGAACATCATCATGAACACGAGCATCATCATGAACACGAGCATCATCATGAACACGAGCACCATCATGAGCATGAGCATCATCACGATCACGAGCATCATCATCATGCAGATGATATCTTTACAAGTTGGGGAAAAGAAACGCCGCATAAATATACAAAAGAAAAGATTGAGAAGATTCTTGCAACCTTTGCAGATGGTAATGAGTATGGTGAGATTTTGAGAGCTAAAGGAATGGTTCCTGCCGAGGATGGAACCTGGATTTATTTTGATCTTGTACCGGGTGAATATGAACTTCGAGACGGAGAAGCTGATTACACCGGAAGATTATGTGTGATTGGTACAGATCTAGAAATTGATAAGATTGAAACGTTATTTGAATTAAAATAAAGGTGGAACCAATATGGAACAGATACCAGTATATTTTTTTACCGGATTTATGGATAGCGGTAAGACATCACTTATAATTGAAACATTAATTGAAAATGAGTTTTCACCAAATGCAAAAAATCTCATTATTGCTTGTGAAGATGGTGATGTTGAATATGACGAGGAAAAGTTAAAAAAAGCTTCAGCACAGCTTGCTGTAATTAATTCAGAAGAAGAATTTAATACAGAAACAATTAAGATGTTTGATATGCAGTATAAACCGGATGCGGTTTTTATTGAATATAATGGAACCTGGGAGTATTCTTGCTTTGAAAATCTTGAGATGCCGAAAGAATGGGTTTTAGTACAATCGTTGTGTACAATTGATGCTAGTACGTTTGATTTGTATATGACGAATATGCGACCGATGATGAGAGAGCAGTTCTTTATGGCGGATGTTGTGATATTTAATCGATGCACGGATCAGACAGATAAAAGTAAATTTCGACGAATGATAAAGGCATTGAATCGAAAAGCACAAATGGTTTATGAACGCGTGGATGGTACGATTGATGATTCTGCTGATGATGCGGTTCCGTTTGATTATTCGCAAGAGGAAATCGCAATTTCAGATGATGATTATGGTTTGTGGTATTTAGATGCACTTGATCATCCAAAACGTTATGATGGCAAGAGCGTCACTTTTTTAGCGAAGATTTATCGACCTGAAAAACTGAAAAAAGGTGTGTTTGTACCGGGGCGTTTTGCAATGACATGTTGTGAAGATGATATAACATTTATCGGATTTAAATGCAAAAGTGAAAAGGCACAGCAGCTAGAACATCGTGGATGGTATGAAGTAAAAGTAAAAGTTCGCGTTGAATTTGCCAGAGAATATAAAGGAAAAGGTCCTGTTTTGTATCTGGAAGATTATAAACCGGCACAAGAACCTGAGGATGAGCTGGTATACTTTAGTTAACTCAGTCGGAGAAATCCCCCACCTCTAAGAGTCTCTTTTATAAGAGATATATAGATAGATGCGAGAAGAGATTCTCGCATCTATTTTGTTTGCCTATAAATAAGAGGTTTTTCATGACTAACTAAAAAGGTTGCTTATATAATGGGAGAAGTAAAAAACATAGGGAAAAGGAGAACAAATATGGCGAATTATTTACAGATGTGGAAAGATTTGGGAATGGATATTGAAAATCATGACAATTTATGTGCGGTGCTGCCAACTGCTTTTGGAGATACTTATTTATCACAGGAAAATCGACCGGCAGCTATGGATTTTTGGGATATGGTTGTGGCTGATATTCATGGAATTCGTCCTGCTGAATTAATCGAGGAACAAAAGAAAGGAAGAAAAGTATTTGGAACATTTTGCGTATATGTTCCGGATGAAGTTGTACTTGCTGCTGATGGTATTGTAACCGGCCTTTGCGGAGGTTCGCAGTTTTGGGTACCTGATGGAGAAGCTGTTTTGCCAAAGAGCACTTGTCCGTTAATTAAAGCATCGGTTGGCGCAAGACTTGGAAAGACATGTCCGTTTTTTAGAATTGCAGATATGTATGTAGGGGAAACGACCTGTGATGGTAAGAAAAAAGCATGGGAAATCTTGGGAAAAGATGTACCGATGCATATTATGGATATGCCACAGATGAAACGACCGAAAGATTATGATAAATGGGTAGAGGAAATTAAAGAGTTTGCCAAGGTTGTGGAAGAACTGACGGGAAATGAAATTACCCGCGATAAATTGGAAAATGCAATTAAAATCATAAATGCGAAGAGAAAAGCTATAGAACGTGTATATCAGGCAAGAAAAGCAGATAAACTTCCAATTAGTGGTAAGGATGTTCTTCTTATGACACAGATAGCATTCTTTGATGATCCTGAGCGTTGTGCAACAATGTGTAATAAGCTTGCAGATGAGTTGGAACAAAGAATTAAAGATGGAGTATCCGTATTTCCTGAAGGTACTAAGAGAATCATGGTATCTGGTACTCCGATGGCGATTCCAAACTGGAAACTTCATCATATCATTGAAACAAGTGGTGCTGCTGTTGTGTGTGAAGAGACATGTACAGGAACAAGATATTTTGAGAATCTTGTAGAAGAAGGAAAGACGACACTTGAGGAACAGTATCGAGCTATTGCTGAACGCTATATGGGAATTAATTGTGCTTGTTTTACTCCTAATACAGGAAGAATTGATGATATCATTCGATTGGCAAAAGAATATAAAGTAGATGGTGTCATTGATGTTAATTTGAAATTCTGCTGTTTGTATGATACAGAAGGCAAATCCGTTGAAGAAGCATTAAAAGAAAATGGTATTCCAGTCCTTGGTATTGAAACAGATTATACGGATTCCGATGCACAGCAGCTTCGTACCAGAATAGAAGCATTTGTGGAAATGTTGGGATAATGACAGAAGATACGCTTAATTATTATATTTTATTTGAAACTTATACGCAGGGGATGGAATTGCAACAGATGTTAAGAAAAGAGCAGATTCCATCGAGAATAGCCCCAACTCCAAGAAGCATCCAAGGAGAACTTGGATGTGGAATGTCTATATTACTAAAAGAGGAACATCTAGAAGATGCAAAAGCCTGTATAAAGAAAAATAAGGCGGAATATTACGATCTTGTAGGTTTGAAGCCTCAGATTAATCCGAAACGGGACAGATATTGTTAGAGGTGACTGAAATGAATTATGTCGGAATTGATATTGGCTCAACAAGTGCAAAAGTGGTTGTATTAGACGAAAAAAAGGAGATTGTTGAAAAGTTTATTCTCCCAACAGGGTTAAGCAGCGTTGATGTTTCTCAGCAGATTCTTCAAAGATTGGAGAAAAATTATTCGTCCGGTACATATAAGTGTGTATCCACAGGTTATGGCAGAGCAGTTGTGGGATATGCAGAAAAAAATATAACAGAAATTACCTGTCATGCAAAAGGAGCGGTCTTTTTGTTTGGACTTGAAGAATTGGCAACGATTGATATTGGCGGACAAGATACAAAGGTGATAGAGATTCGTCAAGGAAATGTTGTAGATTTTGTTATGAATGATAAATGTTCTGCCGGTACCGGACGTTTTTTGGAAATTATGGGAAATGCCATGCAATTGCGACCGGATGAAGTATGTGAAATTGCAAGATCCGGTGGTGGAGTTACGATTAGTTCGATGTGCACGGTGTTTGCTGAATCAGAAGTCATCAGTTTGGTTGGAAGCGGCGAAAAGCTTGAGAATATTGCCTATGCCATTGTTGATTCCATTGCGGATAAGGTTGCAACGCAAGCAGCCGGTCTCGTAAAGACGGTTTCGGATATTGTATTAACCGGAGGATTGTGTGAATGCGGATATTTGATAGAACGATTGCAAGATAAGCTGTCTAACAAAATTAAAACGCATCCTGATGCGAGGTTTGCAGGAGCAATAGGGGCTGCAATAAGTGCTTTTGGACTGTGATGATGAGACGAAACTACTAAAGTGGTTTCGTCTTTTTTTACATACAATTTTCTTAAAAAAATATAAAGTTCGACAAAAAGTATAGTAAACATTTACGGTATAAATTGCGAAGAAAAAATCAAGTGAATTACGAAAAAAAAATAGACAAAAATATTCATTCATACACAAAGGTTTTTACAAAAGTCTTGTGTAAAATTGACAAAATGTATTAAAAAACAATATAAAAAGCCTTGATTATAGGCAAAATGTAACATAGTTACCTTGAGGTTTCTAGGTTACAACTTTGTCTGTATTGCATAAAAAGTGAATCTTAATTATACTAGGAACATAAGGGATTTCATGAGGGTTTCCTTAATGGAATCACAGGTCATAAGACCAGATCATTATTTCATATTGGAAAGGAGTAACTAGAAATGAAGAAAGTTACGTTTGAAGAAGCAACAGTATATGAAGCACCAGGACATCATGATGTCGTTCTGAGAAGATTCTCAGGAAAAGATGTTACAGGAGCTGAGAAGTTCTGGGTTGGAATGTCTCACTTTGAGCCACATGGTGGTGCAGGTTGGGGATATGCTGACAATGCATGTGAAAAAGTTTATTACATTCTTGAAGGTCAGATGACTGTTAAGGATGCTACATTAAAAGATGTATCTAAAGAAGAAATTGATGCTAACTTAGCAAAGGATCCTAAGTATTATGAAGGACATTATTGGAAACTTAATGTTGGAGATTGTTTCTTCATGGGACCAAACGAAGAGCGTTATTTCGAAAATGAAACAGATTATGCTGTAAAGACTCTTGTAATTATCACATATCCAGGAGTATAAGACTAATCTTAAAAGGGAACATTGGGTAATAGCCTGTTCTAGATAAATTAGGGAGCCTTGGAAAGGCTTCCTAAATTAAACAAATTACATGATTTATTTTAAGGAGGATTTTTTACAATGGTACCATGCAATAAGGAATTTGTAACAAATATGTTTTCCGTAGAAGGAAAGGTTGCATTAGTAACTGGAGCAACAGGAGCTTTAGGAAAAGTTCTTGCAAAGACATACGGTTATAACGGAGCTAAGGTTGTTTTAACAGGACGTAATCAGGGTAAGCTTGATGCGCTTGTAGAAGAATTCAAGGCAGAAGGAATTGACTGTACAGCAATCTCAGCTGATCCAGCTAAAGAAGATGATGTTAAAAAACTCATCGCTGATGCAGTAAAAGCTTACGGAAGAATTGATATCCTTGCAGTTTGCCATGGATTCAACAAGCCAGCTAATATTCTGGAACAGTCAGTTGAAGATTGGCAGTACATCATGGATGCTGATTGTAAGTCAGTATATATTATTTGTAAATATGTTGCTCAACAGATGGTTGATCAGCTTGGTGGAAAAACACCTGAATCAGGAAAAGGTGGAAAGATTGTTGTTGCTACATCTCAGAGATCTAAGAGAGGTATGGCAGGATACACAGGATATTGTACATCAAAGGGTGGCGCAGATATGATGATTGCTTCTATGGCTTGCGATCTTTCTGCTAAATACGGTATCAATATCAATGCAATCTGCCCAACAGTATTCCGTTCTGAATTAACTGAATGGATGTTTGATGTTAACTCTGAAGTATACAAGAATTTCTTAAAGAGAGAGCCTATCGGACGTCTTGCAGAGCCTGAAGATTTTGCTGGATACGCTATGTTCCTTTCTTCAGATGCTTCTAACTTTATCACAGGTGCAGCTTGCGACTGCTCTGGTGGATATCTTGTATGCTAATTTTTGTTTAGGGGTTGCCACATGAAGTGTGTTGAGGGTGGCAAAACATTTAACAAAATGATAGGAGAGATAAATAATGAAAGAAATTAAGAATTTTCTCGTTTGTGGCGGCGGAATGATGGGTAGTGCAATTGCTCAGATTCTTGCTGGACTCGACGGAGCTAATGTAACGGTATATGATGTTTTTGATGTAGATGTTGAAGCT
This sequence comes from Eubacterium oxidoreducens, assembly GCF_900104415.1. Taxonomy (GTDB): domain Bacteria; phylum Bacillota; class Clostridia; order Lachnospirales; family Lachnospiraceae; genus Eubacterium_C; species Eubacterium_C oxidoreducens. The sequence goes on along the minus strand of NZ_FMXR01000010.1, from coordinate 34,018 downwards.
AAAGTTCGTGGTAATATGAAGCTTTTAGTTGAAAAAGGCATCGTTACGGAAGCAGATGTTGATAAGATTGTTTCTAAGATCAGCTTTACAAAAGATATGCAGAGTGAGGGTGTTAAAAACGCTGAACTCGTTGTAGAGTGTGTTCTTGAAGATATGGAAATGAAGCAGAATTTGTTTGCTCAGCTTGAAGAAGTTGTTGCTGAAGATACAATCTTCTGTACAAATACTTCTGTAATGAGCCCTACAGAGATTTCTTCTAAGTGTAAGCATAGAGAAAGACTTTGTGGAACACATTTCTGGAACCCAGCATTCCTTATTCCATTGGTTGAAGTTGTTAAGACTGATGCTACAACAGATGAGGTTGCTCAGACAGTTATGGATGTTCTTACAAAAGCTGGTAAGAAGCCTGTTCTTTGTAAAAAAGACGTTCCTGGTTTTATTGCAAACAGAATGCAGCATGCATTATGGCGTGAAGCAATTTCGATTGTAGAAAGAGGAATTGCGGATGCTAAGACTGTTGATGATGCTTGCAAGTACAGCTTTGGACTTAGACTTCCTTACTTACCACCACTTGTTAATTCAGATATGGTAAGTACACAGTTGACATATAATATTCATAGCTATGTACTTAAGGATCTTGAAGACAGACATGATGCATCACCATTATTAAAAGAAATGCTTGATGCTGGAAAGAATGGATTTAGAGCAGAAGCAGTAGATGGTGTTCATGAAGGCTTCATGAAGTATACAGATGAGGAAATTGCTAATATTAATGGCGGACTTAATGAGTATCTCATTAAAATGTTATATAATAAGTAAGATTCGCAATAAATAGTAACGGTAAAAGTGTGCCGGAGCGAGGCATCACTTCGGCACAATTTTATAAAAGACATTAAATTTATTTAAAATGGAGGAAAATTTAAATGGGAAAGAAAGTATGGGTAGACTTAACACATCCTTTTAGTGCAGAGATTCCAAGATGGCCTTATTTCGATAAGCCAGTTATCGACAGCAAGCACTCAATGGCAAAAGGTGGCGTATTAACACAGTACATCGGATGTACAATGCATACAGGTACTCACTGTGATGCACCTCGTCACGTTATGGAAAGAGAGTTCGATGGAAGAAGAGCTCGTTATACACATGAAATGGCTGTAGATGCTTATACAGGTACAGCTGTATGTTTAGACCTTACATTTGTTAAGCGTTGGGAACTTATTACAGATAAGCATCTTGATCAGGCTTGTAAGAACATGGGTATTGATCCTGAATCTGATTACTTAAAAGATAAAGTTCTTTGCCTTTGCACAGGAATGCATAGAAAATTTGATGATTCTAAAGAGTATTATCATTATTCATGCGGTACTGGACGTGAAGCTGGTATCTGGTTTGTTAAACATGGCGTTAAGTGTGTAGCTATGGATATGCAGGCTCTGGATCATCCTCTTCATACAGCTATGGGTAACAATGGTATGACTAGAATGAACCTTCTTGGTGCTTCTGGAAGACCTATTACTGAAGAATATATCGAAGAATTTGGTAAAGAATCATATGCTCGTTTTGACAAAGAACTCTTTATTGAGACTTTTGGTCAGGAAAAATATGATGAATTATATGGACCACTTGAAGCAATCGGATGCTGGGGTACATGGGAGCCTTGCCATAAGACAATGCTTGGACATGGTATCGTAGGTGTTGAAAACCTTGGTGGAGATCTTGATAAAGTATGCGGAAAGAAAGATTTCGAATTCTTCTGCTTCCCACTTCGTTGGTACATGGGTGACGGCTCTATGGCTCGTTGCGTAGCTCGTATTGATGAAGATGATATCAATGATGTTCCAGAAAGAACATATCTGTATTGCGGAACTGGTGCTCAGGATAGAGAACAGTTCGGATTTGATGATTATCAGAAATTTGATGCATCTCTTATCTAATCAATAACCTTAAAAAACGTGAAATCATTAAAGACTGTCGTGATCTTATCGCGGCAGTCTTTTTTTTTGTTCCTGGCGGCGTAATTGCTAACGGATTTTTAACTCTATGTGCTTGCTTGGAACGTGGGGTATAAAAAAACCTGTATGTATCTTGCGATACATACAGGTTTAAGTCAGCTTACATTAATCAACTTCCTCAAATTCGTTGTCATCCTTTTGGATAGCGCCTTCTTTTAAGAAAGTTCCTGGTTCGTCACACTTAGGACAATGTCCAAAGTCATCACCGAATAATGCAAATAAATCGGTTGCATATTTGAACTTCTTGCCACATTTTGGACATTCATAATACCAGTAAAGTGCTCCGTAAGTCATATAGACACCTCCGGATTATTTTAAGTTAAGCATCTGACGAGCTTCGTCTGGAGTAGCAACTTCGCAACCGAACTCTTCGATAACTCTCTTAGCTCTTTCAACGAACTGAGCGTTGCTTTCAGCTAATACACCTTTAGAGTACATTACGTTGTCTTCCATACCTACACGGATGCTTCCGCCCATAGCTACGGCACCATACATCATTTCCATTGCAGAATGACCTACACCGAAGCAAGACCATGTAAAGTTATCTTTACCAACTAATTCTTCAGCTGTTTCTTTCATGAATACAAGGTTCTTCATTGTACCTGTGATTCCGTTTGCACAACCCATGCAGAACTGGAAGTGTACAGGAGTTTTCAGAACACCCTTCTTGATATAGTATGCTGCGTTAGCAATCATACCAGGATCGAAAGCTTCGATTTCAGGCTTAACATTTAATTCCTGGAATAAAAGTCCGCAGTCTTCAAGGAATTTAGGGCTGTTAATGAACAGTCCGCTATGAAGCCAGTTCATAGAACCGCAGTCATAGGAAGCCATTTCAGGCTTTAATTCTTTTACGTGAGCTACACGAATTTCATCATCTGCATGGATGTCACCGGATGTTGTCATGTTGATGATGATATCGCAATCCGGATATTTTGTTTCGATGAGCTCTTTCGTCTTCTTGAAACGAACTGGATCCATTACACCGTTTCCGTCATCATCTCTCATATGAAGATGAGCGATAGCAGCGCCGGCTTTCCAACAAGCGTAAACATCATCAGCGATTTCTTCTGGTGTCATTGGTACGTTAGGATTGTTTTCCTTTTTAGGCCATGCACCTGTTACTGCTGCAGTAATAATTCTTTTGTTTCTAAATGCTTTGTCCATTTCGAATATCTCCTTTTATTATATGGATTTGAAAATATTTCCTGGTGCGAACTATACACACCCAGATAATAGTATTGTACTACAAAAAATTGTATATTTCTATATGATATCAACTTAAATTTTGTCAAATATTTATGTTTTTTTGTTGAAATTATCCATTTTGGAAAAATAAGATACTTTAAATGAATAAGAGATGATTATGAAAAGCGAGTCTTGACAATCGAAAAAGATGTGGGTTAAATAGTGCATTATGAGCCCAAAAAAAGGATTTCTCTTATGAGAAATCCTTGCCAGTTATTCGTTTCGAGACAGTTTTTGCTTTTCCATATAAGCATCCATAATGCTCATAAGTTGATCTTCGTATTTTTGTTCAGTATGAACTTTGAAAGCATCTAAGTCTATCTCCATATTTAAATCAGCCATCCGGCGGATTGACCATATATAAAGAATGTCAAGAGCCGGGATTAAATCCTCGCCAAGAGGGGTGAGAATGTATTCGACCTTTAATGGGATTGTATTATATTGAATTCTTTCCACTAAACCATCATGTGTTAATTCTTTTAATTGTTGGCTTAAAACCTTTTCACTGACATGAAGGGTTTTTTTTGTTTCGTTAAAACGAATTTTACCATAGTGATGGATGTGGTGCAGGATGGTCATTTTCCATTTGCCGGAAATGCAGCCTGTAACAAAATGATAAGGATTAACTGGTTCCATATATTAAAACTCCTTAAAAGTTATTAGGTTACTAGAATGTAACTAAAATATATTCTAGCAATAATAATTTGTTTTTGCAACAGGAAAATAAAATTAGATAGATACTCCATTGCCTAAGGCGATGACTTCGTATATAATTTTAACTAGACAATGAAAGGTAAGGCATATGGATGAGAAAAGCAATTCAAGACCTTTCTTTAGGTAAGGTATCACAGGAAAAAGCACAGGTTCGTTTCTCACATGAGGAGATAAGAATAGAGATAGAACCGGATGAGGAGTATCAAGGATCTTTTCAAGTTCATAGTGTAAATCAAATTGCATTTCGAGGGGGCATATTGTCTACAAATTCGAATGTGATATGTGGAAAAGATAAAATCAGCGGATTAAGTGAGGAGGTTCCTTTTGTGGTTAGAGCATGCCCGGAGGGAACGAAATTGTCCGGTGATTTTGTTTTGGTGCTTAATAGAGGCGAGTATACAATTCCTTTTGAAGTAAGTGTAATCTCTCAACCTTTGTATTGTGGTGGACAAAAAGTTGAGAGTTTGAGTGACTTATACAATGTTTATGAAGAAAAACCAGAAGAGGTAATTTCGTTTTTTAAAAGTTCTTTCATGGATAAGCTGATGATGAAAGAGAAAAGCGAGATGAAGCTTTTGTTTAAGGGAATTCGTAGAGTGAATATGCAGCCTATGGATGTTGAACAGTTCTTTGTCGGCGCAGGCTTAAAAGAGCAGGTTCATATTACACTGGAAAAAGAAAAGGAACATATCTTTCGTCCGGCAATGAACGAACAGCTTTTTTTGAACGTTAAAAAATCGCCAATAGGATATACAATGCTTGAGGTGTTCAGTGATCATGATGCTGTTAGATTTGAAAAGGCTAATTATACAAGTTTTGATTTTGTTGGAAATCAGTTACAGATTCCTTTTAATATAGAAGAAACTAAATTACATGCCGGCAATAACTTTATTGGGATTACGGTAAAAGGACCGTTTGATTGTTTGAAGTATTGTCTGGAAGTATCAATGAATAAGAAGAAAATGAAGCCGTCTTTTGATGTGGAATTGCTATCCCAGCTTGATATTAAGAATATGCCGGGGGAATATGAAAGAAAGAAGCTTCTTAGATATCTTATTAATACTTATGTGGAATATAGACTTGGCAGGTGTCCGGGGGCGGATTGGCTGGTGCATTCTAGAGAAGTTCTAAGAAGAATGCATCTTAACGGGGAGCAAGCTGTCTTGGCTAAGCTTTATGAAATGCATATGATGATTTTGAATCGTCAAAAGAAAAGTGCAAGTATCTATTTGCAACAGTTTTATGAAGAGTTGTCATTGCATGATAATCGTAACCGGGCCTATTTTCATTATTTACAAACGCTACTTGATCCGGATAAGGCGTTTGTAAGAAAACAATTTGATATTGTCAGAAACTTATATATGCAGGAAAAAGATCCTATGATTTTTTGGATGATAAGTCTGATGACAAAGCAATATGAGGGAGATGCAGACAGATTAAGCGACATCGACATGTTTATGAGAGAAGGTCATCCGGTTGTGGTTCTTTATCTTGAAGCATATTTATTGGTAAAAGATCAACCTTATCTATTAACGAAGATGGGGAATTTTGAGGTTCAGCTTTTATGCTGGATGGATAAGATGCAACTTCTTGATGAACGCTTTGCTATGGAATTGGCAAAACTTTCGGAAAATGTTTTGCGTCTGGATTATAGAGTGTTAAAACTTCTAAAAAAAGCATATTTTATGACCCGAGCGGATGAAGTGTTGCAAGCACTTGTGCGATATATGGTAAACAACCGTATTTTTACGGAGGAAGCTTATAAGTGGTATTTGTTGTCGGTAAAAAAGCAACTTAAGGTGAATCGATTGTATGAAGGGCTTTTGTATGCAATACCGGATAGAACATGTGAATTCCCGAAAGAAGCTGTTTTGTATTTTGAGAGAAATCACAATCTTCAAGTCGCTTATAAAGCTAAGTTTTTTGCCTTGCTTTTGGAGAATAAAGATAGGTATGCGAATGTCTACGATTCTTTACAAGAGGAGATGGTAGAGTTTGCAGCAAAGAATATCCTAGAACATGCTATGGATACTAATTTTGTATATCTTTATGAACATATTCTAAAAGATGCGCAGCTGAAAATGGATGTTGCGGAGGAATTGGGAACGTATCTGTTTCGATATAAAATCAAGGTAAAAGTACCGGCTATCGTAAGAGCTTATGTGATAAGCGAGCCGATGGAAAGTATAAAAATGTATCCGGTAAAAGATAACGAAACAATTGTTACGATCTATCCTGGAATTTATAAAATCATTCTTGAAGATTATCTGGGAAGAAGGTTTTCTTTAGATTCTATGATAGAAATAGAGCCTCTTGTCAATCGAAAAGCAATGATGGAAGTATGTGAAAATCGAAAGTTAAATACTCTTGCGATGAAACTTCTTCATGTTGGGAATGTTGAAGAATATGAGAAATATGAAGAAGAGTATTATCAATTATGCGAAAACGAAGAGATTGCTCATGATTTTAAAAAGAAATTACAAGCAACAATAGTAGAAAGGCTTTTGCAGATAAAAGAATATCGTGTTTTGCATGATTGCGTGATTAGAGCGCAGTTCAAACAGCCGGATAAATCCTTTGCTTCGGAACTAATGAAAGTGTATTTAAGAGGCGGTTTTTATACAAAAGCGTTTGAACTGTTGCGGCAATATCCGGGACTTACGCTACATACAGAGGAATTAGAGCGTATTATTGTTGCTCTTATTTCGGAAGATAATCAGGCGCCTGAGCTGCTGATGTATGCCTATGAATTGTTTAAAAAGGGAAAAAACAATGAAATATTATTGGGATATTTATGTCAGCATTATAATGGAGCTTTAAAAGATATGCTTGAAATATGGCATAGTGCCAAGGAATTTTCGATTGATACATTTGAGTTTGAAGGTCGACTTTTGATTATGATGCTGTTTACAGATCAGTATGTGGAAGAATTTGATACTATCGTCGAAGAATATTATCAGTCAGATGGAAACTCCATGCTGATTATGGCGGCTATGAATTATGTATCGCATGCCTATGTCACCGAAAAGATTGAAAAGGTTGATAAATATAAATCGCAATTACAACTTATGTATATGCAAAATAAATCCATCTCTATGATTGCCAGGATAGCTTTGATGAAATATATCATTTGCAATGGTTGTCAGGATGATGTGGATGAAAAGTGTCTAGAGGAGCTGCTGGAGGATGCAATTGAGCGCAATTTGTATTTTCCTTTTTATGCAAATCTTCCGCATAAGCTAAAAGAAAACTACCTTCTAGAGGGAATTAGTGTTATTGCTTTTTACGGAGAGCATGAAGATCAGGTAACAGCGTATCTTGGCAAGAATAACTCACTTGGTAGTAGAAAACTGCAAGAGATGTGCGACGGTATCTTTTGTTGTCCGATTATTCTTTTTGAATGGGAATCATTACCGGTAACCATTTCGTATACCAGAAAACGGGTCATGCATATGCAAGAGACAATCGTGCTGCATGGACATAAAGAAGTGAATGCCTCACTTACAAGGATTGGAGAGCTAGAAAGATTATATCGCTTTTCAAAAGAAGATAATGAGTTATCGTTTCGCAATGAATTAGAAAAATTCCTTTATATGGATCAGACGATAAAAGAACAGTATACATTGATGGAAGATTAAGGTTTAAATCAGATGCAACAAACTATTACACAGTCAGAAAAAAATGAATTAAATGAAGTGCCGATTATCGGGATTGATATAAATAATGAGAATGCTGTTGTATCTTATTATATGCCCGGGATGGATGAACCTGAGACGATTTCGACTGTTGCCGGAGAAGAAAAATATTTGATTCCGGCATTATTGTATCGTGAAGTTCAAGAAGAAATGTGGTTATTTGGACATCGGGCGAGTAAAGCCTCAAAAGAAGGAATTGGACTTAGTTATCGAAATTTGCTAGATCAGGCATACAAAAATGAGACGATTCCGTTGGCAGGTAATGAGATGGAATCCTGGGAGATGCTTGGCATATTTTTTGAAAGAATATTATATCTTCCTAAAATGCAAGGCGTAGATGTGGAACATGCACAAGTTGTATTGACGGTTCAAAAGCTCAATATGGAAAGAAGTGAAGTTCTGAAAAAAGCGATGGAAAAGGCAGGAGTCAGTCGAAAACGCCTTGTGTTGACGGACTATATGGAGTGTTTTTATGCGTTTACTTTTCATCAGACGGAGGATCGCAGACTTCATGATGTTGTACTTTATCAATATGACGGAAGTAAGTTAAAACAAGGGTATTTGACAAAAAATGTGAATACAATACCAAGAACTGTTGAGATTGAGAAGAAAGAATTTTATGAATTAGCTTCGCTTAGAACGAATGAAGAGAAGGATGCGGCGTTTACGAAATTGCTTCATTATGAACTCGATGGTCGTAATATTTCCACGATTTATTTGGTTGGAGAAGGATTTGAGACGGGATTTATGAATCAGTCGCTGGAAGTTTTGTGTCACAATCGTAAAGTTTATCTTGGAAAAAATCTGTTTTCGACCGGAGCTTGTTATTATGAATTGTTAAAAAGAGAAGAATGGCCGTACATTTATATAGGGGATAGTTCTATGAAAATGAATCTGGCGATAGAAGCTAGAATTCGAGGAAAACAAGAGCTGATAACATTGGTAAATGCTGGCGATAATTGCTATAGCACCTATTGTGCATGCGATATTCTTCTTGGAGATGAGCCATTTATTGATATTTATCAGCAAAATCCTGATGGGAGTGGTGAAAAAATCACTTCCTTAGAACTTGCGAATCTTCCTAAACGTCCTCCGAGAGCGACTAAGGTACATATGGAAATTCGTCCGACATCGGGTTCTTCGGTGAATGTGATGATTGAAGATAAAGGGCTTGGAGAAATGTATCCGGCCAGTGGAAAAAAATGGAAGTATCAATTAGCATGTGAGGGATAAAATGAATCAGGTCATGATCTGTTCACCGATTACGGCAAAGCAGCCATATCGGATGAAAAGTACATCTACGAATATTTATACAATTGAAGAATTATGTTTTTATCTGACGACGCATCTGTTTTTGATAGAAGATGATATTAAAGATCCGCAGCTTTGTAAATGGTTAAGCCTTGAATTGAAAGAAAATTATTTATCTGAGCAATTGCTCGATCTGCTGCGAAAAAAAGTGTCGACAGCACTTTTTGTGAAAAGTATTCTTGAACTCTCGGGTTATTCGGACGAGGCGGAATTGAATTATGTAGAAGATGAACTTCGTAAGATGGAACAAAAAAGTCCGCTTGAACGAAAGAAAATGCGGATGGATAAAATGGCTCAGACACGCAGATATGTAGCGGCCATTCGTGGATATGAGCAATTGCTTCGAGTACATGAGGTTCAGCTTGATGAAGAACTAGCCGGAAGCATCTGTCATAATATGGGATGTTGTTATGCTAATTTGTTTTTGTTTGAAAATGCCAAGAAAGCATTTTCGGCTGCTTATCGTGTATCAAAGGCTGATAAGTCAAGGGAGTTGATGGAACTTTCTGAACGGATGCAAAAAGAAGAACGAGTATGGAAAAGCGAGGGGCAAAAGATACTTAGTTCAAAGCTTAATCTAAAACCTGAAAAACTGCCGGATTCGGAAAAATTAAAGTCGGTATTGGATGATTTGACAATAAATTGTAGAGGCATGTATACGCGTGAAATTGTTTAGTGTATTCAAAAGAATATTCAATCGAAGAAAAGAAAAAAAAGAAGAACAGATTCTTGCGGATTTTCTTGGAATGAATCCGGATGATTCACAGACATTTGCAAGGATGAAGCTGGACATGACTCCGGAGCAGGTGGAACATTATATTCTGGATAAATGTGAGCTTATTATAGACAATGCCAGAGTGCTAGATGAAAAAAAGGAAGAATATTATGAAGTGATGGATTATCTGAAGGATTTACAGACGATTCGTCATATTTCAGTTGCAGAATTGGCGGAGATAAAAAATACGGCATTACATATTCACAATTTAAATAAAGCGAAGGATGAATATGTTAATCGTGTTCGTAAAATTACAGATAACGAATTTACACAGATGAAAGAAGTGGAAGAAGATATTCCACAAATAGTGAAAAGGCTGCAAAAAAACGAAGCTTACCAAAATACGGTTAAACGTGATATGGCATATCTTGAAGGAGAAAAGCTGCAATGGACGGAGAAGCTAGAGCGGCTTTCGAAGGAACAAAAATTTCTAAAAGGATTTTCTATGTTTTTGTTTACCTGTTGTTTTGTACTGTGTGCGATTTTTGCCTATCTGCAATTTGCAGTCGATCTTTCTTTGAAGGAGCCGTTTTTGATTGCAATTGTAGTATTTTTGTTTTTGGGGATATTTGTGTTTTGGAAAAACACGGTGGATGAAAAACTAAAAAAAGAAGCATCTGTAAATTTGAATTATGCAATTTCAATTCTAAATAAAGTAAAGATCAAATATGTAAATGTTACGAATGCAGTGGATTATACACGGGAGAAATTTCATGTTGAAAGTTCTTATGAGCTTAGCTATCGGTGGGAAAAATACATGGAATCCATTCGAGAACAGGAAAATTTTGAACAAACGAATGAAGATCTAGAATATTATCAGAAGAAATTTGAAAGCCAATTGTTAGTTCACCGATTAAAACATTTTGATTCATGGAAATTAAAATCCGAAGTGTTTTTAAATGATAATGAATTTGAGGCGCTGACACATGAATTACTACATCGGGAAGAAACATTAAAAGAACAAATGGCATATAATTCGCAAGTAATTGAGCGTGCAAAAAATGAGATTCAAAGTCTGGTAGAAAGAGATCAGGAATATTCACCTAAGATGAAACAGATTTTAGACCAAATCGAAAAAATCACGAGTTAAATCCAATATTTTGATAAATGCCATCAAAAGGATTTACAAGTGATTTTTTTAATGGTATATTAACCCACGGATAGTATTTTCGAAATTAGAGAAACTATACCTTTGCCAAAGAATGAAAACACGATGGAATATGGTACACTTGCCTGTATTTACAAGTGTAAAACGGGACGAGCATATGCGGATATTCATAGAGGTGTTAGATGAATTCTTTTGGTTTAGTCGATCAAATTCATTTCGGACAGTCATAGTAATATGACGATTCTATCCATTCGCTCTTTGGGATTCGACCAATAGAGTGTTCCTTATATAAAATCATAATACTATAAAATGGGAATTTACCCGAGGTGGGTAAAGAATGGAGGAAACATGAAAAATACAGTTTTGACATTTCATCAGCAAAAAGAAGAAGGAAAGAAAATTACAATGCTTACCTGCTATGATTATTCCATGGCGAAATTGATGGATGAAGCAGGAATTAATTGTTTGCTGATAGGAGATTCGCTCGGACAGGTGATGCTAGGATATGAAGATACGTTGAGCGTTACAATGGAAGATATGATTCATCATACTGCAGCGGTTTCAAGAGGAGCAAAGAATGCTTTTGTTTTGGCAGATATGCCGTTTATGTCATATCAGACAAGTAGTTATGATGCCGTAGTTAATGCAGGACGTCTTATGAAAGAAGGACGCGCAAATGGTGTGAAATTAGAAGGCGGCGCAACGGTTGTGGAGCAGATTAAAGCGATTGTTGCTGCACAGATTCCGGTATGTGCTCATGTGGGATTGACACCACAGTCCGTTAATGCGTTTGGTGGATTTAAGGTACAGGGAAAATCAATTGAAAAGGCACAGCAGATTTTAGATGATGCGAGACGAGTAGAGGAAGCAGGAGCTTCTATGGTAGTTTTAGAAGGAATTCCGGCGCTGCTTGCTGATAAAATTTCAAAAGAATTAACAATTCCTACAATCGGAATTGGTGCTAGTAATGGCTGCGATGGCCAGGTTTTGGTTTATCAGGATATGCTTGGCATGTTCTCGGATTTTACACCAAAATTTGTTCGTAAATTTGCTGATTGTGGAAGTGTTATGAAAGAGGCATTTGCCGGATATATCAGTGAAGTGCAAAACGGTAATTTCCCGGCAAAAGAGCATACATATGCAATTGATGAGGAAGTAATAGCTCAGTTAAAATAATACTGAGATTAACATATTGGAGGATATCATGAAAGTAGTTGGAACAATTAAAGAGGTTAGACAGCAGGTAAAAGAATGGAGAAAAGCCGGAGAAAGTGTTGCATTAGTGCCAACAATGGGTTATCTTCACGAAGGTCATGGATCTTTGATCACGAGGGCTAAGAATGAAAATGACAGAGTTGTTGTGAGCATTTTTGTAAATCCGATGCAATTTGGTCCGGGAGAAGATTTGGAAAGCTATCCAAGAGATCTTGAAAAAGACAGTGCTTTTTGTGAGAATCTTGGAGCAGATTTGATCTTTCATCCGACTCCGGAGGAAATGTATCCGGAAGGCTTTTGCAGTTATGTAGATATGTCAGTATTAACGGAAGAACTTTGCGGCCAGTCCAGACCTGTTCATTTTAGAGGTGTGTGTACGGTGTGTTCGAAACTTTTCCATATTGTAACTCCGGACAGAGCATATTTTGGACAAAAGGATGCACAGCAGCTTGCAATTATAAAACGACTTGTATTAGATATGAGTATGGATTTGCAGATTGTTGGATGCCCGATTATCCGAGAAAAAGACGGGCTGGCAAAGAGTTCAAGAAACACCTATTTATCGGAGGAAGAACGAAAGGCAGCTTTGGTGTTGTCAAAAGCAGTTTCATTAGGAGAACAACTTACAAAAGCCGGTGAAAATGATGCGAAGGTTGTTCTTGATAAGATGATTAAGCTCATTGAAGCTGAACCAATGGCGAAGATTGATTATGTAAAAGCGGTAGATGGACTTACGATGCAACAGACTGATAAGATAACGGATGGAACGCTTTTTGCAATGGCCGTATATATAGGTAAAACAAGATTAATTGACAATTTTTCAGTGTCCAGATAATACTTAAGGAGTAAGAAGATGCAGATTGAAATGTTAAAAGGCAAGATTCACCGTGCAACTGTTACACAGGCTGAGCTTGATTATGTTGGAAGTATAACTGTTGATGAGGAGCTTTTAGCGGCTTCCGGAATCTTAGAATATGAGAAAGTTCAGATTGTTGATGTAAATAACGGAGCGCGTTTTGAGACGTATACAATATGCGGAGAACGTGGTAGCGGGGTGATATGTTTAAATGGAGCCGCGGCAAGATGTGTCAGTGTTGGTGACAAGATTATTATTATGTGTTATGCACAGATGGATGCAAAAGAAGCAAAAGATCATGCTCCAAAAGTAGTAATTGTTGGTGAAGATAATAAGGTTGAACGTGTTACCAATTATGAAAAACATGGTTTATTAAAAGATTTGTAGGAGCGTTGTATGTTAGAGGGAAAGACAATAGTTCTGGGCGTGACGGGATCAATTGCGGCTTATAAAATTGCCAATCTTGCGAGTATGTTGATTAAACTTCATGCCGAGGTGCATGTGGTTATGACACAGAATGCAACGAATTTTATTAATCCGATTACGTTTGAAACATTAACAAATCATAAATGTCTTGTTGATACATTTGACAGAAATTTTGAATTTCATGTAGGTCACGTATCTCTTGCGAAAAAAACAGATTTGATGCTGATTGCACCAGCTTCAGCCAATGTAATTGGAAAAATTGCAGGCGGAATTGCCGATGATATGTTAACGACTACGGTAATGGCTTGCAAAGCTCCAATCTTAATCTCGCCTGCGATGAATACGAATATGTATGAAAATGCGATTCTTCAGGAGAATTTGGTTAAGCTAAAAAATCATGGTATGAAAATTATTGAGCCCGATACCGGACTTCTTGCGTGCAGAGATGTTGGAGCCGGTAAGATGCCACAGCCGGAGATTCTACTTGAACATATTCTTAGGGAAATTGCATTTGAAAAGGATTTGGCGGATAAACGGATTTTGGTTACAGCCGGCGCAACGGTAGAAGCGATTGATCCTGTGCGATTTATATCAAATCACTCTACCGGAAAGATGGGATATGCAATTGCAAAAGCCGCTGCATATCGAGGAGCCAGGGTAACTTTGGTTTCCGGAAAAACAGCGCTTGATACCCCTTTGTTTGTGAATCGGATAGATGTAGTTAGTGCGAAGGATATGTATGATGCCGTGATGGAGCAATTTAAAGAGCATGATATTTTAATTATGGCAGCTGCGGTTGCGGACTATACTCCGGCTCATTACGTAGATGAAAAAATCAAAAAGACGGACAAAGACAGTGCGATACCTCTTGTTCGCACAAAGGATATTATTGAAGCGGCAGCATCAATGAAAAAACAAAATCAATTTGTATGCGGATTTTCTATGGAAACACAAAATATGATAGAAAATTCAAAAGGAAAATTAGAAAAGAAACATCTTGATATGATTGTTGCGAATAATTTAAAACAAGAAGGCGCAGGATTTGCGACAGACACCAATGTATTAACACTAATCAGCAAAGATTCTGTAACACCGCTTTCCTTAATGTCTAAGGAAGAAGCGGCGCATAAGCTTTTAGATGAAATCGTGAAAAAGATGTAAACATAGGAGATAAAGATGAGCAAAATAAGAACCAGATTTGCACCAAGTCCAACAGGACGCATGCATGTTGGAAATTTAAGAACTGCATTATACGCATATTTATTAGCAAAGCATGAAGACGGAGATTTTATTCTTCGTATTGAAGATACTGATCAGGAAAGATATGTGGAAGGGGCTGTGGATATTATTTACAGAACTCTTCAAAAGACGGGGCTTATTCACGATGAGGGACCGGATAAGCCGGGAGAGGTAGGCCCATATGTGCAATCGGAACGTCACAAAAAAGGGCTGTATCTTGAATACGCAAAAAAATTGATTGAAAAAGGAGAGGCTTATTATTGCTTTTGTGATAAAGAACGCTTAGATTCTTTGAAACAAAATGTTGTCGAAGGAAAAGAAATATCCGTTTATGACAAACATTGTTTGCATTTATCGAAGGAAGAAGTGGAAAAGAATCTTGCAGAAGGAAAGCCGTATGTTATTCGTCAGAATAATCCGACTGAAGGAACTACGACTTTTCATGATGAAATTTATGGAGATATAACCGTAGATAATTCCGAACTCGATGATATGATCCTTATTAAGTCTGATGGATATCCGACTTATAATTTTGCAAATGTTGTGGATGATCATTTGATGGGGATTACTCATGTAGTAAGAGGAAATGAGTATTTATCCTCTTCTCCAAAATATAATCGATTGTATGAAGCATTTGGATGGGACGTGCCGGTATACGTGCACTGTCCACTGATCACGAATGAAGAACATCAAAAACTTTCGAAAAGAAGTGGGCATTCTTCTTATGAGGATTTGCTTGAGCAGGGGTTTGTAACGGAAGCTATTGTGAATTATGTAGCACTTCTTGGATGGAGTCCGGAAGATAATGAAGAAATCTTTTCGCTTGATGAATTGACGAAACGGTTTGATTATCATCATATGAGTAAATCACCGGCTGTATTTGATATTGTGAAACTGAAATGGATGAACGGTGAGTATCTAAAGGCGATGGATTTTGATACCTTCTACGAGATGGCAAAGCCATATATTACAGAGGTGATTCATAAAGATTTAGATCTGAAAAAGATTGCGAATATGGTGAAGACAAGAATTGAGGTCTTCCCGGACATCGCCGGACATATTGATTTCTTTGAAGAGTTGCCGGAATATGATGTTTCGATGTTTACACATAAGAAATCAAAGACAAATAGCGAAAACTCACTTGAAATTCTTACAGAGCTTTTACCAATACTTGAAAATCAGAATGATTTTTCGAATGATGCGTTATTCGAATTGCTTAAGGATTTTGCAGCCAAGAAAGAATATAAAAATGCAACGGTTATGTGGCCGGTGCGTACGGCTGTTTCCGGAAAACAGATGACACCGGATGGAGCAACGGGAATTATGGAAGTTCTTGGTAAAGAAGAGTCAATTGCACGAATTAAGAAAGGAATTGAAAAACTGACGAATGCGTAATTATTCAAGCTCGCAGATTCAGGCAATTACGGCAGGAGACGGACCATGCTTTTGTATTGCAGGGCCGGGAAGCGGGAAGACTTCCGTGATTATTAACAGGGTAAGCTATCTGATTTCCCATTATCAGGTAGCACCTACCAAGATTCTGGTTGTTACGTTTACTAAGGCGGCAGCCATGGAAATGAGGAACCGATACGAAGTGACTGCAAAGGGACAAAACCGGGCAGTCACTTTTTCCACTTTTCATTCTTTGTTTTTTACAATCCTACGTCATGCCTATCATTATAAAGTTGAAAATATTATAAGGCCGGATGTGCAATATGCATATTTGCGTGAAATCGCAAGAAGACATCATGTAGCCGTAGATCAGGAAACGGATTTTCTAAAGAGTCTTTTAGAAGAAATTTCGCTGGTGAAGAATCAAAGAATCAATCCTGAAAATTATTATGCAAAATGCTGTTCACAAGATAGCTTTCGAAAAATCTTTATGGATTATACGCAAAGGATGAAAACACAAAGACTAATCGATTTTGACGATATGCAGGTATATACCTTAGAATTGTTAAAACAACGTCCGGATTATGCTAAGGCTTGGGCTGATAAATATCCGTATTTGATGATTGATGAGTTTCAGGATATAAGTACGATTCAATATGAGATAGTCAAATTGTTGGCATCGATACATAAAAATATTTTTGTTGTAGGGGATGATGATCAATCGATATATCGATTTCGAGGAGCGTCGCCAATGCTTTGTTTTCAGTTTTTAAAAGATTTTCCGAAAGCGAAACAGATTACGCTTAGTGAAAATTATCGTTGTCCAAAGTCAGTGGTGGAGCTTGCAGGAAAATTGATCTCGCACAATGAGACACGATTTGAAAAAAATCTTACAGCGGTTAAGGATTTAAAATCTTCGGTGAAGTATTCGTTATATAAGAATCAGTTTGATGAGGCAAAAGCGATTGTAAGAAAGATTCAAGAGTATGTAAAGGCTGGAGGAAAGTATGAAGAGATAGCCATTTTGTTTAGAACAAACAAGCAACCCTCCATCTTAACAGAGTGCTTAATCAGGAATAATATTCCGTTTCGGTTAAAAGAACATTTGCCTAATATTTATGAGCATTGGATTTCGGAAGATATCTTTACGTATATAAGAATTGCACTGGGAAGCCGACAAAGAAGTGATTTTTATAAAATTATGAATCGTCCATTGCGATATCTTTCAAGGGATTCTTTGGATGATGCTACGGTGTCATTTGAAGTCTGGATGGATTATTACGAAGAACAAGATTGGATGATGGAGCGGATTGATAAGTTGCAAGGGGATTTGAGGATGTTATCGACCCTTTCTCCATATGCGGGAGTTATGTATATATTAAATGTTATTGGATATCGTGATTACATACGTGAACATGCTTGTGAGCATGGAATTGCAATAGAGGAATTAACGGATGTTACGGATTTTTTGTTATCTTCAGCAAAAGAAGCAAAGAATTATAAAGAGTGGTCAAAACAGATTGAGCATTATAAAAATCAAATTGAACAAAAAGTGAAGCAGGATGATGCAATGAAAGACTGCGTATCGGTAATGACTTTGCATAGTTCAAAAGGACTTGAGTATCCAATGGTGTTTATTCCGGATATTAATGAGGGATTGCTCCCGTATAAGAAAGCAACTTTGGCGGAGGAAATAGAAGAAGAGCGACGACTATTGTATGTGGGAATGACAAGAGCGAAAGAAAAATTGTTCTTGAGTGCATCTAAAAAGATTCTTCATCATGACAGTGAACCATCTGTGTTTTTGAAAGAAATGGGATTTTCGATGAAATAAATTCCATAAAATTGCATAAAAAAAGCAGGTATTATCCGAAGCGTATGAATCCG
Organism: Eubacterium oxidoreducens; assembly: GCF_900104415.1. Taxonomy (GTDB): domain Bacteria; phylum Bacillota; class Clostridia; order Lachnospirales; family Lachnospiraceae; genus Eubacterium_C; species Eubacterium_C oxidoreducens. The sequence goes on along the minus strand of NZ_FMXR01000010.1, from coordinate 16,140 downwards.
GCTTCGAATGTACCTGTTTTTTATGTGATTTTTTATTAATCCATCTGATCAAAAGCTTCGTTATCCAAAAGCTCATCAAAAGCATCGGAAACAATCTCGAATTCTTCATCATCTTGAATATTGTCAAGTGTCGGATTGCCGTCTTCATCTTCGAAATAACGATAGATTAAAACTTCTCCATCTTCGTTGTCTTGTTCATTCTCATCAACCGGGATTACGACAATATAATCCTGTGATGTGCCATCTTCTAACTCAACTTCGAAAATAGTAAGAATACGTGTTTCGAGTTCTGTATCATCATCTAAAGTTAAAGTGATAAACATCTCTTCGTCATCATTTAATTCTTTATCTAAAATACCCATGTTCTCCTCCTTAAATTCTTTATTTTCCTTATGATAAATTAGCCGCCGAAAAAAGTCAATTATTCTGTTGACAAAGAATCGAAAAGTGATATACTTTGAATATCAAAATATTTGAAAATAAAAAAGATTGAAAACCAAAGGAGAACACAATTATGTTAGAGAAAATGTCAGAAATGATTAAAGATCAGTTAAGCCATGATGGAGAAATCACTTTAGAGACTAAGTTTGAAGAAGATCTTGGAGCAGATTCCCTGGATATCTTTGAACTTATTACAACTCTTGAAGATGAATATGATATTGAAATTGATGCAGAAGAACTTTCTGATGTTAAAACAGTAGGTCAGATGGTTGATTACTTAAAGACAAAAGGGATTGAATAAAATGACAACTGAGATTACAAAACTTTTTGGAATAGAACATCCAATCTTTCAAGGTGGTATGGCATGGGCTGCAGAACACAAATTAGCTGCGGCAGTATCAAATGCCGGAGGTCTGGGAATTATTGGCGCAGCTAATGCGCCTGCTGATGTAATTCGCCAGGAAATCAAAAACTGTAAGGAACTTACAGATAAACCATTTGGTGTTAATGTTATGCTTTTAAGCCCATACGCTGAAGAAGTTGCTCAAGTAGTAACGGAAGAAAAAGTGGCAATGGTTACAACCGGAGCGGGCAATCCTGCTAAGTATATGAAGATGTGGAAAGAAGCCGGGATTAAAGTGGTTCCTGTAGTGGCAAGTGTTGCGCTTGCTAAAATGATGCAAAAGACTGGAGCGGATGCTGTAGTTGCGGAGGGAACCGAATCCGGAGGACATATCGGAAGCGCGACAACTATGACATTGGTTCCACAAGTTGTTGATGCAGTGGATATACCGGTAATTGCTGCCGGTGGAATAGCAGATGGTAGAGGTGTTGCCGCAGCCTTTATGCTTGGTGCGCAAGGTGTTCAGATGGGAACGAGATTTTGTGCTTCAGAAGAATGTATCTGTCATGATGAGTATAAGCATAAGATTGTAAAATCAAAAGATATTGATTCTGTCGTAACCGGTGCTAGTACAGGACATCCGATTCGTTCTCTACGTAATCAGATGACTAGAGAATATTTGCGGCTGGAACAGGAAGGTGCCGGCTTTGAGGAACTTGAAAAGTTAACGCTTGGTTCACTTAGAAATGCTGTGATTGATGGAGATGTCAAGAACGGTACCGTAATGGCAGGTCAGATTGCCGGTTTGATTAAAGATGTAAAGTCCTGTGATGAAATTGTAAAAGAAATTATGGCGCAGGCAGAAAGCTTATTGGGACATTAATTATGAGTAAATTAGCATTTGTTTTTCCGGGACAGGGTTCACAATATACCGGAATGGGAAAAGATTTTTATGATGCAGATGAGTCATTTAGAAATGTGATTGAGTCTGCATCGGAAATCAGTGGATTTGATCTTGAACATATTTTGTTCGAGAATGATGAGCGATTAAATATTACAAAATATACACAGATTGCAATGCTTGCCGTAGAAGTGGCCATTTTAAAAAAATTAGAAAAAGACGGTGTGAAACCAGATGTTTCAGCCGGACTTAGCCTAGGAGAATATGGAGCAATTGTGGCTGCCAAAGCAATGAGTGTGGAAGATGCATTTCATTTGGTAACGAGACGCGGAGCACTTATGCAAGAAGCAGTACCGACAGGCGGTGCGATGTGTGCAATTATGAAACTGGATGCAAAAGAAATTGAAAAAGTCTGTGAAGAGACAGAAGGGTTAGTGAACATAGCTAATTACAATTGTCCGGGACAGATTGTTATTACCGGGGAACAACAAGCAGTCGAAAAAGCAGCAGAAGGCTGTAAAAATGCCGGCGCTAGAAAGTGTACAATGCTTAACGTGTCCGGACCATTTCATTCGGCAATGCTCGAAGAAGCTGGAGTGAAACTGGGGGAAGAATTAGCAAATGTAACACTACATGATTTGCAAATTCCTTATGTAACAAATGTGACGGCAGATTATGTGAATGATGTAGCGCAGATAAGACCACTGTTACAAAAACAGATTTCATCCTCTGTTCTTTGGCAACAAAGCGTAGAAAGAATGATTGAAGATGGTGTAACTACATTTGTAGAAATTGGACCTAAGAAGTCACTTTCTAAGTTTTTAAAGAAAATTAATCCGGAGGTAAAGTCGCTTAATATTGATAAACTGACGGATTATGAAGCTGTATTGGAAGAATTATTATAATTAGAAAAAAGGAGCATCATATGGAAAAAGTTGCAATAGTAACCGGAGCTTCGAGAGGAATCGGGGCAGAGATTGCCAAGAAGTTGGCAAAATGCGGTAATTTTGTTGTGGTTAATTATTCGGGAAATAAAGAAGCTGCAGAAAAAGTTGTTGCTGAAATTAAGGAGCAGGGTACGGATGCAATTGCTTATAAGTGCAACGTTGCGGTGGAAGAAGAAGTAAAAGAAATGGTGGATGCCATTGTAAAAGAATATGGACATATTGATGTTCTTGTGAATAATGCGGGAATTACGAAAGATAATCTTTTGATGAAGATGAAGTCAGAAGAATTTGAACAGGTATTAGATATTAATCTTAAAGGCGCATTTTATACTATGAAGGCAGTTTCAAGACCAATGCTAAAGGCAAAAAAAGGTTGTGTCATAAATATTACTTCATATACCGGAATACATGGGAATGCCGGTCAAATGAATTATGCAGCTGCAAAAGCAGGATTGGTTGGTATGACTAAGACGATGGCAAAAGAATTGTCTAGCAGAGCGATTCGTGTAAATGCTGTTGCGCCTGGATTTATTGATACAGATATGACGAAAGCTTTGGATGAAAAAACAAGACAAATCGGAGCGTCTATGGTTCCGCTTGGAAGATTTGGTCAACCTGAGGAAATTGCTAGTGTGGTTGCTTTTTTGGCATCAGATGAAGCGTCCTATATTACAGGTCAAGTGATCTGTGTAGATGGTGGACTAAGTATTTAATCGAAGTTGATATTTGGAGGATAACATGAGAAGAGTAGTGATAACCGGAATGGGTTGTATTACCCCAATCGGAAATAATACAACAGAATACTGGAATGGACTAAAAAACGGTGAAATCGGATTTGGCGAAATTACTCAGTTTGATACAACTGATTATAAAGCTAAAATTGCTGCAAGCGTTAAAGGGTTTGATCCGAAAGAATATATGGATCCAAAAGCAGCAAAAAGAATGGAATTGTTTTCACAGTATGCAGTAGCGGCTGCTAAAGAAGCATTTGCTCAGTCGGGTCTGGATATGGAAAAAGAAGATCCATATCGGGTTGGAGTATGTGTAGGTTCCGGTGTCGGAAGTCTTCAGGCGATTGAAAGAGAATATGAAAAACTTTTAAATCGAGGACCATCCAAAGTAAATCTGTTGCTTGTTCCGAAAATGATTACCAATATGGCTACCGGCAACATATCTATTCAACTTGGACTAAAAGGAAAAAGTATTAATATTTCTACTGCATGTGCAACAGGAACCCATTCTATTGGAGAGGCATATCGTGCAATTCAGTGTAGCGATGCTGATGTAATGCTCGCAGGAGGAACAGAAGCAACTATCACTCCGATTTGTATTGCGGGATTTTCTAATCTGACAGCGCTTTCCTTTAGTGAAGATCCTAAGCGATGCTCGATTCCATTTGATAAAGAACGAAATGGTTTTGTAATCGGAGAAGGAGCCGGAATTTTGGTGCTTGAAGAATATGAACATGCGAAAAAGCGAGGAGCTAACATCCTTGCTGAAGTGGTTGGATATGGAGCTTCATCAGATGCATATCATATTACTTCACCGGCTGAGGATGGCATGGGTGCGGCACGTGCTATGGAAAATGCAATCCGACAGGCAGGAGTTTCTCCGGAAGAAATTGGATATATTAATGCTCATGGAACAAGCACACATCATAATGACTTGTTTGAAACAAGAGCAATTAAGATGGTGTTTAAAGACCATGCAAATAAATTACTGATTAATTCAACAAAGTCCATGATTGGACATCTTCTTGGAGCAGCCGGAGCCGTTGAGGCAATCGCTTGTGTTTTGCAGATGAATCACGGATTGGTACACCAGACGGTAGGATACCGGGTGCCGGATGAAGAATGTGATTTGAATTATGTAACAGAGGAACCAATTAAGACAGAGATTCCATATGCAATGAGTAATTCGCTTGCGTTTGGTGGTCATAATGCTACTTTGTTGTTTAAGAAAGTAGAAGAGGAGAGCAGATAGATGGAATTCGATAAGATTGTTGAATTAGTAAAGGTTGTATCTGATTCAAAGCTAACAGAATTTGAAATCGAAGATGACGGATTTAGAATCAGTATGGGAAAAAATATTGCTGATCAAAATGTTGTTGTAAAAGAAATGGCAATGATGCCGGCTAGTCCTGCGTCAACTATGACAACGCAAGAGCAATCAAGTAGTGATGATCACTTTGTCCCGGAGGAGAATCTGCTTAAATCTCCGCTTGTAGGAACTTTTTATGCGGCAAGTGCGCCGGGAGAGCCTCCACTAGTCAAAGTTGGCGATACGGTTTCAAAGGGACAGGTTATTGGAATTGTTGAGGCGATGAAGCTGATGAACGAAATTGAAAGTGAAAAAGATGGTGTTGTAAAAGCAATTCTTGTCAAAAATGAAGAAGTTGTGGAATATGATCAACCATTATTTGTAATCGAATAGGAGTCATAAAAAATGTCATTACTCAGTACAAAAGAAATTATGGAAATCATTCCGCACAGACAGCCTATGCTTTTAGTTGATACAATTGAAGAACTAGAAGCCGGTGTTCGTGCGGTCGGTAGAAAATGTGTTACTTATAATGAGCCTTTTTTTGCAGGTCATTTTCCGGGAGAACCGGTTATGCCGGGAGTGCTTATATTGGAATCGCTTGCACAAGTTGGAGCCGTTGCGATATTAAGTAAAGAGGAATATAAAGGAAAGACAGCATATTTTGGCGGAATTAATAAGGCAAAATTTAAAAGAAAAGTTGTTCCGGGAGATGTACTTGAATTAGAACTTGAAATCATAAAACAAAAAGGACCGATTGGGGTTGGAAAAGCAGTTGCCAGAGTTGATGGTGAATTAGCTGCAAGTGCTGAACTTACATTTGCAGTTGGATAACAGATCGGTTCAAGGAGTGTGTAGAAGATGTATAATAAGATTTTGATTGCAAACAGAGGAGAAATTGCCGTACGAATTATTCGTGCATGCCGTGAATTGGGAATATCAACAGTTGCGGTATATTCCAAAGCGGATATGGAAGCGCTTCATACACAGCTTGCAGATGAAGCATTTTGCATCGGTGAAGCGTTATCTAAGGATAGTTATTTATCGATGGAAAGAATCTTAAGTGTAGCAATTGCGACGAATGCTGAGGCGATTCATCCTGGGTTTGGATTTTTGTCTGAAAATGCAAAATTTGCACAAATATGTGAAAAATGTGGTCTTGATTTTATTGGACCTAGTAGTGAAGTAATTGAAAAGATGGGTGACAAAGCCGAGGCAAGAGCAACCATGATGAAGGCTAAAGTTCCCGTTGTTCCGGGAACAAAGACGCCTGTTTTTTATGCAGATAAAGCTAAGAATCTGGCAAATGAAATTGGTTATCCCGTGATGATCAAAGCTGCTTATGGTGGCGGTGGTAAAGGAATGCGTATTGCCAAAAGTGAAAATGAGTTTGAAGGGCAATTTCAGGTTGCGCAAAGAGAGGCTGAAAATGCTTTTGGAAACGGAACAATGTATATTGAAAAATATGTATCGAATCCAAAACATGTGGAAGTGCAACTGATTGCAGATAAGTTTGGTAATGTAGTTACGCTTGGAGAGCGTGACTGTTCTATACAAAGAAATCATCAAAAGATGATTGAAGAGTCCCCTTGCGTAGCTATTTCCGATAAGCAAAGAAAGAAAATGAGTGAAGCTGCGGTAAAAGCAGCTAAGGCTGTTGGATATGAAAGTGCCGGAACCATTGAGTTTTTATTAGATGAAAATGGTGATTTTTATTTTATGGAAATGAATACACGAATTCAGGTAGAGCATCCGGTTACGGAAATGGTAACGGGAATTGATTTGATTAAAGAGCAGATTCGTGTAGCTTCCGGTGAAAAGCTTTCTTTTTCGCAAAGCGATGTTGCGTTAAAAGGACATGCAATCGAATGCAGAATTAATGCAGAAAATCCGGAAAAAGGATTTCGACCATGTCCGGGTAAAATCACACAACTACATGTTCCGGGGGGGAATGGAGTGCGAATAGACAGTGCCGTTTATAATGGTTATACCATTCCGCCATATTATGATTCTATGATTATTAAATTGATTGTTCATGGAGAGGATCGAAAGACAGCTATTCGTAAAATGATTAGTGCGCTTGGTGAAGTGGTTGTGGAAGGCGTTACAACTAATATTGATTTTCAATATGATATTTTGAACCATTCAGAATTTCAAAATGGTTATATTACGACTGATTTTATTCCGAAGTATTTTGGAGAGTATGTGACTCATTAGGAGTAAAATTTGCAGATTATGATGTTATGCAGGTGAATGTAGATGTTTAATTTTAAGAAGACAAATTATATTCCGGTTGATGGGAAACAAAGAAAAATGCATAATTCGCCGTCGGAGCATATGCCGGCTGATTTGTGGATGAAGTGTGATGCTTGTGGCGAAATGCTGTTGAAAGAAGATGTTGTATCCAATCATTATGTTTGTTATAAATGTGGAAAATACTTCAGACTTCGAAGCAAAACAAGAATTAAATTAATAGCAGACAAGGGCAGTTTTGTCAGCTGGGATGATGATTTGGAAACAACAGATCCGCTTTCGTTTCCGGAATACAAAGACAAAATCAAGAAGATGCAGGAAAAGACGAAGTTAAAAGATGGAGTTTTGACGGGAGAATGCACGATTGATGGGGAAAAAGCAGTTGTTTGTGTATGCGATGGTCGCTTTATGATGGGAAGCATGGGATACGTAGTTGGCGAAAAAATCACAAGAGCTGTAGAACAGGCTACGAAGAAGAAACTTCCGGTTGTTATTTTTACTTGTTCCGGAGGAGCAAGAATGCAAGAGGGAATGATTTCGTTAATGCAGATGGCGAAAACCTCTGCAGCTTTAAAAAAACATTCGGACGCAGGACTGTTTTATTTAACTGTTTTAACAGATCCGACCACAGGTGGTGTAACAGCTTCTTTTGCTATGCTTGGAGATGTTATTTTAGCAGAACCTGGATCGCTTGTAGGATTTGCCGGCCCACGTGTTATTGAACAGACAATTGGTCAGAAACTGCCGGATGGATTCCAGCGGGCTGAGTTTTTGGTTGAGCACGGATTGATTGATGGAATTATTCATAGAGAAGACCAGGCTGATACGATTGCCAGATTGATTCGACTTCATAGAAATTGTGATTTACAAAAGCTAGACTTGCCGGAAATATTTCAGGATGAGGCAGCTTTTAATATGCCGAAAATAAATCGTTCGGTATGGGAACGAGTGGAAATTGCAAGAAGCAAAGAACGTTTGACAGCTCTTGATTATATTGATGAAGTGTTCGAAGAATTCTATGAGCTTCATGGTGACAGACGGGCAGCTGATGATGGTGCGATTATCGGTGGGATTGCAATGCTCGCAGGAAAACCGGTTACCGTAATTGGACAGCAAAAAGGAAGAACAACAAAAGAAAATATTTTCCGTAATTTTGGTATGCCGCAGCCCGAGGGATATGTAAAGGCTTTGCGTCTTATGAAGCAGGCGGAGAAGTTTAAAAGACCAATTATATGTTTTGTTGACACGCCCGGTGCATTTTGTGGTATGGAAGCAGAAGAACATGGACAAGGGCAGGCGATTGCCAATAATTTATTTGAAATGGCTGGGATTAAGGTGCCGATTTTGTCTCTTGTAATTGGAGAAGGAGGCAGCGGAGGTGCACTTGCATTAGCTGTTGGGAATGAAGTCTGGATGATGGAAAATGCAACCTATTCGGTGCTCTCTCCGGAAGGTTTTGCATCCATTTTATGGAAAGATGCATCTAAGGCATCTCATGCGGCGCAGGTGATGAAAATGACCGCATCAGATTTGCTTGAGCTTGGAATTATAGAAAAGGTTATAGAAGAACAAAATCCGGCAACTACCGATAATATTCATGTGATTGGAAATTTGCTGAAAAAAGAATTTTATAATTTTATGGAAAAATATTGCAGTTTGGATGCGTCTTTAATTGTTGATGATCGTCAAAAAAGATTTCGTGCATTTTAGCGTTAGAAGAATCCCTTTCCCTTTATGTATTTATATGGGTAGGGGATTTCTTGGTTTTGGCGGATAGAAAATTTTGTTCTTTTTTATTTTGGGTGAGTGATGTATAATAATGTAAGCCTATCTAGTCGAATCGACATTTTATCCCTTTAATAGCGAGAGGAGTTTTTTGCAATGAGTATGAAAGAAAAGTACTTAACATTATCAGCAACCGTTCTTAGAGATCTTGCGAAAAGTAGAGGAATCAAAAAGACGTCTTCTATGAAAAAAGCAGATTTAGTTGCTGCAATGTTAGAGTTGGATGAACAAGAACGTGTACAGGAAAATGATTCGGAACAAGAATCACAAAAGGATCATTTGGAAGATAAGAAAACAGAGGAAGGCACGGATAAGAAAAGTTCACAAAATAAGATGCCAGATTACGGTTCAGAACTTGATAGTGGAGAAATTGCAGATGGTATTTTGGAAGTGATGCCGGATGGATACGGATTTATTCGAAGTGAAAACTATCTTCCGGGTGAGAATGATATCTATGTTGCACCTTCACAGATTCGCCGGTTTAATTTAAAAACGGGCGATATTGTAATGGGAAATATTCGGATTAAGACACAGCAGGAAAAGTTCAGTGCACTCTTGTATGTGAAGCAGGTAAATGGCTTAGTCCCGACAGAAGCACAGAGAAGAAAAAGTTTTGAAGATTTAACTCCGATTTTTCCAAATGAGAGAATTCGTCTTGAAACCTACAATTCGTCAAGAGCTATGAGAATTGTAGATTTGGTTGCTCCGATTGGAAAAGGACAGCGTGGAATGATTGTGGCACCTCCTAAAGCAGGTAAAACAACGTTACTTAAGGAAGTAGCCAAGTCTGTTACAAAAACACATCCGGATATGCATCTACTTATCTTGTTGATTGATGAAAGACCGGAAGAAGTGACAGATATTAAAGAAGCAATAGAAGGCGATAATGTGGAAGTTATTTATTCAACCTTTGATGAACTTCCGGAGCATCACAGACGCGTTTCGGAGATGGTGATAGAACGTGCGAAACGATTGGTTGAACATAAAAAAGATGTTATGATTTTATTGGATTCCATTACCCGTCTTGCAAGAGCCTACAATCTTGTTGTTCCACCAAGCGGAAGAACACTTTCCGGTGGATTGGATCCGGCTGCGCTTCATATGCCGAAACGTTTCTTTGGAGCGGCTCGTAATATGAGAGAAGGCGGGTCCCTTACGATTCTGGCAACAGCGCTGGTTGAAACCGGAAGCAAGATGGATGATGTTGTTTATGAAGAATTTAAAGGAACCGGTAATATGGAATTAGTTTTGGATCGTAAATTGTCTGAAAAACGGATATTCCCGGCGATTGATATAACAAAATCCGGAACTAGAAGAGAAGATCTTCTTTTGACGAAAGAAGAACAAGATGCAGTAGGAAATATGCGTCGTGCGATTAATGGTATGCGTACGGAAGAGGCAGTTGAAAATATTTTAAATATGTTTGTCAAGACCAAGAATAATCAAGAATTTGTAGATATCTGTTGTAAGAAAAGATTTTATTAAAAAAAGGTTGCACTTGGCAGGTACGTATGATACAATAAACAAGCTGTTCAGTTGACCATGTGCAGATTGGTTTTGAATAGCGCAGAACATAAATAAATTAGATTTTAAGTTATGTAATATCACATAGTTTGAGAGGTGAAAATCAGTGAGAGAAGGAATCCATCCAGATTACTATCAGGCAACAGTTACATGTAACTGTGGTAACACATTTACTGTTGGTTCTACAAAGGAGAATATCCACGTAGAAATCTGTTCAAAGTGCCATCCGTTCTATACAGGACAGCAGAAAGCTGCACAGGCTCGTGGACGTATTGATAAGTTCAATCGTAAATATGGTATTAATCAGTAATCGATTAAAGAAAATTAAGGTTGGGATCGTTAGTATCTCAACCTTTTTCAGTGGGCGGACAGGAGTTGGTTGAAAATGAAATATTCCGGTATAGGCGGTCAGGCTGTTATGGAAGGCGTGATGATGCGTAACAAAGATTGTTATGCAGTTGCAGTTCGAAAAACAAATGGACAAATTGTTGTCAAACAAAAACAATATAAAGGAATTTGCCGTGCTAAATGGGTGCAAAAGATTCCGCTTGTTAGAGGCGTAATCAATTTTATTGATTCCATGTATCTTGGAATTTCGACACTGATGCTATCGGCCGGCATTCTAGAAGAGGATGAAGAAAAAGAAAAAACGAAAAAAGAAGAAAGCAAAGAAAATCTTATGATGGGGGGCACCGTGGTAGTATCGCTTTTGATTGCGATTGGTGTTTTTATGCTTTTGCCGTTTTATGCGTCTGTGTTCTTGGGAAAAATTGTAGAATCGCAGGTTCTGATTTCGATTTTCGAAGCCGTGCTTCGTCTCGTGATTTTTCTTGGTTATTTATTACTTATTTCACAACTTGAAGATATTCAAAGGGTGTTTATGTATCATGGGGCAGAGCATAAATGCATTAATTGTATTGAACATGGCATGGAATTGAATGTAGAAAATGTAAGAAAATCCTCCCGTCAGCACAAAAGATGTGGAACCAGTTTTTTGTTTATTGTCATTATAATTTCTATTATTTTCTTTATATTTATTCAAACGGATTCTCATATGTTAAAGTTGGTATCCAGATTGATTTTGATTCCGGTAGTGGCCGGTGTGTCGTATGAACTTCTAAGATGGTTTGGCATGAAAGATGGAAAACTTTCTAACGTTCTTAGTAAACCGGGGTTGAAACTTCAAAATCTCACAACCAGAGAACCGGATGATTCGATGATTGAAGTTGGGATTGCTTCTGTGGAAGCAGTATTTGATTGGAGAGAATATTTAACGCAGTCAGAAGAAGGATGTACTTCTAAGTGTCGAAACAAGGACGAGGAATGATTTTATGACTTTAAAAGAAGCATATGAATATGGATTTTGTTCTTTAACGCAGGCGGATATTGAAGATGCGAGAACGGACGCTTTTTTGCTTTTGGAATATATATGTCATGTGACAAAAGCTGATTTTTTTATGGAACCTGATAAAGAAATGTCTTTATCGGAGGAAAAGACTTATATAGAAGGTATCAAGAAACGTTGTGAGCATGTTCCGCTTCAGCATATTACACATGAACAAGAGTTTATGGGATATTCATTTTATGTAGATGAACATGTATTAATTCCTCGGATGGAGACGGAAGAACTTGTTTTGGAAGTTTTAAACCAATCGAAAGACGGGATGCGGGTGCTTGATTTATGCACCGGATCAGGATGTATCGGTATTGCTTTAAAACTTCAGAAGCCATCGCTACAGGTTGCTTGTTCTGATATCAGTAAGCAGGCGCTTGTTGTAGCGCAGCGTAATGCCAAGGCACTTGGAGCAGAGGTTACTTTGGTGGAAAGTAATTTATTAGAGAATATTTCCGGGGAATTTGATATAATAGTTTCGAATCCGCCGTATATTCCAACGGCAGATATTGAGGAACTGATGACGGAGGTGAAGGTGCACGAGCCTTTTTCGGCACTTGATGGAGGCGAAGACGGTTTTGAGTTTTACCGACAGATTATATCCCTATCTCCACGAACTCTAGCGGAAGAGGGAATGTTATTTTTGGAAATAGGATACGATCAAGGCGATACCATTCGTGACATCATGAGTTTTAATGGATTTTGCGATGTGGTGGTTAAAAAAGATTTGCAGCAACTTGATCGCATTGCAATCGGCAAATTGATGAAAAGTGAAAGGTAGGATAAGAGCATGTTTGATAAATTGGAAGATTTGGTAATTCGTTACCAGGAACTTATGAGTACGTTAAGCGAACCGGATGTTGCATCCGATCAAGATCGTTTTCGTAGATTAATGAAAGAACAAAGTGATTTGGCTCCAATCGTGGAGGCGTATCAAAAGTATAAAAAGGAAAAGCAAAATATAGAAGATTCACTGGCTCTTCTTGACGAAGAAAGCGATGAAGAGATGAGAGAACTTGCCAAAGAAGAATTAAATGATTCTAAGGCAAATGTGGAAGCTCTTGAACAAGAACTTAAGATTTTACTTCTTCCTAAAGATCCGAATGATGAGAAGAATGTCATCATGGAGATTCGTGCGGGTACAGGTGGTGATGAAGCGGCTTTATTTGCAGCGGAGATATATAGAATGTACGTACATTATGCAGAGGGTCGTGGTTGGAAAGTCGAAATGCTCGAATGTGAAGAAATTGGAATCGGTGGTATGAAGAGTGTAACCTTTATGATTTCCGGACAGGGAGCATACTCTATTATGAAATACGAAAGCGGAACACATCGCGTTCAGCGTGTCCCTAAGACAGAGTCAGGCGGACGTATTCATACATCGGCAATTACCGTAGCCGTTATGCCGGAAGCAGAAGAAGTGGAAATTGAAATTGACGAAAATGATATTCGTATTGATGTTATGCGTGCATCCGGTAATGGTGGACAGTGTGTAAATACAACAGATTCGGCGGTACGTCTTACACATTATCCAACCGGTATTGTGATTTATTCGCAGACAGAAAAATCGCAGATTCAAAATAAAGCAAAAGCATTTGCACTTCTTCGTACCAAGTTGTACGATTTGGAACTTCAAAAGGCACATGATGCGGAAGCTGCTGAAAGAAAGAGTCAGATTGGTTCGGGAGACCGTTCAGAAAAGATTCGTACGTATAATTTCCCGCAGGGACGTGTTACCGATCACAGAATTAACCTGACTTTATATAAGTTAAACGATATTATGAATGGAGACATTCAGGAGATTTTAGATGCACTGATTGCGGCAGATCAGGCTGCAAAACTTAGTAACTTAGAACAGGCAAGTTAAGATTAGCGGAGGTTATTACTTATGAATAAAGTGTATGAGAAATTGTTGAAATGTGTGGACAGTGTTCGTGAAATGACGGATTTTGTACCGGAGATAGGAATTGTACTTGGATCCGGATTCGGTAAATATGCAGACGAATTTAAAGTAGTAAAGCGTATTGATTATCATGATATAGAAGGCTTTCCGGTTTCGACGGTGGCCGGTCATGCCGGAGAATTTATATTTGGTTATATGGAAGATGTTCCTATCGTACTTATGAATGGACGAGTTCATTATTATGAGGGGTATGATATGACAGACGTTGTATTGCCAATCAGACTGATGAAAATGCTTGGTGCCAAAGTTCTTTTCTTAACCAATGCTTCAGGCGGAATTAACAGTGATTTTTCAGCCGGTGATTTAATGCTGATCACAGGACAGATTTCCTGCTTTGTTCCATCACCTTTGATTGGACCGAATATCGAAGAACTTGGAGTGCGTTTCCCTGACATGTCTCATGTCTATGATGAAGACTTACAGGATATTATCCGTAAATCGGCTAAAGAAGTTAATGTTGACCTAAAAGAAGGGGTTTATATTCAGCTTAAGGGGCCTAATTATGAGACACCGGAAGAAATACGTATGTGTAAGGTATTAGGAGCCGATGCTGTCGGAATGAGTACAGCTTGTGAAGCACAGGCAGCAAATCATATGGGAATGAAGATTTGCGGGGTTTCTTGTATCTCTAATCTGGCGGCAGGAATAGCAAAGCATCCACTGACGCATGCCGAGATTCAAGAGACTGCAGATCGCGTTGCACCACAGATTAAGTCACTTATTCGTCAAAGTGTACTTAATATTCATGCTTCTTTATAATAGGGGGAACCTGATAATGAATATTCGTTTTTTTAATGCAAAGATTTTTAAGACAAAAGAAAATCATACATTTGAGATAGTAAATGGTCAGTTGTGGGTGAGAGATAATAAAATCATTTATATCGGAGATGGCTTAGATATACAAGAAGTATTTGATAAGGGCGAAGATCCGATTGTATGGGATCGAGAAATAGATGTTGAACAGAACTTGTTAATGCCTGGATTTAAGAATGCGCATACACATACTGCAATGACATTCCTTCGTTCCTTTGCAGATGATTTACCGCTTCAAAGCTGGCTTTTTGATTCGGTGTTCCCAAGAGAAGGACAGTTGACGCCGGATGATGTTTATCATCTTGATATTCTTGGAATTATGGAATATCTGACAAGTGGTATTACTTCAAATTTCGATATGTATTTCTTCCCGCCACAAAATGCGCAGGCATCTGTTGACTGCGGATTTAGAACCGTACAGACATCCGGACTGAATGATTTTGGTGGAGATACGGCTCTTATGGAAGAAAATTACAATATCTGTAACAGTTTGGGAGAGCTTTCTAGCTTTATCATCGGATTTCATGCAGAATACACGACAAAGAAAGAATTAATGGAAGATATCGCCGCTTTGGCACAGAAAGTAAAATCTCCATTGTTTGCGCACAATTCAGAGACGGAATCAGAAGTGAAGGATTGTATTAAGAGATATGGCAAGACACCGACACAGATGATGGATTCACTTGGAATGTTTGAATATGGCGGTGGTGGTTATCATTGTGTATATATGTCGGAAGAAGATATTGACATCTTTAAAAAGCGTGGCTTGTATGCGGTTACCAATCCTTGCTCAAACTTAAAGCTTGCAAGTGGTATCGCACCTGTAAAACGCTTTTTGGATGAAGGTATTCCAATGGGTATCGGAACAGATGGTCCTGCCAGTAATAATTCTTTGGACTTCTTTAAGGAGATGTACCTTACTGCAACACTTGCCAAGGTACGTGAGAAAGATGCAGCGTGTGTAAGCGCTGATCAGGTTCTTTATATGGCAACCTGTGATGGTGCTCATTGTATGGGGCTTGATGACTGCGATCGGTTAGAGGTTGGAAAAAAAGCCGATTTGATTATGCTTGATCTTCAGCAGCCGAATATGCAGCCGGAAAATAATATTATTAAGAATATCGTTTATGCCGGATCGAAGCAGAATGTTAAGATGACGATGGTAAATGGTAAAATTTTATATGAAGATATGAAATTCAATATTGGATTTGATCCGAAAGAAGTTTACGCAAAGGCAAATGAAATTATTGGTAGAATGAAATAAGATGAAGATTATTTATTTAATGCATAGCTGTTTTTTGGTAGAACTAGAAAACAGCTATTTGCTATTTGATTATTTTGATGGTAGTCGTCAGGATTTTTATCAAACGCCAATTACGCTTCCACAATTACAGTTTAATAAGGATTTGTATGTGTTTTGCAGCCATTTTCATAGATAATATGAAGTGACCTCACATTTGTAGCAACGTGGATTTACCTGTATACTACAAGTCGAGAAAGACAAATGGTAACAGGGATTACCGCATACAAAAGGAGGTCACCTATGAATAGAATAATCAAAATCGGTATGGATGTCCATAGTACAAACTATACTTTATGTGCAATGGAGCCGGTAATCGGAGCAGAGGATCGTGTTTTTGCAAACATCCAGGTAACGCCAGACTATAAGAACATCCTTATGTTTATTGAGGAATTAAAACTGAAACTTGGGGTAAGCGATACATATGATATTGAATG
>NZ_FMXR01000026.1 GCF_900104415.1 Eubacterium oxidoreducens | reverse complement strand
AATCGTCACTCCGAAGAGATCGTAATAAAGTGCTTCGTTCGACTTGCATGTGTTAAGCACGCCGCCAGCGTTCATCCTGAGCCAGGATCAAACTCTCATGTTTAATCTTTTGATAATTGCTTCAGAATTACTTCTTGGCTTTTTATCCTTGTGCATCCCTTTTAGTCAGATGCTTTACTGTTTTTAGGTGTTAATCTAATCGATTAACTGTTCTTTTAAGAACGTTTCTCTTAGAATTTTTCAAGGTTATTTCACTGTTCAGTTATCAAGGTTCATGTCGGTTTTTGTTTTTGCCGACAACTATTTAATACTATCATGTTCTGACGTTCTTGTCAACAACTATTTTTATTTTTTTTAGTTGTTTTTTTCGTCAGATTTTACCCGTTTCTACTGCATTTTCAGATGTTCACGGGTTGTGCGAAAAATATACTACCATTTAGAACAGCATGTTGTCAACCATATTTCTTACTTTTTTTTAATTAATTTTTTAAGGGACATATATTGTGGTTTTACTTTTATTTTCCTACAATATATATCCCTCATATCTTTTGTTTTCTTTACTTATTGATTTGATTCCTAAAATACGTTTTGCATAATAGTAACCAAAATATTATTTTCATATAAAAGATTTAAAAACGGATTATCTTTCACCATGGTTATAATGGTACCATTTTCATTTACAATTGCGGTCAGCGAAAGCAGATAGAACACTATCCAGACGAATATAAGCCCTTTTACGCATCCCAAAATTGCTCCTACTATTCTGTTAACGGTTCTAAGTCCCGGCAGATCCATTAGCCTTTGCATATAATGCTGTATAATAGCAACAATAATTGCTCCAATAACCAGGCATATAATAAATGAAATTACCATTACAATCACACTGGCTAGACTTTGAGCAGTCGCGGAATATACTCCGGCGTCTTCTAATACATCACTTGCTGTATCCGTTCCCGTTTCCTGTAAAGCTTCTTTGTCACTTTCTGACAAATTAAGCCCTGTGTTTTCTATGGCATCTGTGATTGTTTCTGTTTGATCACTAATCTTTGCTTGCGACTTTTCCTTTATTTTCTCTTCACACTTTTCTTCCACCGCTTCATAAATCGATGTGTGATCTGTTAAAAATGTGTTCACATGCGGTGCTGCAAAGATTGCAAATGCCAGAACGATAATAAGACCAATCATTCCAAATAGCACTCTTACACCGCCTCTTCGAGCTCCTCTTATGATCTGAAACAATAAAAACAGTACTACGATTATAAATAACCAATTCATTCTTAACCTTCTTTCTTTATTTACCGCAGATATACCTTTTGCGTCTTTTTGCTAATCAAAAAGATATAACTGCGCTGCGTTTTTCCGGAATATATTTTATATAATTCCTCATCGAAGGTATCCTCATACTTTTTCTTCCCTTTTAATGTATAAATGGCGCAACTTTTCTCGCCCATCATGCAAATCTCATTATTTTCAAGAAATTCAATCTTAGAATATGAATAATCAAATCCGCTTTTTGTAATCTGTTTTCCATTTAAGTCATAGATCACCATCTGATATGCCGGGACTTCCTCTTCATCATCTTCCTCTGCCACATAATCTTGTACAATGCCAAAGTAGGAAGAGTTATATAATATGCTTTTCACCTCTTCTTTTAACTTTATTGTTGTATCTTCTTCCGGCTTTTGACTTCCCTTGAAAATAATAATTTCATTATCTCCAAATGCAATCAGCTCATCATTTTGCGGAAATTCGATTCGCGGAATCATTGTTCCCGCATAGGAAAACGTCCCTACGATATGATCGGTTTCATTTTCTCCAACATCAGAAAAATTGTAAAACATTATCGTACTCTTCACCGAACCATCGCTAATATCAATTGTTGACACAGCTAGCTTTTGTGCATCCTGTGAAATGGCAATATCTACAGGGTATCCACCTTCTTCTATGTGGATTTCTCCTTTTGCTAGTTGATTTCCGTCCTTATCATATAACTCAATCTGGCTGGTTGTATCTTCAACCGTCAATACAGCAATCGTTCCCTGCTTTGCAATATACGCTGCTACAATGGGCTGCTCACTTTGCAAATGACTTTGTAGTCCTTCCGTATTTAAAATATAAATATCGCTGCCGCTTTTATCATAAACGACCACATAAGATTCACAGATATCTGCCTGCGGATTCTGAAGTTCATAGGTTTGATTCCAAATGAGGTTGTTCTCTAAATCTGTATAGCTCACCCCATCATGGGAATATTTAAGAATGTTACCATTCATTTTCTCAAATACGGTTCCCGAAGAGTCTTGACGCTCTACTTCTTTTGCCACCCGATAGTTATCATAAGTGCGCAGATGAATAATCAGTTCATATGTTACCAATGCAGCTACACATATTGCCACTATAATAATGACACGAGTCAAAATCTTCTTTCTGTGCTCTGCTATCATGGCATTCATTTCTTCTATATCTGTATGTACCGTCCTGAATTGTTGTCGATTATTGAGATCTGACATCGCGCTCCCCCTGATTAGATATTTACAAAAGGCGTCAAATGCGTTTGCACCTGACACCTTTCATTGTAACTTATTTTATGCAAGAAAATCCTTAATTTTTCCATAAATTCCTTCTGCATCTAATCCATACTTATGAATCAACTCAACTGCAGGTCCGGATTCGCCAAATACATCATTTACACCAATCTTCATCATCTTCGTTGGTTGCTTTTCGCAAAGCACATCCGCAACAGCACTTCCTAAACCTCCAATTACAGAATGTTCTTCTACCGTAACAACTTTTCCCGTTGCCTTTGCTGCATTTACTATAATATCTTCATCAATCGGCTTTATTGTATGAATATTAATCACTTGCGCATCAATTCCATCTTGTGCTAGCATCTTCGCTGCTGCAAGAGATTCGCCTACGCAAAGTCCGGTTGCAATAATCGTTACATCTTTTCCGGATTTCATTTCAATTCCCTTACCGAGTTCAAACTTATATGTCGTTTCATCGTTAATCACCGGAATTGCAAGACGTCCAAATCTCATATAAACAGGACCTTCATGCTCGTATGCGGCCCGTACTGCAGCTCTTGCTTCTATATCATCAGCCGGATTAATCACGGTCATTCCCGGAATTTCTCTCATAAGTGCAATGTCTTCTATACACTGATGTGTTGCACCATCTTCTCCGACTGAGATTCCTGCATGAGTTGCTCCAATCTTTACATTTAAATGTGGATAACCAATAGAATTTCTTACCTGCTCATAAGCTCTTCCTGCTGCAAACATCGCAAACGAACTCATAAACGGTACTTTGCCACAGGTTGACAGTCCTGCTGCAATTCCTGCCATATTACACTCAGCTATACCACAATCAAAGAATCGATTTGGAACTTCTTTTTTAAAGGTTGCGGTCTTAGTTGCCCCTGCAAGATCTGCATCTAAAACAATAATATCTTCATGTTCTTTTCCAAGTTCGGCAAGTGCATTACCATAACTTTCTCTTGTTGCAATCTTCTTTATTTCTGACATAATGCTGCTGCCTCCTTTTCAAGATCATCCATTGCAATCTTGTATTCTTCATCATTTGGTGCTTTTCCATGCCATCCGGCCTGATTTTCCATAAAGGATACACCTTTGCCCTTTATTGTGTGTGCAATAATTGCTGTAGGACATCCCTTTGTTTCTTTCGCCTCTTTAAATGCTGCACGAATTTCATCAAAATCATGTCCATTGATATTAATAACATGGAAATTGAAAGCTTCAAACTTTTTATCAATCGGATATGGTGAACATACATCATCGATACATCCATCAATCTGAAGATTATTATTATCAACAATGCAAACCAGGTTATCCATCTTGTGAAATCCTGCGAACATTGCAGCTTCCCAAATCTGTCCTTCCTGAATTTCTCCATCTCCTAAAAGAGCATATACTCTATAATCTGCCTGATCAATCTGTCCGGCAAGTGCCATTCCGACTGCTGTAGAAAATCCCTGTCCCAAAGAACCGGATGACATATCTACTCCCGGAATGTGTTTCATATCCGGATGTCCCTGCAGATAAGATCCAACATGACGAAGTGTTGTCAAATCTTCAACCGGGAAAAATCCTTTATGTGCAAGTGTTGAATAAAGCCCCGGCGCTACATGTCCTTTCGATAATACAAATCGATCTCGATCTGCTTTCTTAGGATTCGCAGGATCAACATTTAATTCTTCAAAATATAAATAAGTAAATATATCTGCTGCCGACAACGATCCACCCGGATGTCCGGACTTTACACTGTGAACAGCTGTTACAATTCCCTTACGAATTGTATTTGCCTGTTTTTGTAATTCCTGATTTGTCATCATATCCTCCATTCTGCCAAACCTGGCATATCATATTGTCTAAAGCTCGGTTCTTCCTTCCAAAGCTCTAAGTAACGTTACTTCATCAATATATTCCAAATCGCCTCCCACCGGAACGCCACTGGCAATTCGTGACACTTTAATTCCGGTCGGCTTAATCAATTTGCTGATATACATTGCCGTTGTCTCTCCTTCTAGAGAAGAATTCGTTGCAACAATGACTTCATCCACATCTCCTTGCAGACGTTGCATTAATTCTTTTAAACGAATATCCCCCGGACCGATTCCCAGCATGGGTGAAATTGCACCATGTAACACGTGGTAAACTCCGGTGTACTTACCGGTCTTTTCATATGCTGCAAGATCCCGCGGATTTTCTACCACCATAATCTGCTTATGATTTCGTTTACTGCTGCTGCAGATGGGACACATTTCCTCATCTGTAAGAGTCAGGCAACTTTTGCAATATTTCACATTCCTTCTTGCCTGAGAGATTGCCTCCGTCAATTCATCCACCTGCTCTAGCGGCATATTTAAAACATGAAATGCCAATCGCTGTGCTGACTTTGCTCCTATTCCCGGCAATGAAGAAAACGCTTCTATTAATTTTGTAATGTGTCCACTATAATAATCCATTTTATTCCTACTTACATTTTAGAACGGGAAACCGCCCAGACCACCTGTGATTTGTGCCATGGATTTGCTTGAAATTTCATCAATTTCTCTTAATGCCTGGTTGGTTGCTGCCATAATCAAATCCTCAAGCATTTCTACATCATCCGGATCTACAACTTCTTTATCGATTTTCACCTTTAATACTTCTTTTTTACCTGATACGGTTACTTCAACAGCTCCACCACCTGCTGCTGCAGTCACTTCTTTTTCTTCAAGTTCTTTTGTCGCTGTTTCCATCTGACGCTGCATCTTTTGTGCCTGCTTCATCAAATTTCCCATATTTCCCGGCATTCCGCCGCCATAACCACCTTTTTTAGCCATGATGTTCCTCCTGTTATCCTATTCCTTCGTTCTCTACGAATCTTCTTCTACAATTGGCATTCCTCCAAACATATCCTGCAGATTCATGCCATGATTGCGATTTGCCTGTGTTTTATTATCCATGCTTTCTATCAAAACTTCAACATCTTTTTTTATTACAGATCGAATCGCCGCTTCTAGTTCACTCTTAGACGATTCCATGTGACCAATAATTCCACTTTGAACGCTTACCCTTAAACCATTATTTCCGGCAATACTTAAATGTGCCTGCATAAATGTTCCACGTTTCATCGGAGAAATATTTCGATCTTGCATGACTTCGTTCCATCTGCTTACAACTTCTTTGATATCTTCCGGAACGGCTTTTGGAATCTCTATCTCTTCCGAAATATCTTCTGTCTGAATCTGTGGTGTTGCATTCAATCTTTCTGTAAAGTTTCCCTGTTCTATTTTCTTTTCTAGATTGGAAATTCTTTGGAGCAAAGAATCATAGTTTTGTTCCATCTGTGGTCTGCAAAGTTTGATAATCGCAACTTCTATCAGTACCCTTTTTTGTGAGGAAAAACGGATATCGTTTAATAATGTAGAAAACACTTTTATATATCGTATCAGTGTTGCTGCTTCCACCTGTTGTGCTATTTCTTTCATCTGCATCAAATTTTCCGTTGATACATCTAATGCATCTTCCATTTGATCGGTACTTTGAAGCAAAAGTAGATTTCTTAAATACCAGGTAAAATCAGCCACAAACACGGGAAGTTCTCTTCCTCTGTAGACCATTTCTTCGAGTAATTTTATGGCCTTTAACGTCTCACCACTTTCAATATGTCGAAGCAATCGGGCAAATACTTCCGTATCAACTGCACCTAAAACCTCTAATACTTTATCATAAGTTAATTCTTCTCCAAGATTAAATGCAATGCATTGATCTAGCAAACTTAGTGCATCACGCATAGAACCATCTGCCGCTTTTGCGATATAACGAATCGCTTTTTCTTCGACCTGAACCTGTTCTTCTTTCATCAATTCTTTAAGTCGATTACTAATGGTCTCTATCGTTATTCTTCTAAAATCATATCTTTGACAACGGGATAGAATGGTAATCGGAAGCTTATTAGCCTCTGTTGTTGCCAGTATAAAAATTACGTATGCCGGCGGCTCTTCTAGTGTTTTTAACAAAGCATTAAATGCAGCCGTAGAAAGCATATGTACCTCATCTATAATGTAAACTTTATACTTTCCCTCCGGGGGCGAATAACTGACTTCTTCCCTGATCTGTCTTACCGAATCTACACCATTATTTGAAGCAGCATCAATCTCTATAACGTTCATAGACGCCCCGGATGCAATCGCTTCACAGGTTGGACAGTGTCCGCATGGGCTCGCGTCAACAGGATGTTCACAGTTCACAGCTTTTGCAAAAATCTTTGCAATTGTAGTCTTTCCGGTTCCTCTTGTTCCACAAAATAGATACGCATGCCCAATCCTTTGAGCTTCTATCTGATTCTTTAATGTAGAAACAATATGATCTTGACCTTTTACATCCTGAAATTCCTGTGGACGGAATTTTCGATAAAGCGCTGTATAAGACATAGCCTTTCCCCTTCTTCCCCATTTTGGACATTCTTTATATAGTATAGCATAATTTTTTTTGTACGGCTTCTTGTAAAATCACCAAATATTTCTATCATTCCCTCTTATGTTATGGTACAATCGATAAGCATATGGGGAGTTGTCCGAGTGGCTTAAGGTGCGGCTCTCGAAAAGCCGTGTACTTTTAACGAAGTACCGTGGGTTCAAATCCCATGCTCCCCGTTTTTATTTTTCATACCAAAAACTCCCGGATGATCTCCGGGAGCTTCTGGTTCATTAGGTAAATTGATTTTTAAGAGATTATTGTATTACTAAAACAAGCAATACATTATGATGAAAGGATTCATCAGTGGTGTTTTATGAGCAGGCCTGCTCTAAAATTTCTTTTAGTGCAGTGCCACTGCTGGTGTGACTTCTTACGATATTCGCATTGCACTTTTGTGCTTCATTTACTGCACAATGTACCATCTTATGCGATACCGTGTTGGTAAATAGGATTACCATATCCGGTGAACCGATTTGTTCACTTAATCTTGCAGGCATCTGTGTAAATACTTTTGCCTTACATTTATGTTTTTTACAAATTTCTTTATATTTTCCAACCATGCGGTCATGGCCACCTATAATAACTACGCTCGTGTTAATCCCTCCTAACAAGTGTTATTCGTAACCAACCCTCTAACTATGCTTAGTATATTCTAATTTCCTTTAGATGTCAACAACTTTTTTCTTTCCTCTTGTTGAAATTAGATATTCCTTATGGTAAAATAATCTCGTTATTTAATAACTTAATTTAGACTATACTTATACGATTACGGGGGTATCCACCATGGTACACAAGAATGAATCCGCAGAAAATTATTTAGAAACAATTCTTTTTTTAAGCAGATCACTTCCTGTTGTTCGTTCTGTTGACATCGCCAATAAGCTTGGTTTTAAGAAGTCTTCAGTTTCTGTGGCTATGAAAAATCTTAGAGAACAGAATCATATTACAGTTACGGATGCAGGTTTTATTTATCTTACAGAATCAGGACTTGAAATAGCTGAATCAATGGGTGAGCGTCATGAATTCTTCTCAAAATGGTTAGAGGATCTTGGAGTTAACAGTGAAATCGCTGAAGATGATGCTTGTCAGATTGAGCATGTAATAACAGAAGAAACCTTTAGAGCTATTAAGAATTATGTAGATAACCACTAAGCGGAGAGTAGATGCTATGGCTTATTATATAAATAATAAGAAGAAAAAAGAACAGGCAAAGAAAGCTTCTTCTCCAATTTCTTCAAGAGGAAATTACAATCCAATCAAGGATACATTCCAAGACAAAAAACAGATGTCAAAGCTTTTAGGCTGTGTAATTGTTTTAATTATTGTTTTGATTATCTATTTGGTAAAAGAACTTTAAATGATACTTCATACAAATATCATTCGTGAAACAAAAAAAGATTGCATATCGCAATCTTTTTTTAATGGGCTTAAGTGGACTCGAACCACCGACCTCACGCTTATCAGGCGTGCGCTCTAACCAGCTGAGCTATAAGCCCCTCTATTCAAAACCGAGCGTCCCGCTTTGAACCCGTAACCACAGACGTTACCTCTACAGTTAACTCAGCCCAGGCACCCTCAAGGCACCCGGAAGGTTCTACTTAGGGCTGCTTTGTTCCCAACCTGACCCAGTTCGCAGATTTCCGTCGCTTAAGACCCAAGCTTCAACGCCACTTATAAAGGGCGGCTCTGCAATTCCAAAGCCCGAGGCGGGGCATCACCCCAACTATAGCGGATTGATGGTAAAGAGTACCGCTAACACTCCGGCTGCTCGGAGTTTTTATTATAATCTAGTCTTACCATACTTGTCAATTCCTTTACCTTATTTTTTTTCCTTTTTCGTAAATCACGAAAGAATTCACTCAACATCGTAGAACATTCCTCTTTTAATAATCCTTCTTCTATTTCCACCTGATGATTAAACTGCTGCATCTGCAATATATTTATTACAGATCCGGCACATCCGGCTTTGGGATTATTAGTTGCAATATAAACCTTTTTCATACGACTTTGAACAATGGCTCCGGCACACATCTGACATGGCTCAAGTGTTATATACATTTCACAATCTTCAAGTCTCCAGTCTCCGGTCTTTTTGCAGGCCTTTTTTATAGCTGATATTTCAGCATGTGCTAATACATTTTTATCCGTATTTCTTCTGTTATAACCCCGTGCAATTATTTTTTCATTTTGAACGATTACGCATCCAATTGGAACCTCATCTAGTGCAGCTGCTTTTTTTGCCTGACGAATTGCTTCTCGCATATATTTTTCTTTTTTCATCGTCATGCTCCTTTCACCTCGTTTATTGTATCATCCTCTCTTTTTTATCTCAATAATCAATGTTATAATATAGGCAAATAATCCCATCCACATAAGGAAATAATACTATGAATTTTTATTATGAAACAGATCGTCTGATTATTAAAATTCTCGACGAATCTCATGCAACGCAGGTTCTTCGATTTCTCCATAATAATCGCGATATTTTTGAACCATATGAACCGTCTAGACCTTATAATTTCTATACGATTAACTACCAAAAGTCGATGCTTCGCACGGAATTCAATCTTGCTACCAAATTGGCTTTTGTTCGTTTTTGGATTTTTCCAAAGTCAAATCCCTCTAAAATTATTGGAACTTCCTCTTTTCACAATATTCGAAAAAGTTCCTTTATGAGTTTAGAAATCGGATATAAATTTGACAAATATTATCAAAAACAAGGATATGCAACAGAAGCGATTCGCTTTCTTTGTGATGTCGCTTTCCATGAAATGAATTTTCATCGAATTGAAGCTTATGTTCTTCCCGATAATGATAACTCCAAGCGATTGCTTGATCGACTCGGTTTCCGAAACGAAGGTCTTTGCTTTTCTTGTGCCAAAATCTGCAATGAATGGAAAGATCATATCCGTTATAGTTTGATTTGTCCCAGCAATTAGTAATCAATACTAAATGTTATAATTGACTAATGGCATTTCCTGCCTTTATACTATCAATAACAGTAATGATTATTGATTTAAGGAGAGGTATATTTTGCATTACAGTAAGCAAAGAGAAGCTGTTAAGCATTATCTGCAAAACCATACTACACATCCAACCGCAGAGATGATTTATCAGGATTTAAAAAAAACAATGCCTAATATTTCATTAGGAACCGTTTACCGCAATCTTAATCTTTTAGTGGAACGCGGAGACGCTATAAAGCTAGATTTTGGTGATGGAATCGATCGATTCGATGGATTTACTTCTCCCCACTATCATTTTATCTGTAACAAGTGTAATAGGCTGTTTGATCTCAAAATGAAGCATCTTGAGCACATTAATTCTCTTGCTTCTATTGAGTTTGATGGTGAAATTGAAGGACATATCATTTATTTTCATGGGACTTGTCCGGATTGTAAGACACAAATGTAATTTATTATGAATCTATTTTTTTTACTTAAGGAGGATTTTTATTATGGCAAAATATGTATGTAGTGTATGCGGTTATGTGCACGAAGGAGATGAAGCTCCTGAAAAATGTCCGGTATGTGGTGTTGGACCTGAAAAATTCAACAAGCAAGAGGGTGAAATGACTTGGGCTGCCGAACATGTCGTTGGCGTTGCAAAAGGGGTCAGCGAAGATATCCTTGCGGATCTTCGTGCTAACTTTGAAGGTGAATGTTCAGAGGTTGGAATGTATCTTGCTATGGCTCGTGTTGCTCATCGTGAAGGATATCCGGAGATTGGCCTTTATTATGAAAAAGCTGCTTATGAGGAAGCAGAACATGCTGCAAAATTCGCTGAACTATTAGGCGAAGTTGTTACAGACTCTACAAAGAAAAATCTTCAAATGAGAGTTGATGCAGAAAATGGTGCTACTGCTGGTAAGACCGATCTTGCCAAAAGAGCAAAAGCTGCTAATCTTGATGCAATTCATGATACTGTTCATGAAATGGCTCGTGATGAAGCTAGACATGGTAAAGCTTTTGAAGGTTTATTAAAGAGATATTTTGGATAGTACCTATCTAATCAAAAAGAACTTCCTACTTATGCTGTGGGAAGTTCTTTTTTTATTAGTTCTTCTTTTTCATTTCTTGTTAGTTTTTTTATTTCGGCTTCTCTTTTCATTGCCTCCTGTTTTGTGGCAAATGTCTCTAAATATACCAATTCTACCGGCCTTCTCGCTTTTGTATATTTTGCTCCTTTACCATTATTATGTGCTTTTATTCGTTTATCAATATTATTTGTCCACCCTGTATAATACGTATTATCGCTGCATTTTACGATATAAGTATAGTTTATTTGCTCTTTCATTTATTCACCTACAGCATATGATCGCAATGTCCGATTCCGTAATCATTTCTGGACTGTTTTTTTACATGATAAAGTATTTTATCCGCACTATATAAATAATCCCAGATTTTTTGTTTATCATCCGGTATATCATAACAAATTCCCTGTGATACCGTTACAATTTTCGCAGTCTGTGAATATTCATGTTTTAAATTTGCCTGAATAATTTTTTCTTTTAATTCTTTGGCAAATTGTTCCATTTCTTCTTTTCCATATCCATCATAAATAATGACAAATTCATCTCCACCATATCTTGCTGTAAATATATGACCATATTTCTCAAGGCTTTTAATTGCTTCTGCCACCATTTTTATACAATTATCTCCGGCCTGGTGCCCATAATTGTCATTATACTGCTTAAAATAATCAATATCTAGAATCTCCATACCTAGCATAGTCTTATTTACATAGCAATGCTGAAATATTTTTTCTGCATAACGGTTAAGGTAAAACCTGTTTGCCATTCCGGTAAGAGAATCCGTTTCTGACTGTTTTTGCAACTTTTTATTTTCCAATTCCATTTTCTTGGACTGTTTTTTATTAAGCTCCAAATCCGTTCGCATTTTAATAATTGAACGCATGGTCATAGCATCTTCTTCTTCGAGTCTTGAAACTAATTTATAATTTTTCTTAGCAGCCTCATTGAATTTTTCTTCTTCTCCAATTGCGTCATAATAATCCATTTGAAGTTGAATAAACTGCATTTGCTGACGTATTAACTTAGACTGGTCTATCGGTTCTTCTAATTTATGCATTATGATTTCAAAATCATCGTATTTTTTTATGGTTAAAAGATACTGCGCAAAATTGTAAAAATCTTCATATAAATCCATATTGATTTGAATTTTAGGAAATTCTTGTGTGAGCTCCTCTATTAACCGATCTCTTTGTTCGTATTTTTCTTCTTTTTCATAAGACTGAACCTGAAATGTCTTAACATAAATTTTAATCTGGTTATCTATATACTCATAACATTCGCTTAAAACCTTTTTCAGGTAATAATTTACACCACTTATATTATCCCGGTGCATTTCACAATTCGCTAGTGATATATAAAGTACGGTAATATCATTGTAGTATCGTTCCTTATTCTTATCCTGCATAATCAATTTCAAGCTTCGATCTAGATATTGATGTGCAGCTTCATATGCCCCAAAGCGCATATAAAGAGCACCTATATTCATATTAAGAATATAAGCATCTGTTAATAGATTATGTTCTTCGCATAGATTCAATCCACTTAAATAATAATCAATTGCGAATAATGCGTTCCCTTGATTTACAGAAGTGATTCCAAGCAAATTGTATGACAAAACAATATACTCCCATTGTTCTGCTTTTTCCTGATATTCCATTCCCTCTAGACAATATCTGAATAAATCTCCCATCTGATTTGTCAAATATGCATTTTGTCCTCTATAAAATGCAACAAATCCCATGAGCTTGTCATCCTGCATTTTTCTTGCTAAATGTTCAAGTTCTTGACATTCTTGTTCCATTTTTTCAGGATTTCTTCCGCAATTATTATGTACTGCGTCCAATCGCTTGCGGATTTCACTTCCATACTCAATAAATTCCATGCGCGGTTCCTTTCTGCCTGTTTTGTCTTGCCCGTTGCGTACCGGTATTATTTATTAACCCTCATATTAACCCTGTCGCTAAGCTTTGCAAACTCCTCTATACTAAGCTTTTCTCCGCGTATATTTTCTGAAAATCCACTCTCTTTAAGAACTTCTATAATTTCTTCTTTTGCGAGCGGAATAGCCGGTGCATTGTTTAATCCATTTGCCA
Source organism: Eubacterium oxidoreducens (assembly GCF_900104415.1). GTDB lineage: Bacteria > Bacillota > Clostridia > Lachnospirales > Lachnospiraceae > Eubacterium_C > Eubacterium_C oxidoreducens. Next base: position 6,289 of record NZ_FMXR01000026.1, on the reverse strand, counting down.
ATGTTTTACGGCGCTGATTAAAACTTGCACGTATAATCTGAAAGAATAATCTTTCATTATCCGGTTGAACCGGTTTTGTTTTATAACATTCTAAATGAATAACCGCTGATCCTACCTTTGGTCTTGGCATAAAACAATTTGGCGGGACATTTGCCACAATCTCAGCCTTTGCATAATACTGTACGGCCAAAGATAATGCTCCGTAATCTTTTTTCCCCGGTTTTGCCTGCATTCGATCTGCCACTTCTTTTTGTACCATAACGGTTATACTTTTTAACGGTACATTCTTTTCAAATAACTGCATAATAATTGGGGTTGTTATATAGTATGGCAGATTTGCCACAACCTTAATTGGTCGTCCGCCGTTTTTTTCTTGTGCCAATTTTTCAATATTCACTTTTAAAATATCTTGATTGATAATTTCTACATTTTCATAATTACGTAATGTATCGGAAAGAATCGGAATTAATGCTTTATCTATTTCAACCGCAGCTACTGCTCTTGCAGCCTCACATAGTCGCTGTGTCATAGTTCCAATTCCAGGCCCGATTTCCAGTACAAAATCCTCTTTTGTAATATCTGCTGCTTCAATAATTCGGTCTAATACAGATGGATCGATTAAGAAGTTTTGTCCGAATTTCTTTTGAAACTCAAATTGGTATTTTTGCAATACTGCTATTGTTTCCTTTGGATTTCCTAAATTAGCCATGAACACCTCTGTTAATCTATCCTATATAATTTCTTTGCATTTTGAGTCGTAATGGTGATTACTTCCTCACGCGTAAGATTTTTTATCTCTGCAATTTTATCTGCCACATAGATTAGATTTAAGGAGCTGTTGAGTCTGCCTCTATTCGGCTCCGGTGCAAGATATGGACAGTCGGTTTCCAATAACAATCGATCCATTGGCGTCTCTTTGACTGTCTCCACTAATTTTCTTGCATTTTTAAATGTTACCACTCCACCGATTCCAAGGTAATAACCCATATCCAAAAATATTTTTGCTAGTTCTTTTGAATAAGAATAACAGTGAATAATTCCCGGAACTTCTTCGGCATGAGATTCTTTCATCACCGCTATGGTATCCTGTGCAGCCTCCCTCGAATGAATTATTATGGGAAGATTCCCTTTTTTTGCCAGTTCAATCTGTCTCGAAAACCAATATTTTTGACGCTGTCTTATGGCATCTTCTTTTTCCCAATAATAATCAAGTCCTATTTCTCCAACCGCCACGACCTTTTTATGTTTCATCTGTTGACCAAGCCAATCGTAGCTTTCTTCATTAAGATCTTCAATATCACTTGGATGAACGCCAACTGATGCATAAATATAATCATATTGCTCGGAAAGTTTTATCGCTTTTTTTGTTGACTCAAGATTAGCTCCGACATCAACAACATAGCCAATGCCATTTAAAGGAAGTTGTTTTAACAACTCATCTCTATTTTCGTCAAATTTATCATCATCATAATGCGCATGTGTTTCAAATATCATATCTGACATTTATGCAATCTCCGATCCTGGCGGAACATCTCTTTCCGGAGTTACTGCTACATATTTTCCTTCTGCATCTTCTGCAAATAAAATCATTCCCTCAGAAAGAACTCCTGCTAATTTCGCAGGTTTGAGATTTACCAATACCATCACTTTCTTTCCAATCATCTCTTCCGGTGTGTAGTATTTTTTGATTCCGGAAACGATCTGCTTTATTTCATTTCCAATCTGAACCTGAGAGCAAAGAAGCTTCTTAGAGCCTTTTACTTCTTCGCATTTTACAATCTTGCCCACCTGGAACTGAAGTTTTTCAAAATCTTCGAATGTGATTTCCGGCTTTTTCTCCATATCCACGCCTTCTTCCATCGGCTCTTCTTCTGCTGAATGAAGAGCTTGTACTTTCTCCATTACTTCTTCTAATTTTAATCTTGCAAATAAGATTTTTGGTGTTTGTGTCACTTTATTTCCGGATTCATATAGACCAAATTGATCTAAAGTGTCATAATCTCGTTCTTTTGCATTTAATTGGGACAAAATCTCCTTCGCTGTATTTGGCATATAACTTTTTAGTAATTGAGCACCAATACAAATTCCCTCAACAAGATTATATAAAACCGTTGCAAGCCTTGGTTTTGTCGCATCTTCTTTTGCAAGTACCCAAGGTTCTGTCTCATCTATATATTTATTGCATCTCTTAAATACATTAAATATTTCGGTAATTGCATCTGCAACCCTCAGTTCATTCATCTTTTCTTCAACTTTTTCAGCAGCCTTTGTTACAACTGCTTTCAAGTCTTCATCAACATCTTCATTGACAGTTGTATTTTCCACGATTCCGTTAAAGTATTTATTGCTCATGGAAATTGTTCTGTTAACAAGATTACCAAGTGTATTGGCAAGTTCTGAGTTGATTCGTTCTACTAACAATTCCCATGATATCACGCCATCATTTTCAAATGGCATCTCATGAAGCACAAAAAATCTTACCGCATCTACACCAAAAATCTCTACAAGTTCATCCGCGTATAAAACATTTCCTTTTGATTTGCTCATTTTTCCATCGCCTTGAAGAAGCCATGGATGTCCAAATACCTGCTTTGGAAGCGGTAATCCAAGTGCCATCAAAAAGATTGGCCAATAAATAGTATGGAATCGAATAATATCTTTGCCTATCAAATGAAGATCAGCCGGCCAATATTTTTTGAACATTTCCGACGATCCATCCGGATCATATCCAATCTTGGTGATATAATTAGTCAACGCATCTAACCATACATAAACTACATGCTTATCATCAAAATCAACCGGAATTCCCCATGAAAATGATGTTCTTGAAACACATAAATCCTGAAGTCCCGGAAGCAGGAAATTATTCATCATCTCATTCTTTCTAGATACTGGCTGAATAAATTCAGGATGTGTATTAATATATTCGATTAATCTGTCTGCATACTTACTCATCTTAAAGAAATATGCTTCTTCCTTTGCCGGTTTTACCGGTCTTCCGCAATCAGGGCAATTGCCATCTACAAGTTGAGATGGTGTCCAGAATGATTCACAAGGTGTACAATACATTCCTTCATAATGTCCTTTGTAAATGTCTCCTTGATCATATAATTTCTTAAAAATTTTCTGTACACATTTTTCATGATCTTTATCTGTTGTTCTTATAAATTTATCATAAGAAGCATTCATAAGATCCCAAATATTCTTAACTTCTCCGGATACATGATCGACAAATTCTTTTGGTGATATTCCTTGTTCCTTAGATTTTAATTCAATTTTTTGTCCATGTTCATCTGTTCCGGTCTGAAAATAGACATCATATCCGGTCTGTCTTTTATATCTGGCTATGCTGTCGGCAAGCACAATTTCATACGTATTGCCTATATGTGGTTTTCCTGATGTGTAGGCAATCGCTGTGGAAATATAATATCTTCCTTTGCTTTGCATTGTGTACGTTTCCTCCTTAATTATACTTGTCTTCCACAAGCATACTTATTCATATTTATTATAGACATATCTAGGCTCTTATGCAAATGTATACAACATATACTCCATATATTACAACCATGATAAGTCCTTCTAAACGGCTGATTTTTTTTCTCGTAATACAAAAAATCCATACCAAAACACTTAAAATAATTAAGATTACACAATCGATTAAATTATTTTGTACTACTTCAACTCCGCTTATACTTGCGGCCAGTCCTAAAACGAAAAGTATATTAAAAATATTTGAGCCTATGACATTTCCAAGTGCCATATCCACTTCGCCTTTCCTTGCTGCAGCTATTCCTGTAACAAGTTCCGGAAGTGAGGTTCCAAATGCAACTATCGTAAGTCCAATTAAAGTATCTGATAGGCCAAAAAATTGCGCAATTCCTTCTGCTGAATCTACAACCAATTGTCCTCCTATCGCAACCGCTATTGCTCCTGCGACTATATAAATCAAAACTTTCCATATCGGAAGTGGCTTCTTTTCTTTCATTTCTTGCTGTTTATCGGTTTCAATTTTGATTACTTCTGCCGCTTTACGCTCATTCATAGCGGATTTTACCATCATTATTATAAATATAATGAATATAACAACGTATATTAATCCATCTAAATGTCCTACACTCATACCGAAATACCCAAAAATAAGCAATAGAACTGTTATAACTATAGAAAATGGAAATTCACGTTTCAAGGTCTTTGTATGGATCGTTAGTGGTGTAAATAAAGCTGCCGCCCCGCATACAACTAATAAATTAAATAAGTTAGATCCGACAACGTTACTGTATGCCATCTCATTACTTCCTGCTATTGCAGCAGAAATGCTGACTGCCAACTCTGGAAGTGAGGTTCCCATTGCCACAATTGTCATTCCAATAATAATTGATGGGATACGAAGTCTTCTGGCTACATCACTACTTCCCTCTACAAAGTAATCTGCACCTTTTACTAACAATACAAATCCCACAACTAAAAGTATACATTTTAATATCATAGCATCACCTTTATTAATTCACGAATTAATTTTTTCAAAATAGCTGCTCCCTTAATGTGAGCAGCTATTATTTTTATGCTTCTATCTTACAGAATTTTTTCTTTCCTCGTTTTAATACACATTCTTCTTTTTGCAACAATTCTTTATCATAGGATGCATGAATATCTGTAACTTTTTCTCCCATAAATGTCGCTCCACCTTGTTCTACGGTTCTTCTTGCATCAGAACGTGATGTACACAATCCCGAATTAACTAACATCGTTAAGATATCAACTTTACCATCTATGAAACTTTCTTCTTCTAATTGCACGGATGGCATGTTTTGTGCATTTCCTGCTGAAAATAATGTTTTTGCACTTTCTTGTGCTTTCTTTGCTTCTTCCTCACCATGAACCAGGCTCGTCAATTCATAAGCAAGAATTTCTTTTGCTTTATTTAACTGAGCTCCTTCCCATTTATCCATTTCGTCAATCTGTTCTAATGGAAGGAATGTCAACATTCTTAAACATTTTAAAACATCTGCATCTGCAACATTTCTCCAGTACTGATAAAAATCGAAAGGCGACGTCTTATTTGGATCAAGCCATACAGCACCAGACTGTGTCTTCCCCATTTTCTTTCCTTCTGAGTTTAGCAATAATGTTATCGTCATAGCATAAGCATCTTTTCCTAACTTTCTTCTGATTAACTCAGTTCCGCCTAGCATATTACTCCACTGATCATCTCCACCAAACTGCATATTACATCCATATTTTTGATATAACATGTAAAAATCATAACTTTGCATAATCATATAGTTAAATTCTAAGAAGCTAAGCCCCTTTTCCATTCTCTGTTTATAGCATTCTGCTGTAAGCATTCTATTTACAGAGAAATGTGCACCTACTTCTCTTAAAACTTCTACATAATTCAAATTAAGTAACCAATCAGCGTTATTTACCATTAATGCTTTTCCATCAGAAAAATCTATAAATCTAGACATTTGCTTCTTAAAGCAATCACAATTATGTTGAATGGTTTCAGCGGTCATCATTTGACGCATATCAGTTCTTCCTGAAGGATCTCCTATCATTCCTGTTCCGCCGCCAATCAAAGCAATTGGTTTATTACCAGCCATTTGTAGTCTTTTCATAAGACATAAAGCCATGAAGTGTCCTACATGAAGACTATCTGCAGTCGGATCAAAGCCGATATAAAATGTTGCCTTTCCATTATTAATCAAATCCTTAATTTCTTCTTCATCTGTTACCTGTGCAATTAATCCTCTTGCTACCAATTCATCATATACTGTCATGATTAGTTCCTTTCTTTTATTACTTTCTATTTTTTTCTTAATAAAATACCCCTCATCCTATAAAAGGACGAGGGGAAAATCTCGTGTTACCACCTTTTTTCATCATGTACTTACATACATGACCTCAATAAGTATATAAAATACTCAGCGATGTAACGGTCGCATCCGTCGCAGCCTACTGTTAATTCAGTGCGAGGCTCACAGAAGTATTCATTATATACTTGGATCTGCGCCTCTCACCAACCGGCAACTCTCTGTGATCTTCCTATATAATTACTTGGTCTGATCTTAGCCTTTTCATATTCTTTGCTATTATATTAAAGGTATTTTATTTTGTCAATCTCCACATATTTATCCACAATAAAATTATTTCAAAATTAGTCAAGACTCGCTCGCGAGTCTTGCGCGCCGGATTCGGGTCTGCTTCAGCAGACAAATTCCTGTCCGAATCCGTGCGCATCCTCGCGGAGCGTTTAACTCAGTCGGGGTACAAGCTCCGACTGAGTTAA
>NZ_FMXR01000027.1 GCF_900104415.1 Eubacterium oxidoreducens | reverse complement strand
GTCGTGAGACAGTTCGGTCCCTATCCGGCGCGGGCGTAGGATATCTGAGGAGAGCTGGCCTTAGTACGAGAGGACCGGGCTGGACGGACCACTGGTGTATCTGCTGTTCTGCCAAGGGCATTGCAGAGTAGCCAAGTCCGGAAGGGATAAACGCTGAAGGCATCTAAGCGTGAAGCCCCCTCCAAGATGAGATATCCCTTTCTTAAAGAAAGTAAGACCCCTTGAAGACTACAAGGTAGATAGGGCAGAGGTGGAAGTGCAGTAATGTATGGAGCTGACTGTCACTAATCGGTCGATGGCTTGATCGAATAAGGAGTAAAACCAATTAATTCGAAGAGGCAGGATTTAGCAAACTTGTTTGCAAAAAATTCTGCATCGAGAATTAGGACCGTTTGCCTGCAAACGGCACCGAGAAACGAATGTTTCGAGCTGATTGGTTTTGTCATCCAAAGCGTAAATTACTCGAGTTTCGAGCTGATTCGTTTTACTAAGCGTAAATCATTCGAAATCAATGAATAAAAATTATGTTTTCAAAAGATTGGTTTTATAGTATAATAGCAATCGATAGGCTTGTCACATGTCTCTTTTGTGTGAAGTTTTGAAGGTACAATACCTTTATAATCCTCGATAGCTCAATGGTAGAGCGCACGGCTGTTAACCGTGATGTTGTAGGTTCGAGCCCTACTCGGGGAGTTTTTGTTGACTTGTCGTGAATTCGATAAGGAACTTATATTAGGCTCCTTGGTCAAGCGGTTAAGACATCGCCCTTTCACGGCGGTAACACGGGTTCGATTCCCGTAGGAGTCATTTTGTTTTGCTACGAAGCAATCATATGATGTGCCGATGTGGCTCAATTGGCAGAGCAGCTGATTTGTAATCAGCAGGTTATCGGTTCGAGTCCGATCATCGGCTCTTATTTGGACCTTTAGCTCAGTTGGTTAGAGCAACCGGCTCATAACCGGTCGGTCCCGGGTTCGAGTCCCAGAAGGTCCACTTGTCTTTTGAGACGAAGTTTGTTAAAATATCATTTGCATGGCCTAGTGGCTCAGTTGGTTAGAGCGCCGCCCTGTCACGGCGGAGGTCGAGGGTTCGAGTCCCTTCTGGGTCGTTTATATGGGATCTTAGCTCAGCTGGGAGAGCATCTGCCTTACAAGCAGAGGGTCACAGGTTCGAGCCCTGTAGGTCCCATTTGCAAGAATAACTTGCATATGCCCGCGTGGCGGAACTGGCAGACGCGCAGGACTTAAAATCCTGTTGTAGTGATACAGTACCGGTTCGATTCCGGTCGCGGGCATTGTACAGAGAGGTCTGTACGAATTGAATATGTGTGTGTAGCTCAGCTGGATAGAGCACTTGGCTACGGACCAAGGTGTCGGGGGTTCGAATCCTCTCACGCACGCTTAATAAAACAAAAAGACAGGATTATTCCCTGTCTTTTTTGTTTTACTCACCGGCAGTTCGTCTTCGAAGGGGTTCGAAGTCTCGCCTGCCGGCTCGGTCGGTGCTTCGCCAAGCAAGCTTGTCGAGTGTGCCACCGGCACACCGCACCCTCTCACGCACGGTAAGACAAAGAAGGAAGAGAGATTCCCTGTCTTTTTTGTTTTACTTACTGGCAGTTCGTCTTCGAAGGGGTTCGAAGTCTCGCCTGCCGGCTCGGTCGGTGCTTCGGTAAGCAAGCTTGAAATAATCTTTTGAAAAGCGCAATTATTAGTCACATGAAACATACAGGATTAACGTATCGTCCTCCTTATGAGGCGGGATCTTTACTATTACAGGTAACGGCGGGATATTCCCATAACATTTCCGCCACAAATCTGTAAAACATTATATCACATATGTGTAAGATACTCGACCTCATAAATGTAAAACAAAATTGCACATATATGTTAAATGAAGTATAATCATCCTTGAGGTGAATAACATATGGATAATACAGAAAAGATATATCGCAACCGAATAACTGATTCCGCGTTAGAACTAAAGCTCGAGGCTTTTGGTGCAACATTAATCGTGGGACCAAAGGGCTGTGGAAAAACAACAACTGCAAAGCATTATGCAAATAGCTATATAGAGTTTCAAGATGAAGATACCCGAGAAAGGCTTTTGTCCGTTGCCGAAAACATGCCTTCAAAGCTTCTGATCGGAGATAAACCAAGGCTGTTTGACGAATGGCAGGATGCTCCGAAGATTTGGGGAGCAATACGTAAAAGCGTGGACGACTCCGGATTAAAAGGTCAGTATATCCTTACCGGCTCATCTTCCCAGAAGGTTGAAACGGCTCATACCGGAACACTGAGGATTTCAACACTTCGTATGTTTCCTATGAGTCTGTATGAGAGCGGCGAGTCTTCGGGTACCGTTTCGCTTATGGATCTTTTTGAAGGAAAGGATATCGAATGGGAAGAGTCTAAGCTGACGATTGACGACCTGATCTATGCTATCTGTCGTGGCGGATGGCCGCAAAGTATTGATATCGAGAACAGGGAAGCTGCGCTTTCTATCGCATCTGATCTCTTTTATCAGACTTGTCATACTGATATTTCTAATATCAGCCATGTTAAAAGGAATCCTTTATGGGCAGAACGCCTGATAAGATCCTATTCAAGAAATATATGTACTTTGGCAGAAACAAAAACCATTTTTTCAGATACTTCGCAGGCAACGGGAATATCAAAGCCTACTTTCTATGATTATTTCCATGATCTTGAAGATTTATACATAATAGACGAATTACCTGCATGGTGTCCCGCAATCCGTTCAAAAGAAGCAATCAGATCCGGTAACAAAAGAAATCTAGTGGATCCATCCATAGCAGTAGCAGCACTGGGTCTTTCGCCTGACTACTTCAATACCGATTTCAAGACCTTAGGTTTCCTTTTTGAGTCATTATGTATCAGAGACCTAAAGATTTATTCCTCCGGAATGAACGGAGAAGTCTCATATTACCATGATCGCTATGGTTTGGAAGTGGACGCAGTTCTTCATCTTAAGGATGGGCGATATGCTCTGATAGAATTCAAACTCGGAAGTAAAGAAATTGATATGGGTGCCGAACATCTATGCAAGATAGAAAGACTCATTGGAGAGTACAACAAAAAGGAAAAACAGGTCCCGCTAAGATTGCCGGATCTTAAGCTTGTCATAACCGCGACTGAATATGGTTATAAGCGTGAAGACGGCGTATATGTCATTCCTATCGGATGCCTGAAAAATTAGCCACAAACTATAATCAAAAAATATTTAACACGCCGTGAGCAAGAAATTGTATAAATTGAATGAATGAAAGCGCCGAGGCTGCAGCTGATAGCCAAGGCGCTTTTTGTAATGAGGTGTCTGGAGAGGCGATTGTAATTTATAAGTAAACAGTATATATGCGTTTTTGATTATTGCGACATTTGCCACTGTTATAAATTTGCATGAGAAATATGCAAATGGCAAAATGTAACATATACTTGACATTATGTCGTATGAGGAAAATACTCCTTATAAAAACAAAAACATGTATTCACATGATAGGAATCAGCGGAGGAATCAAGATGAACAATTACATGAGTTTTATTATTTTTGTGATGTCGGTAGTAGCAATTGCAGTGGTTGTAGCAATCGTCAGAAAAGTATCGAAGCGTATGGAGAGTCGTTATGATGAGCGGCAAAGAGCAATCAGGGGAGCGGGATTTAAGTATGGATTTACAGTTATTGTACTTTTGAATCTGATTTATGGTCTGTTTTTATATGAGTTGATGAAAGAGTTTATTAACTATCAGGAAGCGACAATTGCAATCGTGTTTATCGGTTGTGCAGTTACGGAAGTTTACTGTATTTTTAATGATGCTTATGTGCAGGTTGGACAAAAAATTAAGAGTTGGATAATGCTTTGCATAATCGTGATCGTTGCTAATGTGTTTGCAGCTATTGGAAATTATGAATTGGTGAAAGAAGGAGAAAAAGATGGTTTTTCCCTGTTTCTCAATGTGGCAGTATCACTCTTATTTGCTGTGATATTAGGATCGGTGGCAGCGAAGTGTTTGATGAACCGAAGGAGTGACAAGTATGAAGAATCTTAGAATGAAAGCAGCACGCGCTGGAAAGGACCTATCGCAGCAACAGCTTGCAGACCTGTGCCAGGTATCGAGACAGACTATCAATGCAATTGAAAAGGGAGATTACAATCCTACGATTGCGCTGTGCATTGCCATCTGTAAGGCGCTTGATAAAACGCTGGATGAATTGTTTTGGGAAGAATAAGGAAGGTTCGGCATGTTGCCGGACCTTTTGGTTAGGAAGAAAAGTAACGATCTGTTTCTTCTAGAAAGTCCTGAAGATATAACTTAGAATTGTCGTTTCGCCAGACCCTCACTAACCCCTGCGCAAGCGCAGGGGGTTGAGCAATCAAAAGTTGTTCAGCCTCATAGTGAGTAGCCTAAGTTCTTCGAGAACTACGTTAAGAGAGAATATATAGGTACTTTGGAATGTAGTACCAAGTTCCAAACACTACGGCTTATGTTTAAACAATCCTGTGAGGTAGGGATAGTGATGTAAGCATACAAACCTCTCATTAACATTGGCGATGGTACACAACAGTCTTATAGGAACTGGCTTATAGCGAAAATCCTATAAATATTTACGAAAGGAGTGCCTATTATGGTATATGTTTTAGGAAAAGACGGACAACCTTTAATGCCTACCGATAGGCATGGAAAGATTCGTAGATTATTAAAGTCTAACAAAGCTAAAGTTGTTAGAAAATGTCCGTTTACTATACAACTGTTGTATGAAAGCACGACTCATACACAAGAGATTACTTTGGGAGTAGATAGTGGTAGTAAGCATATAGGTATATCTGCTACTACCAAAGACAAAGTATTATTCGAGGCTGATGTAGAATTAAGGAACGATATAGTGGATAATATTTCTACCCGTAGACAATTTAGGAGAACTCGTAGAAACAAGAAAACAAGATACCGCAAGGCAAGGTTTGACAATCGTAGAAGAAAAGATGGTTGGTTAGCACCATCGGTACAACAAAAAGTGGATTGTCACCTAACTATGATAGATAAGGTAAATAAGATTTTGCCTATTACTAAAATTATTGTAGAGGTAGCAAGTTTTGACATCCAAAAGATTAAAAATCCTAAAATAAGCGGTACAGACTATCAACAAGGTGAACAGTTAGACTTTTGGAATGTTAGGGAATATGTCTTATTTAGAGATAATCATATTTGCCAATGTTGTAAAGGAAAATCAAAAGATAAGGTGCTCAATATTCATCATATAGAAAGCAGAAAGACGGGCGGTAATGCACCAAACAACCTTATTACGCTATGAGAAACTTGTCATACAGGATACCACAAAGGAACTATAAAACTACCAAAGACCATACCCGCATAAAACCAAAACATGAGCAGGCAATATAGAATGGTTCCACAACCTTTTCCAAAGCCAAATAATTCGTTTCTCTTTGTGCGATTCATAAAAAGATACCTCCTAAAATATGAATAAATCTCCCGGGGTTATATTTAGTATATCGTGCGTGTATACAATTTGAAAAATTGTTAAATAGAGTATCAGTATTCCAAAAAAGAATACAAAAAGATGTAATTTACAAGTTATCAGAGGGATTTTACAATAAAAGTAAGGAGAGGATTAATACGAAAGGGGCGTATGAATATGAAAAAGATGAGAACTATTATAGGGGCCATGGTACTTGCGATGGTGGTGAGTATCGGATGTTATCCGGGGGTGCAACCGACTGCGGCTGAGGCATTTAAACTGACATCACTGACACCGAAGGCTATATCTACCAAGAACGTGAAGGTCAAGGTAAAGTGGAACAAGAGCAGCAAGGCAAAGCTCTATCGCATCTACCGCTCTAAGGCATTAAAAAAGGAGCCGGACAGCGGCCTTACAAATAAACAATTAAAGTATAAAAAGATTAAGACGACCGGCAGCGGCACAACAAAATACACGGATAATAATGTTAAGTATGGTCGCTGGTATGTCTATAAAGTGGTGGCGCTTAAGAAGAAGGGCAGCAGTTATAAGAAGGTGGAAGAATCCGAACTTAGTGTATATACAGGACCGGACACCATGATGTGGGATGATTATCTCTATGCCGACGGATATGTATCATCGTCAAGAATTGATCTGTGGATTTATTATGGGGATCAGGGGATGAAAGCCCAGGGCTTTCAGATCTATCGAAAGGAAGTCGGCGGAAAGTATAAGAAGATTAAAACAATTAAGAGAAAAAAGAATAAATCATATGTTACTTATAAGGACAAGACGGTAACGACAGGAACGACTTATAAGTACAAGATTAGAAGTTATCGGAAGGTTGGAACCAAGAAAAAATACGGTCCGTGGTCGGAGGTTATGACGAAGAGGGCCGTCAAGAAAAATGGAGTTTTTGAAGCAACTTATCTTGATGCCGCACTTGGCTCGACGGTTGATGAGATGGTGGTACAGCTGACATCTACGGAGAAGATGGGTAATTTGAAATTCACAGAAGAGTTTCTGTATCAGGAAGATATAGATGCCACTACGTACTTTAAGGTATATTATTCGACAGACGGACAAAAGACCTGGACGGCGACAAGTGACAAGACGCTGGTGTTAAAAACAGGTAAGAGCGTCATCTTAAAGCTGGTTCCGGTGGTATGGGTTAGCGACGGAACAACCGGCTCAGCTCAGGCGACCACGTATACGGTTCCGACAGAGGGATTTACGCTTCAGACAAATAATCCGGTGTATTATAACAATGTCGTGAGCAACTGTACGCTACAGATTGGCTCGGATGGTACCGGTACACTTGGAACAAGTATTGCAGAAGAATATGTGCATTAAAAATAACGGATGTAGTCAAGGTCAAAGGCTACATCCGTTTGTTTACAATTTTATGCGACTTTTCTTCCAGCGTCCGCTTAGGATAAAGATAATGCAGATGGTACATGAGCATACTGGTGCAAAGGGATATGCTAGTGCAATTCCTAAGAATCCAAGAGGCGTCAGCCGGCTGAAAATCATGGCCAGAGCATAGCGTACAGCAAAGGAAGTCGTAATCGCACAGCTCATCGTAACATGGGTGTAACCCGCTCCGATAAGAAGTCCGAACAGACAAAACATTACGGTCTCAATTAGGAAGCTCCAGGCAAAAATCTGCAGATACGGTCCTCCGGTTGCAAGAACGTCAGCATCTGTGGTGAAGATGCGTAGCATCGTTGCCGGTATGAATTCCGAAAGTAAAAAGAAGACGACGGCCAGTGGTAGTGCATAGACCAGTCCGACCAGCATGCCCTTTTGTGCTCTGGCATAATTGCCGGCTCCGATATTTTGTCCACTCATGGCGATGATGGCGGTCATCATTGCCTGTCCTGCAAGAACGGCAAAGGAGCTAAGCCTTGTTACCGATACCGAGATTGCGGATGCGGTATTGCCGTAGTGATTGACCAAAACCAAAACCAGCAAAAAGGAGAGATTGGTGATCGTGAACTGAACGGCTTGTGGCAGACCAATCTTTACAATATTCTTTAAGATATTTTTCTTGATTTTCAGTTTTACATTTCTTAGGTTGAAGTAGTCGTACTTTCTGCCGGCAAGTGGAAAGACCAAAATGCAGCAGATAACCTGTGTACTTAAGGTTGCAATAGCAGCACCTGTAGCATTCATATCAAAGTGACCAACTAAAATCAAATCCAATACAATGTTAAGAATGGCTGTGATCAAAATTAAAATCATCGGAATCATTGATTCACCGACGCCTCTAAGAAGTGCGGCCATCACATTATACAGATAGATGAAGACGGTTCCAATAAGACAGATACGAAGATATGACAGTGTCTGCACATAGGCTTCCGATGGCGTATCCATTGCTTGCAATAGCAGCGGTGAAAGAATGAAAATCACGATGGTTACGGCTAGTCCAATCCAGAAAAAAAGCGTGCACATCGTGCTGGTTACATCTACAATTTGTTCTTTTTTCTTAGCGCCAATCATCTGTGCCACTAGGACGGCTCCACCATTGGACATTCCAAGCACAACTACTAAAATTAGCTGTGTAATCTGTCCGCCATTTCCGACTGCCGTAAGACCGGCAGAGCCTGCAAAGTGTCCCACAATAATCATATCTACAATGCTGTAGATGGCTTGTAATAGGTTTGTGATAATCAGTGGAATCGAGAAGATTAACATCGATTTCCACAGGCTGCCCTGCAGCAGGTTCGTTTTTTTTATAGTACTCATACTTGGTATTTTACTGCAAGGAAGGTGGGGTGGCAAATGGATACATTATTTAAGTAATAATAGTTGACAATCTTCTTTTTTTTTTTATAATGTTATAGTTCAAAATAGAAGAAAAATCGGCAAACTTAGGGAAACCTAAGGACGCAAAACTATAGGGCCTGTTATATGGTAGCCAGTTGCAATTTTGAGGCGCTATACGATGGATAGCGTTATTTTTTTGTCTAATTTTGAATATTTCGAAACAAAGATCAGTTATGGAGGGACAAAAATGAAACTGAGTAAAAGAATTTTAGTGGGAATTCTTTGTGCGGGACTTGGAATGTGTAGTTTGCCAACGGCATTCGCAGGAACAGTGAAAGCGTATGCTGTTGAAGCACAGACGGACATTGCATTTGGTACAAATGTGACGGGAGCACTTGATGAAGATGGAGTTTTAACAATTACAGTTCCATCTGATGGGGGAACACTGGATAATACCCTTTTTACAACCTGGACAGAGTCTTATGGGGGATTACTAACAGCTATTAAAATGGCAGAGGGAAATGGAACTTTATATTTGCCGTCGAACAGTAGTTATTTATTTGCAGAGTGTTCTAATCTAGTGTCGATTGATACAAGTGCATGGGATACAAGTAATGTTACGAATATGCAATATATGTTCCGTAATTGCGCTGGGTTAGAAAGTATTGAACTTAGTGGTTTTAACACGGAAAATGTAACAAATTTAGGCGGTATGTTTCGTGGATGTGCAGAAATAGAAAGTTTAGATTTAAGTAGTTTTGATACGAGCAAAGTTACAGATATGTCGTATATGTTTCGTGCATGTAGTACATTAACCTCGTTGGACTTGTCAGGATTTAATACGAGCAATGTTAAAAATATGGGGACAATGTTTGGTGATTGCACAAGATTAGAAAGTGTAAATGTTAGTAGTTTTGATACCAGTAAAGTGACAGATCTATCTTTTATGTTTTATTTTTGTAACAAGCTTACAACGATAGATGTGTCAGGATTTAATACGGAACACGTACAAAACATGGTTGGTATGTTTTATCAGTGCACAAATTTGAAAAGTATAGATGTTAGCAGTTTTGATACAAGCTATGTAAAAGAATTTTCATCGATGTTTGCATATTGCAATAGTTTAACAAGCTTGGATCTTAGCAGTTTTGACATTAGTAGTGCGAATTACGCGGATGGTATGTTTTGTGAATCCAATAACCTGCAAACAATCAAAACACCTAAGAGCACAAGTGATTGCGTAAGTGAGCTGCCGGGATACTATGAGACTACAGCAGGATTGGTGTACACAGAACTGCCGAGTGAAGTGTCGACAAGTGTTTTATTAACAAAATCAAATATTAAAAATGCTACTATAAGTCTTTCTCAAAAAAGTTACACATATACAGGGAAAGCAATTAAACCGGAAGTAACTGTGAAATTGGGAAATATTACATTAACACAGGGTACCGATTACACGGTCTCATACAGCAATAACAAGAAGGTAGGTACAGCGACGGTTACTGTTAAAGCAAAAAACACCTGTAGTGGAACGGTTAAGAAAACATTTGTAATCAAAAAAGCGATAAACACCTTAAAAGTAAAAGCCAAGAAAGTAAATGTTAAATATTCAAAAATAAAAGAAAAATCACAATCACTGAACATTTCCAAGGTATTATCAGTATCGAAAAATAAAGGTAAAGTGACCTATTCTAAGATTTCAGGTAATTCAAAAATAACCATTAATAAAAAAACGGGAAGAATCACTATAAAGAAAGGATTAACGAAGGGATTATATAAAGTCAAGATAAAAGTAACAGCAACAGGCAATAGTAAATATAAATCGAAAATAGTAACAAAGATTGGAAAAATTAAAGTGAAATAAGTTGTTGACATATGAGGAGATTAAAATGAAATTACGAAAACGTATTATAACAGGATTTTTGTGTGCGGGATTAGGGTTCGGATTGATGCCGGCAACGTTTGGAAACGCAGTACAGGTTTCTGCAACAGAAGCGCAGACAGATATTAGTTTGGGTACAGATGTAACCGGTGCAATTGATGAAGATGGAACATTAACAATAAGTGTTTCAGCAGAGTCAGGGGTACTTGATAAAGATTTGTTTTTAGATGTGACAGAAACATACACATATGATTTGAAAAAAATTAAGATGGCAGATTCCAGCGCAAGCTTATATCTGCCGGAAGATTGTAGTAATCTGTTTCAAAACTGTGTTTATGTAAGGAGTATTGATACCACAGGATGGAATACAAGTAATGTTACTACCATGGAGAAGATGTTTTCAGCTTGTAATTATTTAAGTAATCTTGACGTAAGCGGATTCGACACTTCAAATGTTACAGACATGTCATACATGTTTGATCATTGTGAATATTTACGTAGCATAGATGTAACAGGATTCGATACGTCGAAGGTTACATCTATGAATGAAATGTTTGAGAGTTGTATTCGCCTTAGCGACTTAGATATAAGCAATTTTGATACGAGTAATGTTACAGCTATGGGTTGCATGTTTGATGGATGTAGGGTTCTTCAGGAGTTGGATTTAGATAACTTCAATACAAGCAATGTTACAGATATGTATGGTATGTTTGCATGTTGCGAAAAACTTCAAGAATTAGATCTGGATAGTTTTGATACAAGTAAAGTTACGGATATGTCGAAGATGTTTTTGCAGTGTAAAAACTTATCGAAAGTGGATGTGAGTAGTTTTGACACCTCTTCAGTAATTGAGATGTATGCAATGTTTAGATATTGCACGTCATTAAAAACGCTTGATTTAAAAGTGTTTAACACAGAAAACGTAACTGATATGGAGGGCATGTTTGAGGGATGTAGTTCCTTAAAAACACTGGATATAAGTCAGTTTAATACAAAAAATGTAAACTATATGAGTAATATGTTTGAAGGTTGTTATAAATTAAAGACACTTAAAACACCGGCGGTTACAGGTGATGTGACAACAGAGTTTTGGACATATTATATGGACGGAAGCAAAAATAAGTATACTTCTCTTCCAAAAAATCAAACAAAAAGTATAGTTTTATATCTCGCCTTTAACATTGAGGATGCAAATATTACGATTCCAAAGGAGAGCTATACATATACAGGAAAAGCAATTAAACCAACGGTAACAGTTGAATATCCAGAGTACGGAAATTTAACGCTGAATACAGATTATACGGTAAAATATTCTTCAAATAAAAAAACAGGAACAGCAACGGTCACTGTAACAGGAAAAGGTACAGGATTTGGAACTCAGACAATTAAATTTAATATAGAAGAAGCAGAAAATCCAATGGTAGTTAAGGCAAAAACAGCTACTGTTAAGTATTCTAAATTAAAAAAGAAATCTCAAAAATTAAAAGTGTCAAAAGTCCTTAAGGTATCCAAGGCTAAGGGAACCGTTGGATATATAAAGGAATCGGGTAACAAAAAAATAAAGATAAACGAAAAAACAGGAAATGTAACGGTTAAAAAGGGACTAAAAAAAGGTACCTATAAGGTGAAGGTGGAAGTGTGGTCGTGTGATTTGAACTATCAGAGTGCCAGTATCATCAAAACATTCAAAATCAAAGTAAAATAGCAAAACAAGCGCTCTACAGCAGGGCGCTTGTTTTTTTTACGGTAACTTTTAAGGTTACTTTCCTGGCAAGAAAACCAGGGTCGCAGCCCCCAAGAATTGATTTGGTTTGGGGAGCTGGGCAAGAAACCAGGGTCACAGCCCCAAGAATTGATTTGGTTTGGGGAGCTGGGCAAGAAAAGCGAAGCGTCACCCCCAAGAAATGCCGGAGCTTGGGGAGGCAGGTAAGAAAAGCGAAGCGTCACCCCCAAGAATTGTCAGAGGTTGGGGAGCCAGGCCAGAAAAGCGAAGCGTCACCCCCAAGAATTGCCGGAGCTTGGGGAGCCAGGTCAGAAAAACGAGGTCGCAGCCCCAAGAATTGATTTGGCTTGGGGAGCCAGGTAAGAAAAGCGAAGCGTCGCTCCCAAGAATTGATTTGGTTTGGGGAGCTGGGCAAGAAAACCAGGGTCGCAGCCCCAAGAATTGATTTGGTTTGGGGAGGCAGGTAAGAAAAGCGCGGCGTCGCCCCAAGAATTGATTTGTTTTGGGGAGCCGGGCCAGAAAAGCGAAGCGTCGCCCCCAAGATTTGTTTTGGCTTGGGGAGCCAGGTCAGAAAATCAGGGTCGCAGCCCCAAGACTTGATTTGGCTTGGGGAGGCAGGCAAGAAAAGCGAAGCGTCGCCCCCAAGAATTGACTAGAGCTTGGGGAGCCGGGCAAGAAAACCAGGGTCGCACCCCCAAGAATTGATTTGGCTTGGGGAGCTGGGCAAGAAAACCAGGGTCACAGCCCCAAGCATTGTCTGAAAAAGAAGAAAAGAATTGCGCAAAGTTCCGTCTTTCGAATAAAAATATTTGCATATTCTGAAAAAACTAGTATAATAGTACTGTTAGAGAATGTATATTCGGTATTAAGAACGGAGGTATGATGATGTCGGATAGTTTGAACGCGGCAATCACGAACACATCTTTGAATCCTTCAACGAATACTACGACACCGACTAGCGCTCCTAAGACATCGGAGGGACATGAGCAGGTTTCAGCTCCCGAAGAGATAAAGGAAAAAGAAGTAGAACTTGAGAATGTAGTATCAGTTTCAGAGGACGGGGATACGGTTCAGGTAAGTCCGGAAGGTAATGAAAAATTAGATGTTAAGGTGATACATTCAGAAACAGAGATAGAAGATGAACCAGTACAAAAAACAGATACAAGCGTGGAAGATTTTCAGGTAACTTCTTATGCAGGAATGTCTAATCAACAGTTAGAGCAGCTCTATCTGCAAGGAAAAATCTCAAGAGCTGATTATGAAAGTGAGATTGAGGCTAGAGAAGAACGAATCGAAAGCCTGCAAAATACGAATAGTCAGGCAATTGAGAAAATGACAGGATATCAGGCGGTATCGGAAGAAGCAACCAGAGTAGGAGATGCGATTAAAGAAGCATATGAAGATACAGCTAGTGACACAATTGATGCACAGATTAGAATGCAGGCTGTTCAAAATTATAATACGCAATAACAAGAATGCAATGTAAAATGGTTTTCTGTGATACACTTTAGAAGTATCATAGAAAACCATTTTTTTATAAAGAATTTTATTTATGAAGATACGTTGCAGGAAAAAGGAAGCCACACACGGTGCGGGCCGTGGTGGCTTCATACATTCTCATAGAGTGAGGAATAAGGTTTTCATATAGTGGAATGAAATTATTTTATTTATGATTGTTTTTTGTGGACAAACCTTATTCGAGGGGATGAGATGTATATAAGTTTCTGGGAAATATAAGACAGTAACTACATTCTAGGGGGAGTAAGTTAGATTGTAGAAACATCTCTTACATATTTACACTCTTTTTGTGTTCCCATCAATAAGTAAATGCACATAGATTGCATTTTATTGCAAAAAAAATAATTTTTTTGTCAAGACTCGCTCGCGAGTCTTGCGCGCCGGATTCGGGTCTGCTTCAGCAGACAAATTCCTGTCCGAATCCGTGCGCATCCTCGCGGAGCGTTTAACTCAGTCGGAGCTTGTATCCCGACTGAGTTAAATACGCGAACTTCCAAATGATTAAGGAAGTTCGCTATTGTCGTTTTCTTTAGAAGTCGTTTCTTCTTCTATGGAACCAGAATCAGTCGGAGGAGATGAGGCTTGTGTGGTTGAAGCATCCGGAGTGCTTAGTTCTAGTGTAAAGGTGGTACTAAGGCATTTGGCCTTTGTTTGGGAATTGCTTTTTACGCCATAGATGAGAATCGTGTAAGTGGTATCATCTTCTAGGTCGGTTGCATTTAGTACCAGGCGATGTTTGGTTTTCTTAACCAATGAGGTTTCCACAACATTGCCATCATCATCTTGTACAATTGCCTTATAATACTTGCTGTAATAAGCCGATTCGGAAAAACGAATGCTGATATTGCCATTGGCCTTAACAACGGTATTGGTAATTGCAATAGGTGTATTGGTTTTATGCTTGGAATTAGAATCCGGCTTTGTGGGTTGATCGGAGGTAGTTGCATTGCCGGATTCTGAAGGTGTATTCGGGTGGTTTGTATGATCTGATTTCTTGTTATCAGAGGAATCAGATGTTGCCGGCGGATTCGCAATCGAATCCGTCTCTTCATGATCCGAATCTAAGGAATCGGACTGTGTGGAATCCTCCGTAGTCGTATCGGTTGAAGATGAATCTGAAGAATTTTGGGTGTTTGGTTCCTTAAGCTCATGATCCGAATTCGTAGAATCATCAAATGTGCTTGCAGAGTCATCAACATCCTGCGTTTCTTTGGATTCATTGTCATCTGGCGCAACATGCATGAGCGTAATAGAATCATCTGTGGTTAGGTCAATTTGCGCATCATACAGGTAGGCGTAGATATTTTTTACACTTTCGTCTTTTAGACCGGTAACATCAATGCCGGTATTTTCGGTTATATGCTGAAGAAAATAATATTTGCCGACAGAGACTTGTTCTTCCATGGCTGTGCTGGTCAAAGCGTCATCGTCTTCAAAGGACTGGCTTACCCAGGTGGCATCTAGAGAATTATCCTGCGCATAGCTGGTGATGGTTTCATTGATGCTTTCATCAATGGCGTTATCCTCGGAGGTTTCTTTCAAACAATTAGAAATGATTAAATCGGCAGTAGAATCTTCAAAATAACCGTCCTGATCTAACTGTGTTAAAACCATATTAACCGAGTCGGATAATTCCATATCTTTATATTGGCGAACATCAATATCTTCTAACAGATCTGCACCGTCTTCATTCTCTGCAAGGATGTCATTTACCAAACCCTCTTTATCATAGGAGATGCTGATGCTGGGATTGACATCAATATATAACGTACCAATGCTATCGTCAGCTGTGGCATTTAGCCCAAATGAAATGGCACATATGGCCGCTGCCGCTGCCGGGACAAGCGTATAACGAAGGACGCGGCGGGAAGCTTTGGCAGGAGGAATGTCTTGCACGAGCGCTTCGTCGTCTATCGTTTCATCGGCATCAATACGAGCAATGATTTCATCAAAGCAATCCGGTGTAAGTTCTTCAAATGCTGTCATTAAGTTGTCTTTTATCACTTTACTCATATTGTGCCTCCTTTCTTGTCGGCAACGGATTTTAATTTCTTAATTGCGCGATTATATTTGGATAGAACAGTCCCAACCGGTATATGCAGCTGTGCGGCAATTTCTCGATGTTTTAAGCCGGTTATAAGATGCATAACGATGATGGTTCGTTCTTCGTCAGACAGATGCTCAAATAATTGTTCGATTAAGATGCGATTGTCGGCATCGGATATTTGATTTACGCATATATCATAATCTTGAAGCTCATAGGCACCATCGACAGGATTGGTCTGTTCGCTTCGAACTTTCATCAAGAACAGATTACGGCTGATGGTTATCATCCAGGCCATAGGATTTCCTTGCTCTTTATATAAGTGACTGGATTTATAAATCTTAATATAGGTTTCTTGCAGAATATCCTTGGCATTTTCCTGATTTTTTGTCCAAGAGAGAATGACTGCAAATAATGCTTTATAGGTAAGATTATATAATGTTTCAAATGCTGCTTTATCACCCATGGCTATTTGTTCAAATATACCGGGTGGAATACTTATTCGTTGCATAAGTGGTGATACTCCCTCCGTAAAGGTTAATGCATAATATCTAAGAATTATTGCACCTTATCACAAAAAATGCAAATAAATACGGCAGACATATTTAGTCAAGACTCGCTCGCGAGTCTTGCGCGCCGGATTCGGGTCTGCTTCAGCAGACAAATTCCTGTCCGAATCCGTGCGCATCCTCGCGGAGCGTT
>NZ_FMXR01000028.1 GCF_900104415.1 Eubacterium oxidoreducens | reverse complement strand
TGAATATCCAAGACATCCTGCTTCATATCCGCATTCAATATCATATGTATCGCTTACCCCAAGTTTCAGTTTTAATTCCTCAATAAACATAAGGATGTTCTTATAGTCTGGCGTTACCTGGATGTTTGCAAAAACACGATCCTCTGCTCCGATTACCGGCTCCATTGCACATAAAGTATAGTTTGTACTATGGACATCCATACCGATTTTGATTATTCTATTCATAGGTGACCTCCTTTTGTATGCGGTAATCCCTGTTACCATTTGTCTTTCTCGACTTGTAGTATACAGGTAAATCCACGTTGCTACAAATGTGAGGTCACTTCATATTATCTATTTGGGCGTAAAAGATAAGAACGGAAATAACCTGCAGCTGAAAGGAGATGGCGAGTATTTATTGATCCCGGAAAATTTGTGGGAAAAACGTGATGAAATAGAAGAATATGAGGAAGTAGAAGAGGCAACGGCCATATGTATTCCGAAAGGGCAAAGGATTATGAATCTGGAGAATCCGGGGAAATATTCATACAATTCTGTGATTTGGGTAACCAAATTAGAAAAAATGGCATCCATCGGTTATGGCGAAGTGTTGGTGACGGAAAATGTGGCAAAGCAGGTAGAGCAGAAGCTGCTGAAAATGGGATATGAAGAGGCGGATGTTCAGATGGAGCCCTTGAGTGGAGAATTGCGGACGCACATAGCAACGTATCAGGTTGAATTGTTTGAAAAGATTATTTATTTCGTTGTTCTCCTTTTCGCATATATTCTTGTGGATATAAGTTTGTTTGTGATTTATTACGAATTCAAGAAAAAGAAAATGGCGGTATACAGTTTGTTGGGTAAAAAGACCGTAAGGGATATCCTTACATTTCTGATTTATAATGCCGCAATTGTGCTTGTCGTATCCGGAGTGGTAAATAAAACATTTATGCTTGTTGTGATACCTGAAACTGTAATTTTTTATGTTATCCTATCGAAAAAATCATTTGAAAGTATAGGTTCTGTGATTAAAGGGAGATAGTTATTATGAATGCGATAGAATTAAAAAATATATCAAAAAAATATGGAGATAACAAAATATTTGACCATTATAATCTGGAGGTGAAACAAGGAACGTTTCTGGGGATTAAAGGAAGAAGCGGGCGCGGGAAAACAACCCTGCTGAATATAATGGGCCTGCTGGAGGATTATGAGGGAAGCCTTAAAGTTATGGGAGAAGAAGTAAAGCCTAAAAATAAGAAGAAGCGAAAAGAACTGCTGGAAAATGTAATCGGTTATTTGTTTCAAAATTACGCCTTGATCGATGATGCGAGCGTGTATGAAAATCTTAAAATCGTAAGCAAGGAAAAAAACAAGAAAAAAGAAAAGGCACGGATGTTAGATGCTCTTGAAAAAGTCGGAGTCGCCGGAGATTATCTAAATAAAAAGATTTATACCTGTTCCGGAGGAGAGCAGCAAAGAATTGCCGTAGCAAGGCTGATGCTTAAAAATTGCGAAATTGTTCTTGCGGATGAGCCCACCGGAAGTTTGGATGAAAAAAATACTGAAATTGTGATGAAATTATTGACTCAATTAAATGAATCCGGAAAAACGATTGTTATGGTTTCCCATGACGATGCCGCACTTTCCTATTGCAAGGAAGTCATACAGATTTAAACCGAAAGGGGGCCTAAGCGGCAGTTCTTTTGCCCATAGGACGCTTTCTCCTTAGGTATATATTTTTACCGCACCGACCCGGATGCGCACGGATTCGGATATGAATTTGTCAGCTAATGCTGACCCGAATCCGGCGCGCAAGACTCGCACGCGAGTCTTGACAAATGTTACCTGCGTCGAAAGTTGAGACTTGCAAATTTTTAAGCTGCGTAGTATGACACGCCGTTTCCCAATTTTCCGGATATGGCGTGTTGGGTTCCGAGATTTGCGACACGCCGTCTAATGGAAAAGTGTTGAAAAATAATAATTTATTTGGTATTATAATCTTACTTAGGGCTGGTCGAAAGACCCGGGTCCACATAATGACGGGCGGGACGCCCGTCGTTTTCTTTTAGGAGATATATGCGCGAACTTAGTGTTTTTGTTGATGAATCGGGGGATTGGGGCGAATATAGGCATCATTCTCCATATTATATAATTACATTTGTTTTCCATAATCAGGATATAGATATTTCGGATGATTTATCTAAACTTGATGCTGATCTTATGAATGTTGGTTATTCCGGTCATTGTCTTCATGCAGGACCAATTATACGAGGAGAGGAAGACTATAAGGATGTCGACATTATAAAACGTCAGCGAATCCTGAAAAAGATGATGGGATTTATTCGACGTATGGATATTCAGTATAAATTGTTTTATATTGAGAAAAAACAGTTTGATAATTCTTTGGAAGCCATAGGAAGAATAAGCAAGCAATTATCCATTTTTATTCGTGATCACTTACAATTTTTCTTTGGGTTTGATATCATCAAGGTATATTATGATAATGGACAGACCGAAGTTAACAAGATTTTGTCATCAGTGTTAAATGCCCTGTTGGATAACGTGGAGTTTAAGAAGGTGCTGCCAAGGGATTACAGATTGTTTCAGGTGGCAGATTTTATATGTACGCTGACGCTTGTAAAATTGAAGATGGAGCATAAGGAAATGTCTCGATCTGAAATCACTTTCTTTGAAAATGAGCGTACACTGAAGAAACAGTATTTAAAGCATTTGGATGCAAAGGAGTTGGGGTAAAAGCTCAAAGTACTGTTTGAGTAATAAAAGGAAGAAAATATAGATAATACGTACAAAAGATTAACAAATTTGCTAACAAAAGCAATCAAAAACAGGTCACTCTATAGACTCCTTGCGGAGATGGAATAGTTCCAAAACAAGAAAACACATTCCACAAGCCCTATAAATAAAGGGTTTGTGGATTTTTTGTTGTCGCCAGCGATAATAAAATGACAATAAAGTTTACTATTTTTTCTGAAAACTGTTATAGAGAGTTCAGAACTGAACTGAAAAAAATAGCCTTTTTGATTCTCCTTAAAGACCAGAAGACCCTGCGGTGTCACCGCAGGGTTAAATACCTCCATGTTGTTAATTATTAAATCGAGAAGAATCAATAGGTGTTGTTTTTGGATCGTAAATGTAATTGACTAAACCATCTCTACCATCGGAAGCAAATGTACCTATTTCTTCATAAATACATAGTTCTAGTTTATCTGCAATTAATTTAGCTAAATTAATCACGTTTTCCTTACACTTAACCATGTTTTCTTGTGTAAAATAATCTATTAAATTCATATTTCCAAAAGTGATAGGAGGTATATCAGTACCATCTCCAATAAATGTTATTTTTAAATGAATTAATTCATTTCGGATGCGCGTTAATTGACGATAAATATTCCATTCATTACGAGATTTTATATCAGAAAAGTCCTTCTTGTAATATAAGAATATTAAATCTATTTTTTCCTCAATATTTAATCTCAATAATTTTTCGCTTTCGCAATTCATGCATGAATTCAAAATCGTATTTAACAAGCTTTCAAAATAGCAGTTCAATAATGTTAAACAGACAAAACCATTCTCTAGGTTATTACAAAAGGCATTTTCATCTACAAAAGAATAATCGGTATAGTTAGTGTTGGTCATTTTATCAATATGTTCATTAGCAACTTTTGTTGATAAATATTCCATGTTTAGATAAATTCCCCAAGCCATAATTATTAATTCCTTTCTAATCTTTCAAATTAGCCTTTCTAAATCTCTTCTTTGCACCAGAGATACTTTTATCCACTTCTACTGCCTTTTCGTTTTCTGCTTCCAACAAGAAGTCAGCTGTATCAGTTGCAAAGCTTAAATACTTTGCCTGTCATAGAAGATATGTATCTTCGTCTATTTCATTATTAGTAAATTTCTCATACATAGTTGCACAATGAGAAAGCATTCTCTTTAAGTTGTTTAGTGGGGCAACAGTCTTATCGTCTACATCCAAATCTGATGATACTTCCAAGTATACTTTATCATCTATAACCGTTGGAGTAAGTTCCAATGTCTTTTCAATAGCAAATAAAAATTGAAGTGAGCTTGCAGCTGAAACCGGATTAGGAGTTGAAAGCACATAAGGAGATATTTCCAAAGCATTTGCTATTTCAAATATTGTATCTTCATCCGGAGAACGATTTCCCAGCTCATAATTTCTCACAGTCGATTCATTTAAACCGGAAGCAATTCCAAGTTCCTTTTGAGTCATTCCTGCAATCTGTCTGTAGAATCTAATCTTTTGTCCTTAGTTTGCCATTGCAAGGTTTTTGGCGTTTGTTGAGAAATTTTTTTTCATCTTTTTTACCTTCCCATATCAATCTATAACTACTCGTATTGTACCGTATACAGTTCAAAATCGTGATGTTTTGAGTAATGAAATTTTAAACGAAAGAAGCTGATAGTTATGAACGAGAACACATACGTAAGAGCAAAAGATGTTGCTAAGGAAATGGATATTTCTGAAGGTATGGCTTACAAGATTATTCGTAAGCTGAACGAAGAACTTAGAGAACAGGGATATGTAACTGTTCGAGGTAGACTCAGTAGACGCTATTTTGAGAAGCGTATCTACGGTACAGATAATAATGAAATTGAATAAGGAGGTAACACACTATGGTTTTTAAGAATGAGAAAACAGGTAAATGGGAAGTGAGATGTTACTACAAAGACTACACCGGCAAGCAGCAGCTATGTCCAAGAAATATAAGGATTAATGGCAGTTGATAGAATGGAAATTTGTTTTTTGGGATTTGCCGAGTCGGATAAGGGAGCAGCAAGGTGGTACAGCAAAGATTCGGGACAATCAATTTGTTTTGTAGAAGATACTGATGAATTAGAAAATAGCGGAGCTGATACCTACGTTATTCTTGCAGACAAGATTGAGGAAAATTTGCTTAATGAATTAGAGAAAAAAGAGGGCGGGAGGTGGAATTTAAAATTTCAATTTTGGAGATTTTCGAGACTCTAAGTGTAATTCAAAAATAATTGTATTTTATGGTATAATTTAACTGTATTTATTTGTAAATTGATTTTTACAGGGGATGCAGAATGAAGAAAAGATATATTGTACTTATTAATATCATCATCGTAGGTTTGATTCTTTTTATCATTGCTAAATATGCCAACGATAGAGCGGTTGAGTCAAACTCTGCTTCGATTGCGTCTTTTGAGAAAATGACCACTACCACAGAGCAGATTATTGCCAATTATTTGGAGGACGAGCAGCATCTTTGCGACATCTGGTCCAACTATATAAATGGGTCTGCGGAAGCGGGAACCCCCATGACGGTGGATGAGGCCATTTCTTATATTCGAAAAGCAAAAATTTCTCCTGAAATATCAGGACATCTAATTTATATCGATGACGGATCCATGGCGGGTATTTCCACTTCT
Organism: Eubacterium oxidoreducens; assembly: GCF_900104415.1. Classification (GTDB taxonomy): domain Bacteria; phylum Bacillota; class Clostridia; order Lachnospirales; family Lachnospiraceae; genus Eubacterium_C; species Eubacterium_C oxidoreducens. The sequence goes on along the minus strand of NZ_FMXR01000028.1, from coordinate 10,212 downwards.
GCCAGCACTACGGATGCATCGGATTATTCTGTCGATTATTCCCGTATTTCTATTTTTGAAGATCACGAAATTAGCAATGTAAACGGCGTGGTAAATTTGACAAGGGCTTATACAAATCCTTTAAACGGAGTACAATCCATTGCTTTTTTAAATAACGTAAAAGTTTTAGATAATGAAACAGGGGCCATGCGGAACGGACTTCTTATTCGAGTGGTACCGGTGAGTCGTTTGGAGCAGAAGCTTGTTTTTTTGAAAGGGGAGTATGATAACGTAGAAATCTCCCTTATAGATCGGGATGGGGACTATATGATACATGGGAAGTCTCTTAAAAACAGCAATTTCTTTGAATACTTTAAATCCTATAATCCAATGTCAACACAGGAATATGAGCGGGTGATAAATACCATCCTCACAGATATCGGCTCCATGCATATTCGAAATTCCAAGAGAGAAGATAGTGTGATTGCCTATACTCCTTTGAGCGGATTAAATTCCTGGTATCTTATTGCATATATCCCGGCAAAAGAACTGGCAGTAAGCAGGTCCATTGACTGGCTTCTTTTGGGAATTGTAATAGTGGGATTACTGGTGCTTTTGGTTTTTAATCTGCGGATTCTTCGTGGTTTCAATCGAAAGCTTACGGTTGCAGCAGAGGCTGCTAATCAGGCAAACGTGGCAAAATCCCATTTCTTGTCTACCATGTCTCACGATATCCGTACTCCTATGAATGCCATTATTGGAATGAATGAGATGATATTAAGGGACAGTCATGAAGAAGATACCTTAATGTACGCGGAGAGTATTCGAACCGCAGGAAATACTCTCCTTGGAATCATCAATGATATTTTAGACTTTTCCAAAATTGAAGCCGGCAAGATGGAACTGATTAATGTGGACTACAATGTGGTATCTCTTTTAAACGATCTTGTGAATATGGTTCAGGTTAAGGCGGAGGAAAAGGGGCTTGCCTTTGAACTTGATGTGGACAGAAACGTTCCTCGAATTATGCACGGGGATGAAATCCGAATAAAGCAGGTCATTACCAACATTCTTTCCAATGCAGTGAAATACACAAAAGAAGGCAGTATTGTTTTTTCCATGTCCTCCACCAAATGTGAAGACAGCCCGGATGAGGTGATTCTTCATGTACAGGTAAAAGATACGGGAATTGGTATTAAAAAAGAGGATTTGGAAAAACTCTTTGTAGCCTTTGAACGAATTGAAGAAAAGAAGAATCGGAACATCGAGGGTGCCGGTCTTGGAATGGCCATTGCCCAAAGTTTTTTAAATATGATGGGAAGCAAGATGGTGGTGGAGAGTGAATATGGAAAAGGCTCTGTCTTTTCTTTTGACCTTAGGCAAAAAGTTGTGAAATGGGAGCCTTTAGGTGAGTTTGATGCGGTGTTTAGACGTTTCTTTAAAGAAAGAAAACAGTATAAAGCGCAGTTTACGGCACCAAAGGCAAGGATACTTGCTGTAGACGACACGGAGGTGAACCTTAAAGTATTTATCAGTCTTCTTGCTAAGACCGGGATGCAGATTGAAACTGCAGACAGTGGAGACGCCTGTATTGAATTGTTTAAGCGAAATTTCTACGACGTGATTTTTTTGGATCATATGATGCCAAACAAAGATGGAATCGAGACTTTGAAAGAAATGAAAGGGATTACGGATACGCCTAATAAGAATACCCCTGTGATATGTCTTACGGCCAATGCAGTTTCCGGAATGCGAGAAATGTATATAGAAGCCGGGTTTACAGATTATTTGACCAAGCCTATTGATACGGGGCGACTGGAGAGTATGCTTCTTATGTATCTTCCGGCAGACTTGGTTGAGCCGATAAAAGAAGATGACGGGAAAGAAACCGCTTCTCCGAAAACACTGCGGACCATATTAGTAGTGGATGAGGATGTTGCTTATTTAAAGCAGGTGCAGCAGTGGCTGTCTGAAGAGTATAAGGTTGTGGTGGTCAAAACAAAGGAACAGGCACAGAAGTATTTAGAAAAGCATGAGGCAGAGTTAATACTTTGCGATGAAGGTTTTGATTTGGCAAAGGAATTTGAACGGGTAAAGATTCAAAACAATCATTTCAAGGAATTTAATCGGGCAGAGTTGATTTCCCAGGTGAGGGAGTTTTTTCAAAAAAGGTAATGGAATAGAAAGGAGAGCGTATGAGTACAAAGATTAGGATTATCGTTTCTATGGCGCTTGTGACAGTGCTGACCTTGGGGATAATGGGATGTGGTCAGAACCAAACGCAAGAGGTAAGTCAGGATCAGAAGGACAGTCAAAACCGGGAGGTTAGTCAGGCGTTCGCACCCAAATATTCATCGGATACGGAGTTTAAGATTTCAGTAGTCGGAACTTATTCAAACTTTGAATCTTTAGAAAGTGCTTTTGAACGTTTCTATGCGTATTATCCAAATGGTGAGATCGAATACACTTATCTGGATGATTATGGTAATACCATTGTTCATGCCTTGGCAGGTCAGGAACCTCCGGATATTTATGTGATTCAGCCGTGGATGTATGGAAATGACCAATATGAGCTGCTTTTTGATTCAGCAGAAAATCTTTCTGATGAAACACTGGAAATGAATTTGGATTGTATTCGTTCCGGAGTCAGATGGGAAATGGATGGGGAAACGCTGGCCCTTCCTATATTTGCCACTTCCTATGGAATGCTGGTGAATCGGGATATTTTTGAAAAAGAAGACCTTGATATTCCGACAAATTATGATGAACTTGTAGCAACCTGTGAAAAGCTAAAGTCAGCCGGGTATGATTCTCCTGTTATGGGAGCCAATGTCTCTACGACACCCGGAATCGGATACACTTTTTCATATCCCATGTTTGCAAAAACTGTTATGGATGACAGTAGTATAGAAGCGGATTTGAATGAGTTGAATCCTGCGGCAGGGGAAGCTATGAGAGAAGCTCTTACCAGACTAAAAGAGTTTGTGGACAGTGGATGCATTGATATTGATAAGTGCAGCGCAGAAATTGAAGATGACTATAATGGCGTTATTATGAGATTCTTTGAAGGGGACGTTCCTATGATGCTTTGCTCCGGTGACATTGTGTCCGGTACGAAAAAACGGGAAAGTAAATCAGAGGCATTTTCGGAAAATCCTTTTAAGTATGATTTTTATGTAGCACCTTCCGGAGATCAGGGGGGCTATTATATGGACTCCATTTCCATTTTGTTTGGTGTAAATAAAAACAGTGAAAATCTGGATATGGCCAATGAATTTATGAGGTTTTTAACAAGTGAAGAAGAACTTGGCCTTATGGCACAGGAAAAAAGACTGATTACGCCCACCAAGGATTATTCTTTGGATGAAGTTTATGCATCTTTGGCAGACTTTCCACAGGAACGGACGATTACTTTTAGTGATGTGGAATTACTGGATACTGCAGTAAAGCAGTATCGTTCAGCTGCCTATGGGGTAATCAATGGTGAAATGACAGTAGATGAAGCGGTGGCCAATTACGGAACTTTGCCTACAGATTAGTTTTCAAGGGAATCTATGATTTCTGTAGATAGTTCTTTGGCTTCATCATAATCAAGATTTGACACCAGTCGATGTAAGGATTTGAATTTTTGGGAAAGCGCCTCGGTACTGTGATAATTCAAAAGCTGCTGAGAGGCTTCTTCAGCTTTTGTCAAATCAAAGTCATCCATTGCAGTAAGGAGGTTTTGCAGGTGATGAAAAATCTCTTCTTTATCGAAGCCCTTTGGGGAGATATTGTCATTTTGGACAAAGGGCTCCAGATAGGGCTTTAAGGCACGGAAAGAATTTAAAATCTCAGGGGTTAGTTTCATTATTTCCTCCTGACGGTTTTCTTTTCCAAGCTTTTCTAAGGTAAAGAATTGTTCACCAAGCTCTGCAGCACCTATGGTACGACAGGTGGTTTTTAGAGAATGAACCAAAATGGTATAGTTTTTAATATCATTTTCCTTTATATAGGTTTCTATCAGATTGCTTTTTTCATCTATAAGGTGATATACATCACAAAGAAGTTCTGTGAAGGTTTCCAATGAACCGCAATTCGTGATGGCTTTATTGGTATCGATACCGGGAATGTTAATACTCATAAAAGACTTCCTCCTTGATTGTTGATGGCAGTACTATAGTTTGAGTATACCATGTTAAAGGTGATTGATAAAAGCGTTTTCGATATCATTTAACCGGAAGAATAGTTCTTAGGGGAGGTAAAAATGATTCCACAGATTATAGTTGTTGACGACGACCCAATTATTTTAAAAAGAGCTTGGAATACGCTTACGGAAGCCGGGTTTAAAGTTGTTGTGCTTAAATCCGGGAATGCGCTTTTGGAATATATTGAAAAGCAGCCTGCGCCAAATCTTATCCTGATGGATATTAATATGCCCCAGATGGACGGATTTGAAGTGATTCAGAAGTTGAAAAAGAGCAAGGCGGACTGGAGAGATACGCCGGTAATAATTATAACGGCAAATGAAGATGAGGAAACGGAGACCATGGGTCTTACCCTGGGGGCTATGGATTTTATTCGAAAACCCTTTGTGCCCAGTGTTCTGGTGCTTAGGGTACGGCATGCTGTGGAACTTACAGAGCTGCAGCGGAACCTGGAGACTCTGGTGTATGAAAAGACAAAGGAAAATGAAAACCTTTTTTTACACGTGGTGGAAAGTCTGGCAGATGCTATTGATGCAAAGGATAACTACACCAATGGTCATTCCGGAAGAGTCGCCTTGTATGCAAAAGAAATAGCAAAACGCTATGGATATGACGAGAAGCAGCAGGAAAAAATCTTTATGATGGGGCTGTTGCATGATGTGGGGAAAATCGGTATTCCGGATGAGGTCATCAATAAACCGGGGAGACTTACAGAGGAGGAATTTGCCTGCATTAAAAAGCATCCCGCTATCGGAGACAAGATTTTAAGCAATATCAAAGAAATGCCGGAGCTGGCTGCTGGGGCGAGATATCATCACGAACGGGTTGACGGCAAAGGTTACCCGGAGGGACTTTTGGATGAACATATTCCGGAAGAAGTCAGAATCATTGCTGTAGCGGATGCATACGATGCCATGACCAGCAATCGAAGCTACAGAGGAGTGCTTCCCCAGGAAAAGGTCAGAGAAGAAATTGAAAAGGGAAAAGGGAGTCAGTTTGATCCCACGTTTGCAGATATTATGTTGGAAATGATTGATGAAGATTCAAAGTATCTTATGAGAGACCGGCAGTAGAACAAGAGAGTACAAAAACCTTATTGTGCTTCGCGCCTTTACAAAAACCTTTTCAAGTGTAACAAAGAAACGAAAAACAGCACTGTACCAGTGATTGATACGGCGCTGTTTTTGTTTTGTTTACCTTCGTAATCTTGTAGCTGTTCCCGGCACTGTCTTTTACGTTGGCATTGATTGTCGCTGTGCCCTTCTTTACCTTTACCTTTACGAGCTTAACTTTCCCCGCAGCAATCTTCTTGTACTTGGAACTGAGCTTGCCGGTGGAAGAGGTACCGGAATTGGCCGTGCCATCGGTTGTTGTGACTGTGTCATTATTGGTTGTAGGTATAGAGGAATGGCATTTGATAGCATAAAATGATATAATTTAAACGATTTTGTTTAGGATGATTATTCCTAGACTTGTATTTTGGGGAAAATATTTATGGAGGGGGTTGACTAGGGATGACGCAGTTCGCCACGCTCAAGCATGCAAGGCATAACTGCGTTTTTTTTGCCCAAAACCGTCTGATTTTTCCTGAAATGAGTTAAGAGAAATAAAATGATAGGAGAGGAAGTATTATGAATCGAAAAAGTAAGAACGTAATAAAATGCATAATGACATTTGTGCTGGCATTGGCCATGGTATTGGGAGCGATACAGTTGCCGTTTATATCGGAGAGTAAGACGGTACATGCCGCAGAAACAACACTCTCGGGTAGTGATAACTACACAGCAAATAACGGAGATGTGTTGACAGGCTCGACCAGCGGTACAGTAACGATTGCCAGCGATGCCAATGTCACGCTAAGCGATGCCACCATAACCGGCGGCATCATATGCGACGGTTCTGCAACGATTACTCTTGTCGGAACAAACAGTGTGACGGGAATAGATGCTCAATCAGCCGGAATTCAGATTGGCGGCAGCGGTACTACACTCACCATCAAGGGGGATGGCTCTCTGACAGCAAATGGTGGATATGGGTGCGCAGGCATCGGTCTGAGCCGTGCTTGGGATGATAACGTTACGGGTGGCGATATTGTCATCGAGGGAGGAAACATCACAGCCAACGGCGGCAGTAGCTGGGGGGCTGGCATCGGTACAGGTGTTGCTTATATTGAAAAGACTGCAACACTTGGCAACATCACCATCAAGGGCGGCTTGGTAAAGGCAACAGGTGGGTCGGATTCTGATGGTATTGGAACAGGATATACCTATTCCAGCGCTACCAATACCATCGGCACTGTGACCATCTACGACGACATCGACCTCGTTGATGCATCAAGCATCAAGGACTTTGCAAACGTAGTCTACATGCACGAAACAACCGATGTGACTGCCAATAAGACCGGCTACTTCACCATCACTGAGGACGGTGACCGTCGCAGTATTATGCAGAAGGACGATACCGACTACAACGTTACTATTGATGCTGACATCACATGCGGCACGGTGACGGTAGACAAGACCACAGCAAAGGCAGGAGAATTTGTTACACTTACCATTACCCCTGCGTCAGGCTACGGTCTGCAATCGTTTACTGTTAAAGATGCATCGGATAATGATGTGTCTGTATCAAACAATAAATTTATCATGGTGAGAGGCGGCGTGACCGTAAGTGCGACCTTTGTTCGGACTACGGCGGCATTCAACGAAACAACAGGTGTGCTGACGTTAAACGGCAATGTTGTTGCAGACGAGGTAAAAGCATATAGAGCAATAAAATCTGAAAGTGGTTACATAAAAGAATGGAGCCGTGTAACTTCTGTTGTCTGCGAGCCGGGAACGGTGTTGCCTGCTGATTGCTCAGAATTGTTCTTGGATTACTTGAATGAGAGTGAAGAACTTACCATTGACCTGAGTAATGCCGATGTATCAGGTGTTACCAATATGTCCAAAATGTTTGCTTCATCTTCTGTTACCACTATCTATGTCAACAGTGCGTGGAGCATGGAAAACGTGACATCGTCCGATCTGATGTTCTATTGCTGTACTGAATTAGAAGGCGGCAACGGAACGGAGTGGGAGGATGTTGAATTTTCTTTTTATTATAGCAACGGCTGGGATTGGGAAGCCGCTGATGTCGCAGCCGGCAGCAGCACTTATGCAATTATTGATGGAAAGGACGGACAGGAGGGCTATCTGACACACAAAAAAGGAACGCCCGTAATCACAACTGCGCCTTCTGCCAAGACTGACCTTGTCTATAACGGAGAGGAACAGGAGCTAATAACAGCCGGAACAACGAATTTTGGCGATCTCTTAAGCTACAGCCTTGATGGTGTGAATTACAGTGCAGACATTCCAACAGAAACAGATGCTGGAACTTATACCGTTTATTACAAGGTCGAGAATAGTGATAACTGGAATGAAGTTCCGGCGCAGACGATTGAGGTGACGATTGCCGCAGCTCAGAAGGCCGTGACCAGTACTGACATCAACATCACCATTCCGGCGCAGACCTATACGGGCAGCGTATTGACCCCTGCCATTACCGTGAAGGATGGCGAGACAGTGCTTACTGAGAATACGGACTATACCGTGACTGCTCCGAGCGGAACACGGAAGAATGCCGGCAACTACATCTATACAATCACGGGCATGGGTGACTATACAGGTGAGACAACGGCAACATTTACCATTAACCCAAAAGCTGTTACGGTTAAGGCTGATAACAAGAGTATGATTGTTGGTACAACTCCTGAGCCGGAACTGACTGCAACGGTAAGTGGTACAGTCGGCAATGATACGGTCAATTATTCGCTTGTCCGCGAAGCTGGTACGACAGTTGGAACCTATACTATCACACCGAGAGGTGATACAGAGCAAGGAAATTATACGGTAAGTTACCAAACAGGTACATTTACGATAACGAGTAAGGTGACCATAACGACCAATATGGTCAACCTTTCCTATACGAAAACGGCCTATACCGGAAAGGCATTAGAGCCAAAAGTGACAGTTGAGAATGGTTCAAAAACGCTTACAGCCGGAACGGATTATACAATATCATATAAGAACAACAAAAACATAGGTAAAGCCACTGTAACGATTACCGGAAAAGGCTCTTATACCGGGGTGGTTAATAAGACTTTTACCATAAGTGCTCCTGCAAAAGGAAAGGTATTTACCGTTTCAAAATGTAAATACAAGATTACCGATGCAAAGAAGTATACGGTAAGTATTACCGGCACGTCGGTAAAGGGTAAGCTGACCATAGGTTCTACAGTAAAAATCGGCGGCAAGAGCTATAAGATAACGTCAATCGCAGAAAAGGCATTTAAGAATAATACAAAATTGACATCTGTAGTAATCGGCGAGAATGTCTCAGCCATTGGCAAACAAGCTTTTTATGGTTGCAAGAAATTAAAGACCATTGTCATTAAGACAACGAAGCTGAAAGCTAAAAATGTTGGCAATGCTGCCTTTAAGAAGGTATCATCTTCCGTGAAGGTGACTGTCCCGAAAGAAAAGAAGAACGATTATAAGAAACTTTTGAAAAAGAAGAGCCTGCCGGCGAAAGCAAAAGTGCAATAAAGCCGAATAACAATTGAATAAAGAAAAGTATATATTCCTTTTTATTCTTCAAATGTACCAGCCATATAGGTGCACCCCCAATTGCAGATGGAATCGATAACTTCTGTGAGCGTTGTCCCTCTTTCGGTAAGTGAATATTCTGTCTTGGGCGGAACAACAGGATATACTTTTCGGTTGATTAATCCATCGGACTCTAATTCCCTAAGCTGCTGTGTCAACATTTTGGCAGTAGCTTGGGGAATTTTTTTTTGCAATTCATGGTATCTTAAAGTGCCATCATGGATTAGATGATATAGAATAGTCATTTTGTATTTTCCGCCTATTTGAGAAAGAGTAGCCTCTACAGGGCAATGAAATTGCTTTTTTGCCTTATCCATTTTTTTTGCCATAAAAATTCTCCTTTTTTCAATTCTGATTTAGATCATAATTTCAGTAAAATACAGTATTCTTTATAGTTTCTTAAAGTATAGTATAGCACATAAAAGAAACTATTTTACAAAAAAGTACGTTCTTGCTGATTGGATTGTAAGGGGGGGTAATATGACATCATCAAGTTGATCAACGAGAAATTTTATGAAAGAAATAGAAACAAGGAGGTATAAAAAATGTTAAATGAAATCAAATGGCCGGAGGGCTACTTGCCGGGAACAACCGATAATTTTGCATCGAATGAGATTATTGTAAAAGGTATCACAGCAAAGGATGTATTTGAAAATCTTATTGATACATCCATTTGGACTTCCTATTATGACAATGCATCAGATATTGAGTTTCATAATACAAAAGGAACTGTTCTTGAGGCGGATACGAAGTTTGCATTCAAGACATTTGGTTTTCCTATCGAGGCTGAGATTGTAGAGTTTGAGGCTCCGGCAAATGGCAATCCGGGTCGTCTTGCGTGGCACGGATGGGCGCAAGGCGATGCGGATCACAGATTAGATGTGATTCATGCATGGTTACTTGAAGATCTTTCAGAAGGTCGGGTAAGAATTCTTACACAAGAGTCACAGAAGGGTAAGCCGGCAAAGGAGCTTTTTGAGTCAAAGCCGGATCCCATGAACGAAGGACATCAAGATTGGATTAAAGGACTTGCGGCAACAGTACTCGCGTCAAAGAAGAAATAGATAATATGAAGTGACCTCACATTTGTAGCAACGTGGATTTACCTGTATACTACAAGTCGAGAAAGACAAATGGTAACAGGGATTACCGCATACAAAAGGAGGTCACCTATGAATAGAATAATCAAAATCGGTATGGATGTCCATAGTACAAACTATACTTTATGTGCAATGGAGCCGGTAATCGGAGCAGAGGATCGTGTTTTTGCAAACATCCAGGTAACGCCAGACTATAAGAACATCCTTATGTTTATTGAGGAATTAAAACTGAAACTTGGGGTAAGCGATACATATGATATTGAATGCGGATATGAAGCAGGATGTCTTGGATATTCA
>NZ_FMXR01000032.1 GCF_900104415.1 Eubacterium oxidoreducens | reverse complement strand
CGTAACCGGTAAACCACCGGTACCTCCTTTTAATTAAGTCACGCCCGTAGTCGTGACATTTACTTCATTGGTTTTCTGCACTCAGCTGGTAATTCATCTGACCAAGGAAGAAGTTCTTCTAGGAAGCTTCGATCCGTATCATCCATGTGATCAGGAATTACTGTGAGTAAGTGTTTGAAATACTCATAAGGCTTCAAGTGGTTTGCCTTTGCTGTTTCAGCAATACTGTAAGCGATTGCACTGGACTTAGCGCCTGCAACAGTATCAATCATCACCCAGTTCTTCTTGCCTATGCAGAAGCCACGGATAGATTGTTCAGCAGCATTGTTATCCATTGGAACATCGCCATCTTCCAAGAATACCTTGAGATACTTTTCTTGATTAATAGAGTATTGCAAACCTTTATAAGTTTTACTTCCGTTTAATAGATTCGGTTCAACCTTATGAACCCACGCAAAGTAGGCCTCTACAAGAGGCTTCACAACCAACTGCCGTTGCTCCAAACGTTCTTCAGAAGAGAGGTCCGCAAGTTTCTTCTCTTCGCGATAGATGGCTTGAATCAATTTCAAAGCCTTATTCGCGGTGCAGGACTTTTGCTTATCCTTTGATGTTGCCTTTAACGCTTCATCAAACTTGCGTCTAGCGTGTGCCCAGCATCCTGCAATAACCAGGTCTTCGCGCTCGCTTTCGATGGTGTGGTACACTTGGTAGCCATCGGTTACACAAACGCCTTTGAAATCCTTGAGAAATTCTCTTGGATGGTCAGACTTACGAGTCTTCTGGTAATCATAGATTACGATGGGCTTATCTTGGTACATCTTACCGGTTCGATAAACCCACATGTAACTCTTAGAACCAGCGTCTCTTCCGTCTTTATTAACGAGACAAGGTGTCTCATCTGCCTGAATGACATGATAATCATACAGGCGCTGATGAAGATAATCATAGATAACCGCAAGGTATCGGTCGGCACACTGGATGACCCAGTTTGCCATAGTCTGTCTCGAGATGTTGATGCCAGCTCGATGATACTCTGCTTCGATACGATACAGAGGCATTGCATTTACATACTTTGCATTACAGATGCCGGCAACCGTACTTGCAGAAGCAAGGCTGTTTCGAAGCAATTGCTTTGGATGATTCGCTTTTATCATGCGTTCTGTCTTGGCACCGGAATAAACAGCAACCCGATGTTCCTCGACCGATACTGATGCAGGCGTATATTTATAGCGCTTATAAACTTCATCAGGAAGACGCTTCCAGGATTCATCTCCGAAGAAGGCATGTAATTCTTCCTCTGACATCTCATGAAAGATTTGTTCAACAGGAAGACCTTTGATATCTTCTTCCTTTTTGCCTTTGGACTTCTTGCGAGTTGTAGTAACAAGCTCTGGTTCGTCTTCGTCATAGAATTCCTCGGCAATGGCCTCTGCCTCGTTGAAGATGATTTCTCCATCCTCAATGGTAAAGGAAATCTGGTTGGATAACTCAGATTTCTCAGAGGAACGGCCAAAGCGATGGCGATTCATATCGGCCATCTGCTCCAACATCAGCTGCATCTTGTTATCAATAGATTCAAGCTGATCCTGTAGTGATAAAAACAGCTGTATCAGTGTCGCCTTATCGAGATTATTCAGTTGTTCTTCTGTGAATCTTACTGACATAATAGCTCCATTTCTTATGGAACTATTATACCGAAAACACAGTATTTTAGCGAATTACAAGCACTCCGCAATTCGTCAAAGTGCCTATAGATGTAAGCTTCACATGTTTGATATATGAAAGCCTAATGAATAGGCTATTCAATCGTGATAATGGTATTTACAGAGGGTTATGGCTGCTATATAGGCGATAGAAAGCATTCTATTTCCCGTAAAATCAAGGATTTTAATCTCTTGATAACAGTAGCAAAAATTCTCTGTTTTACACAAAACTATGCGATTTCTTTCGAACCCGAAAGTTCTGAAATCGGATGTTTTGCAACTACAGACAAGCCGCTCATTAGGTTACGGTATTGTTCTTCCGTAATACTGAGCGCTTCGCTGGTAGTTCTTGGCCAGGCAAAGGCACCAACTTCCAATCGTTTGTACAGAAGGAGAAATCCATCACCTTCCCAAACAAGGCCTTTAATCTTGGTTGCTTTACGACCACAGAATAAAAACAAAGTGTCTTTATCAAATGGATCAAGTTGAAAGTGTGTCTTCACACAAGACGCAAGCCCATCAATGCCCTGGCGTAAATCTGTATATCCAGTTGCAATGTAAACCTTTTTGAAGGCTGTTGTATCATTTAGCATGACTGGCCACCTCAATCAGTTTCAAAAGAAACTGTTCAGAGATATCTTCAGAGATTTCGATGCGAGCATTGCCACACTGGATAGCAGCAACTCCAGAAGAAGCAGTTGCTGGAATTGAACTCGCCGCAGGGGACAACTCGACAAAAGCCGGTTGTGTAACTAGGGCATGACTTGTTTCTGCTGCCGGTGTTTCCGTGACTTGCTCCAAGGAATCAAGGTAATGCGCTTGAACCTTGCGAAGATGACTGTAAAAAGTTGCACGATTGATTCCGTGTAATTCAAGCCATTCAGTGCCTGTCATGTCGGCCGGACGAGATTTGTAAGCTTCAACTTCAGCAATCCATTTCTGAAGTCGCATGTTTTGTTTAATTGTTGTTGGATTGTTCATCTGATAACCTCCCGTAGTTCATAGACTATATGGACTCTATAGAGTATATGGAGTCTATAGACTCTATAAAGTTTAACTACAGGAATTATCTCAAATGAACATGCTAGTTACGAGGTACCGATGGTTTACCGGTTAC
>NZ_FMXR01000029.1 GCF_900104415.1 Eubacterium oxidoreducens | reverse complement strand
GAACTCATTGAGGTAGATATTCGCAAGAAGTGGAGACAAGTTCCCACCTTGCGGTGAACCTTCCTCTGTATCAATGACCACTCCATTTTCCATTACCCCACTTTTCAGATAACGCTTTATTAGTTGAACTACCCGTTCATCCTTCACATTCCTTCTGAGGAGATTGATAAGGATTTCATGATTCAAGGTGTCGAAATATTTTGATAAGTCCAAGACTACCGCAAAAGTGTAACCTTGTTCTGCGTATTCTTTTACCTTCTGTATAGCATCCTTTGCGCTTCTGTTTGGGCGATAGCCGTAGCTTCCTTCCGCAAACAGTGGTTCATAGATTGGCACTAACTGTTGAGTTATTGCCTGCTGAAGTGTTCGGTCTATCACGGTGGGTATGCCAAGCTTACGCATACCACCGTCTGGCTTAGGAATCTCAACTCGCCTGACTGGCGATGGGGTATACTTACCACGGTAAATACGGTCAGTTAACTCCTGTTGATGTTCCTTAAGGTACGGGAGTGCCTCTTCAATGGTCATACCATCTATACCTGGCGCTCCCTTGTTTGCCTTAACTCTTTTATACGCTCTGTTAAAGTTATCTTTATACAGTATCGCTTCCAAGAGCTTCGGCTGTGCACTGTCTCTTTCTTTCCATATCCGATTGAATGACCTAAGCGCTTTCGCATACCCTTCGTGTTCCGCACTATCTCTTTGCGAACAGCCATTATTTCCAATGTTTTCTGTCATAAACGGTCATTCCTCCTTTCTCGGTTATACTCAAGACTCCTACTGATTCAGTCCTTCGGTTAGCATGTCCATGTTTCCATGTCCATATCCCTACTATGACCTCTGCTGACTTCTGCATGTTCAGCACCGCCTCGTTTCCTTGTACGGTGGTTACTCCTTTCAGAGCATTTCACACAGACCTCCCTAGGTACCACACGTTTCTTCCTCTCCATCCATCTGCCTCATTTATCATGCATGATTCCGTGTAGTTATTGGGCTTCGACTTGGATTGCAGCCTTACCCTCATGCATAACCTCGTATGAGATTTCTGTACGTCAGACCAGAGATTTGCCCATGGTTAGTCTGTTCCCACATCCGGCTTCCTTCAGATTCCACCTCACGATGGACACCTTTTGCCTTCGGCTATATCCTTCCCACTACCGGGCGGATTCGGGACTTGAACCCGTTAGAAACGTGCGCCGCTAGGCGCACATAACAAAAGCTGTCACATCGAATGTGACAGCTTTTTATTATTTTGCATAATCAACAACTCTTGATTCACGGATAACGTTCACCTTAATTTGTCCAGGATAATCAAGCTCATCTTCAATTCTCTTAGAAATATCACGAGCCATGAGTACCATTTCGGCATCATTTACCTGGTCTGGAACGACCATGATTCGAATCTCTCTACCTGCCTGAATAGCAAATGATTTTTCAACGCCCTTGAAATCATTTGTGATTTCTTCAAGCTGCTGAAGTCTGTTTGAATAAGTTTCCAGTGTTTCCCTTCTCGCCCCCGGACGAGCTGCAGAAATAGTATCTGCAGCCTGTACAATACAGGCAATCAAAGATTCTGGTTCCACATCACCATGATGTGACTCTACTGCATTAATAACTGTATGATTTTCTTTATATTTTTTACAAAGTTCGGCACCTAATTGGATATGCGATCCTTCCATCTCATGATCCACAGATTTACCAATGTCATGAAGCAGTCCGGCTCTTTTAGCCATACGTACATCCACGCCAATTTCTGCAGCCAAAAGACCGGAAAGTTGTGCAACTTCAATCGAATGCTTTAAGGCATTTTGTCCGTAACTTGTTCTAAATTTCATCTTACCAAGAAGTCTTGTAAGTTCCGGATGAATACCATGAACGCCCACTTCCAAAGTAGCAGCTTCGCCTTCTTCACGAATCATATTTTCTACTTCTTTTTGAGCTTTTTCTACCATTTCTTCAATTCTTGCCGGATGAATACGTCCGTCAACAATCAATTTCTCTAAAGCAATTCTGGCAACTTCTCTACGAATTGGATCAAATCCAGATAAAATCACCGCTTCCGGTGTATCATCAATAATAAGATCAATACCGGTAAGAGTTTCAAGGGTTCGAATATTACGACCTTCTCTACCAATAATTCGTCCTTTCATCTCATCACTAGGAAGTTGAACAACAGAAATAGTTGTTTCAGCAACATGATCTGCAGCACATTTTTGAATAGCCGTTACTACATAATCCCTTGCTTTCTTACTTGCTTCCTCTTTTGCCTTTGCTTCAAGTTCTTTTACAAGTTTTGCAGCGTCTAATTTAACATCTTCTTCAACAGATTTCAGCAAAAATTCTTTTGCTTGTTCGGAGGTCAAACCAGAGATTCTCTCAAGTTCCTGTACACGCTGTGCATGAAGTTTTTCTACTTCCTGCTCTTTGCGCTTTAACTGCTCTTCTTTCGCATTATAGCTAGCTTCACGCTTCTCCATTCCTTCAATCTTCTTATCAAGATTGGATTCCTTTTGCTCGATTCTTCTCTCACTTCGTGAAATCTCGGATCTACGTTCTTTAATCTCCTTATCAAGATCATTCTTAGCCTTAATTGACTCTTCCTTAATCTCAAGCGAAGATTCTCTCTTTTTAGCTTCCGCTGTCTTTACCGCATCATCAATAATCTGACGAGCTTTATTCTCCGCATTCCCGATTGTAGAATTCGCATCGTTTTGGAGCTTCGAGCGCGTTACAAAAGCAGTTACAAATGCGGTTACAACAGCCGCAATTACAACACCTATAACAACGTATATCACAGGAGCACCTCCTTTATTTAATTTTCATTGTACAATATAAACATTTATTGCAAAAATAGATTACTCTATATCCTCAATATTTGTCATAATCACAACATCTTGATTATAATATTTTTACATATACTATGTCAAGCATTCTAGGAACATAGAACCACAAAGAAAAAGAGAAATTTCGGACAAATTCCAAAATTTCCCTTTTACTTGTCAAGACTCGCTCGCGAGTCTTGCGCGCCGGATTCGGGGCTGCTTCAGCAGACAAATTCCTGTCCGAATCCGTGCGCATCCTCGCGGAGCGTTTAACTCAGTCGGAGCTTGTACCCCGACTGAGTTAAGTTTGTCATCCCCCCACCTACGCTAACGCTTAGAGGTGGGGGATTTCTCCGACTGAGTTAATCTGATTCATCCGACATATTCTTCATCACTCGTAACACATCTTCGTTTTTGTATCCACGTCTAAGTAAGTATTGATATGTCTTTCTTTTCGAAGCCTCGTCAGAATTTTCAGGATTATATTTTCGTTTTTTAAGCAACCGAAAAATCTGCTTTTCTTCTTCCCAGTCTTCTATTTGCTCAAAAACAGTATCCACCAGCTGTCTATCGCATCCTTTTTGCAAAAGATCATAACGCATTCTTTGTTTCGACTTCGCTTCTTTGTGCTGTCTGATATAGGTTTGAATATATCGCTCATCATCAATGTAATGAAAAGACATCGCATATTGAATCGCATGTTCAATCAACATTTCAGGATAATGATTTTGCCGAAGTTTTTCTTGAAGCTGTGCCTGTGTACGATCCATCTTTTCCAATAAATAAAGCGTTCGTTTTTGGATGCGAATCCGCAGCACTTCCAAAATCAGATGACGATATGTACTTTCATCCATATCAGCCCCCTCTTCAAACTTAATATGCGGACAATCTTTTTGATAAAGCGGCAAAGTAATACCATTTTCTAATCCTATAAGATATTTTCCCTTTTTTTCTTTCTTAACATGAATGATTTCCATAAATCTATTCTTCCAAAGTCTCAGCTTCTTCTTGTGAACCTTCATCAAGATGATATGCTGCTCGAACCTTTTGTTCAACTTCTTCAAAAATTTGCGGATTCTCTCTTAAATAGGTCTTGGCATTTTCACGTCCCTGACCGATCTTCTCATCATTATAAGCATACCAAGCACCTGATTTATTAACGATTCCAATATTAACCGCCAAATCAAGCAAATCTCCTTCCCGTGAAATACCTTTTCCAAACATAATATCAAATTCTGCTTCTTTAAAAGGTGGCGCAACCTTGTTTTTAACAATTTTTACTTTCGTATGGTTTCCAACGACCTCACCACTTACTTTAATTGTCTCAACCCGACGCACTTCCATACGGATTGAAGAATAGAATTTCAATGCACGTCCACCGGTTGTAGTCTCAGGATTACCAAACATAACCCCAATCTTTTCACGAAGCTGATTGATAAAAATACAAATACAATTCGACTTACTAATTACAGCCGTTAATTTTCTCAGTGCCTGAGACATCAGTCGTGCTTGAAGTCCCATATGAGAATCTCCCATCTCTCCGTCAATCTCGGCTTTAGGAACAAGCGCAGCCACCGAATCGACAATCACAATATCAACAGCTCCTGAACGAACCATTGTCTCTGTAATTTCAAGTGCTTGTTCACCACTGTCAGGTTGAGAGATATACAGATTATCAATATCCACTCCGATATTCTTGGCATAAACCGGATCTAATGCATGCTCTGCGTCAATAAATCCGGCGATGCCACCGCGTTTTTGAACTTCCGCTATCATATGAAGTGCAACCGTTGTTTTACCGCTTGATTCCGGACCATATACTTCAATGATACGTCCTCTCGGCACGCCTCCAAGCCCTAGAGCAACGTCCAAGCTTAACGATCCAGTAGGAACTGTTTCAATATTCATATTGGCGCTCTGATCACCTAATTTCATAATCGAGCCTTTACCATAATTTTTTTCAATCTGTGCAATTGCACTGTCTAATGCTTTTAATTTATCTTCGTTCGCCATAATTCTACTCCTTACACAAACTAATGTTCGACTTCTTGCTAAAATAATATTACACTTCACATATACTGTCAAGCATTTTCCCGAAAATATGTTCGATAGTCTTTTTTGGGGGGATTTGAAATAAATTGAATATCAGAAAAGTTATTGCTATCTTATCATATGATTTTGTAACAAACAATACTATTTTTCTCCAACCTTTTATCTTCCCCCGCCTCTCCCTTAAATCTTAGCCAATTTTTAGCACAATAATTCGTACCGAAGCAATATCTTTTATCACTTTTTTGATACAAAAAGCTGTCGTATCACCTACGACAGCCCTCTTTATTCTCTTCCAAATTCAGATAATTCAAGGCCCTCATTTCGTTCCACTGTCATATTTACGCTCCATGCGTTTACAAACAATAACAATGGACGCCCTTTTAGATCTTGAATTTTCTTCATATCTGAAGTTCCACTTAATTTATCTAAATCAATTTCTTTATTCTCAATCCAACGAATGTGTTCATGTGGCATATTTTCCAAACGTATTTCAACGTTATATTCGTTCTCCAATCTGTACTTTAAAACGTCAAACTGCAAGACACCTACAACACCAACGATAATTTCTTCCATCCCGGTATTATACTCTTGGAAAATCTGAATCGCACCTTCTTGCGCAATCTGGTTGATACCTTTTACAAATTGTTTCCGTTTCATGGTATCAACCTGTCGAACCTTAGCAAAATGTTCTGGTGCGAAGGTTGGAATACCTTCGAATTGAAATTTATGATTTCCGGTTAAAATCGTATCGCCAATAGAAAAAATTCCAGGATCAAAAACGCCAATAATATCTCCTGCATATGCTTCTTCCACAATCTTACGATCTTGTGCCATCATCTGCTGTGGTTGCGAAAGACGAAGCTTTTTGTTGTTCCCCTGAACATGTATAACCTCCATGCCGGCGTCAAATCTGCCTGAAGTAATACGCATAAACGCAATTCTGTCTCTGTGCGCCTTATTCATATTTGCCTGGATTTTAAAGACAAACGCTGAAAAGTCTTCTGAAAACGGATCAATAAGCCCTATATCCGCCTTTCTAGGCAGCGGAGAAGTCGTCATTTTCAAAAAATGTTCCAAAAAAGTCTCGACACCAAAATTAGTCAAAGCCGATCCAAAAAACACCGGTGACAATTCACCTTTCGAAACCAATTCCTGATCAAATTCCGCACTTGCTCCATCCATCAGTTCAATCTCTTCAAACAACGTTTCTTTTTGCTCAGCTGTAATATATTCATCGATTTTTGGGTCATCAATAGACAAGCTAACCTGATGGCCTTCCTTAGTCCCTTTTAAAGTGTCAGAAAACAGTAATACCTGACGCGTATTTCGATCATAAACGCCCTTAAACTCTTTTCCAGAACCAATCGGCCAATTAATCGGACAAGTCGCGATTCCTAGCTCTTTTTCAATCTCATCTAAAAGATCAAATGTATCATTGGCATCACGATCCATCTTATTAATAAAAGTAAAAATCGGAATATGCCGCATGACGCAAACCTTAAAAAGCTTACGGGTTTGGGCTTCTACACCTTTCGAACCGTCAATTACCATAACGGCAGAATCCGCTGCCATAAGTGTACGGTAAGTATCTTCTGAGAAATCCTGATGTCCCGGGGTATCTAGTATATTGATGCAAAACCCATCATAATTAAATTGAAGAACTGAGGACGTAACAGAAATACCACGCTCCTTCTCAATTTCCATCCAATCCGACACCGCATGTCTTGCAGTCGCTTTTCCCTTTACGGAACCAGCCAAATTAATCGCTCCTCCATACAGCAAGAACTTTTCCGTAAGAGTCGTTTTTCCTGCATCCGGATGAGATATTATGGCAAATGTTCTTCTTCTTTCTATTTCCTTTCTTAAATCAGCCAAAATAATTAGCTCCTTCCAATTTTATATTGATATCATGGCGGAAAAAAACGCGAACATCAATTGCTTGATCTTCGCGTTTTGATATTTTACTAGTTATATTTACGTTTCCTAGCAGCTTCAGATTTTTTCTTACGCTTTACTGATGGCTTCTCGTAATGCTCTCTCTTACGAATTTCCTGCTGGATACCAGCCTTAGCACAGCTTCTTTTGAATCTGCGTAAAGCACTATCTAAAGACTCGTTTTCTTTTACGATTACTTCTGACATGTCACACCTAACCTCCCTCCAGTTGCGTATTGTGCATAATCAACTGTAAGGTAATATAATTGCACTATCATGTATTATAACAGAAATCTGCGAATAGTCAACTAATTTTCGCAAAAAACTGTGATTTTTTCTAAGAAAGCTGCTCTTCCATTACTATTTTAGCTTCTTTTAATGCATCCTGAATTCCTGCCGGGTTCTTTCCTCCGGCCTGTGCCATGTTCGGACGACCGCCACCGCCGCCGCCAACTTTAGAAGCAATTGCCTTAACAAGATTGCCTGCATGAGCCCCTGCTTTCATAGCATCATCGGTGGCCATAACAATCAGATTCACCTTGCCATCATTGGAAGATGCAAGCACTACCATACCACTTCCAATCTTTGCTTTCATCTGATCGCCAAGATCGCGAAGGCCATTCATATCAACACCTTCTACACCAAGAGCAAGCAGTTTAAATCCTTTTACTTCCTGAATCTGGCTATCCACATCTCCAATAGAATCCTGAGCAGCTTTGCTCTTTAAGGATTCCACTTCACTTTGAAGTGCTTTGTGTTCCTCAAGCAGATGCGAAATACGCTCTAACAGATCTGACGGATTTGTCTTAAGTAGTTTCGCAGCCTCATTTAACTTCTCTTCAAGTTGCGCATAATATGCTAATAAAGCTTCCGAAGTAAGTGCTTCGATACGACGAACACCGGCAGCCACTCCACTTTCAGAAATAATCTTAAAAGCGCTGATTTCCGCCGTATTGGCCACATGAGTACCACCACATAACTCGATAGAAAAATCCTCTACCTTTACCACACGGACTTCTTCACCGTATTTTTCTCCAAACAATGCCATTGCACCGGTCTTTTTGGCTTCATCCAAACTCATAACCTGCGTCACAACATCAATGGAAGCTGCAATCTTATCATTAACAATTTCTTCCACTTTCTTGATTTCTTCGTCTGTCATTGCCTGAAAATGAGAAAAGTCAAAACGAAGTCTTTCTTCATTTACATCAGAACCAGCCTGCTCTACATGTGAACCTAATACTTCACGAAGTGCTTTTTGCAGAAGATGCGTTGCGGTGTGGTTTCTTGCTGTTAACGCACGTTTTTTAGCATCTACCTTTAAAGTTACCTTATCAGATGTCTTTATCATACCCGAAAGCATGCGTCCGACATGTCCAATCTTACCTCCGACGAGTTTCACGGTATCTACAACTTCAAAACGACCATCTTTTGTTTCGATAATACCGGTATCCGCATTTTGACCGCCCATAGTCGCATAAAACGGAGTTTTATCAACAATAATCGTACCCTGATCTCCGTCCGAAAGTGCTTCAACCACTTCCTCTTCTGTTGTAAGTGCAAGTACCTTAGCTTCATGCACTAAAGAAGTATAACCGTCAAATTCTGATGTCAAAGAAGTATCAAGCTGTTCATATACAGTTGCATCTGCTCCCATATAGTTTGTTTCTTTACGGGCACTACGGGCTTTTTGTCTTTGCTGTTCCATACATGCCGTAAATCCATCCATGTCCACAGTCATACCGGCTTCTTCTAAAATCTCTTCCGTAAGGTCGATTGGAAATCCATAAGTATCATAAAGTTTAAATGCATGCTCACCGGAAAGCGTTTTTGTGCCTTCCTTTTTCATGTCATCTTGCATGCCCTTTAAGATTTCAAGACCCTGGTCAATTGTTTTATTAAACTTTTCTTCTTCCTGTGTTAATACCTTGAAGATAAATTCTTTCTTTTCATCTAGTTCCGGATATCCGTCTTTCGATTCATTAATAACCGTCTCCGAAAGTTTCGCAAGGAATGTTCCGTCAATTCCAAGTAATCTTCCATGTCTTGCCGCACGACGAATCAGACGACGAAGCACATAGCCTCTGCCTTCATTTGATGGCATAACACCGTCGGAAATCAAAAATGTTGACGAACGAATATGATCCGTAATCAGTCGGATGGATACATCATCCATGGCATCTGTCTGATAGGTTTTACCCGCCATCTTACAGATTGCATCACGAATTGCCTTCATTGTATCAACGTCAAAAACAGAATCTACATCCTGTACGACTACAGCGAGACGTTCAAGGCCCATACCGGTATCAATATTCTTTTGTGCAAGCTCTTCATATCCACCCTTGCCATCGCCTTCAAATTGTGTAAATACATTGTTCCAAACTTCCATAAAACGATCGCATTCGCAACCAACTTTACAATTTGGATCTTTACATCCGTATTTTTCCCCTCTGTCATAATAAATTTCCGAACACGGGCCGCAAGGTCCTGCCCCATGTTCCCAAAAATTATCACATTCTCCTGTTTCAGGATCTCTGTAAAAACGGGTAATCTTTTCAGCAGGAACTTTAATTTTTTTGGTCCAAATCTCAAAAGCTTCTTCATCTTCGCCATAAATAGACGGATACAGACGATCTTCTTCTAATCCTACTACCTTTGTTAAAAATTCCCACGACCAGGTAAGTGCTTCTTCTTTAAAATAATCTCCAAAAGAGAAATTACCAAGCATTTCAAAAAATGTTAAGTGACGCGCTGTCTTACCAACATTTTCAATATCTCCGGTACGCACGCATTTTTGGCAGGTTGCCATACGTGTCTTTGGTGGAATTTCCTGTCCTGTAAAATATGGTTTGAGCGGAGCCATTCCCGCATTAATCAATAAAAGTGATTTATCATTATGGGGAATAAGCGAATAACTGCTTTCCACCAAATGACCTTTACTTTCAAAAAAATCCAAAAACATCTTACGAAGTTCATTTACTCCATAACTTTTCATGATGATGTATCCTCCATCGTTTCTTTTATATCCGCAATCTCTAGAATATCATACGAAGCCGGCGTTTTCAATAATGACGATTACAAAACAAAAGATTCATTTTCTTTCGTAATCTCATGCACTACTGCGTTCGACCAGTAAAAATCATATGTTCGCTTCATATCCTTAAGCACTTCATACCGTCTCCAAAAATGCATCGGAAACAGATGCCTGGCACTTGCAATTTCAAGAAAATAACGCATTCCCCAGGTAGATGCCTCCCCAATTCGAAAATCAAATGGCACAAAAGCAACATCAAACAAAACACCTTCTACCGGTTTTAAATACGTCTTATATTTTAACGCCATCTCCTCACGCTCTTTAGTCGAATCATCCGGCCACGTCCACCAGTTCAAGTCACCGCCGTGATAAATTCGCTTTCCTTCACAACAAACCACAAAAGCGACCCCACAGTCTGTCGAAGGCAGCGTCATAATCGCACACTCTCCAACCTGATATTGCTCAGCTCCCTTAACGAACAAAATGTGTTCCTTAATCTGCGGATCATATCCATGTCGTTTTAAATAATTCGGACTCATTTTGATATCATGTGACAAGATAAAATAAACATGCTTACAAACAGCATTTAATTTCAAAACAGATATATCGTAATGATCCCTGTTATGAAGTGACCTTTGTCAAGCAGGAAAGCCTCAACAAACTTTCCACCTGATAATTGTCACATTTGTTATTGTCTGACAGCATCTGGAAAGAGCCAGTTTAACAGTCTCCGGCATGTAGCCACTCTGTTATTCGTGGATTGGTTACCAACAGGCTAATGGTCCGCCGAGAGCCCTGCTATCTATTATCGTGGATCACGGTTTCCCGTGCGCACATAGGGAGAACGCAGTTGGCTCGAACCGTCTTGTCATATTGGCTCCTCCCAGATACCGTCAGCACTATTTACTTGTTATATTGGGCAGAAATCTGCACTTTGTTGCTGATTTCTGCTTGATTATCA
>NZ_FMXR01000031.1 GCF_900104415.1 Eubacterium oxidoreducens | reverse complement strand
ACCGCCTCGTTTCCTTGTACGGTGGTTACTCCTTTCAGAGCATTTCACACAGACCTCCCTAGGTACCACACGTTTCTTCCTCTCCATCCATCTGCCTCATTTATCATGCATGATTCCGTGTAGTTATTGGGCTTCGACTTGGATTGCAGCCTTACCCTCATGCATAACCTCGTATGAGATTTCTGTTCGTCAGACCAGAGATTTGCCCGTGGGTTAGTGTGTTCCCCACATCCAGCTTCCTTCAGATTCCACCTCGCGGCGGACACCCTTGCCTTCGGCTATATCCTTCCCACTACCGGGCGGATTCGGGACTTGAACCCGTTAGAAACGTGCGCCGCTAGGCGCACAATCAAAGAAGGAAAATGTGTACATCCACATTTTCCTTCTCTTTTTTATACAGCCTCTTCAAACTGTGAATTATATAAATCTGCATAGAACCCATCGGCCTTAAGAAGTTCTTCATGACTTCCCTGCTCCACAATGTCACCTTCTTGCATCACCAGAATCTGGTCTGCATTTTTAATCGTTGACAAGCGGTGTGCAATGACAAAACTTGTTCTGCCTTCCATCAATCGATCCATCGCACTTTGAATCAGTTCTTCTGTTCTGGTATCGACCGATGACGTTGCCTCATCCAAAATGAGTACACGATTGTCCGCAAGTATTGCACGCGCAATCGTAAGTAACTGCTTTTGTCCCTGCGAAACATTGGTTGCGTCTTCGTTCAGTTCCATATCATAACCACCCGGAAGTGTTCTGATAAAGTGATCCGCATGAGCCGCCTTGGCTGCCGCAATTACTTCCTCATCTGTCGCTTCTAATCGTCCATAGCGAATATTCTCCATAATCGTTCCCTTAAACAGCCAGGTATCTTGAAGTACCATACCAAATGCATCTCGAAGTTCACGTCTGTTATATTCTTTCAGGTTATGGCCATCTAAGTTGACAGCGCCATCATTCACATCATAAAAACGCATAAGCAGCTTTACAATGGTCGTCTTTCCGGCTCCTGTCGGACCGACAATCGCAATCTTTTGTCCAGGCTTAACATGTACACTAAAGTCCTTAATCACCGTCTGATTTTCCTTATAACCAAACCGTACATGATCAAAACCCACATATCCTTCAACGCCTTCTACACTGACCGGATTGTCTATAATCTGTTCTTCTTCCTCTTCTTCTAAGAACTCGAAGACACGCTCTGCAGCTGCCGTCATAGACTGAATCTGCGACAGTACCTGCGCCACCTGCGTAATCGGCTGTGTAAAGTTTTTGACGTATTGAACGAAGGCCTGAATATCACCAATTGTAATCACACCCTTTATTGCCAAAAATCCGCCGGATATTGCAACTGCCACATAACCAAGATTTCCAATAAACATCATTACCGGTTGCATCATGCCGGAAAAGAATTGAGATTTCACTGCCGATTCATAAAGATTATCATTTTGCTCGTTAAACTCCGTTATCACATCTTCTTCTTTGTTAAATGCCTTTATAATCAGATGCCCTGCATATACTTCTTCCACCTGACCATTTACATGACCGAGGTAGTCTTGCTGCTGCTTAAAATATTTTTGTGAGTACTTTACTACAAAACCGATAATCAGGAAGGATATCACCAAAATCACCAGTGCAATCAAGGTCATAATTGGTGAAATACTAAGCATCATTACCACAACACCGATGATGGTTGCCAGGGAAGTAATCAGCATTGTAACACTTTGGTTTAAGCTCATTCCGAGGGTGTCTACATCATTCGTAATTCTTGAAAGCACTTCACCATAAGTATTACTTTCAAAATATTTCATTGGCATGCGGTTGATTTTTTTTGAGATATCTCTTCGAAGATTATAGGCTACTTTTTGCGAGATTCCCGTCATAATCCATCCCTGGATGAGGTTCAAAATCGCTCCACAGATATAAAGTCCAAGCACCAATAACAGTATTTTCCCAATCGCACCAAAGTCTATTGAACCGGTTCCATAGATTTTTGCCATTAATCCCGAAGCAAGTTCTGTTGTTGCCTTTCCAAGTGTCTTAGGTCCAAATACATTTAAGACGGTAGAACCTGCAGCAAAAATAATAACAAATACAAGCGCCACTTTGAACTTGCCCATATACTTTAACAATTTACCGAGCGAGCCTTTAAAGTCCTTTGCCTTTTCAACATTTCCGATATTTCCTCCCGGAGGTCCACCTAAGGAACGTTTCTTTTGTACTTTCTTTAAGTCTTCCTTCATCCTAGTCTTCCTCCTTTCTTCGTACCTGTCCCAATTCTTTTTCTGACAATTGCGATTTCGCTATTTCATAATAAGTATCACAGTTTTTAAGCAGTTCTTCATGTGTTCCCTGTCCGACAATATGCCCCTCATCCATGACGATAATCTGCTCTGCATGAAGAATCGTACTGATTCGCTGTGCAACGATGACAACCGTTTTATCCGTAACATGCTCATGAAGAGCTTTTCGAAGCGCCGCATCCGTCTTAAGATCGAGCGCCGAGAAGCTGTCATCAAAAACAAAGATTTCCGGATTTTTGGCAATCGCTCTTGCAATGGAAAGCCTTTGCTTTTGTCCACCGGATACATTACTGCCGCCCTGTGCAATCGGGCTATCATAACGCTCTTCTTTTTCTTCGATAAATTCTTCTGCCTGCGCAATCCGTGCTGCCAGACGCATCCTGTCATCATCGGCTTCACTGTTTCCAAATCGGATATTGGATGCAATGGTTCCGGAAAACAACACACCCTTTTGCGGCACATAACCAATTGCTTCACGAAGTTCTTTGATATCCATTTGACGAATATCTACTCCATCAAGTGTTATCGCACCTTCTGTAATGTCGTACAATCTCGGAATGAGACTTACCAGCGCCGACTTACCGGCTCCCGTACTTCCTACAATCGCAGATGTTGTCCCCGGCCTTGCGGTAAATGAAATATGTTCGATCACATTGTCCGGGGCATCCGGATAGCGAAATGATACATCTTCGAATCGTAAGACGCCCTTCTTTTCACTTCGTCTGGCCGGCTTAGCAGGACTGTCTATTGTTGGCTCAACGGCAATCACTTCTGCAATTCGATCTGCTGCAACTCCTGCTCTTGGCAACATGATGGAAAGCATTGTCAAAATCATAAAGGACATAACAATCATCATAGAATACGTGATAAATGCCGTCATTGAACCAACCTGCATAATTCCATCGTCAATTCTGTGCGATGCAACCCAAACAATAAGTACGCTTAATCCATACATAATCACCATCATTGTCGGCATCATGAATGTCATAACTCTATTCGTAAACAAAGTCACCTTCTTTAATTCCTGATTGGCTTCATCAAATCGCTGTTCTTCCTTATCTTCACGCTTAAACGCACGAATTACCGAAAGCCCTGTAAGAATTTCCCTTGCGACTAGGTTCACCCGATCCACAAGCGACTGCATGATCTTAAACTTCGGCATTGCGATTGACATGAGACTAAATACAAATCCCATAATGACAACAATTGCCAGAACAATCACCCAGCCCATATGCGCACCGGTTCCAACAACCATGATGATACCGCCGATTCCAAGGATTGGTGCATAGGCAACCATTCTCAATAGCATTGTACTCACAAGCTGAATCTGCTGCACATCGTTAGTACTTCTTGTGATAAGTGATGCCGTCGAGAACTGATCAATCTCCTTATTCGAGAATTTCACAACATTTTGGAATACTTTTGAACGAAGATCTCGTCCAATTCCCGCTCCAATTCTAGATGCCACATATACCACACAGATTGTTGCCACACCCATAATGAGTGCCATAATGATCATTCGCAAGCCGATATCCCACAAATACGCCTTTTGAATCGCATCTACATCAACGCCTGCCGCCTTATCGCACTCGAGTGCATAGGCTACACCTGTCGCCATTGCCGTCTTACTTCCCATAGAATCAACTGTCTGCTGCGCAGAGTTTCGAATCGTCTCTAGGGTGGCATCATCAAGTGTTAGATCTGCATAAGCACTTAGCTGCTCCTCGTCCATCTGCGACATCTGATACACCAAAATAATCGGAACCAGAAGTTCTTCATCAAGCGCTTCTAATTGTTCATCATCCTCCGTGTTTAAGACATAATATTCACCGTCTAAGCGGTATACCGAACTGAATTCTTCTTTTTCTTTTTCTGTCATAAAAAGCTGTGTCTTCGCATAATCTTCTGCCGTATATCGCTCCGCCAGAATATGCTCTACACCGCTATTTTGAATTCCCGTATCAATAATTGCCGATGTATAATTTGGCAATGCCAGATCGCAAACTGCCTGTACCAACAACAATACAACCAATACGATAACCAGCTTCCAATAGATAATATGAAGTGACCTCACATTTGTAGCAACGTGGATTTACCTGTATACTACAAGTCGAGAAAGACAAATGGTAACAGGGATTACCGCATACAAAAGGAGGTCACCTATGAATAGAATAATCAAAATCGGTATGGATGTCCATAGTACAAACTATACTTTATGTGCAATGGAGCCGGTAATCGGAGCAGAGGATCGTGTTTTTGCAAACATCCAGGTAACGCCAGACTATAAGAACATCCTTATGTTTATTGAGGAATTAAAACTGAAACTTGGGGTAAGCGATACATATGATATTGAAT